>CAVYTX010000003.1:0-951935 GCA_963771545.1 uncultured Alphaproteobacteria bacterium
TAACCGGCCGATCGGGCGGTGTCGGCATGACGCGTCGTTTACTCTGTATGTAGTGGGTGTCTGTCTAAACCGGATAGGCACGCAATCAAGAATGGAAATCTACTTTGCATGGGGTTGTTTTCGAAAAAATCGATTGGCTCCCCCCCACCCCCCAAATCGCCGATCCGATAACAGGTGGACATGGTCGGCCGCGCCCCCTACGCGCCTCGTAACGACGAGGGGGCGCGGTCGGCGGCAAACGCGGAGGCAACGAGGACACAGGATCGACAAAAATCCGCCGCCGTTTTTTTGGATAGTAACTCCCCGACACGATCGCCATATGGAACAAACGACGAGCGGTCTCGGTTATGACATCATGGGGAGAGATGCGTCATGTCGACATTCGGCGAACGGGACTTCGACAACCACGAACAAGTTACCTTTTTCCGTGACGAAGGCTCCGGCCTGAAGGCCATCATCGCGATCCACAACACCAACAGGGGACCATCGCTCGGCGGCTGCCGGATGTGGCCTTACGCCTCCGAGCAGGAGGCCATCCGCGACGTGCTGCGATTGTCCCGCGGCATGACTTACAAATGCGCCGTTTCCAATCTCGATATCGGCGGTGGCAAGTCGGTGATCATCGGCAACCCGCGAACCGACAAATCGGAGGCCCTGCTGCGGGCCATGGGGCGGTCGATCGATCGCCTCGGCGGCCGCTACATCGCCGCCGAGGATTCCGGGACTTCCGTCGCCGATATGAAAATCATGCGCGAGGAGACTCCGTATGTCGCCGGTATCCTCGACAAGCAAACCCGCGAAGGCGGAATGCGCAGCGGCGATCCGTCTCCGGCCACCGCTTACGGCACCTTCATCGGCATTCGAGCGGCGGCGCGGCACAAGCTGGGCCGCGACGATCTCAAGGGGCTCCGCGTGGCGATTCAGGGCGTCGGCAACGTCGGATTTCACCTCGCCAAGCTGCTTCGCGAAGCCGGCGCCGAACTGTGGGTCACCGACATCTATGACGAACAGGTCAAGCGCGCCGTCGACGAGCTGGCCGCGACCGCGGTCGGCAGCGAAGACATCTATGGCCTCGACGTCGACGTGTTCGCCCCGTGCGCGCTGGGCGCGGTGCTCAACGACAAGACGATCCCGCAACTCCGCGCCAAAATCATCGCCGGCGCCTCCAACAACCAGCTCTCGGAACATCGCCACGGAACCGAGTTGATGGAACGCGGGATCCTGTATGCGCCCGATTACGTCATCAATGCCGGGGGCATCATCGACGTCTCCTATGAGCGCGGAGGAACCTTCGATCGCGATACCGCCATCAAGCACGTCGAAGGTATTTACGACACCCTCATCGAGATTTTCGACCGCGCCAGGGAGGACGGACTGCCCACCAGCCTGGTCGCCGATCAGGTGGCGGAGGAACGGTTCAAGAAAAAGCCGCCAATGCCGGCGGCCGGTGATCCGGCCCGCCGGGCCGCGATTGCCGGATAGCGAACCGGCCATCCGAAAACACATGCGAACAACAGCGTGAACGAGGAGAAGGGTCATGGCAAAAAGCGGCACGGGACTGCAAGGCGCGGATCCCGCCGGTTCCTCCACCGGGAAGCATGAATACTGGTCATCTCGCCTTGTTTTCATTATGGCGGCCACCGGTTCGGCGGTCGGGCTCGGGAACATCTGGAAGTTTCCCTACATCACCGGCGTGCACGGCGGCGGCGCGTTCGTGCTGGTCTATCTCCTGTGCATCGCCCTCATCGGCCTGCCGGTGATGATGGCCGAGATCCTCATGGGCCGGCGCGGCGGACAGAGCCCCATCGGCACCATGGCGCTGCTGGCGCGGCAGGAGCGCAAGTCATCGGCATGGCAGTTCGCCGGATGGTCCGGCGTGGTCGGCTCGTTCCTGATTCTGTCGTTCTACAGCGTCATCGCGGGGTGGGCGGTCGTTTACATCTGGTATGCGGTGAGCGGCGATTTCAGCGCCGCGGCGGCGTCTCCGGAGACGGCGGCCGAAACCATCGGCGCCATTTTCAACGGCTTGCTGGCGAGCCCGGTAAGCCTGATCGCCTGGCACACGGTGTTCATGGCGTTGACCATCTTCATTGTCGCGCGGGGCGTCAAATCGGGACTGGAATGGGCGGTGACGATCATGATGCCGGGGCTGTTTATCATCCTCCTCGGGCTCGTCGCGTACGCCGCTTTCGCCACCGACAGCTTTGGACGGGCGATGGCGTTCCTTTTCCAGCCGGACTTCTCCAAGTTGACTTGGGAGGCGGTTCTGGTGGCCCTCGGCCACGCCTTCTTCACCCTAAGCCTCGGCATGGGCATCATGATGGCCTACGGGTCCTATCTACCGAAACACATATCGATCCCCGCGGCGTCCGTGACGATCTCCGTGCTCGACACGGTCGTGGCGCTGCTGGCGGGCATGGCGATCTTCCCCATCGTCTTTGCCCACGGCCTCGAGCCGGGAGCCGGCCCCGGGTTGATTTTCGTCACCCTGCCGATCGCCTTCGGCGCGATGCCGGGAGGCGTCGTCGTTGGAACCCTGTTCTTCATTTTCGTGGTGTTCGCCGCGTTGACCTCCGCCATCTCTCTGCTCGAGCCGACGGTGGAGTTCGTGGAGGAACGGTATGGCGTCAAGCGCATGCGGGCGGCGATCGGCGGAGGCGTGTTCGTCTGGCTGCTCGGAGTCGCGTCGGCGCTCTCGTTCAACGCGTGGTCGGGCATCGAGGTGTTCGGAAAGAGCATCTTCGATTCGCTGGACTTCCTGACCGCCAACATCATGCTTCCGATCACCGCCTTGCTGGTCGCGGTGTTCGCCGGCTGGGCGATGGCGGCGCCGTCGACGCAAGACGAGCTGGAAACCGGTGACAGCATGACATACCGCGTTTGGCGGTTCGCCATTCGCTATGTCAGTCCGGTCTGCATCCTGATCGTCTTTATCTACAACCTGCTCTGATCGGGACAATGCCAGGAGGGGCCAGCAACGATGACCGACCATGGACCACTCAGTCTCAACGTCCCAGAGCCCCGGGTGCGCCCCGGCGGCAGGCCCGATTTCTCTTACTTGGAGATCCCCGAGGCCGGCAGCGTCCGCAAACCGGACATCGACGCCGCGCCCAAGGACATCCGCGATCTCGCCTACACCATCATCCAGGTGCTCGACGACAAGGGCGAAGCGGTGGGCCCCTGGGCCGGCGCGCTGGACGACGAGACCGCGTTGAGGGGGCTGCGCTACATGATGAAGACCCGCGCGTACGATATGCGGATGACCAAGGCGCAGCGCCAGGGCAAGACGTCTTTCTACATGCAGTGCACGGGAGAGGAGGCGATCGCCGTCGCCCAGCAGATGACGCTGTCCCCGGGCGACATGAACTTCCCGACCTACCGCCAGCAGGGCTTGTTGATCGCCCGGGAGCACCCATTGATCGAGATGATGTGCCAGGTCTATTCGAATTCGGGCGACGCGCTGCGCGGACAGCAGATGCCGATCATGTACTCGTTCCGCGACTCCGGGTTTTTCTCGATCTCGGGCAACCTAGGCACCCAATACGTACAGGCGGTCGGCTGGGCGATGGCCTCGGCGATCAAGGGCGACACCAAGATCGCGACCGGCTGGATCGGCGACGGCGCCACCGCCGAAAACGATTTTCATTCGGCGCTGCTGTGCGCCACCGTCTATCGCGCCCCGGTCGTTCTGAACGTGGTGAACAATCAGTGGGCCATATCCACCTTCCAGGGGATCGCGGGCGGCCTGTCGTCGACGTTCGCGTCGCGCGGCCATGGCTATGGTCTGGCGTCGCTCAGGGCCGACGGCAACGATTTCCTCGCCGTCTACGCGGTCTCCAAATGGGCGGTCGAACGTGCCCGGCGGAATCTCGGTCCGACGCTCATCGAATGGGTGACCTACCGGGTCGGCGCGCATTCGACCTCCGACGATCCGTCCAAATACCGCCCGAAGGACGAAGCGAAGGCCTGGCCGTTGGGCGACCCGATCGTGCGACTCAAGGACCATCTGATCGCCAAGAAAGCCTGGTCCGAGGATCGGCATATCCAGGCCCAAGCGGAAATCGAAGAGGAAATCCGGATCGCCGCCAAGGAAGCGGAAAGTTATGGCACGCTGGGCGAGGGCCCGGCGCCCAGCGCCAAGGAGATGTTCGAGGGTGTCTTCAAGGAAATGCCGCCGCACCTGCGCCGTCAGCGCCAACGGATGGGGGTATGAGGCATGGCGCGCATGAACATGATCGAGGCCGTTCGCGATGCGATGGACGTCAAACTCGGCCAGGACGACAACGTCGTCGTCTTCGGCGAGGACGTGGGCTACTTCGGCGGCGTGTTTCGGTGCACCGACGGGCTGCAGACCAAGTACGGCAAGAGCCGGGTGTTCGACACGCCGATCAACGAAAGCGGCATCGTCGGCGTCGCGGTCGGCATGGGCGCCTTTGGTTTGCGGCCGGTCGCCGAGGTCCAGTTCGCCGACTACGTCTATCCGGCCTATGACCAGATCGTGTCGGAGGCGGCGCGCCTGCGCCATCGCTCTCACGGCCAGTTCACGTCGCCCATCACCATCCGCATGCCGTGCGGCGGCGGCATCTTTGGCGGCCAGACCCACAGCCAGAGCCCCGAGGCGCTATTCACCCATGTTTGCGGGCTGAAGACGGTGTTGCCGTCAAACCCGTACGACGCCAAGGGGTTGCTCATCGCATCGATCGAAGACGACGACCCGGTGATGTTCTTCGAGCCCAAGCGGCTTTATAATGGCCCGTTCGATGGCCATCACGATCGTCCGGTGACGCCTTGGTCGAAGCACGACCTCGGCGAGGTTCCGGAGGGGCACTACACCATAGCGCTGGGCGAGGCGGCGGTCCGTCGCGAAGGCTCCGATCTGACGATCCTTGCCTATGGAACCATGGTGTTCGTCGCCGAGGCGGCGGCGCGGGAAACCGGCGTCGATGCCGAAATCATCGATCTCAGGACGTTGCTGCCCCTGGATCTCGACCGGATCGAAGCGTCGGTCAAGAAAACCGGGCGGTGCGTGATCGTGCACGAGGCGACGCTGACATCGGGCTTCGGCGCGGAGCTCTGCGCGGTCGTTCAGGAGAGCTGCTTCTACCACCTCGAAGCGCCGATCGAGAGGGTCACCGGGTGGGATACGCCCTATCCCCATGCCCAGGAATGGAATTACTTTCCCGGTCCGGCCCGGGTCGGCGCCGCGTTGAAGCGGGTGATGGAGGCGTGAGATGGGCGATTATGTCTTCAAGCTGCCGGACGTGGGCGAGGGGATCGCCGAGGCCGAGATCGTCGAATGGAACGTCAAGCCGGGAGACTTGATCAGCGAGGACGATGTCCTCGGGGCCGTCATGACCGACAAGGCGACCGTCGAAATCCCGTCACCCGTCGCGGGCAAAATCGTTTGGCTGGCGGGGGACCCCGGCGCGACGATCGCGATCGGCTCGGATTTTGTTAAATTGGATGTCAGCGGCGCCGGAAACGTTCGAGCGGACGCGCCGCCGCCGCCCGTGGCCGCGCCGGCCGAACCGCCGAGCGCTCCGGTTCCGGTTCCGGCGCCGAAGCCCGAGCCCGAACCCCCGGTTGCATCGGTTTCGGCCCCGGCTCGGGCCGCAACTACGCCCCCTCGCCGGGCCGCCGCGCCGCGAGCGGGTCTGCCGCGGCCGGAAGGCGAGAAGCCGATCGCCTCGCCCGCGGTTCGCCTGCGGGCCCGCGAGATGGGCGTCGATCTCCGGTCCGTGCGCGGAACCGGACCGGCCGGCCGGATCAGCCACGAGGATCTGGACGATTTTGCCATCGATATGGCCGCGCCGGCCGTCGCGGGCAGGGGCGGCGGCCTGGTCGCCGACACCTCGGCCGAGGAAATCGCGGTGATCGGCTTGCGGCGCAAGATCGCCGCGAAAATGCAGGAATCGAAGCGCCGCATCCCGCACATCACCATCGTCGAGGAAATCGACGTCACCGAGATCGAGGCCCTGCGCGCGCAGCTCAACGAGACCAAACGCGAGGACCGGCCGAGGCTCACGCTGCTGCCGTTAATTATGCGGTCGATCGTCGCCGCGTTGCGCGATTTCCCCAAGATGAGCGCGCACTTCGACGACGACGCCGGTCTCATCCGCCAGTACGGCGCGGCGCACATCGGAATCGCCACCCAGACTCCGGCCGGTCTGGTCGTTCCGGTGGTCAAACACGCCGAGGCGCGCGATCTCTGGGACTGCGCAATCGAGGTCAAGCGATTGGCCGATGCCGCCCGCGAAGGCAAGGCGACGCGGGAGGAACTCAGCGGCTCGACGATCACTATCACGAGTCTCGGACCGATGGGCGGTTTGGTCACCACGCCGGTGATCAACCACCCCGAAGTCGCGATCGTCGGCGTGAACAAGATCGCCGTGCGGGCCGTCTACCAGGACGGCGGTTTCGTCCCGAGAAAAATCATGAACCTGTCGTCGTCGTTCGATCACCGCGTGATCGACGGATGGGATGCCGCCGCGTTTGTCCAGCGCCTCAAGACGCTGATCGAGCACCCGGCCACCATTTTCATGGAGGGATGAGTGACACCGATTTCCTGCAAGGTCCTTGTGCTGGGCAGCGGTCCGGGCGGTTATGTGGCGGCCATCCGGGCCGGGCAGCTCGGGCTGGACACGGTCATCGTCGAGGGAAAGAAGCTGGGCGGCACATGCCTCAACGTCGGCTGCATCCCCTCGAAGGCGTTGATCCACGCGGCCGACGAGTATGAAGCCGCCTCGCGCTTCGCCGCCGACAGCCCCATGGGAATCTCCGTCGCGGAGCCCAAGATCGACCTATCGAGAACCGTCGCCTGGAAGGACGGCATCGTCAAAAGGCTCAACAGCGGCGTCGCGGGACTGCTGAAAAAGGCGAAGGTCCGGACGGTCGAGGGGTGGGGCACGATGCGCGATGGCAAGTCCTGCGTCGTGGAAACCGCCGGGGAGCCTCAGACGATCGTGGCCGAACATGTCATCGTCGCGACGGGATCGAAGTCCCTGGAGCTGCCGTTTTTGCCGTTCGGCGATACGGTGATTTCATCGACCGAGGCGCTGTCGCTGTCCGAGATCCCGAGACGGCTGGCCATTGTCGGCGGCGGCTATATCGGTTTGGAGCTGGGCTTCGCCTACCGCAAGATGGGATCGGAGGTGACGGTGGTCGAGGCGCTTGACCGCGTTCTGCCCCAGTACGACGCCGATCTGACCAAACCGGTGCTGGAAAGCCTGAAGCGCCACGGGATCGACGTCATGCTCGGCGCCAAGGCGCTCGGGCTCGGGGAGGGGAGCGCCCTACGCTTGGAGACCCCCGCCGGCGAGCAGCGCGAAATCCCCGCCGACAAGGTTCTCGTGACCGTTGGGCGGCGGCCGAAAACCGATGGCTGGGGCCTGGAAGGGCTCGATCTCGACATGGACGGCCCCTTTATCAAAATCGACGACCGGTGCCGCACCTCGATGACCGGTGTCTGGGCGGTCGGCGACGTGACCGGCGAGCCCATGTTGGCGCACCGCGCCACCGCGCAGGGAGAAATGGTCGCGGAAATCATCGCAGGCGAAAAGCGCTCGTTCGACAAGGTCTGCATCCCCGCCGTTTGTTTCACCGATCCCGAGGTGGTCGTCGCGGGTCTGTCGCCCGAGGAAGCGAAGGCGTCGGGCCATGACGTCATAACCGGCCAGTTCCCCTTCCGCGCCAACGGACGCGCCATGACCATCGAGCAGGAGGACGGGTTCGTTCGCATCGTCGCCCGGGCGGACAATCATCTCGTGCTCGGCATTCAGGCCGTCGGCGGCGGCGTGTCCGAACTCTCCGCCGGTTTCAGCCTGGCCCTCGAGATGGGGGCGCGGCTTGAGGACGTGGCGGGAACGGTCCACGCCCATCCCACGCAAAGCGAGGCCGTTCTGGAGGCCGCTCTGCAGGCGCTTGGCCACGCCATCCACATCTGACCCGGATTGGATCCGTTTCCAGCCCTACCCCACCGGGCGAGTATCGTCGATGACCTTGCCGTCGTTGGGTAGGGTGCCGGGGGCGGTGAGTTCGACGCGGCCCTTGAGCTTGCACACGGCCAGGAGGGTTGCCTCCACGTCCGAGGCATTGGCAGCGCGGCTCTCGCAGTGGAGCGTCATCACGTCCCGGCCGTTTTCCTGGCTGACCACCAGCCGGGAGCGGACGATTTCGGGATGGCGCTTGGCCACCTCGGCCACCTGGGCGGGGTGGACGAACATGCCCTTGACCTTGGTGGTCTGGTCGGCCCGGCCCATCCAGCCCCTGAGCCGCATGTTGGTGCGCCCGCACGGGCTCCGGCCCGGCATCACCGCCGACAGGTCGCCGGTGGCGAAGCGGATCAGCGGGTATTCGCCGGAGAAGGTGGTGACCACCACTTCGCCGACTTCTCCGTCGAGCAGTGGATCGCCGGTTCCGGGACGAACGATCTCCACAATGACCCCCTCGTCGACGATGAGGCCCTCCATGGCCGGCAATTCATAGGCGATGAGGCCTAGATCGGCGGTGGCGTACCACTGGTAGGTTTCGACGCCCATCGCCTTGATCTCGGAGCGCAGGCTGGGCGGCAAGGCTTCGCCGGCGACGCTGGCTTTTTTGAGGCTGGAGGCGTTGGCCCCCATCTCCCGGCTCTTCTCCAGCAGCGTCTTCAGGAACGACGGCGTGCCGGCGTAATAGTCCGGGCGCACATCGTTGATGGCCCGGACTTGCAACTCGGTGTTGCCGACGCCGGCCGGAAACACCGCGCATCCGAGTTTGCGGGCGCCGCTCTCCACCATGGCGCCGGCGGGAGTCAGGTGATAGGAAAACGCGTTGTGAATGATACGTAAGGCTCGGAACCCGGCGGCATAGAACGCGCGTCCGGTGCGCCAGTAGTCGGTATCGTGGCCCTCCAGGTCGTAGATCGGCCCCGGCGACTGGTAAATGCGCATCAAGCTGCCATGCGCCACCGTGGACAGGCCGCCGAACGGCGGGGTCTTTTTCTGCAACTCGATGAGGTGGGATTTGCGGGTCAGCGGCAACGCCGCCAGCGCCGCGCGGTCGGAGATGGAGGCGGGCGTTACATCGGCCAGCGTCTTGCGGTAATAGGGCGCGTTGTCCCTGGCGTTGGCGATCTGATAGGGAAGCTCGTCGAACAGCGCCTCGTCACGCTCCCCTGGATCGCGCGTCTCCAAGTGGTCGTAGTAGTCGGTCATGGGGAAGCCCCCTCCCAATCTCCCTGGTTTTTTTGTCTTCTTGGCGGCTATATCCAGCGTTTGCGGCGCTTGTATGATTTCAGGTTCTTGAACGATTTGCGCTCCTCGCCGCCGCCGCCGAGGTAAAATTCCTTCACGTCCTCGTTGTCGGCCAATTCCTGGGCGGTGCCGTCGAGCACGATCTTGCCGGACTCCATGATGTAGCCGTAGTCCGCCGCCTTCAACGCCATCCGGGCGTTCTGCTCCACCAACAGCATGGTGATGCCGAGATCGCGGTTGAGACGGCGGATGATCTCGAACACCTCGCTGACCAGCAGCGGCGACAGACCCATGGACGGTTCGTCCAGCAGCATCATTACCGGCCGCGCCATCAATGCCCGGCCGATGGCCAGCATTTGCTGCTCGCCGCCGGAGAGATAACCGGCCATGCCGGTGCGTTCCTTGAGCCGGGGAAAGTACGAGAACACCACGTCGATGTCGTCCTTGACGTTCTTGTCCTTGCGGGTGTAGGCGCCGAGCCGCAGGTTCTCGATCACCGTCATGTCCTCGACGATGCGCCGGCCCTCCATCACCTGGAACACGCCGCGCCGGACGATGGCCTCCGGCGCCAGATGATTGATCTTGTTGCCCTGGAATACGACATCGCCGCGCGTGACCTCGCCGTCTTCGGTCTTCAGCAGCCCCGAAATGGCCTTGAGGGTGGTGGACTTGCCGGCCCCGTTGGCGCCAAGCAGGGTCACCAGCTTGCCGTTGGGCACATCGAGGCTAACCCCGCGCAGCACCAGGATGACCTCGTCGTAGACCACTTCGACGTTGTTGACGGTCAACAGGTTGTCGGCGGCGCCGGTCTCGGGCGTGGCGGCTTGCTTGACGGCGGGCTCGCTCATGATGGTGTCCTTGCTCTGTTCAACGGAAGGCGGTGGCCCCGCCGCGACGGGGCCACGCCCTTCGTCAGGCCGGCGACTACCAGCCCAGCCACTCGGGCTTGCGGGGGATATCGGCTTCGTAGACCTCGGTCATGCCGATGGTGCCGTCCGCCATCAACGCCGCGATATCGGCGCCGGCCGGAGCGTCACCCTTGACGTTGGCCTGATAGAGCGAGCACGTGCGTGAAGCCGCGGTGATCCTCCGGGGTCCAGGTTCCCGGCGGGCAAACGCCTTCCATCCCGGCCGGCACCCAGTCCTTTCTTCTGGTACATGCCCTGCTTGATGTTTTCGCCGGTGATGCCGCCGTTCTTGTCGGCCCACTCCATGGCCTCCTTCATGAAGAAGAAGGAGCACATGCCGCGGATGTAATGCACCGGCCAATAGGTGATGCTGGGATCGGCTTCCTTGGCGATCTGATGCACCAGTTTCATCCCCGGCGCATCCGAGGTCCAGGGGGCGGCGCCCATCACCCAGACGACGCCGTTGGCGGCCCTGCCCGCGGCCTTCATGGCGTTCTCGTCCATGCCCCAGATGTTGGCCATGAACTGGACGTCCACGCCGACGGTGGAGCACGCCTTCAACAGCGAGATGTTGGAGCCGGCGGTGTTGGCGAGAAAGGCGTAGTTGGCGCCCGACTCCTTGAGACTCAGGCATTGGGCCTTGAAGTCGCCCGCCTTGAGGCTGTATTGGATGGCGGGCAGCACCTCGAAGCCCATCTCCTCGGCGTAGACCTCTCCGGCCTTCTTCGGCGCGTTGGGATAGGGGTGATTGTCGCCCATGTGCACGTACTTCGGCTTGCCCTGGCCGCCCTTGGCCTCCCAATCCGACTTGGCCCACTGGATCAGCGCCCGCGCTCCGTCCGAATAGGACGGCGCCATGATGAAGTTGTAGGGGGTAGGTTTCTTGGTCTCCGGCCCCTTGCCGGTGGGATCGGTCAGGTGGGCCGAGTACGACGCCGAGAAATACGGAATTTTATCGGCCGCGACGAAGCCGACCATGGCCTCGGTATCGCCGGTGCCCCAGCCTTGAATGGCCACCGCGCCGCGCTGCTTCCATTGCTTGTAGGTGGCGATGGAGCGTGGCACCTCGTACGAATAGTCGACCGTGTCGAGATTCATCGTCTTGCCGTCGATGCCGCCGTTGGCGTTGAGCCACTTGGCCGCGTCGACCTTGGCTTGACCGTACGGCTTGCCGACGGTGGCGGTGGCGCCGGTGAAGTCGACCAGGTTACCGACCAGGATGTCGTCGGCGATCGCCCCGGTCGCAAAGGCAACAGCCGCAACTCCCGTTAAAATTGCATACACTCCGTTTCTCTTTTTCATTGAACGATTTCCCTTTCATTGGTCACTTACTTGGTTTCTTGCTTTCCGATACGGTGGCCGTCGTTTCTCAGGTCATCGCATGCCCCTCTCAATACGAAAATGGATACAGCTTCCAATACGCCTTGATCATCCGCCAGCGGTGGGCCAGACCCTCCGGCTCGAAGATCAGGAACAGAACGATGGCGAGGCCGATGGACGCCTGCTTGATCCAGGTCAGTCCGTCGGTGATCGCCGGGATATTGCCCCATTCGGTGGTCTTGAGAATGCCGACGATCCCCTGCATGACCTCCGGCAGCAGCACCATGAATATGGTCCCAAGCAACGCCCCCATCACCGAGCCGAGGCCGCCGATGATCACCATGGCCAGAAACTGGATGGACAGCAGGATGTTGAAGCCCTCCACCGAGACGTACTGCAGGTAGTGGCCGTAGAGCGCGCCCCCAATGCCCGCGTAAAACGACGATATCCCGAACGACAGGATGCGGTATTTGGTCAGGTTGACACCCATGACCTCGGCGGAAAGGTAATGGTCGCGGACCGCCACGAAGGCCCGTCCGTCGCGCGACCGCAACAGATTGGTCGCCAGCAGATACATGACCAGCATGTACGCCAGAACCACGTAAAAGTACTGGCGGTCGCCTTGGATCTCGTAACCGAACAGCGAGAACGGCGCGGCCAGCGAGCCGGCGGAGCCGCCGGTGAACCAGTCCGCGCGGGCGAAAAAGTCTTCCAAAATAAACTGCGACGCCAGCGTGGCGATGGCGAGATACAGCCCCTTGATCCGGCCCGCCGGAATGCCGACGATCATGCCCACCGCCGTGGTCCACAGCGCGGCCAGCGGAATGCTGAAGAACACCGGGATGCCGAGGGAGTTGTTGAGCCACGCCGACGCGAACGCGCCGAATCCGAAAAAGGCCGCGTGGCCGAGCGAGATTTGCCCGGTAAAGCCCACCAGGATGTTGAGCCCGAGCGCGGCGATGCCGAGGTAGCCGATCTGGATCATCAGCGTGATCACATAGTCGCTGACGAATTCGAACGGCCCGATCCTGAGCGGAGCCAGGAACAGCAGAACCACGCCGATGATCGCGAAATTGCGCGACCAGGGGGTGGGGAAGATGGTGGTGTCGGCGCGGTAGGAGGTCTTGAACTCGCCGCACCGCATCATTGAATGACCAGCAGCCACGGCTCAGACCCTCTCGATCTTTTCGGTGCCGAACAGCCCATAGGGCCGGATCATCAGGATGATGACCAGCACGTAGAACGGCGCGACGGTGTACAGATTTCCGAGATGCAGCCACTGGCCGTCCACGTATTCGGCGACGTTTTCGAGAACGCCGATGACTAGGCCGCCCACCACCGCCCCGATGATGGAGTTGAGGCCGCCGAGGATCACCGCCGGAAACACCTTGATGCCGAAGAACGACAGCGCCGACGAGACGCCGCTGACGATGCCGACGACCACGCCCGCCAGCGCCGAAACCATGGCCGAAATGGCCCACGACATGGCGAACATCTGCTTGATGGAGATGCCGAGGCTCTGCGCCACCTGCTGGTCGAAGGCGGTGGCGCGCATGGCCAGGCCCATGCGCGAATACTTAAAGAACCAGGCGAAACCGCCCATGATGAAGATCGAGATCACCAGGCTCATCAGATAGGCCGGCTGCACGTTCAGACCGAAGATATCCACCGATCGGATCTCGAAGATGCGCGGAAACGGCTGGACGAAAACCCCGAACATCCAGTTCATGATCGCTTGGAAAAAGATAGAGAGCCCGATGGTGACCATGATCACCGAAATGATGGGCTCGCCGATCATCGGTCTTAGCACCAGCACCTGCAACAGGATGCCGAACACCATCATGAACGCCAGGGTTATCAGGAAACCGGCGTAGAATGGGAGATGGAACTCGGTGAGGATCCACCAGCACACCCACGCGCCGACGAGAAGAAACTCGCCCTGGGCGAAGTTGACGATCTGCGACGCCTTGTAGATCAGCACGAAGCACATGCCGACGACGCCATAAAGCGTGCCGATGATCAGGCCGTTGATGACCAGTTGTAACAGCAGTTCGAAGTTCATTGGGCCTTGCCCTTTGCCTCCCGTGATGTCCCCGCCGTTTCCACCGGCGGGCTTTTTTGCCTATTCAGCCGCCCGTTTCGAAGCCTCTGTATCCGCGTCGATGACGGTGACCACCCTCAGGTCGGTGACGATGCGCGATTTGGTCCCGTCCTGGAAGGTGATCATGGTGTCCACGTGCACACTGCCGCGGTCGCCGTAGAGAGCGTCGATGATGTCGGCGTATTTCTCGTTGATGACGCCGCGGCGCACCTTGCGCGTGCGCGTCAGCTCGCCGTCGTCGGGGTCCAGCTCCTTGTACAGAAGCAGGAACTTGCGAACGCGATGGGCCTCCGGAAGGGTGGCGTTGACGCCTTCCACCTCCTTCTGGATCAGGTCGTAGACCTGGGGCTGGCCCGACAGGTTGGTGTAGTTGGTGAACGAGATGCGGCGCTGCTCCGCCCATTTGGACAGGATGCCGAAGCGGATACAGATGATCGCCGCCAGGTACGGCCGATCGTGGCCGAGGATCACCGATTCGGCGACGAACGGCGAGAATTTCAGCTTGTTCTCGATGAACATGGGCGAGAACCGGGCGCCGCCGGACGTCGTGGCGATATCCTTGATGCGGTCGATCACCACCAGATGACCGTTCTCCTTCTTGAAGTAGCCGGCGTCGCCGGTGTACATCCAGCCGTCGCGGACGTCGGCCTTGGTGTCCTCCTCGTTCTTGTAGTAGCCGAGGAACATGCCACTGTTGCGGGCGACGATCTCGCCGACGCCGAACTCGTCGGGCTTGTCGATGCGCACCTCGGAGTTGTCGAACGCCTTGCCGACGCTATCGAAATCCACGTCGTCCTCGGCGTGAATGGTGTAGGCTCCGGCCAGTTCCGTCTGGCCATAGAGCTGGCGCAGCGGCACCCCCATGGCCAGGAAGAAGCGGAAGGTCTCGGGCCCCAGGGCGGCGCCGCCGGTGGCCGCCGACTTGAGAAAGCTGAACCCCAGCCTGTCCTTCAGCGCCCTGAACAGGATCCAATGGGCCAGCTTCGAGTGCTCGCCGCGGTCCAGCGCTTGCATGCCCAGTTTCATGCCGTAATCGAACAAGCGCTGCTTGAGGCGGGTCGCGTCCATCATCCGCGAGCGCACGTCGGCGCTAATGCTCTCCCAGGCGCGCGGCCCGAGCAACAGGAAGGTCGGGCCGATCTCCCTGAGATCCGCCATCATCGTCTCCTGCTCCTCGACGAAATTGACGGTGATGCGGCTGATCAGCGACTCGGCGACCGCGTAGACCTGCTCCATGATCCACGGCAGCGGCAGCACGGAAACGTAATTGTCGCTGGGCAGCTTGGGGTCGGCGCGAAGATAAGCGACGCAATGGTCCAGGAATGATCCGCCCTGCATCATCGACAGCTTGGGCCGCGCCGTGGTGCCGGACGTGGTGCACAGGATGGCCACGTCCTCGCCGCGCCCCGCCGCCACCTCCCGCTCGAAGAGCTCCGGATCCTCCGTTTGCGCCTCCTCGCCCAACAGGTAGAGATCCGCCACGTCGATCAAGCGCGGGTCTTCGTATTTACGCATGCCGCGCGGGTCGCAATAGACGATATTCTTCACGCACGGCGTTTCATCAATCAGGTCGAGCAGTTTGTCCACCTGCTCCTCGTCCTCGGCGATGATGATCTTCGCTTCGGCGTAGTTGATCAGGTAGCTGACTTCGTCGCCCATGGAGTCCTGGTAAATGCCCAGCGACATGGCGCCGAGCGCATGGGCCGCCAATTCGCCCCAAATCCACTCGGGGCGGTTGTCGCCAATGATACCCACCGCGTCGCCGCGCTCGAGACCCAGCCGCTTCATGCCAAGCGCCATGAGCCGGACTCGGTTATGATAGTCCGCCCAAGTAAAGGCGTTCCAGATGCCGAACTCCTTCTCGCGCATGGCCACTTCGTTCGGCCAGTTGCGCGCGTTATAGGCAAGAACCTTCGGGAATGTGTCGTGAGTGGCGACGTCCGCGTACTCGGGGCCGCTCTTCACTTGTGCCGCCATCAGGCCACCTTCTCGCCGGTGGGGCCGGAGGGAGCTGCGCTGATGGACTCGTCCTCGTCTCCAAGATACGCCTTCTTGACCTCGGGGTTGTCCATGATCTCGTCGGGGACGCCCTCGGCGATTTTACGCCCGAAATCGAGCACGATCACCCGGTGGGAGATGTCCATGACCACGCCCATGTCGTGCTCGATCATGATGACCGTCATTCCCCATTCCTCGTTGAGATCGATGATGTAGCGGGCCATGTCCTCCTTTTCCTCGAGGTTCATTCCCGCCATGGGCTCGTCGAGCAGGATCAGATCCGGCTTCAGCGCGATCGCGCGGGCCAATTCCACCCGTTTGCGCAGACCGTAGGCCAGCGTGCCGGTGGTCGCCTTGCGGATGGCGGTGATCTCGAGGAAATCGATGATGTCCTCGACCTCGCGGCGATGGGCGAGTTCCTCCTTCTGGGCGCCGCCGATCCAATAGAGCGCGCCGGTCAGGAAGTTGTTCTTGAGCAGGTGGTGGCGGCCGACCATGATGTTGTCGAGCACCGACATGTGATTGAACAGCGCCAGGTTTTGAAAGGTCCGGCCGAGGCCAAGCTGGGCCCGGGCATTGGGCTTCAGCTTGGTGACGTCCTGCCCTCGGAGCACGATCTGCCCCTCGGTGGGCGAATAGCGGCCGGAGATGCAGTTGAGCATGGACGTCTTGCCGGCGCCATTTGGGCCGATAATCGAGAACAATTCGCCTTTTTCAGCACCGAAGCTCACATGGCTAAGTGCCCGGACACCGCCAAAACTTAACGAGATATCGCGCGCTTCCAGAATCAGGCCATCGCCCGCCATCGGCTCACTTCCTCCCTGCACACCGCGCCATTCCGGCGCTTGGTCTTCTTTTGTTACCGGCCTAAAATTGAGAACCGGCCGTTCATATTAACAACATTGATTTCAAAAATACACCGCCGCAAGCAATATTACCACTTCCGATATAACGCGCGCGAAATCAATACGGCGCGGATTGGACCGGCCCGGCGAACGGGCGGGGTGGCGCGATTTATTACCGAATGTTCATTTGCGTTATGAAGACGGATCCGCTACCAGAACGAAAATTCAGAAGTCGAAAAATCCGCTCTCCTGGGGGAACGGCCAACACTGTCAGCTCAGTTTTGCAACAGAAGGGTCGCATTATGCCTAAGACAACCGAAATCGACATCATTCGAGAACCGGCCGGGGCCAGCGGCACGCCCGACGACAGCACCACGCCTCGGCGAGAGGGCGGCGTGGCGACGG
The DNA here is from genome assembly GCA_963771545.1 of uncultured Alphaproteobacteria bacterium. Classification (GTDB taxonomy): domain Bacteria; phylum Pseudomonadota; class Alphaproteobacteria; order Rhodospirillales; family Defluviicoccaceae; genus CAKZLS01. Next base: position 16,811 of record CAVYTX010000003.1, read on the forward strand.
ACGCCGCCTTCCATCTTCCCGATCTCATGCCCCTCGTGGACGCGGCCGGGCAGCGGGTGAATGCGACGATGGATGCCTACGAAAAATCGGTACGCTCCGTCATGCTCGTTTCCGCCGCCGGTCTCGAATGCGGGACGATCTGGACGCGCGGCTGCCGGGAGATCGGCGACGTGGCCGCGAACGGGCTCCGGCGGACGAGCCAGACGGCCCTGGAAGCATCGGGTGGATTGGCGAAAAGCTGGATGGATTTGAACGTTCAGGTCATGGACGTAACCGCCGCCCGCTTGACCGAAACCGCCTGAGCCATCATCAGCGTGTTTTGAGGGCGGTCCAATGGCCGCCCTCGATACGCGCTATTACAGCGCGCCTCTGTCGCCCCCTGGCGGAGAAACGGCCTCCGTGATAATATTTTTCGAGAATGCGAAGGGGAATCGTTCGGCTCCCTGAGAAGGGACGTTTGGGAAAGGGGCTAACAAGGTGTCGGCGCGGGCCGTCGCGCGGTTTTTTTGCCGCGGCAAGGGCGACACATACGAAGGACGGATACAGATCATGGGACCGAGAGTTGTGGTCGGGCTGGAGCCCAATGCGGACTCGGTGTTGGTCAGGAGCAAATTGGTGGCGGACGGGGCCGAGGTCGTGCGTGAGCCGTCCCGGGAACTCCCCGATGTGCTGGTCGTGAGCATTTCGTCTGAGCGGGATCTCGATGAGTTTCTAAGCAGCGCTAAACGACTTATCGGCGTGCGTTACGCCGAGCCGGACTTCATGGCAATCGACTTGTTAGGATCACGGCGATCCGTTTCCATGCGGTCGCACCGGCGGCCGGCCGGGAAGCATGGGAGAGCCGATGAGCGAAATATCGTGCAGGCGCATCATGGTGACCCCGATGCCGGCGAGGCCCAGAAAAAGACCGGGAACATGCTCGGCCTCTCGCAGCCCGCAAGTCCAAGATTTCCGGTTCGCCGCATATATCTCCAAACACAGGTCTCCAACGCGTCTCGCGGCGCGCAGATGATCCTCGATGCCCAGAAATCTCATAGGCGAGAAGGGCCAGTTCTGCGGGGCCGCCGAGGCCGTGACAAAGCGTTACGTCACTGACCTGGCCATTTCGCAGTGCCCTTCCGGACTCCACAACCATTAATCGGGCCGCCTGTATCGCGGCGGACGCCTCGGCAAGGGGGTTGATGTCGCCGCCAAGCTCGTAGAGACGCAGGCGGACGGCCCCGATTCCGATGGCTCCGTGACACCAGGCTACGGTCCAGCCGGGCCACGTGCCATCCTCAACGGAATCCGGGCTGGGCTCCCGAAGGTCGGGCCAGGCGCATCGCTCCCGGGAAAACCACCCGCGTTCGTAACGAAAAGCCTCGCGCGCCGCGGATAACAGGCGCCAATCTTCTGTCGCCCAGGCGGTTTCCGCCAGGGCCCACGCCACTCCCGACACGCCATGCGCCAAACCGCAGAGGGCGGGCGCTCCCTCGGGTGACGAACCGTCGGTCCAGAAGCATCCCCATCCATCCTTGCGCCGCTCACGAAGCAGCCGCTCGCAGGCCGACCGGGCCGCGTCGATAAGGGAACCGTCGCGTGTCCGCCGGTGAATGGCGAGGAGCCCGATCACGACTCCGGCCAAGCCTCCGATGAGGTCGGCTTCATGGGCCGGGTGTCGATCAGCGAGGCGTTTTGCCACGCTTCTTGTTATCGAGAGCGCCCGTCGACGAAGCCTGGAATCGTTCAGCCTGTCCGCGACCTCGAGGGCGGCGAGGGCGACCCCGGTGGCTCCGGAGTACATCGACACGCCGCGCTCTTCGAGCCCGTTCTCGGCTTCGGCGACGGCGAAATCGAGAGCGGCCGTCGCCGTCTCGGCGAATACCGCGGACGATGCATGGGCGGCGAGATGTCCGAGAAACCAGCCGATGCCAGCGGCGCCTCCGTAGAGATCAGGACCGACGGCCTTGCGCACGACACTGAGATCGGAGAGATCGGTACCGGTCAAGTCGTCGCCATTCCAGGTCACGCCCGATCCCGCCGGCACCGATTCGCCGACAAGCTGTCGTGCGATGTCGATCGCGGCCTCGAGATAGGGAGATCCCTCGCCGCCTAAGCCGGCCCGGGTGCCGGCCGATCCCGAGGGCTCGGTGTTACTCATGTCGAACCATTGCGCCAGGGGCGCATCGGATCGATTCCGGCCGCTTCAAGAGCGCTGGCCAGTTGGGCAATCCCGGCCGTTCGCGATGGCGGACCTTCGCGAAGCATGGAAAGCACGCCGGGCGCCAATGCTCGGCATCTGCTCTCGCCAAACGACTCCCCATGTCCGGGATCCTCCGCAAAGGCGAGACCCGGCGCAATTTGGAGGGTCAAGGGAGGCCTCGTGGTCCGAAGGCGTCCGCCGATCTCGTCGGCCAGCGCTTTCACCACTGGCTCGGCGTTGGGCCACAACTCTTTCTCCATGTAAACGACCAGCGAATCCACGCGCGCAAACTCCGCGGCTCGAATCGGACACTTCAGAGTGTAGCGGAGGCCGACCGCGTCGATGGCTGATGTCACCTCCCTCACGACGAAGCCCACCTGGTCGACGCCAACGCTCCAGTAGGTGCGAACCAAGGGATGGGAGGGCTCTCCGACCAAGGATTGAGCAAACCAGAATTGGGTTCGTTCATCGACCCAATCCAACAACTCGTTGACGGCGAGACTGTCTCCCGGCGCGGGCGGCAGGCCCGGGCGGGCCATGTTCGCATATTGACCGGCCCTAAGTTGCCGGGTCTGGTTTTTGCGGCCGGCGACGCAAAAGCCGTTCTGCGCGCTCTGCATCACCACCCACCCCGTTTGCCATCGGTCGGAGGCGGCGGTCGAGGCGCGCAGGGCCGGGGCCAGATCGCGGCGATATCGGTTTGCCTCGGGACCTTCGCCGACGGGATCCCCGGCGGTGTACCAAGTGGCATAAAGCCACGCGGACATCTCGGAAAGCACGGCTGCGCGGGCGTCGTCGCTCTCGTTGCCCTCGATCTGTCTGAACGGCAAGTTGGAATTATTAGATCGAGATTGAACGACATCAAGAAGGCGCCGCAGACCGGCGGCGACATCCAGCGGTAAACGTTGGCGGCGCGCGACCGACGTCACGGGAGCGTCCAACGGGACAGAATTGCGGCGGCCTCGGGACGCTGTCCGAGAAGCAGGCGCGCTTGTTCAACAAGGGGATCGACGAACCCCTCATCAACATTCGGCGCATACTCCGCCCACTCGCTGGCGATATGCAGCAGCCGAGCCGCCGCGAACAGAATTATCCGGTTCCATTCCTCATCGCGACGGGGGTCCAATAAACCGTCCGCGGCCACATAGGCCCGGAGGAAATCCGTCAGCGCGGATTCGATGACCTTCGGCCATCCGCTGGCATCATACCGAAAATCGGCGCCCTCCCGAATTGCCTCGACGACGGCTTCCGAAAAAACGCTTGCCACGTCCCAGGCCGGATCCCCGGAGCCCGACATTTCCCAGTCGAGAACCTTGAGCGAGGGAGGGTTCTCGCTCCTATCCAGGATCCAGTTGTCGCAGCGGATATCGCCGTGGATCAGGCACTGGTGACGATATGTCGACAAAGCCTCGCGAAGCGCCCGCGCCAAGCGTTCATCGGTGCCGAGAGCGCGCATGAACCGCCGCGCGCTCGCCGATCTATTGCCGATCGCCTCGTCGACGGCGCCCGGCAGATGCAAAACGCCGTCGGCGATGGAAGGCCATAGGCGGACGTCGATGGTCGCGCGGTGCCACTTGGCCATGAGCTCACCAAGCCGGGCGGCGATGCCTGGGGACTTGATCGACATCATATCTTTTGGACTGGGCCATTCCTGCCCTTTGGCGAGAGATTCAAGGACCAGAAGCTGACGGCGCTCGTCGATCAGAAGCGGCTTCGGCAGCACGGCCGCCAGGGCGGGCATCCAACCCGCTAGCCGATAGACATAAAGCTCTCTCTGCAACGTCCTTCCGCTCTCGGATGCCTGTTCGCCGGCCTGCTTGACGATGGCGCACCGGCCATCGGGCGCCACGACCCGGCACACCACGTGGGAGCGCGCAAGAACGTCGACTTTCAGACGGGAATCGTCGGCGTCCGCGGCGCCCAGCCACCCTGACGCCACGAGGACTCGCACGGGCGGCAGAGGTTTCGCCCGGCTTCGTTGCCCTGAAGCGCCGCCGCCACTGCTCGCCGAGGCGCCTTGATCGCTGTGCTCGGGTCTTGGGGCCGCGGCAGGCTCGGTTGATATTCTCCGGGTCACCGGACTCTCGCTTCGGAGAGGTAGGTGAGCGATGCCGGAACCGGCCGGTGCAACGTGGTCCCGGGCGCCACGTTGCAAGCCGATTGCCGTATACCACCGACCGTCGGTATAACCCCTGCCATGCTGCGGCGGATCGTCAACGCCGCCCGTGCCCGCCGTGCGCGGCTCTCAGCGTTCTTCGCCATACCACGGAGAATAGGGGTCGTAGGCCTCCCAGTCACCGGTCCCATAGGGGTCATACCCAGCCGTCCCATGGGGATCCATCGCCGCGCCCGGAGATCCAGGCGGCAAACCGGGATGATCGATGCCGCAAAGCGGTCCCGAGGGACAACGGATCACCGCCGACGGTTGCGGACACGTCACCGCGGATCTCGTGGGGCAGACGACTGTCTGCGATGGGCAAAGCGTGATTTCCGACGGGCAACTTGCGATCGTCCTCGATGGGCAAACCGTCACCTGAGACGCACAGGATATCGAGCGCGTCGGGCAAATTGTCAGAAGCGAAGGACAAGTAACGATTGGCCGCGACGGACATGCCGCCAGTTGGGACGGACAGATGGTCGCCACCGACGGGCAGGTAACTATTGGCCGCGACGGACATACCACCTGTTGGGACGGACAGATGGTCACCACCGACGGACAGCGGATGATCGGTCGGCTGGGTGCGGGACATGCCCGGTTGATGGCGGCCTCCGCATCCACGCAGCCGTGACCATAGTTGTCGTTCGGCACCGGATCACCGGGGTTGTCCCGCAACGGCCGCGCCGTTTGCCGAATAATGTCGCCTACCTGAGCGGCGGTCAGGTTGGGGTTGCAGGAGAAGATCAGGGCGGCCACCCCGGCGACGTGCGGGGAAGCCATGGATGTGCCCTGCATGGTCGTAAAACCATTGTCCCAGACCGTGCTCAGTATCCCAACGCCCGGCGCCGACACGTCAATGTGTGGACCGGTTTGGGAGAAACTGGCGCGGTGATCGGCCTGGTCGATGGCGGCGACGGCGATTACATCGGGATATGCGGCGGGAAAGCTTGTCGGATTGCCCTGGTTGAAGGCGTTGCCCATCGCCGCGACGACCACGCAGCCCTGGGCGATCGCATAGGCGATCGCATCCCGCTCCACCTGCGTATCGACCGTACCGCCGAGGCTGAGATTGAGCACGCGGGCGCCGTGATCGGCCGCCCAGCGGATGCCGGCGGCGATATCGGCCGCGGAACCGGTGCCACGCACGTCGTTGGGGTTGGTGATATTGACGATGCGCGCGAGCACCCGGACCGGCATCAGCCGACAGTTCCACGTCACACCGGCCACGCCCGTGCCATTGTTGCTGAGGCAGGCTATGGTACCGGCGACGTGCGTTCCGTGTCCGACTTCGTCCTGAGGGTCGTTGTCGCGGCCGGCAAAATCACCCTCGAAGCGGAATCCAGCGGGCGGAATGGGATTGGGGCCCAAGTCCACCATGTCCGTGCCCTGGACGAGCAACGGGGCCAACTCCGGATGGTCGAGGTCGATGCCGGTATCGATGACGGCGACGACCACGTTCGGTGAACCGGTGGTGCGGTCCCACGCCGCCGGGCAATTGATCTTGGTCAGCCCCCACTGCGCCGAGAAGCTCGGATCGTTGGGAATGATGCTCGTTTCCCGATAGCGGTTGGGTTCCGCGTACTCGACACCGTCGAGATCGCCGAACCGCCCAGCCGCCTCTTCCACATCGACACCGCGTTCGAAGCGAACGCGAAAGGTCGAAGCCATGGCAACGGCGTCCGTCATCCCGGCGGCGAGCGGCGAGGCGGGCGAATGCAAACGTGTAACCGATGAAACCTTGAGTTCGTTGAGGACGCTATCGAGCGCACTCACCCCGAAGCTGCGAGGCCCCGCATCGGCCCGGCCACGGGTCGGTCCCCTTGGAATGCTCTCGGTAATCTGCGCCGCCACATCATCTCGCAACTGCACGAGCAGTTCGCCGGGAATGGCGTTGGAGCCGTCGCTCCCGAAAATGCTTTCCTCAGCCTGCGTCGGCCTCGAGGACTTCTTCGAACCACCCCGCACCGACTTGCGTTTTTGCGCCATGACTTAGCTCCCTCTCAATGTCGAGTGAGTGAAAACTCAGTGAAAACTAAGCACGTTTACGCTCAATCCTTCCGTCGCGGGCGAACCTCGATGTTTCTTTTTCTGATTCTCTTCCATGGATAAATTCGTGGAGAAGGGAAGCCCGGAATCCGAAACGCGCTGTACTGCGGAACCCGCATGTGCCGGAGGTTCCGCGCTTCGTCGTCCGTATCCGATGCGGCGTGTTGGAGTGCAACCGCGCCGGAAACCGGTTCCGGCCCGCGCCACTGATATAAGCAGACCGTTATAGCCGCCCACCAGCGCCCGCTCCCACATCCCAACTCAAACTCACTTTGAACAATGAACTGGCCAACAGTGAGCAATTGGTTAGAGTTAATGTATCACATCCACGGTTCTCAGTCCACAAAACTAGCGCGAGGGCGTCGATAACGCGAGGCAGTATCAGAGGCAGTATCAACGGTCGTTGGTATTATCAACGAACCGAGAGCAGGGCTTCCGCGAACTCGGCGAAACCGGCGCCGGCATCGTGCCCGGTGACATAGGCGGGAGCCGCCTCCAACCGATCCGCGAAGTTTCGGACATTGGCGACGCCCACCGCGTTCGCGAAATACGCGAACATGGGGGAATCGTTGGGCGAATCTCCGATAAACGCATACCGATCTTTCTCGGCGTCGAGATCCACGCCAAAAGCTTCGGCCATCAGGATCCGTGTCATGGTCACCTTGTCGTAGTTTCCGAACCAGCCGTTGACATGGTTGGAACTGACCTTGGCGACGGCGCCCTCGGACCGGAAGATTTCGACAATCCGTTCGATGCGTTCTGGCGGCAATCGGGGAACGTCTTCGCAAAAATCGATAGCGAGATCGGCCTCGCGGTAAGCCTGATCGGCGGCGACGGCCGCGCCCGGAACGCCGGCGAGGATACGCTCGCGCACCCGGTCGAGCCGCTGGCGGTGGTTGGCCCGCTGGTCCGCGTCGAGGAAAAACCGCCGAACCATCCCGCGTTCTTTCGCGAGGTAGCGGAAATAGAACGCTCCGTTCTCGCCGACCACGGCGTCGACCGGCCACATACGGGCGATGTGATCGCACCATCCGGCGGGCCGGCCGGTGATGGGAACGCACACGAACCCGCCCCGCGACAACCGCGCGAGCGCCGAATACGCCTCCGCCGTCAGCTTGCCGGCGGTGGTCAGGGTGTCGTCGATGTCGAAGAAAACGCCGCGCATGCGCCGGCGCCCCTCCGGCGGAAAGTCAGCGATGGGCCGCACCGTTTCTCTCCCTATTTAAGTGGGCAGGATAAACCGGATTCGGCGAACGGGAAGCGTTTCCATCGAAGCGCGTCCGATCGCCATGAAACGAGAGGGGATGGTGCAATGCAGCATCAAATTTGCTAATATCTCTGTTTCTGGCAGCTTTCTTGCCGGAGCTCGGCCAAAGAGGACGGCCGACGCCCGGCTCTCGCCTCCGAGGCCGCGCCATGGATACGATGTCCGTCTCCGAATTTCTGACCACCTTTCTTGCGGTGATGTCGGCGCTGTTCGTATTCGCCATCGGTGTTTGCGTGCTGATGGTGGTGGCGCTTTACGTCATCGACGTCACCCAGACCAAACACGCCATACGCCGCAACTTCCCGGTCATCGGACGATTGCGGTATGTCCTTGAAAATCTTGGAACGTTCCTGCGGCAATACTTTTTCGCCATGGACCGCGAGGAAATGCCGTTTAACCGCGAGCAGCGCGGCTGGGTTTACCGCGCCGCCAAGAACCTCGACAACACGGTTCCCTTCGGTTCCACCCGCAACTTGCGCCCGCTGGGAACGATCCTGTTCGCCAACGCGGCGTTCCCAAGCCTTGAAGGAGTGGCCGCGCCGGCGCCTCCCGTCACCATTGGCCCCTCCTGCGCTCACCCTTATGCGGCGCCCAGTTTCTTCAACATTTCGGCCATGAGCTTCGGCGCCATATCCAAACGCGATTGTGGCGCTGTCCAACGGCGCGCGCATGGCCGGCTGCTGGATGAATACCGGCGAGGGCGGACTGACGCCGTGGCATCTGGAGGGCGGCGCCGACATCGTCTTTCAGATCGGCACCGCCAAGTATGGTGTCCGTGGCGAAAGTAGCGGGCTGGACGAGGCCAAGCTGCGGACCGTTGCCGCGCATCCGCGAGTGCGCATGATCGAGATTAAGCTGAGCCAGGGCGCCAAACCAGGCAAGGGCGGGATCTTGCCGGCCGCCAAGGTCACTCCCGAGATTGCCCACATCCGTGGCATCCCGGCGGGCCGGGACTCCATCAGTCCCAGCCGTCACCCGGACATCGGCAACGTCGGAGAGTTGCTGGATTTTATCGAACGGGCGCGGTCGGTGACCGGAAAGCCCGCCGGATTTAAGCTGGTGATCGGCGATCCCGGCTGGCTCGACGAATTATTGGGCGAAATCAAGCGCCGGGGCGAGGGCAGCGCCCCCGATTTCATCACCGTCGACAGCGCCGACGGAGGCACCGGCACGGCGCCCATGAGTCTCATGGACTACATGGGCCTGCCCATTCAGGAGAGCCTGCCGCTGGTGATCGACGCGCTGGCGGCATACGGGCTCCGCGAACGCATCAAGGTGATCGCGTCGGGCAAACTGATCACCCCGGCGGAGGTCGCTTGGGCGCTGTGCGTGGGAGCCGACTTCGCCAACTCGGCGCGCGGGTTCATGTTCGCGCTGGGCTGCGTGCAATCGCTTCAGTGCAACAAGAACACCTGCCCCACCGGCATCACCACCCACGACCCCAAACTGCAGAAGGGGCTGGATACCGCCGACAAGGCCGAACGGGTCAGGCACTACGTGGAGAACATGGTCCGCGAGGTGGGCGTCATCGCCCACTCCTGCGGCGTTTCCGATCCTCGCCAACTCCGCCGGCATCACTGCCGCATCGTCACCGCGCCGGGGTGCTCCACGCCGCTGGACCGGCTTTATCCGGAAACGCCCCCAAGACCGGCGCCCGAAGCCGCGTGAGTCCCTCCGTGCGTCACATCGCTCGGCCGTGTTCCAATGTCCCTTCCGGATGGCTGTTGCTGGCAATCGCCCTGGGGCTTGCGCTATCGCCGATGAGCGCCGCCGCCGCCGAACCGGAGACGATCCCCACGACCTCGCTTCCGAACAACCGCGGAACCGGATTCTTCGTCACCGGCGAGGGGCATTTCATTACCGCCAATCATGTCATCGGGGGTTGCAGCACGAATGCGGTGTTGACGCCGGGCGGCGCCATGCCCGCGGAACTGGTTTCAAGGTCCAAGGAAATGGATCTGGCACTGATCAAGACACGAAGCAAACCTGTTTTCCATGGCCGCTTCAACGTCGATCCGGCTCAGGCGTTTCGGCGCACGCTGAGCGTTACCGGCTACCTCACCAAGGGGGGCCTGGGGTCCGGAAGCACAACGACCGGACGCTTTCTCGGGCGGACCTCCGCGCGCGGGGGACGGTTCGCGATCAAGGCCAAGGACGCGATCGCGGGAGGCAACAGCGGAAGTCCGGTCGTCGATTACCGCGGTGGCATCGTCGGCATGCTCGTAGCGAGAGGCCAGAAAGATCGCCGCGTCGGGATCGCCGTCGATGTGTTCACGATCACCGAATTTCTGTCGCAATCGGCCATCAAGATCGAAACGGTCGCCGGCGGCGAGTACAACCCGCTGGCCAGCGGCGCCACAGTGACGCGCACCTATACCTTTCCGGTTTTATGTCTCGCGCCGAAACAGTAAAAGGCGTCGAACCCGAACCGAGCAATATAGTTCCGGACATGGAACGATAAGATCCAGGAAACTCGAAACCACTTGACCGCCGCCGTGCGTCGATGCCATGGACAGGCTGACATGTCTCCGAAGATCATATCGGTCTGCAATCTGAAGGGCGGCGCCGGCAAGAGTACGATCGCCGTCAACATCGCCTGCGCCATCGAGCGCCGGCACAGCGGCCCCTGCGTGCTCGTGGACGCCGACAAGCAGGCGACGGCGACCATCTGGGCGGAGTCGGGCAAGCTCACCGTCCGGGTCCTTGGCAAGGTGCTTCCGGAGGCGAGACCGGAGGACCGCTATCCTGGCATGCTGTGGATCACCCAGATCAAGGGGCTGGCGGAGAAAAACGATTTCATCGTCATCGACCTGCCGCCGGGTCTGCGATTCTCGCTCGCGGCGGTGACGGCGGTCTCGGACCTGGTGCTGATCCCGGTCAATCCCAGCGGCATCGATTTTCACGCCACCGGCAGCTTCATCGATCTCATTCAGAAATCCCGGGAGATCCGGGGGAGCACCAAACCCGAGTGCCTGATCGTTCCCAACCGGCTGGACCGGCGGACCACCATCGCCCAGAAGCTCTCCTTGTACGAGCAGTTCGGAGAACCCATCGCGCCGCCCATCGGCATGCGCACGGCCTTCGCCTATGCCTTCGATCACGGACAATGGATCGGCGACTTCGCGCCCGGCTCTGTCGCACATCGCGAAATCCAACAACTTCTCGATCACATCACCAACGGCGCGCAACCCGTCGAGGGTGAAGTCAGCGCGTAGGAGTGGAGCGCGGGCCGGCGAGACCGGGGCTATACCCGCGGTCCGCCGTTCGCGCCATTCGACCGCTAAACAAGAAGGTCGTTGAGGATGAAGTCGTCCTCCGCCAGGGTCGAGGCTCCGGATACCGAGATCTCCATGTCGGCGGCACCGTCGCCATCCGCGTCGACCTGCACCAGGCCATGGTCGAAGCGCAGCTCGCCGGCGGCGCCACTGAACGCATCGGCGCCGATATAGGCAAAATCGATGTCGATCAGGTGGAGGTCGATCTTGTCGCCCTCCGCGGACTTGAAGCCCTTGATGCGGTCGCGAAACGCCTCGCCGACGCCGCTGTCGGCGAGACTGCCGAACATGAACTTGTCCGAACCCTTGCCGCCGATCAGCACGTCCCTGCCGAGGCCGCCCTCGAGAACGTCATCGTCGTTGCCGCCGTTCAGGACATCGTTGCCATCGCCGCCGGTCAGGGTATCGTCGCCGTTGCCACCGACGAGGGTGTTTTTGCCGCCGTTACCGGCGATCGCGTTGTCCTCGTTGTTGCCGATGCCGTTGACATTGCCGAGGCCGGTGAGGGTCAGGTGCTCCACGTAGGCATTCAGCTTGTGGGTCGCGGAACTCTCGACCGAGTCGATGCCTTCGCCTTCGTTTTCGTAGATGCGGTCCTTGGGAGAATCCACCTTGTAGAGGTCGTCGCCGGCGCCGCCGAACAGCTTGTCGCTCTTGAGACCGCCGTCGAGGGTGTCGTTGCCGGCGCCGCCCACCAGCGTATTGGCCGCGTCGTTACCCGTCAGAGCGTCATCGAAGTCGCCGCCGATCACACCCTCGATCCCGGCGAGGATATCGGCGCCGCCCGCGCCGGTGTTCTGGACGCCGGCCACCGACAAATCCACCGTCAACGAACCAGCGGCATCGGCATAGGACGCCACGTCCATGCCCTTGCCCCCGTCGAGCGAGTCGTCGCCGAGCCCGCCGAGCAGGGTGTCGTTGCCGTTGCCGCCATCGATGGTATCGTCGCCCAGGCCGCCGTCGAGAACGTTATGCTTGGCGTTGCCGATCAGCACGTTGTTCTCGTCGTCGCCGGTTCCTTCAATGGCCTTGCCGGTGAGCGTCAGGTTCTCCACGTGGACGCCGCCGACCGAAAGGTCGAAGTCGACGGAGCTCAATATCGTGTCCGTGCCCTCGCCGTCGTTCTCGGTCACCACGTCGGCCGCGTTGTCGACTACGTACGTATCGTCGCCGTCGCCGCCGAGCATGGTGTCGACGCCCGCGCCGCCGTCGAGCGAGTCATTTCCGGCCCCGCCATCGAGCGAGTCGTTGTCGTAACTGCCGAGAAGGGTGTCGTCGCCGTCGCCGCCGAGGAGGGTGTCGTCGCCCTTGTGTCCGTCCAGCGTGTTGGCGTCGTCGTTGCCGGTAAGCACGTTGGCGTCGGTGTTGCCCTTGGCGCCGGCGGCACCGGCCCCGGCCATCAGCGTCAGGTTCTCGACATGGTTCGACAGCGTGTAGGTGTTCTTGCTCGCGGTGGCGCTGAGGGCGCTTTCCACGTGGACCGTGTCGGTCCCTTCGCCCTTTTTCTCGGTGATCGTGTCGCCCTTGTCGTCCACCAGAAAGAGATCGTCGCCCGCGCCGCCGGCCATCTTGTCCTTGCCGAGACCGCCGTCGAGCACATTATCCGCCCCGTCACCCTTGAGGTTGTCGTTGCCCTGGCCACCGACGAGATGCTCGAAGCCGTCGAGAATGTCCTTGCCGATGTTCTTGCCGCTGGCCGTGCCCTTCGCCAGATCCACCTTCACCGCCTTTGTGGCGCTGCCGAAGACGAGAGTGTCCGCGCCGTCGCCGCCATGATAGGTGTCATTGCCGGCGCCATCGCCGGCAATGACCCGATCGTCGCCGCCGCCGGCCATGATTTCGTCGTCGCCGGCGCCCGCCGCCAAGGTGTCGTTGCCGTCATGCCCCCTGAGCATGTCGTCGTCGGCGGTGCCGGTATGGTCGTCGTCGCCGGCGGTTCCCTCCCAGTATTCGCCCGAGACCACGCCGTCGAAGTCGTCGGCATCGAGGGTCATGGAGTCGACGCCCAGCAGGATCAGCCGGTCGCCACCGGGAAGGTCGATCACGGTATCGCCAACGCCGTTGTCGCTCATCATGGGCTCGAGCGTCGCCCAGTCGCCGATGCCGATGCCGTAGGATCCGAGATCGATGACGTCCTGGCCCTTGACGAAGTCGGTGATGGTGTCGACGTCGGTCCCGGAACCCTGCTCGACCGCGAAGATATCGCGGCCCTTGCCGCCGGTCAGCGTGTCGTCGCCCAAACCGCCGTTCAGCCAGTTGCCGCCGGCATTCCCGATCAAGGTGTTGGCCTGGCTGTTTCCGGTGCCGAAGACGGCCGTCTTGCCGGTCAGAACCAGCTTTTCCACGTGGTCGAAAAGCGTATAGTCGCCGGAACTCAGGACCGTATCGTAGCCCTCGCCCTCGAACTCTTCGATGAGGTCAGCCGCCTCGTCGACCAGGTAGGTATCGTCGCCGCTGCCCCCGGCCAGGGTATCGACGCCCTTGCCGCCGTCCAGCGAGTCGTCGCCGGCCCCGCCCTCGAGCGAGTCGTTGTCGTCATGCCCGAGCAGCGTGTCGTCGCCGCCGCCGCCGTGGAGGGTGTCGTTGCCTTTGTGGCCGTCCAGCTTGTTGGCGTGGTCGTTGCCGGTGAGCACATTGGCGTCGGTGTTGCCCTTGCCGCTGGCGTCGCCGGCGCCCTCGCTCAGGGTCAGGTTGTCCACGTGCTTGGCGAGCGTGTAGGTGTTGTTGGCCGCCTTGCTCGATAGCGGACCCGTCACCACCACGGTATCGGTTCCCTCGCCCGCGTATTCCACCGCCTTGTCGCCCTTGTGGTCGACCGAATAGGTGTCGTCGCCCAGGCCGCCGGCGAGCGTATCCTTGCCGAGACCGCCGTCGAGCCGGTTGGCGCCGTCATCGCCGAAGATCTTGTCGTTGCCGGAGCCGCCCTCGACGTTCTCGAAACCCAGCAGCGTATCGGCGCCGATTTTGTTGCCGCTGGCCGTGCCGTCGGCCAAACTAACCTTCACCGCCGCCGTGGAGCCGGCGAAGGACACCACGTCGATCCCGTCGCCGCCGTCGAGGGTGTCGTTGCCGCGGCCGCCCTCCACCGTATCGTCGCCCAATCCGCCGGTCAGGGAATTGTCTCCGTCGTTGCCGATGATGACATTGTCATCGTCGTTGCCCGCGCCGTCGATGTCGGCATCGCCGGTCAGAACCAGCGCCTCGAGGTTCTCGCCCAGGGTATAGCCGATGGATGACTCGACCGTGTCGGTCCCGGCGCCGGCGTCTTCCGTGACCGTATCGCCCGCATTGTCGACCACATACCGGTCGTCGCCGACGCCGCCCGCCATGACGTCCGCGCCTTCGCCGCCGTCGAGGACATCGTGACCCGCGAAGCTGCGTCCCCAAAGATCTCCGTAAACCACGTACGCCGCTCCGGCCTCGTTGCCGCCCTCGCCGTTCCATCGAGCGCCAATCAAAAGGTCACCGATGCCGTCGCCGTTGACATCGCCAGCCGCCGAAACGGATGTTCCCGCGGCGTCACCGTTGGCTTCGCCGAAGATTTCGAAACCGAAGGAATCGATGTCGCCGAGATCGATGGTGGAGGCAAGCGAGTCATTTCCGAAAACGACGTAGGCGCTGCCCGCCCGGTCGCCTCCGGCCAGGTCAAGGTCGGCGCCGATCATCAGGTCCGCGAAACCGTCTTGGTTGATATCGCCGAGACCGGTGACGGACCAGCCCATATCGTCGAAGGAATTTTCGCGCGAGAAGGTCACGAAGTCGGGACCGGGTGTGTTCAAATCAATGGACAGGGCGGGGGTATCGCTACCGTAGATCAGATAGGCCGCGCCGCCTCCGTCGAAGCCGTGATTGGGCGCACCGATCAGTACGTCGTCGAAACCGTCTCCATTTACGTCGCCGACTCCCGAGACGGAGCGGCCGGTCCAGTCAAAATTATCAATGCCATTGATCTGCACGCCGCCGGCGCCGAGCGCGGACAGGTCCACGTCGCCGGGGGTATTGCTGCCAAATACGACGTACGCTTTGCCGGGCTGAAAAGCCAATCGTTCGGGAGCGCCGACAATCAGGTCGTTCACTCCGTCGCCGTTGAAATCACCGGCGCTGGAAATCGAATAGCCAGACTCATCGTTACTGGCGGCTCCGGTTATCCTGTAACCACCGTTGCCGAGGGCGCCGATATCGAGTGTGGGCGAAAACGGGGCGTCCTTGCCAAAGATTACGTAGGAAATGCCCGCTCTGAGTTCTCCATCCACCTCTTTCTGACTCGAACTCACCGCAATGTCGTCGATGCCGTCGCCATTGACGTCGCCGACGCTTGCCAACGAGGAGCCCATGCCGTCGCCGGCACTCTCACCCGTGATTTTGACGCCATCCGTACCCAGAGTGTCGAGATCGATGGTGGTTGAAAAGGGTGTATTCCTTCCGAACACCACGTAGACGCTATTGTCCGTCCCGCTGCCGGGCGCGCCGATCAGAAGATCGTCGATGCCGTCGTTGTTGAGGTCACCGGCACCCGAAACCGAAATTCCCACCCCTTCACCGGGAACCCCGCCAATGATCTTGATGCCCTTGGCGCCAAGATTGAAAAGATCGATGTTGGTTGCGGGCGCATCCGACCCGAAAATGACATAAGCCGCGCCGCCTAGGTTCGCGCCTTCGTCGTTCCCGGGCGCGCCGACTAGCACATCGTCGTAGCCGTCGCCGTTGATGTCGCCCACGCCCGCCACGGAGGTGCCGGCATTATCGAACGCCGCCTCGCCGACGAGCTTGAACCCGCCGTTGCCGGCGACGTCCGACAGATCGATATTGAGCGGGATCGGCGCGCCCTTGCCGAGGGGGCCGGCCACCTCGGTGACCGCGCCGTCGCCGCTCAGGGTGTCGTTGCCGGCGCCGCCCATCAGCGTGTCGTCGCCGGCGCCGCCGTCGAGGCTGTCGGCGCCGTCATCGCCCTTGAGCGTGTCGTCGCCGGCGTCGCCGGATAGGGTGTCGTCGCCTGCGTAACCCCACAGGTCATCGCCATATTGGCTGCCCGAGAGGCCGTCGGCGCCGCCCAGAATGGATTGCATCAGACCGTTGGCGTCGTTGGCGTTCACGAAACCGACGATGGCGGGAACGTCGATGGCGATGTCCGCCAGGGTCAGGGTAGCGCGCCCGTCCGTTACCGCCACCACGCCGGAGATGTCGCCGGCAACCGGGTTGCCGTCGAGATCCGCCGTAAACCCGGTTCCGGTCAGCTCGATATAATTGTCGTCGTCATCGAAGAATTTGATCAGCGTATCAGTGACCGACACGGTGTCGTAGTCGAACAGATCGTCGATGTTCCAGGTGCCGAACTCAACAGGTGCGTGGGTCCCCAACGTAAGTGTTGCCATCGTGTCCTCGGTTCTGCTGTCTATGTTTGAAAGGCGCTATCGGTTGTTCTTGCTCTCCCCGCGCCTCGCGAGCGTGCGTCTTGGTGGATTGGCTGTCAGGCCATGGCCCCGTCCGGACTTGCGTGACGGAAGCGGTGTGGAACCGCGCGCTTCATGCTCCTGCGTGCCGCCGCTGTTTCGCGTGGAGCCTTGCGCGCGGTCCCGTTCCGGTGTTCGAAGCAAAGTATGCGCGAATCGCCGGCCGTCCCTGGCCGATGCACTCCTCGTCTCCCCGGCCTGTCGTGGTTCGGGGGAGCGGGTTTGCGGTGCGTGGTGATTTTTGCATCGAGTGCCTGACCAATTATTCTCGTATAACTAGAACAAATTTCGAGGCTAATTGTTAAGCCCCAAACGGGGAGAACTATAAAATTTTATGCAACTTAAAGCTGTTTTCACGCAAAAACAACTGGTTGACGCGCCCCTTGGCGCAGAAATAAAATGCGATTCGCCGGATACACGTTAACGATTGCTGTGCGCGCTCGCTCGAAACGATGTAAAACTACCCTCATAGGTCGCATACAATCGAGCCGCGGGAATGCCGGGGCGGATGTCGTTAAACTCCGCGTTTTGTTGCGTTCGGGCGGGACTGCTGGCAGTCTCTTTCGGTGCACCTCAAGATTGAGGGGAGGGAACCCATGCCGTCGGCTGCTTTCGAAGCTTCGCTGCCGTTCATTCTCCGCTGGGAGGGTGGATACGTGAACCATCCCAACGACCCGGGCGGAGCAACCAACAAGGGCGTCACACAGAAAGTCTACGACGCTTGGCGGCGCAAGCAGGGATTGCCGCCCCGCGGCGTCAAGGAAATTCAGGATACCGAAGTTCAGGCCATCTACGAGACCGGCTATTGGTTGCCGCCGCGCTGCAACGAGCTGCAGCGGCACCTCGACCTGGTTCAGTTCGACACCGCCGTGAACATGGGCGCCGGTCGCGCGGTTCGGTTCCTGCAAGCGGCGGTGGGCTGCACCGTGGACGGCGGCTTTGGGCCGAACACGTTAGGGGCCGTCGACAGCGGCGATCTGGGCACGACGCTCGTTGCTTACTGCGGCGAACGCGAGGCGTACTATCGCCGGCTCGCGGAGCGAAATCCGAAACTCAAGGTTTTCCTTAAGGGCTGGTTGAACCGCCTCAACGCGTTGCGCAAGGAGGTCGGTCTGCCGGGCTACGAGGCGGCGGCGTCCCTCGACTTCGGCGACACGGACCACATCGCCAAGGTTCCGGACCTGGGCGTCGATCCGGACTATGATATTTAAGCGCCAACGATGCATTCGAGGGGGAGCATTCCATGCCTCATGTGACCTTCATCCACGGGATCGCCAACAAGCCGCCGGCCGACGATCTTCTGCGAATTTTCCGCGACGCCATCGCCAATGGAAGCGAGCCCTTGCCGCTTGGGGATCTCGGCGTGTCGACCTCGTCGGTGTACTGGGCCGACCTGCTCTACGAAAAACCGGACGACAACCTGTCGGCATACGAAGGGGTCGCCGAGAACTCGGCGCAAGCCATAGACGGCGGCGGCGGCGCACCCCCGCCGGCCGCGCGGACGGCCGAGGAACGGGCCTTCATCGACGCTCTTCGCTCACAGTTGACGGGGTACTCCGACGCCGAGCTGGAAACCGCCGAGCCGCCGCCGGTGCCGGACCAGCCGCACGGCGCCCTCGAGCGTATCCCGCTTCCCTGGTTCATCAAGAAACACTTCCTCAATGCCTATCTGCGCGATGTCCACCATTACCTGTTCGACGTGGAATTCGCCCCCCCGGGACGGCCGGCCACGCACATCCAACAGACCATCCGCCGGCGCTTCGTGGACACCGTCGCGGACCCCATGGTAACGCGGCCGCACGTGGTCATTGCCCATAGCATGGGCACGGTGATCGCCTACGATTGTCTGAAACGGGTCGCCGACTGTGTGCCGGTGGACGGTCTGATCACCTTGGGCAGCCCGCTCGGCATCGACGAAGTCCAGGACAAGCTGCAGCCGGGCTGGAGCCGCGAGGACGGCTTTCCCGGCGACAAGGTGGGCTTGTCCTGGGTCAATCTCTATGACCATCTGGATCCGGTCTGCGGTCTCGATCCCGTGCTCGCCAACGATTTCCGCCGGAACGGAAACTCGAAGATCGAGGACATCGAGGTCAACAACGGCGGTCTGTGGCGGCATTCGATCCAAAAGTATCTGCGCCAGCGCGCGCTGAGCAAGGCCGTCAAGGGTTTGCTCGCCCTTTGAGGATCCCGCCATGAGCGACCAGCCGAGCCTGGATGAACTGAAAAACGCGGCCGACGAGGCGCTGAAAAGGCTCGCCGGTTTCTGCGGCGACGACGAGGCCGCCAGCGCCAAGCGGCTCGTGGAGGCGCTGCGGAATGTCCGCGAATACGACGCCATGGGAAGGCTGGCGGAGGCCGTGAGCCGGCGCGACACGGCCGACCCGAAGAACCGCCGCCTCTATGCCCAGTACTTCATCGAGACCGGCAAGGCCACGGCGGCCATCGATCTGCTGCGGGCGCTGGCGCGGCGCTTGCCCAAGAATCATCCCGAATTCGCCGAGGCCACCGGGCTTCTCGGCCGGGCCCACAAGCAGATCTTCTTCGATGCCGGCGACAAGACCGGCAAGGCCGCGCGCGAGGCGCTGAAGCAGGCCATCGCCACCTATCGAAAACCGTACGAGGACAATCGCGCCAACACCTGGCACGGCGTCAATCTGGTGGCCCTGCTCACCCGCGCCCGGCGCATCGGCCTTCGGGTCGCCGGCGGCATCCAGCCCGCCGACGTGGCCAAGGCCGTCGTGGAAACGCTGGAGGCGACGCCCGTGGACCGGCGGGACGAGTGGTTCCTGCCGACCCTCGCCGAGGCGTCGTTGGGGCTCGGCGACTGGGCCACGGTGGAGCGCAACGTCAGGGCCTATGCCGCGGCCGACGACGCCAAGGCGTTTCAGGTTTACAGCACGCTGCGCCAGTTCACCGAGGTCTGGGACCTGGAGGATACCGGCGACCGGGGACGCGGCCTCGTCAATATCCTGCGGGCGCGATTGACCGGGCTGCCGGGCGGCGGCGTGGAACTGGAGGCCGCCGACGTGCGGCGGTTGCGCAATCAGCCGTCTCCGGAGACGGGCCAACTGGAAGCGGTGCTCGGCGCCCAGGGGCCGCAGACCTTCGCCTGGTGGAAGACCGGGCTCGACCGGGCCGCGTCCGTGGCCGCCATTCGCCAGCGGCTGGGGGGACGCATCGGTTCGGGGTTTCTGGCGCGCGCCGGCGATCTCGGCCTTGAGCCGGCGGACGAACTCGTGGTGCTGACCAACTTCCACGTGGTCAATGAGCATGGCGCCACTCCGGGCATCCCTCCCGGGCAGGCGGAGGTGGCGTTCGAGGCCAGCGAATCGGGCCAAGCCGTCGCGGTGGAGAGCATCCTGTGGAGTTCGCCGCCCGAGCGCCATGACGCCAGCATCCTGCGCCTGACAGCGCCGGTGACGGGGATCGAGCCCATTCCCATGGCCCGCGCGCTGCCCATCGTGGAGGAGACCGCGCGGGTCTACGTCATCGGCCACCCGGGCGGCCGCGATCTCGCTTTCTCGTTCCAGGACAACGACCTTCTCGACCACGAGGGTCCGCCCGCCGGGACGCCGCAAATACCGGACGTTTGCCGCGTGCACTACCGCGCCCCCACCGAGGGCGGGAGCTCCGGCAGCCCGGTGTTCAACTCGCGGCTGTGGGAGGTGATCGCGCTGCATCACAAGGGCGGCAAGCTCGGCATGCCCCGGCTCAACGGCAAGGACGGCACCTACGCCGCCAACGAGGGCATCGCCATTCAATGCATCCGGCACGCCATCGCCGAGGCTTAGACTGGGCACAAGACGTTGCCCGGCGGGGCCTATTGTCGGGTGTGATGGGACATAGCCACAGTTCCTGTGGGTAAGCCTGTGGGAATCCTCCCGAGGGCGCCGCGTCTCTCGCGGGGACTCAATGGACTCCCTCTCCCTGCATAATTTTTAGGCACGTCCTAATGCATTGAATTTTTGATTGCAATTTTCTGAATTACCCCATACGGGTTATCTCTCGTCTGCCGCAAGAATTTCAGAGCTGCTGTTCGCCACGCACTCCCACGGGGTGGGGAAAATTCCGCCCATCGCTGAATTCAACCGACGGCGCTCTCGCTGTGGTAGCATATTTCATGCCATAAACGTAACTTTTACGTGTCTGCAACCAACATTTTGCCGTCCCGCGCCGGCGGTGTGCGTTATGAGCGCAAGCAAGTCTCGTTTTCTGCTGCTCTCCAAATCATCCATAAGGGAGCGGAAACCACGAGATTGGCGTTTGGACCGGCGCAACGGGAAGTGGCTTCATTCATAGACGAGGTTTCATTCATATGGGGACCTCCCGGAAGTGCCGTTAGACCGCGTATAGTGCGTATCACTGTTATGTTAGCAAATAGAAATATAATGATCATATTTATTATAAAACGCCAAAAGCGATCTATACCATTTTTTGATATTGTTTCTTCAACAAAATGGATTTAGAATTTTTTGTGAACCTTGCTTGGATCGCGAGGGGAGCATGGCGATCAAAAAGCTTGCATTGCCGCAATCCCATACGGATAGCGATTGGTCTTCCGCCATCACGCAGCGGAAATCGTCGATGACGAAAGCCGTCCGCGCCAGTCATGGCGATTGGCTCACTGCCAG
Source organism: uncultured Alphaproteobacteria bacterium (assembly GCA_963771545.1). Lineage (GTDB taxonomy): Bacteria > Pseudomonadota > Alphaproteobacteria > Rhodospirillales > Defluviicoccaceae > CAKZLS01. The sequence goes on from CAVYTX010000003.1 coordinate 37,820, forward strand.
TTCCCCGACAACGTTATTCAAGGCAAGGACTCAGAAGATCTTTCTGTTGGACGAGGGGAACAGGACGTCGTCGATGTTCGTGCTAACAGCGAAGAGATTTTTGCCGGGTCCGGCACTCATCGGCATCTGCCGACTCGATAACTCAGGTTATCCCCTGTACCGACGCTTCTTCGCTTTTTGAGATGCCAATTCGGCGTTTTCACTCATTTGGTAAATGATGGTTTAAGGGGGAAGCAATAATGGCGGACTTGATTTCGGGTTTGGGCGGCAGCGAAAGATTCGGTGAAAACTTTCTGGACCGCAATGACGATGGTTCCACTTTGTCAATTGACGTTAGTTCGGTTTTTCCGAACAGCCTAACCTTCTTCGGAAATACTTATGATAATCTATACGTGAACAACAATGGTAACGTCACATTTGAAGGATCGCTTGGCACCTTCACACCCTTTGCGAATTGCCGGTTCCACAATACCGATCATCGCTCCGTTTTTTGCCGACGTAGACACAAGGGTTGGGAGGTAACCCGACACCGGCGGAACAGCCAAGGATCGAACCTTGCTAGTATGATCTTGACGAGGCGAATGGCCGGTTCACGGTTACCTACGATGACGTTGGTTACTACGGAGTCCATAGGGATCTTCTAAACGCCTTTCAACTGATTCTCGAAGATGCCTCAGACGAACCAGGTCGCAGCCCTGGGGATTTCGATATCGAATTTCGCTATGAGATCACCGAATGGACCACTGGCGACGCGAGCGGTGAAGTCGGAGGGCTAGGTGGAACCCCGGCTCGCACCGGCTACTCGGCCGGGAATGGCTTGAACTTCTTCGAACTGCCGCAATCCGGATTTCAGGATGAGATCCTGATACTCGAGAATACCCCCGGCAACACCGGCGAAGTTGGCGTCTGGCAATTCGAAGTGCGCGAATGGCGTGGTACAGGAATTCGTCTCCGTTCAGGCTGTTGATTTTGTCCTGTTCGAGGGCGACGCGGGGACCACCTTTTTCGTTTTAGTGTTTCTCGCAGTGGCGACATCAGCGGTGAAACAATCGTGGAATACAGAGAGAAGGCTTTGGCTCCAATCCGGCCGACGCCGCGGATTTCGTCGGCGGTGTTTTTCCCAGTGGCCTCGTGACCTTTGCAGCCGGTAATTCGCAAAATCCGATACAAATTCCAGTCCAGGGCGACACCGATATCGAGGACAGTGAAGGGTTCTCCGTCACCTTGTTCGATCCTGATCCCAACGATGGCCAGGATATCCTTTTCGGGTCTCCACAAGCCACCAGCATGATCCGAGACGATGACGGCGTGGTCATCCTCAACTGGGGAGATCCGCATATCCAGACGCTGGACGGATTCGGCTACGACTTCCAGGCTGTCGGCGAGTTTGTGCTGATCGAGAGCACCAGTGGAGACGATTTGCAGGTGCAGGTGCGTACCGCGCCGGTGGGCGATCTGGTATCCGTTAATTTCGCGGTTGCGACGCTGGTCGATGGTCAGCGGGTGACGATCAACACTCTCGATGCCGATCCGTTACGGATCGATGGCATGGTGACCACTCTTGCCCCTGGTGGCGCGATCTCGGTAGGGGCCGGCGAGATACTCTCTGAACGATGATATCTATACAGATCGTCTATCCTAACGGGGAGCGTTGTTTGCGCGCGATTTCGGTGACCGCCTCGATCTCGGCGTCACAGTTTCTAGCGCACGTGGTCCGGGCACGCTGCGTGGGTTGCTCGGCAACGTCAACGGCAGCCCCAGTGACGATCTGGCGTTGCCCGCGGTATCACTTTCATCAGGCCGCATGCGTTCGCCGACCTCTACGGCGTTTTCGCCGACGGTTGGCGGGTTACGGACGCCAAATCGCTGTTCGACTACGGCCCTGGCGAAGGCGCGGCGGACTACACGGACGGGCTTCCCGAGGCAGGAGGCTCGCTGGATAATCTGCCGGCGGATCTCGTCGACGCCGCCGTGCGAGCGGTGGACGATGCCGGGATTACGGATCCGGTGCTGCGGCAAGCGGCCATTCTCGACTACGCTCTGACCGGCGATCCATCGTATATCGAGAGCGCGGGCGATATTCGCGGCTCCAGAGTTGCAGAAACCGAAGTTTCGAATGTTCCACCCGCGTTAGCACGCTCTACATTACCGCGCGTGCGGATGCCCAGGTCGAAGGCAATCGTGGAACGACGGCATTTCTGTTCGACGTTTTCCGCACCGGGAACACCACCGGTGCCCTCGACGTGACCTTCGACGTGATGGGAGCCGGTGCCGCTCCGGCCGATCAGGCCGATTTCGACGGCAGTGTGTTACCCGCCGGATCGGTCTCGTTCGCCGACGGCGACGGTCAGAAAACCGTCGAGGTCCTCGTCTCGGGCGACGCCGACGGATAGAGGAGCGACGAAGGCTTCGCGGTCCAAATCGGCGCAGATCCCTCGGACGCGCCCGATGTGTGATCGCCATATGCGTCGGACGAAATCGGTGATCGCAAACGATGACGAAGTGTAGCCGGTCCCCCTGGTGTCGATTTCGCCATCGTCGCTGTCGCACCCCGAGGGAGACTCGGGACCGACGGCGTTCGGGTTTACGGTGAGCCGGACCGGTGAGGATCTGGCGGGACGACGACGGTGGATTACGCGGTGACCGGCTCGGGTGCCGATGCCGCCGACGCCGCCGACTTCGGCGGGGCATTGCCCTCCGGCCAGGTGAGCTTCGCGGCCGGCGAGGGCACGGCGACGATCACCGTCGAGGTGAGCGGCGATACCGACGTGGAGCCCGACGAGGGCTTCACGGTGACCCTGTCGGACGCCACCGGGGACATCGACGACGGGAGGCCAGCGCCGAGGGCCTCATCGGGAACGACGACGACGCCGCGCCGGTCTTTTCCATTGCCCCGGCCGACGCCGACAAGGCGGAGGGGACCGACGGCAGCGACGCCGTTCACCTTCACCATCACCCGGATCGGGCAAACTCAGCGGCGAGAGCACGGTGACGTGGACGGCAGGGCTCGACCGCCGTGGTTGCCGCCGCGGCCAAACGCGGCCGACTTCGCGGCGCGGCTTTCCCGATGGATACGTGACCTTCCTGGCCGGCGAGGACCGAGAAGACGGTCACGGTCGACGTCAACGCCGACGATGACCCCGGGACGGACGAGGGTTCAAGGTGACCCTGTCGGACGCCGCCGGCGCCACCATCGATGCGCTGTGAACGAGACGCGCCGAGGGCCCATCCGCAACGATGACATCGCGCGCCTCGGCCCTTCCACAGCGCCGGACCAAGCCCTCGAGGCCGAGGGCACGGACATCATCTCGCCGTTCACACTCACCCTCACCCCAGCGGCGACATCAGCGGCGAGACCACGGTGACGAGGACGACGAAGGCCTTGACTCCGTGGTTCCCGACGGAGCGACGAAGGAACGCCGGCCTGTTCTCGGACCTGGACGGCCATCGATCTGGTCGTCGAGGAAGTGGGCGGTGTCCTGCAGGCCCGCGGGGACCTGAACACGGACACGGTGTTGGAGGGTTACGTCGATCCGGTCTATGTGCCCGAGAAGGAAGGCAATCCCGACGCCACGCGCCACGCTTTGCAGATAGGCGGCGTGACCGACTTCGAGCTCCGCTGGGAGGACCTGCCGAGCGGCGGGCGACAAAGACTACAACGACGCCATCATAAACAAGGTCGAAATTACGCCGGACAAGGTGCCCGCCGGTCCTGTCGATCGCCCCCCTGGACGCCGAGGACAAGGACGAGGGCACCGACACCGAAACGCCCTTCAATTTCGAAATCGCCGGACGGGCGACCTCGGCGTCGAGAGCACGGTGGAGGTGGATGGCTGTGGGCTTGTTGACCCAGGTTTCGGACGGCGCCTACGCCGACGCCGACGATTTCATCGGCGCGGGGTTCCCCTCGGGCACCGTTACCTTCGCCGCCAATGAAGACGTCAAGACCATCACCGTACGCGTCGACGCCGACAAAACGTTCCAGAGGACGACGAGGTATTCAAGGTTGGGCTGTCCGCCGCCACCGGCGCAACCATCGACACGGACAACACCAGTGCCGATGGCGTCATCCGCAACGACGATACACGTGGGGCCTTTATCGGCGACGACGTATTTGAAGACGTCAACGGCAATGGCGCGCGCGATGAAGGAGAGGCCGGGATCGGCGGCATCACCATCAATCTCATCGCCGGGAACGGCAACGGCGAGATCGATGGCGGTGAGAGCACGGTGGGCGAGCGACACCACGGACGGCGATGGCAAATATGGGTTCAGCGGCCTGGCGTCCGGCGATTACATCGTCGAAGGGTGGATGGCGCCGGCGGGGGGGGGGGCTCGACCTCGCCGCCCCACCGGAACCCGTCCCGTCACCGTGGGGGACCGCCCGAACGCTTCGACGCTGCCGACTTCGGCTATCAGCGTGTACCGCCACCGGTGCTGTCGATCGCGCCCTTGGACGCCGACAAGTACGAGGGGACGGACACTTCCACGCCCTTCACCTTCACCATCACTCGAACCGGCGATTTTAGTGGCGAGAGCACGGTCAAGTGGACGGCCATGGGCGTGGATACGGACCCCACCGCCGATGCCGACGACTTCATCGGCGACGGGTTTACCACGGGCACCGCCGTCTTCGCCGCCGATGACGCCAAGACCATCACCGTCATCGTCGACGACGGGACGTGGAGCCGGACGAGGACTTCAAGGTCGTCCTGTCCGAGGCCACCGGCGCCACCATCGACCCCGACAGCGCCGAGGGCGTCATCCGCAACGATGATATTGTCGAGCCCACTGCCGTTATCGGCGACGACGTATTCGAAGACGTCAACGGCAACGGCGCGCGCGATGCCGGCGAGGCCGGGATCGCCGGCGTCACCTTGATCTCATCGCCGACGCCAACGGCAACGGCGTGATCGATGCCGGCGAGAGCGCGGTCGCGAGCGAGAGCACCGACGGCGATGGCGAATACGGCTTCGCCGGTCTTACGGCCGGCGCCTACATCGTCGACGTCGACGCGCCGGCGGGCTTCGGCCTCACCGCTCCGCCGGAACCCCGTCCCGTCACCGTGGCGGCGGGCGACACCGTCACCGACGCCGATTTCGGCTATCAACAAATCCGAGGTCGAACGTTGGCCACGATCGGCGACTTCGTGTGGAACGATCTCAACAGGGACGGCATCCAGGATGCCAACGAGCCGGGTAGTCGCGGGCGTGACCGTCGAATTGCAGGACAACGCAGGCAGCGGCGCTGGCGACCGCCGCCACCGGCGCCAACGGGCTCTATGAATTCGCCGGCCTCACGGCGGGCGACTACCGGATCGAATTCATCCGCCGGAAGGGTTCCAGGCGAGCCCGCGCCAGCAGGGCACGATCCCCGCCATCGACTCCGATGGGCTGGTCTCGGACGTGGTGACGCTGCTGCCGGGGAAAACGAACACCACCATCGACGCCGGGTTCTTCGGACCACCGCGCGGCCATTAACGTGTCCATCGACGACATCACGCTGTTCGAGGCGGGCGAAACCTCGGATCAATTCACGCTGACGCTGTCGGAGGCGGCGACGGAGGATGTCGTCGTCCAGTGGAGCGTGGCCGACGCCACCGCGACCTTCGGCGACGACTACACGGGCGCGCCACCCGTTCCATCGTCGGGCCAGACGACGATCGCGGCCGGCGATACCGAGGCGCAGCTCGACCCCGACGATTACCGCGCCGTCGATGACGACGAAATCGAAGGCAACGAAACCTTCGAGGTGACATTGACGTCGGTCTCCGGCGGCGGCGCCGTTCTCGGCGGTAAGACGGTGGGAACCGGCACGATCGTCGATAATGACAGCTTGGCGCTCGACTGCGGCTACACCTGGGGCGACCCGCACTACGTCACCGCCGACGGGCTCAAGTACGACATGCAGGGCTGTGGCGAATTCGTGCTTGTCGAAACCGTCGGCGAGAACGATCCGGACCCGGTCATGGTCCAGACGCGCACCGAACGATACGGTCCCAATCTCTCCATCAACACGGCGGTAGCCACGGAGGTTGACGGCTATCGAGATCACCATCGATACGAACGATGCCCAGCCCCTGACCATCGTCGCCCCCGACGGCGGCGAAGTTGCGCTGCCCTCGGATGGCGCACTCGGCGACGGGGAGCTTTCGGTCAGCGGGGAATGTGTATACCCTGACCTATGCCAACCAGGAGCAACTGATCGTTACCGATCACGGATTCCATCTCACCGTCAAGTTCTGCGCGCTGGAAGACCGCGAGGACGGCTCCCTGCACGGACTGATCGGCAACTTCGACGGCGATGCCTCCAACGACATCGCGACCCGCGACGGAACCGTGCTGCCGATCCACCCGACCTTCACGCAGCTCTACGACGAATTCGCCAACAGCTGGCGGATCAGCCAGGAGGAGTCGCTGTTCGACTACGATGGCAACGAAACGACCGATACCTTCACCGATCTCAACTGCCCGGCGAGCCGAACGACGAATACGGTTCTGCCGCGAGAAACGGTGCGCGGAAGCCGAGCAGCTCCTCGACGCAGGCCGGTGTCACCGACGAGGCGCTGCGCCAAGCGGCGATCCTCGATTACTCGGTCAATGCCGATCCGTCGTACATCGACGCGGTGACGCTGATCGGCAATCCCACGGAGACATCTACGAGTCGTCGATCCGCTGATCATCTGGCAGAACGGCGGCGAGGTGGTCATCGGCGAAACGGACGCCAAGTCCACCTTCAACATCGGCACCGCGGCCGCCGTTCCCACGGAAGGCAATTTCTGGGTCGACGGCGCGCTGACCCGCGACTGGAGCAACGCCGGCAACTGGTCCGAGCGCGCCGCGCCAACGGCCGATCAGGAGGTGATCTTCACCGACGTCGATGCCGGCGGCACCAATTTCGTCGACCAGGACTTCACAATCGCCTCCCTGCACTACTCCGCCGCCGGCGATCAAACCACCGACCTCAGCGACGGCAGCATCCTCGCAGGTCACCGGCGAAACCAGCATCGGCTCCGCCAACCCGCAAGGCCGCGCGACCCTGGTGATCACCGATCGCACGGTTGTGACCGGGCATCTCAGCGAGCTCAATGTCGGGGTCAACGCGACCGGTGTCCGGCGCGGTGACGGGAAATCTCGAACTCGGCGACGCTGCTGTCCTCGACCTGGTGGACGTGGATCAGGTTTCCATTGGCCGGAAGGACGGGGTCGAACAACAGCGCTGACCGTGGCGAACGGCAGCTTGACGCCTAGGCGGCAACTCGTCGATCACGTTGGGCAGCGAAGCGGCGCCGGCCACCCTCAACATCGGCTGGAGCCAGAACACCAAGCACTGGCGGCAACGGCGCCTTCGGCCAGGCCACCGGTGTTCTCGATGCCCTGGAGAACAGGCCGATCTCGACTGAATCTTGAGCGAACTGAATGTGGGACGCGGGGCGGTTCGAGTGGGATTGGAAGGAACGTTAAGTGGGATCAGACGGTGGTCATCGCATGCATCCACCGTTTATTTCGGTCGCGGCAGATGCCACCGGTATCCTGGAGGTGCCGGAGAATGGCGAAATTCATCTGGGAACCGAGACGGATCCGATTTCCTTCCTCGCGCATTGCCTACAACGATGCCGGGCAGTGGCACGGCCACCGCCGATCTCGACTTCTCGGTGACCAATCCCACCTTCACCGCCTTCATAGCCGACGATCTTTCCATTGGCCGGGAGACGGGGGCGAACAATGCGCCTCACCGTGGCGAACGGCAGCCTGACCCTAGGCGGCAACTCGTCGATCACGTTGGGCAGCGAAGCGGCGCCGGCCACCCTCAACATCGGCTGGAGCCAGAACACCAACGCCGGCGGACGCCGCCTTCGGCAACGCCACCGGTGTACTCGATACCCCGAAGGCAGTTTTACCGCCGACCTCAGTATCCTCAGAATCGGACAGAACTCAACCCAGGCTCGGGCACGGGCGAGTTCATCATGGGGACAGGGGCTTCGGTGAATGCCAACGTTGTCAATGTCGGGATGGCCGCCAACGCCAACGGCACTCTTACCGTGATCGGCGATAATCTTACCTTCACGGGTGACGAAACGGCGCTGAATTTTGGCACCGGCGTTCTCGAAGTTCCCGCTGGCGCCTTCACGTTGGGATCTGCCGCAACTCCGCTTTCTGCCTTGAGGATTGGCTACAACACTCTTGGCACGGGGCAGCCGACACCACCATCGATTTCACGATGACCAATCCCACCTTCACCGCCTTCATCGCCGACGATCTCTCCATTGGCCGGGAGACGGGGGCGAACAAGTTGCCTCTCCGGTAGCGAACGGCAGCCTGACGCTGGGTGGCAACTCGTCGATCACGTTGGGCAGCGAAGCGGCGCCGGCCACCCTCAACATCGGCTGGAGCCAGAACACCAACGCCGGCGCCGGCGCCTTCGGTAACGCCACCGGGGTACTCGATGCCCTGGAGAACGAGGCCGATCTCGATTTAAACCTGAGCGAACTGAATGTGGGGCGCGGGCGTTCGAGTGGGTTTGGAACGGGAACGCTCAAGTGGGATCAGACGGAAGTCATCGCAGCTCGACCATCATTTCGGTCGCGGCAATGCCACCGGCATCCTGGAGGTTCCGGAGGATGGCGAAATCCATCTGGGAACCGATACGGATCCGATCTCGTTCCTCGCCATTGCCTACAACGATGCGGGCACCGGTACGGCCACCGCCGATCTCGACTTCTCGGTCACCAATCCCATCTTCACCGCCTTCATAGCCGACGATCTTTCCATTGGCCGGGAGACGGGGGCGAACAATTTTGCCTCACCTGTAGCGAACGGCAGCCTGACCCTAGGTGGCAACTCGTCGATCACGTTGGGCAGCGAAGCGGCGCCGGCCACCCTCAACATCGGCTGGAGCCAGAACACCAACGCCGGGGGCGGCGCCTTGGGTAACGCCACCGGGGTACTCGATGCTCCTGGAGGGAAGGAGGCCGATCTCGACTTAAACTTGAGCGAACTGAATGTGGGGCGCGGTGGACGTACGGGTGTGTCTCGGGAACGGGAACCTCGAAGTGGGATCAGACGGGGAAGTCATCGCATGCATCCGACGATCTATCTTCGGGCGCGGCGGAGGGGGCCGCCGGTATTCTGGAGGTTCCGGAGAGATGGCGAAATCCAACTGGGAACCGAGGACGATCCGATTCGCTCACTGCGGATTGCCTACAACTGAGCGATGACATCCTCCGTGGCGCGGCAGCCGCCGATCTCGACTTTACGCGTTACCGATCCCATGTTCGAGGCTTACATCCAGGACGATTTGTCCATCGGCCGGAAGGTCCGCGCCGACAACTTAGCGTCGACCTGTGGCGAATGGCAGCTTGACGCTAGGCAGCAACTCCGTCCTTTCGGTGGGCACACAGACGACCCGGCGACCCTCAACATCGGCTGGAACCAGACGACAAGCGCTGGCGGCAACGGCGCCTTCAGCCAGGCCACCGGTGTTTTCGATGCTCCCGAGGGCAGCTTTACCGCCCATCTCAATCAACTCAAAGATCGGATTTGGGGCCACAGTTGGAGCGGCGACCGGCGAATTAATATGGGTAACGGCGCGGACATCGATGCGACGACAGTCAATATCGGCGTTGGCTCCGGGGCTACCGGGACCGTCGCCTTTGTCGACAACTTCTCCGGCTCGTTCCAGGCGGACACCGTCAACTTCAACGCCGGGCTGTTCGATTTCGGGACAACAACACGCTGACGATCGACGACAGCGGAAACATCGTCGTCACCACGTTCAATTTCTCAGGGGGGGTGCTGACCGGCGATACCCTCGACGTCGATTCCGCCACCGGCGCCTTTAATTGGACCGGCGGGACGTTGAGCGTGGAGACGTACGACGGCAACGGCGATCCGCTGGCGCAGGTCGCCGGGATCCTCAACCCCGGGTGCGTCGACGAGGCCGGCGAGACCACTGTCCAGGGCGATTACGATCTTCGACCGGCGGTACCTTGCAGGTGGATCTGCTGGGCACGGACGCCGGATGATTTCGATACGCTGGTGGTCAACGGCGAGGTCGACTTCAACGCCGACGGCGGCGGCGGCGGAACCCTGGAAGTGCTTCTCGGGTTCCTGCCGAGCGTGTCGGATTCCTTCGTGATCGTCGAGAACGACGGCGCCGACAGCATCGTCGGCCTGTTCGAGGGCAAGGCGCAGGGGGCGGAGTTCGATGTCGCCTTCGACGCCGATACCGTCACCCTCGAAATCGATTATCTGGGCGGAGACGGCAACGACGTGGAACTGACCGTTACGGACGTGATGCTGGCGTAGGGCTGTTCATCGCCGCCGAAATCGCGCCGGACGAAAGTCTGGTCTGAACGAAAATCGGATCGGCCCCTGTTCCAAATCAGGGGCCGCGTCCTACCCTATAAATCTACCTGGCGAGCGGCGATAGTAGCCGAAGCGCCTCGCCTGTGGGATAGTCGGGCATGCGGGGGAGGTGGATCCAAATGAAGCGGCTGTATCTCATCTTCGTTCTTTCGATCCTTGTGACGCGCCGTTCGCGGCGGCGGCGCGGGACCGGGTGCTCGACACCGAGGCCGGGCCGGTCCGGGTGGAGACGTTCGCCGACGGGTTGGCGCATCCTTGGGGGCTCGCGTTCCTGCCCGACGGCCGCATGCTGGTGACGGAGAGGCCCGGACGGCTGAGGCTGGTGTCCGAGGAGGGCCGGGTTTCGGAACCCATCTCCGGTCTGCCGGAGGTTTACGCGCAGGGCCAGGGCGGGCTTCTCGACGTCGCCATCGACCCCGATTTCCCGTCCAATCGCCTCGTTTATGTCTCCTACGCGGAGGCCGGAGCGGGCGGCGCGTCGACGGCGGTGGCGCGCGGGCGGCTCGCCAATGGCGCGCTCGAGAACGTGGAGGTGATATTCCGCCAGCAACCCAAGGTCGGCGGATCCAACCACTTCGGCTCGCGGCTGGTTTTCGCCCCCGACGGCACGTTGTTCGTGACGCTCGGCGAGCGGTTCAAGTTCGACCCCGCCCAGGATAACACAAACCATCTGGGCACCATCGTGCGCATCAACCCCGACGGTTCGGTTCCGCCGGACAACCCGTTCGTGGGCCGTCCGGACGCCCAGCCCGAGATCTGGTCCTATGGCCATCGCAATGTCCAGGGCGCCGCCATTCAGCCCGGGACGGGCACGTTCTGGGCGCTGGAGTTCGGACCGCTCGGCGGCGATGAGCTGAATCGTCCCGAACCGGGCCGCAACTACGGCTGGCCGCTGGTGAGCTGGGGGAAGCACTATGACGGCACGGACATCCCGGATCCGCCCACCCGGCCCGACCTGGAGGACGCGGTCTATCATTGGGTCCCCGCCATTTCACCGTCGGGCATGAGTTTCTATGACGGCGCATTGTTCCCGGCCTGGCGCGGCGATCTTCTGATCGGCGGCCTGTCCTCGCGCGCCCTCGTCCGGCTGAGCCTGGAAAACGGCCGGGTCACCGGCGAGGAGCGGATCCCCATGGGCGCGCGCGTCCGCCACGCCCGGCCGGGACCGGATGGCGCGGTCTATCTGCTCATCGACCGGCCGGACGGAGAAATCCTGAAACTCACGCCGGCCAATGGGGTCAAGCCGTGAGCTTTCGGTAGGCGGCGGTGGCGATGATTTCCACCTTGAGGCCGGGGCTTGCCAGTTTGGCCTCGCCGCGGGCGCGGGCCGGCCCGTGGCCCTCGGGGACCCAGGCGTCCCATACCGCGTTCATCTAGCCCGGATATCTCACCGCAGGGGGGTGCATCGGCCCCAAGAATTTGAGAAAGTCGTTTTGGCAAAATGCTTTACCAGATTCCAGGACGGGGTCCGATGCAAACACAGTGTATCTCCGATCAACTCGATTTCGAAGCGTTTGATGGCCGTCGTGTGGTGGCGGGGTTTGACGGCGGTTTGGTGACGTCGGATGCGGGAGCGGTGCTGCTGCGCGAGACCGATCGGGCGATCGCCTTGATCGATCGGGTGGCGGCGTGCTTCACGGACGGGCGCCGGCAAGCGGACGTCGTGCATACGGTGCGCACGCTGGTCGGCCAGGTTTGGCATCGCGCTCGGCTACGAGGACGTCAACGATCATGACACCTGCGTAGATCCGGTTCTGGCGTTGTTTTCGGAGCGGCTGGACGCATGCCCGCAAGGGATGCGAAGCATCAAGCGCGAGGACTGCGCGCCATTGGCGGGCAAGAGCACGATCAATCGCTTGGAACATGCGCCCCGTGGCGATGGCGATCGCTACCACAAGATCGGCCACGACCCGGAGGCTTTGGAGGCGGTCCCGGTTGACGTGTTTCTCGACAGCCAGGACAAAACGCCGAGGGAGATCGTCATCGACCTCGACGCCACCGACGACCCTTTGCATGGACATCAAGAGGGCCGGTTCTTCCACGGCTATTACGATTGCTACTGCTATCTGCCGCTGTACATCTTCTGTGGCCCGCATCTGTTGGCGGCGAAGCTGCGCCGCTCCAACATCGACGCCTCGGCCGGCGCCAAGGAGGAAGTGGCCCGCATCGTCGCCCACATCCGCCGCCGCTGGCCGCGGGTCAAGATCGTGCTCCGGGCCGACAGCGGCTTCGCCCGCGAGGCGTTGATGGCGTGGTGCGAGGCGAACCGCGTGGACTATGTCTTCGGCCTCGCCCGCAACAGCCGCCTCGTCGACGAACTCGCCATCGATCTCGCGTGGGCCGAAAGCGAATACGAAGCCACGGGGAAACCGGCCCGCCGGTTTAAGGATTTCTTCTACGCCACCCGCGACAGCTGGAGCCGTCGGCGCCGGGTGATCGGCAAGGCCGAGCACCTGGCCAAGGGCGCCAATCCCCGGTTCATCGTCACCTCGCTCAAACGCAAGGCCATCGACGCCAAGACCCTGTACGAGCGCCTCTACTGCGCCCGGGGCGACATGGAGAACCGCATCAAGGAGCAACAACTCGATCTCTTTGCCGACCGAACCTCGACGGCAACCCTGCGCGCCAATCAGCTCCGCCTCTGGTTCTCGTCGTTCGCCTATGTCCTGATCGAAGCGCTGCAGCGGATCGGTCTCGGCCACACCGAGTTCGCCACCGCCACCGCCGGCACCATCCGGCTCAAGCTCCTCAAGATCGGCGCCCGCGTCACCGTCTCGGTGCGCCGGAGCAAGATCGCTATGGCGTCGGCGTGTCCATACCAAGCCGAATTCGCCCTCGCCCACGCCAGGCTGCGTGCCTCTCCCGGATAGCCGCAAAGCCCATCCCGTCGACCGTCAACAGCCGACACCCAAGCTGCGCCCTCATAGACTCGTCATCGGCGCACCAAACAGAAGCGCACAACTGACGCACGAAAACGCCCGGCCCGCCGCCGACAAAGACCGCGCCACCCAATTTCAACGGCGCAAACCAACCATCAACAACCACAAATTACCCGAAAATATCTACCTCATGACCCCTACGGTGAGATATCCAGGCTAGCGGGGCATGGGAAGGGTCGCGGTATGCCGGGGCACCGGATCCAGGTCCGAATCCATGTTAGCGTCGCCGCGTGTCCTCTCAGACAGCATTCCCGGAGTTTCTTCTTTCGATGGCGTTTCCCGCTGATTGCGATCAAACTCGGTCCCGCGCATTCGCTTTCGGATGGGGGACCGCGACATGCCGTTGAAAGTCACCAGCTGGAACGTTGAGCACAGTTCGCGGCTGCTTGGAACCGACCCGGGCGCCGCCAACAGCGAACGCCGGGATCGGGTGCGCGAAACCATCGCCGATATGGACCCCGACATCCTGTGCATGATCGAAGGGCCGAGGGGGGAGGCGGCGGTCGCCGGCTTCGCGGACGATGTGCTGGGCGGGGCATGGAGGCCGGTCCGGCTTCCGGGACCCGGCGGCCCGTTGGGCGATGGCGACGGCGATTACGACACCAGCGGCACGCAGTGGATCTGGTTTCTGGTCCGCGCGTCGCTCGCGGGGCGATGCCGGCTTCAGCCGCCGTCGGTCTGGAAGGCGTTCACCGGCTCGGCGCGATGGAACGTGCACTATTGGGGGAAATTGAAGCCGACACCGCACAATCACTATCGCCATCCTCAAGTGCTGATCGTCGATATCGGCCACGGGCACGAGCTGGAGCTCATTGGTTTGCACTTGAAGTCGAAAATCAACCAGAAGGCGCTGATCCGGGACGAGGACGGCAATATCGTCGGCGATTATCTCGAGGAAGCCCTGAAGGCCCGGGTCAAGCTGGCGACCGAGGCGCGGGACGTGCGGGCGTATATCGATGCCCGGTTCAATCAAATCCCGGCCCCCGGCATTCTGGTCATGGGGGACGCCAACGACGGGCCCGGACAGGATTTTTTCGAACAGCGCTATCTATTTTTCGACCTGGTCGACAACCTGCAGGGCAGCATCATGAATGCCGAGCGGTTCTTCAATCATGCCCTGTTCGACTTTCCGCCGGATTTGCGTTGGAGCGCCAAGTACCGCGACGAGGTCGAAGGGATTCCGGCCAGCCGCAACCCGCTGCTCATCGACCATATTCTAATGAGTTCAGGCGCTGGTCTCCGGAGTGTTGCCGCTCCAGGTGCACGCCCGGGCCGGCTTCGTCGAACACCAGGCCTACGAACGCGGGAACGCGGGAGCGAGCGCCAGCCGGCAAAGCAGCGACCACCGCCCGGTCTCCTTGATCCTCAGCGACAATCCATAGCCACGGAGCCGAGTGGGAAAGGAGCTCACGCGACGCGTTCAGCCGCCGCTCATGGCCGTAAGCACGTACACCTCCGCGCCGGGGGCCAAGGGGGTGCCGAGGGTGGCCCGTTCGCCATCGACGAAAACGTTGATGTGGCGGCGGATAGCGGGGGTGGAATCACACAATCGATCGCGCATGCCGGGCCAACGGGCGTCGAGTGCGTCGAGCATGCCGTCGACACTCGACGCGTGCACGTCGACCCGCGCGGCCGATCCGGGAAACAGCGCCACTAGGGCCGCCGGAAGCATGACCGTGACCGTTTGAGAGGAGGAGGCGGACGGTTGGCTCGGCATGGCTAACCGTCGACGACCAGCGTCTCGACCGAGGTGATGGCCGGCAAGTCTTGGGCGATGCGGGTCCAGGTGTCGCCCTCGTCGGCGCTGGCGTAGAGGCTCCCCGACGTGGTGCCGAAGTAGACGCCGGCCGGGGCCAGCGTGTCGGTGGCCAGGGCCTGGCGCCAGACGCCGAGAAAGGCGTTTTGCTGGGGCAGGCCGGCGCGCAAGTCCTCCCAGCTCTCGCCGCCGTCGCGGGTGCGCCAGACGGCGGCCTGGGCCTCCGGCATGTAGCGGCCCACCGAGTCGCCGTTGAGCGGGACGAGGTAGAGCGCCGCCGGGTCCCGGGGGTGGGCGGCGGCGGGAAATCCGAAGGTCGACGGCAGCCCGGCCTCGATGCTGTCCCAGGTCCGGCCGCCGTCGTCGCTGCGATACATGCCGCAATGGTTTTGCTGATACAGGCGCTCCGGCATGCCGGGCGCCATCACCAGCGAATGCACGCATTGACCGTAATCCGGAAAGCGCTGCCCCTCCGGCAGAAAGTCGGTCCGCGTGCCCTTATTGCGGGGCTCCCAGGTCTCGCCGCCATCGGCAGTATGGAACACGCCGCCGGTCGAGATGGCCACCCAGAGTTGCAGGCCGTCGTCCGGATGTGGAACCACGGCGTGCAGGATCAGACCGCCGCCGCCCGGCTGCCAGTCGGGGCGCGACGGATGGTTTCGAAGACCGGAAATGTGCCGCCAGGTCCGGCCGTCGTCGTCGCTGCGGAACAGGCCGGCCGGCTCGACGCCGGCATAGAGGCGGCCGTCGCCCCACGCCAGACTCCACACGGCCTTGATGGGCTGTTCGCCCTCGGCGTAAGCCAGACCCTCGCTGGAATGGGACCAGGTGGCGCCGCCGTCGGTGGATTTCCAAACCGCCGGGCCGAACCATTCGTTGCCGCCACCGGCATGGATCGCGCCCGTCTTCGGGTCGGCGATCACATGATTGATGGGCCATGCCTCGCAGAAGGGACCGCGCACCGTCCACGCGCTTCGCCCGGCATTGCCTTGCAGCAGGAAAACGCCCTTTTTTGTTCCGATGAGGAGATGAACGTTTTGCGTCATTACGTCGCTCCAGCAGATTTCGGACTCCGCATATAGGCACGATCGGCGCGCCCGTCCACTGTAGGTTGACCGAGGATGATGGCGGCTCGAAATTGCTCCCGGACAACCGCCGGGATGCGCGCATCGCTTGCGCGGGTGTTCGCTTGACAAGTTCGTTCTGTTGATGGAATATACCCTTTCGGGTTAAGGATATTAGCGACATAAGCCATCTTTACCCGGGGGAAAGAGAACCCGAGCGAGGCTGCGTTCCTGGCGCGCCGACGGCGCGCCGGAGCGCGCGTCGTGACGTACAGCGGGGGCGATTACCCGGTTTTCCGGAGGCCGTCGCCGGTGCGCGCCGCGGCAAGTGGCGTGGAGGGACATTCGAATGGCGTACGTCTCGGGGTGCGAGCACGACGTTTTCATCAGTTACGCTCATGTCGACAACGAGCCGGTGCCCGGCACCAGGGAGAAGTGGGTTTCCAGGCTGGTGGAGTGCATCAAACATTCGCTCGGACAGCATTTGGGGGGTAGTGAGGTTCGCATTTGGGAAGACGAGCAGCTTTCCGGGCATGACCCCTTTCCAGAGCAGCTTCTCAAGGCGGCCGGCGGCGCGGCGACGATGATCGTTGTTCTTTCGCCTGGCTATCTGCGCTCCAGATGTTGCGGCCGGGAGCGAGACGCTTTCCTGGAGATCATGAGAAAGCGGCAACTCTCAAGCATTTTCGTCGTAGAGCTATCGCGGGTCTCCGGGCGGCCCCGCGAATTCGATAATCTGCTGGGGTTTAGGTTTTGGGTCGAGGAACCAGGGGGGGTGTGCCGAACCTTGGGCTACCCCAGGCTCGACGGCAGCGAGTTCGCCTATTATGCCCAGATCAACAAGCTGTGCGACCAGCTTGCCCAGCACTTGAACAAGTTACGTGATAAACTCCCTATCGGCGGTTGGACTCAGATGACACGCCGGCCCCGGAGCCGCTTGGCAAGCAAGTCCTTTTGGCCGAGTCCACCGACGACCTGTGGAAAACCCGCGAGGGCGTCCGCGAATACCTCGAACAGTTCGGCGCGCGGGTCGTGCCCAAGGGGTGGTACCGGCAGGGCGCCGAGGGCTTCCGGTCCGGGGTGAAAAGAGATCTCGAGAGCTGCGATCTGTTTGTACAGCTTTTGAGCGACGCGCCCGGCCGCATGCCGGACGATGTCCCGCAGGGATATCCGAGGCTGCAGTATGACCTCGCGCGCGCGGCCGGAAAGCCGATTCTGCAATGGCGCAGCCCGGAGCTCAACCCCGACGAGGTTGAGAACGAAATGGTTCGCTCGCTTCTCCATGAGCCCAAGGTCCGCGCCGAGCCGATCGCCCATTTCAAGGCGAAAGTCAGTGCAATGCTCCGGGACGATGGCTCGAAGGGCAAACCTCGTCCAGCCATGAAAAGATTGATATTCGTCAATCGGGAACCCAACGACAAGGCGCTCGCCGCCACCATCCGAAGGAAACTCGAAGCGCTCAGGGCCAACGTCGTCTGGCCGCTGGAAAGCGGGGAGATCGGCGAGCGGCGGAATTTCACGCTGGAGGCGCTTTCCCAGTGCGATGGCGTGGTGTTGGTCCACGGCAGTTCCCCCGAGAGCTGGGTGTCGTCTCAACTCCTGCAATGCCATAAAGCATTGGCCGACAGGGACGAAAACTGGAAGGGGCTCGCGCTCTGCCGTTTCCCGCCCATGCCAAAGGAAGAACTGAACATGAGTTTGGAGGACCTTCACATCTTCGATTGCTGCGACGGCTCCTCCCGACGCCAATTTCATGCGTTCCTGAAGGACCTTGTCGCGGCCGTGCAGGCATGACCGCCAAAGCCAAAAGGCCGTACCCCGGGCTGCATCCGTTCGACGGCGACGAAACGGACGTGTTTTTCGGTCGCGAGGAGCAGACGAGCCAATTGCTGGCCAAGCTGGACCAGAACAGGTTCCTTGCCGTTGTCGGGCCGTCCGGCTGCGGCAAATCGTCGCTCGTGCGGGCCGGCCTGGTCTTTAACCTTCACGCGGGATTCATGGCCTCGGCTGGAGCGCGTTGGCGGACCGCCAAGATGCGGCCCGGTCGTCACCCCATGCGGCGGTTGACGGAGTCGCTGATGAAGGAGTTGGCGCTCGGGCCGGAACTTGGAAAGGGCCAGGACGCGCAGGGTTTTCTGGGCGCGACCCTGTCGCGCGGTCCCCTCGGCCTTGTGGAGGCGCTTCGCAAATGGCCGCTGCCGCCGGAGACCAATCTGCTGTTGCTGGTGGATCAGTTCGAGGAAATCTTTCGGTTTCGCAGCGTGGAAGAAAAAGACGAGGCGGATGAGTTCGTGGCGTTGATGCTGAAAAGCGCGGAGCAGCAGGAACCCTCAATCTACGTCGTAACAACCATGCGCTCCGACTATATTGGCGATTGTGGCCAGTTTACGGGGTTGCCGGAGCGTGTCAGCGAGAGCCAGTTTCTGACGCCGCGTCTGACCCGGGAGCAGCGCGAGGAAGCCATTTTCAAACCGGCGCGAGTGTGCAAGGGCGACGTGGACCAGGCGTTGGTCAGCCGCCTTCTCAACGAAACCAGCAACGAACCCGATCTTCTGCCTGTCCTTCAGCACCTGCTCATGCGCATGTGGAACAGAGCGCTGAATGACCGGCGGAGCGCGCGGATGCCCGAAGCCGACGCCCGCGGTCCCGTTTTGACCCTCGATCACTACACTGCGGTCGGCGGACTGAAAAGCGCGCTCTCCAATCACGCGAACGAGGCGTTCGGCGGTCTGACCGTTGCTCAAAAAAGGGTGGCCGAGGCCATGTTCCGCCAGTTGTGCGAACTCGGCTCGGGTCATCTGTACACACGGCGCCCCACCAAGGTCGGGGAAATCGCCAAAGTCGCGGATGTTGCGCCGGAGCGGATAATCGAAGTAGCGGACGTATTTAGGGGCACGGACACCAGCTTTATCGTTCCCGGGCAAACCGAAGCGTTAGATGCCGAAACCACCTTGGATATCAGTCATGAAAGCCTGATCCGGCAGTGGGACAAACTGAAGGAATGGGCGGGGGACGAGGCGGAGTCTGCGAAGACCTATCTGCGCCTTTCCGGCGATGCCGCGCTGTCGACCCGAAAGCAAGCCCCACTTTGGCGCACGCCCGGTCTTGAAGTCGCGCAAGACTGGTACAGAAACAAATGCCCCAACAAGGACTGGGCCCGACGCTACGGCGGCGATTTCGACTTGGCCATGGAATTTTTAGAGGCGAGCGAGAAGGCTCAGAAGAGGGAGCGAGAGGAAAAGGAGGCGGAACAGCTCGAGAAGGAGAAGATCCTGCGAGAGCGCGCGGAGGCGCAGGAGCAGCGCGCTAACACTGCGCTCGCGGGAGAGGCCAAAGTGGTCGCGCTTCTGTCGCGGCAGGCTTTGCGGGATGGAGACAATCGGACCGCCATCCGCGTTCCCCTGGAAATGTTCGCGAGAGATTCGGATGGTCTGAAGTCCCTTACCGGCAGATCAGGTTCGGAGGATCTCGTGAAGGTTCTGCTCGCGCCGGAGAACGCGCTGTTCGCGGCGTTGTATCGCCCCGTCGGTCTTATGTTGCAGCATCAGGCGCTGGTATATTCCGCGAATTTCAGCGACGATGGGCGTCTCGTCGTCACGGTCACCGATGAAGGCGCCGTGCGCGTCTGGGACGCCGCCACGGGCAAGCCGATCGACGAGCCAATTCGTGTCACCGGGCAGGGGCGGTGGGCTAGTTTTGATCCCGAAGGCCGCCGTATCGTCGTGGCGTATTATGCCCCAGGCACCCCCGAGGGCACCGCCGCCGCAATCTGGGACCGGCGGGAGAAAAGGTTCATCGCGCGGCTGATTGGGCACGAAACGTGTTTTCGGCCGATTTCAATCGCGACGGTTCACGTATCGTCACGGCCTCGATTGACAATACCGCCCGCGTTTGGAACGCGGAAACGGGAAAACAGATCGGAAAGCCCCTTGAGCACTCGGGGCCGGTGATGGCGGCTCGGTTCGACGCCGTGGATAGGCACATTGTCACGGCATCGATGGACGGCGCGGCGCGGGTGTGGGATGTGAAAGCCTGCGAGGAAGCGGCGGAAACCTGCGAGCCATTGCAAACGCTTCGGGGGCATCGCAAGGACGTCACGTCCGCCATGTTCAGCGCCGATGGCCAACACGTGTTGACGACGGCGAACGACAAGACCGTGCGGATCTGGGATTGGAGAAAAGGGACGACACTCGTCGGCCTGCAAGGACCCTCGGGATCTTTCGGATGGGTCAGCCGGGCGTTTTTTGACCCCGCGGAGGAACGGCTGCTGACCACCTTCGGGGGCGCCGCGGCTTACCTTTGGGATCTCAAGGCGTATGACGCCATGGCGCCGGCCGTGCTGCGAGGGCACACGGACGTTGTTAAATTCGCGGGCTTCAATGTAACCGGTGACCGTGTCGTCACCGCTTCGCTGGACAAGACCGCGCGCGTTTGGGACCTGTCAAAAGGCTCGCAGGTTCATCAACTCGAGCACGATGATCCGGTGTTCTCGGCGGCTTTCGATCCGACCGGACGCTGGATCATCACGGCCGCAGGCGACGCGGCGCACATCTGGGATCAAAGCACCGGAAAGCGCGTTCGCTCCCTGGCAGGGCACAAGAGCGGTCTTTGCTCCGCCGCTTTTGCCCCTGTCGGCGACCAAGCCGTGACCGCATCGATGGACGGGACGGCGCGCATCTGGAATGGCGAGACCCTTAGATTCACAAACGAAGTGCAACACCGGTATGTTCCGGAGTTGCGATGGGCAAGCATTATGGACAGCTCGATTTTGACGAGCGGATTGAGCTTTCCCGGCATCATGATGCCGGGAAAGCTTCGAGCGAGATTGCGAGGATCATGGGGCGTCATCCCTCGACGATCGGACGCGAACTCAGGCGCAACAGCCTTCCCAAGGGTGGCTACAGGCCGGCCTCGGCGGACCGGATCGCATTGTCGCGCTGCCGGCGATGCTCGCGGATCGAGCGCCTGAGCCCGCTGAAGGAGCATGTCGACGACCCCCTTGCGATGGGCTGGCCGCCGGAACAGATCTCCGGCAGGCTCAGGCTGCGGGGATCCCGGCACACGGTGAGCCACGAGTTCGATCTATCGCTATATCTACCGGCCCAAGGTTCGGTCCCAGAAGCTCCACCGCTATCTGGCGCGTGCCAAGGCAACCCGAGGACGGCGGTATTTCAAGCGCCGCCGCGATCCGATCCTGGGGCGCCGTTCCATCCATGAACGAGACCCAGCCATCGATAACCGGAGCGTTTTCGGCCACTGGGAAGGCGATCTCCACACTACACGACTCTGCTGGTTTTTGGATTGAGGCGTCGCTTTGGCCAGGTTCGTGTCCAGGTATGTGCGGCTTTGTCGGGTTGGTGGAGGATCCAGTTTCGTAGGAGGTCGAAGCCGAGGCGAAACCAGGATTTGTAGCGGTATCCGTGTGTGCGTTTCTTGATGGCGGCGCCGGCCTGAGCGGTGGCGGCGGTAACGTGGGCCCAGGCCATGGCGAGAGAGATGATGATGAGGAGGGTGTTGAGTTTGGCCGGGTCGGTGATACGCGTGTCTTCCATGTTGAGACCACGGGTTTTGCTGTCGCCAAACAAGCATTCGATCTGCCACCGTTTCCTGTAGATGTGGAGAGCCTTGTCGGTGGGTCCGTTGGTGGCGACGATCAGGAACTCATCGTCGGCGAGGCGCTTGGCCGCGAACGTGAGAGGCAGTCCCGGGCAGTCGGTCATGGCGGCGAGACGTCCCGGCCGCGCCAGGATCTGCTTAGCTTTCCGGCGGGTGCGCAAGAGGCTTTTGAATTGATAGGTGTGACCGTCCTCGAGATAGATGACGGTGTCCTCCTTCAGCCGGATGGCGAAGATGATGTTGTTTTTCAACAGGAATTCCATCCACCTGACGCCGATGAACTCGCGGTCGGCGAGGAGCCAGGAGATCGAGGCGGGATCGAAGATGGCGAGGTAGCGACGCATCAAGTCGATGCGGTCATCCTGGGTGCTGCATCCGCCGCTGGGCAGCAGCGTCCACATCAGCGGGATGCGCACCCGCCGCGTGGTGATCGCCAGCGTCAGGATGTTGACGTCACGGCGGCCGATCTTCCAGTTGGTCCGATCCAGGCACAGGACCCAAGGCGGCTTGATCCCCAGCCACTTGACAATGAGCGGCGCCGACCAGTTCCCGTCGAGGCGCACATACTGGAAAAATCGCTGCAGGCGGCGATACGCCGATGGGATCGAAGCGGTCCCGGAAAGCTGGCTGGCAATGTGACTCAGATTGACCGTGCGGCCGTTGACCATACCCAAAATCAGCAACGCCAACGTTTCCACACGCGACTTGCCGAGATCAAGATGGCGCGATAGCGTACCCATGAGAGCGTCGAGAAGATGTCGGTTCATGAACGGCTCCGTTCGCAAGACAGAATCGTCCAGAACAGCACATTCTCGGCCTCTCAGCTAGACTGGTCGTGTAGCGTGGGCGATCTCATGCAGTTCCGCACGCAAAAAGGCAATCTCTTGACCACCGTCGAGCGCAAGACCGGCCTGACCCTGGCCGGCGGCTTGCCAAGCAAGACCGCGGAGGCCACCGCCGCCAAACTCACCGCTCTGTTCCCCGTCTTGCCCAAGGCCGCCAGGCGCTCCATCACATTCGACAATGGTTCGGAATTCGCCCAGCACCAGAAGCTGGAGGGCGGCCTTGGCCTCCTCACCTTCTTCTGTGACCCCTACTCGCCTTGGCAGCGCGGCTCCACATCGAAAACGCAAACGGCATTCTCAGGCGCGATCTGCCACGCAACACCGAGTTCTCCGATTACACCGAGCAGGACATCCGAGACATCGTCTGGGCCAACAACACCACTCCCCGAAAACGTCTCGGCTATCTCACCCCGGCCGAGGCATTCCTAATTCAACTCCGGTCTTGCACTTGAAATGTGAATCCAGCGTGCCGATTGCCCCATCATTTGCCAATTGGACGGCGAAGGATCGCAAATCTTAATGCAAGCGGTGGAAGAAGTCCGATCCCCAAGTGATAACAGCGGATACGACCAGCGAAAACCCCCGATCTGGGCCGCAGATAGGTTCCATGTGCCCCCTATGTTGCTCATGGAACTCCTTAAACTGGTGGGCGCCTTGGGCGGTGAAGCGGGCATTAATTTACACTTGAAGCGGGCGGTTGATGCGCATTCCGACGAAAGCGGCCACCGATTCCGACGGAAAGCGGCCACCTGTTCCGATCCAAAACGGCGACTTTGGCCGAGGGTCGAATATAGCGTCGTGATCGTCGCCGTTGGGTGATCCCTTGATGTCATTTTCGTTGTGGGTGGTCAACGTCGTTGGCGTTGATATTTTCTGAAATGGTCTTTCGCATTGAAGGCCCGTCGAGATCGATCCTGTGGGCGTTGTGGACGATGCGGTCGAGGATGGCGTCGGCGAAAGTGGGTTTGCCGATGACGTCGTGCCATTTGGTGACAGGCAGTTGGCTGGTGATCAGGATCGAGGCGTTTTGGTATCGGTCCTCGACGATTTCCATGAGGTCGCGTCGCTGATCGGGGTTGAGCCGTTCGGGTCCCCAATCGTCGAGGATGAGGAGGTTGGCCTTGGTCAGCGCCCGGAACAGGCGGGGGTATCGGCCGTCGGCGCGCCCGATTTCGAGTTCGGCGAACATCCTGGGGACGCGCTTGTAGAGGACGGAGAAGTCGTCGCGGCAGGCCTTCTGGCCGAGCGCGCAGGCGAGCCATGATTTGCCGACGCCGCAGGGGCCGGTGAGGATCAGGTTTTGTTTGCGGGCGATCCATTGGCCTCTGGCGAGTTGCTGGAACAGGGCTTTGTGGAGGCGCCGGGGGGCCCGGTAGTCGATGTCGTCGATGCTGGCGTCGGGGTGGCGCAGACGGGCGTTGCGGAGCCTGTATGTCAGACGGCGGTCGTCGCGTTCGGCCTCTTCGCGGTCGAGCAGCAGGGCCAGCCACTGGGCATGGTCCAGTTCGCCGGCCTGGGCGTTGTCGCCGAGTTCGGCGAAGGCGCGGGCCATGCCGTGCAGCTTGAGATGCCTGAGCTGGTCGAGGGTGGGATGTTGCAGCATGATGTCTCCTCAGTGGAAGTATTGCGGGCCGCGGATGTTGGGATGATCGATCGCCGGTCCGTCCGTGGCCTGTCGCGGTGTGCGGCGATCGAGATTGTTCTTGAGGATGGAGGCGACCGAGGAATACGACCTTGCGCCGATCTCCAGGGCTCTCTCGCAGGCGGCTTCCAAACGTTCCGATCCATGGGTCTTGGCCAGGCGGAGGATACCGATACAGGAGCGGAAGCCCTGTTCGGGATGGGGTTTGGCGCGCAGGATGACGTCGATCAGGGTCTCGGTATTGGGTCCGTTGGCGGCGGCCTGGCTTCGGATGCGGTCCGGGGTCCAATTGGCGTAGCGGCGATGTGAGGACGGCATATGTTCGGCGACGGTGGTGTGCCGCCGGTTGCCGGAACCGCGCATGTGGGCGGCGACGCGTTTGCCTTTGTGAAAGACTTCGACGGAGCGTTCGGTGATCCGCGCCCAGAGCTTTTGTTTGGCCAGGCGATGGGGCACCGAATAGTAATGCTTGGCGACCTCGACATGATAATCGAGGCCGGCGCGGCGCTGCTTCCATTCGGCATACTCGTAGGCTTGGGCAGGCAGCGGCTTGAGCGCCGGCCGGTCGAGTTGCTCGAACAATTGCCGGCGCGATGCGCCGAGATGACGCGTGACGCGCCCGTTGAGAGCGACGAGAAGCTCGGCGATCGCCTGATTGAGTTCGGCGAGACTGAAGAAACGGCGATGGCGCAGGCGGGCCAGAACGCGGCGCTCGACGATCTGAACGCCGACTTCGACTTTCGCCTTGTCCCGCGGTCTGCGCGGCCGCGCCGGCACGATGGCGGTGTCGTAATGGGCCGCCATGCTGGCATAGGTGCGGTTGATCTCGGGATCGTACAGGCAGGCCTTGACGACGCCGGACTTGAGATTGTCCGGCACGACCTGCCGGGGCGCGCCGCCGAAATAGGCGAAGGCGCGGATATGCGAACCGATCCAGTCGGGCAAAGCCTGCGTCCAGGTCGCCTCCGCGTAGGTATAGCTGGAAGCGCCCAGGGTGGCGACGAACACCTGGGCCGTGCGGATCTCGCCGCTAAGGCCGTCGATCACCTCCATCGTGGCGCCGGCGTAATCGACGAACAGCTTCTCGCCGACGACATGGGCTTGACGCATGGTCGGGTTGAGCCGGCCGCGCCAATCCCGGTAGAGATCGCAAAACCGGCTGTAGCCGTAACCCCCGGGATGAACCGAGCGGTATTCCTCCCACAACAGCGACAGAGTGACGCCGGGCCGCTTGAGTTCGCGATGCAGGACTGGCCAATCGGGAGGCGGCCGGCGATCGGGAGAAACCGCTGGCGGCGGCGGAAACAGCAGCCGTTCCAGGTCTTCGTCCGAAAGCCCCTCGGGCAGCGGCCAACCCAGGCCGGCGCGGCGTGCCCGGCGAAGATAATCGCCGACCGCCGTGCGGCCGATGTTCAAGCTGACGGCAATCCGCCGCTTCGACAATCCGCCGGCGTGCAGCCGTAGAACGTCGTATATTTTGCGCATGGGCAATCTCTCCCGGGGCATCCTCGCTCCTCTCGAAAAGGCGCGAAGGTAGCCCCTGTCAGGATCACCCAACGAGGTCGACCACATCCCCAATCCGACTGGCCGCTTTGCGTCGAAATCAGTGGCCGGATTAAATCGGAATCAGTGGCCGCTTTGCGTCGGAATGCGCAGGCGGTTGACGACCTTTTCGATCATGTGATACTAATTAGCTATGATTAGCTCAGAGGTTTGCCGTGCGGCGCGTGCCCTCATAAACTGGTCGCAGCAGCAGCTTGCGGCGGAAGCGAATGTAGGTGTCAGCACCGTGAAGAATTTTGAAGCGGGGCATAGGATACCGACGCCCAACAATATTGGCTCCATCCGGAATGCATTGGAGGGGGCCGGCGTCGAGTTTGTATCGGAGGAGCAGGGAGGCCCTGGTGTTCTGGCACGTCGCCTCCGCCTGCGCGCCTACATACCTGGCGAGGGGCTCTATTTGGAGGTCAGATACACCGATTTGCTCCTTAACCCGCCGGACAACGCTTTTGCTCTCTGGTTCAAAATAAGCGATGCAGCCCTGGCAGCGCTCGCGGGCCGGCCCGTCGTCGATGAAACAGATGCGACGGCGGTATCCCGGGCGAACAATGCAAGGCTCATAAATGTCTTGAGAAAAAAACTGGAGAGGAATGGCCTCTCATCTCCCGGCGGGAAACCACGGGAAATCCTGGCTGAGGATATTCTCGCGACCAAAGGATCAAGCTAGTATTGGACCAACGGGGTCAGAATCACTTGATCCCAGACTTATTGAAATCAGCACGGAGCGACGGTGCGCGCGAATTCCTGGCGAACGGCCTTGACCATGGGGTATTGTAGGTATATGCACCTATTTCTCGGTAATTTAACCTAGAGGGTGCCATGACTCCATTGAAGGCCCGGCAGGAACGGTTTGGCCGGCGGTTCGCCCAATGGGCCAACGCCGCCGCGGCGGCGCCGGCGTCGACGCCTACGCGTTTCGTATACTTTTGTTTCGGCGAAAAAGAGATTGATTTCAATGCGATATGAGGAACGCGTGTATACTTTTGTATACCTGGTCGAAAACGCCGATCAAAGAGAACCAAGGACTTAGCGCGCAAAAATGTATACTTCTATATACTTTTGCATACCTCTTATGTTTGGCGCCGACAGGTTTTGTTCCAGATCACGGGCTTAAGCGCCACGGATGCGCAACGGCGGTATACAAAAAGGCGCCCGGGGTCAACAAAAGGTATACAAAACCGCGCGGGACGCCCGGGTCGTTTGCGGGATGATCCGGAACCGGGCCGGACATCGGGCGCCGGGATCGAGCGGCGGATGCGGCTTCGATCCGACCATAACATTGACGATCAAACGTTGAAGCGGAACAGGAGGATATCGCCATCCTGGACGGTGTAGTCGCGGCCCTCGGAGCGCGATCAAAGGGGTCAAAGTCACTTGATCGCGCAATTCGCCACCTCGCGACAGCACGCAATATCAATCTATTCTGATCCCGTTGTTTCCTGACCCCGTTGTTTCCGGAGGCTTTACAGAAACTGCTTCGCCAACACGCTATAAGTATCTTGGCCCGACCAAATTCCCTGCTCCGTAAGGGGCTGAAGATAGGTGTCCCATGTCACCGTTTCCCATAAATGGTGGCAATAGGCTTTAGGAAAGGCATGTTGTTCGACAAATAGGCGGTCCAATTGCTCCCTTGGAAATGGGTCATGAAAGCTCGTGTACGGTTCGACATGAACGCAGTCGGGGAACGACCGAGCGAGAGACAACGGAACCTTAACACTATGCTCATCCCAGTGTTGATCTCTCCCCGTAGATCTAAAATTTCTGTACTCTTCATACCATACCTGAAGAAACTCGCTTTTAGGTTTGGCTAGGAGGACACCATTGCATAGACCATATGGTCCTTCTGCCGTTCCCTGGACTCCAATTACACAGGCGTGATGCAGCAAAGGTGTAAATGGCCTTCTGCAAATCGTATCCAGATCCATGTATATGCCCCCCTGCTCCAAGAGAACCTGAAGCCGGAAAACATCTGCGCTGTGTGCATAATGACATAATTTACGACCAAATATGTGCGATGGGGGTTCGACTTGTACACAATTTAGGAACGGCAATAGAGCTTCAAACCAACTCCCGTTGGGTCTGTGCCTATAATAAAAATTAATTATTTGAGGTCGATTTATGTATAAAGCTGATTTTATAGCTAGGTAGTGAACTAAACTGAACGGCTTACCCCCAAAATCCTCCTGAAAACCAAAAATAAAATGGAAAATATTTGGTATCGCCATTGTATTAGAGAATCGTCCCTAATCTTTGATACGTAAGTTCGATTTGTTCAGCGATAGTGTCCCATGAGAAAGCTGCGGACTGGACGGTAGCGCGGCCGTTGCTCCCCATGTAGCGGATGGTTTCTGGAACCGAAAGAACGCTGACAAGCCCCTCTCCGAAAGACTCGGGAGTCGCGTCAACTATTAGACCATTTTCTCCATTGTTAACAAACTGGGTGAGCCCTCCGTTCCTCGTAATAATTACGGGTTTTCCGGCACTCCACCCCTCCAAAACTACAATGCCAAAGGGCTCATTTCGGCTCGGAACGGCGAGAATGTCACAGGCCCGAAACAAATCTAGTATTTCCCGGCCACGGCGGTCACCCACCAGGCGCACGGCATGCGTGCTTCCCGAGTGATTGGCGATCGCCGCGATATCGGACCTCATGTCTCCGTCCCCACAAAACACGAACTTAGCGGACGAAAAATATTTCAGGACATAAGGTATTGCAGAAATAAGAATATCAGGTCCTTTCTGAATGACCATGCGGCCGACAAAAAGTACCATTGGATCGTTTTCATCGATCTGATACTGTCTCCTGACTGCGGCAATATCAAAATCGTAATCAAATTGCTTCGTATTTATTCCGTTATGTATCACATGAATGCTGGGTTCGGGCAGGTGATACAACCAACAAATCTCATTTTTTAGATGTTGGGAAACCGCAATAATCTTGTCTACGGAATGAGTGGCGAAGCGCTCCTGCTCCTGAATGCAGACCGCCTGACCGTCCAAGAATTGGTTGCCGTTGCGGCCGTACTCGGTTGAATGCATTGTGAGGACGGTTTTTCTGTTCTTTCCCTCCTTAAGCAAATTGATCGCATTCGAGGTTAGCCAGTCATGCATATGAACTATGTTGAAATCGCCCGCCGAGGCTTCTACCGCGGACAAGTTGTTGACAAAGGAGGTACACATATTGGTGATTTCTTCGAAAAAGTTCGGGCAGTGCTCAAGGTTACAACGGTGATAATGCACCCCATGGATGCGGTCATAATGAGATTGCTGGTGCCCGCGCCGTGTAAAAACATGCATTTCGTGTCCGCGACGCTCAAGGGCAGCAGCCAGTTCAGTTACATGTACGGCAACACCGCCGACAGCGATGGAATGGAGCGACTCCCAGGAAAATGTAGCTACTCTCATTGAACCGGCAACGAGCCCCCTTATAGTTGGTCGCGCCCACACGCACGAACGATGGTCCGCTTAACTTGCGTCTCTTATCCCCGACAGGTACCCCTGCATTGTTGGCCGGTCGCGCGTCTGAGCATGAAAGTTTTTGGAAGCCGTTTTTTTTGCAATGTCTTCACGTTCAACCGTTCGTGTCGGCTGAAAATGGCGACAAATTCCTGTGCCGTCTGAGTTACCAATGCGTCGTCTTTATTTCCGTCGTCAAAGAACGGGCCCAATAATTGCTTGCTTATAAACTCCCGTCAACGTTGGTAGTACCGGTTGCAGGTGTGTTAAGGACATTGTTATTGCCGGGTTCCCACTGAATTGAATCGTCCAACTTTCTAACGATGCATTTCCACTCCATCGCCTTACTTGCAGGAAGACTAAAGGTCTTTGACCAAGTGGGGAACGCGGTCGGTTCTAGTTTTAGGGAAGAGTCCGGCCTCCACTGACCCATTCGGCTATCACTTCCGACAACATATACATTTTCTCCGGGGACTGTTTGTCCGTTGTTACAGGTAAACGTGACCTCAACTTCGGGATCGTCGTAGCGATCAGCGACTTTCGAATTCACATCCCAAACCTTGTGAGTGGGATCCGACAGGGATTTCACCAGTTTCACATACTCGGCATGGCTCCATGCCAACGGAGTACCGCTATTCGTTCCCTCACAGACTGCGTAATTATTGGGATTGGCGCCAACCCCGTCCCATACCTGCTCAGGCAGCATTAATCCCGCATTCGCGAAATGTTCCATGGATTTGATGAATTCCGTTATAAGACTCCTCTCCGTGGAGGTAAGTATTCCATCCGCCGCGCCCACCGCCAATTCGTAATGTCCCCGCTCCCCGGTCAGGAAAGGCCACAATCGTCCTCTTTGTTTATCTGCATCGGGATGGCCAGGATCAACGATAAAGTTTGATCCGTCATGGCGTCTTTCGCCATAGTGGTCGTAGCTATGTCTTCTCCAGCCCACGAAGTTCGGGTTTGGGCACGCATACTTTAGCCGTTGCGGGTCCGATAGAGTCTCGTCATCCAATTCGGGGACCAACTCTTTGACATTGGGGTCGTCGGCTGGACGGACCCCATACCGGACAAATTCCAGGAAACCCCCGTCTAGCACTTCTTTCTCCAAAACCTCGGGGCCCCCATTGGCAATTTGAATTTTTTCGTCATCATTGGGGTCGGCGTTCTTGTCATTGCTGTTTCCACTTGACCCACTGACCCGCATATAGAATTTTCCGTTCGGTACGGATCCGGTGGTTGTGAACATCAGACTCTTTATTTGAGAGACAATTGAATCCGCGTGTCTCTCATAGTGCTCTGCCGCTCCAATTTGACTTCCGCCAACATGGCGAGCGATGTCTGCGGCTGCGATTAGTCCAGTAACGATCGCTGCGACGTTGGGGGGCGCGTATCCTTTCTTTTGTTCCCATCGTTCTTGTCGGGACCAGGCGGGCTCAACAGTATATTCGTCTGTGCCGCCACTCTGGAACTTGATGCGAATATGGCTATCGTTAGACAGGAATTCCGCTGCCGGTTTAATCATCTTCCAGTACCAATTCACTATTTCGGCATCGGAGAGAACTCCATGTTGCCACAGTTGCCATCCCAACATGATTGGCATGGCAACTTGGTCCATTTGGACCTGCAGGAACTTGAGGGTTCCGTCGACGCGGGTTGATTGAAAGAACCATCCCGTGCGGTCAGATTCGATCCTTGCATTATCCTTATCGATCAAATTCGCCTTTACCTGGAACCTATCCAAGGCCTGAAACGCAACTTTAGGTGTCTCCTTATCTCCCAGTGCCAGCATGGCCATTGCCGCTTGGTAAAAATCTCTTGGCCAGACGGCCCGGTAGCCGACATCAACCTCGTTGGCGCTTACAGAGTCTCCCCACGGCGTGGAAAGAGAGGCAATCAGCGATCCAGCAAATGTCTTGTCTTCAAGAGCCTTCAACACCATCGCACTCGTGTGAAGTAAATGTCCGTTGTCACCAGTAGAACTTAACAGGGAAGATGGGATGGAAAGAGTAGTACTCATATAATCCTCCCACCCAATATGAGATCCACTTCCATTATACTTATCTAATATTGTGTTATAACCATCGTTTAAGGTGTCCCTAGCTCGCATCAATGCGTCGTCGTGATTTTCCGCGAAACCTATGGCGAAATCGAAAGTGACGACGTCACCATTCCCAAGAGTAGGGAGTTGCCCCACCATAGCGACATTACCAGGATTGCTGCCATCGGTATGATCAAATTCCCAATCCATTTGGTTCGGTACGTCGCCATTGCCGGAAGCAACATCGTCTAGGTCCTGAAACCCATCCGAGGCACCCACGTAACCGGCTGATTTCTTAACAAACAAGATTGGCAGCTTTAATCTTACGCTTAGATATTTATTATCTGCCGCATTGCGCGCATTCAGGAAGTGACCGTCGCTGTCCGACCCGGCGTATGCAACATCCTCTTTATCCGTCCCATCGATATATGGATTTACAAGAATATAAGGTGTCACGTTATTTGCGAAGGATCGAAAAATGACGCGCATAAACAATGTTTGGCGATCCGGATCTGTAAATATATGCTTTTCTATCTCATATTTTGGGCTTGGATTTTTGTCTGTATTTACAATCTTATAAGCCAGAGACATTGGCCTTCCGGCAATTTTGTGCAGGTAATCGATTGAGTGATTGGTATCTTTTTTCTCTTCATGAAAAAATCCCGGTCCGACGATAAGAAATTGAACATCTTTTATTTGGTTTTCATGGATCAAGCCATAAGCGGTTTCTGTAATGATCCCGTCCGCCACTGAAAACCAGATTTTAGATATTGGTCCGGATGGACCGTCATCCCGATAGCTCATTGTTCCATCGGGTGCCGTCGCATACTTTTCATAAGATGTTCCAATCCCCGTTTTGCTCGCTCTATTCCATACGCCATCCATGCCAGGTGCACCGAAGGCAGTGCCAGCAGCATAGACGCTTGCGGGCAAGCCGCACGCAAAAGACAACGTCGTAATGAAAAGGAAAAGGTGGAGTTTCTTCATGAGAATTTCCCCGTTTAGTGGTGAACGGATAGGGAACTTAATTGCGATGAACAGATAGGGCATTCAATTATCCCCCCCCCCACTTGGCCTATGAGTACCCCCCAGTTGGCCGATGAAAACGTTACCACCGAAGCAACGTTTGGGCAAGTTCATTTGGAAGACGTTCGCGCGGGAGCGCTGCGGCTATTTGCGAATAACCAGGGCAAACTACGCTTCTGACGATTCTCAATTAAGCGTCGGATCCTGAGGACGCAAAAGGGATGCGCAACTGGAGTGACCCCTTTTTGGGCAATTCCTCTCGTTACGAACCGTCGAATACCCGCCCCGCGGGAGTCGCCGAATTTCAGGATGCCCTGGGCCGGGCGCCCGGTCCCGTCGAACCATTTCCGGACGGCGGGGACCAGCGATCAGACGTTGAAGCGAAACAGGAGGATATCGCCGTCCTGGACGGTGTAGTCGCGGCCCTCGGAGCGCATTTTGCCGGCCTCCTTCGCCGCCTGCTCGCCGCCCAGCTTGACGAAGTCGTCGTAGGCGATGGTCTCGGCGCGAATGAAACCGCGTTCGAAGTCGGTATGAATGGCGCCGGCCGCTTCCGGGGCCTTGGCGCCGCGTCTTACCGTCCAGGCCCGGGTTTCCTTGGGGCCGGCGGTAAAGAAGGTGATCTGGTCCAACAACCGGTATCCGGCGTGGATCACCTTGGCGAGCCCCGTCTTCTCCAGCCCCAGGCTTTCGAGGTAAGCGGCCCGTTCCGCCGCGTCCGCGAATTCCGCCACCTCGGCCTCGACGCGCGCCGAAATGACCGCGGTTTCCGCCCCCGTCGCCGCCGCCCGCTGGGCGACGGCCTCGCTCAGCGCGTTACCGGTGGCGGCCGCGTCCTCGTCCACGTTGCAGACGTACAAGAGCGGCTTGGAGGTCAGCAATTGCAGTCCGCGAAAGACTTTCCGCTCGTCGCCGGCCACCTCGGTTTCGCGGGCCGGGCGGCCCTCGCGCAACCCGTCCAAGACGCGTTCCATGAGCGGCAGAACGTCCTTGGCGTCGCGGTCTCCGCCCCGCTCCTTCTTGACCAGCGAGGGCACGCGGCGCTCCAGGCTCTCCAGATCGGCGATCAGCAGCTCCGTTTCGATGATCTCGGCATCGGCCAGCGGGTCGATGGCGCCGGAGACATGGGAAATGCCATCGTCGGTAAAACAGCGCACCAGGTGGATGACCGCGTCGACCTCGCGGATGTGGGACAGGAACTGGTTGCCGAGACCCTCGCCGCGGCTCGCCCCCTTCACCAGGCCGGCGATGTCCACGAACTCCAACTGCGTGGGCGTCACCTTTTGCGATTTCGATATGGCGGCGATCTTTTCGAGGCGCGGGTCGGGGACCGCCACCCGGCCGACGTTGGGCTCGATGGTGCAGAACGGAAAGTTCGCCGTTTGCGCCGCCGCGGTGGACGTGAGCGCGTTGAACAACGTCGATTTGCCGACGTTGGGCAGCCCGACGATTCCCAGATTAAACCCCATCCGCGCCCTCCGGCGGGTTGCTCTCCTCGGGCTCGTTCGCCTTGGGTCGGGGCGGATTGACCGCCAGCGCCACCTTGCTCATGAACGCCCCGGCGTCGCCCCGAACCAGTAGCGGAAACTGCTCCGCGATGGCGTCGAGCAGGGGGTCGAGCCACACCCGGTCGGCCTTGGCGAAATCCTGCAGCACATGGCCGGTCACGCGGTCCTTGTCGCCGGGATGGCCGATGCCGAGGCGGATGCGGCCATAGTCCGCGCCGACATGGGCGTGGATACTCCTGAGACCGTTATGTCCCGCGTGACCGCCGCCCTGCTTGAATCTCATTTTGCCGGCGGCCAAATCCAACTCGTCGTGAAATACGATGATGTTACCGGGCATGGTCTCAGGCAGATCCTCGGGCGAAATCTTGTAGAATCGCGCCGCCGCCGCGACCGCGCGGCCGGAGTTGTTCATGTAGGTCATGGGCTTGAGGACCAGCACCTTGCGGCCGGCAACGGTTCCCTCGGCCGCTTCGCCTTGAAAGCGCGACCGGTAAGGACCGAGGCGGTGACGCCCGACGATGGCGTCGACGGCCATGAACCCGATGTTGTGACGGTTGGCGGCATAAGCGGGGCCCGGGTTGCCGAGCCCCACCACCAAAAGCCTTTCGGAAGACATAAGCGTTTAGGAGGATTACTCCTCCTCGTCTTTCTCCTCGGCCGCTTCCGCGCTTTCCGCCGCCGCGGCCTCCGCCGCCTCCGCTTCTTCTTCCTCTTCTTCGACGGACGCGACGGTGGGCGCCGCGATGGTGGCGATGGTGGCTTCCGGATCGGAAACGTCCAATTCGGCGCTCGCCGGGATGGTCAAACTCGTAATGTGGATGACGTCGCCGATCTCCAGGCCGGTCAGATCGACGGTCAGGTTCTGGGGAATCTCACTGGGGTTACAGATCAACGGCACGCTATGGCTG
The DNA here is from genome assembly GCA_963771545.1 of uncultured Alphaproteobacteria bacterium. Taxonomy (GTDB): domain Bacteria; phylum Pseudomonadota; class Alphaproteobacteria; order Rhodospirillales; family Defluviicoccaceae; genus CAKZLS01. The sequence goes on from CAVYTX010000003.1 coordinate 72,548, forward strand.
ACGATGTTGAGCACGCCCCCATGTTTCAGGCCGGGCGCCGCGTCCTCGTTCACGAACACCACGTCCACGTCCACTTGCACCCGGGTGGTGGCGCTGAAGCGCATGAAATCCACGTGCAACGGGGCGCCGCTCACCGGGTGGCGCTGCATCTCGCGCGCCAGCACCCGGTGCTTGTCGTCACCGACGTTGATTTCATAGACATTAGAGAAAAACCCGCCGGCGCGCATCTGCTTGTGCAGGTCCTTGCCGTCCACCGACACGGGCGTGGGCTCCGCGCCGGCGCCGTAAATGATCGCCGGGACACGACCGGTCCGGCGGATCTCCCGGGCGCCGCCCTTGCCGGTGCGTTCGCGCTTGGCGGCGGCGATGCTGATGTTGTCGGTCATTAACGTGTTCTCCTTTTCAACGCCTCCGGCGTCGGCGACCACCGGCGGAAGGCGCGTCTATAACGGATTTTTCTTTAATCGAACAGACTGGAAACGGATGTTTCCTCGCTGATGCGCCGCATGGCTTCCGCGATCAGCGGCGCGATGGTCAGCTGCTGAATGTTGTGGGATACCCGCACCGCCTCGGTGGCGGTGATGCTGTCGGTGATGATCAGGTTCTCGAGCGGCGACGAGCTGACCCGCGCGACCGCGCCGCCGGACAGCACCCCATGGGTGCAATAGGCCGACACCGACGTGGCGCCCTCGCCGATCAGCGCCACCGCGGCATTGCAGAGCGTCCCGGCGGAATCGACGATATCGTCGATCAGGATACAGCGCCGGTCCCGGACATCGCCGATCACATGCATGACCTCGGAGACACCCGCCCGTTCCCGGCGTTTGTCGACGATCGCCAGATCGCTGTCGAACCGCTTGGCGATCAGCCGCGCCCGGAATACGCCGCCGATGTCCGGTGAAACCACCATCATATCGTCGGCGTTGAAGCGTTTCTCGATGTCCTTGAAGAACACCGGGGCGCCGGACAGATTGTCCAGCGGAATGTCGAAGAAGCCCTGAATCTGGCCGGCGTGAAGGTCCATCGTCAGCACCCGGTCGGCGCCGGCGACGGTGATGAGATTGGCCACCAGCTTCGACGAAATGGGCGTTCTCGGCCCCGACTTGCGGTCCTGACGGCCATAGCCGAAATACGGCATGACGGCGGTGATTCGCCGCGCCGAACCGCGGCGCAGCGCATCCAGCGTGATCAACAGCTCCATGAGATTGTCGTTGGCCGGATACGAGGTCGATTGGATGACGAACACATCCTCGCCGCGCACGTTTTCTTGAATCTCGACAAACACCTCCATATCGGGAAAGCGGCGGACGCTCGCCTTCGCCAGCGGCAGGTTGAGATAGGCCGATATGGCTTCGGCCAGCGCGCGGTTACTGTTGCAAGCGACGATTTTCATGATGTGATGACTAGGGCCCGATTTCCGGCGCCGCTCGACGGCGGCCGGGCGGAATGTAACAACCTCTCGGTCGACTTGCAAACCGGATTAATTCCAACGATCACTGATAAATAACGTTCAAGAGATTGCGCAGGTGGCCACCATCGCCAGGAAGAAGAACGCTATCAGAAGAATAAGGTACGGCATCGGCGCTTTCGCTTGCTACCGGATTACAAATTGCAAGGGCGACTTGGTGAGCGGCGTCGCCCCCATTTCCGTCACCTCCAGGGTCTGGCCCAGGGACATGGCCAGGCCGGCTTCGGAATCAAAGATAATGATATGAATGAAAAACACCATGCCTGGCGCGGCGGTCTCGGCGCAACGGTGATAGAGCATGGGCCAGTCCATCCAGTTGGGCGAGAACGTGGTTCCCAGGCTGTATCCGCAGGCGTTCATGCGGTGCGCGCCGTAACCGGCGGCATCGAGGGTCCGGGCGTGGGCGTCGAAGACATCGCCAAGCGGCCGCCCGGGGCGCAGAGCCTCGGTGGCCGCGGCAAGGGCGTCCGACGCGGCATCGAACATGGCGCGCTGCGCCGGCGGAACCGTTCCCACCAGGAAGGTGCGCATCAGGCAGGCGTGATAGTGGCGGTAGGCCCCCGCCCATTCCAGCGTTAATTGATCGTCGTCGCCGAGACATCGCCGGCCGCTGTGATACCGGCAGAGCAGCGCGTCCCGCCCCGAGCCGATGATGAACTCGTTGCCGGGATAGTCGCCGCCGCCCCCGAGAACGGCCCCCTGCATGGCCGCGAGGATCTCGGCCTCGGACGCGCCGGCGCCGGTCAAAGCCACGGCCGCCTTGTAGGCATCGTCCGCCAGTTCCGCCGCGCGGCGCACATATCCCATCTCCGCCGGGCTCTTGATCACGCGCAGGCGGCTGACCAGCTCGGAGGCATCCTCGGTGACGCAGAAACCTTCCAGGGCGTCGGCGAGCCGCCGGCCGTTGCGGGCGGTCAGGCCGTAGGCCTCCCATTCGACGCCGAGACACCGGCCCTTGCACCCGTGCTTCGCGAGGATGTCTCGCAAATGCCGTGCCGGCTCGGCGTCGGGGCCGTCCACCCAGACGCGGATATCGTCGATCACCGAGGTATGGCGCGCCTGCCGGAGGTCGGGCGCGCGGGTCAGCAGCGTCATGGCGCCGTCGGCGCCCAGGTAGAGACATTGGAAAAACACGTAGCCGAAGGTGTCGTAGCCGGTGAGGTAGTACATGCTCTCCTGGCGGAACATCAGCAGTCCGTCCAACCCCCTCTCCATCATCGCCGCGCATGCCCGGGCGCGCCGCCCGGCGAGTCCCTGTTCCGAAAAATGCAGCGCCATGGGCGTGTACCCGTTCAGTGATTGTCCAACACGATGGCCGAGAGCATGCGGCCGTAGTCGCCGCCGCCGTTCAAGGTCGTCCGCCGGTAGCTGAAGAACCGATCCATGTCGGCGAAGGTGTCGGCGGGCGAGCCCTCGAAACCGGCAAGCGACAGGGCTTCGATCCGCGCCGCCACATACCCCGGAAGATCGAACAATGCGTGGCCCGCGCGCCGCGAAGGCCGGAAGAACCGGCCCGCGTCCGGCCCGCCGCCGGTCAACCGGTCCACGAACTCCGGACCGACCTCGTAGGACTCCTGGTGGATGCAGGGGCCCATCGCCGCCACCATCCGAGCCCTGCTGGCGCCCAGATCCTCCATCGCCGCGATCGTCGCTTCGACGACCCCGGACCAAGCGCCGCGCCAGCCCGCGTGGCAAGCGCCCACGACTCCAGACGAGCCATCCGCCAGCAGCACCGGCGCGCAGTCGGCGGTAAGAATGCCCAGCGCGACGCCCGGGGTCCGCGTCGCCAGTCCGTCCACCTCCGGCCGCTTATCGGCGGGCCACGGCCGCTCCACCACCGCCACCCGGGCGGAATGCGTCTGATAGGCGGTGGCCAGCGACGCCTCAAGCTGTCCCAGGCTCGCCATGGCTTGCACCCGGTTGGCGCGGACCCGATCCGGATCGTCGCCGGATCCAAGGCCGCAGTTCAGCGACTCGTACGGCCCTTCGCTCACCCCGCCCCGGCGGGTGAAGAACCCGTGACGGATACCGGATGCCCGGTCGAGGACGGTGGCGGTGATCATGACTCCTCACGTCAATGGAAGGGATCGGGCGTCCAATCAATAAACGCGTACGCCTCGCGATTGAAACATTTTGCCAAAACGGTGTCCATTCGTGAAACCTTGAAAATATGCTTCGCTTCCCTCTGGCATATTGCGATGCAACATGCTTTGTTTGGGGGTGCGTAATCCTTGGCGCCGAGTGGGCGCGCGTGGAGGCCTCGGGTCGCGGAAGGAGTGATCAATGGCGCTGTTGCACTGGCGGGAAAACATGAGCGTCGGCGTCGACGCCGTCGATAACGACCACAAGCACCTCGTGGATCTTCTCAACCGGGTGCACTATCTGGTGCTGGCCGGCGCGGACCGGCCGTCGGTGGGCGAGGTGCTCGAGGAATTGATGCGCTACACGGACTATCACTTCGAGCGGGAAGAAAAGCTCATGGAAGCCGGCAACTTCCCGGGACTGGAGGCGCATCGGACCTGCCATCAGGATCTGACCCGCCGGCTTCTCGAGTACAAGAAAACCTTCGAGGACCGCCCGGACTCCTTCGACGTGGCGGCGTTTTACGATTTCCTGTCCGAATGGCTCGTCGTTCACGTCCTGGAAAAGGATATGAAATACAAGCCCTACGTGCGTGGCCAAGAAAGCCCCTAGGCTTATTACTTGACGATACCGGACTCGGTGAGGAAATCCTTGAACGTCATGTCACCGTATACGATGTCGTGCATCAAGAAGTCGCTCATGGACTCGAAGCATCGTTTGATTTTTGCCGAATCACGCGCTTCTTTACACAATGCCTGCACGCTTTTCGCCTTCCAGATCAGTTCCTGGTGGTAAACGATATGGTTGTTGAGGTCCGGATATTTCAGGAACCTTAGGATTTTTTCTTCCGCAAGAAAATGGTCCTCGGCCTGCTGGACGAATTGCTCCAACAGAGCCGCACACATACTGTAGTTTTTCTTATTGAGTGCGTTTCTTACCCTGAGCATGATCGCAATGATCGTTTTATGATCGTTGTCGATTTCCGCCAGCCCGATTTCGTACTTGGTAAACTCAGCAATTTCGTTCATTCAACTTCACTCTCGCCGCGCCCGTGGCAGCCTCGCGCATTCCTTTCAATTCTATTATTCATTAGAACATCTCCGCCCGCGGTTCGGCAAGATTATTACGGACCAGACGAACAGCTCTATCCGCGCCGCGCCCAGGGAAGGGCGTCGAGGTCCACATTGCCGCCACTCAAGATCACGCCCACCTCGCGACCGCGAAACACGTTGGCGTGGGCCAGGATGGCGGCGAGGGCCACGGCCGATGACGGCTCCACCACCAGCTTCATGCGCTCCCAGATCAGCCGCGTGGCGGAGAAGATCTGGTCCTCGGTGACCGTCAGAATGTCCGTGACGTGGGTCCGGATGATCTCGAAAGGCAGCGCCCCCAGGGACGCCCGCAGCCCGTCAGCGATGGTGTCGGCCTCGCCGGCAACGATGATCAGGCCGGCGCGGAACGAGCGCTGGGCGTCATCGGCGTTGACGGGCTCGGCGGCGTAGACGCTGATGGCCTTGGACGCTCCGGCGCACGCGATGGCGGTCCCTCCGATCAGGCCGCCGCCGCTGACCGGCGCGATCACGGCGTCCAGATCCCCCGCCTCCTCCAGCAGCTCGAGCGCGGCGGTTCCCTGTCCGGCGATGACGGCCGGGTCGTCGTAGGGATGGACGACGGTCATGCCGGAGCCGTCCACCACCCGGCGCAGCGTGTCCGCGCGCGAGTCCATGCCGGGGTCGCAAAACACGATCTCGCCGCCATAGTTCTCGATCGCGCGTTGCTTGGCTCGCGGAGCGTTGCGGGGCATCACCACCGACGCCCGGATGCCGCGCCACGAAGCGGCCAGGGCCAACGCGGCCCCATGGTTGCCGGACGAGTGGGTGGCGACACCGGCCCGCGCCGCGTCGTCCGAGAGCGAAAACACGGCGTTGGTCGCGCCCCGGATCTTGAAGGCCCCGGCCTTTTGCAGGTTTTCGCACTTGAACCGCAGCCGGGCGCCGCTCATCCGATCCAATGTGGCGCAGGTGAACACCGGCGTGCGGTGGATGCGCGGCCGTATGCGGTCATGAGCGGCGCGCACGTCGTCGAAGGTGGGGATCGGTGTGTCGCTCATGGCCGCCAACTATCGAGGAACGAGCGTCCCGGATCAAGCGAGGGAGCGAACCCCAACGCCAACCGTCTTCTTCCACTTATTGCGCGCTCGGCTCGGCGCGACAGCAGGTGGCCCCGAAGAGCGCCGTCTCCTCGTCCGTCAGAGGGCCTAGCATCCCGCAGGCGCACTCGATCTTCGACGCGAGATCGGTCGGAACCTGCCACACACGGGCGGTACCGTCGGCCGAGGCGGTAACCATCTGTCTCCCGCCGGCGTCGAACGCGGCCCAATGAACCGCCGCGCCGTGGCGGTGGAGCGTGGCGAGCGTCGCGCCGGTGTCGGCGTCGATGATCCGCGCGGAACCATCGGAAGCGGCGGCGGCGACGTATCGGCCATCGGGACTGAACGATGCCGCCGCCAGCGCGTCTTCCGGCTCGCTTTGGAAAGTCTTCACCAAATCACCGCACGCGGCGTCCCAGACCCGCACGGTCTTGTCTACCGAGGCGGTCACGATTTGGCCGCCGTCGGCATCGAATTGCGCGCTCATCACGGCGCCGGTATGCGCCGTGAGCACGGACACCGCGTTTCCCGTCGCGGCGTCCCACACGCGCGCCTTGCCGTCGGTCGATGCGGTCAAGACGCCTTTACCATCGGGAGCGAAGACCGCAAACGTGAGCGGAGCCGCGCTGTTTTCCAATCTATTGAGTTCCTCGCCGGTCGCTGGATTTACATTTCAAGTGCAAGACCGGAGTTGAATTAGGAATGCCTCGGCTGGTGTGAGATAGCCGAGACGTTTTCGGGGAGTGGTGTTGTTGGCCCAGACGATGTCTTGGATGTCCTGCTCGGTGTAATCGGAGAACTCGGTGTTGCGTGGCAGATCGCGCCTGAGAATGCCGTTTGCGTTTTCGATGGAGCCGCGCTGCCAAGGCGAGTAGGGGTCACAGAAGAAGGTGAGGAGGCCAAGGCCGCCCTCCAGCTTCTGGTGCTGGGCGAATTCCGAACCATTGTCGAATGTGATGGAGCGCCTGGCGGCCTTGGGCAAGACGGAGAACAGAGCGGTGAGTTTGGCGGCGGTGGCCTCTGCGGTCTTGCTTGGCAAGCCGCCGGCCAGGGTCAGGCCGGTCTTGCGCTCGACGGCGGTCAAGAGATTGCCTTTTTGCGTGCGGAACTGCATGAGATCGCCTTCCCAGTGGCCGAAAACGCTCCGGTTATCGATGGCTGGGTCTCGTTCATGGATGGAACGGCGCCCCAGGATCGGATCGCGGCGGCGCTTGAAATACCGCCGTCCTCGGGTTGCCTTGGCACGCGCCAGATAGCGGTGGAGCTTCTGGGACCGAACCTTGGGCCGGTAGATATAGCGATAGATCGACTCGTGGCTCACCGTGTGCCGGGATCCCCGCAGCCTGAGCCTGCCGGAGATCTGTTCCGGCGGCCAGCCCATCGCAAGGTGGTCGTCGACATGCTCCTTCAGCGGGCTCAGGCGCTCGATCCGCGAGCATCGCCGGCAGCGCGACAATGCGATCCGGTCCGCCGAGGCCGGCCTGTAGCCACCCTTGGGAAGGCTGTTGCGCCTGAGTTCGCGTCCGATCGTCGAGGGATGACGCCCCATGATCCTCGCAATCTCGCTCGAAGCTTTCCCGGCATCATGATGCCGGGAAAGCTCAATCCGCTCGTCAAAATCGAGCTGTCCATAATGCTTGCCCATCGCAACTCCGGAACATACTGGTGTTGCACTTCGTTTGTGAATTTAAGGCATCGCCATCAGAAAGCGGTTGAATCAGTGAGGAGGCCGTTACCGACAAGACCGCAAGAAGCGGAGCGGGGTAAAGGCTAGCATTATACTGGACCGTACGTTGTAATCGCCGAATTGGGGTCAGCTGTATCGGGTTTGTTGCCCAAATATGGGGATTCTTGGGAGGGATTAGACTATATTGTGTAGCGTGACCGGTTGGAGGGTTGGGAGCAGGCATATGGATCACCATGAGGCGGCTTGGCAAGCGGGAAAATCCGTCCTTGTCGGCGCGTGCGCCGCTGATCAACTATTAGGATCAATGGACTTTGACTCTTTCGATTTAAATACGCCGTCTCGTCCTTGGATACGTCCAGTCCTTCATACTCCACCGTAGTCACTCTCCTTGTTTGGTCCCTTGGGGGTGTTATCTTCGACCCGAACTATAGGCCCGGGAGGTGACTACCGGAATTACGCTATGTATTAGTATGGGGTGGAGGAGTTGACCCGCCCAGCCTCCAAGCCTTGTGCTGTTCGTCGCGACAAGCGATGAGGAAGTGCGAAACGCCTCCGTTCTCGTGACATGGGATGGTTGCACCGCGAAATAAAAGCGAGACTGCTACAAAGCTAGACGCGACCCCCATTGGCGCAAAGCTAGACGCGACCTCATTGTCGAAAAATAGGAACAACATCCTAGAAAAAACTTGCGTTTTTAACCCATTTGGGTATTATTTAAATCTATCATTGATCATCGTATATCACGGTGATACATAACGGTGCATGAGTGTACCATTCGATAAGCCGCTATCGCCCGGGAAGGCAACCGAGCATATTCGCTCAAAAGCCAACCCGGGCTTGCGGCTCAGTTGGACCGCTCATGCCAGGGATCGAATGAGGGAACGTGGCCTGATCATGGGTGACGTTCTCCATGTTCTGAAGCACGGTTTTGTTTTCGAAGATGGTGAACCGGCGACCCAACCGGGTTGCTTCAAGAACAAGATGGAGTGCACGACACCGAATTCGGGAGGACGCACGGTCCGGATCGTGGTGATTCCGGCGGCCTCGAACAGCGTAAAAATATTAACCGTCATGTGGAAAGATGAAAACTGACGGAGAAAGGCGACGCGAAGCGGGATCATAAAAAGGAAGATAGGTACTGACGCCGATGGGCCGAATGGGGCCGCCGGTCGCGCCATGCGCGCCAGGAGAGGACGATGGCAAACGAATATCGCTACGAAGAGTGTGGCCTGGACAACGTGGTTATCCATGGCATGGAGATTGTCGTCGATGATGCGGGTGACGAAGTGTACAGCATCCCGAATGTCATGGGGCTGCATCACGTTATCGCTCACTGCATCATCACCGCCGACCGCGGCATTTCGCCCGACGAGCTTCGGTTTCTACGCACCGAGATGGGCTTAACACAGGCCGAATTGGCGCAGCTTGTGAAGAAGGATCATCAGACCATCGGTCGTTGGGAGCGTGGCGAAAAGCCCATCGATCCCAACGCCGAAGTGGTGATCCGGGTCATTGCCGCCGAGAAGCTGGGGATCGACAAGGGCGTTTCGATGGAAGACCTGGCAAGGCGCTGCATCCCCTCGGCCGAGTTCAAGACCATCGCCATCGACGGCAGCAATCCGGAAAACTATCGGCCGCTCGCCGCGTGAAACACGGACAGGGGAGTCAGTGGGTCAGGCCTAGAATTGCAGCATGCTGAATGATGATCCGCTTCTACAGCGAACCTGCCCCCTAACCAAGGGGTCAGGTCTAGCATGATAGCGCAAGCAAAAACCGAATGTTCCAGGTGGTTCGAGGTCGATTTCGGCGCGCGTCGTGAACGTCTCTGGAATGCCGGCGCGCTGCGCGCCTCGCAAAGACACGGCGGCGCGGGAGGCGGCGGATTTCCGCAGCCGTCGTCGCGAGCGTAGTGTGGCGATCCAGAACTGCCGAACTTTGCGCAGAATCAGCTCAGCCTTAATTTTTTTTTGGACAGGAGTGATCGTTGGTCCTGACGGCCTCAGCGTCCGATTGCTTGCGCCGTCAAATCCAGCGTGAAGAGTTCCTGTGGTCGGGTGACGCCGCGCAGGGCATAGCGGCCAAGCGAGACCAGGCGGCTATCCCGGCCGGAGGTCGCCTCGGCGAAGGCTTGGGAGATCACCAGCGATTGGTCGAGCGAGCGGCACATGGACTCGATGCGGGAAACCTCGTTGACGGCCGGGCCGACCACCGTGAAGTCGAGGCGGTTCTGGGCTCCGATGTTGCCGAACATGACCTCGCCGAGATGGAGAGCGATATAGAAGCGGCTGACCGGCAGCCCCTTCGCCTGGCGCCGCGACGTCAGCGCGTCGACCTTCTGGAGCGCCTGTTCGGCCGCGGTCAAGGACGCGGCGCAACAGTCCGCGTCCGAGCCCAAACTGAAGATCGCGAGGAGCCCGTCGCCCATGAACTTCAGGACCTGGCCGCCAACATCGTGCAGCGTGGTGACCATGGCGTCGAAGTAATCGTCCAACAGCGCCATGAGCTCGTCGCGGGGCAGTTTGTCGGCCAGCTTGGTGAAGCCTTGCAGGTCGCACGACCAGAGCGCCGCGCGGATCGAGTCGCCCTGGCCGCGCTGTACGTTGCCGTCGAGCACGCGCTTGCCGGCATCGCGGCCGAGATAGGTCTCGAGCACGGTTTCGGCGATGCGGTGGGTCGAGGCGTCCTTGGCGACAAGCGCCAGGACGGGCGCGATCTCCCCGATTGCGGCGAGGTCGTCCCCGGAGAAGCCGCCCGGCGCGTCGCTCACCCAGGACGTCAGGATGCGGTCCACCGGCCCCACCACATGGGCGCCGCCGAAGCGGCTCTGCAGGGCGAAATAATCGGTCCCGCCCTTGGCGCGAAACGTCTCCAGCAAGGGTAGCTCCGCCAGGTCTGCGACGTCCAGCCGATGGCGCATGCTCGGGTCCCCAGCCACGATCATCTTCTCGAATGGCGAGGGATTGGCCCTGATGGCGGGATCGATCGGCACCCGGTTCCAGGATTCCTGGGTGGCTTCCCGCGCGCCCTTCCACCAATAGAAGATGTGACCGCCGATCATGGGGTGCAGCGTGGGCTGATAGATGTTCGCCCGGAGCACGGAGACGCCGGCCTCCGCGAGGCGCGCGCACAGGGCGGGAAGCAGCTCTGTCTCGGGTGTGCCCTCCAGGCCCTGCGAGACGACCCATCGAATGATCGTGAGTTTGTTTTTCGGGGTCATGGGGGCTGCCGGCGTCCAAGGTTTTCCAACGGCTTCGCTCTATTGAGCTCTATTGGAGGGAATCGCGGCATGACGCTTCAGGCCTGTTCCGGAAGCCGTCATCCGTGGGCGTCTCCACAATCAGTGTACAATAGGTTCGATTTGCGGCAATAGGGCGGAAATCCGCCTCACCAGCCCGACAACCCGTTCTCTCCGGGATGTCGGTGGTCGTTGGTATTACCCCGATCATTCACCCGCGGTAGCCATGCCGGCGATTCCAAGGGATCACGATCGGCCATCCCTGGTCTTTTCGCTGGCGACCCCAGCGTTCATGGCCCGCCAGAACGCGGTGGGCGTCAGGATCGGCACGGAAACGGTGTCCGCCATGACAAGCAGGTCGGTGTCGCCGGTGATCAGGGCGTCGACCTGGGCGGCGAGCGCCAGCGCCAGGAACGGTCGATCATGGGGGTCGCGGCAGTGGGGGAGATCGGTGGGGTTGGGTACGGTGACGGTTTCGCACCAGGGCAAATAATCGCCGAGCAGGTCCGCGCGTTCGTCATCGTTCAGATTGAATTTCGGATACCCCAGGACCCGGATCAGTTCCGTAGTGGTGTCGCGGCTGGCTTGCGGGCGGATGGCGCCGGACTGCCAAGCATGGCGCAGCCACGCCAAGGACCCCGCGGGAAACAGCAAGGCCGAGAGCAAGACGTTTGTGTCGAGCACGATACGCGCCGGGGTGCCGAGCACGATACGTGCAGCAGTCATCCGCCTTTGCGGTCGTCGTGGCGCGCCCAAGCCACGGCGCCGGCCACGTCGTCCTCGGTGATGCCCAGGTCGGCGAGCTTGGACCTCACGGCATCGGCGCGGTTGATCCGCACCGGCGTCAGCACGATACGGCCCTGCTCCTCGGACACGTCGAAATACTCCGTCCCCGCGCAGAACGACAGCACCGCCTTGGGCAGCGTCAACTGGTTCTTGGACGTCAGTTTCGCAAGCATGGTCAATTCCTATAGTAAGGATGTAAGAATATAATGCAGTGCCGTTAACGATCTTTCAAGGATTTATCTCATCAAGACACGGTGGCGCGGGCGGTGGCGCGGCCGGCGGCGCACTCTCCGGCCGTCTTCGCGAGAGTAGCGCGACGATCCAGAACCGTCGCCCTTGCCGCAAAACCGGCGCAACCCGATCTCTTCCCGGACGGCGGTGAGCGTTGGCTTTATTCCGATCATTCGCCCAGCAGATAATGGGCGTGGGCGGCGGCGACGGGCTTGTCGGGGGCGTCCTGCCAGGCCACCATCCGTACGTTGGCGACGCGGCGTCCCTGTTTGATGACGGTGCCGCGCGCGAACGTGTCGGCGGCCATGCACGGGCGCAGGTAGTCCACGGAAAGGTTGACGATCTTCGGCACCACGGCGGCTTCCGTCTCGGCCAGAAGATGCACGATGCCGGCGTGTTCCAGCAGCGCGCCCACGACACCGCCGTGGATGGCGCGGATCAGATAGTTGCCGATGTTGCTCTCGCGAAAGCGCAGCACGGTGATCAGGCCCTGTTCGTCCATGAACGATTCGAGGCCGACGGTCCGGGCGTAGGGGATCAGCGCATTGAAGTCGAGGATGTCGCCCGCCTGCCTGAGCGCCGCGATGGTTTTCAGCATGGCTGTCCCCCTCCCTTCGGCTCCGATTCGCCCACGGCCCTCTTTCCGGGGTTGGTCTTCTTGGCTTTTCCTTGATTTCTTCCGGTGGCGAACCCGGTGGCGGTGAGCATGAAGGTGCCGGTGCAGTTGGCGATCGGGTCGCCGGCCACGTCGTGATAGGCGAGCCCGCGCACGAAGGCCACGTGCTCGGTCACCTTGTAACACTCCGCGGACGCCCGGATGACCTCGCCCGGTGTCGCCGGTCGCAGGTAGTCGATGCGCAGATCCAGGGTCGCGAGCGGAGTGTTTTCGGGAACCGCGCTCATCACCGCCACGCCGCATAGCGTATCCAGCATCGCCGTGATGACGCCGCCATGGACCACGCCCGTCTTGGGATTGCCGATCAGCTTCTTGTCGTACGCGATTTCCATGAAGGCCTTGCCGTGCCGAAGTTCGGTAATGGCCATTCCCAAGGCCTTGTAGTGCGGCATGGCGGCGACGACTTTCTTGAGCATGTCGAGGTCGGGAAGCGGTCCGGCGGGTCTCACGGGAAGCCTTTCGATGTCTCAAATGATCGATCGGGTTCCCAATATAAGCGATATTGTCGAGAATTGTTGCTCTTTAACAATATAATGGTCACGGCTTTTGGCGGAGAGGGACTCATGGGCGAATGGATCGAGTTGACGGCGTCGGACGGACACGCGCTGGATGCCTATAGGGCGCCGCCGGCAGGGGCGCGCAAGGGTGGTGTGGTGGTCGTTCAGGAGATCTTCGGCGTCAACGGGCATATCCGAAGCGTCTGTGACCGGTACGCGGCGGAGGGCTACGAGGCGTTGGCCCCGGCGCTGTTCAATCGCATCCGGCCCTGCGTCGAGCTCAACTATGACGAGGCCGGCGTGACGCAGGGCCGCGAACTCGCTTCCGCCATCGGTTGGGACCATCCCACCCGCGACATCGAGGCGGCCGCGCGGGCCCTCGACGCCGGCGGCAAGGCCGGTGTGGTGGGCTATTGCTGGGGAGCGTCGTGGGTCTGGGTGGCGGCCTGCCGGTTGGATCTGGCGTGCGCCGCCTGCTACTACGGCCGCCATATCGTCGAGTTTTTGGACGAGAAGCCGCGCTGTCCGGTGATCCTGCACTTCGGCGCCGACGACGCGACGATCCCGAGCGAAAGCGTCGACGCGATCCGGACCGCCAATCCGGATATCCCGATCCATGTGTACGAGGGCGCCGGCCACGGTTTCAATTGCGACAAACGCCCCGACTTCCGGCCCGAGGCCGCCGCCGTCGCCTTGGAGCGGACACTGGCGCTCTTCGCACGGCACATCGGCGGCTGATCCTCTCTCCATCGTTGAACCGATTCGGCGCAATCGGACCGGACTTCGGCCGCGCGTGCCGTCATCGGCGACGGGAGTCCGGCGGGAATCCTGATCTCCCCAAGCGGGGGTAGATCGACCGGCCTCGTTTGGGTAGTCCAAGATCAATATATTGAGGTGGGGAGGCGGTCTGTGCGCCATATATACGGCAAAGTCGCTCACGGGGCGCGTCGTACACTCTCTCTCCGGAGTTGTCGGGAACCTCGGTCATGACCCTGTCGGCGCGCCGCTTGACGGAAATCGTCATCGAAATGGTCAGCCGGCCCGGCCACGAGAAAATCCGGGCCTTGATGTACGAAGTGCTGGTCTATGGGCTGGGCGCCACCAGCACCGATATTCACTTCGAGCGGCACATGCCGGAGGTCCGGGGCCGCCTCGACGCGCTGCTCGGTCAGACGATATTGGAATTCAAGCGCGACCTGCGCCGGGAGAGGCGCGACGCCGAGGAGGAGCTCGGCCGGTATCTGCCTCAACGCGAACTGGAGACGGGCGAGCGGTTCATCGGCATCGCCACCGACGGCGCCGAGTTCATCCCCTACGAAATCGAAGACGGCAAGCTGGTGGCCCTGCCGAGCTTCAAGCCGTCGCCGGACGATCCGCGCGGCGTTCTCATCTGGCTCGATTCCGCGGTTTCGCTGCAGCCGAACCTGACGCCCGATCCCGATACAGTCGAGACCGAGCTCGGCCGCGGCAGTCTCGCGAACCGGCGGGCGCTGGTGGGATTGCGCGAGCTGTGGCTGGAGGTTCGCAACCGCCCGGAAGTGGAGCTGAAACGGCAACTGTGGGCCGATTTTCTGGCGGTCGTCTACGGCAGCCGCATTGAAGCCGACGAGCTGTTTCTGCAGCACACCTATCTGACCATCGTCGCCAAGACCATGGCCACCCGGGTCTTGGCGGTGCCGCTGCCCGATCCCGCCGACCTGCTTTCCGGCCGGCCGTTTCGCGAGGCCGGGATCGCCGGCGCCGTCGAGTTGGATTTTTTCGACTGGGTTCTGCACGCGGCGGGCGGCCCGGATCTGGTGGCCCGGATCTCCCGGCAGGTCATGCGCTTCCGCCTCCACGACGTGCAGCATGACGTGCTCAAGGTGCTGTACGAGTCCCTCATCGACCCCGATCAGCGTCACGATCTGGGCGAGTACTACACACCCGATTGGCTGGCGGCGCGGGTCTGCGCGCGGGCCGTGGATATGCCCTTGCGGCAACGGGTCTTGGATCCCGCGTGCGGTTCGGGGACCTTTCTTTTCCATGCCATCCGCCAGTTCTTCGCCGCGGCGGACAAGTTCCACGTGCCCCCCGAAGACGCGTTCCGAAACTGTCTCGACAAGGTCGTGGGCATCGACGTTCACCCCGTCGCCGTGCTGGTCGCCCGCGTGACCTACTTGTTGGCGCTGGGCGAGGAGCGGCTGCGGGACCGCCCGGAAGCCTTTTCGCTGCCGGTCTACCTCGGCGACTCCATGCAGTGGAACACGCGCGAAATGTTCACCCAGATGGACATGGTGATCAACGTGCCGGACGGGCCCGAACTGTATTTCCCGCAGCGGCTCGCCAACGAACCGACCTTGTTCGACGATACCGTGCAGGTGATGATGCAGTTGAGCGAGCAGAACGCCGGAAGCGAGGCGTTTCGCGCCTGGCTTCGCCGCGAGCGCATCGCCGACCGGCGCGAGTTCGACACCCTGGTGGACACCTATCGGCATCTCCGGGAATTACGCCAGAGCGGCCGCAACCACATCTGGGGCTACATCGTGCGCAATCTCAGCCGCCCCATCTGGCTGTCGTCGGCCTACCAGCGCGCCGACGTGATCGTCGGCAATCCGCCGTGGCTGTCGATGAGGTACATGGAACCCAGCATGCAGAAGCGGTTCCGCGAGGAGTGCACGGCGCGCAAACTGTGGACCGGCGGCAAGCTCGCCACCCACCAGGACCTCTCGGCCTATTTCTATGTCCGGTGCGCGGAGCTCTATCTGAGAACCGAGGGGACCATCGCCCTGGTCATGCCCTATGGCGCCCTCAACCGGGCTCAGTTTTCCGGCTTTCGCGGCGGCCGGTACAACACCGCCGAGGTCCGGTTCACGGAGGTCTGGGCCTTCGACGAGCGGGTCAAGCCGTTGTTCCCCATGCCGTCCACGGTGTTCTTCGCGAGACGCGAGCGCGCCGGCCCGCTGCCGGAAACCATCACCGCGTGGTGCGGCATGCTTCCGCTACGGGACGCCTCGTTGGAAGAGGCGGAAGAGGCCCTGACCTGCCAGGAGGACACCTGGCCGGCGGCGGCCGCCCGGTCGGGGGGATCGCCCTACCGCAGCGCCTTCCGTCAGGGCGCGACCCTGGTGCCGCGGTCGCTGTGCCTGGTGGAGCGCCAGGAAACCGGCCGGCTCGGCTTCAACCCGGCCGCGCCCCTGGTGCAGAGCCGGCCCGGCAAACAGGACAAGCGGCCGTGGCGCGATTTGCCCGCGCTTCAGGGCACGGTGGAAATCCAGTTCCTGCGTCCGGTCTATCTCGGCGAGTCCATCGCGCCGTTCCGGGTTCTGCGGCCGTCTCTGGCCGTCATCCCATGGGACGCGGCGGGCGGGCGCATTCTCGATGCCCGCGCGGCACAGGAAAAGGGTTACCCCGGCTTGGCCAAATGGCTGGAAGACGCCGAGCTTCGATGGGACGACCACAGCCGCAACGCCATGTCCCTGGTGGCTCGATGGAACTACCTCAAGGCCCTGGAAAAGCAGGTTCCGCCCGCGCCAATCCGCGTGGTATACGCCAAGTCTGGAATTCTCCTGGCCGCTGCGGTCTTGGAGGATCGCAACGCCATCATCGATCACAAACTCTATTACGCGTCCTTCGACAACGCGTCGGAGGCGTTTTACCTGAGTGGTCTTCTCAACAGTGAGACCATCCGCGCCAAGATCGCGGTGCTACAATCGCGCGGCCGGTTCGGCGCGCGGGATTTCGACAAGCTGGTGTTCGAATTGGCCATCCCCCGATTCGACTCGCGCGACCCGTTGCACCGCGACCTGGTCCAGGTCGCGCGCGAAGCCGAACGGGCGGCGAGCGCGGTCGACCTGCCGCCCGGCGCCTACTTCGTCCGCCTCCGGCGCATGATCCGCTCGGAACTCCAACAAAAGGGCCTGTTTCAGCGGCTCGAGACCCTTGTCGCCAAACTGGTTCCCTGAGATGGCGGCGGATCGGATCGCCGGAGCGCGCGGATGCAAACCATTGTCCCAACTCGATGAAGCCGCCGTATTGACCGCGCCCCCACCCCCGCTATGATGGCGCCCGTGCACGGAGCCCCTGTGGCGGAACTGGTAGACGCGGCAGACTCAAAATCTGTTTCCCGTAAGGGAGTGGGAGTTCGAGTCTCCCTGGGGGCACCATCACACCTCAAGGCGAGCAGCGTGTCCCGGCGTCACGCCGCCAATGGCGGGGTGCGTTCGAGGACTTCCAGGGCATCGTGGCGGACGTGGTTTTCGCGCATCTCGTCGCGGATCATGGCCTCGGTGACGATGCCGTTGTCCAGGCACTCGCGCAAAAGCCCGAAGAAGAACCGCTCCTGGTTGGGATCGGGATGGGGCTTGTAGTGGCCGAGGAACGCGTAGTCGCCGAAAACGCGCCGGCGAGCCCGGTTGAGCCAGCCCAAGGGCGCGATGCCCGACGGCTTCTCCGGCGGCATGAAATCCACCGGCAGCCCTGTTTTCCACGGCTGGGTCTTGCGTTTGGTGTTGTGGATCAGCTTGGTCCGGGGCGTCAGCCGATCGAAGTCGTTCCACTCGTTCTCGAACAGCTTGACCGTTTCCGGCGCCTCGTATTGCAGGCAGATCCAAAGGGCATAATCGCGTTTCATCTCGAACAGTTCGTTGAAACGCTCCTCCACCTTCCAGTGGGTCAGCTTGGCGCAGTCGAGCAACATCACACTACTCGCCATGTACCCGCGCTTCTGCTTCGAGCCCGAGCGCGGCCGGCACATGACGGCGGCGCCCTGCATGTCGCGGGTCAGAAGCTCCCAGACGTCGCCCACCGCGAACACGTCCGGGTCGACGACCACGGACTGTCCCGCATAGCCCATCAGTTCCGGCGGCATGAACCGGAGCGGGGTGAACGATTGCAGATCCTCATTGTGCCACGGCCGGGTGACGCCGTCGCGAAGATACTGCTGGCCCTCTCGCGCGTGCAGGAACGGATAGTCCTTGGTGTGGATGGTCCGCACGTTGAACTCGCCGGCGTGTTTGGAATTCCTTTTGAAGGAATATTCCGAAACCAGCGCGCCGACGATCTGCTTGTAGTTTGTATGGATAAAGACGGTTGGCTTCGCCATTCGACTTCGTCCCCTTGGTGTTGAAAATCCATGCTGTATGTAACGAACGCCCTGCGCACCCGCAAGATGTCAGGTCCGCCGGCCGGATCCGGGGGGTCATCGCCGCCTCGAAGGTCATCAACGTTTGCGCAAGAAACCGCGTATCGCATTCCACGGCCCTGTTCATTGACGATGATCAAGCAGCGGCGCGCCGTCACGCTCTCGGCGCGGCATCCGGGTTCGTGTTAACGGGAGATTTCGCCGCCTTCTCTTTCCAGTAGCCCTCGTCTCGCGATACGACGAAGTCGGTCTCGAAGCTGGCGCCCGAATCCTTACGCTCTCCCTTCATATGGTCCATGTACTGACCGAGCCGGCTGTTGACGAAAACGTGCCCCGCCGTCAGCCCCAGACCCTCGGCGATGTCGTAAGTTTTGTGGCCCTTGCGCTCGTAATGCTTGCGGACGACATCGAACAGAAAGGAATCGTGATACTGCTCCTCATTGAACAGGCGGTCGGTGGTGTACAGCGCCTTGAACTCGGCCAGGAAATCGCGAATCGCCGGATGACGCAGATTGTATCCGACGAAACCGCACTCGGAGAACTTGGGGCGCGCCAGGTAGCTGAACAGGCAGTCGGCCGGCATGACATCTTCGAGAAAATCAGGGGAGATATCGGCGAACATCAGGGTGTCGGCATCGACCCAGAACAGCACGTCGGCGGGACACTTTTCGGCGGCGGCGAAAATGGCGAAAGTCTTGTGACTGAACCGAACGGCATCCCATAGGTAGCCTAGGCCCCATTCCTCCCGGCGAACCCTGAGCTTGGGCTTGCGCCAATCCATCTTCACACTCAGCCGGCTTCGCCCCCGCTTGCCATGGGCAACCGGGTTATCCTTGTGCCGCGCCTTGAAGGCGACGAGTTCCGGGCATTCGGCCAGCAGGTCGCGATGGACGATGCGATCGCTGGGCAGCTCGGGAATGAAACCTTCCGCGTAAAGATAGAGCGGCACGTCCTTGGGCCAATGCCGATCGAAGGTTTCGACCATCTGGCGGCCGTAGGTGTTGTAACCGTCCTCGTGGCACGTGGTGACGGCGGCGAAGGTTCTCATCGAATGTTCCAGTTTGCGGGCTTTCCTGTTTGGCGGCGGATATGGGGATCAGGCGGCGAGCGGCGGTGTTTGCTCCAGCACCTTCAAGGCGTCGTGCCGGATATGGTTCTTTTTCATTTCCTCGCGAACGAGGTCCTCGCTGACGACACCCTTGTCGATGCATTCGCGCAGCAGGCCGAAGAAAAAGCGTTCCTGATTGGGATCGCGGTGCGGCTCGTACAGCCCTTTGTTGCCGCCGCCGCCGAAGACGGAGCGCCGCGCCTGGAGGAACCATTTGCGGACCGGCGAGCCTTTTTTCTTATTTTTAGATTTCTCGTTCTTTTTTGATTTTTCCGGCACGGTGAATTCGAACGGCAAACCGGTCTTCCACGGCTGGGTCCGGCGCTTGGTGGTGTGCAGGAGCTTGGTGTTTCCGGTCAGGGTATCAAAGTCGTTCCATTCGTCCTCGAACAAGCCGATGGTCTCGCGATCCTCAAGCTTCAACGACATCCAGTCGGCGTAATCGCGCTCGAACGCGAACAATTCGTTGAAGTCGTTCTCGCAGCGCCAGTGCGTCAGTTTGCCGCAATCGAGCAGCATGACGCTGGTGGGCAGGCCGCCTTCCGTGGCCTTGGTCTTGTTCGCGACCGGCGCCGCCCGGCGGCACATCACGGCTTTTCCCACCATGTCGCGGGACAACAACTCAAAGACGTCGGCGACGGCGAAGACATCGGGATCGATCACCACGGCGCGGCCGGAATAGCCCATCAGTTCCGGCGGCATGAACCGGAGCGGCGTGAACGATTGCAGGTCGTCGTTGCGCCAGACCGCCTCGGATCCGCCCCGCAAATAGGGCTTGCCTTCCTTGCATTGGAAAAAGTCGTGGTCGCCGTGGTTCATGATCCGGACGTCGAAGCCATCGTTATGCTTGGAGGCGCGACGGAGCGAATAGTGCGAAACCAGCGCGCCGAGCATCTGGCGATGATTGGTTTGGATGAAAACGCAGGCCCTCATGGCGCCCCTTCCGAATCAGATTTTCCGTTGTTCAGCGCCCGAATGAGCCGACGTCCCGCCAACCATGCGCGACCGTGGGCTATAGCGGGCAAAATCCTGATCGTCTTTACACCGGGCCGCCGGGGTTTTATACACCGGGCGCGTGTCATTGCGAAACGACTTTGTAACCGAGTCGCCGAGCACGGTCGGCCATCGCCGCTCGCGGCGGGCCGCCGGGGGCGCATGGGTGACTGAGCAATCATGGATCGAACGGTCAAATCGGACTCTACGCCACGCATGGTTTCTGACCTTTATGGTCGTCACCAGGGCGAGGACATCTTCGTGGTCGGCACGGGGCCGAGTTTGCGGGTGTTTCCGTTGGAGGCCTTCGAGGGCAAGACGGTCGTCGGCTGCAACATGGCCTGGAAAGTGGTTCCAACCCGCTACAGCGTGACCATCCACCCCGATCTCAACATGCCTGAATGCATGGACGGCGAGCAGCCGCGCCCGGAAATCACCTGGATCACCAAGCAGCGGAAGACACGCAGGCTCTTGACCCCCGAACAGTTCGAACGTGTGCAATCCCGGTTCTATTACTTTGAATCCGAAGGCCAGCCGAACAGCCAGCCTCCGGACGAGCCGAACGATGCCGGGCGCATCCTCGATTGGGTCCGGCGGCCGACCGGCGATTGTCTGTACCAATGGTCGTCCATTTCGCAGACGGCCTGCAATTTCGCCGCCAACCTCGGCGCCCGGACCATCATCCTGGTCGGCTGCGACAACACCTCCCTGTTCGACAGCCACCATGCCCACCAGCAGCATACGCGCTGGAAAGGCGTCGATCCGAATCACCGCTACCGGCAGTATTACGAGGGTTTGGCCGAGGTGCGCGGCGCTCTCCGCGAGCGCGGCGTTTCGCTGGTGAGCATGACACCGTTTTTGTCCCTGGACAGCCCGGAGGACGACTTCCTTCGACTCTGCCGGGAACAGGGAAAAGAAGCCCACATCGGCGGCCAGGACCTTCCCGCCGGCAGCAAGGCGGTCTCTCCCCTCAAACGAATCCGCAGGGCTTCCAAGCGGAAGCTGCGCGCATTGACCGGCCGGAACAGGCCCTAGGAGTGTGGATTTAGACAATGGCCCGGATTGAGTTAAGCCCGAACGTCGAAAATTACATCGAGCGCATGGATTGGCGTGAGTCCGAGGGCAATTTGCCCGAATTCCGAAAGACACTCATCAACCGCTATGAGTTCGGGCAAGGTCGTTCTGCTGGAGAACACGCCGTTCAAGATCGACTACGATCTGTTGAACCAGGTAACGATCCCCGAGGGCCGCCGCTTCAAGAAGCTCACGGATCGATTTTTTCTGCAGCCGAAGTTGTACCGGCCGGCCGATGCGCAGGCCTTTCTGGCCACCTTTGGCGTGAATCCGGCCTTCTACTTCAAGGCCCGCCGGGAAGTGCAGTCGGTCAACGCCCAGGTCAGAGAGTTCGGGAAGACGCTGTTCTCCACCTACAACTTTCTTGGATGGGACGTCTCGTGGCGGTTTACCGAAACGGGCCCGGAGGATCTGCACCTCGACAGCTTCGGCAACCACGAGGATTTCCAATACGTCCGGATTTTCATCAACATCGACCACAAGCCGCGGATCTGGAACGTGAGCCATCGCCTCGATGAACTGACCAAGCGTTATTACAAGTCCGGGCATCTGGAAGAGCTCCGCGATCTCAGCGGCAACGAATTCTGCTATCGGCTCAATCTCCTGGCGTTCGGCGGCATGGAGCGCGCCGGCCGGGACGGGCACGACCGGCACGTGGTCGAGTTCGAGCAGGGCGACGTCTGGCTGTGCGACAGCCGTGTCGTCTCCCACCAGATCGTCCAGGGCCAGCGATTGGTGGCCTCGCACTTCAAGGTCGAAACGCGCTCGATGATGGATCCCGCGGCGGGTATCGATGCGAAGGTCCAGCACCTTCACGACCTTTACGGAACGGAAAACGCGGCCCGGGCCGGTTAGTCCGGGCGCGGGTGCGAAATCGATTCGAGGTGATTACAATGAACGGACCTGTGCGTTGGGGCATTATCGGATGCGGCGACGTCGTCAACCGCAAGAGCGGGCCGGCTTTTCAGCGCGCGGACCGCAGTGAACTGGTGGCGGTCATGCGCCGGTCGGCGGACATGGCCGAGGAATTCGCCATCAGGCATGGCGTGCCGCACTGGACCACCGATGCCGATGAGTTGATCAACCACCCGGACGTGGACGCGGTGTACATCGCCTCGCCGCCGATGACCCATCTCGACTATGCGCTCCGCGTCTGCGCCAGCGGCAAGCCGTGTTTGGTGGAGAAGCCGATCGGCCGTTCCTCGGCCGAATGCCGGGAAATGACGGAGACGTTCGCCAAAGAGGGCATTCCGCTGTTCGTGTCGTACTACCGCCGATACCTGCCCAAGTTTCTGAAGGTCAAGGAGATCCTCGAGTCCGGAAGCCTGGGGCCCATTGTCGCCGTGCACTATCGCTGCAACGGTCCGGGAAAGACGAAACCTTGGAAGTTCAATCCCCGGCTGTCGGGCGGGGGCATTTTTTACGATATCGGGGGTCACGTCCTCGACCTGCTCGATTTCTGGTTCGGACCGCTCGACCTGATCGGCGGCGACGCGGCGAATTTCTCGCGAACCCATGACACGGAGGACGCGGTTTCGCTGGCTTTTCGGACCGAGCAGCGGGTCATCGGCACGGCGTCGTGGAACTTGCTTGCGCGCGATGGCGGCGACCTCATGGAAATCGAGGGCGTTGACGGCAAAATCCGGCTCTCGTGCGCCAATTACGAAACGCCGTGCACGGTGCAGCGATACGTCATGGACGACGGTTCGGACTCCTTGCTTTCGCGCCAGAAAGTCAAGAACACCGCCAGGCGCATCGCGGGCAAGCCGAAAAAAGCCAAACTGCGAACGGTCACGGAGCGGTTCGAGTTTTCGTCGATTCCTTATCAGCATCAGCCGCTGGTTCAGTCCGTGGTCGATAGCCTTCTGGACGGCGCCCCGTGCCAAACGACCGGAGAGTCGAGCTTGAAAACCTCGGAAATCATGGACTCGGTGCTTTCGGACTATTACGGCGGGCGACAGGATGCTTTCTGGGAGCGCCCGCACACTTGGCGAAGCGCGAGCGCCCTGGCGATTCGCGACGGAATTGGCCGGCACTTCGCGCTGACCCCCGAACAAGTAGAGTTTTATGAAAAGAATGGATATGTGGGTCCGTTCAAGTGCGAGAGCGCCGCACTGAAGCGGCTCGAAGTCCCGAAGCATGGCCGGGCCGACTTTCATCTGAACGATCCGACCGCTCTCGAGGTTTTTTCCGATCCGTCCATTGTGGACCGGGTCAAACAAGTCCTTCATTCCGACGGTGCCCTGCTGTTCAAGAGCCGCCCCTGGATCAAGGAGCCGCGCAGCACCCTCGCGGCGCCCTGGCATCAAGATGTCGGTCAATCCAACGGCGGATACCTGCCCGACGGCCAGCCGGTGCCATCGGTCACCGTGTGGTTCGCACTGGACGGCGCGACGGCGTCGAACGGCGCGGTCAAGATCCTCCCCGGCACGCATACGCGATTGTTCGGCGATTGGCACGACAGCATCAACACGGGTATCGAGGAAAGCGGCGCCCTGGCCGAGTTCGATTTGGACGGCGCTCCCATAATCGAGGCCAAGGCCGGTGAATTTTTTCTGATGCATTCATGGCTGCTGCACGCGAGCGGGCCGAACGCGTCGGACAAGCGGCGCGCGGGGATCAACATGCGATACGTCGCGCCGGGTCATGACGTCGATCCCATGTACCACTATGTGCGCGTGGGTTAGACAATGTGGCGTTGGTAATGAGTCCGGATGCCGATCTGGCGGCCGATCGCGGCGAGAACGCCCGGCCAGCGAGCGCTGAGTCCGGGCGCCCATTGCGGATTACGGTTTGCGCCTGCACCTACAAGCGTCCCGATGGCTTGGCGGCGCTCCTCAAGGGATTGCAAAATCAAACCTTTTCAACCGTCCCGGCCCCGCGATGGGATATCGTCATCGCCGATAACGAAGGGAGCGCCGAGGCCCGCGCCGTGTGTGAGGAGTTCGGAAAATCTTCGTCTATTCCCATCACCTATGTGCATGAACCGCGGCGCGGGATCTCCCATGCCCGCAATGCGTGCCTGCACCGCGTTCCGGGGGATGGCGACTTCTTTGCGATGATCGACGACGACGAAATCCCCGAACCCGACTGGCTCGAGCAGTTGCTGCGCGCGCAGCTGGCCACGAACGCCGATGTGGTTCTTGGACGCGTGCTGCCGATCTTCGACGCCTCGGCTCCGGCGTGGATCAAAGAGGGTGGCTTTTTCGGCTCACCGTCGCGCCGGCCGGGGGATGAAGAAAGACGCGGTTACGTGGATCTTCAGGAGATCGGCGGGGCGGCGACCAATAACGTTCTGGTCCGTTGCTCGGCCTATCGCCGGCTGAACCTGACTTTCGATCCGGAGCGGGGCCTTACCGGCGGATCGGACTCGCTGTTCTTCAGATTGATGACGATCGCGGGTTACCGCATCGTGTTCGCCTCGAACTCCAAGGTGTGGGAGACCGTTCCCCGGGAACGGTCAAATCTGCGATACCTGCTGTCGTCGGAATACCGGAGCGGCAACCTCAAACTCCGCAACAAGCTCCAAGCGCGGAAAGCGGATGCGGGGAGATTGGAAACGGCGAGAATGGCCCTGAAGCTATGTGGCCGGGGGCTGGGTGAAATTGCCCTCGGGTCCTTCGATGTCGTGCGCTCTTCTTTCAGGACGCGCCTTCGGATGGACGGCATCGCCATGGGCGCGATGCGCGTCGCCGGCGGTTGCGGGATGCTCGCGAGCCTCCTGGGCCTTCGATTCGAACATTATCGCTGAAACCAGACGTCATTCGGCGCTGTTAAGCAAGATCCGCTCGTAGCGTTCCACGGCGCGCTGGGCGGTGAATTCGTCGGCGCGCGCCCTCAGCCGCTCGGCGGAAATCGGCGCGTCGAGCGTCCGGGCGATGGCCTCGGCCATCTCGTCGACGGCGCCCATGGGAACGATGCGCCCAAAGGTTCCGTTCGCCAGAATTTCCGGTGGCCCGTGGGGACAATCCGTGGCGACGGCGGGACACCCGCAGGCCAAGGCTTCCACCAGCACATTCGGAAACCCTTCGCGTAGGGACGACAGCACAAAGAGGGCGGCGCGGCTCATGTAGCGATACGGATTGATGGTGAAACCCGGAAAGCCGATGTCGTCCTCGATCCCCAGTTCGGCGATCAGAGCGTCCAGGTGGGCGAGGTACTTGTCGCGCTTTTTCCCGGGTGTCGCGTCGCCGAGGATGACGAGCCTCGCGGGGCGGCCGGCGCGAACCTTGGCGAAGGCGCGGATCAGGGTCGGGAAGTCCTTATTGGGATGGTACCGCCCGACGCCCAGGATCACCGGCGGCTCGCCCGGCGCGAACCACGGATGGTCCAGGGGTTCCCTGGCCTTCTCGATGATCTCCGGCGTCACGGTCGGATTGTAAACGGTGGTGATGCGATCGCGGGCCAGGCCGGTGAAACTCGCGAGGTCGTCGGCGACGCCGTTCGACACGGCGATTACCGCATCGGCGCGCGCGTATTCGCGGTTTATCAGCGGCGCCGCGAACCGCAACATCCACTCGGAAGCCGTTTCCAGCTTGTCCCGGACCGCGTTGACCTCGCTCAGGACGACCCGTGTATCGGTTCCGGCAAGCTTTCGCGCCAGAATGGCGACCACGTTCATATGCGGCATCGCGGTAAACAGAGCGCGCGGTTGCCGCCGCGCCAGCAGCCGCGCGAGAGAAGGCAGGAACGGAAGCATGCGCGGCGACCTGATGGGCAGCAGCACCGGCCGCAGCAACGCGCCGAACGCGCCCGGATCGGCGCGCACGGCGGCCGCGCGCGCCCTCCAAACCGGAGCCTTTTCGAGGTCGATGACTTGAATGCCGGCGGGCACGCGTTCGGCCAGCGGCCCCTCCGGATAGCAAACGGCGATGGCGACGCGATGGCCCCTGTCTTTAAGCATGGCCGCCAGGCGAAGGGCCTTTTTCTCCACGCCGCCGCCCGCGAAGTTATACAAGAAGAACAGGATATCGATCCGGTTTTTGGCTTGGGACTTGCTGACCATTTCAGTCAAGGAGGATGCGCTGATAGTGTTCGACGGCCCGATCGGCGGAGAATTCGGAGGCGCGCGCGATCAGTTTATCGGAGGAAATAGGGTCGTCCAGTGTTCGAGAGATGGCCTCGGCCATTCTGTCCGGGTCGCCGATGGCAACGAGAGGACCGAAGGTTCCGTTCGCCAGGATTTCCTTGGGGCCATGAGGACAGTCGGTGGCGACGACCGGACAGCCGCAAGCCATGGCTTCCACCATCACGTTCGGAAACCCCTCTCGCAGCGAGGACAGCACGAAAACGGCGGCGTGGCGCATATAGCTGTATGGATTCAGGGTGAAGCCGGGAAAGGCCACATCGTCGTCGACGCCTAATCCGGCAATGAGTGTCGCGAGCTCGGCGCGGTGTTTGTCGCGCTTGCGACCCGGCGAGGCGTCGCCGAGGATCACCAGCCGGACGTTACGATTGGCGCGAACCTTGGCGAAGGCGCGGATCAGCGTGGCGAAATCCTTTTTGCGGTCGATCCGTCCGACGCCGAGCACCACGGGCGGCTCGTCCGGCGCGAACCACGGGTGGTCCGGCGGCTCGCTCGCCTTGGCGAGGATCTCGGGCGTGACGGTGGGATTGTAGACGGTGGTGATGCGACCCCGGTCCAGCCCGGTCCAGGCCGATAGATCGTCGGCGATCCCGTCCGATACGGCGATGATCGCGTCCGCTTGCCCGTACGCGCGCCCCATCAACCGTGGCAGATAGCGCATCTTCCAGTCGCGCGCGCCCTCCATCGTGTCGCGGACCGCGTCGACTTCGCTTAACACCACCCGGGTGTCGGCGCCGGCGAGCTGGCGCGCGAGCACGGCGATCACGTTCATATAGGGCATGGCGGTAAACAGAGAGCGTGGTTTCCGATGGACCAGAAGGCGGGCGAGAGACGGCAGGAAGGGCAACATTCGCGGCGGCTTGCGGGACAACAGCACCGGCCGCAACAAGGAGCCAAAGCCGCCCGGATCGGCCCGCGCGGCCGCCACCCGCGCCTTCCAAAATGGGACCTCATCCAGATGGATGACCGGGATGCCCTCCCCCACGTTTCCGGCCAGCGGCCCCTCGGGAAAGCAAACGGAGATGGCCACGTGCTTGTTTCTCTCCTTGAGCATCGCGGCGAGGCGAAGCACCTTTTTCTCCACCCCGCCGCCGGCGAAGCTTTGGAGGAAAAACAGGATATCGATCCGCCGACCCGCTTGTTCTCCGGACGGGCATTTGCTGTGAGATGAATTCATTATATCCGTGCCGACTCGCGGGAAATACTAGCGGATTGGATCGCAAACCGTAAAAGGTTGCGCTCAGCTACCATCGACCGTGGGTGACAGCAAGGACCTCCGATTACCGGCCGTTGCCGATGCTGTCACGGATGGCGAAGGTGGTCTCGGTCGTGGCCGCCAAGCTCGGGAGGCCAATGGGCAGTTCTCCGTTGCCCGATATGGCGTCCAGGAAACAACGGAACTCCTCGCGGAACCCTTTGTCTTGTCTCAGTGTGCGCTTTCGCGTGCGATTGCCATCGGAGACGAAGGTCGCGGAGCGGAAATCGTCGATGGCGATCACCCGGCCGGCGCTGAACACTTCGATGTATTCCTTGGCGAATGAGCGATCACCGAGCGAGCTATAGACGATGGTGCCGACCGACCCGTCTTCGAAAGAGATTTGGATGGAGAGGGCATCCGGGTGTCCCCGTGCCTGGACGGCATGAACCCCCGCGGGACGCGCGCCGGCAAGGAACTGAAGCGTATCGACGAAATGGCAGACCTCTCCGACGATCCGGCCGCCGCCTTCCGCTCTTTGCAGCCAGCTCTCGGCGGGAACAGGACCGGCATTGACCCGGTAGATCATCATCAGGGGCGTGGTTCGGCCGACGAGAATTTCCTTGGCTTGACGGATCAACGGGGCGAAGCGGCGATTGAACCCCACCGTCAGAAGCCCCGGGCTCTCCTCGGCCGCGGACATCACCTCGGCAAGCTGCCCGCGATCGATGGCGAGAGGCTTCTCGACAAAAACGTTCTTGCCGGCTCGAAGCGCCTCGCACACCAGTGGCGCGTGCAGGTCGTGCCGGGTCGCGACGAACAAGGTTGCCGTATCGGGATCGTCGAGGATCCGCCGGTAGTCGGTCGTCGCATAGCCAAATCCGAATTTTTCCGCCACATGCGCTCCGCTCAGCCCGGTCGCGGTGGCGACCCCGGTCAGATGAACGCCACCGGTCTTTTTCAATCCCGGCAGAAGGACGGACTTGGCGAAGTTGCCGGCGCCGATAAATCCCACCCCGTTTCCGCCGGCATGGGCTTGCTTGGAGATGGCGGGGGTTGCGATCCGGCGCGCCGGTTCGGAATCCGGTTTCGCCGGATACGTGATCACGATGCCGAGATAGGGCTCGTCACCCGACATCAAACCATAGGCCCGCTCCGCGTCGTTGATGTCGAACCGATGGGTGATCAGTGCATTTGGCGTAACCCGTCCCTCCTGGATGAGCTCCAGAAAAGCCTGCATGTTGCGGCGTTCGGTCCAACGAACGTAGGGAAACGGATAGTCGCGGCCGTCCTCTTCATAGTCGGGATCGTAGCGGCCCGGTCCGTAGGACATCGAAAGCCTGAGATCCAGTTCCTTGCGGTAGTACCGGTCGCGCTGGAGGTTCATTCCGACCATGCCGACGAGGACGACGCGGCCCTTCACCCGCGCGATTTCCGCCGCCGTATTAACCGGCTCGTCGCTCTTCGTCGACGCCGTGACGATCACCGCGTCGGCGCCGTGGCCTTCCGTGAAGGCTTCCGCCGCTTCGGGAAGACCCGAGCTGCACGCGCCGTCCGCGCCCAACGCGCGGGCGAGATCGCACTTCGACGCAACGGGGTCGAACCCCAGCACCTTGCAGCCGTTGGCCTTCAGCAGCTGAACCGTGAGTTGGCCCAGGAGCCCGAGTCCGATGACCACGATGCGCTCGCCCATCGTGGGCTGGGCCTGCCGCACGCCTTGAAGCGCGATGGCGCCGACGGTTACGAACGCCGCGCTTTCGTCGTCGACGCCTTCGGGAACAGGTACGCAGAGATTCTTAGGCACGAAGTTGTACTCGGCGTGACTCGCGTATCCGGCGCCCGCGCAGGCGACCCGGTCGCCAACCTTGAGGCCCTCGACGTTCAGTCCAATCTCGATGATCGTTCCGGCGCAGCTATATCCCAGCGACACCGGATTATCGAGCTTCGTCCGCACCGCTTCGATGGTGCTGACAACGCCTTCGCGTTTCGCCTTGTCGACCACTTGGCGCACAAGGTCCGGGCGGGCCATCGCCTTGCCCGCCAGGCTCGCCTTCGCCAGGTCCATCAGGAGCTTTTCGGTGCCCGCGCTGACCAGGGAGGCGCGCGTGGCGACAATGACGCCGCCGGGACGTAAAGCCGGCGCAGGAAGATCCTTGAGCGTGAGTTCGCCGGTGCGATAGTGCTGAGTGATTTGTTTCATGGTACCCAGTGTTCAGATCTTAAGGAAACAGTTGACCACGCACGCGAGTTTGCACTCATTCTCCAAAAAAATTAGTTAAGGATTTTTCGTTCACTGACTGCCGGGTTCCACAATGATACATTCCTTATTTGGGGTGCCCGCGTCTTTTCCCGACACCGGATCACGCAACAGTAACCACTTGGCAAACACGAAAGCGCTTTTTCCATGAACGTCGGTCGCCTTCTTCGAACGGTTCGGTACCTCCGGGTTAAGCAGGCCGCTTACTACGTCTATCGGCGCGCGTTCCCGTGGACCGCGAGACGGGTCAATCCGCCAGCGAAAATAGAACGCCGCTCCGGGGTTCGCCTTCGACCCCGTCCCACCCCAAGCGCGCCCGGCACGGGCGACTTCGGTTTTGTGTTCCTCGACACGCCGAGGACGTTCGAACGGGGCGCCGTGGACTGGCGGTGCGCGGATGTGTCCAAACTCTGGCGCTACAATCTGCATTACTTCGATTACCTCCTCGATGAAACGCGATCGCTGGATGCTCGCGATCATCTTATCGACGACTGGATCGAAAAAAATCCTCCCGGCGCGGCGGACGCCTGGGAGCCCTACACCGTCTCACTGCGAATCGTGAACTGGATCGACTACTTCCTGCGCACGGAAGACACGCGGCCTCCGAAGGACCCCTGGCTGTCCAGCCTCTACGGCCAAGCGATGTGGCTGGAACGGAATATCGAGCATCATATTTTGGCGAACCACTATCTCAAGAACGCCGTCGCCCTCATCTTCGCCGGTGTCTTTTTCGCGGGGCGACACCCGGATCGGTGGCTCGATCGGGGGATCCGGATCCTTGCCGAGGAAGTCCGCGAACAGATTCTACCCGATGGCGGGCATTTCGAGCGCAGCCCGCTGTATCACGCCCTCGTCGCTCAGGATCTTGTGGACGTGGTCAACATCCTGTCGCGCAACAAGACCGGAGCGAAGCCGGCAAGCGTGGAACTCTTCGAGGACAAAGCGCGCGCCGCGCTCGAATTTTTGGAAGATATCCTGCACCCGGACGGCGAAATTCCGCTGTTCAACGATGCGGCGACCGGCATCGCCCTTCATCCGAGTGCTCTCCAGGCTTATGCGCGCGACGTCTTGCAACCGAAGTCGGTTCACCGTACCGAAAACGAAGCCTTAATTCTGAAACCGGAAACCGGATATTACGGCTGTCGTTTGGACGGCGATTTCCTGCTGATCGACTGCGGTCCGATCGGGCCGAAGTATCAGCCTGGCCATGCCCATTGCGACACGCTGAGCTTCGAGTTGAGCGTTAATGGCCGGCGGGTGATCGTCGACAGCGGCGTGTCCGGATACGACAACGATGATCTCCGAGCCTACGTCCGCTCCACGGCCGCCCACAATACCTTGAAAATTAACGGGATCGAGCAATCCGAAATGTGGGGCGGTTTTCGGGTCGGGCGGCGCGCGCGGCCATTAAGCGCCCGGCTTGAACGCCGCGAAGACGGCGCGGTTGCGTTCGCCGGGGCTCATGATGGCTATCGTCATCTGTGGCAGGGGGTGATCCACAACCGTCAAATCCTGTGCCGGCCCGAAAGCGGTGTGTCGGGATGCGGTGTGTATGAAGTCGCGGACCGGTTGACGGGAAAAGGCAGCGTCCGTGCCGAGAGTTTCCTGCATATTCACCCCGACCTGAACGTCGAGAGGGTCGACAGCCGCTTCAGGATCGCGGAGCCCGGCGGCCGGCCTATCATGGACATTGTGCCCGATGACTGGTCCGCGTGCGAGATGGAGGACGGCGTTTATTGCCCACGTTTCGGAGTCGGTCAGGGTAACGTTGTGTTGGTGTTTACAAGACAAGCGGTTCTTCCTTTCAATATTTCGTTCTCTCTCGTCAAAATCCAATCGTGAAAATCCTTTTCCTGACCCACTATTTCCCGCCGGAGGTCAATGCCCCCGCGTCCCGGACGTTCGAGCATTGCCGGGAATGGGTTCGAGAGGGCCATGACGTCACGGTCGTGACCAACGCGCCGAACCACCCGAAAGGCGAGATCTATCCGGGATATCGCAATCGGCTGCTTCAGAAAGAACAAATGGCCGGAATTCGGGTCATCCGGATGCTGACCTATGTGACGGCCAATGAAGGGGTCATAAAGCGGACCCTCAATTTCATCCTCTATTTGATCATGTCGGTCTTTTCGACCCCGTTTTTACCGCGCTGCGATATCGTTGTTTCCACGTCGCCGCAATTTTTCGCGGGATTGGCCGGATATTTCGTGAGCCGTTTGAAGCGTGTTCCGTGGGGCCTTGAAATCCGCGACCTGTGGCCGGAGTCGATCCTGAGTGTCGGGGCCATTTCCAGCCCGAGAGTCATTCGGCTGCTCGAGGGCCTCGAAGCGTTCGCCTACCGGAAGGCCGACGCGATCGTGTCCGTAACGGACGCCTTCAAGCCCCACATCGAGACCCGCGGCGGCGGCGGCAAAGTGAGCGTCATCAAAAACGGCGTGGATTTGTCGCTGTTCACGAGGGCGCCTCGAGATCGAGCGTTCGCCGAGGAACTGGGGATCGACGGAAAATTCGTGGCGGCCTATGTGGGTACCCACGGCATGGCCCATGGGCTCGACACCATCCTGGACGCGGCGCAACGACTGGATGGCGATTCCAACGTCGTTTTCCTAATGGTCGGAGAGGGCTCCGAAAAGCGGCGCCTGGAGCGGAAACGCGACGCCTTGGGTCTGACCAACGTCATCTTGCTGGGTCAACAGCCGAAAGACAGCATGCCGCGGCTGTGGTCGGTGGCGGACGTCAGCCTTGTCCTGCTGCGCAAACTGGACCTGTTCACCACCGTCATTCCCTCGAAAATCTTTGAATCGATGGCCATGGGAAAGCCCATCATTCTGGGCGTCTTGGGCGAGAGCCGCACCATCGTCGAGGCGGCGGGGGCGGGGATCGGGATTGAACCGGAAAACGCCGACGCCCTTGCCGTGGAAGTTCGGAGGCTCGCGTCCGATCGGTCCCTGTATCGGCGGATGGCCGAACGGGGACCGGCATACGTGAGCGAGCACTTCGATCGCCGCAATCTGGCTCTGCAATACTTGCTGCTTCTGCGTTCGACCGTCAAGCGGGGGCGTTCATGATCCGGTAGGCTTGTCCCGAGCGATGCTGTCGCATCGGGAAGTGGCATCCGTCCAGGACCGGCGGATGGACCGTGGCATAACGATTTCGCCAGCGCGAGCAACGGGGGGCGCCGGGCGCCCCCCGTTTTTCATCCCGATCTAACGAATCGTCGTGTCGTTGATCTTGGCCACGAAATAATCCTGGGCGAAATTGTTGTCCCAGTGGGTGGCGACCGTCGCGGTGCCGTCGTCGTTGCCCTGCTCATAGAACACCGCGAACCGGTAGGGCATCGCGGAATCCACGATCGTCAGGGTCGGCGTCTGGAAATTCCAGATCTCTACTTCCGGCACTTCGCTCGCCACCGCCATGACCTTGCCGCCATAGGTGGCGTTCGTATTTTGCCAGGTCGCGCCGCCGTCGCGTGACCAGCGCACGCCGACGACCTTGTGGTAGGACAGGTTCTGCACGTAGATCTGGCCCTGAATGCGGGAGACGGGGATCGCAAAACCGCCGCCGGTCTCCACGTACACCACCGCCCGCGCCTCGTTCAGCATGACATTGCCGCCGACCGCGCCCCGGAAAGTGCCGATGTGATAGTTGGCGCCGTTGTTGTTGTCCCAGAACTCCTGGCCGGGAACGTTGTAACGGATCGAGAACTCCTCGGCGACCGGCGTCGAGCCGTCGCCGCCGAACACGTCGTAATTGCCGTAATGGCCCATGAACGCCAGAGCGTGGTCCTGCCAGGCGCCGCCGCCTGGAGCGCGGTAGTGCATGGTGACCTGCTTTTGATAGTCGATGTTCTTGACCTTGACCCGGATCGTCGTCCAACTGAAGGTCATTCCGGACACGGCGTAATTTTCGCCATAGGCGACCTTAAGGCGCACCGGCGGCGGATCGGCGGCGGCCGGACGAGCCAACAGCAGACCGGCAAAAATAGTCGCGGCGAGGACGAAAACGCCGAAGCGGCGAAGCGCCGGCTCGATGTGAAGATTGGAACGCTTTGACATTTCCGACAACCCCTCTGCAGATAATAGAAGTGTCGCCGATCGCGGGGACGGATGGTTCATCGCATCCGTTGGCCAACCCGTTGGGTTTCGGGTCGCGATCCCGACCCCGGCACATTAATCGAAAGCGATCGTTCCGTATGTGAACTCGTTCACTATCGCGGATATTTATTCATGATATTTTGTGTAAATATCACCACGAGGTTATCAACTCATTGACGAGGATCCAGGCGATCGCCAGCGGCGCCACGAACCGGAGGATCAACAGCCACGCGTGGGCGAGTATCGGGGTGGCCCGCGCCTCGCCTTGCAATTCGGCGATGGCCCTCGGCCCCATCACCCAGCCCGCGAACAAAGCGATCAGCAATCCGCCCACCGGCAGCATGACCGACGAGGTGGCGAAGGCCACCAAATCGAGGAAACTCTTGCCGAACAGGGTGGCGCCGGACCAGATACCCATGGATAGCGACGACGGAATACCCGCAACGAACGCGGCGGCCCCGGCGGTCACGGCGATGCGGGCGCGCCGAAAACCGTACTCGCCGATAAAGAACGCCACCACCGGCTCCAGCAGCGACACCGCCGAGGTCAGGGCGGCGATGGCCAGCAGCACGAAGAACAGGGTACCGAACACCTGCCCGCCCGGCATCTGGACGAACACCGACGGCAGCGTCACGAACGCCAGGCCCGGTCCCGCGCCCGGATCGACGCCAACGGCGAACACCGCCGGAAACACCACCAGCCCGGCCAGGATGGCGGCGAGGGTGTCGAGCCCCACGACCGAAGCAGCCGACCGGCCGATGTCCTGCCGGCGGTCGAGGTAGGAGCCATAGGTGATCATCGTCCCCAATCCCACGGAGAGCGAGAAGAACGCCTGGCCGAGGGCGGCGGTGAAGGTGGTGCCGGTGACCTTGGAAAAATCCGGCCGCACATAAAATAACAAACCGTCCAGCGCGCCGGGCAGGGTGACGGCCCGCGCCACCAGGGCCACCAGGATCACGAACAGCATGGGCATCAACACCAGGTTCGCCCGTTCAATGCCGTGGCCGATGCCGCCCAGCACCACCGCGACCACCATGACCATGAACGCGCCGGCATAAAGCAGCGGCGGCGCGGGCGCGCCGATGAAGGCGCCGAAGATGACGGCCGGATCGGCGCCCGGAGCACCGAAGGCGCCGGTCGCCATCTTGACCGCGAACGCCACCGTCCAGCCGGCGACCACGCCGTAGAACGAGAGGATCAGAAAGGCGGCGAGAACACCCATGAAACCGACGGCCGGCCAGGCGCGGCCGCCGAGCAACCGGAACGCGCCCACCGGGTCCTTCTGCGCGGCGCGGCCGATGACCAGCTCGGCCATAAGGACGCTTATACCGATGGTGAAGACAATGGGCAGATAAACGATGACAAAGGCGCCGCCGCCGTTTTCTCCGGCCATATAGGGAAATTTCCAGACGTTGCCGAGCCCCACGGCCGAGCCGGCCGCCGCCATGATGAAACCGGCGCGGCTCGCCCAGTGTTCGCGTTCCGGCGCTTGATCGGGCGCGCTGTCCCGCGGCATCTCCCTTCCCCCTGCCGGTTGGACCGGTAACTTAGAGGGTATCGGGGGGATTTTCGAGCCGTTCTTTGGGTGTCGGAAAGAAAAGGCGGCCGGGGCTCGATATGAACATAACGAGTCCCGGCCAAGTTGGGCTCCGAGGGATCTCTATTTTCCGTTGAGAAGACCGTGCTTGCGGAGGTAGCCGCGATATTCCATGTCGCTTTTGAGCATGTGGCCGACGGTGAGCCGGATCATGAATTCCAGCATCGGCCACGCGACGTCGGGCTTGCACCCCCAGCCCGCCAGATTGAATACGTTTTCCCGAACGGTCTCGAACTCGCGCATCAATGTCCGGTGCTCGGCCGCGTGCTGCAACACATACGGGTATCCGCAGCGGACGAGATAGTCTTCTTCATGTGAGAAATGCCGCATCAGCAAGAGCTCCACTTCCCGGATGGCGGCCTTGACGTCGTCGGGATCCGTGCCCTCCAGGCGAAGCGCATGCAGGTCGTTCAAACAGCGAATAAAATTGCGATGTTGATCGTCCAGTGCCTCGTCATCGACGGAGAAATGATCGTTCCAGGTCAGCAAGTCACCAAATATTCCGGACAAGGATGGCCGTTGTGTGGTTCGGCGCGAACGCCCCCTGCGTCGACGGTTTGCCAGTTCCTGCGAGTCCATACTGAGTTGTAGTTGGGCCATGGGTTTTTCCCTTTGTTTGTTCGTTCGGTCAGCGTGTCGCCCGGGCCGCGAGAAACCTGTTTCGATTGGCGCTTCGCCGCGGTTTCCGGTGTTCTCGCCGGGAAAGATTCGGCCTTCCGCAGGAAACGTGCCATTCACGAGGCACCTCACAAATAACCCCCATATGGGGTATACGTAACACGATCAATTTTCCATTTCTACTCAATTATTCGTTGTATGGTTGCAATGTTCCGCACCCGCGCATATCGAGCCGACGGTCCATATCCCGATGCCGGTGTTCACGGTGATCGATCACGACGACCGGTCCAACAATTTCCGCAACAAAGCCGGCCGCGAGCCATGCGTGAATCCATTTGACCATCGTCAAGGCGGTCCCCGAAAAACCGATCTACCAACTCGGTTTTGCAAGAATGCTCGAGGGGTGAGCCGTCATGGCCGCACGTGATGCCGAGAAACCTGCGCGAAATAGCTGTTTTACCTGTCTGGCCTTTTCGAGTACGGAGTTCGAGGCCTTGCCCGAGAGCGACGTGAGGGTGCTTGACGGGGCCAAGGTCACGCGGGTTTACGAATCTGGCGAGGCGGTGTTTCGCGAGGGCGCGCCGAGCGAAGGGATCTACTGCGTCGGCGCCGGTGCCCTGTGCGCCCGCAGGACCAACTCGTCCGGCCGATCCGTGCCGCTTCGTCTGAAATATCCGGGCGACACCCTGGGCCTTCGATCTTTTTTGTTCGGCGATCCGCACCCGTCCACGGTTGAAGCCCTGGAAACGTCGAGGGTGTGTGTCGTGGATACCAATACCGTCCGCGAGCTCCTCAGCAGAAATGTGAACCTGGCGCTCGCGTTTGTCCGCCGCCTCGGCGGGGATCTAAGCTTGGCGGAAGAAAAACTCCTGAACCGAGGGACCGTGAGCGGTCGGGCGCGACTTGCCCGGTTGCTTGTCAATTTCGTCGAGTTCCACG
Organism: uncultured Alphaproteobacteria bacterium; assembly: GCA_963771545.1. Classification (GTDB taxonomy): domain Bacteria; phylum Pseudomonadota; class Alphaproteobacteria; order Rhodospirillales; family Defluviicoccaceae; genus CAKZLS01. Next base: position 109,439 of record CAVYTX010000003.1, read on the forward strand.
GTATCGTGAGCAAGGACGATGTGCTTGTCTTCAAGCTGCCGTTCACGCGAAAGGAGATGGTCGGTGTTCTGGGCGTCACGTTGCGCACGATCTCGAACCATCTTCGCACCTTGCGGAACAACGGCATCGTCGAGATTGACGGACGAACCGTTCAAGTCCGTGATTTCTCGCAACTCGTGGGAGAAGCGGGTCTGAAAAACGGCTGACCCGTCCAGCGCTGGCGCGCATCAGAATTTCCTGTGACCGGCGGCTGAACGCTTGTAACCTCCGCGGCGTGCGGATAGAGATGGTCGCGGACGTTGGTCCGCGATGCGGCGGTCTTGCGACCGCGACCAATGAACACCTCATCCTGTTCGTGCTTTCCTAGAAACCAGCAAAAGGGAAATCGGATGCGCGTTTGGCCTGGAATGCCCTATCCGCGTGGCGCCACGTGGGATGGGACGGGTGTCAATTTTGCCTTGTTCTCCGAGAACGCCGAACGGGTGGAACTGTGCTTGTTCAACGAGAAAGGGACCAAGGAGGTCGCGCGGATCGCCCTTCCCGAATACACCGACGAGGTCTGGCACGGATATCTGCCGGATGTGCGTCCGGGTCAGCTTTACGGTTACCGTGTCTACGGACCCTACGATCCCAAGCGCGGCCACCGGTTCAACGCCAACAAGCTGCTGATCGATCCCTACGCCAGAAACCTAGTGGGCGAGTTGAAATGGACCGACGCCCATTTCGGCTATCGCATTGGCTCGCGCAAGGAAGACTTGGGCTTCGACCGGCGAAACAACGCGCGCTGGATGCCCAAATGTCAGGTGGTCGATACCACTTGGGAATTGGGCGACGATCCAAGCCCGCGCACCGAATGGCACGAGAGCATCGTCTATGAGGCGCACCTCAAGGGCTTCACCATCCGCCACCCCGAGATCCCCGAAAAGGCGCGGGGCACCCTTGCCGGCTTGTCGGCCCCCGCCGCCGTCGAATACCTGACCAAGCTCGGCATCACCGCCATCGAACTGTTGCCGGTTCACGCCTTTCTCAACGACCGCCATCTGATGGAGCGGGGGCTCACCAACTACTGGGGCTACAACACGCTTTCGTTCTTCGCCCCCGAACCGCGCTTTCTGTCCACCGGTAAACTCCGCGAATTCAAAACCTTTGTCCAGACGCTGCACGCCGCCGGCATCGAGGTCATTCTCGACGTTGTCTACAACCACACCGCCGAGGGCAACCAGATGGGACCGACGCTGTGTTGGCGCGGCGTCGACAATGCGTCGTATTACCATCTCGTTCCCGGCGACGAACGCTACTACATGGACTTCACCGGGTGCGGCAACGCCCTAGACCTTCGCCACCCCAGGGTTCTCCAGATGGTCATGGACTCGCTGCGCTACTGGGTCGAGGATATGCACGTGGACGGCTTCCGTTTCGACCTCGCGACCACGCTGGCGCGCGAGGAACACGGCGCCTTCGACAATCACTCCGGGTTTCTCGACGCCGCCCGCCAGGATCCGGTGCTCTCGCGGGTCAAGCTGATCGCCGAACCGTGGGACGTGGGCGACGGCGGCTACCGGCTCGGCGGCTTTCCGGCCGGATGGGCCGAATGGAACGACCGCTATCGCGACACCGTCCGCCGGTTCTGGAAGGGCGACGAGGGCGAGGTTCCCGAACTGGCGTCGCGCATCACCGGATCGAGCGATCTGTTCAACTCGCACGGCCGCCGGACCTGGGCCACGGTCAACTTCGTCACCGCCCACGACGGGTTCACGCTCGCCGATACCGTCAGCTACAACGACAAGCACAACGAAGCGAACCAGGAAGACAGCCGCGACGGCACCGATAACAACAACTCGTGGAACTGCGGCGTCGAGGGCCCCACCGACGACCCGGAGATCCGCCGGCTCAGATTGAAACAGCGTCGCAACATGATGGCGACACTTTTGCTGTCCCAGGGGGTGCCGATGATCGTCGCGGGCGACGAATTCGGCCGCGGCCAGGGCGGCAACAACAACGCCTATTGCCAGGACGGCGAGGTCAGCTGGATCGACTGGGAGGGGATCGACGAGGAGGGCCGGGCATTTCTCGCTTTCGTCCAGTCCCTGATTCGCTTCCGGCGCGACCACATCGTTTTTCACCGGTCGCGTTTCTTCCATGCGCGGTTCATTCCGGGAACGGACATTCAGGACATAACCTGGCTGAGGCCGGATGGCGCGGAGATGACGGAGGCCGACTGGGGGAATGGCGGCGCGCGGTCGCTGAGTTTTCTGATTCGCGGCGAAGCCGGCGAGTATCACCTGACCGCCCGCGGCGAACCGCAGCCCGACGACAGCTTCCTGGTGATTCTCAACGCCCATGACGACGCCATCGATTGGACGATGCCGAGTATGGCGGCCGGAACGCGATGGACCCTTTCCATCGATACCGACCGCGACGACCCCATGGCCGGTGGCGATGAGGTTGAAGACGGAAGCGCCTACCCGGTTCAGCCGCGCTCGCTGGTGGTTCTGGCGCGCGGCAATGACAATTAATCGGCGGGAAGCGATCTGAAGCGCAGGGATCTTTACCGGATGGTAACCGTTAAGTCGGATACTGCAGCCGAGGCATTCCTCTCGGCGAAGGGTTCTTCTCATGGTCCGATTTGGCGTTCGGCCCTGTGGCGTGATCGGCGCAATCGTGACCATCGTCGGGGTTGGCGTTTATACGCTTGGATCCGGTACGGGAGAAACCGGCGCCATTCTTGCCGCGATCTTCGGTGACCAGTACACGGTCCGGCTCACTTGCGCCGGCGGAGGCGCCTTTTCCGAATATACCCATGGGTTCAGTCAAGACCACGCTCGCGGCAAGGCGGAACAAAGCCACCCCGGATGCGAGGCGGCAAGCGTCACGCCCGTCCGTCACCACCGCCGCGCGGGTGCCAACAGTACCGGCATCCGCCTGTAGCCGACGCGGGCAGGGGGTGTCGGCTGTGACGGCGGTGGTGTCGCCAAGGACGGCCCGGACCCACGCCCTCTCGTCAACAGCCGGAACGGCGACGATGCCGCGCCGTCCATTGTCCGTTCCATGGCCGCTTCGGCGTTTGCTCCGGCGGCGTTTCGGTGTAAGCAATGGCCCATGCGAACGCTCTATCACGTGTGGCTGTCGCCGTATTGCCGCAAGATCCGTATCCTTCTCGCCGAGAAAAAGCTGGAGTTCCAGACGGAAGTGGAACCGGTGTGGGAACGCCGGCCGGGATTTCTCGCGATCAATCCAGCCGGCGATGTGCCGGTCCTGGTCGAGACCGATGGGACCGTGGTGTGCGACAGCGCCGCCATCGCCGAGTACCTGGAGGAGGTGTGCCCCGATCGGCCGATGATCGGCGATGCGCCGGCCGCGCGCGCGGAGGTTCGCCGCCTGGTGGCCTGGTTCGATCGCAAGTTCAATAGCGAGGTCACCGAAAACCTGGTGGGCGAAAAGATCGTCAAACGCCTGTCCGCCGCGGGACAACCGAACTCGTCGGCGATTCGCGCCGGTCATACCAACATCCAGTACCACCTGGACTACATCGCCTATTTGATGGAGCGGCGCACGTGGCTGGCGGGCGAGCGCATGACGCTGGCCGACATCGCCGCCGCCGCCCACCTGTCCTGCATCGACTACCTCGGCGACGTGCCTTGGGACAAGCATCCGGAAGCCAAGGACTGGTACGCGCGGATCAAATCGCGTCCCAGCTTCCGCTCGATCCTCGCCGATCAGGTTCCCCGCATGACCCCGCCCAAAGCTTACGCCGACCTTGATTTTTGAGGTGTTAGTCGAACTTGATGCCGGCGTCCATGCGATCCAGGTTCGCCCGGGCGATGCGCGCCGCTTCGGTATCGGGAGCGACCGTGATCAGCGTGAGCCAATCGCGGCGGGCCGCGACCTTGTCACCCTTAAGCTTGTGGATCATTCCTCGCTCGAGAAGGGCCTCCGGATGCGCGCTGTCGAGCGAGAGCGCCTTGGCGGCATCGGCTTCCGCCTTTTCCAGGTCGTCGAGGCGCCGGTAGGCGCTCGCGCGGAACACATAAGCGTCCACCAGGTCCGGATCGATGGTCAACGCCGCGTCGAGATCGGCGACGGCGGCGCGATAGCGTTGCAGATCGAATTTCGCCTGCGCCCTGTCCACCAGCAGCGCCGCGTCGTTCGGAGCGAGGGTGATCGCGCGCGTCAGCACGCCCTCGGCCTGGTTAGCGTCCCGGCCCATCAGCCAGGCCTGACCCGCCTGACCCAACAGCGCCGCGCGCATCTCCGGCCGGGCGCTGGCGTTCTGGGCCAGCGCCTCGAATCCCTTCGCCGCCTGGGTGTAGCGGTTGAGGCCCATGAGGGCGGCGGCTGCGCAATGGCCGGCCGCGTCGCCGCCACCCTGGTCCATCCACGCATTCGCCGTCTCGAGAGCGTGTTGGGGGTTGGTCGCGGCAAGCGCCATGCATTGACCATAGCGCGATGCCGGATCCGCCGCGGCGGCGCCCGGCCGCACCGGCGTCAGAACCGCCATCAGCATCGAGGCTCCAACCAACAAGACGGAAACGCGTGGGCGTTGTCTTTGAAATCGCATCATTCGCCCGGTAGGCATTCCTTGGCCGCGGCGGTAAAATCCCAGATGGAGGTAATCTTGGCAGGCAAGGGTCGAGGCGTCAAATGACCGAGGTGATTCCGTCGGGACATGAACCGCACCTTTTCTGCTTCGGGCTGGGATATACCGCCCGGGCGTTGGCGGCGCGGTTGATGGCGGAAGGCTGGGCGGTGTCCGGCACCTGCCGGGACGAGGAAACGCGGACGGCATTGGCCGATAAGGGCATCCGCGCTTTCCTTTTCGACCGCGAGCGCCCCCTCGACGATCCCGCGGGCATCCTGTCCCGGGCGACCGACATTCTCAGCTCGGTTCCGCCCGACGCGGATGGCGATCCGGTTCTGGATTGCCACGGCGAAATCATCGCCGCCATGAGTGGCCTGCGCTGGATCGGCTATCTGTCCACCACCGGCGTTTACGGAGACACCGGCGGCGCCCGCGTGAACGAGACCTCTCCCGTCAATCCCTCGTCGGCGCGGAGCCGGCGCCGGGTGGGCGCCGAGAACCAGTGGCTGGAGCTATATTGGAAAGGGCGGCTGCCCGTCCATCTATTCCGGCTCGCCGGCATTTACGGTCCGGGGCGTAGCACGCTCGACCAGGTCCGGGCCGGCCGGGCGCGCCGTATCGACAGGCCCGGACATCTGTTTTCGCGGATCCATGTTGACGACATCGTGACGGTTCTGCGCACGTCCATGGCCCGGCCGCGTCCCGGCGCCGTCTACAACGTCTGCGACGATGTTCCCGCCGCTCCCAGCGACGTCGTGGCCTATGCGTGCGAGCTCCTCGGCGTGAAACCGCCGCACGTCGTGACCTACGGCGAGGCGGTCGGGGACATGTCGGCGATGGCGCTGAGCTTCTGGAACGACAATCGCACGGTGGACAACAGCCGCATGAAACGTGAACTGGAAATCAAGCTCGCTTATCCCGACTTCAAGGCCGGCTTGAAGGCGGTCCATGAGTCCGATTCGATGGGTTGATTGGACTTCAACCCGGAATTGAGGGAAGATTGACCATGCGGGATCGGGCCCGCAATTCAAAACCGCTGACCGAACGAATGCACCGGTCATGACATTGAGAGCGTTGTCGATCGCGTTCACTCTGCTGCTGGGACTGTTGTCGCCGGCGCACGCGGGCGGCACGGCCGTGGTTCTGGACATCAAGGGGCCGATCGGACCGGCGACCAGCGATTATGTATCACGAGGCCTGGAAAAGGCGGCCGTGCAGGGCGCGACGGTGGTCATCCTGCGCATGGATACGCCGGGCGGTCTCGATACCTCCATGCGCGAGATCATTCAGGCCATTCTGGCGTCGCCGGTTCCGGTCGTCAGCTACGTGGCGCCGAGCGGCGCGCGGGCGGCCAGCGCCGGCACCTACATCAGTTACGCCAGCCACGTGGCGGCCATGGCGCCCGGAACCAACCTCGGCGCGGCCACGCCGGTGCAGATCGGCGGACCGGGCATGCCGCAGCCGTCTCCGCCCCAAGCCCCGGAGGAAGGCGAGAAGAAAGCCGAAAAGGATGCGAAGGACGCTCCGGCGGACTCGACGCCCCCGTCCGCGATGGCCAAAAAAGTGGAGAGCGATGCCCGGGCCTACCTCCGCGGTTTGGCACAAATGCGCGGTCGCAATGTCGACTGGGCGGAAAAGGCTGTGACGGAGGCCGCGAGCTTGTCGGCGGAGGAGGCCCTGCGGGAAAACGTGATCGATCTCATGGCCGGTGATGTCCCGGACCTCCTGACCAGGCTGGATGGCCGGGAGGTTGTTGTCGCCGGCAGGCCGCGCCTCCTGGAAACGGCCGGGCTCGGCGTGACGCCACTGGAAGCCGACTGGCGGACCAACCTGCTGTCGGTCATCACCATTCCCAACGTCGCCTACATTCTCATGCTGATCGGCATCTACGGGCTGCTGTTCGAGTTTTACAGCCCGGGGTTGGTGGGGCCCGGGGTCATCGGCGGCATTTGTCTATTGCTGGCGCTTTACGCCTTTCATGTGCTGCCGGTCGATTACACCGGCCTCGCCCTGACACTTCTCGGCGTGGCGTTGATGGCGGCGGAGGCGTTTCTGCCCAGTTTCGGCATTCTCGGCATCGGCGGAATCGCCGCCTTCGTCATCGGCTCCATCATGCTGATGGACTCCGATGTGCCGGGTTTCACGATCGCGTGGCAACTGATCGGCAGCATCGCATTCGTCGCCGGCGGCCTGCTGATGCTGGTGATTACGCTGCTCGCGCGATCGCGCCGGCGGGCCGTGGTGTCCGGGCCCGAGGATATGATCGACAATATCGGACCGGTGCTTGACTGGACCGGGAACGAGGGCAGGGTTCGTATTCACGGCGAAATCTGGCGCGCGCGGTCCGGGGGCGCGGTCTCGCCTGGTCAGGACGTCCGCGTCGTCGGCATCGACGGCCTCACCCTGGAGGTCGAGCCGGACAAGCAACGGAGGTGACGGAAATCATGTCGCTCATTCTCAGCCAAGCCTGGATCGTCATCGTGGCGTTTTTTGTCATTCTTCTCGTCATATCGCTGAAGGTGATGCGCGAGTACGAACGCGCCGTGGTGTTCCTCTTGGGCCGCTTCTGGAAGGTAAAGGGGCCGGGCCTGATCATCATCATTCCGGTGATCCAGAAGATGGTCCGCGTGGATTTGCGAACGCGCGTCCTGGACGTGCCGGAGCAGGATGTTATCTCGCGGGACAATGTCTCGGTGAAGGTCAACGCCGTGGTCTACTACCGGGTGATGGAGGCCCAGAAATCGATCATCCAGGTTGAGGATTTCAATTCCGCCACCAGCCAGCTTGCCCAGACGACCTTGCGTTCGGTGCTCGGCCAGCACGAACTGGACGAGATGCTGGCCGAGCGCGAGAAGCTCAATACCGACATTCAGGCCATCCTCGACGAGCAGACCGAAGCCTGGGGCATCAAGGTTTCCAATGTCGAAATCAAACGCGTCGATCTGAACGAGAGCATGGTCCGGGCCATCGCCAAGCAGGCCGAGGCCGAGCGGTCGCGGCGCGCCAAGATCATCGACGCCGAGGGCGAGCTGCAAGCGGCCCAGCGGTTCTACGAGGCGGCCAAGATCCTTGCGGTCGAACCGCAGGCCTTGCAGCTTCGCTACCTGACGACCATGAGCGGCCTGGCGGCCGACCGGAGCTCGATGATCATCTTCCCGTTCCCCATGGAAATGCTGAAGGCGTTCACGTCCTCCGATGACAAGGACAGGGACAAGTAAGTTGGCTGATTCCCGGTCAGGATCCGAATGAGCGCCATGCGGTGTTCGCGCTGCGGATCCGGCAATCGCGACGGGCGGCGATTCTGTGGCCACTGCGGCGCCTCGCTGATGGCCGGGTGCCCGTCCTGCGGTTTCGAAAATGAGCCGGGCGCAAAATTCTGCGGCGGCTGTGGCACGGCTCTGAATGTGGCCGCCCCGGCAATGTTCGAACCGCAAGGACCTATGCGGCACTCCCCGCTGCTAACGGACGCCGAGCGGCGCCAGTTGACGGTGATGTTCTGCGACCTGGTCGATTCGACTGCGCTGTCCAAGAAACTCGACCCCGAAGAGACACGCGACATCATTCACGCGTTTCAGGAGTCATGCGCTCCGGCCATCGCGCGGTTCGACGGTTTCGTGGCGAAGTACATGGGGGATGGCATCCTGGTCTATTTCGGGTATCCGCAGGCGCATGAGGACGAAGCGGAGCGCGCGGTTCGCTCCGGCCTCGCGGTCATGGATGCGATGCGGAACTTGAACGCGGATATGGGCCGCCGCAAGGGCATCGACCTCGCGGTGCGAATCGGCATCGCCACCGGCGTGGTCGTCGTCGGAGATTTGATCGGCGAAGGCGTTTCGGAAGAGAGAACCGTCGTCGGCGCGACCCCCAATCTGGCGGCCCGCTTGCAGTCGCTGGCGGACAGAAATGCCATGATAATCAGCGACGAAACCCACCAGCTGTTGGGCCGGCAGTTCGAGTGCGAGGACCTGGGCGACACCGAGATCAAGGGTTTCTCCGAACCGATCCGCGCTTGGCGTGTCATCGGACCGAGCCAAATCCAGTCGCGTTTCGAGGCGAAAATCGGATCACGGGCCACCCCGTTGGTTGGGCGCCGCCACGAAATGGCCTGCCTTCTCGACCGCTGGCGAGACGCCAAGGAGGGCGAGGGTCAGGTCGTGCTCATTTCCGGAGAACCCGGGATCGGCAAATCCCGCCTCACCCTGGCCATTCAGAACCAGATCGCCGATACCCCTCATACAACTTTGCGCTACCAGTGCTCGCCGTACCACCAGAACAGCGCTCTCCATCCGGTAGTCGAGCAGATCTCTCGCGCCGGCGGGTTCGAGCATACCGACACCGACGAGCAGCGGCTCGATAAGCTCGAGGAGCTGTTGATGTCGGACGCAAGCGGGGGCGCGGATAGAATGGTATTGTTGGCGGAGATGTTATCGATTGCGACGGAAAACCGTTATCCGCCGTTGGAGCTCAGCGCGGCGCGCAAAAAAGAGGAAACCCTGGCGTCCCTGGTGGAAGAGATGCGACATCGCGCGGCGCGTCAGCCACTGCTGGTCGTTTTCGAAGACGTGCACTGGATCGACCCCACCTCGCTGGAGCTGCTTGACCTGATCGTCGAGCAAGCCCAGGCACACCCGTTTCTTGTGGTCATCACATTCCGGCCGGAATTCGACGCCAAATGGATAGGGCAGGCGCAAGTGACCCTGCTGGCGCTCAATCGGATGACCCGTCGGCAGTGTGCCGCCATGGTCGAACGGATAACGGGCGGCAAGACGTTGCCGGAGGAAGTCCTGGCCCAAATCGTGACCCGGACCGATGGTGTTCCCCTGTTCGTCGAGGAACTGACTAAGACCGTGCTGCAATCGCACCTGCTCACCGAGAAAAGCGCGGGCTACGCGCTCAATGGGCCGCTTCCGCCGCTGGCCATTCCGGCGACCCTGCAGGACTCTCTCATGGCGCGGCTCGATCAGTCGGCGCCGGTGAGGGAGCTTGCTCAATGGGGCGCCACCATCGGCCGGGAGTTTTCCCATCGGTTGCTGGCCCGGATCTGGCCACCCGAGAATGGCGACTTGGACAAGGCGTTCGATCAACTGTTGGGGTCCGAACTGATCTTTCGCCGTGGAACCGGACCCGACGCGACCTATGTGTTCAAACACGCGCTCATCCGCGATACGGCCTATGAGAGCCTGTTACACAGCAAGCGCCGATCATTGCACGCTCGGATCGCCGAGGTTTTGGAGATCCGGTTTCCCCAAACCGCCGAAACCGAGCCCGAACTCCTTGCACACCACCTAAGCGAAGCAGGCTTGAACGAGCAGGCCACCGAATACTGGCGGCGCGCGGCGCGGCATGCCGCGGACCGATCCGCGAACATTGAGGCCATCGGCCATTTTTTGAAAGCGATTGTTAGCGTGGGGATGCTCTCCGACACGAGGGAACGGGCTCAACAAGAGGTGGAGATTAAGATCGCTCTCGCCATGGTCCTGCGGGTCGTCGATCGCTACGATACCGCCTTGACGAGATTGGCAGAAGCGGAACGGACCGCTAGAGCCTGCAGCTTGATCCGGGAACTGGCCCAGATCCACTATTGCCGAGGCAACGTCTACTTTGCCCTCGCCAACGTCGAAGGATGTCTCCAGGAGCATGAACAGGCCCGCACCTTCGCGCGCGAGGCGCAATCGCCATGCGACGAAGCCCGGGCCGTCGGCGGTCTCGGCGATGCCCACTATCTGCGGGGCGACATGCGCGCGGCCTGTGAACACTTTCGTCAATGCGTCGAACTTTCCCGCCGACATGGCTTCCCTGACATCGAGGTTACGAATCTGCATATGGTCGGCTGGAGCCGGGTGTATTTCAACGAGCAGTCGGAAGCGGTCGAAGACGGACTGGCGACCGTCGAAGCCGCGATAAGGGTTCACCATCTCCGCGCCGAAATGCTGGGTCACGGGCTGGTCGGCTCCGTGTCCATGGATTTGGCGAAATGGAAGCTGGTCGATGATCACCTGGCGGAAGCCGTCAAACTCGCGCAAAGGCTCGGAACGCGGACCTTCGAAGGATCGGCCTTGAGCTACCAGGCCCGCGCGCTTCACCTGCAACGGCGCCGAGAGGCCTTGCCCATGGCAGAGCGGGCGCTTGCCGTCAGTCGGCGTTCCGAGATGACCTTTCACGGCCCCTACGTGCTCGGTGTCATGGCGTTGACAACGGACAAAGCGTCCGTTCGCCATGAGGCGTTTGAGGAAGCGGAAACCATCCTTCGCAAGGGATGCGTCAGCCACAACTATTTCTGGTTCTATCGGGATGCCATGGACGCGAGCCTCGAGGCCGGCGAATGGGCCGATGCAGAGCGATTCGCGCAAGCGTTGGAGGACTACACGGCCGCTGCCCCTCTGCCATGGAGTTCGTTCTACATCGCCCGCGGGCGAACCTTGGCCGCCGCGGGACGAGGCGTCCGGAGCGAGTTCCTCAGGGAAGAGATCGATCGTTTGCGCCACGAGGCAGAGCGCGCCGGCCTGATGTCGGCGCTACCGGCTTTGGAGAAGGCGCTCGGGACGTAGAGCAAAGAACGTCATAGGAGCGGCATGTCGTCCGAGACGATTTCGAAATCGGTTTCCTGGAGTTCCACTCCGGGCACGACGACCTTGCCGGCGCCGGCGAGGCTGGTATTCAGGTCGATGACGGTGTTGTTGCCGGTGTAGCCGACATCGAGGGGATTGAGATCGTCCACCAGCGAGTCCGGGTCCCAGATGACGATCTTGTCGAGCCCCCGTTCGAAGCCCTTGATCGTGTCCTTGCCGTTGTCCGCGGACTGCCCCAACGAGAACCAGAAGGCGTCGAGGCCGTCGTCGCCAAACAGCGTGTCGTTTCCCGAACCGCCGACGAGCGTATCGTCGCCATCTCCGCCGTACAGTTTGTCGTTGCCGTCGTTGCCCGCGATCCCATCGCCGCCGTCATCGCCCTTGAGCATGTCGTTCCCCGAACCGCCGCCCATCGTATCGCCGCCACCTCCGCCGTTAAGCGTGTCGTTGCCGTCGTCGCCCATGAGTGTGTTGTCGTCGGCGCTGCCGGTGATCTTGTCGCCGCCGGCACCCCCGGAAACCATCGAAACATTGGCCATCCGCGCTGCTTCGAAATCCAGGGTGTTGGCCTTTTCGGTTCCGGCGATGGCGCTGTGTTCGCCCGTGTCTTCGGGGTCGCCGTCAATGATTTCGATGGACGTCTTGGCGTTGAAGCCGCCAAGACCGACGATGGGGCTCGCGAGCTCCAGGATGTCCGTGCCGTTCCCGCCTCTCAGGACATCGCTCGTGGCGTCGGTTCCCATCGCCACGATGGCGTCGTCGCCATCGCCGCCCTGTACCGTATCCTTTCCCTCGCCGCCGTGAAGGGTGTCGTTGCCGTCGTCGCCATGGAGCTTGTCGTTGCCCTCGCCGCCATCCAGGCGATCGTTTTGGTCGCCGCCCTTGACAACGTCGTTGTCGTCGCCGCCGGATAGCGAATCGTCGCCGCCCAGGCCTTCGAGCATATCCTTGCCGGCGTCGCCGCCGATCTTGTCGTTCCCGGCGTGTCCCTTGACATGATCGTTGCCATCGCCCGCGGAGATCAGCGGGGCATCCGCCATTTGCAGCACCCCGTTGAAAAAGAGCTTGTTGTTTTTTTCGTCGCCAAGGATGGCTAACCCATTGCCGTCAATTCCTTCGATGGATGTCTGCTTGTTAAATCCATTGATGACGATGGCTTTGCTGCCGTTGATGACCAGGGTGTCGTAACCCGGACCGCCGTTAAAGGCATCGAATTGATCGCCCGTGTAGGGTTCCGAGTCGCCGGCTATTGCGTCCCTTGCATTCGCTTGGTCCGCCGTTTCCGCCTCTCCGTTCCCGACGACCAGCGCGTCGTCTCCGGCGCCGCCTTTCAGGGTATCCTTGCCTTCCCCGCCCGAGAGCCTGTCGCCATTCTTACCGCCGGATAGCTTGTCGTCGCCCGCGTCGCCAAAGAGGGTGTCGTTCCCATTATCGCCATTCAGCGTGTCGTTGCTCGCACCTCCATGCGCCTCGTCGTTATCATTGCCGCCGTAAAGCTTGTCGTTGTCGTCGCCGCCGTGAAGGGTGTCGTCGCCCTTGCCGCCCGTGAGCGTGTCGTTACCCCGGTCGCCGTGTATCCGGTCGTTGCCGTCGCCGCCAAGCAGTTTGTCCTTGTCGTCCCCGCCCTCGATTTCGTCGTCGCCGGCGTCTCCGTGGATGATATCGTTGCCGCCCTCTCCCGATAGGCTGTCGTTGCCTTTCTTGCCCGACACCTTGTCGTTTCCGCCGGCGCCCCAGAGGCTGTCTTCGGATTTGCCGCCGGTAAGCCGGTCCTTGAACTCGGTGCCCCGAAAGCCCTCGATGTCCTTGAAGGTGTCCCGTTGGGCGGCCTTGCCCGCAAGCGCCCCCGTACTCAGGTTGAGGTTGACCCGTGAGTCGGCCCGCGAATAATCGGCAACGTCGTCCCCCTCGCCGCCATCCATTTTATCGGCGCCGTCGGTGCCGAACAGGGTATCGTTGCCCGCCCCGCCATTCAGCGTGTCGTTCCCGCCGTTGCCGTTGAGCCGGTCGCGACCGTCCCCGGCATCCAGCTGGTTGGCTCCGGCATTGCCGGTCAGTTCGTCATCGCCGCCGCCGGTGACGGCGTTCTCGATGTCGACCAAGGTGTCGTGGTCCGAGGTGAACACCGCGGCCGCCCTGGCACCTTCGGCGGTGACCGGATCGTCGCCGTCCGCGCCGAACACCGAGGCTGTCTCATCGCCAAGGTTCAAGGACACCGCGTCGTTGGTGTACGAGGCATAGTCGACGATGTCGATGTCGGCGCCGCCGTTGATCTCGTCGGCGTCCAATCCTCCGCTGATTCTATCATTGCCGGTGTCGCCAAGTAGGATATCGTGGCCCTCGTTGCCGACCAGGGTGTCGTCGCCCGCTCGGCCCACGAGCGTGTAGGTGTCCGAATCGGGAGCGCTAATGAGATTGTCGCCGTCGTCGCCTATGATTGCCGGCATTGTGTTTTCTTCTCCCTCGATCGCCCGTTCGCCGCGCGTGAACAAAAGAGCGCCGCTGTTAAGGATTCCGCTGAAAATAAATCAACAAATCTGCGGGGCCTTTATGAACGGCGCAACCGCGTTTCGATGGCCGCCCGCGCCATCCGCCCGAACCCCTTGACACTCCTCACAGATTAACAATTCGCGATCGGTCCGCGATCGTAAGGTTCTGGCTGTTTGTTAAGAGAATCACGGGATTACGAGCCGAATCGCGAGTCAGAAAGGAGCTGTCGCGGTGCGCGGAACCGGAAGCGGGCGAGGGGGGCGCCTACAAGCCTCTGAGTAAACTGTCCAAGGTCCCGCACAGGCGCTCCAGGTCCTCCGGCTCCGACATCCGGTGTTCGCCTTCCTTGACCAGGGCGATCTCCACGTCCTTGGACCGCAGCTTCTCGGCGATCCGGAGCGACGTTTGCCAAGGCACGTCCGGATCCTTCATGCCGTGGATCAGCCGCACCGGGCAATCGAGCGGGATCTCGCCGCGCAGCAGGAGATGGTCGCGGCCCTCCTCGATGATCAGCTTGGTGACGGGCGTCGGCTCGGGATCGTAAGGGCTGTAGACAGAGACCACGCCGTCGCGTTCGAGGGTTTCGAGTTGCGCGTCGGTCAGTGTCTGGGTGATCAGGTCTTCGGTGAAATCCGGGGCCGGCGCGATACCGAGGATGGCGGCGATTCGGTCGGCGCGCCGCAAGGCGGTGAGCAGCATGATCCAGCCGCCGAGGCTGGAGCCGACTAACATCTGCGGGCCCTCCATCAAGGTGTCCAGGGCGAAGGTCGCATCGTCGGTCCAGCGCCCGATGGTGCCGTCGGTAAATGCCCCGGATGAGGCCCCGTGCCCGAAGTAATCGAACCGCAAGTACGCCAGTCCGCGCGCGTGGCAGAAGTGCTCCAGGCGGACGGCCTTGGCGCCGGTCATGTCGGACATGTAGCCGGTGAGAAAGATTATGCCTGGCGACTTGCCAGGAGTCCGATGGTAGGCAATAGTCTCGCCGTCTTCCCGCTGCGCAAACTGTGGTTGAGGGGCGCTCATCGTGTCACCCATACCGAACTCCCAGGCATGACGTTGAAAACGAACCATAACACCGCATCGGCGGCGGACGCCATGGGCAACCCGGCTATCCCCAATCGCGGCTACGCGGGCGAGGGTCCGTTGACGGTCCTGCAGGTTTTGCCGGCATTGCACCACCAGGGCGGACTGGAACAAACCGTGCTGGCGGTCGCCGCCGCCGTTGCCGGGGACGGTCAGCGGTCCGTTGTTGCCTCGGTGGGCGGCCCCTTCGTCCACACGCTGACCCGCGGCGGGGCGACGCACGCAATACTGCCGCTGGATAGCGGCAATCCGCTGACCCTGTATGCGAATGGCGGCAAACTCGCCGAACTGATCGAAGCCGAAGACGTGGATGTGATCCACGCGTTCGCTCCCGGTCCGGCGTGGAGCGCGTGGTGGGCGGCGCGGCGAACCGGCCGAACCTTCATGACCACGTTTTATGGACTGCCGGCGCACGCCAGCCGAACATGGCGCCGCTACACCGCGGTGATGACCTGGGGAAAACCGGTTGTCGCGATTTCGCAATTCGTCGCCGGCCGGCTCAACCGCGAATATGGGGTGCCGGCCAGCGATATCCGGGTCGTCTACCCCGGGATCGATGTCGACCGGTTCGACCCGCTTGCGGTTTCCACCGACCGAATCGTTGCCCTCGCGCAACGGTGGCGGCTGGAAGACGGTCACCCCGTCGTCATGGCGCCGGGCGATCTCGTTCCGGGAAAAGGCCATGAAATCCTCCTGGAGGCCGTGAGCAAGCTGAACCGAAAGGATATCTGTTGTCTGATCGTCGGAGCCGAGGGCGGCGACGGACGCTATCGGCGCTCCATCGAAGAGCTGGCCGCCGCTTCCGGCCTCGGCGGCGGCGTCCGGCTCGTCGATCGCTGCGACGACTTACCGGCCGCCTACATGCTGGCCGACGTGGTCGTCAGTCCGTCAACCGAACCTCAGGCGTTCGATACCCACATTATCGAAGCGCAGGCCCTGGCCCGGCCCGTCATCGGCGCCGACCACGGGGGCGTGCGAGAGGCCATCGACGCCGACTGGACGGGATGGCTGGTTCCGCCGAAAGACGCCGAGGCCCTGGCCGCCGCCATCGACAGCGCGCTTAGGCTCTCCATGGAAGAGCGTTCCCGGCTGGGAGAGGTCGCCCACGCTTACGTCCGGGAACACTTCTCGAAAGCGGCCATGTGCGCCCGGACCTTGAAAATCTACAGAGAGGTAGCGGTGGCGCGCCGCAACCTCTGATACCAACGGTCACGAGCAGCGAGCGTTCGTATCGATGATCGAGTTCCGCTAACGGATATCGGCGATGTCCGTGCCGGACGCGGGAATCTCGAGGCCAAGGGCCTGGATGTAGCCTGCGTTGGGCGTGCTGTTTTCGAAGCGGATGTTGTTGAGCAGCTCGTCCAGCGCCGTGTCGATCACCGCGCTGGCCGGGCGATGGGCCCGGATGTCCGCCAGAGCGGCCCGCGGGCTGTCGGCAAAGGCGACAATGGCGTCCCACGCCTCGGTCTTGGATACGGAGACGACGGCCGATGACGAGTCGATTTTCTTGTAGGGCCAAAATGCCCAGCCGATGTTGTTTTGTTCAAGGAGTTGTCGCATGGCGGCAATCCATTCGTCGGTGTTTTCCCCCGACTCGCCCAGCCATAGCGGGACGTTGTGGGTCTCCGCGAAGTCCACGTAGCGCTGAATGGTATCCTGCACGGGATCCGTCCAGTAGGTGTGGAACGTATAGGCTACCTTGTCGTCGAACGACGCGCCCAGCACATCGAAATTGGTGCCCCACTGGGCGCCGCTCAGAATAACGATGTGATTGGTGTCCACCTCGCGGATGGCGGCGGCGATCCGCTTGAACAGGGGTTCCAGTTTCGGGTTGAAGTGGGCGGTATCGAGAAAGTGGGCGATGGGCTCGTTGAGCAGGTCGTAACCGAGAACCGCCGGCTCGCCGCTGTACCGCTCGGCCAGGGTCCGCCAAATGCGGATCAACAGCGCTTGGTCGCGCTCGCTATCGTAGAGGAACGGGTGGCCCCAGCTGTCGTCGATATTGTCGCCGGTCTGGCCTCCGGGTGCGGCGTGCATGTCGAGGATGACGTACAAACCCTCCTCGCGGCACCAGGCGATGAGCCGGTCGAGCAGAGCAAAGCCCGGCCCATCGAGTGTCTCCAAGTCACTTTCAGACACGAACAGGCGATAGTGGAGGGGTACGCGAACGGAATTTAAGCCCAGACGTTTGATGAACCGGATATCGTCGCGGGTGATGTAGGTCTCGCGGAAAGTATTCCAAAAGACCCGTGCCCGCTGTTCGCCGATTAATTGCTCGATGGTGGTGTAGATCAGTCGCGGCGACGTGGCCTTTTCGAACTTGAACATGTAGCCCTCCGGCACCAGCCAATTGCCGAGATTGATACCCTTGAGATGCAGGGGCGCGCCGTTGGGCGTAACGAAATTCTTGCCATCGGTGTCGACGAAACCGTCAGGCGCCGTGGTGGCGAAGCTCGTCGGATCGGTCTCGATCGTCTCGACGCCGGCTTGGGCGGAAAAGGCCGGGCCGACGATTATCACGGCGGCTAACACCGGAGTTGCGAGCGCGCGCGCCGAAAGCCGGCGCGCAAGACTTGCGGCGGGACCCATGAAAGAGCGCAGGCGGGACAGCACTCCTTGCTTGCGGTCTTCGAATTCACGATGACGCTCCATTAAGGAAAACTCTTCGATCACAAACGCCTCCCAGGTCGATTCGGCCGGGAAGGTAACTAGCCGTGATTAAGGAAGAACTAATTCCGGGCAAAATGCATTGTTTTGCAACCGTTAGATGTATAACCCCGTCCGCTGATCGATTCGACCCCGCGAAGTAAAATATTTAGAAATACTGGCGATAGTTACAGCTCCTGATTGTTCTGTGGGAGCTGTGTGTGATAGGCCGAGAGTGGCGCATCTCGATGACATGTGCCGTGTTCGTGGCGTTCTCGTATTCGTCCAAGGCATGGTCGATCTGTTTGCCGGAGGAGCAGGGGGCGGATTCGTCCCTGACGGCGAACCGTGGCGTCATGGAGCTTTCCGGCCATGATCGCCGAGAGTCGGCCTCCGACGCGGAAACGCCGGTCGGAGATCTGTCGTTTCAGGGCGGCAACCCGCTGGTCTACGAGTCCTTTTCGGGCTGTGGCCGGCGCGCGCGGATGGCGTGGGCGGGCTCTCGCGTCCGCGTGTCCTACGCCAAGGCCGCGAACGCCGCCCCCTTCGCCGGCTTCGATGGGCAGTCCTTCAAGAGCGAAGAATTCCTGGACGCCGGGGTAACCAGCGCCGTCGGAACCTTCGGAGATGCCGGCGTCACGGCCAGCGCGCACGCCACCGGCACGGGGGGCGACGCGGCGCGGGCGAGAACGGCGGGGGGCGGTTTTTGGCTGACGGACGCCGAGAATCGTTTTGCACTGAGTTCAAACGTCGCCGTGAACGGAAGCGATACGGCTCCGGCCCAGTCCTTCGCTCATCGCCACCGGCTGGCACTAAAGCCGCTGAGTTTCGGCTCCGGCGCAGTTTCCGGAGCGGTTTCGTTTTCGGAGGCCGACGCCGATTTTTACGCGGAACGAAGCAACCTCGAAGCGGATCGCCGGATCCTCTCCATCGAGAGCAAACTGGACGCGGGCGACGCCGACTGGGAGGTCAGCTATACCAAGGCTTGGGACAACGTCGCCGACCTGCGGCGCGCGCCCACCCGGTCGTGGCAGGAAGTCGGAAGCCATTTTTCCTGGGGTTCCGTGAAGGCTCTCGGGGTTCCCGGCACGGTCGCTCTCCGCGCCAGCTTCAGGGATGAGCAACACCATTGGGCAAATGGCGACCTCGGCGCGGATCAATCGCAACTCAGCAAAACATGGGGAGTGAACTCGCGATGGGGCGATTCCGCGCTGTTCGCCGGCGTCGATCTTGGCGGATCATTGAGCGTCAATCGCTCATCCGGAGAGAAGTATGAGCAAGTGGAAAAGCACCGAATTGCCCTCGAACTGGGCGCCGAAAAGCATGGACAAACATTCCAAACCCTCTTTTTCGTCGAGGAAGAAGAAGTGAATATCGATGGGCAACCCTATTCGCCTCGCGACGTCGGATGGACACTTTCGGCGAATGCCCTTGGCCAGACATTTGCGTCGTCACTAATGTATCGCGCCGGCCGGGATCGGGAACGGCACACCCCCTGGAAATGGACGTTCGGCGCCGAGCTCGACGCGGTCCGGATGGTGACCGGCGAAACGTCCAAGAGAAACTGGTTCGCGGTCGCAGAGATCAAGACCGAGGTCGAGAACCTGGACGTTGGCCTACAAACCAGTTTCCGGACCATGCTGTCCTCCGGCGTACGCTTTTAGAGGAACGGTTCACGCACAATTTCTTGCCATGTCTTGACTATAAAGTGCACAGGTCTAGATTGCCGACCCACCCAACGGCATAAGGGCGAACCGATTTTGCAAAGCGAGGTTAAGACACAGGACGTGATTCGGATCACTCTGCCCGACGGCAATGTCAAGGAATTCGGCCATCCCGTCTCGGGCGTCGACGTGGCCGCCGGCATTGGCCCCGGACTGGCCAAGGCGGCGCTCGCCGTTCGCGTCGACGGCGCGATGAAGGATCTCGCCACGGTCATCGGCGGCGATTCCGAATTGGCGATCGTGACCGCCAAGGACCCCGATGCCTTGGAGCTTCTCCGCCACGACGCCGCCCATGTCATGGCCGAAGCCGTTCAGGAGTTGTTTCCGGGCACCCAGGTGACCATCGGTCCGGCCATCGAAAACGGTTTCTACTACGACTTCGCCCGCCCGGAACCGTTCACCCCGGACGATCTCGCGACCATCGAGGCGCGGATGCGCGAGATCGTCGACCGCGACGAGGCTATCTCCCGCGAGGAGTGGGACCGCGACCGGGCGATCGTCCACTTCAAGTCCATCGGCGAGCACTACAAGGCCCAGATCATCGCCGAAATTCCCGACGGCGAGCCGGTGAGCGTCTACCGCCAGGGAGACTGGCTCGACCTGTGCCGGGGGCCGCACTTGCCGTCCACCGGCAAGCTCGGCAAGGCGTTCAAACTAACCAAGCTCGCCGGGGCCTATTGGCGCGGCGACTCGCGCAACGAGATGCTGCAGCGGATCTACGGCACCGCCTGGGCCGACCAGAAGCAACTCGATGCGTACCTGCACATGCTGGAGGAGGCGGAACGGCGCGATCACCGCCGTCTTGGCCGCGAGATGGAGCTGTTCCACTTGCAGGACGTCGCCGCCGGCTCGGTGTTTTGGCACCCCAAGGGCTGGACGCTTTATCGCACGCTGCAACAGTACATGCGCGAGCGACTGGAGCGGGCGGGCTACGTGGAGGTCAACACCCCGCAATTGGTGGACCGGGGCCTGTGGGAGGCGTCGGGACACTGGGAAAAGTTCCGCGAGCACATGTTCACCGCCGAATCCGAGGACCGCATCCTGGCGCTGAAGCCCATGAACTGCCCGTGTCACGTGCAGATCTTCAAGCAGGGGATCACCAGTTACAAGGCTCTGCCGCTGCGCATGGCGGAATTCGGCTCGTGCCACCGCGACGAACCTTCCGGCGCGTTGCACGGATTGATGCGCGTGCGCGCCTTTACCCAGGACGACGCCCATATTTTTTGCACGGAGGATCAGATCACCTCGGAAACCGAGGCGTTCTGCGCTCTGCTTTTGAGCATTTACAAGGACTTCGGCTTCGAGGACGTAGTCGTCAAGTTTTCCGACCGGCCGGAAAAGCGGGCGGGCTCCGACGCGACCTGGGACAAGGCCGAGAACGCGCTCAAGGAAGCGACGGCCGCGGCCGGTCTGGCGACGGAATTGAATCCCGGTGAGGGCGCTTTTTACGGACCGAAGCTGGAATTCGTCCTGCGCGACGCCATCGGCCGGGATTGGCAGCTCGGCACCCTGCAGGTGGACTTCGTTCTGCCGGAGCGGTTGGACGCCACCTACGTGGGCGAGGACGGATCCAAGCATCGCCCGGTCATGCTCCACCGCGCCGTCCTCGGGTCGTTCGAACGGTTCATCGGCATTCTCATCGAACATTACGCCGGGCGGTTTCCACTCTGGCTGGCGCCGCTGCAATTGGTGGTGGCCACCATCACCCAGGATGCCGACGCGTATGCGCGCCGGGTTCATCGGGCGGCGGTATCGGCCGGGTTGCGGGCCGAGCTCGATCTCCGCAATGAAAAGATCGGTTACAAAGTCCGCGAGCATAGCGTGGGCAAAGTGCCAGTGATCCTTGTGGTTGGCGCTCGCGAGCAGGAAAATATGACGGTTGCGATCCGCCGCCTGGGTTCTCAGAGCCAGGAAATACTTGCTCTTGATCAAGCGATTGCTAGACTTCTGGGCGAAGCGGCAGGCCCGCGAGCGGCGGAGTAAGCGGGGTATGCTTTTTTCGCGGGTTGCTTTGGAGGGGTTAGAGAACGCTTGACCGTCAAGGTGATTTCAGATGGCGTTCCGAGAGCATGTGTTTCATTGACCCAATCGGCACCGACGTGGCCGATTGCGAGCGGAGTAAACAACCCCGCAAGGCGGTCCCACGGTCTCTCGGCGATCATTTCGTTACGGACGTCGGCAATGCAGCGGAGTTTCGGCATCGACGCCAAAACCGTTTCGATGCCGTATGGCGCCGCGTCGAGCGTTGATGTATGAGACCATTTCCAATCAAGGCGCGCAAATTCATCAATATTGGCCTGTCGGCTCGCGGGAGAGCGGGGCACGGAAAGAGGAGTTCGTTCCATAGCCAGAGTACCATTTGACCAGACGCCGTCACGCGATGGCCCACGCGTCAACGAAGACATCGCCGTGTCCATGGTGCGGGTCGTCGATCACGAGGGAGAACAGCTGGGCGTCCTTGCCATTGCCGACGCCCTGGACCGAGCGGCGGATGTCGGGCTCGATCTTGTGGAGGTGGCGCCAAACGCGGATCCACCCGTCTGCAAGTTTCTCGACTTCGGCAAGTTCAAGTACGAGGCGCAAAAGAAGAAAAGCGAGGCCCGGAAAAAGCAGAAGATCATCGATGTCAAGGAAATCAAGATGCGGCCGGGCATCGATGAGCACGACTATCAGGTCAAGATGCGGAACATGCGCCGCTTCCTTGAAGATGGCGACAAGGTCAAGGTCACCATCCGGTTCCGGGGCCGCGAAATGGTCCATCAGGATCTCGGAATGAAGGTTCTCGATCGCGTCCGCGAAGAGCTGGATGAACTGGCCAAGGTCGAGTTGATGCCCAAGCTCGAAGGCCGCCAAATGATCATGATCATGGCGCCGCGCTGATTGGGGCGCCGGCGTTTCCGCCTGGCGCCGTCCGGACCACTCGCCACCTTGCGTTTGTTGGCCGCTGGCCTTATAAACCACGCTTTCGTACGCCTGACACAGCGGTCCGGCGCGGGCATGCCCAACCGCTGACAGGCATTTTTTCGCGTTGATCGCGAAATGCATAGCTTTACGGAACAAGGAAAAGCCAAATGCCCAAGATCAAGATGAAGACGAAGTCGTCGGCGAAGAAGCGCTTCAGCGTGACCGGCACGGGCAAGGTCCGAGCCAATGTCGCCTGCAAGCAGCACAATCTTCGCAAGCGCTCCAAGAAAATGAGACGCCAGGCGCGTGGCACGATGATCCTGTCGGATGCGGATGCCCGGATCGCTAAGTCCTGCATGCCCAACGCCTAAGGAGGATGGAACATGGCGCGCGTTAAACGCGGGGTTACGGCCCACGCTCGACACAAGAAAGTCATCGACAAGGCTCGCGGCTATCAGGGCCGGGGGCGGAACGCCTTTCGGGTTGCGATCCAGCGGGTGGAAAAGGGCCTGCAGTACGCTTATCGCGACCGGCGCAACCGCAAGCGGACATTTCGTCGGCTGTGGATTCAGCGCATCAACGCCGCGGCCCGGGAACACGGTTTGACCTATTCCCAGTTCATGCACGGTCTGGCCAAGGCCGGCGTCGAGCTCGACCGCAAGGTGCTGTCCGACATCGCGGTGCGCGAACCGGATGCCTTCAAGGCCCTGGTCGAACACGCCCAAGGAGCCCTCGCGACCACGGGTTAGGCGGAAACACCGGATTCGAGCACTTCGGATCCGGTCCACAGGCAAAACGCACTCGTTTTTTCTCGGCGTATCTGCGCGAATAGCATGGAAGATCTGGACAAGCTTCGTTCCGAACTTGTGGCGGCGGTCAGCGGCGCGTCCGACCTGGACGGCGTCGAAACCGTTCGCGTTGCCGCGCTCGGCAAGAAGGGACGCCTGACGGCGCTGATGAAGAGCCTCGGCAGCATGGCTCCCGATGAACGGCGGAGCTTGGGCGCGACGCTCAACGTTCTCAAGACCGAGGTCGCCCGGGCCATCGAGGCGCGCAAGACGGAACTGGCGGACGTGGAACTCGATGCCCGTCTCGCCCAGGAGAGCGTGGACGTCACCCTGCCCGTGCGGCCGGAGCGCGTGGGCCGGATTCATCCCATAAGCCAGACCATCGACGAGGTCGTGGCGATCTTCGGCGAAATGGGGTTTTCCGTGGCCGAGGGGCCGGACATCGAGAACGACTGGTACAACTTCACCGCCCTCAATATCCCGCCCGAGCATCCGGCGCGCCAGGAGATGGACACCTTCTATCTTCCGAACGAGATGGACGGAAACCGGATGGTGCTTCGCACGCACACCTCGCCGGTGCAGATCCGAACCATGCAATCGCGACCGCCGCCGCCGCCGCTGCGCATCATCGCGCCGGGGCGCACCTATCGCTGTGATTACGACGCAACGCACTCACCCATGTTCCATCAGGTCGAGGGGTTGGTGGTGGACGAAACCACGCACATGGGTCATCTCAAGGGCTGCCTGATCGAGTTCTGCCGCGCCTATTTCGGGGTGGACGATCTGCCGGTTCGTTTCCGTCCCAGCTACTTCCCGTTCACCGAGCCTTCGGCCGAGGTGGATATCGGGTGTACGCGGGAAGGCGGGACGTTCCGGATCGGCCATGGCGACGACTGGCTGGAAATTCTCGGCTGCGGCATGGTCAATCCCAAGGTGCTGGAAAACTGCGACATCGATCCCGACCGGTACCAGGGGTTCGCCTTCGGTATGGGTCTCGAGCGCATCGCCATGCTGAAGTATGGAATTCCCGATCTCCGGACGTTCTTCGAATCCGATCTTCGATGGCTGCGGCACTACGGTTTCTCCGCCCTTGATGTGCCGTCACTGGTGGCGGGAGTGAACCCGTGAAATTCACCCTTTCCTGGCTGAAAGATCATCTGGACACCGATGAACCGGCCGAAACGATCGCCGAAAAACTGACCATGCTGGGTCTGGAGATGGAGAGCCTATTCGACCGGGCATCGGGGCTTCGGGATTTTGTCGTCGCCCGGGTGACCGATGCCCGGCCCCATCCCAACGCGGACAAGTTGACCCTCTGCACCGTCGATACCGGAGCCGGGTCCTTCGACGTGGTGTGCGGCGCGCCCAACGCCCGGACCGGCATCAAGGGCGTGTTCGCGGCCGCGGGGAGCCATATCCCCGGCACGGATATCACCTTGAAGAAGGCCAAGATCCGTGGGGTCGAGAGCAACGGCATGCTGTTGTCGGAACGCGAAATGGGCCTCTCCGACGATCATGCCGGTATCGTCGAGCTCCCCGAGGGCGCGCCGGTGGGCGCTCCGGCGGTCGACGTGATGGGGCTCTCCGACCCGGTGTTCGATGTCGCCATCACGCCCAACCGGGGCGATTGCCTGGGCGTCAGGGGGATTGCCCGCGATCTGGCGGCCGCCGGACTTGGGACGTTGAAGCCGCTTGCAACCGATCCGGTTCAGGGCGTCTGCGAAAGTCCGATCCGCGTGCTTCTGGAATTCGGCCCCGACACGGCCGGCGCCTGTCCCTATTTTGTCGGCCGCTACTTCAGGGGGGTTCGCAACGGCGAAAGTCCGCAATGGCTGAAGGACAAGCTTGTGGCGGTGGGGTTGCGCCCGATTTCGGCCCTGGTGGATATCACCAACTACATGACCATCGATCTGTGCCGGCCGCTGCATGTTTTCGACGCGGACAAGGTGAGGGGCGACCTTCACGTCCGGTTGGCGCGTCCCGGCGAGCGGCTGATGGCGCTGAACGAACGGGAATACCAGCTCGATTCCGAAATGACCGTCATTGCCGATGACGCCGAGCCGGAGGCGCTGGGCGGCGTCATGGGCGGCACGCGAACCGCGTGCACCGGCGAAACCGTCAACGTGTTCGTGGAATCGGCGCTTTTCGACCCCGTGCGGACCGCCCAGACCGGCCGAAAGCTCGGCTTGGCCTCGGACGCGCGCTACCGTTTCGAGCGCGGGATCGATCCAACCTTCCTCGCCCCCGGAATGGAGCTGGCCACGCGGCTGATCCTCGAGTTGTGCGGCGGCGACGCCTCCGAAATCGTTGCCGCCGGCGCCGAGCCCGGCTGGCGGCGCGCCGTAACGCTTCGTCCCCAGCGGCCAAGGTCCTTGGCCGGCGTTGACGTGCCGCTAGAGGAAACGAAGCGCATCCTCGGCGTTCTCGGCTTTTCGGCCGAGGAAACGGATGACATCCTGCGGGTGCATATTCCGCCGTGGCGCAATGACATCGTGGATGAAGCCTGCCTGGTGGAAGAGGTGGTGCGGGTTTATGGTTACGACCACATTCCGACGACGGCGATGGAGCGCGAGACGGCCCTGCCGAAACCGGCGCTGACTCCGGAACTGCGCCGCCGGGGCGCGGCGCGGCGGTCCCTGGCCGCGCGCGGTCTGGTGGAAGCGGTCACCTATTCGTTCGTGTCTTCGGATCGGGCGGCGCTATTCGGAGGGACCTCCGAGGTGCTGCGTTTGGTCAATCCCATCAGCGCCGATCTCGACGTGATGCGGCCCTCGCCGCTGCCCAATTTGATCGCCGCCGCGGGGCGCAACGCCGACCGGGGCGTGAGCGACGCGGCCCTGTTCGAGGTCGGTCCGCAATACGCCGGGGATTCGCCCGAGGACCAGCAGACGGTCGCCGCCGGCATTCGATCGGGACGCAGCGGCCCGCGCAACTGGGCGGCCCCGCCCCGGCCGGTGGACGTTTTTGACGCCAAGGCCGACGCCCTTACCGTGCTCGCGGCGCTGGGAGCGCCCGTCGATAATCTCGCCATCGCCACCGATGCGCCCGATTGGTATCATCCCGGCCGGTCGGGCGTCCTCGGGCTCGGCCCGAAAACGGTTCTGGCGCGGTTCGGGGAATGCCACCCACGGGTGTTACGCAAGATGGGTGTCAAGGGACCGATGGTCGCGTTCGAGGTTTTCCTGGATGTTGTTCCCGGCCGGGGCGGACGGCGCGGGCCCACCCGGCCGCCGTTGACGCTCACGCCCTTTCAACCCATCGAGCGGGATTTCGCTTTTGTCATGGATGACCGCGTTCCCGCCGCGAACGTGGTTCGGGCCGTCCGCTCGGTGGACAGGGCGTTGATCGCCGATGTCCGTGTGTTCGACGTGTTTTCCGGGGGCGGCCTCGGAGACGGCAAGAAGTCTCTCGCCGTCAATGTGGTTTTGCAGCCGACCGAAAAGACGCTGACCGACGCCGAGATCGAAACCATCGGCGCCAAGGTCGTCAGCGCCGTCGAAACGGCCACCGGCGGCGTTCTGAGAACCTGAGCAAACTCAAGTCACGCCGCCGGGTCCCGGATCAGCGGCGCAGAAGGTCGGCGGGACCGACGCAGCCGCCACGTTTGACCGGACCACGGGCGAGAACCGGCGCCGGCCGTTGCGATGGGGCGGGGACCGGGAAAAAAGCGTCGAGCATGTTCTTGGAAAACTGCACGTACTGAACCATGGCGTTGACGTTCGCCCACAAAATCAGCTTGATCGGATTGCCCATCTTCTTTTCATCCTCGCTCTAACAACAACGTGGCCAAACGCACCCAAGGTATGCAGCCATTGGCTCCAAATTGTTTTCGGTAACCAAACGAATTATGGTAACCCTCGCAGGGGACGCCGCGCCCGCGATAAGGTAGAGCCCTGACCCCCGGAATGCAATGAAAGGTCAAATCCATGACAAGCGAAATGCTCCACGCGCCGCGTGAGAAATTGTCCGGCAAGACGATCGCCCTGCACCAGGCCATCGTGTCGTTGATGGAAGAACTCGAGGCCATTGATTGGTACCGCCAGCGCTCCGACGATTGCGACGACCCGGCGTTGAAGGACATCCTCTTGCACAACATGCGTGAAGAAATGGAGCATGCCTCCATGGTCCTGGAATGGATTCGCCGCAACGACCCGGATTTTGAACGTGAGCTTAAGGACAACCTGTTCACGGAAGGGCCCATAGCGGGCCATCATGACTGATACCAACGGTCGTTAATAATGACTCATTGTGATCGTGTTTCTCGCTTCCTCGGCAGGAGGGGGCGCGCCGGCGATGGGGACCCATCGTCAAGCGGTCCCGACGCCCCGAGGATGCGAGAAACACGATCACAATGGGTCATTATCAACGACCGTTGGTATGAGGTGAACGAACCGTGCCGGGACTCCCCGTCGTCCCCGAGAAAGGGACCGCCAACCGCCGATTGCTTACCGCACGGCGATATTAGGGCGTCGTCCAAGCCACCCGCGATCGTGCGAATGGGGCCATCTCCGCCGGGCATCGGCGACCAACGCGGGTGAAATCCTCAATGGCGAGATCGACACCGGCGCGCAAGAGGGGTCTCTTCAACCTATTGCAACTAAAAGAAAAATGCCGGGCTTAAAAAAGCCCGGCGAGTTCAACAGGGAGGCTTCACGTCTGGGAGACGTAGGGCTCTTTGGGAAAGAGCCCCTTTTCCGGGACTTGCGCCCGGAAACTCGTTGAATGCTGCAATGCAGCACCCATCCATTGTGTATACGAGCCTTCTTCGCAGAGAACTACCCGCAAAATTGCAAGCCTCCCATGCAGAAAACGCATATCTCGCGCAGATTTGCGGGATAAATTTCAATCAATTGGATATTCAGCCTGCCTCTTTGATTGAAAATTCGCCGAAAAGACTGGACGCAGAGAAAACCAGCGGCTGCGGAGGCGGCGTTGATTGCACTGCAGCAATCGAACGCTCAACCATTCAATTCTTCGATTTTCCGGACGACAAAATCTCGAAAAACCTTGATCCGGTTCGAGGTTCGCAGTTCTTCGGGATAAACGAAAAAAACATCAACGTCGGGGCCGCGAAGCTCCGGCAGGATTTCCACGAGATTGCCCGTTTCCTGGTTGAGATAATGAGGCAGCGCGCCGATTCCGATGCCGCTCTGCACCGCCCTGAAGATGCCGTACGTGCTGTTGACCTTTAGAAACGGCTTTCGCTTTCTGTCATTTTCCACGCCGGCTTCCAGCAGCCAGTTGAGGCTGGGCACCGGCATGCGCGCATCGTCTCCGAAGACGATGAGCCGGTGGTTATCGAGATCCTCGGGCGCGCGCGGCATGCCGTGCGCCTTCAGATAGCTGGGCGCGGCAAACACGTGATAGCGCAACGTCATAAGCCGCCGCTGCACCAGGTCGGCCTGCGTCGGCGGCGTCAAGCGAATGGCCACATCGGCCTCGCGCATGGACAGATCGAGCTCGTTGTCCGACAGCACCATCGAGGCTTCGATATCGGGGTAATCCTCGAGAAATTCCTTGAGCCGCGGGGCCAGCCAGACGGAGCCGAACGCAATGGTCGTGGTAATCCGCAAGGGGCCCTCGGGGCGCTCGCGGCTTTCGATGACCCGCGCCTCGACCATGTTCAGCTTTTTGGCGATGTCGCGGGCCGTCCGCAACAGGGTCTCGCCCTGTTCGGTCAGCATCAAGCCGCGGGCATGGCGATGGAACAGCAGAACCTGCAGGCTTTCCTCCAGCGCGCTGATCTGACGGCTGACGGCGGATTGGCTGAGGTTGAGGGCCTCGCCCGCGTGGGTAAAACTGCCCGCCTCGGCAACGGCGTGGAAAATGCGGAGCTTATCCCAATCCATGAGCGTCCTCTGTTCGATGCCGGCGCCGGTCGACGATCCTCATTCCGCGGCAACCGGTTCTTTCGCGGCAACAAACCGCTCCGCTTCCAAGGCGGCCATGCATCCGGTCCCGGCGGCCGTTACCGCCTGACGATAGACCTTATCCTGCACGTCACCCGCCGCGAAAACGCCGGCGGCGCTGGTGGCGGTGCTGTCGGGCGCGGTCAAAATGTATCCCTCGTGATCCATATCCAGTTGCCCGCGGAACAGTTCGGTGTTGGGCGTGTGACCGATGGCCACGAACACGCCGTCCACGGGGATTTCTCTCGCCGCGCCTGTTTTGACGTTCCGGATCCTGAAGCCCTCGACGCCCGGCGGGGAGCCGCCGCCCAAAATTTCCTCGACCACGCTGTCCCAGACCATTTCGATCTTTGGGTTGCGGAACAGCCGGTCTTGCAGGATTTTTTCGGCGCGCAGTTCATTGCGCCTGTGGATGAGTTTCACCGATGTCGCGAAGTTGGTGAGGAAAAGCGCCTCCTCGACCGCGGTATTGCCGCCGCCGATCACCGCCACGTCCTTGCCGCGAAAGAAAAAACCGTCGCATGTGGCGCACGCCGAAACGCCGAATCCCATGAACGCCTGTTCGCTGGGCAGTCCCAACCACCGCGCCGAGGCCCCGGTGCATATGATGAGCGCGTCGCCAATGTAGGTATCGCCGGAATCGCCGGTAATCCGGAATGGGTGGCGGCTCAAGTCAACGCGGACGGCGGTGTCGTCGAACATCCGCGTTCCCACCCGTTCCGCCTGTTGGAGCATCTGTTCCATCATCCAGGGGCCCTGAACGGTTTCCGCGTAACCGGGATAGTTCTCCACATCCGTGGTTATGGTCAGTTGGCCACCCGGTTGCAGGCCCTTGACCAGGATCGGTTCGAGGTTCGCGCGCGCCGCGTAGATGGCGGCCGTGTAACCGGCCGGGCCGGAGCCAAGTATCACGACCTTGCTTCGATGGGAACTCGGCATCAGCGAAACGGCCTTTCCCGCGCGGGAGGGGAAAAATTCAAGAATTGAGTTTGCAAATTCGGGTCCTACGATAGAAAACCCGACGTTTGTACGCAAGGGCAGCCATGGTTTTTACACACTGCCGTAACATTACGGCGAGGGAACTTTTGCATCCGCCGGCGGCTAGTAATATAATTGCGCATCCCAGGGAGGGAAATGGAGAAAAAAAACGTGAGGCGGGTCAAACTCGATAAAATCGATCAGCGCATCTTGCATGATTTGCAGTCCAATGGTCGTATCACCAACGTCGAACTCGCACGCCGCGCCGGTATTTCGGCGCCACCGTGCTTGCGGCGCGTGCGCGCTCTCGAACAGGCCGGCTACGTGTGCGGCTATCATGCCGATCTCGATCCACGGGCGCTGGGCTTCAACGTGACCGTGTTCGCGCACGTGGGGCTGTCCAGCCAGGCGGAGCACGACCTGGAGGCTTTCGAAGCCCTGGTGGCCGGATGGCCGGAGGTGCGGGAATGCTTCATGCTGGCGGGAGAAACGGATTTTCTGCTGAAGGTGGTGGCGGAGGATTGGGAGGCCTATCAGAGCTTCCTGACCACCAAATTGACCGCCGCTCCCAACGTCAGTCAGGTCAAATCGGCGCTGTCCATTCGCAAATCCAAGTTCAGGCCGGGCGTGCCGATCCTATTGGACGGTAATAATGAGCGGAAAGAATAGCCGTCAGGCAAACTTTCCGAGGACGGCGCGAATGCGCTCGCGAACGGGCACGCTTGCGTCCGCGGGTTGGAACGGACGGCCCGTGACGGTCTCATAGAGGGTGATATACCGGCGGCTGAACTCGATCAGCGTATCCCTGGGGATCTCGGGGATTGGATCGCGATAGGGATCGCACTTGTCGGCGATCCACAGCCGCAGGAAGTCCTTGTCCAAGCTCTCCGGGTTCTCGCCGGAGTAGAACCGGGCCGCGTAGCTCGCGGACTTCCAGTAGCGGCTGCTGTCCGGCGTGTGGATCTCGTCGGCCAGCATGATCCGGCCGGTGTCGTCCATGCCGAACTCGTACTTCGTATCCACCAGAATCAGTCCGTTTCTGGCCGCGATTTCCCGGCCGCGCGCGAACAGCGCCAAGGCGGCTTCCGCCACCGTCTCCCATTGTTCGCGAGAGAGTAGATTTTGCTCGATAACCTTGTCCGGGGTCACCGGCGCGTCATGCTCGCCGTGAGCGGCCTTGGTCGTCGGCGTGATGATCGTCTGGGGAAGTTTCTGATTCTTCCGAAGCCCATCCGGAAAATCCACGCCATACATCCGGCGCTCTCCAGCCTGATACATGGGCCAGATGGACGTGGAGGTGGATCCGGTCAGGTAGTCCCTAACCACGATCTCGATGGGCAGCATCTCCAGGCGCTTGACCACCATCACGTTGGGGTCCGGGTATTCGAGCACGTGATTGGGCACGATGTCGGAGGTGGCGTCGAACCAGAATCGCGCCGTTTCGGTCAGGACCTGCCCTTTGAACGGGACGGCGGTCAGGATTTGGTCGAACGCGCTCTGTCGATCGGTGGCGATGACGATCCTGCGCCCGTCGGCAAGGTCATAATTGTCCCGGACCTTTCCCCGGGTATACGCCGGCAGTTCCGGAAAACAGGCGTCGACGAGGACGTTGTCGATTTGCGAGGAAATCAGTTCGAGAAGAGAATCACGGTTCATGGTCGACTGCGGGCCAATGATGGAAGGGACGGTGTCGCCTTGCCGGGAAACGCTCGGAGCGCGCCCGAAGGGTCATGCGTTGTACGCGATTTTCACCACTTCGTAGGACTTGGACCCCCGGGGAGTTGTGACCTCGACCATATCGCCCAGTTTCTTGCCGATCAGGGCGCGGCCCAGCGGCGAAGTGATCGACAGCCGGCCGGCCGCCGCGTCCGATTCATGGCTGCCGACGATGCAATACGTGGTCTCTTCCTCGGTATCCTCGTCGGCCAGCACGACGGTGGCGCCGAACCGGATCACGTCGCCGCTGAGCTTGGATATATCGATAACGTCGGCGCGCCGCATGATGTCATCGAGCTCGGCCATGCGCCCCTCGATAAAGCTCTGACGCTCCTTGGCGGCGTGATACTCCGCGTTCTCCGATAGATCGCCGTGCTCGCGCGCGTCGGCGATGGCGCGAATGATCGCCGGCCGCTCTTCGGTGCGCAGCCTTTTCAGTTCTACCTCCAACTGCATGAACCCTTCCCGGGTCATGGGAACTTTATCCATTTCTCAACTCTCCGGTGTCGGGGATTGATCGTTCGAATAACCGCGTGATCCCCATCAAGGCCGCCAAACGGTCTTTAGCGAAAGGTCGGCATGTGCGCAGTCAAAACGAACGCTCAAGATAAGACTGCAGTGGAACCACTTCAAGCTCGTCGCCCTCGACGAGCGACTCTATGGCCTCAACCGCGGCGCTGGCCCCCATCATGGTCGTGTAATGGGGCACATTCTGGTGCAATGCGGAGACGCGGATGGAAAAACTATCCTTGATGGCCTGGGCGCCCTCGGTGGTGTTGATGACGAGCTGCACGTCGCCATTGATGATGGCGTCCTCGCAGTGCGGACGGCCTTGCAGCACCTTGTTGATTCGGCGGACCGTCAGTCCATGGCTCGACAGGCTGCTTGCCGTTCCGTCCGTGGCGAGCAGGTCGAAACCGAGACCGGTCAAGCGTTTGGCCAAACCGGCGGCCTCCTTCTTGTCACGGTCCTTGACCGAAATGAACACGGTCCCCTTGGTGGGCAGGCTGGAACCGGCGCCCATCTGAGCCTTGGCGAAGGCGCTCCTGAAATTGGACGCAATGCCCATGACCTCGCCGGTCGATTTCATTTCCGGGCCCAGAATGATGTCGACGCCGGGGAACCGGGAGAATGGGAACACCGCCTCCTTCACCGAGACGTGGTTGAGACGGGGGCGCTCGACAAGTCCGAACGATCGCAGGGACTCGCCGGCCATGATCCGGGCGGCGATTTTGGCGACGGGCACCCCTGTCGCCTTGGCGACGAAGGGGACCGTGCGGCTGGCGCGCGGGTTCACTTCGAGGATGTATATGTCTTCCCCCTTGATGGCGAACTGGATGTTCATCAGGCCAACGACACCCAGCGCGTCGGCCAGGGCGGCGGTTTGCCGCTCCAGCTGATCGATCAGGTGCGGCGCCAGGGTATGGGGCGGCAGCGAACAAGCGGAGTCCCCGGAGTGAATCCCGGCTTCCTCCACGTGCTGCATGACACCGGCCACATACACGTCCGTGCCGTCGGCAATGGCATCCACGTCGATCTCGATGGCGTCCTGAAGATAGGAATCGAGAAGGACGGGTTTGTCCCCCGAGACCTGGACGGCCTCGGAGATGTAACGATGCAGAGCCTGCGGGTCGTGAATGATTTCCATCGCCCGCCCGCCAAGCACGTACGACGGCCGGATCACCACCGGATAACCGATGGCCGCCGCGACGCGCTCCGCCTCCTCGCGCGAACGGGCGATGCCGTTGGCCGGCTGACGCAGCCCGAGTTGCTGCAACAGAACCTGAAACCGTTCGCGGTCTTCGGCGAGATCGATGGCGTCGGGCGGCGTCCCCAGGATCGGGATGCCAGCGTCCGAGAGGGCTTGCGCTAACTTCAGCGGCGTCTGCCCGCCAAACTGAACGATGACTCCCAGCAAGTTTCCGCGGGATTGCTCCACCCGGATCAGCTCGGTCACATCCTCGTCGGTCAGGGGCTCGAAATAGAGCCGATCCGATGTGTCGTAATCGGTGGAGACGGTTTCCGGATTGCAGTTCACCATGATCGCCTCGAAACCCGCCTCCCTGAGGGCGTAGGCCGCGTGGACGCAGCAGTAGTCGAACTCTATTCCCTGACCGATCCGGTTGGGGCCGCCGCCAAGGATCACCACCTTATCGCGATCCGAGGGGTTGGCCTCGCATTCCGGAGGATTGACGGGGTCGGCCTCGTATGTCGAGTACATGTAAGAGGTTTGCGACGGAAACTCGGCGGCACACGTATCCACCCGCTTGTAAACCGGCTTCGGCCCGAGCAGCCGGCGCCTGAGCGCGACTTCTTGCAGTGTCATTCCGGTGAGTTCGGCCAAGCGCTGGTCGGAGAAACCTAGGACCTTGAGACGCTGATAGCCCGGCGCGTCGCCCGGCAAGCCCCGCAGCCGCACCTCTTGCTCCACCTCGACGAGGTGTTTTATCTGATCCAGGAACCAGCGATCGTAGCGGCAGGCGCGGTAGACCTCGTCGATACTGAAACCGTGCCGGAACGCCTGCGCGATGACCCGAACGCGATCGGGCCGGGGTGATGCGGCGGCCGTCAATACCGCTTCCCTGGACTCGCCCACGAGCACTTCGTTCAGGCCGGTCAGATCCGTTTCCAAGGAGCGAAGTCCCTTTTGCAGGGACTCGGCGAAGCTCCGGCCGATGGCCATCGCCTCGCCCACCGATTTCATCGACGTTGTCAGTGTCGGCTCGGTACCCGGAAACTTCTCGAACGTGAACCGGGGGATCTTGGTGACCACGTAATCGATGGTCGGCTCGAACGACGCCGGCGTCACGCCGGTGATATCGTTGGTCAGTTCGTCGAGCCTGTAACCCACCGCCAGCTTGGCGGCGATTTTGGCGATGGGAAACCCGGTCGCCTTGGAAGCCAGGGCCGAGGAGCGGGAAACCCGGGGGTTCATCTCGATAACGACCATCCGTCCGGTATCCGGATCGATGGCGAATTGAACATTCGAGCCGCCGGTGTCGACGCCGATTTCGCGAAGCACCGCGATCGAGGCGTTGCGCATGATCTGGTATTCTTTGTCGGTGAGCGTAAGCGCCGGCGCGACGGTGATGGAATCGCCGGTGTGAACCCCCATGGGATCCACATTTTCGATGGAACAGATAATGATGCAGTTATCCGCGTTGTCGCGGACGACCTCCATTTCGAACTCCTTCCATCCCAGCACCGACTCCTCGATGAGGACTTGACGGGAAGGCGACAGGGCGAGGCCGTTGGAAACGATCAGTTCGAACTCCGCGCTGTTGTAGGCAATGCCGCCGCCGGTGCCGCCCAGCGTAAATGACGGACGAATGATCAGCGGCAGGCCGATATCGCTCAACACCGCGCGGGCCTCGTCGATGGAGTGGGCGATGCGGCTCTTCGGGCACGCGAGGCCGATGCTGGCCATGGCTTCGCGGAACTGCAACCGGTCCTCGGCCTTGGCGATGACCGCCGCGTTCGCCCCGATCATCTCCACGCCGTGGCGTTCGAGCGTGCCGGCGGCGTCAAGATTCATGGCGGTGTTGAGAGCCGTTTGCCCGCCCATGGTCGGCAGCAACGCGTCTGGGCGTTCGCGCTCGATGATCTTTTCGACGATGGCCGTAGTGATGGGCTCGATATACGTGGCGTCGGCCATGCCCGGGTCGGTCATGATGGTGGCCGGATTGGAATTCACCAGAATGACCCGATAGCCCTCCTCCTTGAGGGCCTTGCAGGCTTGGGCGCCGGAATAGTCGAACTCGCACGCTTGACCGATGATGATGGGTCCCGCGCCGATGATCAGGATTGATTCGATATCCATACGCTTAGGCATTGGCGACCGTCATGTGCGCGCGTTCATGTGATCCATGAACCTGTCGAACAGGTAATGACTGTCCTGGGGGCCGGGCGATGCCTCGGGGTGATGCTGAACGGAGAAAACCGGCCGTCCTTCCAGGCTCAATCCTTCGTTGGTTCCGTCGAACAGCGACACGTGCGTTTCCTTGACGTCCGGTGGCAGTGTCTCGCGATCCACCGCGAACCCATGGTTCTGGCTGGTAATTTCCACGCGCCCAGTTCGCAGGTTCTTGACCGGATGATTGGCGCCGCGATGGCCCATATGCATCTTGTAGGTCTTCGCACCGAGCGCCAACGCGAGCATCTGATGACCCAGGCAGATGCCGAAAATCGGGATGTCGTGTCGCAAGAGATCGCGGATGACGGGAACCGCGTACACACCGGTGGCCACCGGATCGCCGGGACCGTTGGACAGAAAGATACCGTCGGGCCGGTGCCGGAGAATATCGTCGACGCCGGCGGTTCCGGGAACTACCATCACCTTGCAACCGGCGGACGCCAGACAGCGTAGAATGTTTCGTTTCGCCCCGTAGTCGACGGCGACAACGTGGCGGACGGGAGCGGTTTGCAGGCCGTAACCTTGACCCAATGTCCACTGGGTTTCGTCCCACTCATACGTTTGCCGGCACATGACCTCCTTGGCGAGGTCCATGCCTTCGAGGCCGGGCCACTGACTGGCCATGAACCGCAACGCCAATGGGTCGATCGTCTCGTCCGGGGCATGGATCAGCGCGCCCCTCGGCGCGCCTCCATCGCGGATGCGGCGGGTCAGGCGGCGGGTGTCCACGCCCGTTACGGCCACCAGATTGTACGATTTCAGCCAAGCGTTCAGATGCTCCGTCGCCCGCCAGTTCGCGGGATCGGTAATGCACTCCCGCAAGACACAGCCGCGGACCGCCGGCGTGGTCGCTTCCACGTCTTCCAGGTTCACGCCGACGTTGCCGATGTGCGGAAACGTGAAGGCGATGATCTGACCCGCATAGGACGGATCCGTCAGAATTTCCTGATAGCCCGAAATGGACGTGTTGAAGCACACCTCGCCCATGGCGACGCCAAGGGCGCCGGCGCCACGCCCCCAAAAAACGGCTCCGTCTTCAAGGACGAGGGCCGCGTCCGCGCCCGGCGGACGGCTTAAGTCATTCGCCGCGCTCGGGGGAGCGGCGGTTCGCTGCGTGGGCGTTGGCGCCATGGAGCACCGGTCTCCTGATCAACCAGGCGCGGATACGATCGCGACTCAAAAGGGAATTGGCCGACAGACGAGTAAGCACCGCTTTTCGACGTGCTCGCTCTTAAGCAAAAGCGGGACCGCCGTCAACCCTCAGTCCGGTGGTTCGGACCGTCGATTTTGGCATTGGGGATTGCCGGCCGACCGGCCTAGAATGCGGCGGAGTTTTTCTTGCGAGGGGTATGATTTTGCGCGAGCGTTTGAACGAGGCGTTGAAAACCGCGATGCGGGCCAAGGACGGATGCGCGGTCGCGACCCTGCGGCTCATCCTGGCCACGCTGAAGGACCGGGATATCGCGGAGCGGAGCAGGGACAATCACACGGGCTTGACCGACGACCAGATCGTCGACCTGCTGCAGTCCATGATAAAGCAGAGGCGCGAAAGCATTCAGTTGTACGAACGTGGAGGACGGCTCGACCTTGCGCGCCAGGAAGCGGATGAAATCGCCGTTATCGAGCGCTTTTTGCCGCCACAGATGAACCAGGCGGAGGTGGAAAGCGCGGTCGGCGAGGTCATCGAGGAGATCGGCGCCGCTTCGCTCAAGGACATGGGGCGCGCGATGGCGCTGCTGCGGGAGCGGTACGCGGGCCGGATGGATTTCGCCAAGGCCGGAGCGGCCGCGAAGGCGCGGCTTGCCTGACGCGGCGGTGGACCATGGCGTTTCCGCATGAGTTTCTCGATGAGATCCGCGCTCGCGTCGGTCTCGCCGATGTGATTCGCAAGCGCGTCCGTCTCATTTCCAAGGGCCGTGAATTCCAGGGGTTGTGCCCGTTTCACACCGAAAAAACCCCGTCCTTCACGGTCAACGAACAGAAGGGCTTCTATCACTGCTTCGGCTGCGGCGCCCATGGCGGCGTCTTCGACTTCGTCATGCAGGCGGATGGTCTGAACTTTCGCGACGCGGTTGAAAGGCTCGCCGCGGACGCGGGCCTCCCGGTCCCCTCCGATACGCCGGAGGAACGCGACCGCGCGCGCCGCCGGCAATCCTTGCACGAGGTCATGGAAGCGGCATCCGCTCACTTCGAAAGGATGCTGCGCATGCCCGAGGGCAGGCACGCGGCGGCGTATTTGCGGGATCGCGGCGTCGATGAGACCGCGATCGGCCGTTTTCGCCTCGGATATGCGCCGGATGGCCGTTCCGGCCTCAAGGCGGCGCTCGCGCGCGAGGGGATTTCCGAGGACTTGATGGTGGAAGCGGGTCTTGTCATCGACCCGGACGAGGACGCTCGCGCATCCTACGACCGGTTCCGGGGACGGGTGATGTTTCCGATTACCGACCGGAAGGGGCGGATCGTCGGCTTCGGCGGCCGCATTCTCGGCGATGGCGAACCCAAATACCTGAATTCTCCCGAAACCCCGGTATTCCAGAAAGGGCGTCTGCTGTACGGCCTACCCCAGGCGGCCAAGGCCGCGCGCGACCGTGGCGCCGTGATGGTGGTGGAAGGGTACATGGATGTGATCGCGCTTGCCCAGGGCGGATTCGAAAACGCGGTGGCGCCGCTGGGAACGGCCTTGACCGAGGATCAGATCAGGGAACTTTGGAAACTTGCCGACGAGCCGGTGCTTTGCTTCGACGGCGACGCCGCCGGCGGACGGGCGGCGGTCAGGGCCGCCGAGCGGGCCCTGCCGTTGTTGAGCGCCGGAAAGGGGCTGCGGTTCGCCGAGCTTCCGGCCGGCGATGACCCGGACACCCTGATCGCCCGCCAAGGCGGCGAGGCCATTAACCGGCTGCTCGCGGGAGCCGTCCCGCTGTCGGCGTTTTTGTGGCGGATGGAGACGCGCGGCCGGCCGGCGGCGACACCGGAGGCCCGAGCGGCGCTGTGGGGACGGCTGAAGGAGCGCACCCAGCGGATCGCCGACCCGGACATGCGCTCGCAGTTCAGAAACGCCTTTCGCGCCAGCCTCTGGCCCGAAGCGCGGACGGGTTTCGGGCGAAACAAACCGTCGGCGATGACCTCCGCGCCGGCGGAGAGCCCGCGGGCGGTCGCAACCCGCGTGGATCCGTTGTCCGTCGCCGCCAAGACCATGCTCGCCATCTTGATCAACCATCCCGATTTCTTTCATGAAGTGGAGGACGAGATCGGGACCGTCGGTTTTCACAACTCGTCATTGGACCGCTTCCGGCAAGAACTCATTCTCATGCTCTCGGGTTCGACGAATCTGGATTGCGGAGCGGTGAAAGCGGGGCTCGAACAGCGCGGGCTGTCGAAGGCCGTGGAGGAACTTTTCCGCGACGTTCTGATCAGGACCAGCAACTTCATCAAGGTCGAAGCATCGCGGGCAGAGATTAAATCCGCGTGGACCGAATGTTTTCGAGCCTTAACCGATGCCGTGGTCAAAGCCGAGCGTATGACTGACGAGCCAATTCGGGAATATTCAAAAGCGGAGTGGGAAAAATGGCTGGCGCGAAAGCGAACAATGCTAAATCAATCGGAAGACTAGAGCGGGATGGGTAGGCGGCCGAACGGCACAACCTTGTTGTGGATGTCGTGGCCGATGTCGGCGCGGCCGAGATAGGAGATTCCGGACCGTTCGCACCGGTGCCGGACCACGTCTTCCTCGGTTTCGCCGAAATCCGGATCGTTGGGCGGGATGTCGTTGCAGCGGCCGAGCCTGATGCCCGCCACCCGCCGGATGCCGGGATTGTTGGTAATGTGAAACAACGAGCGATCGATGCGGTACATATGCTCCCATACCTCCTCGAGCATCAGGACATGACCGGTCAGGTCGGGCTGCAGCGGCGTGCCGAGCAACTGGCTGAGAATGGTGATGTTGAAGGCCGCGGTATCCGTGTGCCCGGAGACGCTGGGCTCCAGCGCGCTCTCGGAGCGGTCCACCAGATAAGCGAGCGCCCGTTGAATGGCCGCCTCCCCGCCCGCGCGCAGGATGTCGGACGGCATGGGTCCATGCGCCAGTCCGCCAAATCCTTGGCTGTAAAGACCCCCGAGCAGGCTGCCGGCGTCGCTGTATCCGAGATAAAGCTTTGCCCTGGCCCGATCCGTCAGCCCCGCCAGGACGGCCTCGGCAATTCGGCAGGCGCCGTAACCGCCGCGCGCGAACCACAGGGCATCGACGCTGTCGTCGTTGGCGATATCGAGAAACGCGGCCGCGCGCGCGCCGTCGTCGCCGGCAAAATGTCCGGACGAGAGAAAACATTGCGGATGATAGAAGATCTCGGGCGTTCGCTCGGGATACAGCCGGGCGGCCACGTCCGCGACCCGATCGGCGATGACCGAATCGATGCGCGAGCCGGGGGCCACCACGCCAATTCTGAACATTTCTCCATGCACGCGATTGGTCCTCGTTCCCGGTCTGCTTGTCAGGTCCGTCCGGCGGTTGTACTCATCGGCGGATGACTGGGCACAAGCGTTACTTCTTTTGCGGGATCGGCGGTAGCGGCATGTTGCCGCTGGCTCTGATCCTGCGAGCCCGGGGCCACGTGGTGGAGGGCTCGGACCGCATGCTAGACCAGGGACGCACCGCGCAGAAGTTCGATTTTCTCCGCGCCCGCGGCATCCCGCTGTTTCCCCAGGACGGCAGCGGCCTGACCCGCCCCGATCAGATCCTGGTGGCGTCGGCCGCCATCGAGGACACGGTGCCCGACGTGCGGGCGGCAAATCGTTTAAGCGTCCGCCGGATGTCGCGCGCCGATTTATTGTCGGAGCTGTTCAACGCCGCGCCCACCGGCATCGCGGTGGGCGGCACCAGCGGCAAATCCACCGTCACCGGGATGATCGGCTGGATTTTACATGATACCGGCCGCCGCCCGACCATCGTCAACGGCGCGGTGATGAAGAATTTCGTGACCGCCGACGCGCCGTTCGCCAGCGCGCTGGTCGGCGATAGCGATCTGTTCGTGAGCGAGGTGGACGAAAGCGACGGCTCCATCGCCCTCTACACCCCGCGGATCGCGGTGCTGAACAATATTGCGCTGGATCACAAGTCTCTCGGCGAGTTACGCGCGCTCTTTCGGGACTTCATCGCCAAGGCCGAGACGGCGATTGTGAACCTGGACAACGCCGAGACGGCGGGGATCGCGCCCGGCAAGGCGATCTCCATCAGCCTATCCGACCCCGCGGCAAGTCTGCGAGCGGACAACCTGGTTCCCTCGCCCGACGGCATCGCCTTCGATGTGCGCGAGCGCGCCACCGGCGCCACCGCTTCGGTGCGTTTGGCCGTGCCGGGACGCCACAACGTCGCCAACGCGCTCTCAACTCTCGGCGCCGCCCGCGGCTGCGGCGTGCCTTTGGAAGAGGCCGCGTTGGCGCTTCAAGGGTTCACCGGCCTCCGGCGCCGGCTCGATCGCGTGGGCGCGGCGGGCAGCGTCACGGTCATCGACGATTTCGCCCACAACCCGGACAAGATCGAAGCCACGCTGGCCACCCTCCATGCGTTTCCCGGACGATTGTTGATCCTGTTCCAGCCCCATGGTTTCGGGCCCCTGCGGCTGATGAAGGACGCCTTCGTCGATTGCTTCGCCGGCGAATTACGTCGCGAAGATATATTGGTCATGCCCGACCCGGTCTATTTCGGCGGCACCGTCGACCGGAGCGTCTCCAGCCGCGATATCGTTGACGCGGTCCGGGCGCGCGGGCGAACGGCTTGGGCCTTTGCCGAGCGCGCCCAATGCGGTGACAAACTTCTGGAACTGGCCCGTCCGGGCGATCGGATCGTGGTCATGGGCGCCCGTGACGACACCTTGTCTCAGTTCGCGGCGGGCCTGCTGGATCGGCTAGCCGAACGACGCTTTTGACCGCTACATCCGGGTCCGCAATTCCTCCTTGCGAGCCGCCATTTTTTCTCCAAGCGCCTCGAGTTCCTCTTGCGATAAGGTTTGCTCCGCCAGCGGGAACATGGATTCTTCCTCTTCGTCGGCATGATGTTCGATGAGTTCCTCGAGCACCTTCGCACGCCCGGAAAACTCGTCGCTCCCGGGATCCGTTTTCAGGAGATCGGGCAGCACGAGCTTTTCGACGGCGCGGTGCTCTTCCAGCGCCTCGTAGTTCATCCTATTGTGGTCGCTTCCCCCCGCCGCTTTGAAGGCCGGATAAAAGATCTCTTCTTCGATTTTCGAGTAAATCTTAATTTCCTTCGCGATCTCTTCGACCAGTTTGGAGCGCGTCTTGACCCCGCGCTTCGTCGTATCCGTTAGCTCCATCAGCATGTCCTTAACCTGATCATGATCCGCTTTTAGCAGTTCAATAGCATCTTTCGCCATGGATCGCGTCCTTCTGTTATTCCGGCGGGTATGGTGCAGGGTAACGCGCGGCGGCCCGAAATGGTTCCGAGGATGACTCCAGCTTACCAACCGAGCGAAACCGCTGACGCTAGCGGGCTGGCGTCGCTCCGGTGTGACGCTTGAACAAGCGCCGGAAGAACGCCGGGTCCTGCTAACTCACGGCAATGCACGGGGCCAAGCCGAGTCGAACGAAGGGAACGTTTCGCTATCGGCGGAGCATTCCCGTTCCTTGGTCGATCGCCGCTCAGTACCGGTACAGATCCGACTTGTACGGGCCTTCTTGTGGCACGCCGATGTAGTCCGCCTGCTTCTTGGAAAGCCTCGTCAGTTCCATGCTCAGCTTGCCGAGGTGAAGGCGCGCGACCTTTTCGTCGAGGTGTTTCGGCAGGATGTAGACGTCCTTGCCGTACTCCTCGCCCTTGGTCCAGAGCTCGATTTGCGCGAGAACCTGATTGGTGAAGCTGGCCGACATTACGAAACTCGGATGACCGGTGGCGTTGCCCAGGTTAAGCAGCCGTCCCTCGGAAAGTAGGATCATGCGCTTTCCGTCCGGGAACTCGATCATGTCCACCTGCGGCTTGATGTTGGTCCATTTGAAATTCTTCAGGCCCGCCACCTGAATCTCGTTATCGAAGTGGCCGATGTTGCCAACGATGGCCATGTCCTTGAACCGCCGCATGTGCTCGATGGTCACCACGTCCACGTTGCCGGTGGCAGTGATGATCACGTCGGCGTAGGAGGCCGCCGCTTCGAGGGTGACGACCTCGAACCCGTCCATCGCCGCCTGCAGGGCGCAAATGGGATCGATTTCGGTGACCTGAACCAGCGCGCCGGCTCCGCGCAGGGACTGCGCCGATCCCTTGCCCACATCGCCGTAACCGCAGACAACGGCTTTCTTGCCCGCCAGCATCACATCGGTTCCGCGGCGGATGCCGTCGACCAGGCTCTCGCGGCAGCCATACTTGTTGTCGAACTTGGATTTGGTCACCGAGTCATTGACGTTGATGGCGGGGAAGGGCAGCCGCCCCTGCTCCTTGATCTGATACAGGCGGTGAACGCCGGTGGTGGTTTCCTCGGTGACGCCGTGGATCGAGTCCCGCAATTTGGCGAACCAGCCTGGTGACGCGGCCATGCGCTTCTCGATCTGGGCGAACAACACCTCCTCTTCCTCGGATTCGGGATTGGAAAGAACGTCTTCGCCCGCTTCGGCGCGGGCGCCGAGTAGGACATACAGCGTCGCGTCGCCGCCGTCGTCGAGGATCATGTTGGCCAAACTCCCATCCGGCCAGGCGAAAATCCGGTCGGCGTAGTCCCAGTATTCCTCCAGCGTCTCGCCCTTGACGGCGTAGACCGGGGTTCCGCACACAGCGATGGCGGCGGCGGCGTGATCCTGGGTGGAGAAGATATTGCACGACGCCCAGCGAACCTCGGCCCCCAGGGCCTGCAGGGTCTCGATCAGAACGGCGGTCTGGATCGTCATATGCAGCGATCCGGCGATGCGAGCGCCTTTCAGCGGCTTTCGCGGGCCGTATTCATCGCGGCAAGCCATCAGGCCCGGCATTTCGGTTTCCGCGATCTCGATTTCCTTCCGGCCCCATTCGGCCAGCGAAAGGTCCGCGACCTTGTAATCCGTGGATTTAGGGTCGGCGGTCTTGGCTGAAGCGGTCATGTCCGGTGTTCTATCCCTCAGAGCGTTTGGTGGGTGGCATAAATGCTTGCCGCGCCGGGGCCTTTTATCACCAATCGCGCCCGCTTCCCAACGGTGTTGTTCCCCCATGACAACATCGAGTGTTCCAGGCGCTCTCCGCTACCGCACCAGCAAGGGCAGTTCGCCCGGCTCCTCCCAGATCAACACGCCCCCGCAGATCCGCCGTTCGCCGTCCAGGAACTCGACCGTATGCTTCTGGAGTTGCTCGTGGATTAGCCACGGCACGAACATGTCGTCCGGGTGTGGCTGGCGCGCATACTCCCATTCGCGCTGACCGACGTAGACGCGCGCGTCCGCGAACAGGTCGATATTGTTGCAATGGTCGAAGTGGAGGTGCGAGAGAAAGACCGCCCGCACGTCCCCCGGGGCCATGCCGTGGCGTTTGAGACCATTTAGAAGCGCCGGCCGGTTGCAGTAGTGGCCGGTGTCGAACAGCAGCGGTCCGTCGTCCGTGAACACCAAGGTGGCGTTGGCCAATCCCAGAAAGCCATCGCGGAGGGCCAGGTTGTTGCCCTTGACGATGATATCGTAGCCCACCGGCATCTTGTTCCCTCCGTGCTGCCCCTACGTTGGACCCAGCCCCCCAGACACGCTATACCGGACGGGCGATGATCGCCATCCTGACTTTCCTCGCCCGGCATGCGGCTGTCATTCTCGCCGCGGGGGTTTTCGCCGGTCTGTTGTGGCCGGATCTCGCGGCCGTGCTGAAACCGCTGCTCGCGCCTTCGGTGTGGGGGCTCCTGTTTCTGGTGGCGATTCGCCTGGACTGGGCCGAGGTCGTGGCGCAAGCGCGCCGGCCGCTGGCGATCGCCGGGGTGGT
Organism: uncultured Alphaproteobacteria bacterium; assembly: GCA_963771545.1. Classification (GTDB taxonomy): domain Bacteria; phylum Pseudomonadota; class Alphaproteobacteria; order Rhodospirillales; family Defluviicoccaceae; genus CAKZLS01. The sequence goes on from CAVYTX010000003.1 coordinate 153,673, forward strand.
CGGCTGGCTTCTGGTGATCTCGCCGGCGGTCATGGCCGGTCTGATGTGGTGGACCGGCGCGCCGCCTGGTTTGGTGGCCGCGCTGGTGCTGATGGCGGCGGCGCCGCCGATCATGTCGTCGCCGGCGTTTTCCGTGCTGCTCGGTCTCGATGGCTCGCTCAGTCTCGTGGTCATGGTGGTGGCCACCGTGTTGGCGCCCCTGATGCTGCCCATCGTCGCGGTGGAAGTCCTGAATCTGCCGCTGGCGGTGGGCGCGGGCGAATTGTTCGTCCGGCTCGGCGCCATGATCGGCGGCGCGCTGCTCGCCGCGGCCCTCGCCCGACGGTTCGCGGGCGCCGACAGGCTGGCGCGCAACGCCGGGCGGATGGACGGCATCGCGGTCCTCGTTCTGGTGCTGTTCGCCGTGGCCATCATGGACGGCGTCACGGAGCGCTTTCTGTCGGAGCCGTCCCATGTCCTGGCTTTCCTGGCGGCAGCGTTCGCGGCCTACATCGGGTTTCAGGGCGCGGGCGCGGGTGTGTTCGCCGTGCTGGGACGGCGATCGGCGCTGACCGTCGGCTTTTCAAGCGGCAACCGCAACATGGCGCTGCTGCTCGCGGTATTGCCGTCCGGCGTGGATCCGGATATCCCTTTGTATTTCGCCCTCGGGCAATTGCCCATATACGTCCTGCCGGCAATCCTGGCGCCCATCTACCGCCGGATCCTGTCCGACAAATTGGGGGCGAGATCTTAAAGCGGTTCCGTTTGACCGGCGAGCGCGGCTTCGATGGCCGCCGTCAACCATTCAGTCCGCGATCTCCCGGCGGCTTCGGCGGTTTCGTCGATGGTGCGCAGCATGTGCCGGTCGATCTCGATGACCAAGGTCGCCGGTTTGTCCCTGAACAGCTCTTCGGCGATGTCCCGCTTTCCCCTGGTCTCCAACCATTTCAGGGCCATGTCGTCGGTAAAGGGGAGGAGCAGCGCGCCATCCTGGCCGTGGGTCTCGTGTTCCTCGACGAGGAAAAACTCGCCCGCCGCGGACCGGTAGAGCGAGGTCACCCGGCGGGTATGGGTGGTGTCGACCTCGTGCGAGGCGATCAGCCTCGCGCCCTCGGTGTCGTAGATCTTTCCGTCGATGTCCCGTTTCATGCCGCCTTCCCCCACAGCTTTTCAAAATTGTTGCAGTTTGCGTCATTCCGCGGACGGCGGCAATCGCGTCGAGCGGGCGACCCGCGAGACTTTGGCGCTGCGCCCTTTTCCAAGCCGGCCAGCACGCCAATATATTGAGGGCATGGCGCGCTCGGAATGATTGACGGCGGGGTGGCGCCCCGCCCTCCGGAGGACAGGATGACATGGCGGACGGGTTTGGCCGCGTTGGTGATCGCGGTATTGACGGGAGGTTGGGCGATGGCCGCTGATTGGCGGACGGCGAACCGGGAATCCGCCGGGATCGCGCCCGACCCGAAGACCACCCGCGAGGCGGTGGTCCAGGTTTACGGCGCGCGCGCCTGGGGCTGGCGCGGCCGGTTCGCGGTCCATACATGGATCGCCGTCAAGCCGGCCAATGCGCCGGCGTTTACGGTCTACGAGGTGATCGGCTGGCGCGCCTACCGGGGTCAACCCGTGCTTGCCGTCCACAACCGGCCGCCCGACGGCCGCTGGTTCGGAGCGGAGCCGGATATTCTGTTCGATCTTCGCGGCGACGGTGTCGACGAAGTCATCGAACGGATCGACGCCGCCGCGCGTTCCTACCCCTACGGCGACAGCTACCACGCGTGGCCGGGGCCGAACAGCAACACCTTCACCGCGCACGTGGCCCGCGCGGTGCCGGAATTGGCCGTCGATTTGCCGCCCACGGCCATCGGCAAGGATTACCTGACGAACGGGCTGGTGGCCCAGGCGCCCAGCGGCAGCGGCTTTCAGGTCTCGCTATTCGGAGTGCTGGGGCTGATCGTCGCCCTCAACGAGGGGCTGGAGATTAACATTTTGGGGTTGGTGTTCGGAATCGATCCCGACGACCTGGCCGTCAAGCTGCCGATGATCGGAAAACTGGGCTTCTCTTCACGATAACGTGGACGGCTCGGGGTAATCCCTTGGCGGCGCCGGGCCTTGCCACCCGGCGGCATCCCGCTATGGTATAGCCCGCAGACGGTTCGGGACACGCATCATGAGCATTTGGGGAAAGGTCATTGGCGGCGTCGCCGGTTTCGCGCTCGGCGGACCGCTGGGAGCGTTGATCGGCGGCCTCGCCGGCCATGCGGTGGACAAGTTCCGCGACGCGCAGGAAGGCCCGGCGCGATTGGAGGGGCCCGAGGACATGGCCGGCCCCACCGGCGTGAAGCAGGTGGCGTTCACCGTCGCCGTCATCGTGCTCGGCGCCAAAATGGCGAAGGCCGACGGGACCGTCAGCCGCGCCGAGATCAAGGCGTTCAGGGAGGTCTTCCACGTTCCGCCGGAGGAAGTGAAGAACGTTGGCCGGATCTTCGATATGGCGAAAAAGGACGCCCGCGGCTTCGAGCCCTATGCCAAACAAGTGGCCTGGATGTTCCGCGACGAGCCGGCGGTGCTCGAGGAATTGCTCGCCGGCTTGTTCCATATCGCCCGCGCCGACGGCGAGGTTCATCCGGCCGAGCTCGACTTTCTCCGCGGAGTGGGCGAGATCTTCGGGCTCGGCCCCGGAACGTTCGAACGGGTGCGCGCGTCGTTCATGGGCCCGGACAAGTCCGACCCTTATGAGGTGCTGGGCGTTAATCGCGGCGCCAGCAACGAGGAGATCAAGAAGGCCTATCGCAAGCTCATTCGCGAAAATCATCCCGATACCCTGGTCGCCCAGGGCATGCCGGAGGAATTCGTCCAGGTGGCCAATCAGCGCATGGCCGCCATCAATGCCGCCTATGACGAGGTCGAAAAGCAGCGCGGCATCAAATAGGAAAGGGGCCGGCGCGCGGCGCCCGTCGTTTCGACCTGGTCATGGGCAATCCCCGTCATGAAGCCGCTTGATTTCACCGCCGCGCTGGCCGTGATCCTGATCTGGGCCATGAACTTCATCGTCGGCAAGGTCGCCGTCGGCCAGATCCCGCCCAATCTGCTGCTCGCCATCCGGTTCGCGCTGGTAACTGTCGTATTGTCTCCCTTTCTGCGGCCTCCGGGAAAGTCCTGGGTGCTAATCGTGGCGATGTCGGTGGTGCTCGGCGGGTTGCACTTCGGTCTGCTGTTCATGGGGTTGCGGGGCGTCGACGCGGGTCTCGCCGCCATCGCCATCCAGCTCTCGGTGCCATTCAGCCTGCTCCTGGCGACGGTCGTTTATCGCGAGCGGGCGGGGATCATGCAGTATGCGGGCATCGCCATCGCCTTCATCGGCGTATACATGCTGGGCGGCGATCCCGCCACCGCGCCCAGCCCGGCGCATCTGTCGATGGTGGTGACGGCGGCGTTCGCATGGGCGCTCGCCAACATCATCATCAAGCGGATTGGCGAAATCAACGTCTTCGTTCTCAATGCCTGGTTCAGCGTTTTCGCCCTGCCGCAGTTCCTCATCGCCAGCCTGCTGCTCGAACATGGGCAGGTGCGGGCCCTCGCCGACGCCGACTGGCGCGGTTGGGGCGGGGTCGTGTTCATGGCCGTCGGCTCGTCCATCACCGGCTATGGCCTGTGGTACTATCTGATTCGCAAATACGAGGTGAACCGCGTGGTGCCATTGATGCTGCTGGCGCCGGTTCTGGCGGTGTTTCTGGCCGTCCTGATCCTGGACGAGCCGCTGACCACGCGCATCATCCTGGGCGGCCTGGTGACGCTCGCGGGCGTGGCGATGATCCACTTTCTCAGGCCGGCGCCGCCGCCGATGCCGCCGGCGCCGCCCCCCACACCGGTGGTTTAGAAATGATCCGCGTTTGTCCGTCGCCCAATTTCGATCCGCGTCCCGAGGGCGCCGCCGTCGACATGCTGGTGCTGCACTACACCGGCATGGAAACCGCCGAGGCCGCCCGGGCGCGGATGTGCGACCCCGAGGCCAAGGTCAGCGCCCACTACATGGTCGACGAGGACGGAACCGTCATCCGGCTGGTGGAAGAAGGTCACCGCGCGTGGCACGCCGGCGTCTCGTACTGGCGCGGACACACCGATATCAACGCGCGGTCCATCGGCATCGAATTGGTCAATCCCGGCCACGAATTCGGTTACCGCCCGTTCCCGGAGGCGCAGACGGCGGCGCTGGTGGAACTGGCGTGGGACATCGTTCGGCGCCACGCCATCCCGGCCCGCAACGTGATGGGCCATTCCGACGTGGCCCCCCGGCGCAAGATGGACCCCGGCGAGCTGTTCGACTGGCAAAGGCTGGCCGCCGCCGGCGTGGGCTCGTGGCCGGCGGAATCCGCCGACTGCCTCATGGACCCAGGCGTGGTGCGCGACATGCTCGCGGACGTTGGCTACGAAACCGGGAACCTGTTCAAAACCCTCCAAGCCTTCCAGCGCCACTTCCGCCCCGCCCGCGTCAACGGCCGCATCGACTTCGAAACCGCGCGGCTGCTCAAAGGCCTCGTGGAAACGCTCGCGACGGCGTGAACCCTTCCGGAAGCTTATGGATGTAGAGGTCGCGCTGCGGCAGCGGAACACGCACGCGGTGTTCTTGAAACAGATCGAGAACCTCGATCAATACCTCGCTCGAGACATTGTGGACGCCGTTGCGGACATCGGCGATCCAGAAACGGAGTTCCAGTTCGACCCCGTTTTCCCCAAAACCAATGACCCGTGGACTTGGCGGCGGGTCCTCGAGCACGCGCGGGGTGCGGCCGGCGGCTTCGCTCATCAGGAAGAGCGCCTTGCGGACATCGGCGTCGTAGGCGACTCGCACGGGCAGCTTCAGACGCACGTTGTCATCCTGATGGGTCCAGTTGAAGACCTTCTGGGTGATAATATCCTCGTTGGGGATCAGAAACTCGGTGCCGTCGCGCGTTTCAACCTCCACGTAGCGGGCGCGCACAGCCATGACCCATCCGAACGTGCCTCCGACTTCAATGATATCGCCGGGTTTTATCGACTTGTCGAGCAGCAGGATGACACCGGCGAACAGGTTCGCCACGCTTTTCTGCAGACCGAAACCGAGGCCAACGCCGAGGGCGCCCGTGAAAATGGCGAACGCCGTCAGATCGATCCCGAAGGTTCCGAGCGACCACACGATCGCGAGCCCGATGAGGCAGAACTTGAACAGCTTGCCGAACAGGACCTGAAAGCTCGGGCTCAACGAGGTCATCCGGCTCATTCGCCGTTCGACGATGCGCGCGATCACCACGGCGGCCCATATGAGAACGACCGCGGTCATGACCGCCTCGAGCAAAACCAGCAACGACGTACGGCTGGCGCCCAGCGAGAACGAAGCGGCGGCAAGCACATCGATCGCCGGCCTCAGCAATCCGAGAATGCTCAGAGCGGCCACCGTCCAGGCGACGATCGCCACGACGCGCGACGCCAGGGCGTTCGGAATGAGCGCCGAGGCGAAACGGACGACCAGCCATGCGGCGGACAAGTCGAGTACGATGTCCACGAGATTGACCGGCCAGCCGTAGCGGACGGCGGTCAGTTTGGAAATCCACAGCGCCACCATCCATGTCGCCGGCAGGAACAGGGGCAGCAACGCGGAATGGTAGAACTCCTCTTGCTCGCGATCGACGGCCAAGTGGTGGAAAACTCGTCGCAATCCGGGGCCGACCGTCTGCGCGAGCAGCCATGCCAGGACGAATGTCACCATGATGGCCGGGACCTGGACCATGTGCTCACGGGAAAGGATCTGATGTTGCAGCACATCGATCGTCTGTAGAAACCAGCCAAGCAGCTTGGAACCGAAGCTTTGTTCCATGAAAACCTCCCGCGTTCGTAGGTTCAGTGGCCTCGATTGGCCCTGCGTTTGGGGATCGAGTTGACCCATTGTCCCGCCAAACCGTGACACGGCCCAAAGGGAATTTGTTGCGCGTGTGAGAATGACGATATCGGAATACGGGGGGAGGGGGATCGACGCTTTTTTCGAAAACAACCCCATGCACAGTAGATTTCCCTTCGTAAAGCTCTCGTCCGCCTCCGCGAACTCGCCTTCAACGCGGTCGTGGCGAGCGCCGCCGCGTTCCCCGGCCGTCGTCGCGAGCCGAAGGCGCGGCGATCCAGTACCGCCGCCTAGCGCACGCGTCCAACTGGACCGCCGCGTCGCTCCGCTCCTCGCGGTGACGGCGAGGGGGGCTTCGCGGCTGGGCTTCGTCGCTCCGCGCCTAGCGGTGACGGCCGAGGGAATAAATCCTTTGGCGATTCCTGGCGTTCGGCGGCAAAATGGCGGGCTGCGGGGGAGCCATGGCCGACATTTTCATCAGTTACGCGCGCACGGACGTGGAGACGGCGCGGACGCTCGCCGAGGCTCTTGAGACCCAGGGCTGGTCGGTGTGGTGGGACCGGCGGATCCCGGCCGGGCGGCGCTTCGACGAGGTCATCGACGCGCAACTTTCGGCGGCCCGCTGCGTCATTTCGCTATGGTCGGAAGCCGGCGTCGCCTCCCACTGGGTGCGGGAAGAGGCGGCGGACGCCCGGGAGCGCGGCATTCTAACACCGGCGTTCCTGGAACCCGTGAGAGCCCCACTGGGTTTTCGCAGTCTGCAGTCGGCGGATCTGAACGGGTGGCGGGGCGATCGCTCTCACGGTGGTTTCCAGCAACTCGTCGAGGACATCGAAGCCCTGCTCGGCGCGCCGGGGGCGAGGGAGCCGGCTTCCGAGCCGGTGCCGGAACCGTCCAAGCCGTCGCCGTCCCGGGCCGCGAAGAAATCTTCCGCGCCCGAGGATCTTCCGGATTTCTCGGTATTCCGTGACATCGACGAGCCGTGGTGTCCGGAGATGGTGGTGTTGCCGGCGGGCGACTTCATGATGGGCTCGCCCGATACGGACAAGGACGCCCAAGATTACGAAAAGCCCCGGCACAAGGTGACGATCGGATATCGGTTTGCGGTGGGGCGGTATCCGGTGACGTTCGAGGAGTATGACCGGTTTTGCGAGACTGCGGGGGTGAAACAGTGGGTGAAACAGCCCGGTGATCAAGGCTGGGGGCGTGGGCGACGGCCGGTGATCAATGTGAGCCGGGACGACGCCAAGGCCTATGTGGATTGGTTGAGCAAGCAAACGGGCAAAAGCTACCGCCTGCTCAGCGAGGCGCAATGGGAATATGCCTGCCGTGCCGGCGCCGCGACGCGCTATTCTAGTGGCGATTGCATCACTGAAAAGGATGCGAATTGTAACGACAACGTTGGCAAGACGACGGAGGTGGGATCATATAACCCGAATCCATGGGGCCTGTTTGACATGCATGGTAACGTCTGGGAATGGGTGGAGGACGTTGGGCACGATACTTACGAGGGGGCGCCCGATGATGGTGGCGCCTGGACGAAGGGTGGCGACAGAAATCGCCGTGTGTTGCGCGGCGGTTCCTGGGACTTCGACTCCAGGTACCTTCGTTCGGCCGATCGCAGCGGGTACAACTCCGACCTCCGGAGCTACTGCATCGGTTTGCGGCTTGCCAGGACCTTTTAGTTCTTGGATCCTTACATCATTACGTCTTGCGTCCAGGGGGCTTCAGCCCCCTGGACGCCGTTTTTTTGGTTTAAGGAGGATACAACGTGGCGATTGCGTTTCCGGACAACTCCCGCCAAACCGGAGCGGCGCTTGAAGAAACCTATCGGTTTTTGCTTTGGTTGATGCCCACGATCGACGGCAGCTACGCACGCTATATGTCGAAAAGCTCAAGCAGCGGGATCAATTTCTGTTTGAGCGAAATCGTTGCCCTTGAATAGCAGCGGTTCGCCGGTGGTCTTGGCCAACGCATAGGCGAAGCAATCTCCGTAATTCAGACCAGCCGGGTGATTGCCTCGGCCGTATTTGCGATAGGCTTCCCGCGCCGTTTCAGCTTGGTCGAAGGTAACCGGTTCGATGTCGATACCCCCCTCGGTGAGGAACAGCTTCAGATCCCGGATGCCGTCGTAGCCGAACCGATCCTCAATGATGATCGCCGCTTCAACATAGGATGCGGCGGACATCAACCGGATAGCGTCGGCCTCGATAAGCTCCAGAAAACGACGGGCTTCTGGTTCGTTTTGGAAGATAGCGACGATGGCCGAGGTGTCGATCACCATCAGCCCGGTAGCCCGCGTTCGTCATATCCTAGGATTTCGTCCTCCGAACGCTCCCGAACAACCGGCAACCCCGCGCAGTGATCGGCAATTTCCTGCAGCCGCTCGCGCAGTGGTCGGGCGCCACGGCTCGCCACCTGCCGTTTCAAGCGCTCCCGCAAGGCGTTGCGCACCGCCTCGGTCATGGTCTCTCCGGTGACAGCGGCCAGGCGGCGCGCCAATTCGTGGGTTCGCTCGTCCTTGATGTTGAGCGGCATTTATCCTCCATAGTGTAAATACTACACCGTTCCTCCAATATGGCAGAGGCAACTGATTTCCGCAAGAGCGCATCAGTCAAACTGCGAGCGCTCTTGACCTCAGTTTTTCCAGGTCTAACCTGATATAGCCAGATGGCCGGATGGCCGCCTTTGGCGGGGCTTGGCTTCGCTGGGGGAGGAAAGTCCGGGCTCCACGGAAACACGGTGCCGGGTAACGCCCGGCGGGGGCGACCCTAGGGAAAGTGCCACAGAAAGCAAACCGCCGGCCGGGGCCTCGGCCCGCCGGTAAGGATGAAAGGGTGCGGTAAGAGCGCACCGCGCCGCCGGCAACGGCGGCGGCACGGTAAACCCCACCGGGAGCAAGACCAAGTAGGGACGGCGCGCCGGCTTCGGCCGGCAGGCGGGTTTCCGCGCCGCCGTCCGGGTCGGTCGCGCGAGGCGTCCGGTAACGGACGTCCCAGATGAATGGCCATCGCCCGGGCCGCGTGCCCGGGTACAGAACCCGGCTTACAGGCCGTCTGGCGTTTTTTCCATCGTTCCGTCTTCGTTCTCGTTCCTTTCCGAAATGAGAACATTCATCGAACATTCGTGTGCGCTTTTTCTTGACTAGGCCGGTCACTGGCGCATCATGGTGACAATACGCCTAAACGATGCGCGAGATTCGCATGTACCGGGAACCCCTCGATCTTGAAAACAACTTATTTTAGCTGCTTTTGAATTCTTTTGAGTCCTTGTTTACAGTTAATTTATCTATGTAATTTCATTGTATCCCATTGACGCCCATTAATGCCCATGATATCCCATAATACCCCGCAAAGTGGGCTATTTGGGAGCGGCTTGCGTTTGTGGCGAATCGGCGATCCAAAACGGGCGCCGGTGGTGAGGTTTCTCTGGGGTCCGAAATGCCGTTGCTGGTTGGCAAGCACGTCAACAAGATTGACAAGAAGGGCCGGGTATCGGTGCCCAAGCTGTTTCGCGACGGCTTGCTGGCGGCGGCGTCGGAATCCAGCTTCGCCGGCGTTTACGCATTCCCGCTGTTCAAGTTTCCGGCCATAGAGGTTTGCGGCGAGGCTTTCATGACTCGCGTCGCCGAAAGCGTCGACGATCTGGACCTGTTTTCGGACGAGCAAGACGACATGGCTTCGGTGATTCTGGAAAGCGCCCATGCGCTGCCGTTTGACCCGGAGGGCCGCGTGGTTCTGCCGGCCGAGCTGCTCGACCATGCCGGGATGTCCGGCGAGGCCATGTTCGTCGGGCGCGGCGGGCGGTGTCAGGTGTGGAATCCCGAAACCTACCGGGAGCGCAGCAAGCAGTCCTTCGATCGCGCCCGCGCCCGCGGCGTTACCCTGCCGCTCAAGCCGCTCAAGCCGATCGGGAGTGGCGCGGCCCACGGGAGTGAGAAAGAGTGACGGCGGCTCCCATCCATACGCCGGTGATGCTGGGAGAAGTGGTGGAGGCGTTGGCTCCCCGCGCCGACGCCCTATACGTGGACGCCACCTTCGGCGCCGGCGGCTACACCCGGGCCATTCTCGACGCCGCCCAGTGCGTTGTGTTCGGAATTGATCGCGACCCCGAGGCCTGCGGCCGCGCCGGCGACATGTGCTGCCGCTACGCGGGTCGGCTGAGCGTGCTCCGCGGCGCGTTCGGCGACATGATCGCGCTGCTGGCCGCCCACGGCGTCGAACGGGTGGACGGCGTCGCCATGGATCTCGGCGTTTCGTCCAACCAGCTCGAAACGCCGGATCGGGGGTTTTCGTTCCGCGCCGACGGTCCGTTGGATATGCGCATGGATCCCGACCGCGGCGTGTCCGCGGCCGATGCGGTGAACGAGCTGGGCGAGGCCGAGCTCGCCCACATTCTCTGGACGTATGGCGAGGAACGCGCCTCGCGCCGAGTCGCGCGCGCCATTGTACGTGCCCGCGACGATGCGCCGATTGCCCGCACGGCCCAGTTGGCCAATATCGTCCACCGCGTCCTGCCGCGCACCCGCGACGGCATCGATCCGGCGACCCGCACCTTTCAGGCCTTGCGAATCCACGTCAACGACGAATTGGGCGAGCTGGATCGCGGCCTCCGCGCCGCCGAGCGGCTCCTTGGTCCGGGCGGGCGGCTGTGCGTGGTGGCCTTTCACTCCCTCGAGGACCGCGCGGTCAAGACGTTTCTCCGCGCCCGCGGCGGCGCCGCGCCACGGCCCTCTCGGCACGCGCCCGAAGTGGGAGCTGAAGATAGCCCCGCTCCCAGTTTTCGCCTCCTGCATCGCCGGGCCCTCCGCCCTTCGGCGGCCGAAGTCACCGCCAATCCCCGCGCCCGTTCGGCGCGTTTGCGCGCCGCCGAGCGGACCGGAGCGCCGCCATGGCCGGAAACCTCAAGAGCAAGAACAACAAGAGAAAGGAAAGCGGCATGACTGGCTGGTCGACGGTGTGGAAGCAGACCACGATGCTCTTCCTGGTTCTCGCCGGGGGACTGGCCCTGGTGTTGTTCTCCGTCAAATACAAGGTTCAGGACTTGGAAGAAGAGCTCGCCGCGCTGAACAGGGACATCGCATACGAACATCGCGCCGTTCACGTCCTGCGGGCCGAATTCAGTCACTTGGTGGAGGCAAGGCGCTTGCGCCGGCTCGCGACCGAGCACCTTCACATGGAACCGATTCAGCCCGATCAATTGAGCACCTTCGCCGCGCTGCGCGAAGACGCGCAAGAAGACGAAGATGCCGATCCATCCGACAAGAACAAGAAGCTCGGCGTTTCAGCGCCGGTATCCTCCCCCGCATCCTTCCCCGCATCCTTTAAGGAGGACCGCCCATGACCGAGTCCCGGCAGAGTGGCTTGCGGAGATCCGGCGGGCGCCCGATCCGCCTGGAGGGAACGCGGTCGCGGGCGCTGGACGTGGCCCGCAACCGGCTTCTGATGGCCGGAGCGGTGTTCGCGCTCGCGTTTCTGATCGTCGCGGCGCGCGTCATCGACCTGACGGCTTTCGCCCAGGTCGAACGATTGGGTCTTGCCGGCGATCCGTCGCGGCCGGTGGTCGCGCGCGGCGATATCCGCGACCGCAACGGGGTTCTGCTGGCCACCAGCCTGCCCACCGCCTCCGTCTACGCCGATCCCCGCGAAATCATCGACCCCGAAGAGGCGGCGGAAAAACTGGTCGCATTGTTCCCCGAACTCAACCGCGACCGCCTCGCGGCGAAGCTGGCCGGCGACGGGCGGTTCGTCTGGATCCGGCGCAACCTCATCCCCGACGAACAGCACGCCGTGAACCTTCTGGGAATACCGGGCGTGGGGTTCGTGGACGAGGAGCGGCGCGTCTATCCGCAGGGAAGCGCCGCCGCTCACGTGCTCGGCCTTACCGATGTGGACGGGGAGGGGATCGCCGGCGTCGAGAAGTCGTTCAATCGCCAGCTTGGCGGCGGCGAGGGCGTGCGGATTTCCATCGATCTCCGCATCCAGAACGCCATGCGCGAGGAACTGGCCGCCGCGGTCCGGGAATTTCGCGCGGTGGGCGCCGCCGGTCTCGTTCTCGACATCCACACGGGCGAACTGCTGGCGACCGTATCCTTGCCCGACTTCGACCCCAACGCCACGGGAGCCGATGAAGCCGATGACCGGTTCAACCGGGTGACCACCGGTGTCTACGAGATGGGCTCCACGTTCAAATTGTTTACCATCGCCATGGGGTTGGATACGGGAGTGACCTCGCTCAACGGCGGCTACGACGCCAGCAAGCCGCTCCGCGTCGCGCACTACACCATCTCCGACTATCACGCCAAGAACCGCTGGCTCTCCGTCCCCGAGATCCTGGTGTATTCGTCGAACGTCGGCGCCGCGCAGATGGCCATGCAGGTGGGCGGTCCGGCGCAGCGCGACTACCTGGGGCGTTTGGGCTTGCTGAGCCGCGCTTCCATCGAATTGCCGGAAGTGGGGGCGCCCCTGAAGCCGTCGCCGTGGCGGGAGATCAATACGATGACGGTCAGCTTCGGCCACGGCATTGCCGTCAGTCCCCTGCAGTTGACCCAGGCCGTGGCGGCCGTGGTCAACGGCGGCATTCTCCGGCCGACCACCATCCTCGCGCTGGACGGGGCGCAGCCGCCGGCCGGCGAGCGGGTGTTCTCCGCCGCCACGTCGCGAAAGATGCGCGCGCTGATGCGGCTCGTGGTCCGGTACGGAACGGGCGGCAACGCCGAGGTGGCCGGCTACAAGGTCGGCGGCAAAACCGGAACCGCCGAAAAGCTGATTTCCGGCCGTTATCGCCGCGACAAGCGCATCTCTTCGTTCGTCGGCGCGTTTCCCATGGATGCCCCGCGCTATGTGGTGCTGGCGCTGATCGACGAGCCACAGGGAAACAAGCGCACCTACAATTACGCCACCGGCGGCTGGGTGGCCGCGCCGGTGGTGGGCGCGGTGGTCCGCCGCATGGCGCCGATGATGGGTCTGGCCCCGGTCATGGATGACGAATCGGCGCCGCTGGTGCATCGGACGAAGAAATCCCGCGAGCAAGCCCTGCGTGTCGCCATCGGCAAAGCGATCGCAAACGTTCGGGGACCCCAGCTTGCGTCTAATTGATTTGTTGAGAGGAGACCCTATCGAAGTGACCGTTGCCGTTGACACCGCTCAGACGGAGATCGCCGGACTGACCTCCGACTCGCGGCAGGTCAAGCCCGGCTTCCTGTTCGCGGCCTTGCCGGGCAGCTGGGCCGACGGGCGCGACTTCATCGGGGGCGCGATCGAGCGGGGCGCGGTGGCCATCCTGGCTCCGCCCGGAGCCGATGACCGGGGAACCGCCGCCGATCTGGATCGGCGGGGGATCCCTCTTATTGTCGACGAGAACCCGCGCCGCCGTTTCGCCCTCATGGCGGCGCGGTTCTTTGCGGATCAGCCCGCGACGGTGGCGGCGGTCACCGGAACCAATGGGAAGACATCCGTGGTGTGGTTCCTGCGTCAGATCTGGGCGGGTCTCGGCCACAAGGCGGCGAGTCTCGGCACCCTCGGCCTCCATGCTCCCAATGTTCAAATCAGCGGCCGCCTGACTACGCCCGATCCGGTGCGGTTGCATCGCACGCTGGCCCGGCTCAAGGTGACCGGGGTGGAGTATCTGGCCATGGAGGCGTCGAGCCACGGCTTGGCCCAGCATCGTCTGGACGGGGTGCGCATCGCGGCCGCGGCGTTCACCAATCTGTCTCGCGATCATCTCGACTACCACGGCTCCGCCGACGCTTATCTTTCGGCCAAGGCCCGCCTGTTTTCCGATCTCGTCGCCGACGACGGAACCGCCGTTCTCAACGCCGACGCGCCCCATGCGGCGGACATGGAGGCGATCGCGGAGCGACGGGGGCTGCGGGTTCTGACATTCGGGACGCGGGGGCGCGATATCCGGCTGGACGGCATCGAGGCGGTTGGCGACGGCCAGCGGTTGACGGTAACCGTCGGCGGCGAAACCACCCAACTGATACTGCCGCTGGTGGGCGACTTCCAGGCATGGAACGCGCTCGGTTCATTGGGGCTCGCGGTGGCCACGGGCGCCAACACCTGGGCCGCCTTGGCGACGCTCGCGACGCTGCGGGGCGTGCCGGGCCGGCTGGAACGGGTGGCGCGCATGAACTCCGGCGCCAGCGTCTACGTGGATTACGCGCATTCGCCGGATGCGCTGGCTTCGGTGCTCCGCGCGCTTCGCCCGCAAGCCCGGGGCAAGCTGTCGGTCGTCTTCGGCTGCGGCGGGGACCGCGATCCAGGCAAGCGGCCCGAGATGGGGCGCATCGCCGCCGAGTTGGCGGACCAGGCCGTGGTCACCGACGACAATCCTCGCGGCGAGGCGCCGGCGAACATCCGCCGGCAGATTCTCGCGGCGTGTCCCGAAGCGGTCGAAATCGGTGATCGCGCCGAGGCCATCGCCCACGCCATATCGCAACTCGAGGCCGGCGACGTGCTGGTGATCGCCGGAAAGGGCCACGAGACCGGCCAGACCATCGGAGAGCGGGTGGTGCCGTTCGACGATGGCGAAGTGGCGCGGGCCGCCGCCGAGGAGATCGACCGATGACCTCGGCTTCGACCCTGTGGACGCGCGACGCGGCGGCGAAGGCCACCGGCGGCCGCGCCCATGGCGACTGGCGGGCGAGCGGAGTTTCCATCGACACGCGGACGCTCCATCCCGGCGATCTGTTCGTCGCCCTCAAGGGACCGAGCTTCGATGGCCATGAATTCGTGGCCGAGGCCCTGGCCAATGGGGCGGCGGCGATCATGGTGTCCCGCGTTCCGCCGGCGCTCGACGCCGATGCGCCGATGCTTGTCGTGGCGGATACGCTGCGGGGGCTCGAGGATCTCGGGCGCGCGGCGCGGGCTCGCACCCAAGCCCGCATCGCCGGCATCACGGGCAGTGTCGGAAAAACCAGCGTCAAGGAAGCTTTGAGGGTGGTTCTGGGCGCTCAGGCCCCGACCACGGCCAACGACGGCAGTTTGAACAATCACTGGGGCCTGCCCTTGAGCCTCTCGCGCATGCCCAAGTCCGTTTCCTTCGGCGTCTTCGAAATGGGCATGAATCATCCGGGCGAAATCGAGCCACTGTCGCGGATGGCCCGGCCGAACGTGGCGGCGATCACCGCCGTCGAAGCGGTTCACAAGGCCCACTTCGCGAGCCTGGAAGCCATCGCCGACGCCAAGGCCGAGATCTTCAGCGGTGTGGTGGAGGGCGGCATCGCGGTCCTCAATCGCGACAACTCCCAGTTCGCGCGTCTTGTTGGGGCCGCCGGCGACCGCGGCATCGGCACGATTATCGGCTTCGGCCGTCACGCCGATGCGCGGGTCCGCTTGCTCGGGGTGGACGCCGGCGCCATGGGCTCGACGGTTCGAGCCTCGGTGGACGGCGAAGAGCTCGAATACCGGCTGAATGTCGCAGGCGATCATTGGGTGATCAACAGCCTGTGCGTGTTGGCGGTGGCGGGCGCGGTTGGCGCCGATATCCGGTCGGCGGCGAGGGTGCTCGGCGAGGTCTCGGCTCCCAAGGGGCGGGGGCGGCGGAGCCCTATCGCCATTGACGGCGGAACCTTTGAGTTGATCGACGACAGCTACAACGCCAGCCCGGTCTCGATGGCCGCCGCGTTCGAGGTTCTGGGCCGGGCGCGGACGGGTCCCGGTGGCCGGCTCATCGCCGTTGTCGGCGACATGCTCGAACTGGGCGACGATGCGCCGGCCCTGCACGCGGCCCTGCTTGGTCCGCTTCAAAAACACGGGATCGATCTCGTGTATGCGGCCGGTTCGGCCATGATCCATCTGTTCGACTCATTGCCCACGAATATGCGGGGTGGACATGCGGCCGACTCCGCGGCCCTGGCGCCGCTGGTGACCGCCTCTATTCGGGCCGGGGACGTGGTGAGCGTGAAGGGATCGGCGGGAAGCCGCATGGGCGTCGTGGTCGAGGCCCTGCGCGGTCTCGACGCGGGCCGATCCGGTTCGGCGCGCGCGGTGAATGGGGAGTAGGGGAAAGCCATGCTGTTCCATCTCCTCTACCCTCTGGCCGATCAGTTCGCGCCGTTCAATGTCTTCCGCTACCTGACATTCCGGACCGGGGGCGCGGTGATTACCGCGCTGGTGGTGAGTTTCGTCATCGGGCCGCCGCTGATCCGGTTGTTGAGAAAGCGGCAAACCGACGGCCAGCCCATTCGCGAGGACGGCCCGGAGGGCCATCTTCTGACCAAGCGCGGCACCCCGACCATGGGCGGGTTCCTTATTCTCGCGGCGCTGCTCGTTTCGACGCTGTTGTGGGCCGATCTCGGCAACGGCTTCATCTGGGTCGCGCTGTTGGTCACCGTAAGCTATGGCGCCATCGGGTTCCTCGACGATTTCCGCAAGGTCGTCTATCGCGACAGCAAGGGATTGCCGGGCAAGGGTAAGTTGCTGCTGCAGGTGGCCATTGCCTTCAGCGCGGCGCTATGGATCAACGAGCTGACGCCGCCGGACTTGCGGAACATGCTGGCCGTGCCGTTCTTCAAGGACCTTCTCCTCAATCTCGGCGTCGCTTATACGCTGTTGGCGATCATGGTGATCGTGGGGGCTTCGAACGCCGTCAATCTGACCGATGGTCTCGACGGCTTGGCCATCGTCCCGGTGATGATCGCGACCGGCGTGTTCGCCCTGATCGCCTATCTCGCCGGCAACACGATCTTTTCCAACTATCTGCAGATTCACTATGTACCGGGAGCCGGCGAGCTCGCGGTGTTCTGCGGCGCTCTCGTGGGCGCGGGACTGGGGTTCCTGTGGTTCAATGCGCCCCCCGCCCGCGTGTTCATGGGCGATACCGGCTCGTTGTCCCTGGGCGGCGCGCTCGGCGCCATGAGCGTGATCACCAAGCACGAACTGGTTCTTGCCATTGTCGGCGGATTGTTCGTGCTCGAGACCGTATCGGTCATCGTCCAGGTGGTCTCCTTCAAGCTGACCGGCCGGCGCGTATTCCGCATGGCCCCGCTTCACCATCACTTCGAAAAAAAGGGATGGGCGGAGTCGACCATAGTGATCCGGTTCTGGATCATTGCCTCGATCCTGGCGCTCGCCGGGCTGTCCACGTTGAAGTTGCGGTGAGAAGGCGATGATCGAACTGTCCTTCCTCGCCGATCGCACCGTCGCCGTTCTCGGTCTCGGCCTGACCGGCATGGCCGCGGCCCGCGCGCTGTCGGAGAGCGGCGCGACGGTGTGGGCATGGGACGACAACCCGAAAACCCGGGACGCCGCCGTCGCGGCCGGCATCTCGCCGGTGGACCTTTACCAATGCGGTCTGGTGGAGGCGGCGGCCCTGGTGACGAGCCCGGGCATTCCGCTCACCCATCCCGAGCCGCATCCCCTGGTGCAACGGGCGCGCGCCGCCGGTTGCCCGGTGATCGGCGATGGCGAACTGCTCTATCGGGCCCAACCGGACGCCACCTACGTCGGCATCACCGGAACCAACGGTAAGTCCACGACCACCGCGTTGATCGGCCATATCTTGCGGACGGCCGGGCGTGAGTGCGAGGTGGGCGGCAATCTCGGAACACCGATGCTGGCGCTGCGGCCCCTGGAGAGGGACGGCGCCTACGTTCTGGAGTTGTCGTCCTTTCAGTTGGAACTCAACCCCTCCATGGTGTTCGAGGTAGCGGTTCTTCTCAATATCTCGGCCGATCACCTGGACCGTCACGGCGACATGGATGGCTACGTGGCCGCCAAGCGGTTGATCTTTTGCGGCCAGCCGCCGGAGCACACCGCGGTCATCGGAATAGACGACGATTACTCCCGGGACATCTACGCCGGTCTCGAGACCGGGGACGGCCCCCGGGCCATTCCGGTCTCGGGCCGTGCTCCGACCGTGGGCGGCGTGTATGCCGACGGCCGTAAGCTTTACGACCGGCTGGCGGATGGCGATCCCCGGCTGGTCTTCGATCTCGACGAGGCGAAAGCGCTGCCGGGCGAGCACAACGCCCAGAACGCCGCCGCCGCCTACGCCACCGCGCGGGCGGTCGGCGTCGACGCGGAAACGGCCTGCGACGGGCTGCGGACGTTCCCGGGGCTGGCCCACCGCCAGGAGGTCATCAAGGTCGTTCGCGGGATCGCCTATGTGAACGACAGCAAGGCCACTAACCCCGAAGCCGCCGCGCGGGCGCTGGCTTGCTATGGCGCCATCTATTGGATCGCCGGTGGCCGGCCGAAACCGGGCGGCCTGGAGCCCATCGAGCCTTTTCTCGATCGGGTGCGCCACGCCTTCCTCATCGGCGAAGCCACGGACCGGTTCGCGCGAGCGCTCGAAGGCAAGGTTCCCGTGAGCCGTTGCGGCGCCCTCGATGCCGCCGTGGGCGCCGCGCGCGAGATGGCGGAGCGGGACGGTCCGGCCGGCGCGGTTGTGGTTCTGTCGCCGGCGTGTGCGTCCTTTGACCAGTTCAGGAATTTCGAGGACCGCGGCGACGCGTTCCGGTCCTTGGTGGGGGCGCTAAACTGATGGCGTTTCCCCGCACCGATACGAGCCTGATCAGCCGCTGGTGGTGGACCGTGGACCGCTGGACCCTCGGCGCGGTTCTGATGATCGCCGGCATCGGCATCGTGCTGACCATGGCCGCGTCGCCGGCGGTCGCCGTGCGCATCGGTCTCGACACCTTTTACTTTGCCCGCAGACAGTCGATTTATGTGCCCATTGCGCTGATCGTGATGTTCGTGACGTCTCTGCTGTCGCCGAAGGGCGTCAGGCGTTCATGCGTGATCGGGTGCGCCATCGCGCTGGCTCTGACGGTCGCGACCCTGTTCGTCGGCGACGAGGTCAAGGGCGCTACCCGCTGGATCCGGCTGGGCGGCCTGTCGCTCCAGCCGTCGGAGTTCCTCAAGCCCACGTTCGCGGTGGTGTCCGCCTGGTTCATTTGCGTCAGCCGCCAGGAACAGGGAGTCCCCGGCTATATTATCGCGACGGCTCTGCTGCTGCTGTGCGGCGGTGTCCTGTTGAGCCAACCGGACGTGGGCACGACCATTCTCATCGCCGGAACCTGGGCCGTACAGGTCTTCCTCGCCGGATTGCCGATGATCCTGGTGTTCCTCGTCGTGGTGATGTTCATGGGCGGCGCGGTCGGCGCTTACTTCTCGTTCGATCATGTCCGGTCTCGGGTCGATCACTTCCTCGACCCGGCGGTGGGCGAGGGGTATCAGATCGGCCGGGCGCTGGACGCTTTCAAGAGCGGCGGTCTGTTCGGGCGCGGTCCCGGCGAGGGGCACGTCAAGGAGCTATTGCCGGACGCTCACGCCGATTTCATCTTCGCCGTTGCCGGCGAAGAATTCGGTCTCCTTGTCTGCCTGTTGGTCATCGGGCTGTTCGCCTTCGTAGTGCTGCGCGGTTTCGGCCGGGCCCTCAAGGACAGCAACCTGTTCGTCGTGTTGGCCGCGACCAGCCTGCTTGCGCAGTTCGGCATGCAGGCATTGTTCAACATGGCTTCGACCACGCACATCATTCCTCCCAAGGGCACGACGCTTCCGTTCATCTCCTATGGCGGATCGGCGACCATCGCGCTGGCGTGGGCCATGGGGATGGTTCTGGCTCTCACCCGCCAACGCCCGGAAAGCGGGGTGGAGCAATGACCGGAATGTCGAGCCCGCGCGTCGTCCTCGCCGCCGGCGGCACCGGTGGGCACGTGTTCCCGGCGGAGGCTCTGGCCGCGGAACTCCTCGCGCGCGGCGTCCGGCTGATCCTGTTCACCGACCAGCGCGGCGGCGCTTACGGCGGCGTGCTGGGCGAGGTGGAGATGCGGTTCGTTCGATCCGGGCGCATGGCCGGCCGCAATCTCGTCGCGCGTTTCCAGGGCGGCGCCGAACTCGCTCTCGGGTTCTTCCAGGCCCGGTCCCTTCTGAAGCGGACATCGCCACGGGCCGTCGTCGGCTTTGGCGGATACGCTTCCGTTCCGACCGTGCTCGCGGCCGCCATGACCGGCTGTCCAACGCTGATTCACGAGCAGAACGCCATTCTGGGCCGCGCCAACCGGCTGCTCGCCGCCAGGGTTGCGCGGATTGCCACGGCATACGATCAGGTGGGCGGTCTGCCGGCGGGCGCGGCCGGGAAAGTCCTGCGCACCGGGATGCCGGTTCGACCGGCGTTCGCGGCCGTGCGCGGGCAAACGTATGCACCAATCGAAAGCGAGGGTCCGGTCCGTCTCCTTATTCTCGGAGGCAGCCAGGGCGCCCGTGTGTTCAGCGACGTGGTTCCGGCGGCGGTGGGACGGTTGGCCAAGGATCTGCGCGAACGCCTCGTGATCAGCCAGCAGTGCCGCCCCGAGGATCTGGATCGGGTCCGCGACGCGTATGCGCGCATTCACGCGGCCGCGGAGCTCGCGGCGTTCTTTGGCGATGTGTCCCACCGCCTCGCATCGGCGCATCTGGTCATCGCCCGTTCCGGGGCATCCACGGTCGGTGAATTGACGACCGCCGGCCGGCCCGCCGTACTCGTTCCGTATCCGCACGCCATCGACGATCACCAGACGGCCAACGCCCGAGCGCTCGACGCCGCCGGCGCCGCGTGGCTGATCCCGCAGGAGGCGTTCTCCCCGGAGTCGCTGGCGGAGCGGCTGAATTCGCTGCTCACGAGTCCCTCGACCCTCAAGACGGCGGCGGATAAAGGCCGCGCCGCCGGCCGGCCGGACGCGGCGGAAAAATTGGCGGACGCGGTGCTGGCGCTGATCGAGCCCAACGGCGTCACTGAAACATCGAATAAAGGGAGGCAAGCCGCATGAAGGCGCTTCCCCTCGGCGTTGGCACCATTCACTTCGTCGGCATCGGCGGTATCGGCATGAGTGGCATCGCCGAGCTGCTGCACAACCTGGGTTACTCGGTCCAGGGCAGCGACCGCGCCGAAAGCCATAACACCCGGCGGCTGAGGACCATGGGTGTGCCGGTCGCCATCGGTCACGAGGAAGCCAACCTGGGCGACGCCCACGTGCTGGTCGTCTCCTCGGCCGTCAATTCCGACAACCCCGAGATCGTGGCGGCGCGCAAGCGGCTGGTGCCGGTGGTCCGGCGCGCCGAGATGCTGGCCGAGCTGATGCGCCTGAAATGGTCCATCGCCGTCGGCGGCACCCACGGCAAGACCACCACGACGTCGTTGGTTGCGGCCGTCCTCGACGCCGCCGACATGGATCCGACGGTGGTCAACGGCGGCATCGTCAATGCCTGGGGATCGAACGCGCGGCTCGGTAGCGGCGAATGGGTGGTCGCGGAAGCCGACGAGTTGGACGGGACGTTCGTAAAACTTCCGGCGACCATCGCCGTGGTCACCAACATCGATCCCGAACACCTGGACCACTACGGCAGTTTCGATGCTATTCGCGAGTTGTTCGCCTCGTTCGTCACCAATATCCCATTCTACGGCTTCGCGGCGCTTTGCATCGATCACCCCGAGGTGCAGGCGATGATTCCCAAGGTGCTCGACCGGAGGGTGGTCACCTACGGGTTCAGTCCGCAGGCCGACGTGCGCGGGATCGATTTGGAATTCGCGGCCGACGGAGTCCGGTTCGACGCGGTGATCTCCGAACGCGGCACCGGCCAGTCCCGGACCGTGGAGCGCCTCCATCTTCCCATGTTCGGCAGGCACAACGTGCAGAACGCGCTGGCGGCCATCGCCATCGCCAACGAGATGGATATCGATGACGCCGTGCTGCGGCGGGCGCTTGCCGGGTTCGAGGGCGTCAACCGCAGGTTCACCCGAACCGGCGAGGTCGGCGGCGTCACCATTATCGACGATTACGCGCACCACCCGGTCGAGATCGAGGCTGTGCTGGCGGCGGCGCGGACGGCGGGGCCCGGCCGGATCATCGCCGTGGTTCAGCCGCACCGTTACAGCCGGTTGCGCGATCTGTTCGAGGAGTTCTGCGCCTGCTTCAATGATGCCGACGCCGTCCTGGTCGCGGATGTCTATCCGGCCGGCGAGGAGCCCATCGAGGGCATCGACCGGGAGACGCTGGTCGACGGTCTCCGGGCTCACGGCCACCGCCAGGTCATAGCCCTTCCGGTACCCGAAGACCTTGCCGGGTTGATCCACGATTTGGCGCGTCCCGGCGATTTCGTGGTGTGTCTGGGTGCGGGCAGCGTCACCCAGTGGGCGCACGCGTTGCCCGACGCGCTGCGGCGGCTCGGCCAGGATGCCCGGGGAGGCCACGCATGATGGCGGCGGTCAAACGCGTTTCGACCTTGATCGACCGGTTACCGGCGGTGCGCGGCCGCTATACCGGGAACGTTCCGCTGGGACCGGTCACCTGGTTCCGGGTCGGTGGGCCGGCCGAGGTCCTGTTCCGTCCCGCCGATGAGGCCGATCTAGCGGAGTTTCTCGCGGCCAAACCGGCCGATGTGCCGGTGACCGTGCTCGGCGTCGGCTCCAACCTTCTGGTCCGCGACGGCGGCGTTCCGGGCGTCGTGGTTCGCCTCGGGCGTCCGTTTGCTTTCATCGAGGCCGCGGATGACATGGTGAACGCGGGCGCCGCCGCTCTCGACCTCAACGTGGCGCTGACCGCCCGCGACGCCGGCATCGCCTGCCTGGAGTTCCTGTGCGGCGTGCCCGGAACCATCGGCGGCGCGCTCAGAATGAACGCCGGCGCCTACGGCTCGGAAACAAAGGACGTGGTGGTGACGGCTCGCGCGCTCGACGACATTGGCGGCGTTCACGACCTGACCCCGGTGGCTCTCGGTTTCCGGTATCGAGGCTGCGGCGTGCCCGCCGAATGGATGTTCGTGTCGGCCCGGCTCCAAGGGGCCCCGGGGGATTCCGTATCCATCGGCCGCCGTATGCAGGAGATCCGCGACGCCCGCGAGCAAAGTCAGCCGATCCGGACCCGAACCGGCGGCAGCACGTTCGCCAATCCGGCGGGGAGAAAGGCCTGGAAACTGATCGACGAGGCCGGATGCCGGGGACTCCGGCGCGGCGGCGCCCAGGTTTCGGAAAAACACTGCAATTTCTTGATCAACACCGGCAGCGCCACCGCCGCCGACCTCGAGGCGCTCGGCGAGGACGTACGCCGCCGCGTCTTCGAAACCTCGGGCGTGACGCTGGAGTGGGAGATCCGGCGCATCGGTGTCCGGTCTTCAGGAGCGGCAACCCAGGAGGCGCGGCGATGAAACAGCGTGTCGCGGTGTTGATGGGCGGGTGGTCGGCGGAGCGCGAGGTGTCGCTGGTCAGCGGCGCCGCGTGCGCCAAGGCGCTGCGCGCCGCGGGCTACCAGGTGAATGAAATCGACGTGAAACGCGATCCGAAAGATTTTCTCGATCAGCTTTCGCCGCTTCCCGACGTGGTCTTCAACGCCCTCCACGGCCGCTATGGCGAAGACGGCTGTATCCAGGGGCTGCTCGATATTTTGGGTCTTCCCTACACCCACTCGGGGCTTCTGGCGTCGGCGCTGGCCATGCACAAGCCCATGTCCAAACGACTGTTCGCCGATGCCGGCATACCGGTGGCCGAGCACCTCATCATCGATCGCGACCGGGCGATGGAAGGGGACGCGATGCCGCGGCCCTACGTCATCAAGCCCTTGGACGAGGGGTCCAGCGTCGGCGTCCATATCGTTCGCGAGGGCGACACCGCGACACCGTTCGGCGGCGGCGAGTGGCCGTTCGGCCGCGAGGTCATGGTCGAGCGCTTCATCGCGGGACGCGAGCTGACGGTGGCGGTGATGGGGGACCGTCCCCTTGCGGTAACCGAGATCACCACCCAACGCGGTTTCTACGACTACGACGCCAAGTACGCGGATGGGGGATCCATCCATGTGATCCCGGCCGAGGTGGACGCGGCGGTGAGCGCGGCGGCCATGGATTTCGCGCTGCGCGCGCACCAGACGCTCGGGTGCCGCGGCGTGTCCCGCGCCGACTTCCGCTATGACGGCGCGTCACTCTACATGCTCGAAGTCAACACCCAGCCCGGCATGACGCCGACGTCCCTGGTTCCGGAGCAGGCGGCGCACGCGGGGATTTCTTTCGAAGATCTGGTCTCCTGGATGGTGGAAAACGCGGAATGCGACTGATGAAAAGAAAAAAAGCGGCGGCATCCGCGAAGCGAGGCCAGCCTCGCCGGAGAGTGGTTCCCCGGTGGCGCAGCCGGCACGCGGTGGCGGCGGCGGCGATCCTCGCGGCGGTCGCCGTCGTGGGCGGGGGCTATTGGGCCTGGCAGGGACGTTTGCCCCACCGGGTGGCGGAGACCGCGCGGGCGTCGCTCGTGGGGTTGACGGTCGATCTCGGCCTGACCGTCAAGGAAGTTTTTGTCGTCGGACGCCTCCAGACCCCCCGCGACGAACTGCTCGAGGCCCTCGATGTGGAGCGGGGCATGCCCATTCTCGATATCGACATTCATGCGGCGCGCGAGCGGGTTCTGGCCCTGCCTTGGATCGGACAAGCCTCCATCGAACGGCTATTGCCGGACACACTGGTGCTGCATGTGATCGAGCGGCGTCCGCTGGCGCTGTGGCAATACATGGGCAAGTTGGCTGTGATCGACGAGAGCGGAAGGGTCATCGTCCGCCAAAATGTGGAGCCGTTCGGGCATCTGCTTGTCGTCGTCGGCGAGGATGCGCCGACGCATGCGGCGGATCTCGTGCGGATGCTCGAAAGCCAGCCGGATCTGAAAGACATGGTGGAAGTGGCGGTTCGGGTGGGCGGCCGGCGGTGGAATTTACGCATGGCCGGCAACATCAGCGTCCGTCTTCCCGAAGAGGACCCGGTGGGGGCTTGGAGACGATTGGCCGAATACCAGCACCGCCACGGCTTGCTGAGCGACAATATCACGATGCTCGACCTCCGCCTGCCGGATCGATTGACCGTTCGCAAGGCGCCGAGGCCGGAAAACAAAGGCGCCGAAGGCGGACGCGAAACGTAGGAAACGGGCGGCAAGGAAAGTCAGCGCATGGCAGCTCCAGTGAAGAAAAGCAAGAATACCCCTCCGGCGTGGTCGCGTGGCGGCCTGGTGGCGGCGCTCGATATCGGCACGACGAAAGTCTGCTGTTTTATCGCGCGCCGAACCGCCGGCCAGGCGCTGCGGGTCGTTGGCATCGGCCATCAAGCTTCCCGCGGCTTGCGCGGCGGCACGCTGGTGGATCTGGATGCCGCGGAAGCCACCATTCGCGCCACGGTGGAGGCCGCCGAACGCATGGCGGGGGAGAATATCCGCGAGGTCGTCGTCAATATTTCCGCCGGGTCTCCGACATCGCGGTTGATCGCTTACGAAGTGGCCGTTTCCGGCCATCAGATCGGCGACGCCGATGTTCGACGGATTCTCGATCCATCCGCGATTCACGCCGAAGTGCCGGAGGATCATGAGGTTATCCATACCATACCCGTCGGCTACACCGTGGATGGTTGCCGGGGCGTGCGGGATCCGCGCGGCATGTTCGGCCAGCGATTGGGCGTCAATCTGCACACCATTACCGCCGCTAGCGGCGCGCTTCGAAATCTCAACAACTGTGTCGCGCGCTGTCATCTCGATCCGGCCGCCAAGGTGGTTTCATCGTACGCCTCGGCGCTGGGGTGTCTGGTCGACGACGAAACGGCGCTCGGGGTCACGCTCATCGACATGGGCGGCGGAACCACGTCGATCGCCGTTTATTTCGACGGTGAACTGGTGCACACCCATACCATCCCCATCGGCGGCGCTCACGTGACCAACGACATCGCTCGTGGCCTTTCGACGCCGGTGGCGCAGGCCGAGCGAATGAAGACGCTGTTCGGCAGCTGTCTTCCCTCTCCTTCCGACGATCGGCAATTCATCGAAGTGCCGCCGATCGCGGATGACGGGGCCGGCGATTTTGGACAGGTTCCCCGGTCCATGCTCGTCAGCATCGTCCGGCCGAGGCTGGAGGAAACCTTCGAGATGGTGCGCACCCATCTCGAAGACGCGGGCTTCAGCAAGGTCGCCGGCCGTCGCCTGGTCTTGACCGGGGGCGCCAGTCAACTGGCGGGAGCCCCCGAGCTGGCCGGGATGATACTCGACAAGCAGGTGCGTCTTGGGCGTCCGCGACACCTTGAGGGCTTACCGGACGCCGCTACGGCACCCGCGTTCGCGACGTGCGCGGGACTTCTTCAGTACACCCTCAACCAACCCATCGACAGTGTCCATCAGACAAGCGCGGCCGTCGAAGAGCCGACCACCAAGCTCGGTCGGATCGGACAATGGCTGCGGGAGAACTTCTAACTCAACCTTTTCAAAAATGAACGGACGGAGGCCGAAATGACTTTGAACTTGACGATTCCCACGACCGATCTGACGCCGGAACTCAGGCCTAGGATCACCGTATTCGGGGTTGGCGGCGCCGGTGGTAACGCCGTCAACAACATGATCAACTCTCAATTGGATGGCGTCGAATTCGTCGTCGCCAATACGGATTCGCAGGCGCTTGCCCAGTCGCGCTCGGAGCGCCGCATTCAGCTCGGCGTGACCGTGACGCAGGGATTGGGCGCCGGTTCCCGGCCCGACATCGGCCGGATCGCCGCCGAGGAGGCCCTCGAGGAAATCATCGAGGAGCTTCGGGGCTCCAACATGGCCTTCATCGCGGCCGGCATGGGCGGCGGCACCGGGACCGGCGCCGGACCCGTTATCGCGCGGGCGGCGCGCGAACAGGGGATTCTCACCGTCGGCGTCGTGACCAAGCCGTTCCACTTCGAAGGCTCGCACCGCATGAAGACCGCCGAGCAGGGGATCGAGGAACTGGAGCAGTTTGTCGATACCCTCATCATCATTCCCAACCAGAACCTGTTCCGGGTGGCGAACGAAAAGACGACCTTCTCCGACGCCTTCAAGATGGCGGACGATGTTCTGCATTCGGGCGTGCGGGGGGTCACCGATCTGATGGTGATGCCGGGACTGATCAACCTCGATTTCGCCGACATCCGGGCCGTCATGAGCGAAATGGGCAAGGCGATGATGGGAACCGGCGAGGCCGAGGGCGAACGCCGGGCCCTGGACGCCGCTGAAGCGGCGATCTCCAACCCGCTCCTGGACGATGTTTCCATGAAGGGCGCCCGCGGCATGCTCATCAACATCACCGGCGGCATGGATATGACCTTGTTCGAGGTCGACGAAGCCGCCAACCGCATTCGCGCCGAGGTCGATCCGGAAGCCTACATCATTTTCGGATCCACATTCGACGAGTCGATGAACGGGCGTATGCGGGTCTCGGTGGTGACCACCGGAATGGATGCCGCCGTTATCCATCAGCCCGTGCCGGCGAAACCCCATGCCGTGAACGCCATCGGTGATTTTCGGACTCAGCGGCCGGCCGCGCCATCGAGCTTGGATCATGCCGCCAGTGCGTCGGCCGAGGCCGCCGAAAAAGCACCGGCGTCGTTGAACGAGATCGTCAAGACCGGCTCGGACGAGACTTCGGAGCCCGACCGGGAAGTGGCGGAAGCGGACCAGATCGCCGCGATGACCGCCGCCGGGGGAGGCAGTGCGCTATCGGCGCGCGCGCCGAGCGATGCGTTCATTCCGCCGGCGCCCGTGTCGCGCTCGCGCATGGATATGCAGAAGGCCCCCGAAACCACCCCGGCGAGGCCAAGCGGCCACGGCGTCGGGGACATCGACAGCGAGCCCCCGCGCGGCAGGCCAAAGGTGGCCAGTCTATTTGCGTCCGTGATGGGGCACGGCCGTGGGAGCCGGACACCAAAGCCACAGGTTCAATCCGAGTTCCCCAGGGAACGCGCTGTCGGAGTTGGCGAAGGTGGCCGCCTTGGCGCGCCGAGCCCCGAGGAACGCTTGCCGTCTTCGAGGCAGGAAGACGATCTGCTGGATATCCCCGCGTTCCTGCGGCGTCAGGCCAACTAGGTCCGGCGAGAATAGGACGGGAGTTGGGAGATGGGAGGGACCTTGGTTGAGTGAACGTTGAACCGGGTTGGTTTCCGGCGAAAGGTGCGGCAAGGGCGATCGGTCCAAACCGAATCGCCGCCGCAGCCATGTCCGTCCGCATGGGCATAATACCTGGACTCTGGTCGAGCGTGTTTCCTCGCGGCCCAGCCGTGGTATAGTCCGCGCCATCGAACGCGGATTGGAGAGGCATTGACGGATTCCATGGCAAAGCGCGGCGAATTCAGGGGCTGGTTCCGAAGAGCCGGACCGGCGGTGGCGATTGCTCTATTTTTCCTGGCGGGCGCGTGCGCCTCCGACGATGACGAGGCCGTCTACGAGGAGCGCCCCGTGGACGAATTATACAACAAGGCGATAGATGCCATGGAGGTCGGCAACTTCAAGGCGGCAAGCGGGATGTTCGATGAAGTGGAGCGTCAGCATCCCTATTCGCCTTGGGCCACCAAGGCCCAATTGATGGCCGCCTACGCTTTCTATAAAGGCGAGCAGTATGACGAGGCGGTGGCGGCGCTGGATCGCTTTGTCCAGCTCCATCCCGCCAATCCGGATGTGCCCTACGCTCATTATATGAAGGGGCTGTGCTACTACGAGCAGATTTCCGACGTGAACCGCGATCAGGAGATGACCGAGCTGGCGCGCCAATCGTTCGAGGAGCTGGTCTCCCGCTATCCGGACAGCGAATACTCCCGCGATGGCAAGATCAAGCTGGATCTCATTTATGATCACTTGGCCGGCAAGGAGATGACGATTGGGCGCTACTATCTGCGACAGGGGCACTACCTGGCCTCGATCAATCAATTCAAGCGGGTGATCGACATCTATCAAACCACGACCCATGTGCCCGAGGCCTTGCACAGATTGGTGGAGGCCTACGCGGCGCTTGGTCTCAATGGAGAAGCGAAAAAGATGGCGGCGGTCCTGGGTTACAACTTTCCGGGAAGCGAGTGGTATATCAACTCGTATGACCTGATCGCCGAAGAATTCGACCGCGTCCTCGAAGTAGCTGGTGGATGGGAGACATTGGAGGGAAGGTCCGCGGATGCTTTCGAATCTCTCGATCCGCGACGTTGTTCTTATCGATCGTCTGGACCTGGAGTTCCGGCCGGGTCTGTGCGCGCTGACCGGCGAGACCGGGGCCGGCAAGTCGATCTTGCTGGACGCGCTGGGTCTGTCGCTGGGCGCCCGCGCCGACGCTGGACTGGTTCGCCAGGGCGCCGCGCAGGCGGTGGTGACCGCCAGCTTTGACGTGGACCCCGGCCATCCGGCCGTCTCGATGTTGTCCGGGCACGGGATCGACAGCCAGGACGATGGCCTGGTTTTGCGGCGCATGCTCGGCCGCGACGGCCGGTCCCGCGCTTACATCAATGATCAGCCGGTTAGCGTCACTCTGCTTCGCCAAATCGGGGAAGCGCTGGTGGAGATCCATGGCCAGTTCGAGAGCCAGCGTCTGCTCGACCCGGCGACACATCGGAAGTTGCTCGATGCTTATGGCGGCCTCGAGCCGATGACGGAGGCCACCAAGGCGGCCCATGGAGACTGGCGCCGGGCGGCGGATGCCCGGTCCCGGGCGGCGGCCCAACTGGAAGCGGCCCGGCGGGACGAGGACTTCCTTCGCCATGCCGTGGACGAATTGGATACGCTCGAGCCGCGCGCCGGCGAGGAGCAAGAACTGGCCCAGCGCCGGAACCTTCTCATGAACGGCGAGAAGCTGATGGAGGCGCTGAACGAGGCCGCGGCCGAGCTTGCCGGCGGCGACGGGAGGCGCGGAGTCGAGGACTCCCTGCGGATCGCCGGCCGGCAACTGGAGCGCGTGGCGGATAAGGCGGATGGCCGGCTCGACGGCGTTATCGCGGCCCTCGACCGGGCGCTGTCGGAGGTCGCGGAGGGCCAAGCGCTGCTGGAAAAGGCGGTATCGGATCTCGATCTGGATCCCCGCCGCCTGGACGAGGTGGAAGAACGGCTGTTCGCCCTTCGCGCATTGGCCCGCAAACACCAGTGTACGGTCGACGCGCTGGCGCGGCTTCGTGACGAATTGGCCGCCAAGCTGGCGGCGATGGACGATGGCGCCGGCGCCATCGTCCGCCTTGCGCGGGAGGAGGGACAGGCTCGGGACCGGTATCGCGGGGTCGTGACCCGGTTGAGCGAGGCCCGAGCGGCGGCGGCGGCGCGGCTCGATACGGCGGTCGCGCGGGAACTCGATCCGTTGCGTCTGGGCAAGGCGCGGTTCCGGACCCGCGTCGAAGCTTTGGACGATAAGGATTGGGGCGAACACGGCGGCGACCGGATCCGCTTCGAGGTGGCCACCAATCCGGGTATGCCGCCGGGCCCGTTGAACAAGATCGCTTCGGGGGGCGAGCTTTCGCGGTTCATGCTGGCCCTGAAGGTGGTGTTGGCCGGGGCCGATCCCGTACCGACGCTGATCTTCGACGAGGTGGACTCGGGCGTGGGCGGCGCCGTGTCCGCCGCGGTAGGGGAACGCCTGGCCCACTTGGCGGCGGGCGTACAGGTGCTCGTGCTGACCCACTCCCCCCAGGTGGCCGCTCGCGGCGGTTGTCACTGGCGGGTTTCCAAAACCTCCGGCGAGGCGGGAAACCGGACCTCGGTCGAAGTTCTGAACGAAGCCGAACGCCGCGAAGAGATCGCGCGCATGCTGGCGGGCGCGCGGGTAACGGACGAAGCCCGGGCGGCGGCGGAGAGCCTTTTGCTGGGTGCGACCGCATGAGCGCAAGCGAATTCGGGGACGTGCCCGCCGAGACCCTGAACCGCGAGCAGGCGGCGGTCGAGTTGAGCAGGCTCGCCGCCGAGATCGCGGTCCACGACCGGGCCTATTACCAGGACAGCGCGCCGACCATCAGCGACGCCGACTACGATGCGCTGCGCCGGCGCAACGCGGACATCGAGGCCCGCTTTCCCGGCCTCGTCCGCGACGACAGCCCCTCGAGGCGGGTGGGCGCGCCGCCAGCCGCCGGGTTTGCCAAGGTGGTTCACGCCCGGCCGATGCTGTCGCTGGCCAATGCCTTTACCGAAACCGATCTCCGGGACTTCGTCGATGGAGTCCGGCGTTTTCTCAAGGAGCTGCGCGACGATCCGGCGATCCCTCTGGAGATGATGGCCGAACCCAAGATCGACGGCCTGTCGGTGTCGCTGCGTTACGAACG
Source organism: uncultured Alphaproteobacteria bacterium (assembly GCA_963771545.1). Lineage (GTDB taxonomy): Bacteria > Pseudomonadota > Alphaproteobacteria > Rhodospirillales > Defluviicoccaceae > CAKZLS01. The sequence continues at coordinate 184,534 of CAVYTX010000003.1, forward strand.
CGGCCGCTTTGTTCAAGGGGCCACGCGCGGCGACGGAACCACCGGAGAGGACGTCACCGCCAATCTCCGAACCCTTGAGGACGTCCCCGAGCGGATTGACGCCGGTCCCGAAGTCCCGCCGGAGGTTTTCGAGGTGCGGGGCGAGGTCTACATGACCAAGCAGGATTTCGCCGCCCTCAACCAGCGCCAGCAATCCCGAGGCGCCAAGGTCTTCGCCAATCCCCGCAACGCGGCGGCCGGCTCGCTCCGGCAACTGGACCCGGCGATCACCGCCCGGCGGCCGCTCAGGTTTTTCGCCTACGCCTGGGGAGAATTGAGCGAACCGTTGGCGGACACCCACCAGGGTTTCCTGGAGACGCTCGAACGCCGCGGATTCCATGTCAATCCGCTGGCTCGCCCGTGCCGAACCATCGAAGACATGCTCGCCTTTTACGCCGAGCTTAATGATGCTCGCGCGGACCTCCCCTATGACATCGACGGGATCGTCTTCAAGGTCAACCGCATCGATTGGCAGGAGCGGCTCGGCTTCGTCAGCCGGGCGCCGCGGTGGGCGATCGCCCAGAAGTTCGAGGCGGAGAAGGCGCAAACACTGCTTCGCGCCATCCGCATTCAGGTGGGCAGGACGGGGACCCTGACCCCGGTCGCCGAACTCCAGCCGGTCACCGTTGGCGGCGTGGTCGTGTCGCGGGCGACCCTCCATAACGAGGACGAGATCCGGCGCAAGGATGTTCGCGAGGGGGATACCGTCATCGTGCAGCGGGCCGGCGACGTCATCCCGCAGGTGGTGTCGGTGGTCCCCGACAAGCGGCCCTCGAACTCCGTTCCGTACGACTTTCCCGACCACTGTCCAGAGTGCGGCAGCTTGGCCGTCCGCGAGCCCGGCGAGGCGGCGCGCCGCTGCACCGGCGGCCTGATCTGTCCGGCCCAGGCGGTGGAGCGGCTGAAGCATTTCGTATCGCGGGACGCGTTCGATATCGAAGGCCTCGGCGCCAAGCACATCCGGGCGTTTTGGCGAGACGGGCTGATCGAGGGGCCGGGCGATATCTTCAGGATCGAGGACAAGACCGAGACCATCCGCGACCGGGAAGGCTGGGGCGGCAAGTCGGTGGACAACTTGGTGGCGGCGATCGCCGCGAAACGGACCGTGCCGCTGGCGCGTTTCATTTACGCCCTCGGCATCCGGCAGGTGGGCCAGGCGACCGCCCGAATGCTCGCCAGGCAGTATGGCTCCCTCGCTGCGTGGCGAGCGGCGATGACGGCGGCCGTCGATCCCGAATCGGACGATTACCGCGAGCTGGTCAATATCGACGGCATTGGACCGTTGGTCGCCGGGGACATCGCCGCGTTTTTTGCGGAACCCCATAACCAGCAGGTGCTCGATGACCTCGAGGGGCTCGTGACGGTCGAGGACTTCGCGACGGTCGAAGCGCTGCAGTCGGTGTTCTCCGGAAAAACCGTGGTGTTTACCGGGACGCTGGAGACGTTGACGCGGAGCGAGGCCAAGGCACGCGCCGAGGCTTTGGGCGCGAAAGTGGCCGGCTCGGTATCCAGGAAAACCGACTATGTCATTGTCGGATCGGACGCCGGATCGAAAGCACGCAAGGCCGCCGAACTGGGGGTCGAAACGTTGACCGAAGCCCAGTGGCTGGAGACGATCGGGGCGCAATAAAAACACGCCACGCGAAGCACGGGTGGCGAGACCGCTCGCTCAGTGCAGGTTTTCCGGCAGTTCCTTGATGGCGGCGTCGATCAAGTCATCGGCGCTCTTGCCTTTGATTTTCTCCGCCAAAAGACGCTCGGTGGCGCTCATCGCCACGTCGATGGCGTAATTGCGGACATACGCGATGGCCGAGGCCTCGGCCTGGGCAATTCGATCGAGCGCCTGTTGACGGCGGCGCGCGAGCGACCGTTCCAGGTCCTGCGCCGCGTGTTCACCCAGGCGAGCGGCTTCGTGGCGGGCGTGTTCGACGATCGACTCCGCCTCTTCGGCCGCCTCGCGCTGCTTGCGCTCGTAGCTCGCCAGCAACTCCTGAGCCTCTTCGGCGAGACGCACGGCCTCGTCGATCTGGTTCTTGATCCTGTCCGAGCGATCGTCCAAGGCCACGGTCACGACTCGATAGGCGATACGAGCCGTCAAAATCACGAAAAGAACAACGCCCACCGAGACCCAGAATTCGGCGGTGGCGTAGAACGGCTCACTGGCGTGAGCGGCGGCTTCCGCTGCCCAAGCTTCCATCACCGCGCTCCCTTCATGACAGCGTCGACGGCCGCGTTGACCGACTTGGCGTCGACTTTTTCACCGATCAGCCGCTCCGTCGCCGATGCCGCGGCCTCGATGGCCATCTCCCGAACGCTGGCGACCGCCGCTTCGCGGGCGTCGGAGATACTGGCCTCGGCTTGCGCCACCTCTTCGGAAAGTTTGGCGTTGAGTTCGGCGTGCCGCTCCGCGGCTTCGCGGTCGGCGCGCTCGCGCACCGCCCGAACCTCCGCTTGGGCCTTGCTCCGCGCGTCGGCCATGACCTTTTCATAGGCCGCCGCGGCATCCTCGGCATCCTGTCTGAGGCCCTCGGCCTTTCTCAGCGCGTCATTGATCTTGAATTCGCGCTCCTCGAGGATGTCGCTGATGCGGGGCAACGCCACGCGCGACATGAGAAAGTATAGCGCCACAAACGTGATCGCCATCCAGATGAGCTGCGGCGGCCAAACCGCCGGATCGAATTGCGGCATCTAGATCTCCCGCGAGGAGGACGTGATGAACGAGTTTAGAGCGAAGAGATTGCGCCTAAAACACGAACATCAGCATCAGCGCGACGACCAGCGCGTACAGGGCGACGGCTTCCACGAGGGCGAAGCCGACCCACATCGGTAACTGGATGACCGGTTGCGCCGCCGGGTTGCGCGCGAGCGACGCGATCGTGGTCGCGAAGATGTTGCCGATACCCGCGCCAACGCCGCCAAGGCCGACGACCGCGATACCCGCACCGATCATTTTTGCAGCATCAACTTCCATTTTTAGGGTTCCCCTATCCAACGGTTATAGAGAGTTAGTTTCGTTCGAACGTTCGGTCGGACCTTTTAACCGCCTCCTTAGTGCATGTGAAGCGCATCGTTAAGATAGATGCACGTCAGGATCGTAAACACAAACGCCTGCAGGAAGGCGACAATCAACTCGATGCCGGTGAGGGCGATGACGGCGGCCAGCGGAATGAAGCCGGCCACGCCCATGGCGACAACGAAACCCGCGAACACCTTGAGCAACGTGTGGCCTGCGGTCATGTTCGCGAACAGCCGCAGCGCCAGACTGATGGGCCGGAAGAAATAGGACAGGATCTCGATCGGCACCAGCAGCGGCGCGACGAACAGCGGCGTTCCGTGAGGCAGGAAAAAGCCGAAGAACTTGAACCCGTGTTTGGCGAAGGCGATCACCGTGGTGCCCAGAAACACCACCATGGCCATGCCGAAGGTGACGGCGAGGTGGCTGGTGAAGGTGAAGCTGTACGGCAGCAGGCCGAGCATGTTGCCCATGAGAAAAAACATGAACAGCGAAAAGATGAACGGAAAATACTTCCGGCCGTCGCTGCCCACGTTGTCGCGGACCATGTTGGCGACGAACTCGTAACAGAGCTCCACCAACGATTGCCATCGTCCCGGCACGACCGCGCGCTCCCGCGAGCCCAAGATCAAGAATGCGGCAATGACCGCGACGGCTATGACCATGAACAGTGCTGAATTGGTGAACGAGGCGTCGACCAAGCCCATGTCGACCTCGAGAACCTTCTTTATTTCGAACTGTTCAAGGGGATTCGCCACGTTTCTTCCCGCCTTTCTCGTTATTGCCCCCGCCGGCCGGGCTTGTGCCCGCGCGGCGCTCACCCTTTTCCTCTTTGCCGGTGGGGGCGGGACGATAGCCCAGCGCCATTCCCAGTCCGGAAACCATCCGGTAGACATTCAACATCCCGGCGGCAGAGCCGAGAAAGAAGAACGCCACCAAACACCAAGGCGATGTTCCCAGCCACGCATCGAGGAAGTACCCGATCGCGGCGCCGCCCGCCAACCCGGCGATCATATGGGCGGCGAGCGCGAACGCCACGCCCATCCCGCTCGCCGGCATATCCGTTGCCCGCCGCGCCTCCCGAGGCTTGTTCTCGGCCTTCAGGCGGCTAATGTGGGCACCCAAATCTTCCAGCGTCTTCGGTAGGGGGTTCTCGCTCATAGAGACCGTTCGCAACCCCCTCTCCCTGGCCGGACTTTCGCCCTAAGGTGCAGTGCACCATAGGGCCGAGCGCTCAACCCTGTCAAGGCTGAAAACCCAGGGAGGCCGCCGGTTTCGGAAGACTAACGCCTTGATTTAGCGCAAAAAATTATCAGCTGCGCCGGCTACGCCGTCTGGCGGAGGGCTTCGGCCTGCCGCAGGTCGACGGAAACGAGCTGCGAGATGCCGCGTTCGGCCATGGTGACGCCGAACAATCTGTCCATGCGCGCCATGGTCATGCGGTGATGGGTGATGATCAGAAAACGGGTTCCGGCTTCCGCCATTCCCTCCACCAGCGAGCAGAAACGGTCGACATTCGCGTCGTCCAGGGGGGCGTCGACTTCGTCCAGCACGCAGATCGGCGCGGGATTGGTCTGGAACACGGCGAACAGCAGGGCCAACGCGGTCAGCGCCTGCTCGCCGCCGGACAGCAGGGACAGGACCTGCAAGCGTTTCCCCGGAGGACTGGCCATGATTTCCAGCCCGGCCTCCAGCGGATCGTCGGACTCGGTCAGCGTCAGATGGGCGCGCCCGCCGCCGAACAGCCGCTGGAACAGCTCGCGGAAATGCCGGTCCACTTCGGAGAACGACGCCAGCAACCGCTCCCGGCCTTCTCGGTCCAACTCGCCGATCCCTTGGCGCAGCTTGCGGATGGCTTCCAGAAGCTCGCCCCGTTCGCGGGTCATGGTATCGATCTGGCCGGTCAGTTCCGCCGCTTCCTGTTCGGCCCGCAGGTTCACCGGTCCCATGACGTCGCGTTCCCGGCGGAGCCGCTCCAGGCGCCGCTCGGTGGCTTCCAGATCGAGGGGTTCGCCGCCTTCGTCGAGGCCGGAAATCGCGCCCAGGCGTTCGGGCGAAACCTCCAGCCGCTCCGCGATGCGCTCCGCGATCTCCCGGCACGTCTGGTCGGCCTGCGCGACGGCGCCCTCTGCCCGGACCCGATCCTCGCGCGCCCGGGCCAGCGCGTTCTGCGTGGCCTTGAGCGCGCGGTCCGCTTCGGCGAGCTTGGTCTCGGCGACGGCCAACCGGTCGGCTTCGTCCCGGCGCCGCTGCTCGGCGGTCTCGATCTCGTCGAGCACCGCCCGGCGCTTGCCCGCGATTTCACCCGGCAGAGCCGACAGCCGAAGAAGCTCGGCCGCGATCTCGGTCCTTCGGGCCCGGTAGACGTCGATTTGGCGGCGGGCGCCGTCGCGGCGCGACGTCCACGAGTTTGTCTCTTCGCCAACCGCCCGAAGCCGCCGGCGCCGGCCGTCCGCTTCCCGCTCCAGGGACGTCAGCGCGGCCTGGCACTCGACCAGCACCGCGCGCTTCTGTCCCAAGGCTTCCCGCAACGCCGCCATCGGCGCGCGGCAGGCCTCGGTGTCGGGCAAGGCCTTGAATTCGCCGACCGACGAGAGACAGAGCGCCTCGGCTTCCGCCAGTTCGGCCTCGATGCCGACCTGTGCGTCCGCCAACGCGCTCAGCCGGGTGCCCTGCTCGGCGGCCCGGCGGCGCGCCTCTGTCTGAAGGTCGCGCGCCCGCTGGAAGGCGGCGTCGGCCTGTTGACGGGCCTTGCGCGCGTCACGTTCCGCTTCGGCCGCGGCGTCGGCATCTTGACGGAGTTGGGCGGCTCGATCCCGGACGGCGGCCGCGCTGGCCTGTTCTCCGGTCAGTTTGGCGCGAACGGACGCGAGACGGTTCCGTTGCTCAAGGCGGGCCGCCGCCGCGGATGTGGCCGCTCCGGTGGACGCGACGAAGCCGTCCCACCGCCACATCGCGCCTTCGCGGCTGACCAGGCGCTGTCCCTGGTGGAGGTGCGATTGCAGCAAGTCTCCGTCGGCGTCGCTTGCCACCACGCCGACTTGGGTCAGCCGTTTGCCAAGCACGCCCGGTCCTTGGATGAGTTCGTTCAGCGGGCGGACCCCGTCGGGCAGCGGCGGCGCGCCGGGAGAGGGCGGCAGTGCACACCAATAGGCGGGCGCCGATTCGTCGAGCGAGGCGGTCAGATCATCGCCCAGGGCCGCGGCCAGCGCGGCCTCCATTCCCCGCGGCACCGCGACCGAATCGACCACCGCCGGCCATTCCTCGCCGGCGCCGCCCGCTTCCAGCACGTCGGAGAGCGCTTTCTCTTCCGCCTGGAGGCGCGCCAGCGACGCCTCGGCCGTTTGCATCTCCGACACGGCGGCGTTCGCCCGATCGGCGGTTTCGGCGCGCCGGGCTTCGGCCGTATCCAAGTCCAGTGCTGCCTGCTCCAGCAATCCCCGGGCCTCGCCGGCGGCCGCGTCGACCGATTCGAGCGACGCGGCGTCACGGACCTCCTGGTCCAAAACCTGTCTCTGACCGGCGATGGCGGCGGCGCGCGCCGCGAGCCGCTGTTTGCGGCCTTCCAGATCGTCGAGGGTCCGTTGCAGCGCCGCCCGGCGCGCCTCGTCGGCGGCGACCCGCTTGGTGAGTTCGGTGAGCTCGGCGTCAAGCGTCTCCACCTCGGCCGCGACCGCGGCCACGGCCGTCTCGGCGGCGGCGCGCGCGTCCTGTTCGCCTTGTTGCGCTTCGTGCAGGCGGTCGCGTTCGTCGGACAGGGTCTCGAGCGCCGATTCCGCGTCGCCCACAAGCGCCTGTTCGCGATCGAGATCCGCGGTGACCTGTGCAAGACGAACTTGGCAGGCCTGTCTATCCGCCGCGACGCGCTGCTCCTCGGCGTCCAGGGCGTCGCGGGCGACGATCAGGCGCTGCAGCGCGGTCGCGGCTTCGGCCTCGGCCTGGCGCAATTCGGGAAGGGCGGCGGCGGCGGAGGCCTGGCGCGTTGAAATTTCGGCGGCGCTCGCGGCGATGTCCGTGGTCGCGGCCCGGGCCGCCTCGAGGCGCTCCAACGCGGACGTCGCCGCCGCGCGCGCGGCCATCCAGCGGGCTTGCAGCACGGTCGCCTCGGTCTTGCGGATCAGGTCGGAGACGGTGCGGTAGCGGGCGGCCTGACGGACCTGTTTCTTGAGGCCTTCAAGCTGTGTCTCGAGGGCCGCGACCACGTCTTCCAGCCGCTCCAGATTGGTTTCGGCGCCGCGAAGGCGCAATTCGGCCTCGTGACGGCGCGAATGGAGCCCCGAGATTCCGGCCGCCTCCTCGAGGAGGGTACGACGCTGCGCCGGCTTGGCCGCGATGATCTCGCCCACATGTCCCTGGTTGACCAGAGCGGTGGACCGCGCGCCGGTGGCGGCGTCGGCAAACAGCAGCTGCACGTCGCGGGCGCGGAGTTCCTTGCCGTTGACGCGGTAGCAGGACCCCTTGTCCCGCTCGATCCGGCGGCTGACATCCAACTGGTCTTGCTCGTGAAAAGGCGGCGGGGCGAGCCGCGCGGTGTTGTCCAGTTGCAGCGTGACTTCGGCGATGCTGCGCGATGGCCGCGACGCTGTGCCGCCGAAAATGACGTCCTCCATCCCGCCGCCCCGGAGCTGCTTGGCCGAGGTCTCGCCCATGACCCACTTCAGGGCTTCCACTAGATTGGATTTACCGCAACCGTTGGGCCCGACGATGCCGGTCGTTCCCGGTTCGATCAGGAGTTCGGTGGGCTCCACGAACGACTTGAACCCAGCGATTCGAAGTTTGTTGAAATGCAGCAAGGTGCCGTGTCGCCTTCCGTACGGGGTGGCCTTATTTGTTAGCCTTCTCGAGGGCTTCGTCGATCGCGGTCTTGAACTGGTCGAACGGGACCGCGCCGGTTATTTCCTTGCCGTTGATGAAAAACGTCGGCGTGGATTCGATTCCAAGCTCCTCGTGAGCCTTGGCGGCATTCTCCTCGATGCCCTTTACGAGCGCCTGATTGCTCAGGCAGGCCTCGAAGTCGGCCTTGGACAGACCGGCGAAACGCGCCATGCGCTCCAATTCCACCGCCGGCTCCTTGCTCTGAGCCCATTGGTCCTGGCTTCGGAACAGCACGGTGAGGAAGCCGTAATAGCTGTCCTTGTCCACGCACCGCGACACCATCGCCGCGGCTTTCGCCAGCAGTCCGAACGGGAAATCCCGGAATATGAGGCGGGCCTTGCCGGTATCGATGTACTCTTCGGTAATCCTGGGAAGCGTCTCGTTGTGAAAGGACGCGCAATGAGGACAGGTCATCGACGAGTAATCGAGGATCGTGACCGGCGCCGCCGGGTCGCCCAGGATCCGATCGGCCAGCATGTCGTCCACGCTCGCCATCTCGGCGGAGCCGATACGCGGCAGAAGCAGCAAACATAAAACCGCTATACCTTGTATGAAATAGGGCAAGTAGCCTCTCCTGAGCACAATATTTTGATTGATTATAATCGCGGGGCCATGGCCGCACAAGCGGTTAGTGCGGCGGCCCGGCCGGTGCGGTCACCGGATGCCGGATCCAGGCCTCTAATTTCCCCCGAAAGGGTCGTTTTTGTCGGCGGGTGTTTCCCTACCGAGGATGGCGCGGCCGAGACCGTCGAGGGATTGCCGCAGCTGCGGATCCTCGATTCCGGCCAGAGACTCCGCGAGATGTTGCTCTTCCTCGGGCGTGAGCGGCCGCGGGCGCGGCGGCGGGGGCGCCGTTTTGACCGGCAACGGCCGATGAACGAACTGCAGGCGGGCAATCGCCGGATAGCCGAAATAGGTATTGATCCGATCCAGCAAGAGGGGCTCCAGATGCTGCATCTCGGTGGCCACGCCGCCGCTGGCGACGCTCAGCCGCAGGGTTCCGCCGGCGTTCTTGTCGCGCGAATGGATCACCTGCTCGGGAAGGCTTTGCGCGGCTATGTGCTCGCCGACGATGGCCGTCCATTCGGCGACGATGGCGCCGCCGGCGAATCCCTGGCGGCTCATGATCGGACCGGTGACCTTCGCCACCGTCTCTCCCAAGGCCCTGAGTCCTCGTGCGCGTCTCGCCATGTCTGATCCCGAGTCGTTCCAGATGCTTTCGTGGATATGCTATGGTTTCGCTTCGCCCCGAACAATCAAAGATTTCGCCGTGCCCCTCTCCCCCGCCGATTTCCGCCGCCGCCTCCTGTCGTGGTACGACCGGGAGCGGCGGGACCTGCCGTGGCGGTCGTCTCCCGGCGAGAGTGCCGACCCGTACAAGGTCTGGCTGAGCGAAATCATGCTGCAGCAGACCACGGTATCGGCGGTCATTCCGTATTTCAGGGCATTCACCGAGCGCTGGCCCCGGGTCGAGGACCTCGCGGCGGCCGGACTGGACGATGTTTTGCACCTATGGCAGGGCCTCGGCTACTACGCGCGGGCCCGAAATTTGCATGCGTGCGCGGCAACGGTGGCGCGCGACCATCAAGGCCGGTTCCCCGAAACCGAACAGGAACTGCTTCGCCTGCCGGGCATCGGCGCCTATACGGCGGCGGCCATCGCCGCCATCGCTTTCGGCCGCAAGGCGACGCCGGTGGATGGCAACGTGGTCCGCGTGGTTGCCCGGTTGTACGAGGTCGAACATCCACTGCCTCGGGCTCGGACGGAAATCGAACGCCGGGCGCGCCTGCTCACGCCGAGCCGGCGGGCCGGCGACTTCGCGCAGGCGATGATGGATCTGGGGGCGACCCTCTGTATTCCCCGCCGCCCGCGCTGCGGCGCGTGTCCATTGAATACGGGGTGCGCGGCGTATTCCTCGGGCCGGCCGGAGGCCTATCCGGTCCGACCGTCGAAAAAGCAAAAACCGACCCGCTTCGGCGTTGCGTTCTGGGTGGAGCGTCCGGATGGATCGGTGCTATTGCGCCGGCGGCCCGAGAATGGGCTGCTTGGGGGAATGATGGAAATCCCCTCCACCGAGTGGCGCGCGCGGTCATGGACCGTCGAAGAGGCCGTTCCGTCGGCGCCCGTCGATACGCGGTGGCGGCGTCTGGAAGGCGGGGTTCGCCACACCTTTACCCATTTTCACCTGGACATGGTGGTGCTGGCCGGGCGAACCGAGGGCAAGGACGATCCCTTCGGCGTCTGGTGTCCGGCCGACAGGCTGAGCGAGCACGCGCTTCCAACCCTCATGAAGAAGATCGCCGACCATGCTCGCGCGCTGCCGCTTGGCCCCGGTCGGCGCTATTCGTCATAAGCGGCGCTATTCGTCATAAGCGATGAGGGCGTCGAAGGGGATGTCCAGTTTGGACCGGCCGTTAAGGAACGTCAGTTCGATCATGCAGGCGCTTCCCACCACTTCGGCGCCAACGCTCTTGAACAGCGCGCTGGCCGCCGCCATGGTTCCGCCGGTCGCCAGCAGGTCGTCGAGCACCACCACCCGCTGTCCGGGTTCCACGGCGTCCGCCTGGATTTCGATGGTGTCGGCGCCATACTCGAGCGCGTACTCGTAAGGAATGGTTTTGCCCGGCAGTTTTCCCCTTTTGCGGACCATGGTAAACCCAAGCCCTAATTTGAGAGCAAGCGGCGCGGCCACCAGGAACCCGCGCGATTCGATGCCGGCAAGCACGTCCGGTGCGTGGCGGCTGACGGTTTTCGCCAGGCGGCTCATGGCGACCGACCAGGCATCGGCGTGCGCCAGCAGCGTGGAGATGTCGTAGAACAGAATGCCCGGCTTGGGAAAATCGGGAATGGAGCGGATGTGGTCTCTCAGATCCATATTCTTGTTAGCCATGCTCTCGTCCTGCGATCGGGGAAGAAAAACTCAAGAAACGTACCCTAGAGCGTTACCGCACCATAATGAACCCTTCAGACACTCCGGCGGCACGGGACCGCAATCGAAAAGCGGTAATTGTTTCTTGTCGTGCAGGAGGCCGTTAAAGTCGATAAGGACGGTACTTGAAGACGAGAGCAATCGTCTTCGGACAGGGAGGAGACCGTGACCCACGTTTTTCACCGTCAATTGCGGAGCAGTCAGCCGACCGCGGTCGGTGGCGAGGGCGTTTATCTGATCGACGCCGCCGGCAAACGCTACCTGGACGCATCCGGCGGCGCCGCCGTCTCCGCGCTCGGCCATGGGGACCCCGGTATTCGGGCGGCCATCAAGGATCAGATCGACAGCCTCGCCTTTGCTCACACCGCATTCTTCACGTCCGAGCCGGCGGAGCGGCTGGCCGACAGCCTGATCGAAGGGGCCCCCAAAGGCATGGAGTGGGTGTATTTCCTCTCCGGAGGATCGGAGGCGGTCGAGACCGCGCTTAAGATGGCGCGTCAGTATTTCCTGGAGATCGGCGAACCCCGGCGCACCCGGTTCATCGCCCGCCGTCAGAGCTACCATGGCAACACCCTTGGCGCCCTGGCCGTTGGCGGCAACGCGGGCCGCAGGAAGCCATATGAGCCGCTGCTGATCGAGACGACCCATATTTCACCCTGTCACGCCTATCGCGGCGCCCAGCCTGGAGAAAGCGAGGACGCCTATGGCCGGCGCGTCGCCGACGAGTTGGAAGACGCGATCCTCCGGCTCGGGCCGGACACGGTGATCGCGTTCGTCGCCGAAACCGTCGTCGGCGCCTCGCTCGGCGCGGTTCCTCCGGTCTCCGGCTATTTCAAGAGAATACGCGAGATCTGCGACAAATACGGCGTGCTGCTGATCCTCGACGAGGTCATGAGCGGTTCGGGGCGGACCGGCACGTTTCACGCATGCGAGCAGGACGGTATCGTTCCCGACCTGTTGTGCATGGCCAAGGGGCTTGGCGCCGGCTATCAACCCATTGGAGCCGTTCTGGTGCACGAAAAGGTGTTTGAGCCGTTCCGCGCGGGCAGCGGCTTTTTCGAGCATGGTCATACGTACATGGGCCATCCCACGGCGTGCGCGGCGGCCCTCGCCGTCCAGCGCGCGATCCGCGATCGGGACCTACTTGCGGATGTGCGCCGCCAGGGAACGGTCCTGGAGCAGGAACTCGGGAACCGATTTGGCCAGCATCCGCATGTGGGGGATATCCGGGGCCGCGGGTTGTTCCGAGGCCTCGAGCTGGTTCGCGACCGCGATTCGAAGGAACCGTTCGATCCCTCGCAAAAACTGCACGCCCGTATCAAGGCCGAAGCGATGACGCGGGGGCTGATCTGCTATCCGGCGGGTGGCACGGCGGACGGCCAGCGCGGCGACCACATATTGCTGGCTCCCCCGTTTATTGTGACCGAGTCCCAGATCGCCGATATCTGCGATCGTCTGGGAGATGCCGTGGACGCGGCCATTGCCGCTGTCGGTCAGTGATTTGATCGTATGGGCACCATATGTTAGATCCGGACCACTTGAGTAGGAGAACCGAGTAGATGAAAAAATTGAGGGTATCGGCGTTGGTTCTGGCGCTGGCGGCGGCGTTCATGCTGGCGCCGTCCGACGGAAGCGCTCAGGAGCGGCGGTTTATCGCCATTGGAACCGGCGGCCCCACCGGCGTTTATTTCGCCACCGGCAACGCCATATGCCGGATGATTCACAAGGAAGCGGCCGAGGGCCGGGAAAGCGGCCGCAAGCACGGGATCCGGTGCTCCGCGCCGTCGACGGGCGGTTCGACCTACAACATCAGTCAAATCGCGGCGGGCGAACTGGATTTCGGGGTCGTTCAATCCGATTGGCAATACCATGCGTTCAAGGGAGACGCTCCCGACGCGGTCAAGCCGTTCTCCGGATTGCGCGCCGTGTTCTCGGTCCATCCCGAGCCGTTTCATCTGATCGTCGGAAGGGATGCGCAAATCGATAGCTTCGAGGATCTGAAGGGTAAGCGGGTGAACATCGGCAACCCGGGATCCGGTCAGCGCGGCACCATGGAAGTTCTGATGAAGGCCCATGGAATGACTCCCGACGACTTCACGGTCGCCACCGAGCTGACATCGACGGAGCAGTCGAACGCCCTTTGCGACGGAAAGATCGATGCCTATGGCTATACCGTCGGTGTGCCGAACGCCGGCGTGGCGGTGGCCACCGACGGATGCGAGGCGCGAATCGTTAGCCTGGATGGCGAGGTTGAAAAAAAGCTGGTGAACGACACGCCGTACTATGCCTTCGCCAAAATCCCGGCGGGAACTTACAAAACCACGGACGAAGACGTAACCACTTTCGGCGTCCGCGCCACGTTGGTGACCAGCGAGGATATGGACGAAACTGTCGTCTATGAGGTGACCCGCGCGGTCATGGAAAACCTCGACGACTTCAGGAAGCTCCATCCGGCGTTCGCCAACCTCGATCCGAAGGAAATGATATCCAGCGGACTTTCGGCGCCGCTACATCCGGGCGCCGTGAAGTACTACAAGGAAAGGGGTTGGATGTAGACGCTTCGTGGTCCGCGCCCTGGAGACGCATACGGCCGCCGCCAATATCAAACTAATGGTCGCGGCGGCCGCGTTGCGTCTAGCCCCGGCATCCCCGAGAAGCGTCTAGCCCCGGCATCCCCGAGAAGCGTCTAGTGAGAAGCGTCTAGCCCCGGCATCCCCGAGAAGCGTCTAGCCCCGGCATCCCCGAGAAGCGTCTAGCCCCGGCATCCCCGAGAAGCGTCTAGCCCCGGCATCCCCGAGAAGCGATCCCCGTGAAAGGATGCGCGGGTTCGAGTAAACGGACGACTAATTGGTGGTTTTCAAATATTCAATCACGTCCTCGCGCTCTTCCTCGTCCTTCAACTTGAATGTCATGGACGTGCGATCATTGCTGGTGTGCGCTTTCACGAACGCTTTCGGATCCGCGATGTATTCGTCCAACAGCTCGGGCGTCCACTCGAAATCCGCATCGACAAGTCCTTTATACCGTCCGAAGTCGGTCGAGCCGGCCTTGCGACCCACGACGCCACCGAGCGCCGGACCCGTCTTCGCTTTGTCAAGCGCATGACAGCTTGAGCATTTTTTCTTAAAGATCTCTTCGCCCGCGGCGGCGTCGGCCGCCATGGCCGAACCGCTCGCGGCGACGACGGCCGCGGCGATGGCGAAAACGATGAGAGGCTTGTTTGTCATTAGAACCTTCTCCCCAGATTAGTTCGAGTCGTTTGCGATCACAAGGAATCGCATTATCGGGGAGAGTCGGGACGCGTGCAACCGTTAGAGCGCTTCAAAATCGTTGCACCTCGTTGAGAGCGAGCGATTCATGGATTCTCCATGTCGCTCAGTTCGCTCCAGATCGCATATTCCGTCCGAAAATTTTTCAGTGAACGCCACACCACTCGAAAGTCGGTATCGGTTCCCGCTTGTTCGTTGACGACGTCCTCCCAGGACTGTTCTAGGGCTTCTTGGACGGAGGGGGGCCAGCGGCGCAGGCGGACGTCCGCCGCGTAGAGCTCCTTGAGCGCCGCGAACTGCGAGGCTTCGCTTTCGGCGACGCCTTGACGGATGTTATCGCCGCACACGGCCTCGATCTGCGCTTTCTCAGCGTCGTCGAGGTCTCGCCATTTATCCAGATTGACGATCAGTTCCAGAAGGAGTGTGGGCTGTTGCCAACCTGGGAAGTAATAGTTCTTCAAAAACTCCTGAAAGCCGAGAGTTCGATCCACGACCGGCATTGAATTGGCGACGGCGTCGATGTTTCCCGCTTCCAACGCCGAGAACACGGTCCCGCCGGTGAATTGCCGGGGTTCCACGCCAAGGCGCTCCATCACCTTGGCCCCGAGGCCGGATATCTGCATCCGCAAGCCTCTCAAATCCTCGGTCGTCTTGATCTCGTCGCGGAACCAACCGAAGCCCGGCGGCCCCGCCATCCCGCAGATGATTCCGTGAACGCCGAGTTTGTGATACATGTCGTTCAGGAGTTGCTTGCCACCCCCGAAATAAATCCACCCGAGATACTCCTGGGCGCCGGGACCAAACGGAACGCCGCCAAACAGGTATGCGGCGGGAAACTTGTCTCCCCACATCGCGGGAGAGGAAAACGCGGCATCGACCGCGCTGGACGCCACGGCGTCGAGCATGTCGGCGACCGGCGCGAGCGTGTCCGGTTCATGGAAGGTGATCTGGATACGGCCATTTGAAACACGCCACACTTCCGCGCCCACGCGTTGCGCAAGAGCACCCAAAACCGGTGTGCCGCTGCTGTACGCGCTGGCGAGCTTGAGCTGGACCGCCGGCCGAACCAGAAGCTCTTTCGAAAGTTGCATGGCGACGTCCGTTGGGCTTTCCGGTTCCGCGGCGCGGTCCCCGTCGGCCTTGGCGGCAGGCTCTGCGTGCTGCTTCAGCCTAGGGGCGATAACCGTCGCTCCCAGGACGATGCCGAGGACGATTCCGACGAAGATTCCGATGACGATATTGCGCATGACGAGTAGGACAACTGTCGTTCTGGCCGGTTCGGAGTACCTGTCCTCTCCCGGAAATGGGAGCGCAAGGGTGCCGCAAGCTATCCCAGGCATTGTTTGCGCACAAGGCCGGGGTTATCGAGTTCCAGTCACGTTTTGACTTTCCGGCCCGAAGAGCGCACACAGATGAAATGCGTGACGCCGACGATTTTTGGGTCTTTGGTTACGGTTCGTTGATGTGGCGCCCGGGCTTTTTCTTCCTGGAAAGCCAGCCGGCCCTGCTCAGGGGCTACCACCGGTCATTCTGCGTTTATTCCCACCATTACCGAGGCACGCCGGAGCATCCTGGCTTGGTGCTCGGCTTGGCGCGCGGGGGCGCCTGCCGGGGGGTCGCGTTTCGCGTGGCTTCGACTGGCGAGCAAGCGGTCAGAAGCTATTTGAACGAGCGGGAACTCGTCAGTTACGCCTATACGCCGAGAATGGTCTCCGTCGCACTCTCCGATGGCGCCGTTCGCGCATACACGTTTGTGGCGAACACGACCCATGACCAGTATGCGGGAGACCTCGGTGTCGAGCGGTCGGCCGAAATCATCATGAGCGCGCAGGGGATCGCCGGCCTCAATCGCGACTACCTGATAAATACGGTGCGTCAGCTCGAGACCGAGGGGTACACGGACAAGCGGCTGCATGAATTGCTCAAACGCGTCGAATATCTGACGGGTATCATCGAAGCCGGCAGTGGCATCTGAGCGATACCTGACGTCGACGGGATCGCCGCTGGGCAGTCCGGCTTCACGTGCCGTGCCCTTGGATTGCGAAGCGCTTCCGCAAGCCAAGCGGCCGATAGGGCTTATGGTGAGAGGCCGAACTGCCACGGGCATCGATGCATCGTTACAATAGCGGATCTTCCGCGCGGTGCGAAGAGCTAACCCGTCCCTCTCGCCATCGAAAGGCCACAGTGTTTCAGCATGAGATAATAAACGTTGAAGTTGAGTGCGTAAGAGGAACGGCAACGTCCAGTCAACGGACGTCGAACCCGTTCCTGACGAGCATCGGTCTCCAAGGGATCAACCCAAGTGACAAGCCGGTGACAAAGCAGGTAAGGTCTGTCTACCTCGGGGGTAGCGGCGGCGGCCTATGCCACACCGCCATGTGCGTTTGGGCGGTATAATGCATTCACGCGAGAAGCCGGGTCCGTTGAAACGTATATCTTTCTTGCTTGGCGGCCGGTTTCGGAACCGGCCGGACAGCGAGCACGAGCAGGCAATCGTGCGGGTTGTTATCACCGGCTTGGTTTTTGCCTATTTGCTGTATCTCCTTTCTTCAAGAGGTTCCGACCACCCCCATATCGGCGAGATCACCTTGGGTGTGCTCGTCGTCGCCTGCTATCTGTTCTTGTCGTGTATCTATCTGGCGCTGATCGTGATCTGGCCGCGGGCATCTCCGTCGAGACGTCTCACGGCGATGGTCACGGACTTCGCGGGCACGTCATACCTCATGTACCTAGGCGGCGAGGCGGCCGCGCCGCTGTATCCGATTTACCTTTGGGTCACCTTCGGCAATGGCTTTCGGTACGGTCTGCCGTACCTTGCCGCGTCCGTGGCCGTTTCGGTTATCGGGTTTTCCGCGGTTATCGCGGCGACCGATTTTTGGCGTGAAGAATGGCCGCTCGGGGTCGGACTGTTGGCGGCGCTGATTGTTCTTCCCGGCTACACCGCGACGCTCATCCGCAAACTGACCGAGGCCAAGGCGCAAGCCGACGCGGCCAATCAGGCAAAAAGCCGATTTCTGGCAACCATGAGTCATGAACTCCGAACGCCGCTCAATGCGATCATCGGCACCAGGGACCTCTTGTGGGACACCCGGCTGAATCGCGATCAACGGGACATGGTCCATACGGTCAAGACCTCGGGCGGTGCCCTTCTGTCCTTGATCGACGATATCCTGGACCTATCCCGAATTGAAGCGAGCAAGGTGTCGGTGATCTTCGATGACTTCGATCTTCATGCCGAGCTTGCCGATTTGGTTTCGATTTTGCGTCTTCAAGCGAGCCGAAAGGGTTTGCGGCTCGGCGCCCACATCTATTCGGACGTGCCCTGCCGATTGCACGGCGACTGGGGACACCTCAGGCAGATTCTGACCAATCTGGTGGCCAACGCCACCAAATTCACCGAAACCGGGTATGTGCTCATTAATGTTCGCTCGGTAACGGCGCGGGAACCGGGGCAGGTCAGATTGCGGTTCGAAGTGACCGACACCGGCATCGGCATCCCATCGGACGACTGCGAGCGCATTTTTGATCGCTTTACCCAGGCCGATGAATCGGTTAACCGCCGTTTCGGCGGCGCGGGTCTCGGTCTAGCGATTTCCAAAAACCTGGCCGAACTGCTCGGCGGCGAGATGGGGGTAAGAAGCGAAGTTGGCGTGGGAAGTACGTTTTGGATCGAGATGCCCACCTTGCTTCAGGACTCGGGGGCTGAAATCGGTTCGGCTTCCATCCCGGAGCGGGTTTATATTCTTTCTCGGGACGCGGCCCTGATCAAACAGGTCGGGGCTCAGCTTGCCCGGTTGGGGGTCATCCCCATTTCCGCATCGAACCCGGATGAAGCGCGCCAGCTGATTGCACATGCGGCGATCGAGAGCAAGTTGCACCACATAATCATGGTGGATGGCAGGAGCGCCAACTGGGACCTCTCGTCGGTCGCGGAGAGCTTTAACGAGATCGAACCGCATTGTGGTTTTGCGTTTGTCCTATTGGCCGGTCCCGGGGCCGAGGTCATATCGGACGGCAGTTACGTTTCCACGTTGCCTCAGGGTTTCGATCACGCCTCACTATTGCTCGCGCTTCACGCGGCTTACGCGTTCTGCCAGGACAGGCCCGGCGAAGAGGGAGAGCGCGAGCGCGAGCGTGTTTCGCCGGATCGGCGAGGGTTGCGGATATTGATCGCCGAAGACAACGCAATCAATCAAAAGGTTACCGCCAAGATTTTGGAGACGTCCGCCCACGTGCCTTTTATCGTCGCCAATGGCGACGATGCGTTGGAGGTGTTGGAGCACGAAGAGTTCGACCTGCTGATGCTCGACGTCAACATGCCGGGAACAAGCGGCATCGACGTGATCAAGCTCTATCGCATGGCGCGTCTGGGCGAGGTCCGCGTCCCCATTATCGCTCTCAGCGCCGACGCGACGCCTGAAACGCGGGCCGCTTGCATCGAAGCGGGCGCCGACGCTTATCTGACGAAACCGATCGAAGCCAGAAAGCTTTTGGAAGCCGTCAACAGCCTCATGACCCCGGAACAAATGAGCGAAAGGGCGTCGATGCCGGTTCCCAGCGAAGGGACGGTCGCGCGGATTTCCGATCATCCCCGGTACAAGGTGGATGCGCAGCCAATCATCGACTGGCCCGTCATCCGTCAATTGGTCCAGTACGGATCGGGAGATGAGTTTGTGCTGGAGATCTATCGCGATTTCGTGGTGGATACGAAGGACCTTCTTACCTCCATGGAATCGGCGGTGGACGATGGCGACGTCGCCGCGTTTCGCAACCGCGTGCACGCCCTGCGCAGCAGTTCGGGGAACATGGGCGCGGCGGTGATCTCGCGATTGTGCGCGGAGGTGCTCGGCACGAACCACGCGGACCTCGAACAAAACAGCCGCTTCTATTATTCTCGATTGCGGGACGCATTCGAGGACTTTCGTCACGAGTTTCCCCACAATTCCGACTCGCTCCGGCGTTTGATCACTCACTGACTTGTTCCGCAGGACATGCGTCCTCCGTGCGTTCAACTCATTCGACGCCCCGAGCGGCGCAATCGGGACGTCGCCGGTCGCACTGGTATTTTGCGCCTGGCGTGTGCGTGCTCGGTACAAACCGGACGCCATCAAGGACCTCTGGCCATTTTATCCGCGTGGGTCATGAGTTTTCACCTAATCTTCGGCCTTGCCGGATGTTCGGCAAAGAGCATTACGCCGCGTTCTTTATTTTTGCCCATCGGCGATCCTGAGCGGTCGCCAGGTGCTTCATCCTGCGCAGATCCCGTGGGGCCAACGACATCGCCATGTCGACCCACAGGTCGGTGACGTCCATCATTTCCTTCCGAGTGACCGGGTTCACGATCTGGCGCGCCCGGAATACGGCTCGCCAAGTGCGAGCGGCCCGCTCCTGCTCCTGGATCAGGTCATGAACGGCCTCGACGCCCCCGCCGTCATCGACGAGCCGATCGACGACGCCCATTTCAAACAGCTCCTCGGCGGTGTAGATCTTGCCGCTCAGGATCATTTTTTCGGCGCGCGCGCAGTCCAGCTTTCGCGACAGGAACGTATAAGCCCCCATGCCTGGGAACAGATTGAAGAGAACCTCCGGCAAGCCGAACTTTGCGCTCCGCTCGGCAATGATGAGGTCATGAGCCAGGGCCGCCTCAAATCCACCGCCAAGAGCATCTCCTTGAACGACGGCGATAGTGCAGAGCGGCCGATCCAGATTGACCGCCCAGCGGTACTGCCCGTTGATGCACACGTGCGCATACTCCCGCAGGCCTTCACGGTTCCGCTCCTCGATCAGACGCATGAACAAGGGGAGGTGACCGCCGAGGTTGAAGATCCCGGGCATGCGGGAACCGAGAACCAAATAGGAGACCGGCGGTTCCTGGTCGCCGTGCGAGTTGCCGGACATCTCTTCGACGAAATCAAGCGTCCGGCTGATCTCCGCCATGAGTTCGGGGGTGAAACTTGGGCGCTCCCGCGGATTCATGAATTGCCACACGATGCGCTTGTGGGGATCATAGGAGACCTTAAGGTCTCTCAAGGATCCGGCATGCGCCAACCATAATGCTTCGGGATCCGCGGGCCGAGGTTGGCCGAAGGCGCGAATCATAGGCTGGCTGGAAGGTTGCTTGATTTCGGATGATCGCTTTATATATGGTTGTGACCAATGCAGGGTCTCGAAAGCGGTCAAGGCATCGGTTCTTTTAGCGGCGTTCGTGTAGGAAGTGCTCAGCATATTCCCTCTCCATGTCAGGGGTGATGTTCGATCGAGCGGATGCGGAGGGAGGCGCCTGATGTGAGCCAATCAGCATTTGCTCCTTCTTACGCGTTTTTTTTGCAAGAAAAACACCGCACCCATTGCATAGTATTGGTCCACACCGGGTGGATGGCCAAATCAATCATACGGGGCGTCTCCGGCAGCAGCCTTTGCGCATTTTTATGGCGCAAATCAATCGACAGTGGTATCCAAACGGGCACTATTGCACGGACTGGTAAAAGTGCAAGAAGAGTCGTACCCCATATGGGGTAAATTTGAGGCCGGGGGAGGAGAGGGGCTGAACATTCCATGACGGTTATCATGCTTGTCGATGACCGGGTGACAAACCTGACAATTCTCGGTCAGTTCGCTAAGTCGGTGGAGGCCGACGTAACCGTCTGCGCTTTTGACAACCCCGTCGCTGCCCTGGATAGCCTCCCGCAGACCCAACCCGACTTGATCGTGACGGATTTCCTGATGCCGGGTCTGAACGGCGAGGAGTTCGTGCGCCGGTGCCGGGAGCTTCCGATCACAAGCGAGGTGCCGATCATCGTTGTCACCGCTTATGGCGAGGGGGAGTATCGTTATCGCGCGCTGGAAGCGGGCGCGACTGATTTCTTGCTCAATCCGGTCGATGGCCGGGAGTTCTGCACGCGCGCGCGAAACCTTCTGACGTTGCGGCGCCAGCAGCTGGTTATCAGGAAACGCGCCGAATTGTTACAGGTCGAACTTGAAGAGGCCATTCAGCAGCATGCCAAGGATATCCTTGAACGCGAAAGAAAGCTGCGTCGCGTGATCAACACGGTGCCCGCTCTCGTCAGGGCCGAGGACACCGAAGGACGACTGATCTTTCTCAACAGCTATCACGAACGATTCTTTCAGGTCGACCTTGGCGCCGCGATCGGCGCCGCCAACCGCGAAGTGTTCGGCGAGGAATATGGCGGCAGGCACCAGGACATGGATCGGCGGATGCTGGAAGCCAGTGGCGTGATGCGGGACGTGGAAGAAAAATTGAAGGATCGCGAGGGGCGCGAGCGCGTGCTGCTCACCAACAAGGCGCAGTTATGCGACAATGACGGTCGCGTCAGCAGTATCGTGACGGTCTCGCTCGATATTACCGAACTCAAGCGCGGAGAGCAGGCGATACGCGAAAGCGAGGAACGCTTCCGCAGTCTCGTCGAAGGCTCGGTCATGGGGATCGTCATCGACCGCGGCGGCGTTCCTGTATTCGCCAATCAGACATTCGCGGATGTGTTCGGCTATCGTGGACCGGATGAGATCCTCGCCATGGGATCCCTGGACGTGCTGTATGCACCGGCCGACCTGGTTCGCATAAAGCACTACAGGGACGCACGGGCCAAGGGCGAATCGGCGCCGGAAGATTACGAGTATCGGGGACGACGGAAGGACGGGTCGCTGATATGGCTGCAATCGAGGGTGCGGTCGATCCTCTGGAAAGGCCGGCAAGCCGTGCAGTCCACCATCACCGACATTACCTTGCGAAAGGAATACGAGGAGCGCTTGCAGCGCCAGGCGAATTTCGACTGGATCACCGACCTGCCCAACCGGGTTCTGGCCCTGGATCGACTGAACAGCGCCGTGATCGGCGCCCGCCGACACGGTCGCAAGGTGGGTCTGCTTTACATCGACCTGGATCACTTCAAGAAGGTCAACGATACATTGGGACACGCGGCCGGCGATCAATTGCTCAAGCAGGCCGCCGGACGAATCAAGAAATGCGTGCGCGCGGAGGATACGGTCGCGCGTTTGAGTGGCGACGAATTCGCCGTCGTGCTGCCCGATATCGGCGCGGCGATTGACACGGAGACCGTGGCCCACAAGATCCTGGAGGCGTTTTCCCTTCCCTTCGATCTCGATGGTCAAGAGGCCTTCGTCACCGCCAGCATCGGCGTGACCGTGTGCCCCGACGATGGCGACGACCCCATCGTCCTCATCCAGAATGCCGACGCGGCCATGTATCGGGCCAAGGAACAGGGGCGGAACACCAATCAGTTTTATACGTCGGAACTCAACGAGCGCGCGATCGCGCGGATCCGCATCGAGGGGCTGTTGCGGCGCGCGCTGGAGCGCAAGCAGTTGTTTCTGCACTATCAGCCGGTGGTGGACATCAACTCCGGCAAGACCGTTTGTGTCGAAGCCCTGTTGCGCTGGAACGCCCCGGAGGTCGGAGCGGTGACGCCGGAACAATTCATCGCGCTCGCCGAGGATACCGGCCTGATCGTGCCCATTGGCGAATGGGTGCTGCGGACGGCTTGCCGGCAGATCAGCCGCTGGCGCGTGGAGGGGCTGCCGCCGGTATGCCTCTCGGTGAACATTTCCAGCCGCCAGTTCCGTGGGGGCGGCCTGGTGGAGACGGTCACGGATGCGCTGCGTGAAAACGGCATGTCCGCCTCGAGCCTTCAACTGGAGATTACCGAGGGTCTGCTGATGGACGATTTACCCGATACCAAGGCGGCGTTGCACGAGTTGCAGACCATGGGGGTGCGACTTGCCGTGGACGATTTCGGCACGGGCTATTCGTCGCTCAGCTACCTCAAGCGGTTTCCGGTCACGGCGCTCAAAATCGACAAATCTTTTATTCGCGACATCCCCACCGATAAGGGCGACGCGACCCTGGTGGAGGCCATCGTCGCCATGGCCCACCGGCTCGATCTGCAGGTCATCGGCGAGGGCATCGAAACCCGGAAACAACTGGATTTCATCCGTTCGCGGGGCTGCGATCTGGCTCAGGGACACTACTTCAGCCGGCCGTTGCCTCCGGAAGAATTCTCCCGGATGCCGCGAAGTTGGGGCAAGGACCCGGGCGCCGAAAAACGCGATTACGGATTGGGGCCGCTGTGAACATTCGCGGCTGCGGCGGCCGGGCCGATCAGATGCACGTCGCGCTGTGGGAACGGAATGGTGATTCCCGCCGCTTCAAGCTGTTCCTTGAACCGCTTGGTCAGATCGAACTTCACCGCCCAGTAATCGGCGGCGTTCACCCAGATCCGGGCGATCAGATTGACCGAACTGTCGGCCAGCTCGCTGACCACGAACATGGGCTCGGGATCGGCAAGGACGCGCGATTCGGCGTCCACCGCGCGTTTCGCGGCGGCCAGAGCCTGGTCGATGTCGTCGTCATAGGAAATCCCCAGGATAAAATCGATGCGCCGGGTTAGGTGATGGGAGTAATTCACCACCGGGTTTCCCCAAACCTACGAGTTGGGCATGATGATCTGCACGTTGTCGGGGGTCGCCAATTCGGTGGTGAACAGCGAGACGTCCTTGACCGTGCCGCCTTTCCCTCCGATTTCCACGTACTGGCCGATCTTGAACGGGCGGAAAATCAGCAGCATGACCCCCGCCGCCACGTTGGAGAGCGTGCCCTGCAACGCCAGACCGATGGCGAGGCCGGCCGCGCCGAGGACGGCGATCAGGCTCGTGGTCTGCACGCCGAACTGGTTGAGGACGGCGATGACGACCACCGCCATGACCAGGTATTTGACGAGCCTGGCGAAGAAACCACTTAGCATCTCGTCCACGTGCTTGCTCTTCGCGAGCGTCCGCCGGGTGACGCCGGACAGGGTTTTCGCGACGATCCATCCGACGATGAGGATGGCGATGCCGGCGATTACCCTGATCCCGTAGAACGAGAGCAGCGAGATCCCTTCCTCGATGGTCTTTTCATTGATCGTTACGCCCGCGATTTCCATAGGACTTCCCTCACGTGCTCTTTGATGGTGGTGGTTCGATGGTTGTGACGAGGCGCGATTGTCCCAAGGACAGTTTTACCGCGCGCGCCCGGATTGATTGGCGACTTGGATTCGGATGGTTCCAGTTTGGAATTATCGGATCAGCATGTATCGTACGATAGCCATCCGATCAAGGTCTTGGTCTCGGGGTTCATTACCCGTTCATGTTTGAAGCACGCGCCGCTTGGAGGGGCATGCGAAGTCTCCGTGAAGACCACTCTCGTTTCACCGGCAACGATTTCGGCCCCGTCCGGCACCGGCGCGAAGATGTTCACCGTACCGCCATCGCCCGGCGCGACACAATTCCATCGGCGGCCGCCGTCGTCGCGGGTGCGCGCCCCCACCATGCCATGGTTCATCGGCCAGGCCTTGGCGAGCCGGGCGACCGGGCCGGGTGTTCGTTCGAGACACGCATGGATGGCCGGCAACAGCTCGAGGACCAAACGCGACCAGTCGTCCGGCGCCTTCCGATCCGGGTCGGCCTCCGGCGCGTCCTCGAGGCCGGCGGGAATGGCGGCCGGCGCGGTCCCCTCGCGGGCGTTGCAGCAGCCCACCAGAATCTCGCCGCTGGGCATGGACATGCGGACGGTATAGTCGAACGCGCCCTGCCCCTCGCCGTCGGACATGGTATCAAGGCACCGTTCGCGGGCGATCATCGCCACCATGTCGCCGGACGCCAGGTCTCCGCGTCCACGCCACACGAACAGCGCCGGCCTGAGAAAGTCCAGGGACGCCATCGCGCCCGTCAGCGGGATGGCTCGCGCCGGCTCCACGCCGGTCAAGCGCGAATATTCGGCGGTCTTCCCGTCGATCTTCAGGTTCCAGAAAGGCTCGTTGCCCCGGCATGAAAACCCCGCCAGTCCCTTCATTTCATGCTTGGGTTGCTCCGGATCGGTGGTTGGCGCGATTTCGCCCGCCTGGGCTTGTGCGCCGTCGATGAACCGGAGCGCGGCGGTCAGTCCCATCAACGAAAAGGTGAAGCGCGCCCTCTCTCCGGCCTCATCCATGTAGTCGAAGGCGATGCTCAAACCGTCCTTCATTTGCGGGATCAGCGCGGCTACCATGGTTCCGTCGACGATCCCGTAGTCGTTGAAACCGCCCGCGCGCGCATGGCCGCTCCCGGGCGGAAGCACGATTTTCGAGTTGTCGTCCACCCGGACCGTCATGGGTTGGTTTATGTCGACGAGGCGGTTGATGGGTGAAAACACGATCTCCGGATCAACGCCGGGCGCGGGGACCGCCACCCGAAGCCGCGCCGCAATCCCGCCCGGCCCCTCGGGGTCGGGCACGGTGGCGAGGGCGGAGCAATAACCGCCGCCGTCGTTCCGGCAGGCCGCCAGCCAGTCGCGGAAATATTCCCGGGTTTCGCCGGTCGTGGTTTGGATGGCTCCCGCCACGGGTGCCTGACCGGCGAGGATCAGCGTCAGGGCAACAACGAAGACAATCCGGTATGGCATGACTGTTCTTTTCCCGCTCGATCTGGCCGGTGTTCCTGGAGGGAACGATACACCGCGAACGGACGTTTCCGCCAGATCTTGGGCGTCGCGTACCACCAACGGAAATGAATCGGCATCGCTATCCGTATTGCGGGGTCGAACAGGGGGAGCCAGCGGCCGGTTCGAGGAACCGGAGCGGGCGAGGGGCCACTCTAGTTCAGGATGGAGAGCACCGCTCTTGGTCGGGATGAAGACTTGTTGCGGTGCGTGTGGGTATTAGTTGGTCGGCCATTTGAGCACCTGAAACCTGATTTCAAACGCTTCGTGTGACCAGGTAAACGTGTCGACAATCGTCACCTCGCCACTCAACTCATTGTCGGCTTTCGGCCCCTCCGCTGGTTCATAGCCCAGAAGAAAGTGATAGATACTCCTTGCCCCGAGCATTCGAGCAAAAATATAACTGTACCCCGACATCCCGTAGACGTGTCTTATGTCCTCGATCGTCACACCATTCGGAAATTTTGGAATTCCAAAGCATCGAAGGTCTTCAGGCGGTCTCCAGTCGGGAGGGCCTTGGAAGGTGGGGGCTCCAGCCTCGGTGCCGAGGAGGCTTGCAACAGCGACAGAGAGCACAAAAACTACGCTCCGCTCGCAACGACGGTGCCCGGGAAAGATGGTTGGATGTCTGGAAACGGAGGTATTGTGCCGCTCCATCCCGTCTTTGCGAGGCGCGGAGCAACGACGCAATCCAGAAATCGCGGGATCGGCCAATTGCAAATGGTTATCCGCCGGATCTCCGCCGAGCCATAAGCAATGCGGCGCACTTCGTTTGGTCAACCCGCGTTAAGCCTGGCTACAAATCCCGCTGGGGGCCGCCGCGCGCGCTTTCGTCAAGGCTCGCGAGTGTGTTAAGGAGCCGGAAAAGAATGGAGAGCGCGAAGAGCGGCTGATACCGTTCGATTCATTTCCAAATCACTAGAGGGGAGCCCATGTTGGACTTGATTGAATGCGGCAAGGGCAAGTTGGACGATCCGGTCATGATGACCTGGGCGCTCCGCCATTACCGGGACGCCAGCGTTGCATCTCCGGGGCTCTGCCGCTCCATGGAGGAGGCATGGTTCGACGACCTGAGCCTGCACCGCTGGATCGACGCCGAAGACGATGACGTTTTGACGGACTTGTTCCGCAGTCTTCCGGCGCAGCGGTTCTCGAATTTGAAATCGACGGTCCTTGAACGATGGAAGAGCTGGAGCGGCTCGTTGGCGCGCCATGCCACACCGGTTCTCCTGGCCTGTCCGACGGACGACGTCGTTTCTTCGTTCGTCGAGCACATCGAATTCTGGTCTCGATGCTTACAAGACCGCGGCGATCATTGATATCCTGGCCGATCTGCCGAAATCGGCGGGCCAGGAGCTGCTCCGTGGCGTCACGCGCCATGTATCCGATCTGGAGGACGACGATTTTGTGAAGCAGATGCTCCTAGGGGCCTTGCTGCGTCCCACGGTGGTGTTGGACCCGAACGGCCTGGCAACGTTGACCGAGATGTGCGTGTCCGCCTGGGACGACAAAGAGGACAGAACCGCGCGCCTGCTGAAGGCCATTTATTCCGCCCTGTTCGGCGGCGACGCGTTGTTCCAAAACGCCATCGCCCTGATGGACGGCGAGAGCGCCCCGGAATTTCGGTCGCTACGGCCCCTCTTCAATGACGGCGCCCCATTGGACGAATGCGATCGCATCGTGACCGAGATGGATCCATGGCCGGGTGCGTTCGGGCTGTTGGAGAAACATCGGACCGCGGCCGCCGCGACAACGGCCGCCCACTCGGTCATCGAGATCATCCGATCGATGGACGGCATGGATGATGGCGATGTGGCTTGCTTCGCCGTCGCCGCCGTTCTCGGCGCGTTGGAGCGCGACAGGATCGGCGTGGACACGCTTTCCATGGCGGAAGCATTGGATATCCTGACGCTTGACCTCTCCGAAAACCGCTACTTTGAGGCGTTGACGGAACGCCTCCGCTCGTTCGAGCCCAAGGATCTAGCGGTATCCGTGAACGAACGCATGCCCGCGATCATGGACGGGTGGGGCGGGATGCACCTGGCGAAGCTGGCCGGCGGGTTGAGGTTGATCGACACGATCCCGACCCTGATCGACTGCCTGGGCGAGGAAAGAGGCGACTTCCTGTGCGAGGCGGCCGAGGAGGCCCTCGTGCGGATAGGGGAACCGGCGCAACGGGAGGTGATCGTGCGGTGGGATGACTTGGATCGCTCGCAGAAGATTTACGGCGGGGGCGCCCTGGAACAGATTGGCGGACCGCACGCATCGGCTTTTGCCATCGAGCGCTTCCGGGAGTTGTTTTCCGATGGGGCCGAGGAGGACTGGTGCGCGCTGGCCGAGGCCGCGCCGGACGAACGGGCGATCGATTTGCTTGAGCCGGAGCTCAGGCGCAAACAACATGTAATCGACGAGTGCTTCTACCGTCTGTGCGTTTTGACGGGGCGCGGGCATGAACACCTCGAGGACTTCCGCGAGCGCGTCTTGGAGAATCGTCGCCGCCTTCTCGACCGCCTGGCGGCCTTCGCCGACGGCAACTTGCCCGGACCGTCCGACACCCTGACCTTGGCGTTGAAGTGCGAGAGATGCGGTGACGTCAACCAGTACGAGGTCAAGGACGTCGTGACCGGCACGAGCCCGTCCACGCCCGCGTTTTTTATCGGCGACGAGTTCCCCTGCGCCTCCTGCGGCGAATGGCCGGACTTCGAGCTGACTTCGCAGGCCATGATGGGAGTGATGGCGACGGCGATGATGTCCGCCCGGGAAGAGGCCGGTCACCGGAGAATGGGTCCGCTGCGGTTTCTGGACGCCTTCTACCGATCGGAGAAACGGTCGGCCCCGGAGGTGATGGCGGAACTGAGGGCCGCGGTCGCCAGCGATCCCGACAGCATCGTCGACCATCTCAGGCTGGGGCGCGTGCAGTATTTGGTCGGCCGGCCGAAGCGAGCGGCCGAGTGCTACGGCCGGGTGCTGGAGCTAGAGCCGGAGTCCATGGAAGCCGGGCTGGGAGTGGCCAACGCCCTGGCCGACGCCGGCAAGCGTCGGGACGCCTACGACAGGCTCCGCGCCATGCTGGAGAGAAAAGGACAGTGGCGCTTTTTCCGGGTCGATGAGATTTCGCCGGCGAGTTTGGGGGCCGACTTCGCGAAGCTGCACAATGACCTGCAGAAGGCGTTGGGCATCCGCGACCGCCCCTTGCTCCACGCATCGTTCCTGGGAAGCGACCGCAAGATCGGGCGAAACGACCCCTGTCCCTGCGGCAGCGGCAAAAAGTACAAAAAGTGTTGTCTGAAATGACCGCGACCGAAGCGGGCACACACCCTATCGAAATATTCGCGCGCTTCAGCCTACCGTTCGAAAACAATATGGAAGAGCCGGCCTTCGAACATGCTTAACAGGGTTTGCGTCTCGGCCTTGGCCTTGGCGCGCTCCGGCGAAGCCACGGTGGTGTCGAGGGCTTCCTGCGACGGATAGTCGAACTCGAGCATCATGTGCACGAGGGGCGCCTGCGGATCGGAGGCCGTGCGGCGCAGGACGCGCACATCGGTGGCGCCCGGAAACCGCCGCCACAGCGGCAGCAGGGTTTGTTCGACGAATTGCTCGAAAGCCTCTTCCTTGCCTTCCTGAACATGGCCCTCGAAAAAGGCGCAACGGGTCAACATGGACGGAATCTTCCCTTTGTTGTGCGCTTGTCTTTCAACCGCGCTTACCCAGGCGGTTGGCCCAGCGATCCTCAGTGTGGGTAGAGAATGACGGGGACGCAACCCTCTAGGAGCACACCGAACCAAAGTCGACACCATTCTTAACCGGCAATGCCACATTCAATCGTTTTGGTTGAGCAACGTCTTTGCAAATGTTGATATAAGTGCGGTGGCGAGCCGGGATCGGCCAAACGTCTATTGCGAAACGCGCGAAAATCGGCTTTGTTCCGGCCGCTCGTGGTGAGCGTTAAATATCAGGAGGGGAAAACCTCATGCCACTTTCACGCAAGTTGGGCGCCGAGTTTCTTGGCACATTCTGGCTCGTTTTCGGCGGGTGCGGCAGCGCTGTGTTCGCCGCGGCGTTCCCGGAGGTGGGAATCGGGTTCGTCGGCGTATCGCTCGCTTTCGGTTTGACGGTGCTGACCATGGCCTACGCGGTGGGCCACATTTCCGGCGGGCATTTCAATCCGGCGGTGACCATCGGTCTGTGGGCCGGCGGGCGGTTCTCCACCGGCGAGATTATTCCCTACTGGATCGCCCAGGTGATTGGCGCCATCGCCGCCGCTGGCGCGCTGTATGTCATCGCCACCGGCAACGCCCAATTCGGCCTCGATACCGGTTTCGCGTCCAATGGGTTCGGCGAGCATTCGCCGGGCGGGTATTCCATGGGCGCGGCCATCGCCGCCGAGATCATCCTGACGTTCTTTTTTCTGATCATTATCCTGGGTGCAACCGACAGCCGCGCACCGTCCGGTTTCGGCCCGCTGGCCATCGGCCTGGCGCTGACCCTGATCCATTTGATCAGCATTCCGGTGACCAACACCTCGGTCAACCCGGCGCGGAGCACCGGCCAGGCCATCTTCGTTGGCGACTGGGCTCTGATGCAGCTCTGGTTCTTCTGGGTCATGCCGCTCATCGGTGGCGCACTGGGCGGCTTCGTCTATCGCTGGCTCGGCTCTCACGGCGATGAAAGCTAGGACGGACTAACGAGAGGGGCGTGGCATTTACCATCGCGAAACAACGGAGGAGGAAACGGATATGAACAAGAGGGGATTTAACGGCGTTGTCGCCGTTCTCGGCATCGCCCTCGTCCTTGCCGCGTCGCTGGCGGCGCCGGCGTTCGCGGAGGACAAGAAACCGAACATCCTGGTGATCTGGGGCGACGATATCGGCCAGTCCAGCATCAGCGCCTATACCCGTGGCCTGGTGGGCTACAAAACGCCCAATATCGACCGCATCGCCAACGAAGGCATGATGTTCACCGATTACTACGGCGAACAGTCGTGCACCGCCGGGCGGTCGTCGTTCATTACCGGCCAGAGCGTGTTCCGCACCGGGCTTTCCAAGGTGGGGTTGCCGGGCGCCGATCTGGGCATGCGTATCGAGGATCCGACAATCGCCGGGCTGCTCAAGGCGCATGACAGTTCGGTAAGAACCATCTTGGAGACAAGGATGAACACCTGCCCACCAACCACGGCTTCGACGAGTTCCTCGGCAATCTCTACCACCTCAACGCCGAGGAGGAGCCGGAGCTGCCGGACTATCCCAAGGATCCGGAATTCCGCAAGAAGTTCGGACCGCGCGGCGTAATCAAGTCCACCGCCGCCGGCGAGATCATCGACACCGGACCGCTCACTAAGAAGCGCATGGAAACCATCGACGACGAGACGGTGGACGCCACTCTCGATTTCATCGACCGCGCGAACAAGGACGGCAAGCCGTTCTTCGTGTGGTGGAACGGAACGCGCATGCATTTCCGCACCCATGTGAAGCCGGAGCTGCGGGGGATCTCGGGCCAGAACGAATACGGCGACGGCATGGTCGAGCACGATATGCACGTGGGTAGGCTGCTCAAGAAGCTCGACGATCTCGGTATCGCCGACAACACCATCGTGTTCTATTCCACCGATAACGGACCGCACATGAACACCTGGCCGGACGCCGGCTGGAACCCGTTCCGCGGCGAGAAGAACACCAATTGGGAGGGCGGCTGGCGGGTGCCGGCCATGGTGCGCTGGCCCGGCAAGATCGAGCCTGGGGCCGTCTCCAACGACATCATGCACCACATGGATTGGCTGCCCACCTTCGTGGCTGTCGCCGGCGATCCGGACGTGAAGGCGCAACTCACGGAAGGCGGGGTCAAGGCCATCGGCCGCGAGTACAAGGTGCATCTCGATGGCTACAACTATTTGCCGTACCTGACCGGGCGGGAAGAGAAGCTGGATTCACATTTCAAGTGCAAGACCGGAGTTGAATTAGGAATGCCTCGGCTGGTGTGAGATAGCCGAGACGTTTTCGGGGAGTGGTGTTGTTGGCCCAGACGATGTCTTGGATGTCCTGCTCGGTGTAATCGGAGAACTCGGTGTTGCGTGGCAGATCGCGCCTGAGAATGCCGTTTGCGTTTTCGATGGAGCCGCGCT
Source organism: uncultured Alphaproteobacteria bacterium (assembly GCA_963771545.1). GTDB lineage: Bacteria > Pseudomonadota > Alphaproteobacteria > Rhodospirillales > Defluviicoccaceae > CAKZLS01. Next base: position 216,268 of record CAVYTX010000003.1, read on the forward strand.
GCCAAGGCGGGTAGGGGTCACAGAAGAAGGTGAGGAGGCCAAGGCCGCCCTCCAGCTTCTGGTGCTGGGCGAATTCCGAACCATTGTCGAATGTGATGGAGCGCCTGGCGGCCTTGGGCAAGACGGAGAACAGAGCGGTGAGTTTGGCGGCGGTGGCCTCCGCGGTCTTGCTTGGCAAGCCGCCGGCCAGGGTCAGGCCGGTCTTGCGCTCGACGGCGGTCAAGAGATTGCCTTTTTGCGTGCGGAACTGCATGAGATCGCCTTCCCAGTGGCCGAAAACGCTCCGGTTATCGATGGCTGGGTCTCGTTCATGGATGGAACGGCGCCCCAGGATCGGATCGCGGCGGCGCTTGAAATACCGCCGTCCTCGGGTTGCCTTGGCACGCGCCAGATAGCGGTGGAGCTTCTGGGACCGAACCTTGGGCCGGTAGATATAGCGATAGATCGAACTCGTGGCTCACCGTGTGCCGGGATCCCCGCAGCCTGAGCCTGCCGGAGATCTGTTCCGGCGGCCAGCCCATCGCAAGGGGGTCGTCGACATGCTCCTTCAGCGGGCTCAGGCGCTCGATCCGCGAGCATCGCCGGCAGCGCGACAATGCGATCCGGTCCGCCGAGGCCGGCCTGTAGCCACCCTTGGGAAGGCTGTTGCGCCTGAGTTCGCGTCCGATCGTCGAGGGATGACGCCCCATGATCCTCGCAATCTCGCTCGAAGCTTTCCCGGCATCATGATGCCGGGAAAGCTCAATCCGCTCGTCAAAATCGAGCTGTCCATAATGCTTGCCCATCGCAACTCCGGAACATACCGGTGTTGCACTTCGTTTGTGAATTTAAGGAAGGCCCCGCGCAAGGCGATCTTCTATTTCTCCGACGATGGCGATCTAACGGCGCTCCGCTACAACGACTGGAAGCTCGTGTTCATGGAGCAACGGGCCGTGGGGACCCTGAAGTTGTGGGCCAATCCGTTCACGCCGCTGCGCGTGCCGTTGTTATTCAACCTGCGGCGCGATCCGTACGAGCGGGCCAACATCACGTCCAATACCTATTACGATTGGTTCCTCGACCACGCCTTCGCCATCGTGCCGGCGCAGGCGTACGTGGGGCAGTTCGTGGCGACCTTCAAGGAGTTTCCGCCACGTCAAAAGGCGGCGAGCTTTAGCATGGACCGGGTGATGGAAGTACTGGAGACGCCGTCGGGCGCGCAGTAGGTCACTCTCGGAAAGGAAAGCGTCGCCTCGCATCGAGGTGGCGTTTTCTCATGCGCGGTGGAGGTGAGATGAGGCACGCATTTATAATCGCTGTTTGGCTATTGGCGGCGCTTCCGGTGGCGGCCGTCGCGGATCCCTTGCCGTCGTGGAACGACGGCCCGGCCAAGGCGGCCATCGTCGAATTCGTGGATGCGGTGACGGCGGAAGGCGGACCCGGTTATGTACCGCCGGCAGAGCGGATCGCGGTGTTCGACAATGACGGAACGCTGTGGGCGGAACAGCCCATGTATGTCCAGCTGGCCTTTGCCCTGATGAGTGCGCAGCCGCTCCTCGACGTGCCGCTCCATCAGGATGAACAGGCCAACAGCGATGAAAAACCGCGCCCATGCGGCGGAAGAGAGGAGGTAGGGTTTGTCGGCGAACGGTCCAAAGGCGTCCCCGACCGCAACGCTCAGCACCAGCGGCACGCCCCAGGTCAATGCGACGAACATCGCGGCCCTGGCGCCCGAACGGAGCGCATCCTCGCGCAACAGGCGGAGAGTTTCTGCAATTCGTGGTACGGCCCGCCCCGGGCCACGAGAAATTCGCCGATTTCCTTTTCTTCCGTGGTCATCGAGTTCTAGCCCGTATCCGCGCCGACAAATTTCCTTAGAATAGGAGCAATCGGGACGTGCGGGAAGAGGCGCTCGAGAAACGCTCTGTTGCCCATGCCGCGCGGATGCGCGTGAACGCCGGGGGGCGGCAAGCGGCATAGGCGCTCATGGAAGCGCGGCATGGCCGGTTGGGGGCTCCGGCTATTCTTTGGGCAAACGCGGCAACGATAGACCGAAAGGCCCGCCAATTTTATTGGCCACGGGAGACAGGGAGTCTGGCGATGGATGATAGACAAGAAAGGGAACGCGCACGCGCCGTCGCCATGGGCGCGCGGGAGCGGTTAGGCGGCTTATGGTCGACTTTCATGATCCGTGGCGGTCTAGCCGGCCTGCTCGGCCTCTGCGCCTTGTCTTGGCCGAGCGCCACGGTGGAAATCCTGATTACGCTAGTGGGCGTGTTCTGCGTTGTCGATGGCTTGACCGGGTTGCTCAGAGCCTTCCGGACACCCGAGCGCGGCGCCAATCTGATACCGCCGCTGGTCGGTCTGGGGATCGGGCTGGTGCTGTTGTTCTGGCCGGACGCCACCGTCCGAACCTTGCTCGTGGTGTTCGGCGCGTGGCTGCTGTTCATCGGGATCAGTCAGATCCTCGGGGCGCGACGGGCCCGTCTGCAAGGCGGCGGCCGCGGCGCGATGACCACCATTGGCGGCGTTGTCGCGGCCGTCGGTCTGATTCTGATCCTCTGGCCCGGAACCGGGGTGGTGGCGATTTCATGGGTCATCGCCATCCCGGCGCTGCTGCTGGCGGCGTTGCTGATTTTCATGGCGCTGCGGCTTAAGCGCATCGCGAATCGTTCAACGGGCTTTGACGCTTAAACGGCTTCGGCGCGCGTAGATTTCAGTCCCTTTTCGGCATTGGCGGATGTTAGGATCGGGGTCCATGACGGAAAATCCGGATGGCGGCCTTGTCAATTCGGGGGGCAGGGGAAAACGGAGGTTCGAGAGGATGACGCGCGCTCTTCGGTTCTTGACGTTTGTTTTGATGGTTGGTGGCTTTGTTGGCGGCGGTGTTGGCGCCGGGGCCGCTTGGGCGGACTCGTCTCCGTTGAAGCCTTTTTTCGGAATCTATGAGGGTAGTTCGCTCGCGCCCAGCGCGGAGGTCCAGCCTCGCGACCTGAAGCTCTGGATCAAACCGGCATCACAGGACGGCTTCACCGTTGCATGGCAGACAACCCTCTACGAACCCGACGATAAATCACGCCGCAAGACCCAGTCGCTGGATTTCCGCCCCATGAAGAACAGGCCGGGTATCTATGAGGCCGTCGCGTCCGGCCTGACCGTCGGGATGGTGCCGTCCAAAAATCCATTGGAAGGCGCGCCCTTCGCATGGGCCCGGGTCCTGGGCAAGGTCATGAGCATCCATGTCCTGACCATTGCCAAGAATGGCGACTATGTGATTCAGACCTATGATCGGGCGCTGACCAAGGAGGGCATGGCGCTGGCCTTCGTAAAGGTCCGCAACGGCCACGTGGAAAATCGTCTGTGGGGCGCGCTCGAACGTGTCGACGATTGATTTTGCATCGGATGGGCCAACGCGGTGGCGCACCCGCGTTTTTCAGTGGAATGCCCGCGCGGCCCCTATCATATAATTAAAAAGACACGAAAAAAATGATGCCCCGAAAGATGGGCAGTCAACATTTCCGGGCGGGAGAGGTCATGCATGTCAGTGTCCGCAAGTATGCAATTCGGGGCTCCATGGACGAGCTTCTCAAACGCATTCGCGAGGGCTTCGTGCCCATCGTCAGCAAGGCGCCCGGATTCAAGTCCTACTCCGTCGTCAAGCTCAGGGGCAATGGCGTCGTCACCATCAGTGTATTCGATAGCCAGGCGCAAGCGATGCACTCCAATGACTTGGCCGCCGACTGGGTGCGGGAAAACGTGGCGTCGTTCGCCGACGGACCGCCGGAGATCACCGCTGGCGAGATGGTCATCCACGAAACGGCGTAGGTTCAACGATCACGCCAGGTGACCGCTGGTCGAGGGCCGATGGCTTTCGCGGTAGCGATGGATCGCGAAAGTTGGTAAGCCCCCTGTGATTGTGCGAAATCCCAAACGGAACTCAATATGACCTCTTCCGATCCTCCCAACAGGGACAAGGCGTTCGTCAATCGCGTGCTCGAAGCGACGATCCGCATCGGCCTTGTGATCCTGCTCCTCGCCTGGTGTTTTCAGATCGTCCGGCCGTTCGTCATTCCGGTAATCTGGGGAATGATCATCGCCGTCGCCACCTATCCGGGCTACAGCTGGCTGGAGAAAAAGCTGGGCGCCCGCAACGTGATCGCGGCCGTGGTGATCACGCTCTTGGGGCTGGTTCTGCTGATCGGACCGATGGTGCTGTTGGGCGGGACCCTGGTTGAAAGCGCCCGGGGGCTGGCGGCCGATATGAGCAACGGGACGTTGTCCATCCCGCCGCCCCCCGGAAAGGTCGCGGAGTGGCCGGTCATCGGTACGAGCGTGCATGGGTTTTGGAGCTTGGCGTCGACCAATATCGAGGCGGCCCTGGGAGAGCTCGGGCCCTATCTCAAGACGGCTGGCGCCTGGCTGGTGAGCATGGCGGCGGGAGCGGGCCTCGGCATTATCGAGTTCGTTTTCGCGATCGTCATCGCCGGCTTGCTTCTCGCCAACGCCCAGGGCGGGGGGAAAGTCATCGACGCGGTCGCGACGCGTCTTGCCGGAGAACGCGGCGCCGAGTTCGCCGATCTCGCCCAGGACACGGTGCGAAGCGTCGCGCGCGGCATTCTCGGCGTCGCCCTGATCCAGTCCATCCTCGCGGGACTCGGCTTTCTGGCGGTCGGCCTGCCGGCGGCGGGGTTGCTGGCGTTCATATGTCTGCTTCTGGCCGTGGTGCAGATCGGGGTTTTCCCGGTTATCATTCCGGTGGTCATTCACGTATTCGCGACCGCCGATACGACAACGGCGGTCATCTTTTTGATCTGGTGTGTGTTCGTCGGCCTCATCGACAACGCCTTGAAGCCGATCCTGTTGGGCCGCGGCGCCAGGGTGCCAATGGTCGTCATTTTCGTCGGCGCCATTGGCGGTTTCCTGGCATCGGGCATCATTGGATTGTTTGTCGGCGCGGTGGTTCTGTCGCTCGGTTACACCCTGTTTCTCGCCTGGCTCAACGACGGCGAACGGCCACAACCGGAGAACAACGCGCCCGGCAAGTCTCCGTGAATTCACTGGCATAATTCTTGGTGGTTTGCGAGTGTAGGGTGAGAGGGGACGAATCCGAAGCCATCCATGGGTTCAGATTTGTCCCCTTGTCACCAACTTATTCACCCGATTGCCCTGCTGGGGTGCGCCCTTGACATCGCAGGTTTACAATCGTTTTATAACGTTGGCGGAAGGTCGAGCAACAATAGCTCGAGCCCGGGGGCGGCGTGATTTCATTCGGCGCATGGACGGTACGGCCTGCTGGCAGTTCACCCCTGAAGGAGGCGCGGTCTCGTTGGGTGAGGGAGCGCGCGCTTCTCCCCCTAGCGACCGCGTGCATCGCGTTCGGGATGCCGTGTTCGACCGCTGTTGCGCAGCAGGGCGGCGAGGAGATTCCAGGGGAGGCGCCGGGAACGGGTCTTCCCGAGCAAGCGCCGCCGGAGCCGGGCGGCCCGCCGATCAAGTACGATTTTGAGCACAATGTGACCGGCGATTGGTTCGGCTTTCGAAACAGGCTTTCGGAATGGGGCATCGACATCAGCGGTGGTTATGCAACGGAGTTCATGGCCAACCCGGTGGGCGGTCGCGAGCAGTCGCAGACCTACGTCCACAACATTCTTCTGCAGGGAGATTTCGACCTAGAGAAGCCTCTCGGGATTCCGAACACCGACTTTCGTATTCGTGGATCGCAGCGTACCGGTAATAGTCTGACCAAACGCGCCGTGGGCAACGCAATCAGCGTGCAGCAGCTCTACGGCGGTGGCCAAACAATCCGGCTCGTTGAAGCTGAATTCATCAGATCTGTGTTCGATGACCGTTTGAACCTGAAGTATGGCCGAGTGGCGGCGACCGACGATTTCCTCTCGTCTCCTCTCTATTGCCAGTTCGTCAACAACGGCTTCTGCGGGCAACCCCCGTCGCCGTTCTTCAACCTGCCAAACGGCATTTCGGCGTGTGTTGGTCCTGAGCGAGGTCGGCTACACTCCGAAAGCGGGACTGTTGGACCTGCCGGGCCACTACAAGCTGGGCGGCTACTATCATTCCGGAAACTTTCGGGATGTCGCAAAGGACATCAACGGCGACAACTCGTTTGTCACGGGTCTTCCCGGGCAGAAGTTTTCCGGCAACAGCGGCTATTACGTCCTGCTTGACCAAATGTTCTATCGCGAGATGCCTAATGCCAATCAAGGGCTATCAGCGTTCTTTGTGTTCGTCCTCAGCCCGGATGAACAACAGAACACCCTGCCGTATTACACGTCCGCCGGATTGGTATACGAGGGCTTGATCAGCGCCAGGCCGCACGACAAGACAGCGTTCGGCGTCACCAACGCCTGGTTCAGCGAAAAAATCAGCGATGCGCGTCACGACGCGGGACTGGAGAGACAGACGACCGAGACGGCGTTTGAATTGAACTACCAGGTCCAGGTTACCCCCGCCGTCTACTTCAGGCCGGACCTCCAGTACATCATCAAGCCGAATGGCCAAAATGACATTGACAATGCCTTCCTCGTCGGGTTTGAGGTTGGCATCGTCTTTTAGCGCACACGCGCCATACCGGCGCGCGGGCTCCCAGAACCTGTTTCTTCAGGAGGAAATGACGCCATGGCCGCAACCGCTTCCCGAACGGCCGTTCCTGACGCCGGCTATGTCATCCTGATCGCCGCGGCGGCGGCGATGGGCGGGTTCTTGTTCGGCTTTGATACGGCCGTGATCAATGGCACGGTTCTCGCCCTGAAGAGCCAGTTCGCGGCCTCCAGTCTCGGCATCGGTCTTGCGGTGTCGCTGGCTTTATTGGGCTCGGCCGCGGGCGCGTTCGCGGCTGGTCCGCTCTCCGATCGCATCGGCCGCACCCGCTGCATGATGATGGCCTCGGCGTTGTTCACGATAAGCGCCATTGGCTCGGGAATGCCGATCGGTCTCGCTGATTTCATTTTCTGGCGCATCCTGGGTGGCATCGGCGTCGGCGCCGCCAGCGTCCTTGCGCCGGCCTACATCGCGGAGTGCTCGCCAGCGGAGATGCGGGGCCGGCTCGGCTCGCTGCAGCAGTTGGCGATCGTTGTCGGCATCTTCGCGGCGCTGGTCGGCGCCTACGCCATCGCCTCCGCTGCCGGCTCGGCGAGCGCGCCGTTCTGGTTCGGTTTCGAGGCCTGGCGCTGGATGTTCTGGTCGGAAGCACCAGCCGCGATCATGTACGGCATCTTCGCGTTCATCATTCCGGAGTCACCCCGCTTCCTCGTGGCGCAGGGCCGGCACTCCGAAGCAGAGGAAGTGCTCTTACGGATTGTCGGGAAAGATGCGTCGAACAGGGTGGCGGAAATCCATCGCACGGTGTCTCGAGAACACAAGCCGAGGTTCGCCGACCTCCGTGGGCGATGGGGTCTGTTGCCGATCGTCTGGGTCGGGATGGCGCTATCGGTGTTCCAGCAATTCGTCGGCATCAACGTCATCTTCTACTACAGCAGCGCGCTCTGGCGGATCGTCGGGTTCACTGAAGCAAACGCTTTGCTGATCACCATGATCACGGGCATGACCAACATCTTGACGACGTTGGTCGCCATCGCCTTTATCGATAAATTCGGGCGCAAGCCATTGCTGCTGGCTGGCTCGATCGGCATGGTCATCACCCTCGGAGCATTGGCATGGGTGTTTGGGACGTCGTCCATCAACGCTGAAGGCTTCCCGGTGCTGAGTTCGGCCGCCGGCCTGGTGGCTCTCTTCGCCGCCAACATTTACGTATTTTGCTTCGGCTTTTCCTGGGGACCGGTGACCTGGGTGCTGCTTGGCGAAATGTTCAACAACAAAATTCGAGCATCCGCGCTGGCCTTGGGCGCCGGCGCGCAGTGGATCGCCAACTTCCTCGTCTCGACCACGTTTCCGCCGATTGCCTTCAATTTGGGGCTCGCCGTGGCATATGGCCTCTATACCAGCTTCGCGTTGCTATCTTTCGTTTTCGTCGCCAAATTTATCAAGGAGACGAAGGGGATTGAACTTGAGGACATGTAACTGCCCCTCGGTTCGAAGCAGCGGCGATCGCGGAATGCGCGTAATGAATGGGCAGTGACACGAACGAAAGGAAGGATGTAGCCCACGAGGCCCGCGTAAGCGGCGTGTTCGCGCGACGTTCGCGAAGTATCGCGCTTGTCGGTATCATCCCCGAAAGCGGCAAGGCGGTCACCGAGGTCGGTCCAGCGGCGCCGTAGCCTGGAAGCAGCGAAGCGTATTCCGGGTATTGGATGGCCATCCAACACCCGGCATCCCCATTATGCCGGGACCGCCAAGATATACGCTATCGCCAACAGACAATTTCGAGGCGCGTAGCGACGTAGCAATCCAGAGACGTCGATGACGCACCCTGTCGTCACAAGTACTGGATTGCTTCGCTGCGCTCGCAATGACGGCGCCCGTGACAACGGGGTTCGGGATGGGGGCGTCGGAAAAAATGGTCGGAGTGAGAGGATTTGAACCTCCGGCCCCCGCCTCCCGAAGACGGTGCTCTACCAGGCTGAGCTACACTCCGACATTGAACGAGTGTGTTATAACGCCGACACCCCCGCGAGAGCAAGAAACCAGAGGCTCCGGCCGCCCAGCGGATCGTTTTGTGCGAAACCCGTTGGCTTCGATCAGTAGGCTCGTTCGATACAGAAGTCCACAAGCTCGATGAACGCGTCTTTTTCCGGGCTCGGGCCAAAGGTTTCAAGGGCGGCCAGGGCATCGGCGCCATACTGGCGGGCGCGGTCGATGGTGCCGCTCAGGGCGTTGTGCCGGTTGAGCAGACCCAGGGCGCGATCCAGGTCTTCCGGTTTCTGGTCCAACTCCTCCAGCGTTCGCCGCCAGAACGTTCTTTCGCTTTCGTCCCCCATGGAGTAGGCGAGGACGATGGGCAATGTGATTTTGCCCTCGCGGAAATCGTCGCCGACGGTCTTGCCGAGCTTTGCCTGGACGGCCGCGTAATCGAGCACGTCGTCGATGAGTTGGAAGGCGATACCGAGGTTCATGCCGTACGACTCGAGCGCCAGTTCCTCGCTCTTGGAGCGATCGGCCACGACCGCGCCGATTCGGCAGGCGGCGGAGAACAGTTCGGCGGTCTTGGCGCGAATCACGGTGAGATAGGCGGCCTCGGTGGTGGAGGTGTCGTTGGTGGTCATCAGCTGCATGACCTCGCCCTCGGCGATAATCGACGATGCCCGCGACAGGATCGCCAGAACGGCGAGCGAGCCGTCCTCGACCATGAGCTCGAAGGCGCGGCTGAACAGAAAATCGCCCACCAGGACGCTCGATTTGTTTCCCCACACGGTGTTGGCGGACGCTAGGCCGCGCCGCAGGTCGCTTTCGTCCACCACATCGTCGTGCAGCAGGGTCGCCGTATGGATGAACTCCACGCAGGTCGCCAAGCCGATGTGGCGGGGGCCGGAATAACCGCACATGCGCGCCGCGGCGAGCGTCAGCATGGGGCGAATGCGCTTGCCGCCGGCGGCGACCAGATGGCCCGCCAATTGCGGGATGAGCGATACCTGGCTGTCCATGCGTTCGATGATCAGCGCATTGACCGACCGCATGTCTTGCGCGACCAGCGCGGCAAGGGACTCCGTCGACGGCTTACGGCCGCGCACCTGATCGATGCTTGCAGCAATGCCCAAGCGATTTTCCTTCCATCCAACCCGCGACGGTCTTGACGCCCTGTTCCCCGGCGTTGAGCATAGGAACCGGCGAGGCGCCCGGTCAAGCCCACAGCGCGGGCTCGGATACCGAGCCTCGCGGTTTTCGTTTAACTGTTTTTGAAACGGCCTGCCATGATTGAGTTGATTCGAACCGCCGATCCCGTCTTTTTATCGTGGCTGGAGACTCGCCTGGCCGAAGCCGGAATTGAATTGTTCATCTTCGATGGCCACACGAGCACGGTTTTCGGCGGCACTCTGGATAGCGTGGTCCGGCGTTTGATGGTAGCCGAGAACGATCGGTCGCGTGCGTCGGACATCCTCGCGGAGGGACGGAAACTTGCAAGATGACGGCGGACAATTGACCGAGGACTGGCTGCTCGACGGCCGGGTGCGGTTGCTTCAACCGGCGGGCGGTTATCGGGTGGGGGTCGACGCGGTGCTGCTGGCGGCGGCCGTCGCCGCGCGGGCGGGCGAAACGGTGCTCGACGTGGGAACCGGCGTCGGCGCGGCGGCGTTGTGCCTCGCCGTCCGGGCCACCGAAACGGCGGTCACGGGGCTCGATACCGATCGCTCCATGGTGCGGCTCGCCACCGCCAATGCCGAGGCCAACGGGATCGGTCGCCGGGCCCGGTTCTTCACCGGCGATCTCATGACCCCGCCCATCCGGCTGGCTCCGGCCTCGTTCGATCATGTCATGGCCAATCCGCCGTACCTGGCTCAAGGCAGCGTTCGGGGGTCGCCGCATCCCGGAAAGGCGGCGGCGACCGTCGAGAGCACCGCCGATCTCGACGATTGGGTGCGGTTCTGCGTGTTGATGGCGCGGCACAAGGGCGTGGTGACGATGATCCACCGGGCCGACCGGCTGGTCCATGTCCTTCAGGCGTTCTCGGCGCGCCTCGGCGGGATCGTGGTGTTTCCGCTATGGCCGGGCGGAAAGGACAGCAAACCAGCCAAGCGGGTGATCGTCAGCGGAGTCAAGGGCTCGGCCGCGCCCCTCAGCCTCGTTCCCGGACTGACCCTGCACCGGTCCGACGGCGCGTTTACCCCCGAGTCCGATGCGGTCTTGCGGTCCGGCCATGCTCTTTTCGGCTGAGAGTCGCCGCTTGACCCGTGCTCTTGAATCATCGACATTGGCACTTCCTTTGCTCGCACTAGTTGCGATGCCTCAACGAAATCGGACGTAAAATCCCATGAAGTGGCGCTCGCTTGTCTCCTGGCTGCCGTTTGACCGTTTCAGAAACCCCCCGCCCCGCGTGACGGTGGTGCGTCTGACCGGCGTGATCGGAAGCCACTCGCCGCTGCGCAAGGGCCTGTCGCTGAGCGGCATGGCCGGTGTGCTCAAGCACGCGTTCGAGGCCGACGATCTCAAGGCCGTGGCCCTGGCCGTCAATTCGCCCGGCGGCTCGCCCGTCCAGTCGTCGCTGATCGCGGGGCGCATCCGGGCGCTGGCGGAAGAAAAGAAGGTCCCGGTTTTTGCCTTTGCCGAGGATGTGGCCGCGTCCGGCGGCTATTGGCTGCTGACCGCCGGGGACGAAATCTATGCCGACGAAAGCTCGATCGTCGGTTCCATCGGGGTGATTTCAGCCGGCTTCGGGTTTCCCGCGGTGCTGGACCGGCTGGGCGTGGAGCGCCGCGTGTATGCCTCCGGCGCTCACAAGGGGGCGCTCGACCCGTTCCAGCCGGAAGACCCGGATGAGGTCAAGCATCTGAGACGGATACAGAACGACATTCACGAAGCGTTTCGCCAGCAGATTCGCCGGCGCCGCGCCGGCAAATTGAAAGCTTCCGAGGAGGAGTTGTTCGACGGCCGGTTCTGGACCGGAACCAAGGCGGTGGAACTGGGACTGGTGGACGGCATCGGCGATTTGCGCACGGTGATGCGCGAGCGCTACGGCGACAAGGTGAAGCTCCATCTGGTCGGCGACAGCCGGCCCTGGTGGCGGCGCTGGATGGGGCTGCCCGGCATGCGCCGGTCCGCGCCGGTTACGGCTGACTGGGCCGCCTCCCTGGTGGACGCCGTCGAGGAACGTATCCTATGGAGCCGTTACGGACTTTAAGGCGCCGCGCTTGACCTTTCGACCGCGGACTCCCTAAAAGTCCCAATGTTCGGATTCAGTTTTTCCAAGGTCTTGCTTACCGCCATCGCGATCGCCATCGTTTGGTATGGCTGGAAGTGGATGAACCGGGTGCAGGCGCGCCGCCAGGGTGAGCTGGACGAGTCCGGGCGCCGGCCCATTCCGACCAAGCGGCGCGGCCGGCGCGCGGCGACGGAAGACCTAATTAAATGCAAGGTCTGTGGGTCGTACGTACCGGCCAAGGGCGGAGCACCGTGTGATCGGCCGGATTGCCCGTTCCCGAATTATACCAACGGTCATTGATAATGACTCATTGTGATCGTGTTTCCCGCATCCTCGGCAGGAGGGGCCGCGCCGGCGATGAGGACCCATCGTCAAGCGGTTCCCCCATATTCCAAACATGGGCCCCGAGGATGCGGAAAACACGACCCGGAGGGCGTCCTATCGAGGTTTCCGGACAGCGTCGCGCGGCGCTTTTGATGCTCCCGCATCACGGCGCGCCACGCTCCTTGCCGGAAACCTCGATAGGCTGTCACAATGGGTCATTATCAACGACCGTTGGTATTAACCCCGTGTTTCTCTTGCCGCCTTGACCCTGCCCGGACCGGGCATTATGGTCCGCCCGCATTTGGGGGTGTTCGGCGCTCCTCGCAATTATAAGCCGGAACCCGCATGCAGGTCCAAGACATGCCTTCGCATAAAACCAGCTTTCAATCCCTGATCCTGTCGCTGCAGGCGTTCTGGGCGGACAAAGGATGCGTGGTGCTCCAGCCCTACGATATGGAAGTTGGCGCCGGCACCTTTCATCCGGCGACCACGCTTCGCGCCCTCGGGCCCGAACCGTGGCGGACCGCCTACGTGCAGCCGTCGCGCCGGCCAACGGATGGCCGTTACGGCGAGAATCCCAACCGCCTGCAGCACTATTACCAGTTCCAGGTGCTGCTCAAGCCGTCTCCGCCGGACTCCCAGGGGCTGTATTTGGAAAGCCTCACTCACCTCGGTATCGACCCTGGCTTGCACGATATCCGCTTCGTGGAGGACGACTGGGAGAGCCCGACGCTCGGCGCCTGGGGCCTCGGCTGGGAGGTCTGGTGCGACGGCATGGAGGTCACCCAGTTCACCTATTTCCAGCAGGTGGGCGGTATCGAGTGCGCGCCGGTGGCGGTGGAGCTGACCTACGGGCTTGAGCGCCTCGCCATGTACATTCAGGGGGTCGAGAACGTCTACGATCTCGATTGGGACGGTCTCGGAACCACCTATGGCGACGTGTTTCTGCAGGCCGAACGGGAAGGTTCGGCCTACAACTTCGAATACGCCGACACCGCCGTTCTGTTCCGCCACTTCGCGGACGCCGAGGCCGAGTGCAGGATCTGCCTGGACGCCGGGCTGGTTCTGCCGGCTTACGACCAGTGCATCAAGGCCAGCCACCGGTTCAATCTGCTGGACGCCCGCGGCGTCATCAGCGTCACCGAGCGCGCCGCCTATATCGGTCGTGTCCGGGCCCTGGCGCGGGGCTGCTGCGAAGCCTGGCTGCAAAGCCGCGGGCACGGGGGATAGGCCATGGCCGAGCTCTTACTCGAGCTTTTGAGCGAGGAAATTCCGGCGCGCATGCAGGCGCGCGCGGCGGCCGACTTCAAGCGTCTGGTTTGCGCCGGCCTGGACAAGGCGCAGCTTTCGTACGAGCGCGCCGACGCCCACGTGACCCCCCGCCGCCTGGTTCTGGTGGTGGACGGCTTGCCGGTGGCGCAGCCGGACGTGGTGGAGGAACGCCGGGGTCCGCGCGCGGACGCGCCCGAAAAGGCCATTGAGGGCTTTCTCAAATCCGCCGGTCTCACCCGTGACCAGGTGGAGGAACGCGAAACCCCCAAGGGCACGTTCCTGTTCGCCCGCGTCGAGAAAAAGGGCCACCTCACGCGCGATGTGCTGCCAGCGTTGATCGGCGACGTCCTTTCCCAGATACCGTGGCCCAAGTCCATGCGATGGGCCAATACGACGGTGAGTTGGGTTCGTCCGTTGCACAATATCCTCGCTATGTTCGACGGATCCCCCCTCGACGGGAGCTTCTCGTTCGGGGGGGCCGAGGCTGGCGGCGTTTCGGCCTTGAGGTTCACCGGCGCGACCCGGGGTCACCGGTTTCTCGCGCCCGACGGGTTCGAGGTTTCCAACTTCGCCGAGTACAAGGCCAAGCTGGCCGAGGCGAAGGTGATGATCGACCGCGACGAACGCCGCGCCGTGATCGTCGAACAGGCCGATAAGCTGGCGGCGGCGGAGGGCCTCGCGGTCCGCGAGGACGCGGGGCTGCTAGACGAGGTGGTGGGCCTGGTGGAATGGCCGGTCGTGATGATCGGGCGGATCGATGACGCATTCATGGCCGTCCCGCCCGAGGTGCTGATCACCGCCATGCGCACCCATCAGAAGTATTTCTCGCTGCTGGACGGCGCCGGCGCCATGGCACCCCGGTTCGTGGTGGTGGCCAATACCGAGGCCCGGGACGGAGGCGCGCAGGTGATCGCCGGAAACGAACGCGTGCTGCGCGCCCGCCTGGCGGACGCCAAGTTCTTCTGGGATCAGGACCGCAAGCGGTCCCTGGAAAGCCGCGTCCCCCAGCTCGCCGAGCGGATTTTCCACGCCAAACTGGGCACCGACCTGGAGCGGGTGGAGCGTATCGCAAAGCTTGCCCGCGAACTGGCGGACACCTGTGGCGCGGACCCGGACAACACCGAGCGGGCGGCCCGGCTGTGCAAAGCCGACCTGATGAGCGAGATGGTCGGCGAGCTCCCGGAATTGCAAGGCCTGATGGGCCGGTACTATGCGCTCAACGACGGCGAGGACCCGGAGGTGGCCCAGGCCATCGCCGATCACTATTCGCCGCTGGGTCCAAGCGACGACTGTCCGTCCGCTCCGGTGAGCGTGAGCGTGGCGCTGGCCGACAAGGTCGACACGCTGGCGGGCTTTTTCACCATCGATCAAAAGCCCACCGGGTCGAAGGATCCGTTCGCGCTGCGGCGCGCGGCCTTGGGCGTGATCCGGCTTATTGTCGAAAACGGGCCGCGTATCCCCTTGCTCTCGCTGTTCGATGCCGCCGGCAAGCTTCATCGCGAGCGCGCGCTGCAGGCACAAGACGGAGAAACGGATAGCTCCATTGCCATTGCCGGGTTCGCGACCGCGTCGCGGACGGGATGGGCCGAGCCGCACGAGCCGGCTTCCTGGGAACTGCTCGATTTCTTCGCCGACCGCCTCAAGGCGCATCTGCGCGAGCAGGGAATTCGGCACGATCTCATATCGGCGGTGTTTGGCCTCGGCGGCGAGGATGACTTTGTAAGGTTGCTCTCGCGGGTTTCGGCGCTTAAAGACTTTCTCGATACGGACGACGGTGCTAATTTGCTGACCGCCTACCGGCGAGCGAGCAATATCGTTCGCATCGAAGAGAAAAAGGATGCCACAAGCTACGATGGGGAGGCGGACGAAGGGCTTCTTTCGCAAAACGAAGAAACAGAACTCTACCAGACTCTAGGGCAGGCGCGACAGCAGATCGCCAAGGCACTGGTGGAAGAGCGGTTTGGCGCGGCGATGGCCGTTCTCGCCGGATTGCGTTCCCCGGTGGACGCGTTTTTTGACACCGTCACGGTGAACTGTGATAACGCGCAACTGCGCGTCAACCGGCTGCGGCTTTTGTCGCAGATCCGGTCGGCCCTAGGGGGGGTCGCGGACTTTTCACATATCGAGGGTTAGGGACAAAAAACATGACGAAATGGGTATACACGTTCGGCGGCGGCAAAGCCGAAGGCCGCGCGGAAATGAAGAACCTGCTCGGCGGCAAGGGCGCGAACCTAGCCGAGATGAGCAGCCTCGGCGTTCCGGTGCCGGCTGGATTCACCATCAGCACCGAACTGTGCACATATTTTTATGACCACGGCGAAACGTATCCCGACGATCTGAAGGGCCAGGTCGACGCGGCGATCAAAGAGGTCGAGGACATCATGGGCGGCAAGTTCGGCGCCACCGAAGGTCCCCTGTTGCTGGTATCGGTGCGCTCGGGCGCGCGAGCGTCCATGCCGGGCATGATGGATACGGTCCTCAATCTCGGTCTCAACGACAAGACCGTCGAGAACCTGGCCTCGCAGACGGGCGACGAGCGGTTCGCCTACGACAGCTACCGCCGGTTCATCCAGATGTACTGCAACGTCGTCTTGGACGTCAGCGGCGAGCACTTCGAGGCGCTTCTGGAGAAGCACAAGGAAAAGCAGGGCATGGCCCTCGACACGGAAATGACGGCCGAGGACTGGAAGGTTCTGGTCCGCGCCTACGAGAACGAGGTGCGCAAGCATATCGGCCGGGACTTTCCGCAGGATCCCAACGAGCAGCTATGGGGCGCCATCGGCGCCGTGTTCGGCAGCTGGATGAACAAGCGGGCCATCACCTATCGCAAGATGTACGGCATTCCCGCCAACTGGGGCACCGCCGTCAACGTTCAAGCCATGGTGTTCGGCAACATGGGCGACGACTGCGCCACCGGCGTGTGTTTCACCCGCAACCCATCCACCGGCGAGAACCTGTTCTATGGCGAGTATCTGGTCAACGCCCAGGGCGAGGATGTCGTGGCCGGTATCCGCACCCCGCAGCCGCTGAGTCTCGCCGAGAAAAAAGCGATCAACTCCGATCTTGCGGCGATGGAAGAGGTGCTGCCGCCGCTGTACCGGGAACTCCACGATATCCGCGACCGGTTGGAGGCCCATTACACTGACATGCAGGACATGGAGTTCACCATCCAGAAGAACAAACTCTGGATGCTCCAGACCCGCACCGGCAAGCGCACCGCCCAGGCGGCGCTGAAAATCGCCGTCGACATGTGCGAGGAAGGCCTGATCGACAAGAAGGAGGCCGTTCTCCGCATGGATCCGGCCATGCTCGACCAGCTTCTGCACCCGATGCTGGATCCGAAAGCGGAAAAGAAGGTTCTGGGTAAGGGCCTGCCGGCGTCGCCGGGCGCCGCTTCCGGCCAGATCGTGTTTACCGCCGACGAGGCCGAAGCTTGGACCAAGGCCGGTAAGAAAGTGATCCTGACGCGCATCGAGACCTCGCCCGAGGACATCGGCGGCATGCACGTGGCCGAGGGTATTCTCACCACCCGTGGCGGCATGACCAGTCACGCGGCCGTGGTCGCCCGCGGCATGGGCACTCCGTGCGTGGCCGGCGCCGGCGATCTCACGGTCAACTACGCGGCCAAGACCCTGACCGCTGGCGGCGTCGTCCTCAAGGAAGGCGACATGATCACCCTCGACGGCGCGTCGGGACAGGTCATGGCGGGCGAAGTGCCGAAGATCCTGCCCGAGCTTACCGGCGATTTCGGCAAGCTGATGGGCTGGGTGGACGAGTTCCGCACCCTCAAGGTGCGGGCCAACGCCGAAACCCCGCTGGACGCGAGCACGGCCCGCAACTTCGGTTGCGAGGGGATCGGGCTGTGCCGGACCGAGCACATGTTCTTCGATCCGCAGAGGATCATCCACGTGCGCGAGATGATCCTGGCCTCCGACGAGAAAGACCGGCGGGCCGCCCTCGAAAAGCTCCTGCCGTACCAGCGGAAGGATTTCGTCGAGCTGTTCACCATCATGGCCGGTCTTCCGGTCACCGTCCGGCTCTTGGATCCGCCGCTGCACGAATTCCTGCCGCACACCGAGGCCGACATGGCCGAAGTGGCGAAGGCGGCCGGTTCGGATGTCGCCACTCTGAAAGAACGCGCCGCCCAGCTTCACGAGGCCAATCCCATGCTCGGCCATCGCGGCTGCCGTCTCGGCGTGACCTATCCGGAGATCTACGAGATGCAGGCCCGGGCCATCTTCGAGGCCGCCGCCGAGGTGGCCGCCAAGGGCTCGGAGGTGCTGCCGGAGGTGATGTTGCCGCTGATCGCCACAAAGGCCGAGTTCGACCGGCTGAAGGAGTTGGTCGACCGGGTCGCCGGGGAGGTCAAGGCGAAGACCGGCGCCGACATGCCCTATATGGTCGGCACAATGATCGAGTTGCCGCGCGCGGCCTTGATCGCCGACAAGATCGCCGAGGGCGCCGAGTTCTTCAGCTTCGGCACCAACGACCTCACCCAGACCACCTACGGTCTGTCGCGCGACGATGCCGGTAACTTCCTGGTGCCCTATCAGGACCTCGGCGTGATCCCCAACGATCCGTTCGTGACCATCGACCAGGAGGGTGTCGGCGAGCTGGTGAAGATCGCCGTCGAGCGCGGTAAGAAAACCCGCCCCGACATCAAGCTCGGCATCTGCGGCGAGCATGGCGGCGATCCGGCGTCCGTGGGGTTCTGCCACTCGGTCGGGCTCAGCTATGTGTCCTGCTCGCCCTATCGCGTGCCGATCGCCCGTCTGGCGGCGGCGCAGGCGGCGTTGGGCGCCGGGGCCGTGCATTCCACCGCCTAGGCGTCGTTACCACGCATACGAGACGTCACAAGGGGGCTTCGGCCCCCTTACTCGTGTGCGGAAAATTGCATTTCGCCGCCGCTCCTCACAGCGGCCAGAACAGGGGAATGATAAAGGTCGCCGCCGCCCACATGAGCAGATTCAGCGGCAGTCCCACCTTGACGAAATCGACGAAGCGATAGCCGCCGGCGGTGTAAACGAAGGTGTTGGTCTGATAGCCGATGGGCGTGGCGAAACTGGCGCTTGCCGCGAACATGACGGCCACCACGAACGGACGCGCATCGACGCCCATCTGCTCGGCAATTCCAATGGCGATCGGGGTAATGAGAATGGCGGCGGCGTTGTTGCTCATCACCTCGGTCACCGCCGAGGTCAGAAAATAGATCATCGACAGGACCGCGAGCGGGCCCAGCGCGGCGACGGCGCCGGTGACCTGTTGCACCAGGAGCATCGCCGCGCCGGTGGTCTCCATTGCCCGGCCGAGGGCGAGCATACCGAAAATCAGCATGAGGATCCGCCAGTGAATGGCCTTGTAGGCCTCTTCGGTGTCGAGACAGCCAAAGACCACGGCGCCGGTCGCGGCGATCAGAGCCAGGGCGGCGATCGGCATGACCTCGAACGTGGCGAGCGTCATCATGGCGGCCACCAGCGCGATGGCGACCGGCGCCTTGCTTCGGCGGAAGGGCTTCTCCGTCGGTTCCGTCAAGTTGACCAGATCCTGCCTGTCGAACAGCCGCTTGAGACCTTCCGGCGGCCCCTCCAACAGCAAGGTGTCGCCGAACGCGAGCCGCAACTGGTCGAAATTGCTCTGCAAGCGTTCGCGTTGACGATGGATGGCGAGGATGTAGGTCCCGTATTGCCGGCGCAAGTTGAGGTCGGCGACGCGCTGGCCGACCAGCGCGGAGTACGGACCGACGATGCCTTCCATGATCATGGCCTTGCTGCTGGAAATCGGCTCCAGGGCTGGATGATCCGCGGCGTCGAACGCGACCTCGCCGGTGTCCCGCAGCTCCATCACATCCGCGGCGCGGGTTCTGAGGATGAGACGATCCCATGCCCGCAGACGGGGCGCTCCGTGTTCGGGATCGAATGAAACGCCGTCGCGGATGAAATCGATGACGTAAACCCCGCGCTTGCGGGTCAGTCCAGCTTCCTCCACCGTCTTACCGACCAGCGGCGAGAGGCCGGGAACAAGCACCTCGGTGAGAAACTGCCGACTCGACGGATCGGGAAGGACATCCGCCAAAGTCCGCCGGTCCGGCAGCAACCAGCGTCCGAACAGGAATAGATAAGCGATGCCGATCATCCCCATGAGCAACCCGGGAACGGTAATCTCGAACATGCCGAAGGGAGCGAGTCCATGTTTCTGGGCAACGCCGTCGACAAGGATGTTGGTCGACGTGCCGATCAGCGTACAGGTTCCGCCGAAAATGGTGGCGTAGGAGAGCGGGATCAGCAGCCGCGACGGCGCCACCTTCAGCGAGTGAGCAAGGGCGATCACCACGGGCGTCAGAATCACCACCACGGGCGTGTTGTTGACAAAAGCGGAGAGCACCATGACCGCCGTCGCCATGATCGCCATGGTAGCCCAAGGTGACCGCCAACGCCGATGCGCGATGGCGTCGCCCAAGGCGCCGATCACGCCGGTGCGTTCCAGAGCGGCGGAAAGCACGAACATGGCGGCAATGGTGATCGGCGCGCTGTTGCTGAACACCCTCAGGACTTCGTCGGTGTCGAGGATGCCGAAGGCGAGGAGCGCGCTCACGGCCGCCATCGCCACGATATCCGGGGTGAGGGTCTCGCGCACGAAGCCGAAGAAGACAACGACGACCAGCACCAGGACGATGACGATCTGCCAGGTTTCCCAACTCATCGCTTGTTCCATTCGAAAGGTGGGGCCCCCCGCGTCCCCGCGATTTGAACATATGCACCAAGACAGCGGGGGCTGCCAGTGGCTCAAGTCGCGGCCGCGATATTTGTTCCACGGCGGCGCCCCGCCGCCATTGACAGCGGGGCGGGCGGTTGGCAACGTGCGATCCGGGCCTGGGAGGCGATGGATGCTCGATCCGGACTGTATTTTCTGCAAGATCATCGGGGGCGAGGTGCCGAGCTTCAAGGTCCTCGAGGACGACCGGATGCTGGCGTTCATGGACATCAACCCGGCCAATCCGGGACACGTTCTGGTCATTCCGAAATATCACGCGGCCGATCTGTATGAAATCCCCGACCCTTGGCTGTCCCATTCGGCGATCGCCGTACAGGCGGTGGCGCGGGCGGTGCAAGCGGCCGTCCGGCCCCACGGCCTCAACATCGTTCAGGCCAATGGACCGGGCGCCGCCCAGTCGGTGCAACATTTCCACTGGCACGTGTTACCTCGGGTTCGCGACGATAATCTGCGGCTCAACTGGGGCATCGTTCCCGGCGACATGGACGCCATCAAGGACACCGCCGAAAAGATCCGCGCCAGCCTGTGATCAAGATCGGCAAGAGCCTGCTTCATGGTCTATCGGTTCTGTTCGTTGTGACCGGAGCGGGAGACGCGGGCGCGAGCATCGCTGGCGTCGTCGGCGGCTGCGTGCGGATGAAAGAAACCCGTGGTCAATTGACCGACGCTGCCGGATCGCTGCATCGCGCCGACAGGGTGGACGCCGACGGCGCCCTTCCGGTGCCGGAGGTGACGATCCGTTTCACCTTCAGCGGCGCCGGCGGTCCCGGCCAGAAGATTGACCCGGTTTACATTCGCGCGGGCGCCGATGGCTGTTATTCGGCCACGTGGACGGACTGGACCCGTGACGCCTTTCCCACCCGCGCCCGCATGGCGATCCTGTGGAGCCACAGCGATGTAACGGGTCAAAGCGACAGCATGCCTCCGCCGGTCTTTTCGATCCACGGGGCCACCGGGCGGCCGCTCGGAAATTCGCGAAGCGTTGAGCTCACGGACAACACCACCGTCGATCGCACCCTCGCCGGCGGCGATGCCGCCGCCGCCTATCTGACCGCGTGGGAGTTTTTCGACCGCGTGGTGCGCGGCGGCAATGGCGGGCGCTCCGATCGCCTGGTGAATGCAATGCGCGGCATCCACATCTTCATCGGCCTGCCGAACCTGTCCGGTGGGTGGGGTATCGCGCCGACGCAAAAGGAGGTTCTGGTGGCCGCGAGAATGCCGGTCCTGACGCCATGGACGGTGGCTCACGAGCTCGGTCACCTCGTCACGTGGAACGCCCTGGGTTGGAGGGTGGCGCCCTTGTTGCCCACCGACTACGCGGGATTAACCTGGGATTTCACCACCCGGGAGTCCGAACGCGCGGCGTTCCTGGAGGGCATGGCTTCGTTCTTGGCCATGGCGTGGATGTGGGAGCGGACGGCGGCGGCGCCGACTCTTTATCGCGGCGGCGCGCGTTTCGACATCGAGGCCGCCAGCGGCACGGGCGATGACCGGGGGGCGGCGCCGTTCGATTGCACCACTGTCTCGTCCGGCTGGGAGCGCCCTTTCTGCAATGCCGCCGCCCTATGGGACGTGTTCGATGCGCCGGCGGGCGATGACGATCCCATGACCACGCGCACCCAGGTTCATATCGTCGATACGCTGGATCATTATCCGGACGGGTGTCCGCCGCCGGCGGACAATGGCTGCAGCAACGAGGTGGGGTTCGCCGGATTGAACCACAACGACTTCCTCCGCAACTTCCGACCCGCCGGCGATCGCGGCCTCCTGTCGTCCATCTACAAAGCCAACGGGCTCGCCGGCGGCGCGCCCTAGCGGCACCGTGATCATAAGCTGGGGAAGGGATCTCTTTGGCCGACGCCGTTTTTTTTCTGAAAGCCGTATTCGCGGGGTTCGTGGTGGCCATGCCGGTCGGGGCCATCGGCGCCATGTGCATGCGCTATGGGCTGCAAGGGCGTTGGGGCATCGGCATGGTGACCGGCGTGGGCGCCGCGGCGGCCGACGGGATCCTGGCGGGAGCGGCCCTGTTCGGCCTCTCGCTGGCCACCCAGTATCTCCTGAACAATCAGGGGCCGGTGCGGCTGATCGGCGGCCTGTTCCTGCTCTATCTCGGCATCTACATGATCCGCAACCGCAAGCCGCCCAAGGAGCGGCCGGCCGACGCGGCGGCGGTCGCGTCGCTCCAGCGCCTCCATGCGTTCAGCAAGGCGATCGCTACCGGGTTTGTGCTGACCATCATCAATCCGGCGACGCTGCTGGGGTTCGCCGGCGTGTTCGCCGGGCTCGGGTTGCTTGCCGAGCAAGCCTTCGATCACCAGACCAGCGGCCTCATCGTCGGCGGCGCGTTCCTCGGCTCGACAATGTGGTGGGCGACATTGACGGGAGGGTCCATGGCCGCCCGCGAGCGGATGTCCGGCAAGGTCATCAGGATCATCAACACCGTGCTCGGCGCCCTCGTGGTGGCGTTCGGGGTCGCCGCCCTGGTGTCGTTCGTCCGGATGTTCTTGTAATCGTCAATCGGTGTACACGCTCGCCATGACCTCCAGGGCGAAGCGGGCGTGCGCCGTGGCGGGACCGCCGCCCATCTCGATACCGACCTCGATGGCCTCGACGACTTCGCGCTTGGAGGCGCCGGCCTTGGCGGCTTGTTCGATGTGCCACTGCATGCACGATTCGCAATTGACGACCACCGATATGCCGATGGCGATCAGTTCTTTCATGCGCTTGCTCAGCTCGCCGTCGCAAAACGCGGCCCGCTCCATGTCCAGGAACGCCTTGTACACTTTCGAGTCCAAGGACAGGAGTTCGGCGTGAGCTTCGGCGCGCCGCTTCGACATCGTCTTTAGCTTATCCATGTTTCCACCCTCACGCATTGACGATTTCTCCATTGAGCGCGCAGGCGGGCTCGGCCAGTTGGACGAACAGCTCGGTGACGACCTCGGGAGCCTTTACCGTGTCGGGGTTTTCGCCGGGATAGGCCTCGGCGCGCATCCGTGTTCGCGTCGGGCCGGGATTGATCAGGTTGGCGCGGACGGAGGTCTTGGACACCTCGGCGGCGTAAGTTTTCACCATGGTTTCCAATGCGCCCTTGCTGACCGCGTAGGCGCCCCAATAAGCGCGGCCGCCGCTGACGCCCGAGGTGGCGAAGATGGCTCGTCCCGCGTCCGACGCCCGAAGCAGGGGATCGAAGCTTCGGATGAGGCGCCAGTTGGCGGTGAGATTGACCGCCATCACTTGATCCCACGTTTCGGGGCTGATATGGCACAGCGGACTCAGCACGCCGAGCAGACCGGCATTGCCCACCAGAACGTCGAGCCGGCCCCATCGTTCGTAGACGGCGGCGCCCATGCGGTCGATGACGGGGTAGTCGGTGAGGTCCGCGGGAACCAGCGTCGCCCGGCGGCCGAGTTGCCGGATCTCGTCATCCACCTCTTCAAGCGCGCCTTGGGTGCGGGCGGCGAGGATCAGCTCGGCGCCCTCTTGGGCGAACCGCAGCGCCACCGCACGGCCGATGCCCCGGGACGCGCCGGTGATTAAGGCGACGCGGCCGGTCAGACGACCGCCAGCGCACGCGGCATCGGAATCGGAAGCGGAGGCGGAGTCGCGCTCCGGCACCGTCATTCCTCGAGCAGGGAGAGCTGTTTCTCCAGCGGATGGTCTTGGTGATCGGTCAGGCGGATGGCGTACTCGCCGCTGAAGCAGGCGTCGCAGTATTGCGGCCGGGCATTGTCGCGGCCGGGCTCGCCGACGGCGCGGTAGAGGCCGTCCATGGAGATATAAGACAGCGAGTCGACGCCGATATAGCGGATCATTTCCTCGACGGTGCGGTTCGCGGCCAACAACTCGTCGCGTTCCGGCGTGTCGATACCGTAAAAACAGGGATGGGTGGTCGGCGGGCTCGAAATCCGCAGGTGCACCTCGGTGGCGCCGGCGGCTCGCACCATTTCGACGATCTTGACCGAGGTGGTGCCGCGCACGATGGAATCATCGACCAGGATGACCCGCTTGCCCTTCAACATATGGATATTGGCGTTGTGTTTGAGCTTGACGCCCAAGTGACGGATCCGCTGGGTGGGTTCGATGAACGTGCGGCCGACGTAATGATTGCGGATGATACCGAGTTCGAAGGGAATGCCCGAACTCCTCGGCGTAGCCGATGGCCGCCGGAACGCCGGAATCGGGAACCGGTATGACCATATCAGCGTCCACGCCGTTCTCGCGGGCGAGTTCCGCGCCGATTTTCTTGCGCACTTCGTAAACGTTCCGACCCTCCAGCGTGCTGTCCGGCCGGGCAAAATAGATGTACTCGAAAATACAGAACCGGCGCGGCACCTTCGCGAAGGGCTTGACGCTTTTTACCCCGGTCTCGTCGATGACGACGATCTCCCCGGGTTCGATGTCGCGGACGAACTTTGCGCCGATGATATCGAGGGCGCAGGTTTCCGACGCGAGCACATAAGCGCCCTCGAACCGGCCCAGCACCAGGGGGCGAACGCCGTACGGATCGCGCATGCCGATGAGCTTGCGCCGGGTGATCGCCACCAGGGAATAAGCGCCCTCCAGTTGGCGCATGGCGTCGATCATTCGGTCCATCACCGTGGAATAATGACTGGTGGCGATCAGGTGGATGATGGTCTCGGTATCGGTCGTCGATTGGAAGATGCAGCCGCGGCGGACCAGCGCCTTTCGCACTTGGCGCGCGTTGGTCAGGTTGCCGTTATGGGCGATGGTCAGCCCGCCGAACTCGAAATCGGCGAACAGCGGCTGGACGTTGCGCAGCACCGTATCGCCGGTGGTGGAATAGCGAACGTGGCCCACGGCCATGGATCCGTGCAGCCGTTCGATCACCTTTTCGGAGCCGAAGTTGTCGCCGACCAGTCCGAGCGCCTTGTGGCTGTGAAAATGGTCGCCGTCACAGCAGACGATCCCCGCCGCCTCCTGACCGCGGTGTTGCAGGGCGTGCAAGCCGAGGGCCGTGGTCGCGGTCGCGTCCCGATGCCCATAGATGCCGAAGACGCCGCATTCGTCATGAAAGTGATCGTCGTCGAGAAAGCCGAATTGCTCAGGGCTTTCAGGCGCGGAAGGCGTTGTCGTCATTCTGCTCAGGCCTTTCATCGGCCGCTTTCGATCAAGCGCTCCATGTCCCGCCGCTCCTTGGGCGTATACCCGTCCACGCCCCGTTCGGTCTCGGACGGCGGTCCTTTCGGTTCCGGACTCATGATGTCGCGTAACATGCGGTGCGTTTCAAGGACTTTCCGGGCCTTGTCTCCGGCGGCGTCGGCGGCGCCGGCCGCGGCTTCCTGGGCGTCGGTGGGGACCAGCGAACGAAGCTGATCCGATCCCCACACCACCAGGGGCAGCGAACGGGCATTGCGCAACCCGTCGGGTTGCTGCTCGGGTTTGACCAGCCATTCGACGCCGATGAAAAGCAGGCACACTAACACCCCTCCGCGGACGAGCCCGAACACGAACCCTAGCGAGCGGTCCAGCGCGTTGAGACCGCTGCCCTTGACCCGATTGGAGATCATTTGGGTCAGGATCCACAGAATGACAAGGGTAACCAGGAAAATGGCCCCGCCGGCGACCGCGTCGGCGAGCAACGTATGAGAGATGAACTCGCGGGCGAAAGGTTTGACGTAGGGAAGTCCGAAAATGGTGGCGATGATCGCGCCAATCCACGCGCCGATGGATAGGACTTCCTGAATGAAGCCGCGGACAAAGGCGAGCAGTCCCGAAATGATCAGGATGACGACGAGGCCGAAGTCGAACATCGTGAGATCAGGCACCGCCGGCCCTCCGCCCCCGCGCGCCGGCGCGCGCATCCGTCCCGGCATCCGCGCCCGCCCGCGCGCGGGTTCCGATCAGTGTCAACAGATCAACCACGTGGGCAACCTCCGTTATTTCGATGCCAGCTACGGTTTCCGCCCGGCCCGAGCGGCGGGTCGGCACGATGGCGCGTGAAAACCCCAGCTTCGCGGCCTCCTTGAGGCGCGCGCCGGCCCGCGCCACCGCCCGCACTTCCCCGGAGAGCCCGATTTCTCCGAACACCACCGTCTCCGCCGGCATGGCGCTGTCGCTGGCCGAGGAGGCCAGCGCCGCCGCCACCGCGAGATCGGCGGCCGGTTCGCTTATTCTCAGGCCTCCCGCCACGTTTAGATACACGTCGGCGGCCCCGAATGAAAGACCGCAGCGCGCCTCGAGCACCGCCATGATCATCGCCAGGCGGCCGGAATCCCAGCCCACGACGGCGCGCCGCGGGGTGCCCAGGGACGACGGCGCGATCAGCGATTGGATCTCCACCAGCACCGGCCGGCTTCCTTCCATGCCGGCGAACACGCAGGCGCCCGAGACGTCGCTCTCGCGTTCGGCCAAGAACAGCGCCGACGGATTGGTCACTTCCCTGAGGCCGCCGTCGGTCATCTCGAAAACGCCGATTTCGTCGGTGGCCCCGAAGCGGTTCTTGACGGCCCGCAATATACGGAACTGGTGGCCGCGTTCACCCTCGAAGTACAGCACGGTATCCACCATGTGCTCCAGCACGCGGGGCCCGGCGATCATGCCTTCCTTGGTGACGTGGCCCACCAGCAGCAGAACGAAACCCCGCCGCTTGGCGAGGCGGATGAGTTCCTGCGCCGACGCGCGGACTTGTGAGACCGTGCCGGGCGCCGATTCCAGCGTATCCAAAAACAGCGTTTGCACCGAATCGATCACGACGATTTCCGGTCCGTCCGGGGTGTCGAGCGACGCGGCGATATCGCGCACCGACGTGGCGGCCGCCAGATTGACCCGGGCGCCGCGCAAACCGAGGCGATCCGCCCTAAGCCGCATCTGGTCGATGGCCTCCTCGCCGGATATGTAGGCGCAGCGCGCGCTCGCCGACAAGGCCGCCGAGACCTGCAGCAACACCGTGGACTTTCCGATTCCGGGGTCGCCGCCGATCAACAGGGCCGAGCCGGGCACCAATCCGCCGCCCGTCACCCTGTCGAACTCGCCAATGCCGGTGACGTAGCGCGGCGTCGCGACGATATCGCCGTCCAGCGAGGCGAATTCGACGCGCCGGCCGCGGCGGGATCCAAGCCCCTTCGGCGCCCGTTCCGCCGTCGCCTCCTCGATCAGCGCGTTCCACGCCCCGCAGGCTTCGCAGCGGCCGGCCCATTTCGGCTGGATCGCGCCGCATTCCTGGCAACTGTACGCGGTGGCTTTAGGCGGCAAGGATCGACGATTCCCTCATTTTAGGCCCGCACCGCCATCTTGATCGGCCCCTCGGCCCGGCCGTTGATGAACTGATCGACGTGCGCTTCGCCGGATCGATCGATCTCGTCGACGGTTCCCGCCCAGATGATGCGTCCTTCATAGAGCATGGCGATGCGGTGGGCGATCTTGCGGGCGCTCGCCATGTCGTGGGTGATGGACAGCGCGCTCGCGCCCATGTCCCGGGTCGTCTCGACGATCAGGTCATTGATCACGTCGGCCATGATGGGGTCGAGACCGGTGGTCGGTTCGTCGAAGAAGATGATTTCCGGATCGGCGGCGATGGCGCGGGCGAGCGCCACCCGCTTCTGCATGCCGCCCGAGAGCTCCGCCGGGAAAAGATCCCCGACTTCCGGTCCGAGGCCCACCTGTGCGAGCTTGTCGATGGCGATCTGCTTGGCGTCGGCGCGGCTGGCCTGTTTCGCCGCCATCAGTCCGAAACCGACATTTTCCCAGACCGGGAGACTGTCGAACAGGGCGCCGCCCTGAAACAGCATTCCGAACTTGCGGTTGATCCGCTCGCGCCCGGCGGTGTCGATGCCCACCACCTCTTCGCCGTCGACCCGGATGCTGCCGTCGTCCGGTTGCAGCAGGCCGAGAATGCATTTCAGGAGCACCGACTTGCCGGTTCCCGAGCCGCCGATCACCACGACCAATTCCCCGGCGCCGACGTCGAGGTTGAGGCCGTTCAGCACGACCTTGTCGCCAAACCCCTTTTTCAGGCCGCGTACGCGGATTTTCGGCTGTCCTTCGGTCATTTCGCGAAAAACATCTCGGTCAGGATGTAGTCGAAGCAGAGGATCAGGATGGACGCCGAGACGACCGCGTTGGTGGTCGCGGCGCCGACGCCCTGGGCGCCGCCCCGGGAGCTGTAACCGTGGTAGCAACCCATCAAGGTGATGATGAACCCGAAGACGGCGGCCTTGACCAGACCGGAAATCACATCCTCGGGCTGAACGAAATCCCAGGTGCTCTGCAGGTAATTGGCGGCGTTGAAGCCGAGCTTATAGACGGAGACCAGATAGCCGCCGAACACGCCGATGATATCGGCGATGAAAACCAGAATCGGCAGCATGGTGATGCCCGCGATCAGGCGCGGGGCGACCATGAATTTCATCGGGTTGGTCGAGAGCGTGGTCAGCGCGTCGATTTGCTCGGTCACCCGCATGGTGCCGATCTCCGCGGCCATGGAGGCGCCGATGCGCCCCGCCACCATCAACCCGGCCAACACCGGCCCCAATTCGCGGGTGATCGCCACGACCACCACATTGGCGATGGCGCCCTCGGCGGAGAACCGGGCAAACCCCGTGTAACTCTGCAACGCCAGAACCATGCCGGCGAAGATCGCCGTCAACCCGACGACCGGCAGCGAGTAATAGCCTATCTCCACCATTTGACGAACCATGCTACGGAAGTAGAATGGCGGCCGCGCGCAATGGCCGAGCGCGGATCCGGTGAACAGTACCACCCGTCCCGCGGTCGCGAGAAAGGCCAGCATGAAGGCTCCGACCGGCTGAAGGATATTCATCGCCGATCCGGCCCTAACAACGCTCGTAGACGCGGTGATAGCGGGCGCCGAGGCTGGTGAGGATCTCGTAGCCGATGGTGCCGGCGGCGTCGGCGAGCGCGTCAACGGTGACGCGGGGGCCGATGAGATCCATCGTCGCGCCCGGACGGACGAGGTCGTCGGGCACGCCGGTAACATCGAAAGTGGTCAGATCCATGGATACGCGTCCTACCAGAGGCGCACGGAAATCGCCAACGTACGCGTAGCTCCGGTTGCTCAGGTGCCGGAGATAGCCGTCGGCGTATCCAACGGCCACGGTGGCGATTCTTTCCCGTTTTTCCGCGCGGTGCTTCGCACCATATCCAACGGTCTGGGGTGTGTCAATCTCGCGCACCTGCAGGATTTTTCCTTGCAGGCGAACGACTTGCCGCATGGGGTTGGTGCGGCGGGGGAGTGGGGAGACGCCGTACAGGGCGCACCCGGGACGGGCCAGGTCGGCATGGTACCCCGGCCCCAGAAAAATGCCCGACGAGTTCGCCAGCGAACCCGCGGCCGCCGGCAGCGATGACCGCGCCGCGTTGAAAGCGTCCCGTTGGAGGGCGTTGAGCGGATGGTCGGGCTCATCGGCGCAGGCCAGGTGGCTGATGACGTGCGCGAGGCGGATGCCGGCTAGCCGGGACGGGTCACCGCGCAGGATCGAAAGTTCGTTCGGCGGCAGGCCGAGCCGGGACATTCCGGTGTCCACGTGGATCGCGGCGGCCGCAAGCGGAGCCGAGGCGCGGGCGAACGCCGCCCATGCATCGATCTGTCCGATGGAATTGAGGACCGGCCCGAGCCGGTGCTCGGCGAACACGCCGGCGGTGTTGGGGGTTAGGCCATTGAGGACATAAATCGCCGATTCGGTCTCATCCGATTCGCTCCGGCCTTGATCCGTCAATGCCCGCCGGACGGCGATTTCTTCATCGATCAGAGCCACGAAAAAGGTGCGGCAGCCGGCTTCGTACAGGGCGGGGGCCACGCGCCCGGCGCCCAGACCATAGGCGTCGGCCTTGACCACGGCCGCGCACTCGGCGGGCGCCACGCGATCGCAAAGCAGACGGTAGTTGGCGGCGATCGCGCCCAGATCGATGGTCAGGACCGCGCCGGCCCGTTCGGCTTCGCTGGTCAATGTTCAAACATCTGCGGCGTGATCGGTTTCCAGATCGCCGAATCGCGTGAACTCGCCCTCGAAGAACAGTTCGACCTTGCCTATGGGGCCGTGCCGTTGCTTGGCGATCATCACTTCGGCCTTGCTATGCGCTTCCTCGCACCGCTGCCTCCATCGGTCGTAGCGCTCCATATATTTCTCCATGGGCTCGTCGCCGCGCTGGATGGGCTCGGCGCGCTCCAAGTAGTACTGATCGCGGTAGATGAACATCACCACGTCGGCGTCCTGCTCGATGGTGCCGGACTCTCTCAGATCCGAGAGCTGCGGCCGCTTGTCCTCGCGCTGTTCGACCGCGCGCGAGAGCTGGGAAAGCGCCAGCACCGGCACGTTCAGTTCCTTCGCCAGCGCCTTCAGGCCACGGGTGATTTCCGAGATTTCCTGAACCCGGCCGTCATTGCGGGCGCCGGGCGGCGGCGCGATCAACTGCAAATAGTCGATGACGATCATGCCGAGGTTGTGCTGGCGCTTGAGCCGCCGCGCCCGGGTCCGCATGGCGCTGATGGTAAGCGCCGGCGTGTCGTCGATGAAAATGGGAAGACTCTGAAGCTCCCGGCTGGCGACCACCAATTCGCTCAGCTTCTCCTTGGCGATCATGCCCCGGCGAATCTTGTCCGAGGAGATCTTCGTCTGTTCGGAGAGTATGCGCGTGGCCAGTTGCTCGTCCGACATCTCGAGAGAGAAAAATCCGACGACGGCGCCGTCGACGACCTTGGTGGAGCCGTCCTCCTGCCGTTCGGTCCGGAAGGCCTTGGCGGCGTTGAACGCGATGTTGGTGGCCAGCGCGGTCTTGCCCATGGATGGGCGTCCGGCGAGGATGACGAGGTCCGACGAATGCAGGCCGCCGAGGCGCCCGTCCATGTCGCGGAGTCCGGTGGTGACGCCGCTCAACTCGCCCTGGCGCTTCTGGGCGTTCTCCGCCAATTGCAGGGCGTTGCTCATGCTGACGGCAAAGGCCTCGAACCCGCCTTCGTATTCGCCGCGGGTGGCCATGTCGTAAAGGCTCTGTTCGGCGATTTCGATCTGCACCGTCGCCGCTTCGTCCACGTCGCATTCGTAGGCGCGGTTGACCACGTCCTCGCCGAGACAGATCAGTTCCCGCCGGAGATAGAGATCGTGGATGAGACGCCCGTATTCGCCGGCGTTGATGATGGTGACGGCGGATTCGGCAAGCTCCATCAGATAGGCCGGCCCGCCGACCGCGGCCAACTTGTCGTCCTGGGCGAAGTGGCTTTGCAGGGTCACCGGGTTGGCGATCTGCTGGCGTTCGATCAGCTTGGCGCAGGCCTCGAAAATCAGCCGGTGCTCGGCGATGGCGAAATGCTCGGGACGCAGGAATTCCGAAACCCGCTCGTAGGCCCGCTCATGCACGAAAATCGCGCCCAGAAGCGCCTTCTCCGCCTGGATGTTGTGGGGAGGGCGGCGAAACCCGGGAGCCGAATCGCCAAGCCCCGCGAATTCGAAAGGTCGGTCGGTCGTGGAGGTGAATGCCATGACGTATACAATACGCGATGGCGATCGGGCCGCGTATCGGGAAATCAGAAAACAGCGGGGACTGTTTCCACCGTTGCCGTTTCGCTGTGAGTTAGGGGAGCACTTTGGGGATAAAACTGTGGATAACCAATGGGCTAAACGATCCGCGGAAACGGCCCAGCAATTCGCGGATTATGCCAATGATCGATGCGGGGACCGGCGAACGAACCAAGGGCGCGGCCCGCTGCCCGGCCGCGCACCCGAATCGTCATTCGTCAACTGGCGTCGGCCTCATTCCGAAGGCGGGGCCGCCTCCTTTTTCGGCGAGGGCTCTTCATCCTCCACCGTGAGCTCCTCGATCGCGTCGTCCACGACCTCTTCTTCGAACACGGCGTGGGCCTGTTCTTCGATCTCGGGCGCCGGCGCTTCCTCCTCTTCGTCGTAGCGGTCGACCGCGCGTCCCGTCCGGGCCTGGGTTTCGGCTTCATCGAGCGAGCGGGCGACGTTCACGTTCACCTGGATCGTCACCTCGGGATGGAGATTGACGGCGACGGCATGCATGCCAAGCGCCTTGATAGGGGCGCTCAGCCAGACCTGCTGGCGGCGGATGGTCGCTCCAGCCTCGGTCACCGCCTCGGCGATGTCCCGGGCGTTGACCGAACCGTAAAGCTGGCCGCTTTCTCCGGCCTGGCGGAGGAGCACGACCCTCAGGCCGTCGAGCGGCTGGGCGACCTTCTCGGCCTCGGCCTTGCGTTCCAAGTTGCCGGCCTCGAGTTGCGCGCGCTGGCTTTCGAACCGCTTGCGGTTGTCGTCGGTCGCCCGCACGGCCTTGGTCTGCGGTAAAAGATAGTTGCGGGCGTAGCCGGTCTTGACGTTAACCACTTCACCCATTTGGCCGAGCTTTTCGACACGTTCCAAAAGAATAACTTCCATCATTCACTCCTTTGCGGGGGCCCGGCCTTCGCAAGACGCGAGCGGATGCCCACCCATTGTTCGATGATGCCCAATCCCGCCACGGCCACGCCGACGAACAGCAGAAAAAGCACCAGCGCGACGTAAAACGCCGCCAGCACAAGTCCTCGTGCCGGAAGCGGCCGGCTCAGGATATGGACCACCGCCAAACCCAGAAAAAAGAATGGGGCGGCAAAAATCATCACAAGATTGCGCGCCACGTATTCCACGTCGCCGGAGCCGAACACGGCGACCGCCGCGGCCCCAACCAGCAACCACGACATCCAGTCCGGAAGGGTCAGATCCGACCACCGCGGGGTCGGCCTGAGAGCCCACCCGCGCCGCGCGAGGAGCCCCTGCCCCAGAACGCCATTGACCGTCATCATCAACAGCCAGGTAACCGCGGTCATGCCGACGAACATGGGCGCCAGATACGAGACAAAGATCTGGCGATTGGCATCGCCAAGGGTAGGCGCGGCCATCGACAGGGCCGTCTCCAGAAGGGTCTTTACCGTTTCCTCGATACCCGCCTCGCCGCGCCCCGCGAACACGGTCGCGACCGCGATGGCCGCGCCGACGACGGTGAGACCGCACAATACCGAGCCCACCGGATACCACCCGGTGGCCGGCTTGCCCTGACCAGCCGCCCGGGTCAGGGCCTGGCGAACCAATAGCCAGGACGGAAACGCGTGCATGCCGCCATACACCCCGGCCGAGGTGATCCCGCCGAGCAGCCCCACCCCCGCCATGCCGGTCACCGCCGCGACCAGGGCCGCGGCCGGGCCGAGACTCAGGCCGACCATCAGCACGGGCAGCGGGGCCAGATAGGCCAGCAGAAACCCGCCCGGCGAACCGAACAGTCCGGCCATCGACGCGGCGGCGCTGAGGCCCCCTCCGCCGATGGCGATGAGCGCGGTTTTCTTCATGGGGCAATTCCAGGTTCCGCGGCGCCGTTTGCCGCGTCACCCATGAGGGGAGCCATGGACGTCGATACCTTGCCCGCGGTTACACCGCCTTGCTCACTTGACGATGTATGGAAGCAAGGCAAGGAAACGGGCCCGCTTGATGGCCTTGGCCAGTTCCCGCTGTTTCTTCGCGGACACCGCGGTGATCCGGCTGGGCACGATCTTGCCGCGCTCCGAAATGAACCGCTGCAGCAGCTTGATGTCCTTATAGTCGATCTTCGGCGCGTTGGGGCCGGAAAACGGGCAAGTCTTGCGACGCCGGAAGAAGGGTCGGCGTGCCGTGCTCATCGCTTGTCTCCTTCCTCGTCCGGAGCCGCGGCGTCGCCGGCGGTGGCGTCACCGTCGTCCGGGGGGGGTGACGCTTGGGCCGCGGCGCTTTCCGGCTCCGCTGGCCGCGGGCTCGAGCGGAATCGATCGTCGCGCCGGGGACGGTCGTCGCCGCGCCCCGCCCGCATCTGCATCATCGCCGAGGGACCTTCCTCCAGCGCGTCGACGCGAATGGTGAGATGGCGCAGGATATCCTCGTTGAGGCGCATTTGACGTTCCATCTCATGAACCGCGGGAGCGGGAGCATCGATATTGAACAGGACGTAGTGCGCCTTGCGCTGCTTTTTCATGCGAAAAGCAAGGGGACGCAAACCCCAAACCTCGCGCTTGGCGATCCGGCCGTCCCGATCTTCGATGGTTTTCGTAAAAGTATCCGCGAGAGATTCAACCTGGGTCGCGGAAATGTCTTGCCGTGCGATAAACACGGTTTCGTAGTAAGGCAATGGCCAAACTCCCTCTGGATTGTCTCATCCGGGGCTTTGCCCGGCATAGCCGGAACGGTCCGGCAAGGAGAATCGAGGCGGCAATAAACCATGACTCGACCGGTCGCGCAAGCGGCGGTCGAAGCGGCCGCGCTTCGCGCCGTCTGCACGCCCGCGTCGGATGGCAAGAAACCGGATGCGCCGCGCGCCGGTTTTCATTACGGATGCTTGACAGGGCCGAACGGCTCGCTATGACATCGGCGGAACAAAAGCTTATGCAACGGGTTTAAGGGCGGCCATGCTCGATTTGAGCGGCAAATCTGCGCTTGTGACCGGGGCGTCCGGTGGCATCGGCGGGGCCATCGCGCGGACCTTGGCGCGCCAGGGCGCGATCGTCGGATTGTCCGGCACCCGGGTTTCCGCGCTCGAGGCCGTGGCCGCCGAAATCGGCGGAACCGCCCGGGTTATTCCCGCGGATTTGGGAAGCGACGGCGGCGCCGAGGCGCTTGTCCGCGACGCCGAATCGCAATTGAACGGGCTCGATATCGTCGTCAGCAATGCCGGTGTCACCCGCGACGGCCTGGTGATGCGGATGTCGGACGAGGATTGGCGGACGGTGCTCGATGTCAATCTGGGCGCGGCCTTCCGGCTGACCCGCGCGGCCTTGCGGGGCATGATGAAGAAGCGCTGGGGTCGGTTCATCGGTATCACCTCGGTGGTCGGCGTCACCGGAAATCCGGGCCAGGTCAACTACGCCGCCTCCAAGGCCGGACTGATCGGAATGTTCAAGGCCTTGGCGCAAGAGGTCGCCGGGCGCGGCATTACCGCCAACTGCGTGGCGCCCGGTTTCATCGAAACCGAGATGACCGCCAACTTGCCGGACGACAGGCAAAAGGCCATCCTGGACAGAATTCCGATGGGAAGACTGGGAACGCCGGAGGACGTGGCCGCGTGCGTTGGGTACTTGGCAAGTACGGAAGCGGCATACATAACGGGTCAGACTTTTCACGTGAATGGTGGAATGACTATGGTGTAAAACTGCTCTTGACCGTGTAGAACGCGTTGCGCGTTGGCAAACACCGATAAAGTGTGCTACGACACGGCGGTTTTTGCTGCGCCGCAGCGTCCCGCGGCATCAGGGGACCGGCCATCAACTATGAAATTTACAATATCAATCAAAATGATCGAGGGGACACAGCATGAGTGACGTCGCCGAGCGGGTAAAAAAAATCATTGTCGAGCACTTGGGTGTGGAAGAATCCAAAGTGGTCGAGTCCGCCAGCTTCATCGATGATTTGGGCGCCGACAGTTTGGATACCGTCGAACTGGTCATGGCCTTCGAAGAGGAATTCGGCATCGAAATCCCGGATGAGGCGGCCGAGAAGATTCTCTCGGTGAAGGACGCGGTCGACTACATCAACAACGCCACGGCCTGACGGCCGGGCACGATTGTGGCAAACGGCCGGGGAACCGTGCCGTTTGGGACCAGAGAATTGCTGCCACTGGACGATGCGGGAACATGAGACGTGTAGTTGTTACCGGCCTTGGCCTTGTCGCTCCCCTCGGGTGCGGTGTGAAGGCGAACTGGGAGCGCCTGATCAACGGTGAATCGGGGCTCGGCGCGATCCAAACGTTCGACGTCTCGGACTTGCCGGCAAAGATCGCCGGCCAGGTTCCCATGGGTGAGACCGCCGAGGGCCGCTTCAACGCCGACGACTGGGTGTCGCCGAAGGACCGGCGGCGCATGGGGGACTTCATCGTCTTTGGGTTGGCCGCGGCCGAGCAGGCGGTGACCGATGCCGGATGGAAACCCGACGACGAGGAGTCCCGCGTCCGCACCGGCGTGATGATCGGTTCCGGTATCGGCGGCCTGGAGGAAATCCACAAAAACTCCGTGCTCGTGGAACATGGATCGGTGCGGCGGGTGAGCCCGTTTTTCATTCCGGCGTGCCTGATCAACCTGGTGAGCGGCCACGCATCCATCAAATACGGGTTCAAGGGACCCAACCATTCGGCGGTCACCGCATGCGCCACCGGGGCCCACGCCATTGGCGACGCCGCCCGGTTGATCATGTGGGACGATGCCGACGTGATGGTTGCCGGTGGCGCCGAAGCGGCTATTTGCCGCACCGGGATCGCCGGGTTCGCGGCGGCCAAGGCCTTGTCGACCAAGTTCAACGACACGCCATCGAAGGGTTCCCGGCCGTGGGACGTGGATCGCGACGGGTTCGTCATGGGCGAGGGCGCCGGGGTGGTGGTGCTCGAGGAATACGAACACGCCAAGAAGCGCGGCGCCAAGATCTACGCCGAGGTGGTGGGTTACGGTCTGACCGGCGATGCCCATCACATCACCGCCCCCGCGGAGAACGGCGACGGCGCCTATCGCTGCATGAAGATGGCGATGAAACGCGCCGGAATGAACCCGGAGGACATCGACTATATCAACGCCCACGGCACGTCGACGCCGCTCGGCGACGAGATCGAGGTGGGCGCCGTCAAGCGGGCGTTCGGCGACGCCGCCTACAAGGTTTCCGTGTCCTCCACCAAATCCTCCATCGGACACCTTCTCGGCGCCGCCGGGGCGGCCGAGGCGATTTTTTGCATCATGGCCTTGAATGAGGGCGTGGTCCCGCCCACCCTCAATCTCGACAATCCGTCCGAGGGCTGTGACCTCGACTTGGTGCCTCACCAGGCCAAGGAACGGCCGGTTCGCGCGGCGCTCTCCAATTCCTTCGGCTTCGGCGGAACCAACGCGTCGCTGATCTTCAAGCAGGCGAATTAGGAAACCCAGCGGCATGGGCCGCATCGGGTGCGCCGCTCTCGTTGTCGCGATCTTGGTCGTGGGCGCCGGCGCGGGCAACCTTTTGTGGCTATCGGAGCAGTACAAGAAACCCGGTCCGCTCGCCGGGGAGGCCACCGTCATCGTGCCCAAGGGCGCCGGCGTCCGGGCCATCGCCGAGCAATTGGCGGATGCCGGGGTCATCGCCTCGCCTTTGGTGTTTCGCCTCGGCGTCCGCATCCAGGAGGCAGAGTCGGATTTGCGCGCCGGCGAGTACGCGTTTCCCGCCGCCATCAGCGCGCGGGACGTGGTGGCGCTGCTGAAGTCCGGCAAAACCGTGGTTCGGCGCCTTACCGTGCCCGAGGGACTCACCACAGCCCAGGTGCTAGAACTGGTGGCGGAAACGCCGGCGCTGACGGGAGAGACGGGTCCGCCCCCCGGCGAAGGAACGCTTCTGCCCGAGACGTACCACTTCTCTTATGGCGATGCCCGCGCCGCCGTGATCGCGCGGATGCGCGACGCCATGAAGGCGGAACTCGACGCATTGTGGGCGACGCGGGCCTCCGGCTTGCCGCTAGAGACCCCCGAACAGGCGGTGATCCTCGCCTCCATCATCGAGAAGGAGACGGCGGTGCCGGAAGAGCGCCGGCGGGTGGCGGCGGTGTTCGTCAACCGGCTGCGCAAAGGGATGCTGCTGCAATCCGACCCCACCACCATTTACTCGCTGACCGGCGGGGTGGGGCCGCTGGACCGGCCGCTCACCCGCAAGGATCTCGCGACCGCTTCGCCTTACAACACCTACGTCTCGCCGGGACTGCCGCCCGGCCCCATCGCCAACCCCGGCCGCGACTCCCTGGCGGCGGCGCTCAATCCCTTGGACAGCGAGGAGTTCTACTTTGTCGCCGACGGCGCCGGCGGCCACGCCTTCGCCCGCACGCTTGACGAGCACGAACGCAACGTCGCCCGCTGGCGCAGAATCAAGAACAGACCCTAAGCATGGGACCGCGGTAACGTTGCCCGATGCCGAAGGAACTCTTCGTCAACATTGACGTTCCCGATATGGCCGCCGGGATTTCATTCTACGAGAGCGGCCTGGGCTTCACTTTGCGGCGATTGCTTTTCGATGGATCCGTCGCGGAACTGTCCTTCGGTGGCGTTCGGATTCACATGATCCGCCAAGAATCGGGATCATCCGCAATTCCGGACACAATCATCCGTCGCGATTACGACGACCATTGGACGCCCGTGCATCTCGATATCGTCGTCGACGATTTGGCCGCGGCCATCGCCCAAGCCGTGGACGCCGGAGCGCGCCTCGCGATGGAGGTCCGGCATCTTGATTGGGGCGAAATCGCAAACATGCGCGACCCATTCGGTCACGGCTTTTGCCTCATCGCTTTTCGCGGCGGCGGCTACGATGGTGTCGCGTCCGGGTAGCTGCTCCAGATGCGTTCGATCAGCGGCGATTCTTTTTGCCGAAAATACTGTCCCAATTCTTGCGATACGCGTCGGTCACCAGCTTTTGGTGCTCGCCGCGGCTATATCCGGTGGAGGCGTCCGATGTGGAACTTTCAGCGGCCGCGCCCGATCCCGCATCGGATCCCGCATCGGATCCCGCGGCGGCCGTCGCGTCCTTGGCCTCGGTGCCGGTCTTTGCTTCCGTTTTGACCTCTGTTTTCGCTGCCGTCGTGGTCGTGTCCGCCATGTTGTGCCCTACTCTCCTGCTCTCCTGTCTGTGCCGGTTGTATAAGACACGACGCTCGTTGCATCAAGCCGCCGGAATCCGCGATGGGTGGCGCGCGCTGGCGGCACAACGCCATTTCCGGCCGCCATCAGCACTGCAATATGCGCATGTCTCTCATGCGCATATGCAAATCCATAACGATCGGTTGGATATGCACGCGCGGCGGCGGGCCAATTCTTACCTAATTCCCAATGTTGGGGGCGGGATTAAGCGATTCGGGAAGGGGGTTTCCTTGGACGCCGAGTTTCCTTATTATTCCTCCGGATAATTGTTGCGAATGGTTTGCATTCGCAGTAGGGTGAATGCGAGAGTGCGGGATGTTGGGAACTGGCAATGGCGAAGATGCCGGGAGGCGATCGCGTCACGGTCGCCCGCGTTACGGAGTCGGCATGACAGGTTTCAGCCTCGGGGACATGGCGGTGGGAGACAAGGGCCAGGTGGTGCGGCTTGTGCGCGGCAATCGATCCTATCGGGAGAAGCTTCTGTCCATGGGACTTCTGCCCGGAACCGAGTTCAGGGTGACCCGAGTGGCGCCGCTGGGCGACCCGGTGGAGATCAACGTGCGCGGCTACGCCATGACATTGCGCAAGGACGAAGCCAGGATGCTGACGGTGAGGAGGGTGGAGCCGTGAGCCGCATCATCGTGGGCGTCGTCGGCAATCCCAATTGCGGCAAGACCACGCTGTTCAACGCGCTGACCGGCGCCCGCCAGCGGGTGGGCAATTGGCCGGGAGTCACCGTCGAGCGCAAGACCGGCGTCTGCCGGTGGCCGGGCGCGGAGGTGATGTTGGTGGATTTGCCGGGCGTGTATTCCCTCGGCGCCTTTTCGACCACCTCCATCGACGAACAGATCGCCCGCGACTACGTGCTGTCGGACGAGGCCGATCTGGTGGTCAACATCGTCGACGCGTCCAACCTCGAGAGGAACCTCTATCTGACCACCCAGCTTCTGGAAATGCGCGCCCCGCTGGTGGTGGTCCTCAACATGATGGACGTCGCGCGCGAACATCGCATCGAAATCGATACCGAAACCTTGGCCAAGCGGCTCGGCTGTCCGGTGGTTCCCGTGGTGGCGTCGCGCGGCGAGGGCCTGGCGGCCCTGCAAGCGGCCATCCGGCGGGTCGCAAGCTCTCCCCAACCTCCGGAGGCGGACCTCGGCTTCGGGGCGGGACTGGAAGAGGCCATCGGCGAACTCGTTCCCCTGGTCGCGCCCATGGCGGCGGAGCGGAACGTGGAGCCCCGGTGGCTGGCCATCAAGCTTCTGGAAGAAGACGCGCTGGCGGTGAAACTGTGCGCGGGCATCGACCCGGACCATCTCGCCCGGATTAAACACACGGTCGAGGAGAAGGCCGACGAGGACGTGGACATCCTCATCGCCGATGGACGCTATGGGTTCGCCAACGCGCTCATTCGCGACGCCGTGCGCCGCAAGGGCGTGGTGTTGCGGACCGTCTCCGACAAGATCGACCGGGTGGTGCTCAATCGTCTGCTGGGCATCCCCATATTTCTGGCGGTCATGTATCTGATGTTCATGTTCACCATCAACGTGGGCAGCGCCTTCATCGATTTCTTCGATATCCTGTTCGGCGCGGTGCTGGTGGACGGATCGCGCGAGGTTCTGAGCGGCGCGGGCAGCCCCGAATGGCTCACCACCATCGTCGCCGACGGCGTGGGCGGCGGTATTCAAACGGTGGCCACCTTTATCCCGGTGGTGGGGTGCCTGTTCCTGTTCCTGTCGATGCTCGAGGACTCCGGCTACATGGCCCGGGCGGCGTTCGTCATGGACCGGTTCATGCGCACGGTCGGATTACCTGGCAAATCGTTCGTGCCGCTGATCGTCGGCTTCGGGTGCAACGTGCCGGCGATCATGGCGACGCGCACCCTGGAGCACCGCCGCGATCGCGTCATGACGGTGATGATGGCGCCATTCATGTCGTGCGGCGCGCGCCTGCCGGTCTACGCCCTGTTCGCCGCTGCGTTCTTTCCCGTGGGCGGCCAGAACGTGGTGTTCGCGCTGTACCTGATCGGCATCGGGTTCGCCATCGCGACCGGCCTGGTGCTGAAGAGCACCGTTTTGAAAGGCGACACCGCGCCGTTCGTCATGGAATTGCCACCCTACCGCCTTCCCACCCTCAAGGGCCTGCTGCTGCGCACCTGGGAACGCCTCAAATCCTTCGTGATCCGCGCCGGACAGGTGATCGTCGTCGTGGTGGTGGTGCTGAATTTTCTCAACTCCTGGGAACTCGACGGCTCCTTCGGCAACCAGGACAGCGACCGCTCGGCGCTGGCGGCCATCGGCCAATCCATCACCCCGGCGTTCGCGCCCATGGGCATTCAGCAGGACAATTGGCAGGCCACCGTGGGCCTATTTACCGGCGTGTTCGCCAAGGAGGCGGTGGTGGGCACCCTCGACGCGCTTTACACCGCGCTGACCAACACCGGCAAGACGGACGCCGAGGGCGACGAAAGCTTCGACCTCATGGCCGGGGTGGGCGCCGCCTTCGCCTCGGTGCCCGCCAATCTCGTGGCGCTCGCGGATAGGGTCGCCGATCCCCTCGGCCTCAGCATCGGCGACACGACCGACGTGACGGCGGCGGCCCGCCAACAGGGGATCTCGGTGGGAACCATGGGCACCATGGCCCAGCGTTTCGACGGCGCGCTCGGGGCCTTCGCCTATCTCCTCGCCATCTTGCTCTATATGCCTTGCGTGGCGGCCATGGCGGCCACCTACCGCGAGACTGGCGCGGTGTGGGCGACGTTCACCGCTTTCTGGACAACGGGCCTCGCCTACGGCAGCGCCGTTCTCGTCTATCAGGCCGGCAGCTTCTCCCGGCACCCGGTGCAATCGGCTTGGTGGATCGCCGGAGTGATGCTGGTGTTCGCGTCGATGGTGATGGTCCTCAGGCGCCTCGGCGGGCGGCGCGCGGAACGGGCCGTGATTGTGGCGGTGGAGTAACCGAGCGATGATTCTTTCCGATCTTCGCGACTATCTGGCCGAACGCGGACGCGCGTCCATGGCCGACATGGTCAACCACTTCGGCATCGACCCCGACGCGCTTGTGGGCATGTTGGAACAGTGGCAGACCAAGGGCCGCGTCCGGCGTGTCGACGCGGGCGCCGATCCGCGCGCCTGCGGCTCGTGCACGGCGTGCGCCGACGGCGACCCGCGGATTTACGAATGGGTCGGCCGCGCGCACGCGAAACGTTAACCAGTTCATGATATCGAAGATCTGGTGGCGGTCGACCGTCCAACAACCATTAGGATAAAGCATGCGCGTGAGCGTTTTCGGTCTTGGGTACGTGGGAAGCGTCTCCGCCGCCTGTCTGGCCGAATCCGGAAACGACGTCATCGGTGTCGATCCCAATGCCGCCAAGGTCGACCTGATCAACAGCGGCCGCTCCCCGGTGATCGAAACGGGTCTGGACGAACTGATCGGGGCCAACGTGGCCGCAGGACGGCTGCGGGCCGCGCGCAACGGCCTCGATACCCTTCCGGCTACGGAGATGTCGCTAGTGTGCGTGGGCACGCCCAGCCGGAGCAACGGCAGCCTCGACCTGCAATACCTGGAACGGGTTTCGAAACAAATCGGCGAAACGCTACGCGGCCGCGACGATTTCCATGTGGTGGTCATCCGCAGCACCATGCTGCCCGGAACC
Organism: uncultured Alphaproteobacteria bacterium; assembly: GCA_963771545.1. GTDB lineage: Bacteria > Pseudomonadota > Alphaproteobacteria > Rhodospirillales > Defluviicoccaceae > CAKZLS01. The sequence continues at coordinate 258,661 of CAVYTX010000003.1, forward strand.
ATGAGAACGCTGATCATCCCCACTTTGGAGGAAGCGTCCGGCAAGCGGGCCGGGACGGATTTCGGGGTCTGCGCCAATCCGGAATTTCTGCGCGAGGCGTCGGCGGTGCACGACTACCACCATCCGCCCAAGACGGTCATCGGGGCCACCGATCCGAGGAGCGCCGATGTGCTGGCCGGTCTGTACAAGGACCTGGACGCGCTGCTGATCAAGACCTCCATCGAGGTGGCGGAGATGATCAAATACACGGACAACGCCTGGCATGCGCTCAAGGTCGGATTCGCCAACGAGATCGGCAACATCGCCAAGGAGCTGGCCATCGATTCCCACGAGGTCATGAATATCTTTTGCCAGGACACCAAACTCAACCTGTCGCCCACTTACCTCAAGCCCGGTTTCGCCTTCGGCGGCTCCTGCCTGCCCAAGGATCTGCGCGCCCTCACTTACGCCGCCAAGCATATGGACCTCGACGTGCCGATCCTGAATTCGGTGTTGGAAAGCAACCGCGCGCAAGTCCGGCGCGGTCTCGATTTCATCACCGGGTGCGGCGGCAGGAAGGTGGGCGTGCTCGGCATCAGCTTCAAGGCCGGCACCGACGATCTGCGGGAAAGCCCCATGGTGGAGGTGGTCGAAACGCTGATCGGCAAGGGCTATGATCTGCGGCTGTTCGACCGCGACGTCAAACCGAGCGGGCTGATGGGCGCCAACCGTTCGTACGTGGAAACGCACATCCCGCACATATCCGGGCTGATGGTCGACAGCGTCGACGATGTTCTCGACCACGCCGATGTCGTGGTCATCGGCAACAACGCTCAAGAGTTCCGGGACGTGCCGGGCCGGCTCAAGGATCATCAGCGTCTCGTGGATTTCTTCCGCGTCGCCGATGGCGCCAACCTCGCGGAGAGATATCTTGGCATCTGTTGGTAAGCCTCGGCGTGTCCTGATCATCGTCGAAAACCTCCCGGTTCCCTTCGACCGGCGCGTCTGGCACGAAGCAACCACGCTTAAAGGAGCCGGCTACGAGGTCGCCATCATCTGCCCCGTCGACACCGGATACGAGAAACGGCGCGAGACCATCGACGGAATCGAGATCTATCGTCATCCGCTGCCCGTCGAAGGCAGGGGGGCCGGGGGGTTCGTGATCGAGTACGCCGCCGCCCTGTTCTGGGAGACCGTGCTTGCCTGGCGGGTGTTCCTGTCCCGCGGCTTCGACGTCATCCACGCCTGCAATCCGCCGGATCTGATCTTTCTGGTGGGCGGGGTCTTCAAGCTCTGTTTCCGCCGCAAGTTCCTGTTCGACCACCACGACATCTGCCCGGAGCTGTTCGTCGCCAAGTACGGCCACAACGGAACGTTCCATAAGTTTTTGGAGGCGGCTGAGCGTTGGACCTACCGGACGGCCGATGTCTCCATCGCCACCAACAACTCGTATCGCGACATCGCCATTACCCGCGGCGGCATGGATCCCGCCAAAGTGTTCGTGGTGCGCAGCGGTCCCAAGCTGGAGCGGGTCCGTTTGGTGCCGCCGGCCGACGCGCTCAAGAAAGGGCGGCGCTATCTGGTGGGCTACGTGGGTGTCATGGGCAGACAGGAGGGGCTTCAATACCTACTTCAGGCCGTTCGCCACATCGTGGTCGATCGCAAACGTTCCGATGTGCACTTCGGCATCGTCGGCGGCGGACCGGAATTCGAGCGGCTGTGCAAACTCGCCGTCGACCTGGGTATCGGCGACTACGTGACCTTTACCGGCCGCGTTCCCGACCAGCAACTGCTGGAGATGCTGAGCACCGCCGATGTCTGCGTCAATCCCGACGAATACAATGAGATGAACGACAAATCGACCATGAACAAGATCATGGAGTACATGGCGCTCGGCAAGCCCATCGTTCAGTTCGATCTCGCGGAAGGACGGTTCTCGGCCGGGGAGGCGTCGTTGTACGCGCGCCCCAACGACGCCGTCGACCTGGCCGCCAAGATCCTGGACCTTCTGGCCGACGACCGGGCCCGCGCGCGCATGGGCGAGTTCGGCCGCGAGCGGGTGGTCAAGGAGCTGTCGTGGTCCAACGAAGCGCCCAAGCTGCTGGCGGCCTACGACGCCCTATGGGCGGACCAGCCCGAAACCGCCTCCGCCGCCCAGCCCGGACGGGGCGTTTAATTCAGGCGAAGAAACGAAAGAAACTTAGGAGGTTTCAGCATTGATTGTGGTCCGGTGACGCGCGTCCCGGTCAATCGGGAACCGCAGATTCAGTACTAACCCCGCCCGCCCGCCGCGCCTAAACGACAGAGACAGCCGATCGATCGAGGCGGCACTCCCTGTGCAATTCCTCCGGGTCACCCTATATGATCAATTTGTTAGAGGGTGGAGGACATGCTCAATCCCACGACGCTGATCGCCGAAGCGCTCGGAGACCGTCTCGAAAGCGGCTACTTGCGTATGTTCGGATCGGAGGACCCGGCCTGCGCCACGCGATTGAACATGGTGGCGCGCCTCATCATCGAGCAGATCGCCAATAGCGACGCTCTATACCACAACGTCCAGCACACCATGCTGGTCACGCTGGTGGGCCAGGAGATTTTTCGCGGACGCTTTCTCGGAAAGCAGCAGCAGCCGGACGACTGGCTGCATTTCACCACGGCATTGCTCTGTCACGACATCGGCTATATTCGCGGCGTCTGTCAGGGCGACACCGCGGATTCCTTCGTCATCGACGACGTCGGCAACCGGGTGACGGCGCCGCGCGGGGCGTCGGACGCCTTTCTCGCCCCGTATCACGTGGATCGCGGCAAGATGTTCGTCCGGGATCGGTTCGGGCCCGTTCCCTTCATCGACGAGGAGCGGGTCGCCCGGGCCATCGAACTGACCCGCTTTCCCGTGCCGTTGTCCAACGACCATCAGGAGACCGACACCGAGGCCGGCCTCGTCCGGGCAGCCGACCTGATCGGTCAGCTCGCGGACCCGAACTACCCGCAGAAGCTGACGGCGCTCTATTGGGAATTCGTCGAAATGGGGGTCGCGAAGCAGTTCGGATACGAGAGCGCCGCCGATCTCGCCGATGCCTATCCGTCGTTTTTCTGGACTTCCGTCAAGCCCTACATCGGCCCGGCCGTCGACTTCCTCCTGCTCACCCAGGAGGGGAAGCAGTGGGTGTCCAATCTCCACGGCCACGTCTTCGCCGAGGAACACCGGCAACGGCCGTTCGGTCCGGCGTCCCGTGCTTCGGCCCCCGACACCGCCGCATAAAAACTGCGAGCGCGTGAAGGCTCCATTTCACGTTCGGCTGGAACCCTGTTCCTGGATGGCGCATGCCCCGGTATAGTCCGCTTGCGCCATGAACCGGCGAATAGGACAGTCGGAAGCCGTTCCCCCGTTGTGATTACCTGGGCCCGCATCGAACCGTGCTTGATCATGTATCCATAACCGTGCGCCACATGGCGCCCGCCGCCGTGTTTTACGATGCGGTGTTGGGCGCGCTTGGCTACCCCTGCGTGCGCCGTGACGCCGACGTGGTTGGCTACGGCCTGCGCAATAGGCCGGACGACGATGGCCACACCTACATCTCCGTGCGCGCCACCGGAGAGCCCATTGCGGCCGACGGCCGGCATTGGTGCTTCCGGGCGTCAGGTCGGGATGCCGTAAGGGCGTTTCACGCGGCGGGGTTGGCGGCGGGCGGACGCGATGATGGCGCGCCGGGGCTCCGGCATCATTACCATGACGCATACTACGCGGCATTCTTGCTTGATCCCGATTGCAATCGCATCGAGGCCGTATACCATCGGCGCGACTAACCAGCGAATGTCCGGCGGCTTCATCCGGATACAAGGAGACGACGACAGAGGGAGACCCACGCCATGACCGTACGCATCGAAAAAAACGGACCCGTGTGGACCGTGATCCACGACCGGCCCGAGGCCCGCAACGCCATGGATCCCGACAGCGCCGACGCGCTGACCGAGGCCTTTCTCGAGTTCGATGCCGACGACGCGGCCTCGGTCGCCGTTTTCTACGGCGCCGGCGGCGCGTTCTGCGCCGGCTGGGATCTCAAGTACGTCAGCTCGCTGAATGTCGACCATCCGCTCGGCGAACTCGACATGCCGCCCGCCAAGGGGCGGGGCAACGGCGGCGAGATCCCGCGCGGCCCGCTCGGTCCGTCCCGGCTGGAACTGGACAAGCCGGTGATCGCGGCGGTGGCGGGTCCGGCCGTCGCGGGCGGCATGGAACTGGCGCTATGGTGCGATTTCCGGGTCATGCAGGAGGACGCCTATTTTGGGGTTTTTTGCCGACGCTGGGGGGTGCCGCTGATCGACGGCGGAACGGTGCGGCTGCCCCGCATCGTCGGCCGGGGCCGGGCACTCGAAATCATCATGACCGGCCGCAAGGTGCCCTCCGACGAGTGCCTGCGGATCGGTCTCTGCGAGTACGTGGTGCCCAATGGCGCCGTCCGCCAGAAAGCCGAAGAGTTGGCCCATGAGATCGCCCGGTTTCCCCAGGTATGCGTCCGCGTGGACCGCCGCTCGGCCATCCGGAGCCACGGCCTGCCGGTCCGCGACGCGCTCATCCAGGAATGGTACAACGGCCGCGAGGCGCTGTCGAAAGACGGCATCGCCGGCGCCGCCCGCTTCCGCGACGGCCTCGGCCGCCACGGCGATTTCCGCAAGATCGATTAGTGCCCCGGGGGCAAGGATGCCGGGCCGGCCGGACGCCGTCGACGCATGGGGTCCTCGCCAATGCCGCTTAAAGAGAAAGTCGCCCGCGTCGAGGGAAGTGGCGTCTGTGTTTTGGAGGATGATTCGGCCGCCCCCGTCGGACGAGAGGTCGATCTCGATGTCGGCGCCAACCTGGTCCAAATCGAGTTCATCGAACTCGATATCGCTGTAGCCGACCAGCCAGATTTTGTCGGTTCCGGGCTCGAAGTCGGTGACGATGTCGGTGCCGCCGGCGACGGTGAATTGAAACCGGTCGGCGCCGCTGTTTCCGGTCAGCGTATCGTCGCCGCCGGCGCCGTTGAGGAAATTGGCGCCGCCGTCGCCGATAATGACGTTGTCGCCGCGGCCGCCGGTCACGTTCTCGATGGATATCAGCGCTTCGGTGGTGCTGGGCTGATTACCGGGACCCGCGGGACTGCTCGGGTCGTCGACGAACCACGCAAATCCCTTTTGCAGATCGACCCGCAAACGGTCGGAGGCGCTATAGCCGTAGCCGACAGTGTCCACGCCTTCGCGGCCGTCGAAGACGTCATTCCCCGCGTTTCCTTCCAGCGTATCGTTGCCGTTGCCACCAAACAGCTGATCGCCGCCACCGCCGCCCACGATTGCATCGTCACCGCCGGCACCCCTGAGAATGTTGTCGTTGCCGTCGCCGGAAATGAAGTTGTCGCCATGGCTGCCTGTCACGTTCTCGATGGATATCAACGCTTCGGTGGTACTGGGCGGATTGCCGGAACCGGTGGGAATATTGGGGTCGTCGACAAACCATGCGAACCCCTCACCAAGATCGAACTCGTAAACGGTCGGATTCGCTATAGCTGTAGTCGGCGGTATCGGAGCCGTCGCCCCCGTCGAAGGTGTCCGTGCCCGTTCCACCACTCAGTGTATCATTGCCATTCCCTCCCTCAAGGGAATCTCTTCCGCTGCCGCCATTCAGCGAGTCATTGCCGTCGCGGCCCTCCACCGTGTCGTTCCCCTCTCCTCCGATCACGGTGTCGTCGTCGCTGCCGCCGATCACCCGGTCGTGCCCCGGGCCGCCGTCGACGAAGTCGTTGCCTTCACCGCCTCTCAGCGTGTCGTTGCCTTCGTCTCCATAGACGGTGTCGGCGCCTCTGCCGCTCTGGACATCCTCGTCGTCGCCCTTTCCGGCATGGATGGAATCGTCACCATCCGCGGTAATCAGGGTGTCGTTACCCTCGTTGCCATAGATGACGTTGTCGCCCCCAAACGCGCGAACGAGATCGTCATCGTCGCCGGCATAGACGGTGTCGTCACCACCAATCGAATCGAACGGGCCGGGATCGGCGAATATGGTGTCATCCCCGTCGCCGGTGGATATGTAATCATCCCCATTTCCGCGAAGAACGAAATCGTCATTGCCCATTGGTCATCTCCTCGCGCAGGCGGCCCAAGGTGCTCCTTGTCCACGGGCGCGCGCAGGCCGATCGCGCGTGACCGCTGAAACGCCCGGTAAGCTTGGATCCATTCGTGTCAAGGATAGAGAAATCGCGGGATCGGCGCCGGCTTGAACCGTTTCGACGTGTTCGAGTCGCAGCCATCTACCCCCTCCGTTCCCAGTGCTCGGAACGTCACCCCGATGAGCCGACCCGTTGGGTCATGGGCGAGAAAGAGCAACCAGCCCCTCGGCTACGCACTTCGCCCTTCGCGCGCCGCTTTCACGAACCGATTCCACACGCGCATTTTACCAAAACCACAACCGAAAAACCACGAACGCCAAGTTGTTTTTGTCGCGCAACGAAGTTCCCTCGACAGTTGCGCAGTCACCGAAAAATCCGTGTTAATGGAATGCTCCGGCTCGGAAGGGCCAAGGCGCGGGGCGTATTTCACGTCCGGCATTGGAGTGGGCCAAAGTGGGGCAACGGGAGCCTCAGCGCGACGCGGTGACACTATATCAATATTGGTGGAATAACGGTTGTCGGGTGCCGACATGTCCCGTGAACGGAGAGGAGTGAACGCCATGAACCAGCCGCCTCGAAACGCCGGCCCAACGACCGCGCCGGAGGGCCCCGGCGGCTCCATCGTCATTGGCGGCGACCTTATGGTCGCCCGGCTCGGCTTTGGCGCCATGCGGCTGTGCGGGCCCGGCGTGTGGGGCGAACCGGCGGACCCGGAAAACGCCCGCAAGGTGCTCCGGCGCGTGCTCGAACTGGGCGTCACTCTCATCGACACCGCCGATGCCTATGGTCCCGAGGTCAATGAGCGGTTGATCGCGGACACCCTTCATCCCTATCCCGAGGGACTCGTCGTCGCGACCAAGGGCGGTTTGGTACGGCCCCGGCGAGGGGCCTGGGACCGGAACGGCCGCCCGGAGCACCTGCGCGCCGCGTGCGAGGCGAGCCTGAGGCGCCTGAAGCTCGAGCGTATCGATCTTTACCAACTCCACGCGCCCGATCCGGACGTGCCGTTCGAGGACTCCGTGGGAACGTTCGCCGAGCTGCGTTCCGAGGGAAAGATCCGTCACGTCGGCCTCTCGAATGTGAGTGTCGATCAGTTGCGGCGGGCGCAACGACTGGCGCCCGTTGCGTCGGTTCAGAACCGCTTCAACATCTCCGACCGATCGTCCGAGGATGTGCTGGGGGAATGCGAGCGCGAGGGTATCGCATTCCTGCCCTGGTATCCGCTGGAAGCGGGCGCCAGCGCGCGGGGCGCGGGTGCGCTCGCGCGGGTCGCTGGGCGCCACGGCGCGACGGCCGCACAGGTCGTTCTCGCATGGCTGCTTGCCCGCTCACCGGTCATCGCGCCGATTCCCGGAACGTCATCGACGGCCCATTTGGAAGAAAATGTCGCCGCGGCGTCTCTTCGACTGTCGTCCGAGGACCTGGCCGACCTGCCTTGATCGGCGAAATCGTCCGGACTACTCGAAGCTCTTGAGCCACTCGGTCGCGTTCAATTTTTCGAGTTTCTTGAACAGCCGCTTGTTGGGGTCGGGTCCGAGGTCGGTGCCGCTGGCGAGGTCGTTCATGTGGCCGAGCACCACGCCGCCGATGGCGTGAATGGCCTCATGGCGATCCAAACCCTGGCGCATCAACCGCTCCAGATTTGCGCGGACGGGGATCTCGTCGCCCATCGCCACCTGGCTTTCGACAACGGCGTGAATGGCCGCGTGCATGAACTCGTCCGGCGCGGTTTCGCCGGCTTCGAGGTGATATTCCCTCACCAGCTCAATGCGCTCGCCCTCGTCCATGGCTTCCCATGCGACCGGATCGGGGGCCTTGAGGGGATCGTAAGTGTCCATTTGCTCATCATCCGCATGTTCCATCGGGACATTCGGCCTTCGATGACGCTCTCCGATGGCCAACCCGGGAAATATATCCAATAGCGAGGGTGTCCACCATGGTTCCCGCCGCCAAATCCCGGGAAGGGCGAACCGGGCCTTTTTTTGACGACACGTGCCGTCAACAGGGTTCGGCCGGGCTCGTGCCGGACGTCGTCTTTGACAAGTGCGGATTGCCGCGCCATGTTTCCACTCATCGGTATCGTTAGGGCGGGCGTCATTCATCCATGCGGGGTTCACGAGCCGAGGTTCTTACCGTTCCGAACCTGTTGTCTTCCTATCGGTTGGCGATGGCGCCGGTCCTCATCGTTCTCGCGCTGACGGATCAACGCACGCTGTTCATCGTGTTCCTGTGCATCAGCTTCGCGACGGACGCGCTGGACGGGTTCATCGCCCGGACCTGGAACCTGTGCACGCAACTGGGCGCACGGCTCGATTCCATCGCCGACGAGTTGACCTATCTGGCCGCCCTCGTCGGGATCTTTCGGTTCGAATACCAGGCGCTGAAACCGCATATCGCCATGCTGTATATTTTCATCGGGTTTCTGGCGGTGGCGGCGCTGATTCCGATGCTCAAGTTCAAAAAGATGCCATCGTTTCATCTGTATTCGTTCAAGGCCAATGCGTTGCTACAGGGTATTTTTATTGTGACCTTGTTCCTTTTCGGGTTTAATGCCTATCTGTACTACTTCGTGATGGGGTTCGGCATTCTGGCTTGTATCGAGGCAATCGGCGTATCCTTGGTGATCGAAGAACCGATTTCCAATGCCCGGAGTCTCCTGTGGGTCCTAGGCAACAGGAACCGCCCGCGATGACAGCGCGTCTTTCGCCGCGGGTTTGACCGGACATGCGCCACGGAACCGCTTTTTCGCGCCGGGAGTCGTTGCCTCCTCCGGATATTCTGGACAAACTCGAGCGGAGGCTTGGGCGGTTGCACGCCCGGCAGCGCCTTGGAATCGAGCACGATTACGAAGCGCGGATCTTCGGCCAGGGCCTCAACTTCTTCCATATCGAGAACTGGTACTCGATCCAATCGGTGATCACCGGCGCGCTCAAGCTCACCGGCCTTTACGGGCGCGGGCGCCGAAACGCCGACGATGTGCGGGTCCGGCGTCACGCCGTCGAATCGCCGGCCCTGCCGCCGGCCTTCGACGGGTTCACCATCCTTCATATCAGCGACTTGCACGTGGACATGAATCCCGGGGCCATGCAACGCATCGTCGAGCTTCTGCCCGGGCTCGCCCATGACATCTGTGTCTTGACCGGCGACTACCGGGGACAGACGTTCGGACCGTTCGAGCCCACGCTCGAGGGCTTGGCGCGGGTCGTCGCCCGTCTGAGCTCACCGGTGTATGGCGTCCTCGGCAACCACGATACCATCAGCATGATTCCGGGGCTGGAAGAGATGGGTGTCCGCATGCTGCTTAACGAAGCGGACCCCATCGCGCGCGGCGATCAGCGCATTCATCTGGCGGGGATCGACGACGCCCACTACTTTCGCGTGGACAACATCGAAAAGGCCGCGGCGGGGATCCCCCCCGAAGAATTCTCCGTGCTGCTGTCCCATACGCCCGAGATCTACCGGCAGGCCGCCCATGCCGATTTCAATCTGCTGCTGGGCGGGCATACCCACGGCGGTCAGATCTGCCTGCCCGGTTCCATTCCCGTGACTCTGGACTCGGTCCTGCCAAGGCGCATGGGCGCCGGACCGTGGACCTACCATGACATGGCCGGTTACACGTCGGTAGGCGCCGGAGCTTCGGTGGTTCCCGTCCGGTTCAATTGCTTCCCCGAGATCACGCTCCACCAATTGCGGCGAGCCGAAAAACCGGCCCCCTAATAGGGCCGGGCGCGGAGGCCGATTTTAAAGAAAACGCGCGATAGAACCACGTCGGCGAGAAAGAAGATCGACACACCGGCAACGATGTCCGCGAGCGTCAGACCGAGCGTGAAAGTGCAGGCAAGGAGCGGAAACAGCGCCTCGGGCACCTGATCGAGACCGGTCGCCTTGCCGCTTGATGGCAGGCCCATGCGGCGCTTCACGAAACTGGAAAACAGGTCGCCCGCCATGGCGCCGAACCCGACGAGAGCGCCGCTCGTCCAATCCAGCCCCAGCAACGGCGCGCACGCCGTCGTGACCGCGATCCCGAGGACGACCCCGCGCACGGTTTTCGACGGGCCGAACAGCGGCCGCCCGTCGACGAGATGAAGACCGCCATCGAGAGGAAACGAGAACTGGCGCCCCAGAATGCGCGACGCCACCACCGGTGCGCCGTTCGCCACCAGCACGAGAACCAGAAGTTTCAAGTTCAACACGGCTGCATATCACCAGTTTACAGCGCTGTCCCGCAATATTGAATCATTCCAATGCTATAAAATCGGGGCCCGGCCGGGGGCAGCGAACCGGCATTAGGCCCGGTTTGACTTGCCATGCCTGAGAATGGCCGTTAGCGTTAAACGGTATTGCAACGAATCTGTTTGGAGTCGTTGGCGGACGACATAGCGCAGTTATACGCGGACGACATAGCGCAGTTATACCAAGAGCCGCGCTGGCTCGGTGTGCGAATTTTCTGCGGACCGGCCGGCGAGGACACACAATTTCCCAACGACCGACCGGGGCTCCGAACCCTGGCGGCACCGGGTTAGTACGGAATAGCACATGTATGGAAAAGTCATGGTGCCGGTGGATTTGGCGCACGTAGAGCGTCTCGAGAAAGCAATCGGCGTTTCAACGGATATCGCCAAGCACTACCACATACCCCTCTGCTTCGTCGGGGTGACGGCGGAAACGCCCACCGAGGTGGCGCATACACCGCAAGAGTACGCGGCTAAGCTCAAGGAGTTCGGCGCCATGCAGGCCAAGACGCATGGCTTGGACGTCGATACCGCCGCATATCCAAGTCACGATCCAGCCGTCGATCTCGATAAAACGCTGATCGAAGCCGCCAAGGAACACGGGGCCGACCTGATCGTCATGGCCTCGCATGTGCCCGGCTTTCCTGAGCACATCTTCGCCTCGCACGCCGCAGCCGTGGCCTCGCACGCCGAGGTTTCCGTCTTCGTGGTCCGCTAGATCCGGTTGGCGAAAGCGAACGCTTCGGGGAAGGGCGAGCCGCGAGATAGGGAGGCGCCGGTCACGATCGGCGCAATGCAGGAACGAAAAAAAATAAAAATGAGGAGACGTTATGACCGTAGAACCGAATTTGGCCCCCGAAGGGCCGGCAAATCCGATCGAGACGACCTATACCCTGGGCCAGGATAATATTCAGCCTACGCTGGGGCCGTTTGGCCTCGACATTCACAACCCGGTTTTCATGATTTCCGGGCTGACCATCATCCTCTTCGTGGTCTTGGCGCTGGCGCTGCCGGAACAGGCGGAGGCCTTTTTCGGCTGGCTGCGCCCGGCGGTGACCTCCACGTTCGACTGGGTTCTCCTGTCCGCCAGCAATATTTTCGTCCTTTTGGCGATCGTGTTGGTCATCTCGCCGCTGGGCAAGGTTCGCATCGGGGGCATGGACGCGAAGCCCGACTATTCCTACTCCGGCTGGTTTTCCATGCTGTTCGCCGCCGGCATGGGTATTGGCCTGATGTTTTTCGGCGTATCCGAACCGATCTCGCACTTTTCGTCGTCGATCGCGGAGGGCGCGGGGTCTCCCGAAAGCTGGGCTCCGCTGGGCGGCGCCGCGGGCGACGCGTTTGAAGCGCGCCGGCTCGGCATGGCCGCCACGATCTTTCACTGGGGCCTTCATCCTTGGGCGATCTACGCCGTTGTCGGGCTCTCGCTGGCTCTGTTCACCTACAACAAGGGATTGCCGCTTAGCATCCGCTCGATGTTTTACCCGATCTTCGGCGAACGGATTTGGGGCTGGACCGGCCATATCATCGATACGCTCGCCGTTTTCGCGACACTGTTCGGATTGGCCACGTCGCTGGGCATCGGCGCCGAACAGGCGAACGCCGGGCTGAATTACCTGTTCGGGTTGCCGGTGAACGACGTCTCCAAGGTGTTCCTCATTTTGGGCATCACGTCCATCGCGCTCGGCTCGGTGGTCGCGGGGCTCGATGCCGGCGTCAAGCGGCTGTCCGAGATCAACATGGTTCTCGCCGCGATCCTGCTCATTTTTATTATCGCCCTCGGCCCGACGCTGGCCATCTTGACCGGTTTCTTCAAGAATCTCGTCGCCTATGCCGAGTACCTGCCGGCGCTTTCGAATCCGTTCGGCCGCGACGATACGAACTTCAGCCAGGGTTGGACATCGTTCTATTGGGCATGGTGGATTTCCTGGTCGCCGTTCGTGGGCATGTTCATCGCCCGCATCAGTCGGGGCCGAACGGTGCGCGAGTTTGTCACCTGTGTGTTGCTGATCCCGTCGGTGGTCTCGGTGTTGTGGATGACGGCGTTCGGCGATACCGCCATCAGCATGCTCAATGACGGCTATCAGGCTATCGCCGACGCGCCGCTGGAATTGAAGCTGTTCTCCATGCTCCACAATATGCCGCTGGCGGCGATTTCGTCGTTCGTCGGCATCGTGCTGGTCATCGTGTTCTTCGTCACGTCGTCGGACTCCGGCTCGCTGGTCATCGACACGATCACAGCCGGCGGCAAGGTCGACGCACCGGTGGCGCAGCGCGTCTTCTGGGCCGGTTTCGAGGGCCTGGTGGCGATCGCGCTGCTCCTCGGCGGCGGTCTCGGCGCATTGCAGGCGGCATCGGTGTCCACCGGCCTGCCGTTCGCCTGTGTGCTGCTGCTCGGCTGCATCGCGCTTGTGAAAGGCTTGTTGTCGGAACCGCGCGCGCGTTGAAAAAGTGAAGGAGCCCAGTTGGCCCGAACATCAACTGCCGCCGGAAGCCGTCCCATGTCCGAACCGATGTTGCCGTTTCTCGTGGAGCCCGAACAGCTCGAACAGGCGTTGGGCACGCAATTCCTGCTTGTGGCCGATGTCGGCGACGAGTCCTCATACGCGCAACAGCATGTTCCGGGAGCGGTCAACCTTCCCTACAGGGCGCTCATCGAAGCCCGGCCACCGGCCATGGGCTTGCTGCCCGAGGAGGGACGTTTGAGCGAGGTCCTGTCCACCCTCGGCGTGACGCCCGCCACCCACGTGGTCGCCTATGACAACGAGGGCAATGGCCGGGCGGCGCGGCTGCTGTGGACGCTGGACGCCGCGGGCCATTCGCGGTCCTCAATGCTCAACGGCGGCCTGCATGCCTGGGCCAACGAGGGGCATCCGACCGAACAGGCGGCCAACCGGCCAAACTCCGGCGATGGCGCCGTCTCGCGTCGGCCCGATGTGATCGCCGACAAAACCTACATTCTCGAACATCTCGACGCCCCGGACGTTGTCGTCCTCGATGTGCGCTCTCCGGCGGAATATGTCGGCCGGGACCTGCGCGCGGCGCGCGGCGGCCACATTCCGGGAGCGGTGAATCTGGAATGGACGCTGGCCATCGATCGCGAGCGCAATCTGCGTCTGAAGCCGGAGGCGGCGTTGCGCGAGATGTTCGCGGGCGTCGGCGTCACGCCCGACAAGGACGTGATCGTTTACTGCCAGACCCACCACCGCTCCGCCCACACCTACGCCGTGCTCAAGTCGCTGGGTTATCCGCGGATCCGGGGCTACGACGGGTCCTGGTCCGAGTGGGGCAACGATCCCGTCGTGCCCATCGAGACTTGATCCCCGGACCAGCCCACATGGCCGCCCGGTCCCCGTCCCCGCCGCCCCGGCTGACTCCCGACCGGCCGTTCCCCGCGTATGCGTACCTGCCCGGCCGCAACCCTCATCCCACCCGGGACCCCCAGGGACACAGCCATGGCGTCGTCACCCACAGTCCCCAACCGCCGGATCCGGAGAATTGGCGCGACTGCCGCGACTACCTCTACGGGATCGATCTGTTCAACCAAGGCTACTATTGGGAGGCCCACGAAGCCTGGGAGGGATTGTGGGCGGCGTGCGGCCGCCAAGGACTTACCGCGACCTACCTGCAGGCGCTCATCAACCTTGCCGCGTCCGGCTTCAAGGCGCGATGGGGCAGCGCCTCCGGGATGACCGCGAACGCGACAACGGCGCTGCGACTGTTCCAGTCCTTCGCCGCTCACTTGGGCCCGCATCGGACACGCTACATGGGACTCGACGTTCGCGCGCTCACCGATCACGCCCGCGTGCTCTCGGCATCGCGACGGGCCGAACCGCGCGTGGCGGGCGACACGGGCCCGTTGGCGTTCGATCTCGTGCTGCGGCCTCGTTAGAGCAGTGTCCCCACGCGGCCGCGGTCTCGAAACGCAGTTCTTGTGATTTCGGGGCTAAATGATCATGACTTTTGCTCGCAATAGTTCTATACTGTTTCGACATATGCTCGGGGAGTGGGGCGAAGTTTGCACGACAACGACTTTGAGGTTGTATGTGCGATGACCGACCAGCAAAAGCACGAAAAAAGTTTCGACGAAATCCGTGCCGTTAAACAACGGTGGGAGCAGGAACTCTTGAAGATTTCAGGAGTGACCGGCGTCGATATCGGTCGCAAATATCCTGAACATTCGACGGATTCCTATCTCGTTATTCGCGTTTTCGTCAAGAAAACCGGGGAGACCGTCACGCGGCAGATTCCCGAAGAAATTGAAGGTGTTCCAACCGAGGTAATCGAAAGGAAGTTTGTTTTGCACTCGTCTTGATATTTTTCGGTCGATGCCGGTTTTGTGCGCTCGCGATTGGAACGCGTCGTCCCATGGATCCGATGAAGGAAGCAAAGGGAGGCAATCATGGCAACCTTGTTGGAGATCAGACCCGTAAAGCAAAACTTCGAAGCGGAACTGTTGAATCGTCAAGGGGTCACGGGCGTCGACATCGGCTATAAAATTGTCGGCGGCAAGAAGACCCCCGAGTTGTCGATTCGCGTTCTTGTCCAGAAGAAGAAAAAGGACGTTTCGGCAAAAGAGAAAATTCCCGACGAAATCGGCGGCATCAAAACCGACGTCATAGAACGCCGATTTATACCGCAACCACGCTGGAAACGGGTTGCCGACCTGGCAATCCACGCCGACACGGGCAATTACGATCCCGTAAGAGGCGGCGTCAGCATTGGACCCTGCCGATCCATTTTTCTGAACGAAGCGGACGCCGCGTGCCACGACGCGCCGGGTCCCGGGTCGTATTTCTTCGTCGGCACGCTCGGAGCAATAGTTCACGACAATGCGACCGGCGCGGAAATGCTCCTCAGCAATTTCCATGTCATGTGCGTGAACGACGCTTGGAGTGTCGGCGATACGATGGCTCAGCCCAGCCGCGTCGATGGTGGCGGTTGCCCCGCTGACGTGGTGGGCTCCTTGCAAAGGGCGGTGCTCGGCGGTCAGGTCGATTGTGCCGTCGCCAGCCATACGGCGCGCGGCGTGGCGTGCTCGATCGTCGATATCGGTGACGTCGCGGGAACGGCCGCGGCCGCGATCGGCATGCCCGTTCGCAAGCGCGGTCGGACAACCGGGCTGACGTACGGCGTTGTCGATTTAATCGATTTGACTGTCAACATCGATTATTGCGACGGCCTCGGCACCGTGACGCTGATCAATCAGATCGGCATCGAAGTCGACTCGACGCAGAGTCCCCAGTTCGGAAACGGCGGTGATTCCGGTTCCGTCGTGGTCGACGGAAGCCAAAACGTTGTTGGATTGTATTTCGCCGGCACCCCCGACGGGCAGTTTGGCGCGGCCAATCCCATCGATGCCGTTCTGAGCGCGCTCAACGTAAGCCTATGTGTGACGCCTAAGAAGCGCGAGCCCGACGTCATCAAGAAATTCGAGCCCGACACCAAGAAGCACGAGCCCGATATCAAGAAACGCGAACCGGACGACATCAAGAAGCACGAACCCGACACCAAGAAGCACGAGCCCGATATCAAGAAACGCGAGCCGGACGACATCAAGAAGCACGAACCCGACACCAAAAAGCACGAGCCCGATATCAAGAAACGCGAGCCGGACGACATCAAGAAGTTCGAGCCCGACACTAAGAAGCACGAGCCCGATATCAAAAAGAACGAACCGGACATCAAAAAGAACGAGCCGGATACCAAAAAGCACGAGCCAGACATCAAGAAGAACGAACCGGACACCAAAAAGCACGAGCCGGACATCAAGAAGAACGAACCGGACACCAAAAAGCACGAGCCGGACATCAAGAAAAACGAACCGGACACAAAAAAACACGAGCCAGACATTAAGAAAAATGAACCGGACACGAAAAAGCACGAGCCGGACATCAAGAAGAACGAGCCGGATACCAAAAAGCACGAACCAGACATCAAGAAGAACGAACCGGACATCAAAAAGCACGAGCCAGACATCAAAAAGAATGAGCCAGACACCAAAAAGCACGAGCCAGACATTAAGAAAAACGAACCGGATATCAAAAAGAATGAGCCGGATATCAAGAAGAATGAGCCGGACATCAAGAAACAGGAACCCGACATCAAGAAGAATGAGCCGGACAAAGGTCAACCCGAAAAATTCGAGCGAGAGCAACCGCCGGTCACGCCCGGTCCCATGCCCGTTGAGGAACGGCTCAGCCGAATCGAGGCGGCTCTGGCGCAGTTGACTCACTTCATCAGGCCAGAACTACGGCCGGAGGTGGAAAAAGCGCCTCTGAGATATGAAGGGGATAAAGACGAGAAGGATCGGACCTGATGAAGCTTCAGCGCCGTCATGGCGGTTTGAAGCTCTGCGGCTGAGTGGAGGCGCGGTCCGCCGAAGTCGACGACAGCCGCGCCTCCTTGCTTGCAAGGATCGAGATGCAGACTCCAGTGTGGCTTGTCCTTTGTTCGCTCGGTGACGCTGGCGCCTTGTGGGCATTCGAACACTTGAGGGCCCGGGGCCTGGGGCCGATCGAGTTGGTGACCTCCGATACGCTCGCCTATGCGGAGTGGGAACACGGCATCGACGGCGATGGGGCGCGGGTGCTGGTGACCTTGGGCGACGGACGGAAACTTCAAAGCGATCGGGTCGCGGGCACGCTCAATCGTCTGGTTTGGCTGCCCGCCGAAAGTTTCGTGCTCATACACCCGGACGACCGCGACTACGTCACTCAGGAACTCAACGCGTTCTACGTGAGCTGGCTCAACGCCCTGCCCGAACCAATGCTGAACCGGCCAACCACGCAAAGCCTGTGCGGGCGCATCCATCATATCTCCGAGTGGATATCCTTGGCCGCCAAGGCCGGATTGCCGATCCCGCGTTACCATCAGTCGAGCCGAAGCCTCCCTCCGGAATACGCCCTTCACGCCCGGGTACCCGACGCTGGCTGGGACCAGAGCACGGTTCTGGTGGTCGGCTCTCACGTGTTGGGATCGCGCGTGCCGGAGCCGATCGCCGAGGGTTGCCTCCGGCTGAGCGACCTCGCGCAGGCGGCGATGCTCGGCATCGATTTCTCGGTCGGACCGCGAGGGACTTGGACGTTTGCCGGCGCCACGACCTTTCCCGATCTGATCGCCGGCGGAGAGCCGTTTCTCGATGCCCTGGCGGCGGAATTGACCAACCACCATGGAGCCCCGCAATGATCTTTCTTTGCGGTATTCCATCAGAACCCTCGCTCGGATTGGTGATCGAGAAGCTGGCCGAACTCGGTGCTCCCCACACCGTGTTCAACCAGCGCCGCGTCGCCGAGACGGATCTCGAGTTCGAGATCGAGGATCGCCGCGTACTCGGCCGGTTACAGCTCGGCGATCGCGCGTACCGCCTCGAGAACTTCACGGCCGTCTACACCCGTCTGATGGACCACCGCGTCCTTCCGGAGATCGAGAACGAACCTCCCGGGTCGGCCAAGCGTCTTCACGCTCAATCCCTCCATGCGGCGATGATGCAGTGGTACGATCTCACTCCGGGGAGAATTCTCAATCGAAGCCGGCAAAACGGGCTGAGCTATTCCAAGCCGTTTCAATCACAAATCATTCGCAAGCATGGCTTCGCGATCCCTGAAACACTCGTCACCAATGATCCGGATCGCGCCCGTCAATTCCACGAGCTTCACGGCCGTACGATTTACAAGTCCGCCAGCTACGTGCGTTCGATCGTCCGGTTTCTCGAGGACGACGATTTGCAACGGCTCGACCACATTCGGATCTGTCCCGTACAGTTCCAGCAATATATCGAAGGCCGCGATGTTCGGGTCCACACCATCGGCGACAAAGTTTTCGCCACGGCCATCACCGCCTCCGCGGTGGACTATCGATACGCTTACAAAGAGGGTGAAACGGAAACCGTCGAGCCAATGACCTTATCCGACGAGCTTGCCGAGCGTTGCCTCGGGCTTGCGTCGATCTTCGGCCTCGAGTTCGCGGGCATCGACCTCAAGATCAACGGCGCCGGAGAGATTTACTGCCTTGAGGTCAATCCGTCGCCAGCATTCAGCTATTTCGAACTCAAAACCGGCCAACCGATTTCCCGGGCCGTCGCCGAGCACTTGGCGGCGGACTGCTAACCCTTGAACAAAGCGTTCAGAGGAGGACGAGATGCAAACACGTCAAGACGAGAAATCCTCGGGCGGCGCGGAACCGAAGTCGTTCGGGCAAATTCTCGAACAGTGCGAAACCTACGATCCGGGGCCGGAGGAGGCTGAAACCGAGGTCGCATTCACCGGGCGCGTTCTTCGGTCGCCCCGGTCGGGCCGCTTCTTTTTGCTCGTATCGCATCGCAACCAAAATCATGCCACCGCGCTCGAATTCGACGTCGGGGCCGTGCGGCGTTTTGAACTCCTGTTTCGGGACAGCTCCGGCCGGTGCACCTACGAAGTTAGGTTGTCAGCCGGTTGCGATGTGAACGTGCTGCAACCGGATTTCGACCATCTTGGCAGCTTTCGGAACGCCTCGCCGTTGACGACCGCGGCCGCCCAAAACGGGATTCAGGATCCCATGGAGGTTTGGGCGGCGGCGCCGTGGCGGCGCCATGTACGGTCCACCTCGAACCCTGACGCTTCCGCCGACGGCGCGCGCCCGGCCCACTGGTCACAGCAGCAATATGGCGACCCGCAACTCTGGAATCCGTCCGCGGAGCAAACAACGGCTTATGACCCGTCGACCGGTTATGGACTTGCGGATTACGGGGCCGCTTATTCGGGTTCTCAAGGTTACCCGCCCGCGGGCGACGCCACGCTCGTTCAACCAACCCTTGGCCAAGGGCCGCCGTCTCATCCGCTGGAACGCGGTTGCGGTTATGGAACCGTGGACCCCGGCGTGACGGATCCGGTCATGGGATATCCGGGCCATGACCCGTGGCGGCGCTATTGACGGCTCAGATCTGGAACGGAAGGCGCCGGCCATGAACCTGCCCGGCATTCACGGATGCGGTGAGTCCCTACAAGGAGTTTTCCGATGACTCGAGTCCTTCTGGTGAGTATGCCGTTCGCCGGCATCAGCTATCCTTCGCTCGCACTTGGGCTGTTCAAGTCCAGCTTCGAGCGGGAGGGAGTTTCGTGTGACGTTTCCTACCTGAACCTTCGTTTCGCCCAGATGATCGGCGTGGAAAGTTACAACGTCGTGGATCGAATGACGGCCGCTTTGGCCGGCGAGCAAATGTTCGCGGAATCTTTGTTCGGAGAACACGTTCCTTCCAACGCGGAATACTTCGATCAGGTGATCTCGAAGCTCGATCCAACGATCCTGCCGCACCTGCTTCATATGAAGGCGCACGTCGGCTCGTTTCTCGACAACTGCGTCGAGAGCACTTCCTGGCGGAACTACGATATCATCGGTTTCAGTTCCCTGTTCGAGCAGAACGTGCCGAGTCTCAGTCTCGCCTATCGGATCAAGAAAAAGTTTCCCGATAAAGTGATCGTATTCGGCGGCGCCAATTGCGAAGACGTCATGGGCGTGGCGCTCGGCAATTGCTTCCCGTTCGTGGATTTCGTCTGCACGGGGGAGGCCGACCTGACATTTCCCGAACTTGTCAAACGTCTCGCGTACGGTCATCCCATCGATGATCTTCCCGGCATCGTCTACCGCTCGGGGTCGACCTGCATCCATACCGGCCCGCCGGAAAAGCTGCAATCGCTCGACGTTCTGCCCATACCGAACTACGACGACTACTTCGACACTCTGCAAGGAACAGGTCTCATCAACTGCGTTCAGCCGCAAGTCATGGTGGAAACGGCACGAGGCTGCTGGTGGGGAGACAAGGTGAAATGCACGTTTTGCGGATTGAATGGGGAAAGCATCCTGTTCCGCGCCAAGTCGGTCGATCGCGCGATCGCGGAAATCGGCGAACTGATGGCGCGGTATAATTCAGGGTTTTTGCGCGCGGTCGATAATATGATGCCGCCGCATTATTTCGAAACGTTCCTCGAAAGACTGACCGAGAGCAACACCGGGTTCGACTTGTTTTATGAAGTTCGGCCGAACTTGAAAAAGAACGAAATCCGGGATCTGGCCAGAGCCCGCGTAACCAACGTTCAGGCGGGCATTGAAAACCTTTGCACGAATATCCTCAAGCTAATGCGAAAGGGCTCCACAAGCCTGGTCAGCATCGAATTTCTCAAATGGTCCAGCCAGTACGGCGTGTATGTGGACTGGAACATGCTGTTCGGTTTCCCGGGGGAGCGGTTGGCGGATTACGAACGGGCCCTTGAGCTGGCGCGATTGGTCACCCATCTCAAGCCGCCGTCGAGCGTGGGACTGGTGCGATTGGACCGATTCAGCGAGAACTTCAATCGCGCCGAGGAGTTGGGATTTGCGAATGTGCGGCCGTGGCAATACTTCAAGTATGTCTATCCGTTCGATCGCGAAACGCTGATGGACTTGGTTTACTATTTCGATTGCGACCGCGCGCAGCCAATCGACCACCGGAATTGCATGGCTCAGATCATCGATCATGTGGCGCAATGGGGATCGCGTCGGGATGAGCTGTTTGCCCAACGTGTGAACGGCGGCGTGGTCATCCACGACACGCGTCCGGTCGCCGCCGCGGCGCGAGTCGTGCTCGAGGGTGTCGAGCGGGATGTTTATGAGTTCTGCGACTCGCGGCGAACGCCGCAGCAGATTCTCGCTTGGCTGCAGACCGAACGGGGAGTCGAGCTCGGCGGGGAGGGGCTCGACACCATTCTCAAAGGTTTCGTCGAGAGCAAGCTGATGGTTACGGAGAACCACAAGTACTTGAGCTTGGCGGTTCTCCGCTATGAGACGGACACGGCAAGCGTGAGCGATCCGTTCTTATCCATTGCGTCCGGGTGTGGATCGGGCGCATGCGGCTCCGCCGGCGACCAACCGCCGGCATTGATCTCGTAGACGGCTGGTCCCGGGAGGACCGGTTATCCTTTCGGCGGGAAATCGAGCACGGCCTTGAGGCCCGGCTCGTTGTCGGCGAGCGTGATCGCGATGCCGTGGATGGCTGCCACCGCCGCGACCAGCGACAGACCAAGGCCGCTGCCCGCGGTCGATCGGCTTCGTTCGAGCCGGAAGAACCGCTGAAAAACCTTGTCCCGCGCCTCCGCCGGGATGCCGGGGCCATTGTCGGCGACGATACCGACGGGTCCGGCGGGGTCATCCTCGAGGGCAAGTTTGATGCGGGCGCCTTCCTGCGTATGGCGGATCGCGTTCTCGACGAGGTTGGCCAGCATCTGCGTCAACAGCTCGCGGTCGCCCCGAACATGGATGTCGGGCGCGATCATGGCAGCGAGCGACTGCCCCCGATCCTCGGCGACCGCGCCATAGGCATCGGCGATCGACTGAAAGATGCGCGACAGATCGACGTTGGAAAACGCGGCCTTGCGAGTGCCGGCTTCAATTTGCGCAATACGCAGCAGGGCCGCGAAGGTTGCGAGAATGGCGTCCGTGTCGGCGATCGCCTGTTCGACCACGGCCTCGTAGTCTTCGATGCGGCGGGCCTTCGACCGCGCGCCCTCGAGCCGCTGGCGGAGGTGGCTCAGAGGTGTCCGCAGATCGTGGGCAATGTCGCTGGAGACCTGGCGCAGGCTTTCCATGAGAGTTTGCACGCGGTCGAGCATCTCGTTGAGATTGAGCGCGAGGCGGTCGAGCTCGTCGCCCGTTCCCCGCGTTGGCACACGTTCCGCGAGCCGGCCTTCGACGATGGCTCGGCTGGTCCGGTTGATGGCGTCGACGCGCCGCAGGAAGCCGAGGCTGAGAATGCCGCCGCCCATCGCTCCGAGCACGACGGTAACGCCAAATGCCCATCCGAAAGCGCGAACGATCGCTTCCTCGACCTCGCCGATCCGATCGGTCTCTTCGCCGACCAAAAGGAATGAGCCATCCGCCAACTTGACCCCGAAGGCAAACAGGCGATCGTCATCTGCGTCCTTGGGATGGTCGTCGTCGTGCTCCGATTCCTCGGGCAATTCCTGCCATCCAGCGCGAGGGGAAAGGCGGGGCAAGTTGCCCGCCACCTTCCGGCCCGCGGGATCGAGCAGCAGATAGAAGAAATCTTGATGGAGGTCGGACGCGAGCCGCCTTTCGATGGCGTCGGCCGCATGGAATAGGCCGCCGGTCCGATGGTCCGCCACGAGGGCCGCGACCTCGCCTTGGATGCTCACCACCAACTGCTGGCGCAATGCATCGGTGGTAATCCAAAAGATCACGCCAAACAGGACAAGGACCGACAAACCGAACAGGCCCGCGTAGAGCGCGGCCAGTCGGAAACCGGTGGTGCGGAGGACCCTAATACCGACTATCACAGGTCCGTACCCTATGTGATTGCTTTTCCCGTGTCCTTGGCAGGAGGCGGCGCGCTGGCGATGCCGGAGCATCGTCAAGTGCCGTCGACGCCCCGAGGGCGCGGGAAAAGCGACCCTCCGGGCGGTCTTCCGAGGCCCCCGGCGGCGTTGCGGGCCGCTTGTGATGCTTCAGCATCACGGCGCGCCACGCGCCTGGCTGGAGACCTCGGAAGACCGTCACATGGGGCACGGAACTGTGATAGTCGGTACTAGCCAGGCGCACGGAGACAGTATCCCGACCCGCGGACGGTATGAATGAGCTCCACGTCGAAGTCCCGGTCGATTTTGCCGCGGAGGCGGCTGATATGCGTTTCGACCACGCTGGTCCGTGGATCGAAATGGAATTCCCAGACGTTTTCGAGCAGCATGGTCCGGGTAACGACCCGGCCGGCGTGCTGCATCAGATACTCCAGCAGCTTGAACTCCTGGGGCTGCAATTCGATCCGCCTCCCGGCGCGAGCGACCGTTCGCTTGCGCAGGTCCATTTCGAGATCGGCCACGCGCAGCGTTGTCTCCATGGCGGATATCGGTGGCCGGCGGGCGAGCGCATGGATGCGAGCCAGCAGCTCGGCGAAGGCGAAGGGCTTGACCAGGTAGTCGTCGCCCCCGGCCTCCAGGCCCTCGACCCGGTCGTCGATCCCGCCGAGGGTCGTCAAGAACAGAACCGGCGTCTTAACCCCCGCGGCGCGGATCGTCTTGACGATGCCGAGGCCGTCGAGTCCGGGGAGCATGCGGTCGACGATCATCACGTCGTAGGACTTGCCGGCCGCGAGAAACAGGCCGTCCCGGCCGGTCGGCGCATGATCGACCGTATGGCCGTGTTCCTTGAGACCGTTGGCGACATAGGCGGCGGTTTCCGGGTCGTCCTCTATGATCAGAATCTTCATGGCCGGCCGGTCCGAATCCATTCAGAGCCCCAGTCGTAAGGGTCCATTTCGGGCGCGCGCATTCTTGGGGCGTTCATTCCTGACCGAGGAACATGCGCCCGAGAACGCGATGCCCGGCAATATCATGGATGATGGCGATTCCCGCATGTCCGATCAGGTAAGCCCACATGAGGTTTGAAAGAATTTCATGGAGTTCCAGCACCAGCCGGCCGCCGCCGGACAATGAACCGTCGGCTCCCATGACGGCGTAAACGATGCCTCCCGTTACCGCCATCGCCGTCGCGACCAGGAGACCCAGCCCATGAACGGCGCTCGCGAGCGGCGTCTCGGCCTCCGGAGCCGGAAGGCGGAGCCGGACGAGACTTTTGCCATGGTTGCGGATATCCGCGAGCACTAGATCTCGGCGCTCGGCCGAGAACCAGGGAAACAGGGCGCCCAGACCCTCTTCCCTCCGCCGCACCATCGCCCACAGCCAAAATGCCCCAAGCAGGCCGAGACTTATGAGACCAACGGTTTCGTGGAGCTCGAAGGCGAGGTTCGCGGGATGTTCGCCGGGCTTGGGCCGCTCCATGAACAAGCTAACGACAAGCTCGTGAACGATCGCGGCCGCCAGCGCGGCATGAACAATTCGGGTGGTCAAACTGCGTTTCATGGTCGATGCCTATGGTCTGGTGGTCCCAAAAGACTTGGCGCGGCCGGTAGAGCGATTCCGGTCGAAGCGGAATCGCTCTAGAGTGTGCCCCAGGCCGTTCAGTCGTCGTCATCCTCATGCTCGGCGACGGTAACCTTCGAGACCTTGCCGGTCGCGCCGTCGATCCGGACCTTGTGAACGGCGTTGTCCTTGGCGACCTCGACCTTGAACAGCGTGGCGCCGTCCTCGCCGTCGAAGCTCGCCTCGATGGCCTTGCCGCCGGTCTGCCGCTCGGCGGTGGCGATCGCCGCCGCGAGCGTCGTCGAAGACGCAGCGAGCTTGGCGATTTCGTCCTGGTCCTCGCGATCGAGGATCCCGGCGATCAGACCCTCGTCGCCGGTGCGCAGCACTTTGCCGGACGCGGGATCGACGAGGACCTCCGCGATCTTGTCCTTGGACACCGTCTTGACCTCATAGACGAACGCGCCGTTCTCTTTCTCGACGTCAACCTCCATGGCCAGCCCGCCCGACTGCCGCTCGGCGGCGGCAATGGCCTGAGCGATCGACGTCTTCGCCCCGAGCACCGCGGCGATTTCCCGGCTGTGCTCGTTCTCGCCCGAAGAGGCGAAGGCCATCCCGGTGGCGCCGACGGCGATCGCGGCGGCCATCGTGGCCGGAAGAATCTTGGATCGAAACATGGCTCTAGTCTCCTATTGCTGTCGATGGCCCGCCATACGCGCGCCGTTACAGCGGATCATCGGAGATCCAGGCTTGGCGGGTCATTGGCCCAACTATACGGTTTGGTAAGGTCGCGGCGGACCGCTCGACGATAGGGCTGGATTAGAGTCTAACGGGCGCTTTCCTTTTCGAGGAACCGCCGGGCACGCTCCAGGTGTTTGTCGGTGACGTAAGGCGCCAAGGTCTGCAGCAGCGTGAACAACACCGCCGCGTCGTCGGCGTAGCCGGCGCCGACGATAAAGTCGGGAATCAGGTCGGTGGGCACGATGAAATACGCCAGCGCCGAGAATAGCGCCACTTTCACATGCCTAGGCGTGGCGGCGTCGGTCGCCGAGTAGAAGGCGGCCACTGCCCATTCCAGGAACGGAACCTTGCCCAACGATTTCCGGACCTTGTCCCAGAAGCGGCGTTTAACGAAACGCTCTCGTCCGGCGAAAGGGACCAATGCGCGCGAAACCTCGAGTGTATCCATGACGAACATCATGCCAGAAACGAGCGTGTTTGAAAAGCCGGACGGTGGCAAACGGACGCCCGGTCGCCTTGACAAGCAGGGGGGGCGCCGGTAAACGGGCCACTTCCGATTAGGGGCCGAATTACGAACACTCGCTCTTTGGATTTTCAAGAACGTGTGGCTCCTCGCGCCGGGGCGACGGCTTTCGCCGGTTACGCGGCGGTTTCGGACGAGATTGATTTTGGAAAAACAAACAGGCGGAGGGAAGAATGGCACGCGTAGCATTGGTTACCGGCGGGACCCGGGGCATCGGAGCGGGCATTGCGGAGGCATTGAAGGCGGAAGGCTTCAAAGTCGCCGTTTGCGACGTTGTCGAGGACCAACTCGAGGCTTTCACCAAAGAGACGGGTATTCCCGGCTACAACATCAACATCGCCGACATGGACTCGGTTAAGGCGGGCGTTGCCAAGGTCGAGTCGGAGATTGGCCCCATCGACATCCTTGTCAACAACGCCGGCATCACCCGCGATGGCCTGATGGTCAAGATGACCCGCGAGAAGAACTGGGATCCGATCATCGCCGTCAATCTCGGCGGCTGCTTCAACATGTGCAACACCATCCTTCCGGGGATGAACGAGCGCAAGTGGGGCCGGATCGTCAACATCAGCTCCATGAATGGCCAGCGCGGCCAGCAAGGCCAGACCAACTACTCGGCGACCAAGGCCGGCGTCATCGGCTTCAGCCGTTCGCTCGCCCTGGAGGCCGCCCGTTCGACCGTCACCGTCAACTGCATCTGCCCCGGCTTCATCCTCACCGAGATGACGGCGGCCATGAAGCCCGAGATGCTCGAGGCCATGGTCAAGATGATCCCGTTGGGCCGCATCGGCCAGCCGGCAGATATCGCCAACGGCGTTGTCTTCCTGTGCAAGGAAGAGTCGGGCTGGATCACCGGCGAGACCCTGTCGATCAACGGCGGCCAGTTCATGTACTGACGCCCGGATCCTTGTTGGATACGGTTGGAAGGCCACCGATCCGTCGGTGGCCTTTCTTTGTGTGCCAGGCATAGTGTGCCAGGCATGGCGTTGATCTAGGAGATGAAAGTTCTCTACGGACCGTGATGACCGGAGGCTGTCCAGGCTGTCGATCTTGACGCTCTGCCAAGGCTTGAGCATCGCGAGGTCTTATCCGGCCCGGAGAACGGACGATGAGGCCCTTTCCGCCGACCGGGGACATGAAAGTCGTGGCCCGCCGCGTGATCTGGTTCGAGGAACCGGAACAGTCTTTGTCGGACCCGGTACGGTTTCTGGCCCATGCCATGGCCGGCGCCACCCATGAGGACATGCAAACGATCCTCCGGCACGTTACGGACGAGGAATTGCGCGAGGACCTCGACAACGCCCCGCCCGGTATCATCGATCCCCGTTCATTGTCGTACTGGAACCTCACGATCGGACGCCATCCCGCTCCGCCCATGCCAAAACGACACCTCTAGCGACTGTCACAGGGCGAAAGGGAACCCTTTGGCCTGCGGCCTAGACCTGCCGCGTCCGCCCTCACCCCGGCTTCCGCAGGAACAGCGCCAGCACGATCGCGAGCGCCGCCAATGCGGCCGCCATGGCGAAGCTTGAGGCGAAGCTGCCGGTGGCGTCGGCGGCGGCGCCGGCGACGGCGGGGCCGATGATCTGGCCGAAGCCGAAGATCACGGTGACGGTGCCGAAGGCCGCCGCCGCGTGTTCGGGGCCCATGTAGTCGCCGACGGCGGCGGCCATGATGGACGGGATGCTCCAAACGGCAATCCCGAACAGGCCGATGGAGAGATACAGGAACGGAACCGGAAGCGGGGCGGCCACCAGGGCATAGGCGGCCATCTGCAGGGCAAACACCGTGATGACGGCGCCCTTGCGGCCGATTCGGTCCGAAAGCGTTCCGAACAGCGGACCGGACAGCAGGCTGAGAATGCCGACCCACATCCAGAATCCGCCGGCCGCGGCTTCCGAGAACCCGCGTTCGTGCACCAGCGCAGTCACGATGAAGGTGACGTAGATCACATAGGTCGCGCCGAACAGGAAATAGAGGGCGCCGAGGTGGGCGAGAAGGCGGCGGCGGGACGCCGGCGTCTGATGGAGGTGCTCGGCGCCGGCGGTGGCGGCGTCGCCCGGTTGCTGGCCGTAGGGCGCCAGCGCCTTGTGTTCTGGGCGGTTGCGCAACAGCGCTCCGCAAACCGCCGCCACCACCAGCGCCATGGCGCCGAAAATCAGCCAGTTCATCCGCCAGCCGCCGGCGCCGGCCGCGGCGTTCACCGCCGGCACCACGGCACCGGAGACGACGATCCCGAGGCCGCTGCCGCAGACGATGTAGCCGGCGGCCTTGCCGCGATGGCGGCGTATGAACCAGTGCGAGACCAGCGCCATGATGGGCACGTTGGCGGCGCCGCTGCCCATCCCGGTGAGGACGTAGAGGACGAGCACCTGCGGGAAACCGCCGGCCTGGCTCACCAGCATCATGGAGATGGCGACCAGCAAAAGCGCGGCGGCAATGGTGATACGCTCGCCGAGGCGCCGGACCAGCGGGGCGGCGGCGATGACCGCCGCCAGATAGCCGACGAAGTTGCCGGTCGAGATGTATCCCATCTCGGCATAGCTCAGTCCCAGCGACTCGCCCATG
Source organism: uncultured Alphaproteobacteria bacterium (assembly GCA_963771545.1). GTDB lineage: Bacteria > Pseudomonadota > Alphaproteobacteria > Rhodospirillales > Defluviicoccaceae > CAKZLS01. The sequence continues at coordinate 286,733 of CAVYTX010000003.1, forward strand.
GAGGGCAGCAGCATGCCGAGCGCGAAACGGCCCAGCCCCAGACACGCGAACGCGGTCAGCGTGCCGGTGACGACGATCACCCAGCCGTAATGAATGGAAGGCGTCGGCCGTGCTCCGTCGCCGCTGGACATTCGGGCTCGCTCCTAGTCCGCTTCGTCTTCGTCGTCGTCGCGTTCCCAGCGGTAGGGGTGCTGCGGGTAGACGCCGAGGATGCGCACCTCGCGGGAGAAGAAGTCCAGTTCCTCCAGGGCCAGCAGCACGTTGCGGTGCTCCGGATGGCCCTCGACCTCGGCATAGAACTGGGCGGCGTTGAACCGGCCGCCCACCAGATAGCTCTCCAGCTTGGTCATGTTGACGCCGTTGGTGGCGAAACCGCCGAGGCCCTTATACAACGCCGCCGGCACGTTGCGCACCCGGAACACGAAGCTGGTCATGGTGGGCGCGGATTTCGGATGCGGGACGATGGCTTCCCGGGCCATGATCAGAAAGCGTGTCGTGTTATGCCGCGCGTCCTCGATGTTGGCGCGCAGCGAGACGAGGCCGTAGATGTCGCCGGCCAGTTCCGAGGCGATCACCGCCTGGGTCGCGTCGCCGGTCCCGGCAATGCGGGCGGCGGCGCCGGCGGTATCTAGGGCGACCACGGGTTGCAGGCCAAGCTCGCGAATCAGGTCGCGGCACTGGTTGAGGGCGTGGATGTGGCTATGCACATGGGTGATGTCCTGGACCTTGGCGCCCTTGACGCCGAGCAGGTGGTGGTTCACCCGCTGGTAATGCTCGCCGATAATGTGGAGGCCGGATTGCGGAAGCAGATGGTGGATGTCGGCGACCCGTCCGGCCACCGAGTTCTCGATGGGGATCATCGCCAGCGCCGATTGTCCTTGGGCGACCGCCGAGAACGCGTCTTCGAACGAGCCGCGGGCAAGCGTCGCCATTTCCGGCCGCGCGGTCCGGCAAGCGAGGTCCGAGTAGGCGCCCGGCTCACCCTGGAAGGCGATGGTCCGATTCGGATCAGACATGCGGATAATCCTTAGACCTGTAGCGGGACTAGGGCGCCAGCAGGGCGCGGGCGCGTTCTAAATCCCCGGGGGTATCGACCCCGAGCGGGATGGCGCCGACAACCACGGCGTCGATGCGCATGCCGTTTTCCAGCGCCCGCAACTGCTCCAGCCGTTCGCGCCGCTCGATGACGCCGGGCGGCAGGCCGACGAAGCGGCTCAGCGCGGCGCGGCGATAGGCGTAGATGCCGATGTGATGATAATGCGCGCCCTCGCCCCAGGGCACGGCTAGGCGGCTGAAATAGATGGCCCGGCCCATGTCCCGGCCGTCGGCAACGGCGAGCACCGCCTTGACCACGTTGGGGTCGTCGCGCTCGGCGTCGTCGTCGATGACGGCGGCCAGCGTGGCGATATCCACGGAGGGATCCGCCAGCGGCCGCAGCGAGGCGCCGACGGTCGCGGGATCGATGGTCGGCAGATCGCCCTGCAGGTTGACCACCCGGTCGTGGCGGCCGTCGGGATCGAAGGTCTCGAGCGCTTCGTGGATCCGGTCCGAGCCCGACGGATGGTCGGGACGGGTCTGCACCGCCGCGCCGCCGGCGTCGCGCACCGCGTCGGCGATCTCCGGCTCGGCGCAGGCCACCACCACCGGGCCGATATCGGCCTCCATGGCGCGCCGCCACACCTGGACGATCATCGGCTGGCCGTGGATATCGGCCAGCGGCTTTCCGGGCAGCCGGGTCGACGCCATGCGGGCGGGAACGATGACGACGGGGTTGGATCTATCGATCATGACGGTCGCATAGCACAGAAGAAAGCGGCGCTGCCAGCATTTGACGCGCGCCTCGGTCAAGCATTCGCGAGTGCAGCATTGAACAGCCCATGCCCTTGGGGCTACATTCCCCCGGCGTCGCGCGCGCGGCGGTCGTCGCGCACCGGGAAAAAGGCAAAGGAAGCGTTATGAAATTCTCATTCCTTGAAATGATCGGGGCCTCGTTGTTGATCTGCGCCTGGCTGATCTATGGCGCCCATACCATTGGCAATGCTCTGGTGAGCGCGGAACCCCACGAGGTGGCGATGGCCGCCGGCGAACAGCCGGCCGAGGACACCAACAAGCCCCTGACCGGCGAGCAAACCACGAAATTGGAGGAAGAGCTCGACGTCTCCGCGCTGATGGGGGCCGCCGATCCCGCCGCCGGCGAAAAGGTGTTCGGCAAGTGCAAGGCGTGTCACTCCGCGGATAAAGGCGGACCGAACAAGGTCGGGCCCGATCTCTGGAACGTGGTGGGCCGCGACAAGGCCAGCGCCGAGGGCTTCTCCTACTCGGACGCGCTGTCGGGTCTCGGAGGTGCATGGACCTATGAAGATTTGTTCGCTTATCTGAAGTCGCCCAAGGACTTCGCGCCGGGCAACAAGATGACATTCGGGGGCCTGAAAAAGGCCGAGGACCGCGCCGACGTCATCTCCTATTTGCGGGAGCACAGCGACTCTCCCCCGCCGCTCCCGTGAGCGAGCCGGCGGCGTTCGTCGATCTGGCGGAGCGGATGGCCGACGCCGTCCGTCCCGTCGTCATGGGCTATTTCCGGAGCGGCCTCGCGATCGACAGCAAGGCCGATGCCAGCCCGGTGACGGCCGCCGACCGCGAAGCGGAGGCGGTCCTGCGCCGGATGATCGAAGACGCCTATCCCGATCACGGGATCTATGGCGAGGAGCACGGCGCGGTCCGGTTGGATTCACCTTACGTCTGGGTGCTCGATCCCATCGACGGAACCAAGTCGTTCGTCACCGGCCGGCCCACTTTCGGCACCCTGATCGCCCTGCTTCGCGACGGCGAGCCGGCCGTCGGGATTATCGAAATGCCGGCGCTCGGCGAGCGGTGGGTCGGGGTCCAGGGCCGGCCGACCACCTTCAACGGCAAACCGGTTCGGGCGCGGGCATGCCCGGATCTGGCCGACGCTTGGCTCTACGCCACCACTCCGGAGATGTTCGTGGGGCCGGACGCGGACGCGTTCGAACGGCTGCGGCGGCGGTCGCGGGCGGCGATCTACGGGGCCGACTGCTATGCCTACGGGCTGCTCGCCAACGGCACGGTCGACCTGGTGTGCGAGGCGTCCATGCAGCCCTACGACTATTGCGCGGTGGTCCCGGTGATCGCGGGGGCGGGCGGGGTGGTCACGGATTGGCGGGGGAAACCGGTGGGACTTGAAACAGACGGGCGGGTCCTGGCCGCCGGCGATGCCCAGGCGCACGCGGCCGCCCTGGCGATGCTCGCGGGTTAGGGTTATATAGCCCCTTGAACCTTCGCCCCGAACTCCCCGACAGATGGGGCCGAACCGTTTTGAGATCGCCGCCTGTATGCGCCTGATTGCCATCCTTGTCCTTACCGTCTGTTTTGTTGGCGCCGTGCCGGAGTCTCGGGCCGAGGCGATTTTTTCCGGTCACGCCATGGCGATGCACGGCGAGCCCAAATACCCGCCTGATTTCAAGCACTTCGACTACGTCAATCCCGACGCGCCCAAGGGCGGGACGCTGCGGCTGGGGGTGACCGGCACCTTCGACAGCTTCAACCCATACGTCATCAAGGGCAACGCGTTCAGCAACATCGGGGTGGAAACGCTGACCGTCGGCAGCGACGACGAACCGTTCACCCGCTACGGCCTGATCGCCGAGAGCATGGAATGGCCCGAGGACCGGTCATGGGTCTCGTTCACCCTGCGTCCGGAGGCGCGCTGGCACGACGGCGCGCCGATCACCGTCGAGGATGTGATCTTTTCGCTGGAAACGCTGAAAGCCAAGGGCCAACCGTTCTTCCGGTTCTATTACGGCACCATCGAGAGGGCCGAAAAGGTCGGCGAGCGCACCGTCAAGTTCGTATTCAACGAGGCCGGAAACCGCGAATTGCCGCTGATCGCCGGCGAGATGCCGATCCTGCCCAAGCACTACTGGGAAAACCGCGACTTCGAGAGCGACACCGCCGAACCGCCGCTCGGCAGCGGCCCCTACAAGGTGGTCGGGTTCGAGCCGGGCCGGTACGTGTTGATCGAGCGGGTGGACGACTACTGGGGCAAGGATCTCGCGGTCAATGTGGGCCAGGACAACTTCGACCGCATGCGCTACGAGTATTTCCGCGACGACACGGTGCTGCGCCAGGCCCTCAAGGCCGGCGTGATCGACTATCGCGAGGAGAACCAGGCCAAGGCGTGGGCGCTCGACTACGACGTTCCGGCGGTGCGCGACGGCTGGCTGAAAAAGGAAGCCATCGGGCATCACCGTCCCACCGGCATGCAGGCGTTCGTGTTCAACACCCGCCGGCCGGTGTTCGGCGATCCCAAGGTCCGCGAGGCCCTTGCCTACGCCTTCGATTTCGAGTGGTCCAACCGGACGCTGTTCTTCGACCAGTACACGCGCACCGAGAGCTATTTCAGCAACTCGGACCTGGCGTCGCGCGGCCTGCCCGAGGGCGACGAGCGGAAACTCCTGGAGCGGTACCGCGGGAGGGTTCCGGAAGCGGTGTTCACCGAGGAGTACCGCGCGCCGTCCACCGACGGCGGCGGCTGGCCGCGCGCCAACCTGGAAAAGGCCTTCGAGCTGCTGGCCGAGGCCGGGTGGGAGGTCCGCGACATGAAGCTGGTCGACGCCGAGACCGGCGAGTCCATGCGCTTCGAAATCCTCCTGGTCAGTCCGGCCTTCGAGCGGGTCGTGCTGCCGTTCGCGCGCAATCTGAAGCGCCTGGGGATCGAGGCCAGCGTCCGGCTGGTGGACGAGTCGCAGTACATCAACCGGGCGCGATCGTTCGATTTCGACATGATCGTGGGCGGCTGGGGCGAGTCCGAATCGCCGGGCAACGAACAACGCGGCTACTGGGGTTCCGCCGCCGCCGATACGCCGGGATCGCGAAATTACATCGGCGTCAAGGAGCCGGTGGTGGACGAACTGATCGAGTTGATTATCTCGGCTCCCGACCGCGAAAGCCTGGTGGCGCGAACCCGCGCCCTCGACCGGGTGCTGCTGTGGAGCTTCTACGTCATTCCCAACTGGCACCTCCGGGTCGACCGCATCCTCTATTGGGACAAATTCTCAAGGCCGGAGGTGACGCCCCGGAGCGGAACGTCCACCAGCCTGTGGTGGTTCGATCCGGTGAAGGCGGAACGGCTGGAACAGCGCCGGATTACGTCAGATATCGACGAGCCCGGCGCCGCCGATACGCCGGGCGTCGGGACCGTCATTGCCTGGGTCGCGGGTCTAAGCATCGTCGGCTTCGTGGTGTTCCGCCGCGCCATGGGCCGGCGCGGGAGCCGGGGACACTCATGACCGCCTACATCATCCGCCGGCTTTTGCTGATCATTCCGACGCTGCTGGCGATCATGGTGATCAACTTCGTCGTCATTCAGACGGCGCCGGGCGGCCCCGTGGAGCAGGTCATCGCCCAGTTGACCGGCGAGGGCGCGAACATCACCGAGCGCGTCACCCGCTCGGGGAGCGGCGAAACCCTGACGCCGCGAACCGCCGCCGATACCGGCATCACCGGCAAGTATCGCGGCGCCCAGGGCCTGGATCCCGAGTTCATCAAGCAACTGGAGCGGCAGTTCGGCTTCGACAAGCCCATGCACGAACGGTTCATCGGGATGATGGGCAACTACATCGTGTTCGATTTCGGCGAGAGTTTCTACAAGAACCGGACGGTGGTGGATCTGGTGCTGGACAAGATGCCGGTCTCCATTTCGCTGGGGCTGTGGACGACGCTGATCGTCTATCTGATCTCCATCCCGCTGGGGATCGCCAAGGCGACGCGCGACGGCGAACGGTTCGACGTGTGGACCAGCGTCGTGGTGGTGATCGGCAACGCCATACCGGCGTTCCTGTTCGCCGTTCTCCTGCTGGTGGTGTTCGCCGGCGGCAGCTATCTGGACTGGTTCCCGTTGCGCGGGCTCGTCTCCGACAACTGGGAAGAGCTGTCGTGGCCGGCGAAAATCCTCGATTACTTTTGGCACATCACCCTGCCGGTGATCGCCATGGTGATTGGCGGCTTCGCCACCCTGACCATGCTCACCAAGAACTCCTTTCTCGATCAGATCGGCCAGCAGTACGTCATGACCGCGCGGTCCAAGGGCCTGACCGAGCGCCAAGTGCTGTACGGCCATGTCTTCCGCAACGCCATGCTGATCGTCATCGCCGGTTTTCCCGGCGCTTTCGTCAGCATCCTGTTCACCGGCACGGTGTTCATCGAAATCATCTTTTCGCTGGATGGTCTTGGATTGCTCGGATTTGAGGCCGCGTTCAACCGCGACTACCCACTGATGTTCGGCACGCTCTACTTCTTCTCGCTGGTGGGACTGGTGCTCAACCTGCTCGGCGATCTGATGTACACCGTGGTCGATCCGCGCATCGACTTCGAACGCCGGGAGATGTGAGGTGACGAAGCAATCTCCCACGACCCGGCCCCGGGATCAATTCCTCGGTATGACGATCACCCCGCTCACCCGGCGCCGGCTCGACAACTTCAAGGCCAACCGCCGAGGCTTCTGGTCGCTGTGGGTGTTCCTGGCGCTGTTCGGGGTCAGTCTGTTCGCCGAGTTCGTCGCCAACGACAAGCCGTTTCTGGTGGTCTACGACGGCGGTTTTCATATGCCCATCTTCAACGCCTATCCCGAAACCGCTTTCGGCGGCGTCTTCGGGACCGAGGCCGATTACAGCGATCCGGCGGTGGAGGCCTTCATTGCCGAGAAGGGCTGGATGGTAAAGCCGCTGATCCCGTACAGCTACCGCTCGGTGGCCTGGAACCTGCCGGTGCCGGCGCCGTCGCCGCCCAACGCGGACCATTGGCTCGGCACCGACGATCAGGCCCGCGACGTGATGGCGCGGACCATCTACGGTTTCCGCATCTCGGTGCTGTTCGGCTTTACCCTGACCGTCATATCGGCGGTGGTGGGAGTGGCGGCCGGCGCCGTGCAGGGTTATTTCGGCGGCTGGGTGGATTTGTTGTTTCAGCGGTTCATGGAGGTGTGGTCGTCGGTGCCGACGCTCTATATCCTGATCATCCTGGCCAGCATCGTCGAACCCAATTTCTGGTGGCTGCTCGGCATTCTGCTGCTGTTCACGTGGATGGGATTCGTCGGGGTGGTGCGGGCGGAGTTCCTGCGGGCGCGCAATTTCGACTATGTGCGGGCGGCGCGCGCCCTGGGCGCGCCGGATCTTGTCATTATGTTCCGCCATGTCTTGCCCAACGCCATGGTGGCGACCATGACCTTCGTTCCGTTCATCCTCGCCGGGTCGGTGACGGCGTTGACCGGCCTCGACTTCCTCGGCATCGGACTGCCGCCGGGCTCGGCCTCGCTGGGCGAGCTTCTGGCCCAGGGCAAGGCCAACCTGCAGGCACCGTGGCTGGCGCTCACCGGCTTCTTTGTCATCGGCCTGATGCTTTCGCTGCTGATCTTCATCGGCGAGGCGGTGCGCGACGCCTTCGATCCGCGCAAGACCTTCGCCGAAACCCCGGCCCGGACCGACGAGCTCGCGGTCGGCCACGTGCTGCCCGCGGCCACCGGCGCCGCGACCGGCGGATCCGGGAGGCGCGAATGAAAGCCCCGACGCTGCTCGACGTCCACAATCTGTCGGTGTCGTTCGGGCGCGGCGGCCGCGAGGTCAAGGCCGTCCGCGGCGTGTCGTTCCATATCGATCGCGGCGAGACCGTGGCGCTGGTGGGCGAGAGCGGGTCCGGCAAGTCGGTGACCGCGCTCAGCGTCATGCGGCTGCTGCCGTATCCGCTGGCCTGGCATCCCGGCGGCTCCATCGCGTTCGCCGGCGAGAACGTGCTGAGCGCGTCGACGGCGCGCATCCGCGAACTGCGCGGCAACCGCATGACCATGATCTTCCAGGAGCCGCTGACCTCGCTCAATCCGCTGCACAGCGTCGAAAAGCAGATCTCCGAGGTGCTGTTGCTGCACAAGGGCATGGACCGCCGCCAGGCTCGCAACCGGGTGGTGGAACTGCTGCATCTGGTGGGGTTGCCGGAGGCGGAGGCGCGCCTAGACGCGCTGCCCCACGAGTTTTCCGGCGGTCAGCAGCAACGGGTGATGATCGCCATGGCGCTGGCCAACGAACCCGACCTGTTGATCGCCGACGAGCCCACCACGGCGCTCGACGTCACCATCCAGGCGCAGATCCTTAAATTGCTCCGCGACCTGCAGGCCGAGCTGCACATGGCGCTTTTGCTCATCACCCACGACCTCGGCATCGTCCGCGGCATGGCCGAGCGGGTGTGCGTGATGACCGGCGGCGAGATCGTCGAGCAGGGCCGCCTGGCCGACGTGTTCCGGAACCCCGCCCATCCCTATACCCGGCGTCTGCTCGACGCCGAACCCAAGGGGCGGCCCGATCCGGCTCCCGCCGGCGCCGCGCCCATCATCGAGGCCCGCGATACCAAGGTCTGGTTTCCCATAAAGAAGGGCGTCCTCAGGCGGACCGTCGATCACGTCAAGGCGGTGGACGGGATCACCTTGACCGTCCGTCAGGGCCATACCCTCGGCGTCGTCGGCGAAAGCGGATCGGGTAAGACCACGCTCGGCCGGGCGCTGATCCGTCTGCAGCGGAGCGAGGGCGACATCACATTCGACGGCCGCGATCTTCAGGGGTTGTCCGCCAAGGCGCTGCGGCCGTTGCGCCAGCACATGCAGATCGTGTTCCAGGACCCTTACGGCAGCCTCAGCCCGCGCATGTCGGTGGGCGCGATCATCGGCGAGGGTTTGCAGATCCACAATCTCGGGGGCACGGCCACCGAGCGAAGACTGCTCATCAGCCAGGCGCTGCAAGAGGTGGGCCTGGACCCCGCCGTCCAGGACCGCTATCCGCACGAGTTCTCCGGTGGACAAAGACAACGGATTGCCATCGCCCGGGCGCTGGTGCTGACCCCCGATTTCATCGTCCTCGACGAACCCACCAGCGCGCTCGACATGTCGGTGCAGGCGCAGATCGTGGAGCTGTTGCGATCCTTGCAGAAGGCCCACAACCTCGCCTATCTGTTCATCAGCCACGATCTCAAGGTGGTGCGCGCGCTCGCCCACGACGTGCTGGTCATGCGCCACGGCCGGGTGGTGGAGCAGGGACCGGCCGAGCAGATCTTCACCAACCCCCGCGACCCTTACACCCGCGCGCTGATGGCGGCGGCCTTCGAGCTCAAGGCCGACGACGCGGGCGTGGTGAGCACCTGATCCATGACCCTGTTGTTCACCAGCAAGTACGACAATTCGGCGGCGTGGCGCGCGGCGATCCGGTCCCACCTGCCGGACGAGGATTTCCGCGGCTGGCCGGACGAGACCGGCGATCCCGGGGACATCGAGTTCGTGCTGGCGTGGGGGCCGAAGCGGGGGGAGCTCGCGCGGTTTCCCAATCTAAAGGCGATCTTCTCGCTCGGCGCCGGCGTGGAGCACCTGTTCCGCGACCCGGACCTGCCGGAGGGCGTGCCGGTGGTACGCCTGGTGGACCCGGGACTCACCGGCCGCATGACCGAGTACGTGATCCACTGGGTCCTGCACTATCACCGCGGCTTTCATGCCTACGCGGAATCGCAGAGGCGTGGCGAATGGAGACAGCGACCGGCGCCCCCGCCGCCGGAGAAGCGCAGGGTCGGGATTTTGGGCCTGGGCGCGCTGGGTGGTGACGCGGCCCGGGCCCTGGCGGGGCTCGGTTTCGATGTCGCGGGGTGGAGCCGCAACCCGAGGGAGATCCCGGGCGTCCGATGCTTCGCCGGCGCAGACGCCTTGGTGCCGTTCCTGAGCGGAGTGGACATCGCCGTCTGCCTGCTGCCGCTGACCGACGAGACACGCGGCATCATCGACCGGCGAGCGCTGGCCGCGCTCCCCGAGGGCGCGTGTCTCATCAACGCCGGTCGCGGCCCGCAGGTGGTGGAACAGGATCTCTTGAACGCCCTCGACTCCGGTCACCTGGAAGCGGCCACCCTCGACGTATTCGAGACCGAGCCGCTCCGCGACGGCCATCCCTTCTGGACCCACCCCAAGGTGGCGGTCACCCCGCACATCGCCAGCCAGACAAGCCCCGACACGGCAGCCCCCGAGATCGCCGCCAACATCCGCCGCATCCGCGCCGGCCGGGCGCCATACCCCATTGCGGACCGGGCTAGGGGGTATTGAAGGTGCCGAGTGCGGTAGCTGCCAGTGGTTTTGGCACCGAGCAAGCAAGCGGCATCCGGCCGGCAACCGCTTGCAGCCAATTCCGATAGCAAATCGCTATGGGAACGGGGTGTTTGACACAATCGCCGATTTAACATTACTACCAGTTATGTTAATTATTTTGGGAGGTAGGTTGGAATAGCCGTCAGGCGTATTCCGACGGATGAAAATCCCGAAACACATTCGGCAGATTACGCTAAAGCTATTCTGCCCTACGCGAGCTGCACTAGGCAACCGATATGGCGAGACTTTTGAAGATGCTGGGATGGCTGTTAATCGTATTAGCAGCGGGCGTGATCGTCTGTGCGGGATTTTCACTTCTATTTTCACCTCTCGTGACTTTTGACCCACTAGTTAACGCTCTGCCGGCTGGCGTCCTAGTCGCGCTGGGCGCACAACTACTTACCCAAAGCAAGAACATCGGTGAAGTAAATGAAAAGCGCTCGCTGTTCTACCTTGACTCATGCGTCAAAGCTTACGAAGAAGCCCGCAATCTCTTGAGTGATGGAAACAACGATCGCGCCACATGGATCGCTGCGGGCCGAGCACTTATGCATGCTAAGGAGCTTGCGACGAGCGTTACCGAAGACGCGCATCTTCGCGTCCTCGAACTACATAGGCTCAAGTATCGGAGTTTCTTTCGTGAAGTCATTAGCTGACAAGACAGCCGCATTCTTCTTCGGCGCTGAAGACCATTCCATCCCTACGGACCAAGCGGCTGAGTCATCGACCGCGGGAGAGCAACGAGATGGACGCTGGGTTTCTTCGACTGTCAACGAGCTTTCGGAAAAGTCGCTTCGCGCCGTCTGGGAGGCTGCGCAGTGGCCTTTGGATTACACAGATCCGCTCGACAGCGGATTCTCCGAAGTCGAGCAGGCGAAACTCATCCTCTTGTACCCTGGGCTGCATGAGTTTCTTGAACATAAGCAGCGTTGGAAATCCGCCTCGGGCAAACTTTTTCCGATACAGGGTATCCACTTCGCTCTCGTAATGACAATATGTGGGGATGGCCGAGCAAGCAGCCCATCCCGTTGGCGGCATCGACTATCCACGCACGCTTCAGCAATTCGATGAGTGGTTTTCTTCCGAGACCGCCTGTGCGGATTATCTTCGGCGTGTTCGTTGGCCGGAAGGTTTCCGCTGTCCGGCCTGCGGGGCGACGGTGGCATGGACGACGGCCCGGGGCCAGCTTCGATGCGGTGGATGCGATCGCCAAACATCGCCGACGGCGGGGACGGTTTTCGAGGGAACGCGGAAGCCGTTGCGGCTCTGGTTCCAGGCGATGTGGTACGTGACGAATCAGAAGCATGGGGTCAGTGCCCTGGGGGTGCAGAGGATCCTTGGCCTTGGCAGCTACCAGACGGCTTGGGCGTGGCTTCATAAGCTTCGCCGCGCCATGGTTCGCCCGGGCAGAGACCTTCTGGAGGGCGATGTTGAGGTTGACGAAACCTACGTTGGCGGCCATGAGACTGGCGTTATCGGTCGCAAAACAAAGAAAAAATCGATTGTCGCGATGGCCGCTGAAATCCGCGGGCGGGGCACCGGTCGTATCCGCATGGCGTGTGTCCGAGACGTATCTGCCGAGAGCCTCGTTCCGTTCGTCCAAACGTCCGTATGCCCAGGTGCGACGGTTCGAACCGACGGCTGGCGAGCCTACAACGGTCTCACGGACGTCGGCTTCGAACACCTGCCGAAGAACATTTCCGCCAGCGGCGACCCAGCCCATATCGTCATGCCTCGTGTTCACCGCGTTGCCGCTCTCTTCGATCGGTGGTGGCTGGGAATTCACCATGGGGCCATCCGTTCCTCCCAGCTCGACTACTACCTCGACGAATTTACATTCCGTTTCAACCGTCGCCGATCGAAAGCTCGCGGCCTCTTGTTCTACCGTCTTCTCCAGCAAGCCGCGCAACTGCAACCCGTGCCATACAAGACGCTCGTGGGCGGAAAGCTCAACGGTCACACCCAAATCTAGACCTTACGAGAGCGAAGTGGATACCCTATTTTCCGATAAACGACGGCAATGCCCGCTAACAAGTCATTGGTGCGGACGTTATCTTGCGACCTGTCGGAGCCGATCGCGGCACGACTGCTACTGGCTACTTCTCCGTTCTGGGTCAGTTCGTAGGGCGGATTCAAAGCGAAGCGTAATCCGCCGGATGGGCAAGAAGCAAAACTCACATCCGTCGGAATACGCCTTGCGGCTATTGCAAGATTGGCATTGCCGAGGTTACGGATCGCGGGTACCGGCCTCAAAACAAGCTTGGTTTGCTCCCTACCGGGCGAAAATCGCCACAAGAACGACGACGTTGAGGACGATACAGGCGATCACCGCCCAGAAGATGCGCCGGAAGGCGATTGCGACGGTGTCGCGCAGATCGGCCATCAGCAACCGGAGCTCGCGCATGTCCGGCTGGATGCCGCTGGTGACGTTTGACTGGACGGACGCGGCGGCCCTGTCCATGGTGCCGGCGGCGCGGCTGAACCGGTCCGCCGCGTCGCCGGCGTTGTCCGCGCCGTCTCGCCGGGGATTGTTCGAAGGGGGTGTTGTGTTGTCTTGAGTCATGCTGAAGCCAGTACTTCGAGGTTTGGTTCCGGTCAAGGCCCGGTCACGGGACACTCTGATCTCGGCTTCGGTATCGCGAAGCCGCCGCTCTCTTAACGATAGATAAGGGGTGCGTCGGTAGGATCAAAGCATCACACTCCTGTTTGAGTTGAGGCTCGATGCGCGTTCTCGTTCTTGGAGCCAACGGTTTTATTGGTTCCGCCATTGTCGCCGCGCTTGTTCGCGCGGACATGGCGGTCCGGTGTGTCGTTCGAGACCCGGACAAGTTGGCGAACCGGTTTCCGGGCGTCGAAACCGTTAAATCCGACCTGCGCGACGAATCGGCGCGGGATCCCCAGTATTGGATTGAGGCTCTGGCGGGGGTCGACGCCGTCGTCAACGCCGCCGGTGTTCTGCAGCCCCGGCGGAAGCGCGACGCCTGGGCGGTTCACTGCAATGCGCCCGACGCGCTGTTCGCCGCCTGCGAGCGCATGGGAGTACGCCGGGTCATCCAGATATCGGCGGTGGGTGTCGAGAACGTGGCGACGGTTTACGCGCGCTCGAAGGGGACAGGCGATCAAAAGCTCATGGCGCGCGAGCTGGATTGGACGATCTTGCGGCCGGCGATCGTCATCGGCGACGGTTCGTATGGCGGCTCGTCCATGCTGCGCGCCATCGCGGCGTTTCCATGGGTGACACCCGTCATCGGTGACGGCGGCAACCATCTCGATTTCATCCACAAGGACGATCTCGCCCGGGCGATCGTCGAAATGCTGCGATCCGGCGCGGCCACGAGAGCCATTCTCGAGCCGGCGAGCCGCGAGCGCCTCACCATGTCGGAAGCCGTCCGGGCGTATCGGCGTTGGCTCAGGCTCAAAGCCGCGCCCGCCGTTCGGGTTCCGATGCGGTGGATAAGGGCGCTCGCGCGGCTGGGCGACGTCGTCAAACTCGATCCCGTCACGACCACGGCGCTGGCGCAATTCGAAGCCCGGTTGACCGGCGACGCCGAGGGGTTCGAAGCGGCGACGGGTATCCGGGCCCGCGGATTGAGCGCCGTTCTGGCGGCGCGGCCGGCCGAATCGCAGGATCTTTGGCATGCGCGGCTCTATCTCGTCCGGCCGATCGTGAGGTTGTCCCTGGCGGCGCTTTGGCTGATTTCCGGCCTGCTGGGCCTGTTCAGCGATCCGGCGTCGTACGCGGCGATCCTTGAGCCGTTGACGGCGAATCCGGCGGTGGCTGCCGGGCTGGGAATCGGCACGAGCCTGATGGACCTCGCCATCGCCGCCGCGTTGATGACCGGTTGGCGTCTGAGGGATCTAGCCAACGTCCAGCTTTTTGTGGTTGCCGGTTACACGCTGGTGCTGACATTCCTGGCTCCGGGCCTGTGGGGCGATTTGTTCGGCGGGTTGCTGAAAAACATTCCCCTCATCGCGTTGATCCTGGTTCACCGAATCCTGGAGGAAGAACGGTGAGCGACCCCTATCTTTGGATCAAATGGGCGCACATTCTGAGCGCCACCGTCATTTTTGGAACGGGCATGGGAACCGCGTTCCATATGCTGACGACGCACCTTCGGGGCGACGTCCACGCCATCGCTACCATGACCAGGAACACCGTGCTCGCCGACTGGCTGTTCACCAGCCCCGCCGCCATCGTGCAACCGGTCACGGGTTTTCTGATGATTTATATGGCGGGTTACGATCCCCTCGAAAGCTGGCTCGTCGTCACCTATGCGCTCTACGCCGTCGCCGGGGGCTGCTGGCTCAAGGTCGTGCAATTGCAGCTGCGCATTCGGACGCTCGCCGTGGCGGCTTCGGAGCGCGGCGATTCGTTGCCGTTTGACTACCACCGAGCCTTCAAACTCTGGTTCGTCCTCGGTTGGCCGGCCTTTGTCAGCCTCATGATCGTGTTCGCGCTGATGGTCATGAAACCCGATGTCTGGTGACGGGAAGGGCCTTTTGGCCACCTTGCCAACGTCCGCACTTTTATTGTTTTATTGCGCAACTTCCTGGACATACATTGAAATTGACGCTATTGGCCATTAGACAGTAATGTTTACGGCCAGATTCAGTCATTTCGGGAACGAAGGGAAAGTTACGATGAATTTATCCATTACCAGATCAGCCGCCGCCGCGCTTGTCGTGGGCTCGGTGCTCCTGGTCACCGCGTCGGACGGCAAGGCCATGACGGCCGATGAGCACGAGGCGGCGATCGAACAGTGCAATGAGATGATGAAGGGCCAGCGGTCGTTCTGCGTGATCGAAGCCAACAACGCGTTCGCGACTTCAGCCGCGAAAGAGAAGAACCAGGACATCACGGTCCATTACAATTACGACACCTCCAATGACACGCCCGAGCAGAAGGCGGCGACGGAGACGTATAGTCAGGCGGCCGAAGATTGCATGGACATGAGCAAGGGTCAGCGGTCCGAGTGCATGATTTCGGCCCATGAAAAATATCAGGAGGGTATGGGCTGGTAGTCTCTCGCCTTTCGCGCGATACAGTCTAGAACCCGCGCCAGGATCGGACGGCCGATCCTGGCGTTTGGTTTTTGTGACTAATACCAACGGTCACCATCAATGACCGTTGGTATTAGTCACGGTCGAAAGGATTGGACGGCGAAATCCACCAGCCCGCGGCGGGTCCATCCGATGACCTTCGATGACTTCAATGCATTCTGCGGCTCTCTTCCCGCCACCACCCATGTGGTCCAATGGGGCGGCTCGGACGTTTGGAAAGTGGGCGGCAAGGTATTCGCCATCGGCGGCTGGGATGACGGGGAACCGCGCTTCACGTTCAAGGCCGGTGATATCGCTTACGAAATGCTGAAGGACCGGCCGGACCTGCGGCCGGCGCCGTACCTTGCGTCACGCGGCATGAAGTGGATCCAGCACTACGCGCGGCCGGGATTGTCCGACGACGAGTTGAGAGACTATCTACGGCAGTCGCATCGCATCGTCTCGCTCGGTCTGACAAAGAAAAAGCAGCGCGAGCTGGGTCTCGACCAGCCTTCCTGATATTCCGGACGGCGTCGTCGTCAAGGCGCCGTGCGGAGTTGCAGATATTGGCTTTCGTTGGCGAAATTGAAGCCGACGAAGACGCCGTTGGCCTTGATGTCGGCCGCCGTGCGCGGCGTCGGCCACAGCGGTGCGTTGGGATCGTCGGCGAGCAGGTTGACCGCCTGGTAGCGAACGCCGGGAGTGGCGTCCAGCGGCACGGCGTCGGGGACGGCGAAGACATCCGGGCCGACGACGGCGTCCCGCAGGTTGACGAACACCAGCACCACGTCGTCCCCCTGCCAGCGGGCGACGGAGAAGATGTCGTTGTTGAACCCTCCGCCGCCCTGTTTGCTCAGAAACCAGCGGTTGGTGGAGCGCAGCGCGGCACTGCCGGCCCGTGCATCGTTGATGCGCCGGTACATGGTGAACACCGCCGGGTTGGCGCTGTCCCAGAAGCTCTTGATGTTCTGCCAGGAGTTCTGGAAATCCACCTTATAGGGGATGCCGAGCGGCTGGCTCATGTAGACCATCGGCACGCCATAGTTCGCGGCCGCCACCGCGTAGCGCGCCACCATCAGCCAGATGTTGCCGTTGCCTTGCTCGTCATGGCTGGTGCCGTTGTGCAGGACCACGGCGTTGTAGCCGTAGAGCGCCGCCTCGCGTTCCAGGCTGTCGCGCAGCTCACTCATGGTCGCGTCATCGGTCCGGTAGAGGTGGTGGTCCACCGTGGTGATGATGTCGAAGTGACGGTTCGAGCGGTAGCGCACCTCGTCCGGATCCAGCACCTCGGCGAGGAACACGAAATCCCACTTGTGCTGGCGGGTCTTGTTGATGATGTATTCCCACGCCCGTGGCGGCAAGCCCTGGGCGAAGTCGGCGCGGATGCCGTCGAGCTTGTTGCCGGTCTTCTCCAGCCAGAAGGGCAGAAGGCGGGCGAAGTAGTTCCACACGTTCGCCACCTCGAAGTCGTAGCCGCCGACAGGATCGAGATCGGTGTAGAACAGATCGCGTTCGTCGAGGGCGCCGCCCCGGGAGACGTCGCCGCGCCCGGGTTTGGGGCCCAGCGACGAATAGTCGCCGAAAAACCAGTCGAGACCGGCGTCATACCACTGGTGCTCGCCCAGCCGGTCCGCCGGCGCGAATACCGCCCATTCCAGCGGCCCGTTGGCGTGGGCCCGATAGTCGGCGTTGTTGGTCGCCCACGACGGCCGCCGGTTGCGGATCTGCACGCCCACGTCCGACGGCGGAACGGCGCCGATATCGGCCGCCCCCTGGCCGAACACCGTATCCCGGCCGGAGTGGTTGAGCGCCACGTCGATGAACACGTCGAGGCCCACGTTTTCCGCCCGGTCGACCATGTGCTGGAATTCGTTCATGGCCGCGCCCGCGTCGCCGGTTTCGTCGAACAGGCCGTTCACCGCGAAATAGTTCCGCGTCGAATAGGGGCTGCCCGGCGACACGTTGGGGACGTCGGTATGGGAATTTGGATCGTAGCGTTCGCCGGTGATGGGAAAGACCGGCATCAACCAGATGGCGTTGAAGCCGAGGGTATGGCGGACATAGTCCAGGTTGAACGGATCGAAGCCGTCGGTGTCGTGGTCGGTTAAATCCTCCAGCGTGCTCCGCTGCGCCTCGCCGCCGCCGGGAAACGCCTCGACCACGAAGGTGTTGATCTCGTAAAGCGAGAGATCGCGGGCCTTCGCGGGCGAAACGACGATGGCGGCGTCGCGCTGCTTGACGCCATCGAACGCGAAATCGTTATGCCACAGCCACGGCCCGCCATTGATCCGGAACCGGGTCGTCAGGCGATAGGCGCCGGCCTTGTCGATGTTGAGATTGGCGCGGAAGACATGATTGTTGCCGCTCTGACCGATATGGGTCATGGGCGCCGTGACGAAGTAGCTGTCGCTCAGGCCCGCCGCGCCAACGGTCTCGAACACCTTGGCGAAATCGCGCCGGTTTAGGTTGGTGAACACCTGCGCTTCGACGGCGCCCGCCGGCTGGCCATCGGCCCAGATTTCCACCGTCACCTCGATCGGGATGGTCTGGTTGGCGTTCTCGTCGATGAAGTACTTGACCGTGCCGTAGTTGCCCGACCGGCCCTGCGGCCACACCGCGTTGTCGCGCACTTCCAGATGGCCCATCCACGGATCGGCCCCGGCAACGCCGGCGAAAACGCCAAGCGTCAATGCGACGATGGCCGCGAACAGATAACGTCCCATGCTTACCTCCCCATCCGCCGGCAAACCGGCTCCCGGAATGTCCCGCGATCAGATTTTATCGAGCAGTTCCCTCGGGCAACGCCCCCCGCGTGTTAGCGCTCGATTATACCCAATTGGGCCGTGGCACGGAAGGGCGAACCCATCCGGCGCTCGCGGGAGACAGGAGCCGCAAGGCCGAACCGCCCGCCGCCCCAAGAGGGACCGTTTCCCCGCTCAGGGTCCAGCCTCGTCAAGATCGGTCGCCGGAGGCCAAGCCGAACCGTGTTGACGACACGTGTCGTCAAAAAAAGGCCCAAAATGACGACATTTTTCGCGAAAAAGACGACATTTGACGACTTGACATTCGCTAAGTACTTGATTTCATTGGGCCAAAATAAAACGGCTCAAAATGTCGTCATTTGTCATCATTTGTCGTCATTTTTGTCTGGAACCCATTGATATCAAACGTACATTCAAGAGTGCTTATTCTTTCTCCGCAACGATGTAAGTCCTTGATAATAAACAAAACACGCCGTTTTGACGCCGGATCGTTCCGCTTTCGATGTCGTCATTTGTCGTCATATTGGACCGTTCGTTCCAATTAACGACCTCGCAATTGGCGGCGGCTGAATGGAACAAAAAAAGAACATTAGAGGGCGAAACGCCGTCGGTCAAGGTCGGATGATCCCCGCCCATAAGCTCCGCCGCCGTCTTTGCGAGCGAAGCGCGGCAATCCAGCACCGCCGATGGCCGCACGCATCATCCCGGATCGCTTCGTTGCTCCGCGCCTCGCGATGACGCGGTTCGGTCAGGCTATTGTGTTGGGGCGTCACGGCTCGCGGACGGGTCTACACCCTTTTATTCCGGTTACCTGCGCTACGAGCTGGCAAATACGCGTATATTTGGCTTTGCGCTTCTCTTTATGACTGGCGATTTGGGGCGCGCCTGAAAAGTGGTTGGCCATGCCTCGAATTGCTCTTGTTCATGGGGCACGCCAAGCGCTGAACCGTCTTGGCGAATTGCTTAATTTGTTGGTTATCCGCAGTTTTGCTCTCGAAAAGCCCCTCTGGTTCACAGCAAAACGGAAACCGCCCGAACAGTCCCCGCTATTTGGTGATTTCCCGATACGCGGTCCCGTCGCCATCAAGTATAGTACGAGACATGGGATTCATCTCCGCGGTAAACCGACCATTCGAATTTCGGGGCGTTGGCGCCTTGGCTTCCGGGCTTAGCTGGCCACCGCACAGCATCCAGGCGGAAAAGACGCTTGTGGGCGCGATATTCGGCCCGGAGGACATGTGGGCGGCTGTCGGTAGCTTCCACCGGCGTTGCTCTCGCTTCAGGCCGTCGCGCGCGTGAAAAGACGTTGGTATCGTCACGGAATCTGCATGTAGCGATTCCATACTATGACTATTATCTGATTCTTAGGAATGAATGGCTTGGAGCGCCGATTGGTATTGAGTAAAGGAGAAGCGCAAAGAAACCATAATGAAACCGACGAATCCTTCCAGAGCTAACGCTTGTGGCTTTCGAAGGTCAAAGCGAATCGAGCCCGGTGTTCCAGCACCAGGCTCGACCGAAATCCAAAACGCATGTATGAGCGCTTAGGAGATTATGACGCTGATCATATTAAGCACTCGAAAGCCAAGAATCGAGACTTAGTTCTAATCGGGTCTTCCTTGCTCCTGCATGCCTTTATCTCGCGATCCGCTCAGGCGGCGCGGCGGAAAGGCTTTTTATATGATGATGACGTCACTATTTGCAGCGTGGCCTCAGGAGAGGTGCATCTGCGAAACCGCAGTTTGGAACTGTGCGATTGATAGAGCCATCGAGTTTTGTGCAATTCGTCGCTTCCAAGGTTATA
Source organism: uncultured Alphaproteobacteria bacterium (assembly GCA_963771545.1). Classification (GTDB taxonomy): domain Bacteria; phylum Pseudomonadota; class Alphaproteobacteria; order Rhodospirillales; family Defluviicoccaceae; genus CAKZLS01. Next base: position 306,519 of record CAVYTX010000003.1, read on the forward strand.
CGCCTAACGCCTGCATTGCAGAGGCCATAGGCGACTTCCCGTATAAGCCATGTTCGTGGGGAGAGGCACAATACCGTTGCGCCTTGGCATTGGTACAAACACATCATGGCATTTTTGACCAATCGCATTGTGAGTAAGGAGGCGCGGATGACGACTAACCCAAAGGATTCCCAATCTTCACGCCGGCTGTTCTCCGATGCTGCAAAGTTTGCTCTGTTCGAGGCCGCCAGTGGTCGGTGCGAAAGTTGCGGAAAGGAATTGTCCGATGCATGGCACGGCGATCATTTGGTGCCGTGGGCGCGCGGCGGAGAAACCGACGTTGCAAATGGTCAGGCACTTTGCCCCGTTTGTAACCTGCGGAAGGGAAATTCGTTACCAGAGCACCCGCGTAAGGCGCTCATACGCCTCCGGAAATGGCAGAAGGCGGCGCGGGCCGCACTGCACGCGGATTTGGAAAGCGGCAAAACGGATTTTCTCGCCGTTGCGACGCCAGGAGCAGGGAAAACCACTTTTGCTCTCCGGGTCGCGGCCGACTTCCTTGCCGGCGGAGTCATTGATCACGTTGTAATCGTCACTTCAACGGACCAGCTTAAAGGCCAATGGGTCAAAGCGGCTAAGCGTTTTGAGATCGACCTTACCGGTCAATACCAAAATCGGTCAGCAGCCCGAGGCATACCTCGACCACGGGGAACGTCGGGCGTGGTGGTGACCTACGCACAGGTCGGACGTATGCCCGAGCCGCATCGGCTTCACTGTAGCCGCGCCAAGACGCTGGTGGTTTTTGATGAGATCCACCACGCCGGAGAGACAAAGGCCTGGGGCGATGGTCTTAGGCGCGCCTTCGAAAACGCCGTATTTCGTCTTGCGCTATCGGGAACACCCTTTCGCCGTGACTCAAACCCTATCCCGTTTGTCGAATATGAGGATGGTCGAAGCGCAGCGTCGTTCAGTTACGGCTACTCGGAAGCGTTACGGGACGACGTTTGTCGGTCGATTGTGTTTCCCGGTTACGAGGGACGGATGGAATGGTTGGAAGGGTCGGGATTGATCGACGCTTCGTTTGCGGATGATCTGAATGAGAAAGGTCAGTCTCGGCGGCTTCGCACAGCGCTATCACCGTCGGGTGATTTCCTTCGTCAAATGCTGGAGGATGCAAATGAGCACCTGGAAAAGATACGCGCACAAGGCCACTCAGATGCGGCTGGTCTTGTACTCGCAGTCGATCAAGGTCATGCAACTGTTGTCGCCAAACTTTTAGAAGACATCACGAGCGTGAGGCCAACCGTCGCGATTTCAGACAGTGAAACCGCATCCGAAGATATCGACACCTTCGCTAACTCAGACGATCTCTGGATCGTTGCTGTAAAGATGGTGTCGGAAGGTGTTGACGTTCCGAGGCTACGTGTTGGTGTCTATGCCACCAACATCGTTTCGGAGTTGTTCTTCCGACAGGCCGTGGGCCGGTTCGTTCGCGTGATAGACACGTTGGATGAGCAGACAGCTTTCGTCTATCTCCCGAAAGATTCACGCTTGATCCGAATGGCCCGCGAAATTCAAGACGAGCGTAACCATGAACTCACGGATAACTCGCAACCCGTTTCACGTGAAGGATATACAGAAGAAACGTTGGCGTTCTCGTTCCTTCCAGTTGGTTCGACGGGTCGCGAAGATGGTGCCATATACCTGGGAGAAGCGTTCGATCCTGTGGAAATCGCCGCTGCACGTCGATTGAAGCAGGGCCTAAAAGATCCGGAGCTCAACAGAACGCCTGACCCGGTTATCGCTCGAATCCTGCGATATTTGGCCACCGAAAAGTTCCCGCAAGAACCGCTCAGTTCGAATTCATGCGATCCTGGAGAGACCTTGGGATCAACAGAACAATCGTCTTCGAAAAAAAATTCAGAAGCTTGTTGCGGTCATCCACCATAAGACCGGTATTGAATACGCGGACATTCATAACCGTTGGAAAGCTGAAGGTGGTAGCCGCCAAGACGGCGCGGGCAACGAAGAACTCAAGCGAAAACTTGAATGGTTGGGGCAGTGGCTCAACCGGCTCAACGAGCGGCCCAATCCACCCCGCTAGAATTCGACCCACCTTCTTCTTGGACGAGGATTCCCCGCCGCTAAATCGTTACCGGCGGGGTGTTCCGGCTTTACGTGACAACCAAACGAATTTAACACCGTGATCACAGTGAAGGAGACCCTTGGATGAGGGTGGCCCGTTTGATCCTGCGTGTGTTCGTTGCGTTGGCCTGCGCCTTATCCTGGCCAATCAGCGCCAGCCATGCCGAGACGGGACTCGGCATCATCAAGGAACATGGCCAGTACAGCGAGGCCTATCGGAGCGACTGGTCGGCGCTGCCCAACGGCAAGGACATGGCACGGCAGGACCCGGCCAATCGTGCCTTCGAAACGCTCTCCGGCGACGACGCCAAACGTTGGTACGCCGACCAAGACCGCGTCCACATCTCGGGCGAGGCGCTGGAGGTGAGCTGGCCGTGGCGGGGGTACGACAACCAGGTCTATCGGATCCGCGACGTCAAGACCGTGATCATCGAGGACGTGGCGGTGGTGCAAAAAGATCCCGATTATCGCGGCTATCATTCGGTGCTGATCGAGAACTGCGACACCGCCGTGATCCGGAACAGCTCGTTCGCGGGCGCGGTGGAGCATTCGCATATCAAGATCAAGGGGTGCCGCGACGTGCTGATCGACAACGTGGAGATCGCCGGCATCGACTACGACAAGTCCGGCCGCCACCGCTCGGGCGGCGGGATCTTCATCGAGAACGGGAATGCGCAGCGGAAGGGGAGTTTCGGGGGGCCGGGCTGGCGGGATCTGGAGTGGCTGGTGATCCAGAACAGCTATATCCACGACCTGACGGGCGGCGACGGGACGCGGCGCAATCACGACGCCATCCTCGTCCATACCCCCGCCGACGGGGTGATCTTCAACAACGTCGTCGAGAACTGGCTGCGGCGGTACGGCGACGCCGCCATCGACGTGGGCTACCGGCGGGGCGGCGCCCGCGACCGGTTCCTGAGGATCGAGCGCAACATCGTCCGCAACGCCACGCTCACCAAGACCCCGGGCGAGTTCGGCGACGGCTCCAGCGCGGTGCTGTGGGCCAACAACCTGATGATCAACGCCTACCACGGCGACTATCATGAAGGCTGGAGCAATCTGTTCGTCCACAACACCTATGTCTGGGACCCGGACAAGCTGCCGCTGCTTCTGGAGCGCGATTTTTCCAGCCACGCGTTCTACCGGCTGTGGGAGGACATGCGCTATCCGTCCTTCGGCCGCAACAATCTGCTGTTCATCAACGTGCCGGACCCGTTCTGGGTCTACGATCAGAGCGGCGGCAGGGCGGACAAATACCGCAACCTGTTCACCGACCACACCGTGTACCTCACCCGCGCGCCCCTGGAGACCGGCTGGCTGATGTCCGACGCCGACAACGACGGCCCCACCTTCCGGAGCTTCGAGGACTGGAAAACCGATACCGGCAACGACCGCCACAGCATCGTGGGCGTGGCGGCGCCCGACGGCTTCGTGGATTATGCCGGAGACGACTACCGCCTGACGGAGCGCTCCCCGGCGGCTGGATCCGGCAACGCCGCGTTCGCGGTCACTCGGGATCCGCGCATGGCGATCACCCGGGACTTCTTCGGCAAGCCCCGCTCCGCGACGAGCCCGTCCGCCGGCGCCTTCGAGTAGGTCGCGGATGAGCGAATTTTGTCCGGTCCCCGGTTGCACACAAGCGCCGGAGGGTATAGCGTAACGCCTTAAATTAGATTTTTCTAATAAGCGTCGGCCTGTCAGGAGATCCTCCCGTGAGCGAAAAGAACTATCCCGAAATCGTTTCCCATCTCTCGAAAGTCATGAGGGACATGCACAAGGGCATTCCCGGTCCCATGAAGGGGTTCGCGGATTGCGCCGACCAGGCCAAGGCGCCGAGCGCGCTCGACGCCAAGACCAAGGAGCTGATGGCCACCGCCATATCCATTGCGCTCCGCTGCGACGGGTGCCTGGGGTTTCACATCCGGGGCGCCGTCAAGCACGGGGCCACCCGCCAGGAGATGATGGACACCATCGCCGTCGCCATCATGATGAACGGCGGTCCCGCCACCGTGTATGGCGCCTACGCGCTGGAGGCCTATGATCAATTCGCCGAGAAGGCCGGATCGTAGGGTTCGCTCGCGAAAAAACCCCCGGGAAGTGCTCCCGGGGGCTTCGCTGTTGGTTATGCCGGCCCGGCCGCTAGTTGCGGGCGACGCCGAACAGTTGCATCAGCCACACGAACATGGTCACGAAGCTGCCGTACAGCAGGAACGCGCCGAAGATGGCCTTGCGGTGGGTCACGTCGCCCTGGTCGCCCTCGTAGTACCAGCCCTTGATCTGCTGGGTCTCGAAGGCGGTGAGAGCCGGCGAAGATCAGCGGCACCACGATGGACATGAGCAGGTGCAGCCCGGTGGACTGCAGGAACAGGTTCACCACGATCGCGATCAGGATGCCGAAGGTGGCCATGGTCAGGAACCGGCCCATCGCCGTGAGATCCCTCTTGGTGGTGTACCCATAGAGGCTGGTCGCGGCGAACGCGCCGGCGGTGATGAAGAACACCCGGGCGATGCTTTCCTGGGTGTAGATGTAGAAGTAGGGCGCGATCAGGGCGCCCCACATGGCCGCGTAGACCCAGAAGCACGCCTGGGCGGCGACCACGCTCTTGCTCATCATGATCCGCGGCGCGACGAAGCCCATGCCGAGGATGCCGATGAACAGCACCCACACGAACGGGCCGCCGACGATCGCCTGCATGACGGCCGGGTTCATGGCCACCACCATGGCGATGACGCCCGTCAGGGCGACGCCGAGGGCCATGTAGTTGTAGACCCGAAGCATGTACTGGCGAAGGCCCACATCGATCTGAGCGGCCTCGGCCTGCGGCCGGGTCATGGTGTCGGTGCGCAGATTGAAGCGTCTGCCTGGTCCTATAGCCATTTAAAACCTCTTTTTTCAGAAACTGACATTCCTATCGCTAATATGGCACGGGCGTCGCCGCGTGCAAGTCCATTCGGACGCTATTCATTGCGCAGATAGGAGCTGCTCTTCTCCCCCAGCACCCGCCAGGTGCCGGCGAACCCCATCAACAGCGTCAGAACAACGCACGCCGCGATCGTGGCCATCACCGCTCCCGGCAAAAACACCCAGGGCATGCGCATCAGAAAAACCGTCACCGCCCATGCCACAACGGTGCCCACAAACGCGGCCGCCACCCCGGTGGCGAGGCCGAGCAGGCCGTATTCCATCAGGAAACTCGCGGCGATGCGCCGCCGGGTGGCGCCCAGAACCTTGAAGATCACGGCATCGTACTGCCGGCGCCGGCGGCCGGCGGCGATGGCGCCCGCGACCACCAAGGCGCCGACGAGCACCGCAACCGACGCGGCGGCGCGGATGCCCTGGCCGATGCCCTCGATCATCGAGTTGACCGCCTCTAGGGCTTCGCGCACGCGGATGGCGGTGACGTTGTCGAACCGGTCGGACACCGCTTTTTCCACGGCGGATTCGTCGTCCGAGTCGGTGTACACGGCGGCGATATGGGTATGGGGCGCGCCGTCCAAGGTTCCGGGCGCCAGGATCAGGGCGAAGTCGAAGGGAACGGCGCGCCAGTCGATCTCGCGGAGCGACGCGATCCGCACGTCGATCTCGCGGCCGAGCACGTTGAGGGTCAAGGTGTCGCCGACCCCGACCCCGAACCCCTTGGCCAGACCGGCGTCGAACGACACGATGGGCTCGCCGGCGTAATCCTCGGGCCACCAGGATCCGGCGACGATCTTGGCGTCTTCCGGCGGCGTCGCGGCATAGGTGAGCGCGCGGTCCCCGCGAACGGCCCACGCGGAGTCGGGGTCGATGGTGGCCTGCTCCACGGGCACGCCGGCGATCCGCACGATGCGGCCGCGCAGCGACGGCACTCGGCGCATGTCGTCCACGCCCGCCGCTTGCTGAACGGTGGTGTCGAACGCGGCGACCTGGTTGTCCTGGATATCGATGAAAAAGAGACTTGGCGCGGCTTTCGGGAGGCGCTCATTAATCTGGGCGCGCAGGTTGCCCTCGATCAGCACCAGCGCCACCAGCACCGCGAGCCCCATGCCCAGCGACAGGACGACGCTCGGCGTCGGCGTTCCCGGCCGCGACAGGTTGCTGAGCGCCAGCCGGAATTCGGCGTTGCGCGGACGCGGCAGGCGCTGAACCAGAGTCACGATCAGGGTTCCCGCGCCCTTGAAGGTCAGCAGCGTCAGCGCCGCGCCGCCGACGAACCAGTAGGCCAGGTTACGGTCCAGCGCGGTGACGATGACCAGCGCCGCGAGCCCTAGGGCACAAAAAGCTGTCACCGCCAGATAGACGGGGCGCGGTCGGCCGGTGGCCGGCGCCACCGCCTGGCGGAACAGGTTGGCGGCCGGGATATCGCGCGCCCGGGCCAGCGGCCACAGCGCGAAGGTGAACGCCGTCAACAGGCCGAGCGCGGCGGCCTGAACGATCGGCAGCGGGTAGATCCCGGTCTCCGCGCGCACCGGCAAAATGCCGGCGGCGGCCTCCAGGGCCACGGCGGTCAGGGCGATCCCGGCGACCAGCCCGATGACGATGCCGAGCATCGACAAGAATAGGATCTGCAGCAGATACACGCGGAAAACCAGCGTCCCCGGCGCGCCGACGCACTTGAAGGTGGCGATGGTGGCGACTCGGCCGTCCATGTAATTCTTTACCGCGTTGCCGACGCCGATGCCGCCCACCAGAAGCGCGGTCAGACCGGCGAAGGTCAGAAAGACCGTCATGCGTTCGACGAAAATACGCACCCCGGGGGCGGCCTCGGAGGTGTTCTGCACCCGCCAGCCGGCGGTGGGAAACTCGGCGTTCAGCGCCTCGGTCCACGCCTTGACGTCGGCGCCGGCCGGAAGCGTCGCCCGGGTGTGGTAGCGGATCATGCTGCCGGGCCGGACCAGGCCGGTCTCCGGCAAGGCGTCGGCGGTGATCATCAGGCGGGGGCCGAAGTTGAACACGCTGGCGACGCGGTCGGGCTCGCTGACCAGACTTGCGCGAATGTCGAGAACGGTGTCGCCCACCTTCACCCGGTCGCCTACCTTGACCCCAAGGCGGTCGAGCACATTCTGCTCGGCGACCGCCCCCCAGACGCCGTCGCGGCGCGCCAACGCGTCGGCGAGCGGCATCGCGGGGGCGAGTTCGGCGGCGCCCACTAGCGGATAGGCTCGGTCCACCGCTTTCAGCTCCACCATCGCGCGGGCATCCCGGTTCGCAGCCGGGCGGGCCATGGCCCGCATTTCGGTCATATGGGACAACGCGGCGGAACGCCGTTGCAGATAGGCGTCCTGTTCGGCCGCGAGCGAACGGTGCAGAAGCCGCAGATCCACGTCGCCGCCCAGCAGGGTCCGGGCGTCGGCGCGAAGGCCGGCGATCACCGATTGGTTGACCGTGCCGACGGCGGCGATGGCGGCGACGCCGATGGCCAGGCTGATCACCAGAACACGAAAGCCGGACAGACCGGATCGGAGCTCGCGCCGGGCCAAACGCCCGGCGAGCCGCCAGGGTGATTGCAGTTCTCTCATGCGAAGCCGCCGGCCGCCGCCGCGGCGCCCGGTTGCCGCGTCTCGTCCTCGGCGATCAGTCCGTCCACGAGATGGACGATCCGTCCGCACCGGGAGGCCAGCGCGCGTTCGTGGGTGATCAGAATCAGCGTCGTGCCGCGCCGTTCCTGAAGATCGAACAGCACTTCCATCACCGCGTCGCCGGTGGCGCCGTCGAGGTTGCCGGTGGGTTCGTCGGCCAGCAGGATCTCCGGCTCGGTGACGAACGCGCGGCCGAGCGCGACCCGCTGCTGCTCGCCGCCGGACAGTTGACCTGGGTAGTGATGCAGGCGATGACCGAGGCCGACGCTGGCCAGTTGCGCGTCCGCGCGATCGAGGGCGTCCGCCGCGCCGGCGAACTCCAGCGGCAGGGCGACGTTCTCCAAAGCCGTCATGGTGGGGACAAGGTGGAAATTTTGAAATACGATGCCCACATGATCACGCCGGAACACAGCGAGCGCATCCTCGTCGAGACCATCGAACGCGGTTCCGGCGGCGCGGACGAGTCCGCTGGTGGGTTTCTCGAGGCCGGCGATGACCATCAGCATGCTGGTCTTGCCGGATCCCGAAGGTCCGACGACCCCGACGGTCTCTCCGGCCCCGATGGTCAAATTAATGCCGCGAAGAACATTGACAACGCCGGCGGCCGAGGTGAGTTGCAGATGGACGCCGTCGAGGACGACGGCGGCGCGGTTCGTATCAACACCGTGAGGCGTTTCAAGACCGTGAGGAGGGAATGACCCTGGCATCGAAATGGACCCCGAGCGCGGCAATGGGTGGCGGGTATGTGTCTACCCGATATGGCCTGGCGCGATGCTTTGTCAACGCGAGGGGGTTTCTGCTTCTCGCCGTCCTTGCTTTCGCGGTCCTCGCGCCGGGGGCGGGCGGGGCGTCCGGGCCCACGCGTCTTCTGGTCCTGGGCGACAGCCTAGCGGCCGGCTATGGTTTGCCGCGACAGGACGGGTTCGCGGCTCAACTCGAGCGGTCGTTGCGCGCCGAGGGTCTCGACGTCATGGTGATCAACGCCGGCGTGTCCGGAGATACGACCGCCGGCGGCTTGGCTCGCCTGGATTGGCTCTTGGACTCGGCCGGCGCCGACGGTCCGGACGCGGTGATCGTCGAGCTTGGCGCCAATGATGGCCTCAGGGGCTTCGACCCCGACGTGACCTACGAAAATCTCGATCGCATCGTCGGCCGTCTCGGGGAGCGCGGATTGCCGATCCTGATCGCGGGAATGCGGGCGCCGCCGAACCTTGGCCGCGAGTACGTGGAGGCGTTCGACGCCGTTTTCCCCCGGCTCGCCGCCAGCCATGGCGCGCCGCTTTATCCGTTCTTCCTGGACGGCGTCGCCGCGGACCCGGATCTCAACCAGGACGACGGCATCCACCCCAATCGCGACGGCGTCGCCGAAATCGTCCGCCGCATCACGCCGGCGGTCAAGACGCTGGTCAACCAAGCGGAGAAAGCGAAATGAACCGATTCAAGACCGTTCATGCCGCCGGCGAGGATTGGGCCCACGCCGCACAGGCCTGCGCCGACGGTCTCGCCAGCGTCGCCCGGGAGGCCAATTTCGCCTTTATCTACGTCACCGATCTCCTGGCGGAGGATTTCGGCAAGATCCTCGCTTACCTTCGTCAGAAGACCGGCATCGAGCATTGGGTGGGCAGCGTCGGCATCGGAATTTGCGCCGAGCGCGCGGAATATTTCGACTGCCGGGCGGTGGCGGTGATGGCGGCCCATCTTCCCGAGGAGTCGTTTCGCGTCTTTCCCGCCATCAGCGAGGATGCCGATCAGCTGTCGCCGGAAAACCGATCCTGGATCGCCGGGGCGTCTCCCCATTTCGGTATTGTTCACGGCGATCCCACCAATCCCCGAACCCCGCGGTTAATCGATGAACTCGCGGGGCACGGCGCCATGTTTCTGGTGGGAGGGCTGACATCGTCGCGGGCCGCCTGCCACCAGGTGGCGGAGCGCATCACCGGTGGCGGCCTCTCCGGCGTTCTGTTCGGCCCGGACGTGGGAGTACAGACCGCTCTGAGCCAGGGATGCGACCCCGTGGGCGGCCATCATCTGATTTCCGACTGCCTGGACAATGTGTTGATCGGCCTTGACGGCCGCTGCGCGCTGGACGTGTTCAAGGAGGATATCGGTGAACTCCTGGCCCGCGACCTCAACCGGGTGACCGGGTACATCCACGCGGCGATTCCGCTGCCCGGTTCGGACACCGGCGACTACATGGTCCGCAACCTGATCGCCATCGATCCCGAGCACGGGTGGCTGGCGATCGGCGAACCCGTTTCCGTGGGCGATCGCGTGATGTTCGTGCGCCGCGATCCGCGAACCGCCGAACACGACCTGAAAATCAAGATGGTGAATTTACAGAAGAGGCTGAGCGGGCCGCCCCGCGGCGGGGTGTATTTCTCGTGTGTCGCCCGTGGACCGGGGATGTTCGGCGAGCCCGGACGCGAGATGGCTATCCTGCAGGATCAATTGGGCGACATTCCCTTGGTCGGATTCTATTGTGGCGGAGAGATTTCCAACGGCCGGATCTATGGCTATACCGGCGTCCTGACGCTATTCACATAGAACCATATGTTAGATCCGGACCACTAGAGCCGAGACCCATCATGCTCCGCCTGTTCGTCGCGGTCCCGCTCCCCGGAAACGTTCAATCGGACCTCGCCGGTTTGTGTTCCGGAGTGCCGGGCGCCCGGTGGGTCGCCGCCGACAACATGCATTTGACGCTTCGCTTTATCGGCGAGGTGGGACGGGGCGATGCCGACGACATCCACCGGGCGCTCGGCCGCATCCATCTCCCGGCCTTCGATCTGGCCGTGTCGGGTGTCGGGTGTTTCGAAACCGGGCGCAAGGTTCATACGCTATGGGCGAATGTGGAGAAGTCGGAAATGCTCACGCGCCTGCGCGAAAAGGTGGAGGCCGCCGTGGTCCGCGAAGGCTTGGAACCCGAAGGGCGCAAGTTCAAGGCGCATGTAACGCTCGCGCGGTTTCGACGAGGGGCCGCCGGCCGTATCGGCGCCTACATCGAAACCCATGACCGGTTTCGTTCGGGACCGTTTCGCGTTGAGCATTTCACCTTGTTTCGCAGTCATCTGGGAAACGAGGGGCCCCATTACGAGCCGCTGGCTGAATATCCCTTGGACGGCGCAAAACAATAACCGATCGGGTTTACAGGTTCTTTTTTTGCAAATAATTTTTGCAGTACACTGTTTCTCCAATTCCTTTGTCAAATATCCAGTTATCGGCATTCTTGCCGCAGTACTCATATATTTTCGCTGGGTTTTCCGTGCTGTTGAAGTCGAGGCCGCGTAGCTTCTGCAGTTCGCTGAGCATTGCGTGGAAAAAGTTCTGAGTCTTCGGAGCGGGCGCTGTTTTTGCCGGCATCTCGGCGGTCATTTGTCTGGCCTCCCGCGTGCCGGCCTCGGCAGCCAGCGACATCAGCAAGCTTGCCGTGATTTGGCCATCGACCTTGATTCCCTGATCTCTCTGGAAACTACGAACGGCCGATTGCGTCTTCGATCCCGGAACGCCATCCACCGGGCCGGGATCGTAGCCTAAATCGCGGAGATATTTCTGCGTTTGGGTCGCGCGCGCCCGATTCTTTATTGCGCCCGGCGCCGATTCCCCTTCGGCCCGCATTGCGCCCGGCGCCGATTCCCCTTCGGCCCGCATTGCGCCCGGCGCCGATTCCCCTTCGGCCCGACTACGCTCGCGCGGCTGTGGCTGCATCATTGCGGCACCCTCCAGTTCCAGGCTCTTGGCATCCACCTTCGCCTGTTGGGGGGGCGCTGACAACTGGGTTGCCGCCGTTTCCGGCGAAACCGGCTCGGCTCGCGTGGAAATCAGGTGGACAAGGTCCGGCCGGTTCTTCTCTCGGGCGATATCCAACGCCGATCGTCCCGTGTCGTCCACCGCATGAATATCGGCGTCCCGCATCAACAACAATCGAACGCTCTCTTTATCACCCACATCAACGGCGGCCATCAGCGGGGTTTGGCCCCGAGCGTCGGCGGCATTGACCTTCGCGCCCGCCGTCAGAAGAGCATATACGACATCGGCGTGCCCCGCTCTCGCGGCGGCGATCAGCGGCGTAACGCCCAGATCGGATTTGCCGATTTGTCCTTCCATCTCCGATCCCTCATGAGTCATGGCCACTATGGCGTTCTCCCGCGCAGCAGGACCGCCGGACGCTTGAGGCATGCCCGGCGCGGACGTCCCCGCCGCCGTGGAAAATCCGCTCTCCGAGTCCGTGTTGCTGGTTCCAAGGGATGGGTTGGCGCCCCGATCGATAAGGTAGCGGACCATGGCTTCGTCGCCTTTGTCCGCGGCAACCATCAGGAGAGTTCCGCCGTCCGCGATCGGCGCATTGATGTCCGCTCCCGCGTCGAGAAGAGCCGCAATGGCTTTCACATCGCCCATTAAAACAGCTTTTTCCAACGGTGATCCCGATGCTTCGGACAGCGCCGTTTCATTCCGTTCGGGAGCGGGCGAACGCACGACCCCGCTTGGAGACGACACCTCACCGGATTGCGCCGGTCCGGCAAGGGACTCCGTTCGCGACGTATCCTCCCCGCTGTTGGCGGGAACGTCCGGACTAAGCGACGCTTTGTCGTTGGTCTGTCCGTCCGCGAGCAGGTAAACGGCCACCGCTCCAACCACCGACAGCACACCCAGGGCCGCCCATCTCTTACGCCCATGACCGCGCACCCGAGCCCGGGTTAGGTCTTTCGCATCCACCAACACGTGCGAGGTTAGGTCCCGGCCCGACGGCATTTCGGAGCCCAACGTCCGATTCTTCTCGTTCGGTGCGTCGATCGAGGCGCCGGCAATGACCCGATCCGCGCGTTCCCTAGTCAACGCCTCATCGGATGCCGTTGGGGTGAATGTGGGGCGGGCGGCTTGGAAACGAGGTGAAACTCCGTGACGCCGCGAATTGGCGCTTGCAACGGTTTCCCGGACCTTGTCCAGTCCAGCGTTCACTTGAGGCGGGCGGCGCTCATGCTCGATCTTTATGGCTTCCGGCTTTATGGCTTCCGGCCTCATGGTTTCCGGCGGGCGCCCCTCGTCGCCGCTCGGGGCCACCTGATCGATCACCTGCGCGGAAACTGCTTTTCGAGACTGGCCGGCCGCGATCACCATGGCGGCCCGGCATATGCGGTTGATCGCTTGTGGATTGCCATGGGAATAGTGCGCCACCCGAGCGATGGCTTCGGACATAAGCACCTGGGTTCCCCCATAACCCGCCATTTGGAGGCGGTGCAAAACGTACGATTCCACGTCCCGCAGACTCAACGGAGTCAGTGAGACATGCGCCTCATGTTGGTCGCCGGGCCGATCGCGGATTCTATCCAATCGCCGCGCAAGATCCTGCGAACCCGCCAGGACGATGGAAACAGCCGCGTCATCGTTCGTGTCTGCCTTGAGCATGGCCAGAAGCGCCGACAGCGTCTCCGCGGTCAAACTGTCGGCATCATCCAAAAGCAAAATCGCCGTGTTTCCGCAAACGCCGATCGAACGCAGCATCCCGGCGAGGCTAATTCGGTTTTCCGCTTCCTGGTTTGTCTCGGACTGCCCACGAAAGCCGACCTGAACCCCGAAGGCGACCATGATCTCGTCAAGAGACGGACCGCCAAGACAGGACAGATAAACAACAAGATGATCCGCGGCATCCAGTTCCTCCGCAAGACAGTGAAGAAGCATAGTCTTGCCGACGCCGCGCTCGCCCGAAACGATCGCAAGGCCGATCCCATTGCGCAACCCGTCGAGCAATAGTTGGTGGTCCCGGCGCAGCTTTGGATCAAAATACACGAACCGAGGGTCCGGAGAAATCCCAAAGGGCTCCAGCCCAACGCCCAACACATCGCTGTCCATTACTATTTACTCATTGCTCCGCCCGGTCCCTGCTATCCAGGTTTCGCCCGATTCCAGCTATCTAGTTGCGAGCGATCGCGCAGCAAATCCACAGTTGATGCTGCGCCATGCCTCGATCCAGCGTCCCCACGCGCCTCTTGACTTCTCAAACGTTATCAGCACACTAACCCGGTTACTACATTAAACGCCGGGATGCAAATTTTCGTAAGTAAACATTGCAGAAATAGCACAATAAGCAAATATCTTCGTAGGGGAGAGTGTCAAATGCCGACGGTCGCTATCCCTGCCCGTTGGCACCGCGTGTCCTTTTCTTGTGACGCCGAACGTTGGCGGAGCGGATGTGAGGTTGATCGCCATGCCGACCGATACTCTTGACTTGATGGCCCTGCGTCGCGACGAGAAGTTCGAGCTGTTCGATCGTCACCTCAACTCGCAGCTCGTGCGGGTCCTCAAAACCATCGGCTACAATGCCGACTACGCAAAGGGCGAAGGCCCCCATCTGTTCGACACGGATGGCAACCGCTATCTCGACCTCCTGAGTGGCTTCGGCGTCTTCGCCATGGGGCGCAACCATCCCGCCATTGTCGACGCGCTGGACAAGGTATTGCACGCCAATCTGGCGGGCTTGGTCCAGCTGGACGTCTCGCTGCTGGCCGGACTTTTGGCCGAGCGGTTGAACCGTCACATGCCTTGGCTGGAAAAATCCTTCTTCTGTAACTCGGGCGCTGAAACGGTGGAGGCCGCCATCAAGTTCAGCCGGGCCGCCTCGCGCCGGTCAAGAATTGTCTTCTGCGACCACGCGTTCCACGGGCTGACATACGGCGCGCTCTCGCTCAACGGCGACGAGGGATTCCGCGACCGTTTCGAACCGCTGGTGGGCGACTGCGCTCGTATTCCGTTCAATGACTTGCCGGCGCTGGAGAGGGTGCTGGCTAAAGACGACGTGGCGGCCTTCGTGCTCGAACCCATTCAGGGCAAGGGAGTCAATATTCCGGACGATACCTATCTCCGTGAAGCCCAGCGTTTGTGCCGGAAACACCGGACACTGCTGGTCGCCGACGAGGTCCAAACCGGAATGGGCCGCACCGGACGCTTTCTCGCCTGTGAGCACTGGGGCGTCGAGCCCGACATCGTACTCCTGGCCAAGGCGCTGTCCGGTGGCTTCGTGCCCGTTGGCGCCGTCGCCATGCGCCGATGGATTTTCGACAAGGTGTTCGACCGGATGGACCGGGCGTTCGTCCACGGGTCCACTTTCTCCAAGAACGACCTGGCGATGGCGGCGGGTATCGCGACACTTGATGTCATCGAAGAAGAAAATTTAGTGGAGCGCGCCGCCAGTTTGGGTCATCGCTTGATAAGCGACCTTCGCCAGCGGCTCCTCCCGTTCGATATCGTCAAGGACGTGCGCGGTAAGGGCATGATGGTGGCGCTCGAATTCGGTCCGCCCCGGAGCCTCAGGCTCAAGGCCGCCTACGCGCTGACCGAGCAGGCCACCAAGGGCCTGTTCTGTCAGCTTATCCTCATTCCGCTGTTCAAGGATCATCGTATCCTGGCCCAGGTCGCGGGTCACAACATGTCGGTGATCAAGCTCTTGCCGCCGCTGGTGATCAGCGACGATGATATCGCTTGGACCGTGAACGGCTTCGAGAAGGTCATTCGCGACAGCCATTCCATGGGTGGTTTCTGGGAACTGGGCCGCACTCTCGCGAGCCAAGCGCTGCAGGCCCGAGGCGGCGTCGCGTGAGCTCCGGTTGAGGGTGTGGGGAACGCCGATTCGCTTCCGAGAAATGCATTTGCCATGAACGTGGCCAGAAGACCGTCGGCTCGTGCTCGGATTTCTGCCGTTTTTTTAGGTAGTTAGGCACCATTGCTCAACCGGCTAACCAGCGGCGACGATTCGGGTTACTATTTTTCCCAAATGCCGAAGACACCACGAACCCCAAAAAGCAATCGCCCAAATAGCGTTCGAACGAAGGCGGGGACGCCGCGCGCGCACGCCGCGCATCCGCCACATCGGCAGACACGCAAACGCTGGGGGTGGACGGCGTTCAAATGGGTGACGGTGGCCACCATTTGGCTGGGCGTGATCGGCGCCGGTGTTGTCGCATGGTATCTGGCCGACCTGCCGCACATGGAGGAAGCGCTGGCCGCCGCGCGCCGTCCGTCGGTAACCGTGAAGGCGGCCGACGGTTCGGTCCTCGCCACGTCCGGGGATGTATACGGAGCGACGCTGCAAGTCGCCGACCTCCCGCCGGCGCTTCCGCTGGCGGTGCTGGCGACGGAGGACCGCCGGTTCTACGATCATTTCGGCCTGGATGTGTTCGGCCTCATGCGCGCCATGGTCGCCAACATCCGCGCCGGCGCGGTCGTGCAAGGCGGCAGCACCATCACCCAACAAGCGGCGAAAAACCTGTTCCTGTCGCCCGAGCGCACCATCAAACGCAAAGTCCAGGAATTGGCACTGGCGTTGTGGCTGGAGCACGAGTTCACCAAGGACCAGATCCTCGCCATCTATCTTAACCGCACCTATTTCGGGGCCGGCGCGTTTGGCGTCGATGCCGCCGCACGGAAGTTCTTCGGTCAACCCGCCTCCCGGATCTCCACATACCAAGCGGCCATGCTGGCCGGGCTGTTGAAAGCCCCGTCGCGCTACAATCCCATCGCCAGCCCCGAGACCGCGGCCGAGCGAACCGAACAGGTTCTCGGGCTCATGGTCGACGCCGGCTATCTGTCACCGGACGAGGCCCGCGCCGCCCAACTGCACAAGGGAACAGCCGTCGCCGACGTGGGCGATCGCCATGGCAGCCGTTATTTCGTCGACTGGGTGTTGGCTCAGGTTTCCGACTTCGTATCCACTCACGACCGCGATGTGGTTGTCGCCACGACCTTGGATCCACGTCTTCAGGAGCTGGCCGAGACCGCGGCCGAAGAGATTTTGAACGGCCCGGGCGCAAAGAAGGACGTGTCGCAGGCGGCGATCGTCGCGATGACCCTGGACGGCGCCGTCCGAGCCATGGTTGGCGGCCGGACTTATAGCCGCAGCAAGTTCAACCGGGCGGTGCAAGCCTACCGCCAATCCGGATCCGCGTTTAAGCCACTGGTGTATCTGGCCGGTCTGGAGGCCGGACTGCTTCCCGAGAGCCGCTTCATGGATTCCCCGATCCAGGTGAACGGATGGCGTCCGCGCAACTTCAACGGCCGCTACCAGGGCGAGGTTACGTTGCGTCAAGCCCTTTCCCAATCCATCAACACCGTGGCCGTTCGCGTCAGTGAAACCGCGGGGCGGCGCAATGTGATGGACGCCGCCCGCCGCTTCGGCATCACTGCGGATCTCGCGCCCAATCCCAGCCTTGCGCTCGGCACCGACGATGTCAGCCTGATCGAACTGACATCGGTGTATGCGGTCGTTGCCAACGGCGGCATCGGGGTTTGGCCGTATGGCATCGACACGATCCACGACGCCGACGGCCGGCTCCTTTACTCCCGCTCGGGCTCGGGACCGGGCCGGGTTGCTTCGCGCCACCATACCTCCGCCCTCACCGGCATGCTCGTGGACGTTGTGGAGCACGGGACAGGTCGCGCGGCCCGGCTGTCGCGACCGGCGGCCGGCAAGACCGGCACCAGCCAGAACTATCGCGACGCCTGGTTCGTCGGGTTTACCGCCGACCTTGTCACCGGGGTGTGGATGGGAAACGACGATGGCCGCCCCATGAAGCGCGTCACCGGCGGAAACCTGCCGGCGGAGCTCTGGCGGTCGTTCATGTCCGAGGCTCACGCGGGCACCCAAGCGAAACCGCTTCCCGGCCTGATCCGCGAGGCGCCGCCGCGGCCGCGTGTGATCCCCGCGTCCCAGCCGCAAGCTCAGCCGCGGCCGGCGAGTGCCGACAGCCCCGGCTTCTGGCAACGGCTGATGAACGTGTTCGGCGAGAACCGGCAAGATCCTTGAAAACCCGACGGAGTTCCCGCGTCAGCCATGGGTGGACGACGATTGGAGCCGGCTGTCCCGCGGTCCAAAACTCCGGGGCGGCATGGCCCCGGGCATGATGGGGCCGGTCGCGGGCCCGCTCTTCTCGATCGGTGGCAGGGTTCTCTCGAGCGGTGGCATGGTGCCCGTTCCAAGCTCCGGCGCCCCGAGCCGCTGGGGCTCATCGCGGGCGGGGGGTGTCGGCGGCGCCGGATGGGTAATGCGAACCGGCAAGCCGCGCCGCTCGGAAAACGCCCGATCCACCGCCGTCCAGTCGATGCGCGGAATCTCATCGGGCGTCGCGACCGTCAACACCCGATCCGTCTGATCGGGGGTCTCCTCGAACGTCATTGCGCCCGCTTCCTCGATCTGATCCAACTGAGCGTGACTGGGGTGGACCTCCACGTACAGGTCGCCGTTCTTGCGGCCGTATTTGATCGTCTGATTAACCACGGTGACCGGCGTTCCCACCTTGACGTTCGCGAACAGCCAATCGATATCTTCGGGATACAGCCGGATGCAGCCACGGCTGACCCGTCGGCCCACGCCCCAGGGCTTGCTGGTTCCGTGAATTAGATAGGTTGGCCAGCCGAGATACATCGCATACTCGCCGAGCGGATTGTCGGGACCGGCCGGAACACGCGCCGGCAGTTCGGGATTCTCCGCGCGGGCGTTGCTTGTGGGATACCACTCGGGATGGGCGCGCTTCCTGACGATGCGCGTCGTTCCCGTCGGCGTGGTGAACCCCTCGCGCCCGACTCCGATGGGGAAGGTGCGGATTTGCCCGTTGCCATCGAAGAAGTAGATCCGGAGTTCGGCGAGGTTGATGACGATGCCCTTGCGCGGGGCGTCGGGCAGAACATGAGCGCTGGGCAGAACGATAAACGTGGCCTTTCCGGGAAGCCAAGGATCCACGCCGGGATTGGCGGCCATCACCTCCAGCAAGCCCAGGCCGTCGGCCCGGGCGATATCGAGCAACGTATCCTCGGTCCAAGTATAACTCTCGACGATCTCGCCGACGATATCGCTGGGCGGCCGATCCGCGGCGGGGGTTTCCTGGGCGGAGGCCCCGCCGGCGCCGGCGATCAGGCATATGGCGAGAAGAAACTGGGCATATCGACAAAAAGCTACGGCCATGGAAGTATACAGTCATCGGGCAACAATGCGGGGGCTCAGCAACGTATTTAGGGTCTATCCTCCGGATTGACCAGCCTCCACCAATGTATTCTCCGGATAACGCGGCCGCCGGGGCGTCGTCGGACCGTTGATCAGCGGCTCCAGGGCGGGTGCGAGAGCCTTGAGAACCTGAACGGGAAGCGCGCTCGTGAACTGGTGGTCGCGAGCATCCTCTGCCGGCACGTGGGCGGTGACGGTTCCAAAAAAGCGGTCGCCGATGAAAAACACGAACGCGGCGCTGCGGGTCGCCGCTTTTCCCGTGATCGCCGTGCCGCTGGGACCGCTTTTGCGGTCAAGGAGGTCGTCTCCGGTCCCGGTTTTGCCCCCCACCGCCAGCTTCGCGCCGCCCGGGCGGGCGAAGGTACCGTCGAGCCGCCGGGCGGTGCCTTGTTCCACCACGTCCATCAGGGCCTCGCGCACGGTCGCCGCCACCTTGCTCGGAAGCACACGCTCGCCCCTGCCCGCCGCGGGCGTCACGACGGTCTCGTACGGAGTCGACTTGGCGAAATGCAGGCGCGTGAGGCGAACGCTCGGCCGCCTAACGCCATCGTTGATGATGATTTCCATCAGTTCCGCCAGCGCCTGCGGCCGGTCGGCGGAGCTGCCGAGCGCCGTTGCCAGGGAGGGAACCAATGTCTCAAACGGATACCCCACCTTCGACCAGGACGCGTGAATGCGCTTGAAGGCGTCCTCTTCGAGAATGGTGAGAATGCGGGTGTTGGCGGCGCGCTTGTGGGCCATCTTGAACAGCCAGGCGTAGGCGTCCTGGCGCGCCTGGGCGCCCGCGTCCAAAACCTCCCGCCGGCTGGCTTTCGGGTGCTCGACCAGATAGCCTACCAGCCACAGCTCCAGGGGATGGATCCGCGCCAGATAGCCCCGGTCGGCCAGGGAGAAGCGCTCCGGCCCATACTGGTCATGAAGCTCGGCGGCGTCGGCATCGCTCAGCTTCGCGCCGGGAAGGCGGCGTTGCAAAAACGCGCGCAACTCGGCGGCATTGGCCCGGGGGCGAACCGACCGGTAGATCACCGCCTGCCGATGGCGGCTGGCGCTCACGCGTTCGGACAAGCTTGTCAACGCTTCTTCGGGCGCCAGATCGCCGTACCGCGTGAAAAAGCGGTTCAGGAACTGCTTGCCCTCTTTGTCCGCGAACCGCCGAAGATAATCCAGACGCGCCGGATGGTTGCGATCGTTCAATACCTCTCGCGGCGAAACCGGGCCCCGCGCCCGCTGGTAATCGACGATATCGCGCATCATCCGAATGAACACCAGGTTGACGGAGTGGCGGAACGCCTGGGCGACCGGCATGGTGCGTCCGTTGTCGTCGCGATTGAAGTTGTGAAATGTATGAACGCCTCCGCCGGTGAAAAAATTCTCGTACGGACTGGCCGAATAGCGGCGGTTCATGGCCGCGTCCAAGATCCCTCGCAAACCACGGTCCGGAGTTTCGCTCAGATACGCGGCGGCCCAGCGAGTCAACGGATCCTCGGCCTCGGCGGTCGCCGCGCGCAGCTCTTCCACGGGCAAACCTCCCAAACGCGCGTGAATGTCGGCGATAATGGACAGATAGGACACCAAGGTGCGAAGCTTGGCGGTGGACCCGAGGTCCAGCTTGCCGCCATCGTTGATGTCCAGGGGCCGTTCGAGATTGTCCGCCTGAATACGCAGATAATTGACGTCCTTGCCGCGTTCGTAAAGGGTCACGCTGTAAACCAGTTCGTCGGCGTTGCCGGCGCCGAGCAACCGGCGACCGGTAAGCCCCAGCCGGCTTGCCTCATCGGGATCCGTCAACCGTCTGAGAACGTCGGTGACACGGCGTTGCGTGGCGGAGTCGAGCGAGGTCTCGGCCTCGATATCCAAGCGGTCCAGCTGATAAAGGTTCGGCGCGCCGATCAGCGAAAGCAACCGCGTCCGAATGGCGTTCAGGGCCTTGCGGTCAACGAACGAGACCTCGGCGGGGGCCGGCGGTTCGGTCCGGAACACCAGATCGGCCGACAGCGCCGCATCGCGCAGCTCCGCATCGATGGCGCCCGCCTTGGCCATCAGGCGCAGGTACATGTCGGTCAAGCGCACAAGATCTTCACGTCCTTCCACCAAGTAGTAAGACGGCCGGCGCTGCGCCAACAGCAGGCTCACAACTTGCTTGAAGATGGTTCCGCGGAGCACTTTACCGATCTCGCTGGTCGGGGGCGTTTCGAGAATTGTCGTCGCCGCGCGAAAGTTCGTGCCGTACCACCCCCACAAACCGTCGCCGATACCGATGATCTCGCCAAATCCAGGACTCCCGGCGAGTGGAGTCGAGTTCACGTAATCGACGACTATTTGTCGCCGGGCCTGCCCCGTGTCGGGGCCATGGCTGTATGCCCGCACGCTCGCCGTCGCGATTTGACGCAGCTTTTCCAGCACGTTGGTCGTTCGGCCCTCCGGTGAGTGCCGGTACTTTTCGATCTGGGTGGCCAGGGTGCTGCCGCCGAACCGCTGCTGTGACGGGTCCACGAACTCCGCGAGCAAATTCCAGGCCGCGGCCGCGAATCGATCCCACTCAACCGCCGGATTGCTGGTCGGATGGATCTCCGCGAGCAGTTCCCGGTTCTCGATGAACAGAAGGCTGTCGACGATCAGCGGCGGAATCGCCTGGAAATTCTCGAATACGCGCTCGGGATGCCGCGATTCGTATATTTTGTCGCCGTTTCGATCCCGGATTGTCAGGCCGCTCTGCGGCTTTTCCGGAAAAACGGCGAAACCGCCATAGCGGATAAACTTTTGAAAGTTTTTCGACTGCCGCGCCTGCCGCTCGACCGTGAACCCCTGACGATCGAGGGACGCGATGAACGAGGGGATATCCGCATACCCCAATCTCATGTTGTACGGTCCGGAAATCGGGAAAAGGCCGCCGGGATCAATACCCGGCTCGACCGAAAACGTCAGGTCGCGGGCAAAGGGAACGATAATTTCCGCCTGAAGGCGCGACGTTTGCGTCTCGGAGCGAATGGCCCATGCACTCGCGGCGGTAACGAGCAGAACAATCAAGCACGCTATAAGTCGACCCCGTGAAACCCACCGCATGAGGATTGTTCCTACCCAGCCATAAGAGACCCCTAACCCCCAAGCACATTCCCGCGCAGCCTGTTTGCCGCATCATTTTCACGCACCTCGATACGTCAGTGAGGCAGTGTGTGTACGAATGTAAGAATTTGTAGGCCATTATTACAACCTGCATTCGGGTCAATTTTTATGGACGATTGATATTGTTTTTTCGCGTGTTGGTTTTATCACACGCTCGATACACTCGCTCGCAAGCCCAACAATCGGTGAGCGTGAGGTATGCTTGACCGCCTCGAAAGCGGCGAGAGCGCGATGGCGCGCGGAATGGTGATCGACCATCGGTGGCGGATAGGTGGAGCCGAGGCGAATGCCGGCCGCTTCCAGTTCAAGCGGCGGCGCTTCCCAGGGCCGGTGGATCCAGCGATTTGGGCATCCCGCCAGTTCCGGCACCCAGCGGCGCACATAGTCACCGTCGGGATCGAACTTTTCCCCCTGCAGGACCGGATTGAACACGCGGAAATACGGCGCGGCGTCGGCGCCGCAACCGGCCACCCACTGCCATCCGCCGGCGTTGTTGGCCATGTCGGCGTCCACCAGCGTATCCCAGAACCACGCCTCGCCCCGTTGCCAGGGAAGCAATAGATCCTTGATCAAAAAAGAGGCCGCGATCATCCGGACCCGGTTGTGCATCCACCCCATGTGCCAGAGTTGCCGCATGCCGGCGTCGACGATGGGATAGCCGGTCCGGCCCCGTTGCCACGCCGTCAGGGCTTCCGGATTGTCCGCCCACGGGAACCGTTCGAAGCGCGGCTGCATGGGATCATCGGCCATTGCGGGCTCGCGGGCGAGCAAGTGGGCACAGAAGTCACGCCATCCCAACTCGCGAAGAAAGGCTTCTCCTCCGCGATGGGAGCCCGGGTTCGAATCCATTTCCATGCGCGCCGCGTGCCAAACCTGCCGCGGCGAGATCTCCCCGAAGTGAAGGTAGGGCGACAACATGGATGTG
The DNA here is from genome assembly GCA_963771545.1 of uncultured Alphaproteobacteria bacterium. Taxonomy (GTDB): domain Bacteria; phylum Pseudomonadota; class Alphaproteobacteria; order Rhodospirillales; family Defluviicoccaceae; genus CAKZLS01. The sequence continues at coordinate 329,237 of CAVYTX010000003.1, forward strand.
GCCGCCGGTTCGGGACGATTGCGAAGCTTTGCGTAATCGGAAAGACCCTCCTCGAGAAAGCTTCGAAGACGCTCCAATCCATGCGCCTCTCCGGGCCGCCACGTCTCCCTCAGGCCGCCTGCCCAGTCCGGCTTCGAGGGACGCAGCCCCCAGCTATCCAAGGCATCGGCCTTGGGAGGCGGGTTCAACCGCTCCAACCTGTCGGGCGCCGGGAGCGGGGCCGCCGGCGGTTCGGACGCCAGGCAGGTCTTCCAGAACGGCGTAAAGACCCGAAGGGGCTCTCTTTTTCGGCTGAGGATGTCGTCCGGTTGGAACAGGAGGGAGGCGGCGAACTCCCGCGTCTTCACACCCGCGCGCTCAAGATCGCGGGATCAGCCTGCGGTCGGCCGCCTGCCAGTGGGGCTCCACATGACGGTTCCAGTAGACCGCCCCGGCATTCGTTTCACGGACGAGGTCGAGGATTATCTCGACCGCATCCCCGCGAAGAATAATCAAGGAAGCGCCACGCTTGGCGAGGGTGTCGCGCAGCGCTTCGAGGCTATGGTGCAGCCACCAGCGGGTGGCGGCACCCATCCGCCTAGGTCCGGGGGAGCAGTCATCCAGGACGTAGACGGGAACGATCGGCCGGCCCTCGGTAACCGCCGCATGCAAGGCCGGGTGATCGGACATTCTGAGATCGTCACGGAACCAAACGATGGCGGCGTTCGTCATGTTGAGTCAACCAGAAGCAATTTCCAATCTTGTTCTGCAGTTACGCCGTGAACTCCGATGTGGATGGCAAAAAAACATCGCGCCGATTCGCGTGGTTGCGAACTCGGTAAGAGAGTAACGGTGCCGATCCGCTTACAATAATAACCCATATGGGTTAATTTATAAGGCATATATTGGTAGACTTCACCCCAAATGGGTCATAGAATTTTACCGCACTGAGTTCGCGCGCGTCTCAACCATCTCGCAAATTCCATAAATGCAGCGCCACTCCACTTTTTTGCGCCGTTCGAAGTAACGAGGAACCACATTCATGGGTAGCAATTCCGACAACCTGTTGGGCTCACTGTTAAATCGATGATCAGTTCATCATCGGCACCAACGGCAACGACAGCCTGACCGGGGGCGATGGCGACGACACCATCATCGGCGGGGACGGCGACGATACCATCGATGGAGGCGGCGGCAATGACGAGCTGTCGGGAAACCGCGACGACGACTCCATCTTCGGCGGCGACGGCAACGACACCATCCTGGCCAGCGGCGGCGACGACATCGCCAGTGGCGGCGAAGGCAAGGACCGTCTGGACGGCGGCGCCGGCAACGACACCGTCGACTACAGTGGCTCCCTGTCGGCCGTGGAGATCGACCTCGCAAACGAGCGCGCAACGTTCCCCGGCATCCCGATGTCCGAGTTCATCTTCGGTTTCGAGAACGCGATCGGCGGCGACGGCGACGACACCCTGATCGGCACCGCCGAAGCCAACCTTCTGGAAGGGGGCTCGGGCGATGATTCTTTGGCCGGCGGCGACGGCGACGACACCCTGGTCGGCGACCCCGGTAACGACATCCTGGACGGCGGTCCGGGTGACGATACCGCCGACTACAGCGGCACCGACACCGGCGCGGTGATCGATCTGCAAACGGGTATGGTGGTGTTGCCGGATGGGACAGCCGATCACTTGATCAGCATCGAAAACGTCATCGCCACCCAGGGTGACGACACCGTCTTCGGCACGGAAACTGGAGAGTTCATCGACGGCCAAGGCGGCAATGACGTGCTCGTGGGCAACGGCGGCGACGACACCGTGATGGGCGGAGAGGGCGACGACAGTATCGTCGCCGGGATCGTCGATGGCGACGAAGGCTTCGACGGCAACGATCTCTACGTCGGCGGCGACGGTAACGACACCATCAGCTTCGAAAGCACCGTCGATGGCGTGAACGTCGATCTCGGCAATGAAAGCGCCACCGGCCCCGAGACCGGCGACGACATCGTCATCGATATCGAGAACGTGTTCGGCGGCTCCGGCGAAGACACCATCACCGGCGATTCGCGGGACAACATTCTGTGCGGCAACGACGGCAACGATCTCATCGACGGCGCGGACGGCGACGACACGCTGATCGGCGGCGGCGGCGGCGACACCATCGACGGTGGCGCCGGTAACGATCTGATCTACGGCGACAGCGCCGCCGGTATCGGCAACGTCGGCCTGACCATACGCTTTGCCGGCGAGTCGGCCGCCTTCAAGAGTACCTACGGCTGGTACGAGAGCAACACCCTCCAAGCGCGGGTGATCGTGGCCAATGCCGATGTGCAAACCAATCCGGCGCTCGCCTATTTCGTGACCGAGCTTCCCCTCACCGCGAGCGAGTTCGACAATCTCGGGTTCTTTCTCATTCCCGACGGTTATGCCCTGAATGAACCGGAGCTGGCTGGTGGCGACCCCAGCGCCCTGAACCTGGAGGTGTTCCACGACGGCGGCATCTGGAAAATTCGCGACGCCGATAGCGGTTATGTCTTCTCGGGCGCTGGTAACGCCGCCTACTTCACCGATCCCGCCAAGAACCCCGGCGGTTTGGATCACACGGTCATCGCCGGCGGATTGACCACCACCGGCCAGGAGCTTCAGGCCTGGGAAGACCTGCCCAACCTGGGCGACCACGACTTCAACGACACCATCTTTCACCTGACCCTTTCGTGCGGCCTTGGTCTGGCCGGCAGCGACCTGCTCATGGGCGGCGCGGGCGACGACACCATCTTCGGCAATGAAGAGCAAGACACCCTGGAGGGCGGCGACGGCAACGATGTCTTGAACGGTAACAACGGCGACGACGTTCTCGATGGCGGTGACGGCGACGACACTCTCAAAGGCGCCGGCGGCGGCGACACCCTCAACGGCGGCGCGGGGGAAGACGTGCTTCGAGGTGGCGGCGGCAACGACACGCTCAATGGCGGCGACGGAGGAAGACACCCTCCGGGGCCATGCCGGTAACGACAGCCTCGACGGAGGGGCGGGCGGAGACGTGCTGCGCGGAGGCGGCGGAAACGACACTCTCGCCGGCGGCGACGGCCCCGACACCGTTCACGGCGGCTCCGGCGACGACCTGATCCTCGGCAGTGGCAGCATCGACGACGATCAGTACAAGGGGGCCGGCGGCAACGACACCATCAACTATGAGGACGAAACCGAGGACGTGCTGGTGGATCTGGGCGTCGGCGTCGCGTCCGGCGCCGGCATCGGTGACGACGCCCTCCACGGCATCGAAAACGCCGTCGGCGGGTCCGGCGACGATACCCTGATCGGTTCGGCCGCCGACAACCAGCTTTTCGGCAACGACGGTGACGATCTGTTGGGCGGAACCGGCGGCGACGATACCCTGGACGGCGGCGGCGGCAACGATACCGTCAGTTACGAAACCACCACGGGCGGGGTCATCGTGGATCTGGGCGCCGGCACGGCCAACGGTCCCGAAATCGACACGGATACCCTGGGAGACATCGAGAATGCCTTCGGTGGCGCCGGCGGCGATGGTCTCACGGGCTCCGGCGCGGACAACCAGCTCATCGGCAACGCCGGCGACGACACCATTGACGGCGGCGACGGCAACGACACCCTTGAGGGCGGAGAGCGGCGACGACCTGATCTTGTCCGGCGACGGCAACGATTTGCTGACCGGCGGAGAGGGGTCCGACACCTTCTTTTTCGATCTCTGGAGCGGCGCCGACACCATCAGCGACTTCGCACCGGCGAGTTGCGGCTGTTCGGGATCGCCAGCACCGCCGTCCGACATGATCGACGTCTCGCAATTCGGCTTTTCGAACCTGTTCGAAGTCGGGCTTCTGACCGAGGGCGCGTCCGATGGAACCTGGATAAGGCTGAGCGAGGCCGGTGGCGGCGACGTGTTCCTCGAGGACGTGCTTATCTTCGATCTCACAAGCAACGACTTCATCCTCTGATCGTTCCGTTCGCTCTCGTCTCGGCGCTAACTCGATCACCCCCGGGGGACATCTCCCGGGGGTTTTTCCATGCGCGCCACACCCGTTTTCGTCAGCGCCCGGCTCGCCGTGCTTGTCGCGGGGCATGGCTCCTTGGTAGTGAACAGAATCCTCTTACGAAGGTTTGCGCCATGACTTTCACTTCGCTGCGTGATTTTGTTCGGTCTCTGGAGGCAAGGGGGCAGCTCGTTCGCGTGACCGAGCCGGTGTCGCCGGTGCTGGAGATCACCGAAATCCAAACCCGTCTGCTCGCCGAGGCCGGGCCCGCGGTCCTGTTCGAGCACGTGGTCGGAAGCAACGGCGAGCGATACGAAATGCCGCTGCTCGCCAATCTGTTCGGCACCGTGGAGCGGGTTGCCTGGGGCTTGAACCGGGAGCCGCCGCAGTTGCGAGAGATCGGCGAAATGCTGGCCTTTCTGAAACAGCCGCAGCCTCCGGCGCGATTGCGCGATTCATTGGAAATGCTGCCGCTCATCAAGCAAGCGCTGACCATGAAGCCGAAATCGGTGAGCGCGGGGCCGTGTCAGGAGGTCGTCTTGAAAGGCGACCGGATCGACCTGGCGCGCTTGCCGGTTCAAACATGCTGGCCGGGAGAGCCGGCGCCGCTCATTACATGGCCCTTGGTCGTCACCCGTGGGCCATCGGCCGAGGGGCCCGACGCCGATCGGCGGGATGCCTTCAACCTCGGCATCTACCGGATGCAGGTGACCGGCCGGAACACCACATACATGCGCTGGCTCAAGCACCGCGGCGGCGCCCAGCATCATGCCCGCTGGAAACAAAGCCACTCGGAGCCGCTGCCGGCGGCGGCCGTGATCGGCGCCGATCCCGGAACCATTCTTGCCGCCGTGACTCCCGTCCCCGACACCCTGTCGGAGTACCAGTTCGCCGGTCTGCTGCGCGGCAAGAAAGTGGAGCTTGTGGACTGCAAGACCGTTCCGTTGAAGGTTCCGGCGCAGGCCGAGATCGTCATCGAGGGTTCCGTGTCGCTGGAGGACTACGGCGACGAAGGCCCCTACGGCGATCATACAGGATACTACAACACGGTGGAGCCGTTCCCGGTGTTTACGGTCAGCGCGATCACCATGCGCCGCAATCCCATCTATCTATCCACCTTCACCGGCCGCCCCCCCGACGAGCCGTCGGTGTTGGGCGAGGCGTTGAACGAGGTCTTCATACCGCTGCTCATACAGCAGTTCCCGGAGATCGTGGACTTCTGGCTGCCGCCGGAGGGGTGCTCGTATCGCGTGGCGGTGGTTTCCATGAACAAGCAGTACCCCGGGCACGCCAAGCGAATCATGATGGGGGTCTGGTCGTTTCTCCGTCAGTTCATGTATACGAAGTTTGTCATCGTCGTGGATTCCGATATCGATCCGCGAGACTGGAACGATGTCATTTGGGCGGTGTCGACCAACGTCGACGCGGCCCGGGACACCACGGTCATCGAACACACCCCCATCGACTACTTGGATTTCGCGTCACCCGAGTCGGGGCTCGGAAGCAAGATGGGAATCGACGCGACGGAAAAAATCCCGCCCGAGACCCACCGGCCCTGGGGACGCAAGATCCGCATGACCGACGCCATCATCGATGACGTCACGCGCAAATGGGATCGTTATGGCCTTCCCGGAACAGGAAAGCCGATTTGGAAGTGATACCAGCGCTGGCGTGACGGTCTTTTCATCCCTACAGTGCCCTGTTAGGAACCATAAAAAAACTCGCCAGGGATAGGGTTCAATGGATTTGTGGCAAAACGCCGCCGTCGTCACCGGCGCGGCGTCGGGGTTAGGCGCGGAAACGGCGCGGTTTGTCGCGGAGGCCGGAGCCAAGGTCACGGTCATCGACATCGACGCGATTCGCCTCGCGGGCATTGCCAAGGAAATCGATGCGCTGGCCATTCCTTGCGACATGGCGAATTCCGATGCCGCGGAAGCAGCCTTCAAGCAGGCCAGAGAGACGAACGGAGCCGCCCGGGTCCTTGTCCATTGCGTCGGTCGCGGGCACTCTCAAAAAATCCTAAGCAACGACACGCCAATGACGCTCGAGAGTTTTCGCCAGTTGGTGGAGGTCAATCTCATCTCCACCTTCAATATGATGCGACTGGCGGCCGCGGACATGGCGCGGTTGGACAAGCTCGCCCAGGGCGAGCGCGGCGTCATTATTTCCACCGCCTCGGTGGCCGCCTACGAGGGCCAAAGTGGCGAGGCCGCCTATTCGGCGTCGAAAGGCGGTGTCGTCAGCATGATTCTTCCGGCCGCCCGGGAGCTGGGTCCGCTGGGCATTCGCGTCGTCGGCATCGCCCCCGGCCTGTTCGGAACACCCACATTGTTCGCGATGGAGCGGAACCTCAATTCGCGGCTCGCCCGCTCCATCCCCTTCCCGCATCGATTTGGCGATCCGTCCGAGTTCGCCATGCTGGTGAAACACGTGATCAAGAACGTGATGATCAACGGGACCGTGCTTCGCCTCGATGGAGGATTCCATCAGTGACGGCAAACCGCTGACGTCGCCCGCAACGGCGCCCACCATGAGTAAAACCATTTTCCTGCATCTTGTCTCTCACGCATCCGGCGAGTTGATCGAAATGCTGGCCCGGAACGCCGTGGCGCAATTGGACGGCGTCAAGGTGGAGCGCCGGCTGTGGAAGGCGGTGCGTCATCTCGGACAGGTTCCGGACATCCTCGCGGCCATCGCCGAAACGCGCGGCTTCGTGCTCCACAGCGTCGCCGCGACGGATATTCGCGAGGGAATTGAGGCGGGCTGCCAGCGGCTTTCCGTACCCTGCCTGTTCGCCCTGGAGCCTCTTGTCGGCCTGTTGTCCGATCGGTTCGACGTCCCGGTGCGCTTTCGTACCAGCACCCGCGATACCCTCGACGAAGATTACTATCAGCGGGTCGAGGCGATGAAATACACGCTCAGTCATGACGATGGGCAGGGCGCCAACGACCTCGATAATGCCGACGTGGTTCTCGTCGGCGTCTCGCGGGCGACGAAAACGCCCACCTGCATGTATCTGGCCTCTCGAGGCGTCAAGGCGGCGAATGTGCCCTTGGTTCCCGGGGTGCCGCTGCCGAGCGGCTTGTCGGCGGCCGACCGGCCTTTTGTCGTCGGCTTGACCATCAACCCCGCCCGGCTCGCCGCCGTGCGAAGCGCCCGCCTGAAGGCGTTGCATCAAAAGGACGGCACGGACTACGACGACCTCGATAGCCTGCGAAACGAGGTCCGCGACGCGCGGCGGCTTTTTCTTCGTCATGGATGGCCGGTCATCGACGTCACGGACCGGTCCATCGAGCAGGTGACCAACATGATCATCGAGATGCTGAGAAAACGGGCCGTTGAAACCCGTTGAACCGGCGTCCGCCAGAACGCTAACGGAAGGTTACTCGGTTTTGACCGGTATCAGTCTTTCTTAAGTATGCAATTCCATGCATCGGGCCATCGCTAATTCGATTTCCGGGCCCGAGAGCCCGAGGCCAAACGCAAGCGCCACGGCCAGCATTTGGGCCTGGAGTTGGCTGGATTTTGTATGACCCGGCGCGGTCCCAATCGACGAGACCGGAACCGATGCAAGCGTCTCGCTTGCGCGGTACAACTGAATGATTCCATTGCCGTCCCGCCTTGTTGGCGCAACGACAATCCCTCCCGCCTTTAGATGCCGCTCGATCGAGCCATCGTTGACGCGCTGCGTCAGCAGAACGATCCGTCGCGGTTCGAGAGCCCCTAGTGCGTCAATCGCGAGCTTGTTCGCGGCGTTAACGACCACAATGCCAGTTGTGCCGCCTACCAAGACCTCGATTCCGCGCTGAAATGTTTCGGCATCGCCGCCGGCGGCGGGCCTCATGATTGCCGCCACCGTACACGTATCGAAGCCGAGACCCTGCTGCACGATGCAACTCGGGGACGTCGTGCTGACGATCATCTCGACGCGCGGGTCCCGGAGAAGGAATCTTGCCGCGTCGTGCTGGCGCCGTGAGGCGGCTTCCACGGCTTGACCATTTACCAACGAGCCTTTTCGATTGTTGAGGCCGACGGTTTTACCCGATGCTCGCAATAGGGCATCGAGGTCAAGCGCAACGGGCACGGTACCGCGATCGCCGGCGATCACGGCGATGGGAATCCGGCCGCCGGCGCCGGATGGGAAGGCCAGATCGAGGACCGCGCCGGCGACGTCCCTTGGCTTGCCATATCGTGGCAGAGTGTGCATGCAGAGCCCCGGCCGCGAGTTGACCTCGATAATGACTCCCCCCACTTCCGCAAGCGGTTTCGAGATGTCGGTGGTCACGATATCGACGCCGGCAACGTCGAGTCCGATGGCCGCGGTCGCGCGGACGGCGAGTGCCTGATTGTCCGGATGAACGATGTCCGTGACATCGCCATGCGCCGCTCCAAGCGCAACATTCGCCGCGGTGTGCAATGGGAATTCCTCGCCGTCGCCGAGGACATCATCGAGCGCGCGCCCGGAAAGGCCGAGCGACGCTCGCAGCTCATCGTTGATTTCAATCCTGTACAGCCGGACACCGTTGCGGAGCGGATCGCTGTTGAGTTCGTCGATAAGTTCGGCGATCGTTCTGTGACCGTCCCCGATTACCGACGGTGGCGTGAACTGCAACGCCGCGATGAAACGCCCGCCGACCACCAATAGCCTGTGCGCCTGTCCCTGGACGAAAGTTTCGACAATTGCGCTAGGACCAAGCCGCTGCGCTCGCTTGAACGCGGACGGGACATCGTCCGGATTCCGTATTCCAACGGTCACGCCGGTCGCTTGATTGCCTTTCGATGGTTTGACGACAACGGGGTAGCCCAGCCTCTCGGCGGCGGCCAGGGCTTCCGCGACTGTCGTCGTCCTGACTTGAGCCGGCACCGGCAATCCGATTTCCCTAAAGCGACGGTTCGTCTTCAATTTGTTGGTGGCAAGATGACTGGCGGTGAATGACGTGTTGCCCGTGATCGAGGAAAAGGTCAGGTGCTGCGCGGCGCCATGTCCCAGTTGCAGGTAGGGGCCGCCCGCATGCTCGTAGGGAAGCCCGCGTTTCTTCGCGGCGAGCGCTAGGACAGCGGTTGTCGTCGACCAAGTTCGCCGTGCCGCGCGCTCTCGAAGCGCTTCAAGCGCCGGCGCGAAAGCCTTCTCTGTATGGGTGTCGGGCGTACACAATCTATCGGGCAGCAGTTCGACGAACCCGGCGAGGCCGACGCGGGCCGCGCCAAGAGAAGTTTTGGGAAACTCGGATTCCCAGACGAAGTCCGCGTATCGTTGTGAGTCGTGCCTGACGATGTTGGCGAAGCCGGGCGGGTCGAGCCTGTGCATTTCGAACGCCAACGACATATCGACGGCGAGGATGGCTTGGAACAGCGCTTCCTCGAAAGGCACTCCGGTCGCGCCGCCAAGGCGCGCGACAAAGTCGTCTGTCATATGGCCTCTTGAGGTTATCGTCTCGAGGCCGAGAAAGCGATCGAGGTACGCTTGGGAAAAATCGGGACCCGCCTCGCCGGAGGATAGACCCGCGAACATACCGAGGTCGACCTGTTGGAAAACCACGGTGGACGCATGGTAGACATTGCGGCCGCGCAGGATCTTGCTTTTGAGGAGCCGCATTGGCCATCCTCCGTCGGCCCGAACGGACGGCGTCTCCCGAGGATCAAATCTTGCCGGCGTTAATGCCATTCACCTTGCCGCCTCTGCCAATCCGGACCGGTTGTCAGCGCAACCGGCGAAGGGGAAACATAGCCGACTTTATCGTCGGCCACCAAACGACGTGTGGACACCCCCCGTCGGCAGACAACCTCCACGTCGTCTTCGGAATGTCAATCCCCGTATCGTTACTTTTCTTTAACGAATTTGTGATCGACAGCCATCCGTGGCATGGGGGATGTCCTGGTCCTGTCGCATAATATGTGCAAGCGCTTGCTACCTGGCAATTCGAAAGCGGACGGAAGTGATTGCCGTTTTCCCGATAAGAATGCGATTTCGAAAAATGGATTTCAATTCACTCTTGTAATGTTCTCGTATACCATTAGAACGTGGGAGGTGTCGAATCAGTGGGATATTTGGTGAGAACAGTTGTCAATGGGTTTGGGATGAGGAGATGATCGCGATGTCGGGAGGTAGTCACCTGTGCGTGACTGGTTCGAGCGGGCGCCCCGAAGACACGAGCATCACCCAACACCAAAGGCGGTCTACGCCGGGTCCCCGCGCTCGGCGCCAAAACCCATGAGGGTTCGTTGGAGGCTAACCGTTACAAACATTGAACGGCAAGGGGAATACAAATATAGCGATCACAGGAGACGCTGCCTAACGGCGGCTTAGCATGGACGGCGCCGCGGAAACATCTCCGCGCCGGCCGTACCTGGGAGAAGCCTCGGTAACGAGGTCGAAGCGGCTTGTAAAAATTCGTAGAGAGATCTGAACATATTGAGGGAGCAGCACGATGGCTAATATCTTTGGAACGACGGGTAATGACATTATTACGCCGGAATTTATATCTCCCGGTGTGAGCGGTACACCGTCGGCGGAAGACGACCTTATCCTCGCGGACGCCGGCAGAGATACCATTGACGGCGGCGATGGCGACAACTCCATCTTCGGGGAAGGTGGCAATGACTCCATCGAGGGCGGCGGTGGCGACGACAGCCTGGTGGGCGGCCCGGGCAACGACACCCTGAGTGGCGGATTGGGCGGTGGAGACACGTTCTTCGGTGGCACGGGAATTGACACCGCGGATTATAGTTATTCGAGTAACGACCTGATAGTCGACCTCAACGCTGGCAACAATCAAGACGATCAGGGTCTGGTGACATTTACCAGCGGCACTACCGAGGAACTGAATAGCATCGAGAATGTCATCGGGAGCACCGGCGACAACCTCATCATCGGCGACGACAACGACAATGTCCTCCGGGGCGGCGAGGGCGACGACACGATGATTGGGGGCGGGGGGAACGATACGTTCGTGAGCGGCGAGGATGTCGACGGCGAGGGCCTCAACTTCCAAGTCAATGGCGACAACATCGATGACACCTTGTTCGCCATCGACGGCGGCGACGGCATCGATACCATCGATTACAGCTTGAGCCCTAACGTCAACAATGTCGTCATCATGGATCAGGTGCGGGTCGAAACCGACGGTACCGAGAAAACGGTGTCGTTCATCGTCAACTCCAAGTGGCGCGTCAACTCCGCGCAGCGCGACTACATCCCCTTTAAAAACATCGAGAATTACATCGGCGGCGATCTGGGCCGGGACGACATCCATGGAAACGACGCCGACAACCAATTCTGGGGCGGCGGCGGCAGCGACCAAATTCACGGCGCGGGCGGCAACAACTCGATCTACGGCGGAACGTCGAGCGACAATCTGGTCGGCGGGCTCGGGAACGATTTTCTCGACGGCGAATCCGGTTCAGGCGACCTTGCCGATTATTTCTACAGCCTGGAGGGAATGCTGATCGACCTGGGCGATAACGCAACCGATGGCCATGCCGAGAGGTTGGATGGCGGCCCTGGCGACACGGACACTCTGTGGAACATTGAGCGGGCGCGCGGCGGCCAAGGCGACGACAGCATTATCGGCGCGAGTTTCCGCAGTAGCGTCCTGCAAGGCGGCCACGGCGACGACACGATAAACGGGGATGCCTTCAACAACACGATGTACGGCGACTTTGGGAACGATACGTTCGAGTTCACCAATGTTCCCAACCTCGGAACGAACTTTATCGAGGACTGGGGCCTCGGCGGCGTCGACGTTATCGATCTGAGCGACCTCGGCGTTAACTCCGCCGGTGACATTCATATCGTTGATACCTCGCCCGACGATACCACGCCCGGCGTCACGACCATTACGGTCGACGGCGTGGCCGATTTCTCGATCGTGCTCGACGATACGGACAGCAGCCAGTTCGACCTCTCCGACATCGGCAATGGCAATATTAGTGCGGCGCGCGTGAGCTACGCGGTCATCGACGACTATCAGCACAACGTGCCGTCCTACGAGTGGTATTTCGGCTGCGGCCCCACCGCCATGGCCTCGGTGATGGGCTTCTGGGACCTCAATGGTTACGGGAACCTGTTCGACGCCTCGGGCTGGGACGAGGTCGGCACCATGCAGTATGTCAAGGACCATGCCGCGAGCCCGGAATGGATCGCCAGCTACGCGACCCTTTCGAGTACGGATACCGTGCAGCCGGGTTACTTCGATAACAGCCTCGCGGGCTTTGCCGGCTCGGGGAAAGGCAATACGTACCATCATACGGGTACCCCCAGGGGCGGCGCCGCAAATGCGTTGGAAGACTACCCCGAATTTCGCGGCTACGGCGGTTGGGAAGTCCAGGACGAGCAATTGTTCGGCGCGGATGTGAAAGCGCTGTGGGAGACCCTCAACAGCGAGATCCAGGCCGGCCGGGTCGCGATGGCCTATCTTGCCACCGGAAGCGACCCCAATCACTACGTGCCGATCTTCGGGACCGCGAAAAGCGGCGATAAGCTGTATTATGCTCACTATAATCACAGCTCGACCCATAGCGTGGTCTGGGGCGAGACCGAGGATGCCCTCTGGCATGAATTCAGCGACCTGACGGAAGCCGATGGCTGGGGCATCGACACCATTTACTTCATCCGGCCGCCGGGCGAGGTCTTTAACGGCGACGGCGGCAACAATGTCATCACCGATAGGGGCGGGGAGGACACGTTAAACGGCAACGGCGGAAGCGACACCCTGATCGGAGGTATTGGCCACGATTTCCTGAATGGCGGCAGCGGCGGCGACAGCCTTATGGGAGGGATCGGTAACGACACGCTGAGCGGCGGTACCGGCACCGACACCTACATCGGCGGCGAGGGTTCGGATACCGCCGACTTCAGCTACAGCTCGTCCGACCGCTTGCGGGTGGATCTGGGCGCGGGGTTCGCGTGGTTCGTTAACGATCCCACCAGTCCCCCCACGGGCCCAGGGGGCGGAAATGCGCCTAGCACCACCGAACAGCTGTTTTCCATCGAGAATGTGGTCGGAAGCAACGGCGATAACGTCCTCATCGGTGATGAAAACGACAATAACCTGGACGGCGCCGGTGGCGACGACAGTATCTTTGGCGGCGCCGGCGACGATACGCTGAGCGGCGGTAGCGGCGGCGACACCCTCGATGGCGGCGACGGTTCGGATACCGCCGACTACAGCTACACGTCTTCCGACCGGCTGCGAGTGGATCTCTCGCAAGAAAGGGCGTGGTTCCTCGACGATCCGAACAGTCCCCCGGGAGTCGGTAACGGCCCCAGCACCGAGGAAGAGCTGTTTTCCATCGAGAATGTGACCGGTGGCGGCGGCGACAACGTCCTCATCGGCGACGGTCTGGACAATGTTCTCGACGGCGGCGGCGGCGCCGACCTCATCGACGGCGGTGACGGCAACGACACCCTGTTCGGTGGCGATGGCGGCGATACCCTGGTCGGCGGCGACGGCAATGACTTCCTGGAGGGCGGCGGCGGCAGCGACAACCTGCAAGGCGGTGACGGCGACGATACGCTGGCAGGCGGCAGCGGAAGCGATACCTTCAATGGTGGCCCCGGAATCGATACCGTCGACTACAGCTACACGGACTTCGGACCGGCTGCGGGTCGATCTGGGCGCGGGAACGGCGTGGTTCCTCAACGATCCCACGAGTTCCCCTGGTGGCGGTAACAACCCCAGCACCACCGAACAGTTCGTCGGTAATTCCGTCGAGAATGTGATTGGTGGCAGCGGCGACAATGTCATCATCGGCGACGCCAACGACAATGTTCTCGACGGCCACGCTGGTCAGAACACGATCTCGGGCGGAGGCGGCAACGATACGCTCATCGCGGGCATCGGCGATGAAGACGATAACGACAATGTTATCATCAGAACGATCCTCAATGGCGACGGCGGCAATGACTTGTTGACAAGCCTGGGCGGCGACACCCAGTTCAACGGCGGCAGCGGTAACGATACCCTTATCGCAAGCTCGGGTCAGGACGGGTTCAATGGCGGCAGCGGCTCTGACTGGGTCGACTTCACCTACAGCACGTCGAGCTCGCTGGTCCTCGATCTGCTGAATGGGTTCGCATACTTCGGCGTCTTCGATCCCACCAGTCTGGACAACGAAAACCTGATCAGCATCGAAAACGCGATTGGATCGCGGGGCGACACCCTCATCATCGGCAATGCCGCCGCAAACAATCTCGATGGGGTCGACGGTAATGACACCCTAGACGGTCGCGGTGGGAACGACATACTGACCGGGGGCGACGATGACGATAGGTTCATCTTCGCCACCGGCTACGGTCAAGACACCATCACCGACTTCGACGACTTGGGTTTGGACAAGGCCGACGCCAGCGCCGCGGGCCTTGTCACCTTCGCCAACTTCAACACACTGGCCGGCGGCGACGGCGTGATCGACGCGGGGGACAGCGCACTCGGGATCACGGTCAGTGATTTAGGCGGCGACCTGGTGATGGATTTCGGCGGTGGCGACACCCTCACTTTTGTCACCCAAACCGAGCTCGACGCGGACGACTTCGTGCTCGTCTGATCGGCTTAAAAAAACAGCTTCTGGGCGTGGCTTCGGCCACGCCCTTTTTTCTGCCAACTCGCTGCAGAGAACTCAACATTTCTGGCGCGGACCGGCCGTTGACGGTCCGACAGTCCCCGAAGTCCGGCACCGCCGCCCCTTCGACCTGCCGGCTGTTCCCAAATCCTTTCAATCGCCCTTCAGGGCGGTCGGTTCTTGGACGCGTCGCCACCCGAGACGAAAAACCCGTCGTTAATTAACTCTCAATACCAAAACCGGCACCCATCAGCCCATGGCTGGTTCCTTATGAGCGCGTGCCCGGAATCCCTCAAATCGTAACGGCTCGGAGATGCCCGGCGTCTGCACTGGACGCCGTTCAAGAACGCTACAAGTCGTTGATTTAAATTATTTTCTCGGAGGCTCTTCCGCCAAATGACCTCCGTCGATTTGGGAATCGGCCCGCAATGGGGCAGTAATGCCCACAAAAAAACACGAGATCGGCACAAAAATACCTCTTTTGGGGAATATTCGAAGGGGCGAGGACGCACATTTACCCCATTTGGGTTACATTAAGGGGCCAATTTGGGGGTGCGTCCGACCTGCCGCAGGTTCGGCATGGTGTCATTTGGCCCGGTCTGAAGGGTGTGCTTCGCCGAAAACTTCGTTGGGACCGATGCTCCCGAGGAGGCCGGAGCGCGGGCGCTGGGTGTGTCGGCATCAGGTCTCACCGGCGGGCATTGCGTGTCGTGATCCAGCGCCGTCACCCGGACGCGTTGGTGCCAAAAACAACTGAAAAAAGACTGGAGCAGCAGAACAATGACAAAACCCGTGGACGTGGTGAGTGACAAGAGATTTTCGGTGTCGCAAGGCGGCGATACTCTAAAAATTCCATACAGTGGCAATATTAGCTTATCGAGTTCGGACAATAGTGTTGAAAGAGCGATCGTTGTTGTCCCCGGGAGCTCACGCACCGCGCCCGATCAGCTGGATTATATTATGGATGCAGCGGATCGGGCCGGCGAAGACCATACGGCAATCATTGCGCCGCAATTTTTGATTGAAGAAGACGTCGATGACCAGGATCTTGCCGGCAATATACTTTACTGGGACAACGAAGGATGGAAAGGCGGCGATCAATCCGAGCGCTCCGATGCAGGCCAACCTTTTAGTATTTCCTCTTTTGAGGTCGTAAACAGAATATTACTGAGGCTGGCCGACGCCGATGCTTACCCGGACATTGAAGAGATCGTGGTTGCGGGCCACTCGGGTGGGGGGCAGTTTGTGAACCGGTACGCGGCGGGCGGGACGGCGCAGGATGACGCTCGATCCGATATTTCATGGAAATATGTCGTCGCCAATCCATCCACTTATATGTACTTCTCCGAAGAGCGCGCGGTGCCGGGCGAAACGGATGAGTTCGAGGTGCCGAACTCAAACGTTTACCGCAACTATAACGACTACAAGTACGGGCTCGACGATCTCAACCCCTACATGGATTCAATTGGGGCCGCCAAACTAAGAAGTAACTTCCAAGAACGGGAGGTCGCGATGCTTCTTGGCGAAGACGATAACGACCCCAATCACCCTGACTTGGCGACAGGTTATAAAGCCGAGCTCGAGGGCGAAAATCGTTTGGACCGTGGGGTGATTTACTTCAATCACCTGCAAGAGGAATTCGGGTCGGGCATTCTGGCCCGGCATTCATTGGACATTGTGCCCGACGTCGCTCATTGGGCGCGCGGCATGTTCAGGTCGGAAGCGGGTCTTGAGCACCTGTTTGGCGACCTGGGTTCCGGTTCCGCGAACGGCGACACCAGAGACAATATACTCAAGGGCGGTTCCGGCGATAACTATATCGAAGGCGGAAGCGGCGATGATGCCCTGTACGGCGAGGGCGGCGATGACACGATGAGTGGAGGATTGGGCCAGGATACCCTCGATGGCGGCTCCGGTTCGGACACCGCCGACTACAGCTATAGTTCGTCCGACCGCTTGCGGGTCGATCTGTCAAAGCAAACCGCATGGTTCGTCGACGATCCCACCAGCTCCCCTGGTTCCGGGAATAACCCCAGCACCACGGAAGTGGTGAAGTCCGTTGAGAATGTGATCGGTAGCAGCGGCGACAACTTCATCATCGGCAACTCGAACAGGAATAACCTCGAAGGCGGCGCCGGCGATGATACGCTGATGGGTGGGTATGGCACCGACAAGTTCGATGGCGACTCGGGTTCGGACACCGTCGATTACAGCTACAGTTCGTCCGACCGGTTGCGGGTCGATCTGTCGAAGGAAACGGCATGGTTCGTCGGCGATCCGAGCCGGTCGGCCGGTTCCGGGAACCAACCCAGCACCACCGAAGAGCTGAAATCCATCGAGAACGTGATCGGCACCCGCGGCGATAACGTCATCATCGGCGATAGCGGCTCCAACGTTATCGACGGTTCCCGCGGCGTGGACACGATCACCGGCGGCGGCGGGAACGATTTGTTCGTATTGCGGGCGGGCGACGGCGCCGACATCATCCGCGATTACAATGACTCACACGATGGTTTTCTGCTGGACGGGCTTTCCTATTCAAGCCTCGACTTCGTGGACACCGGGCAGGACACCGAGATCCAGATCGATTCGACGAACCAAGTGCTTGCCATCCTTGAGGGCGTCGACGACTCGGTCCTTCATTCCAGCGACTTCGATATGCTCTGACATCGGGGGCGGGCGGCGGCTCGGAGAGCTTTTCGCAAGCGATGGCTCGGAGCAGGCGCCGCCTTCGTCTTGCCGCCGTCCGCCTTGTCATATCAACAAACGTTCGTATAAAACCGGCTTTCAGGAAATTCGGCTTTTCATGGCCTCGGTCGCTCTGACCAGCGCCTTGCGTATTCCGGTCTCCATGGCCGAGTGACCGGCGTCGGGAACGATGACGTAGGTTGTCTGCGGCCATTTCCGGGACAGCAAATCGGCCGTGGCGATCGGACAAACCATGTCGTACCGCCCCTGGACAATCACGCCCGGAAGATCGTGCAGCCGGTGGACATTGTCCAACAACTCCGAGTCGCCCATAAAAAGATCGTTGATGAAGTAGTGGGCTTCGATGCGAGCAAGGGCCAGGGCCGCCATGACGCCTCCGATCGCCTTCAAATTCAGTTTGTCCGCCCGCGGGATAAGGTTCGAACACCCGGTCTCGTAGCGGCTCCACGCAACCCCCGCCGCACGATGTACCGCGGCGTCGGGATCCCTCAGCCGTTTGTAATAATTTGCCAAAAGATCCTGGCGCTCGGGTTCCGGCAAGAACTCGCGAAAGGCGCGCCACGCCTCCGGAAAAAAGGTTCCCATCCCGTATAGAAACCAGTCCACCTCCGGTCCCGTTCCAAGAAAAATTCCTCTCAGCACGAATCCGGAGCACCGTTCGGGCCACCGAATGCCATAGGTTAGCGCCAGGGTCGAACCCCAGGATCCACCGAACAATAACCAGCGATCGATGCCCAGATGCCGCCTGAGCCGGTCCATGTCATCCGCGAGATGGTCGGTTGTGTTGTCGACGATATCCGCATGGGGGGTGGAGCGCCCGCATCCGCGTTGATCGAAGATGATGATCCGGTACGCTCCGGGGTCGAAAAAACGCCGGTGAGCGGGCGCGGCCCCGGCTCCCGGTCCACCATGGAGGAAGACCACCGGCATGCCGTCGGGATTGCCGGATTGTTCCCAATACATGGCGTGACGACCATCCAAGGCCAGCACCCCAGTCTCGTAGGGTTCGGTCTCCGGGAACAAATCGTCGCGGAAGTATCCGGTATCCATGGTTCGCTCCTCGGACGTCCGAAACATGATCGCAAAAACATGACGCGCTCAGGATAACACTTAGGCAGGCTCGATTCCGCTAGCATTTTTGCCCGTTGATCATATTCTGCAACTTCACCGCGAGTGCTCAAATGTCTCAAGAAAAAAATTCCTCCATTCCTGTCGTTTTCTTTGTCATGCGCCGTCCTTTGCTCACCATCGCACTCGTCCTGTTTTTTGGTGCCCCGGCCTTCGGCGAAGACACCGGCAAATCCGCCAACGCGTCTCCGACAGCCGTGGCTGTGGACGTCACCGACGGCGACATATTTCGTGTTGACCGAGCGATCGACGGTGCGACGCATGTTAAACTTGTGGGGATCCAGGCTCCGCAACGATCCAATGGCCGACCGGACCGCTTTTCCTGGCCTCTGGCCGAACAGGCGCGCGACACCCTGGCCGCGTTGATCCTCAATCAAGGCGTCGTTCTCGAATTCACGGGGCCCCGGGCGGATCGGCATGGCCGTCTACTCGCCCAAGTTTATCGAGACGACGGTACATGGATCCAAGGTGAAATGCTGAAGCGCGGCATGGCCAGAGTCTTCACCTTCGCGGACAACCGCGCCTTGGCCGCCGAAATGCTAGCACTCGAGGAAAACGCGCGCAAACGCGGACTCGGAATTTGGAGCGATCGGTTTTACGCGGTTCGCACGCCCGAAGAGGCCGGGAAGGACATCGGGAGTTTCCAACTGGTTGAGGGGCGGGTTATGAAGGCCGCGCGGGTCAAGAGTTACGCCTATCTCAATTTCGGCGAGGATTGGCGGACGGATTTTACCGTCAGCGTGCCGGTGAAGCATCTCCGCCGATTTGCCGAAGCGGGCCTCGATCTCTTAGCCTTGAGCGGCCGGGTTATCCGGGTGCGCGGTTGGCTCAAAGAGTACAGCGGACCAATGATCGATGCGACCCATCCCGAACAAATCGAGGTTCTCGAATCGGATACGGCTTATCCCGAGCGAACAAGCGCTCGCGGGAACAGATAAGCGGGGTTGCCGGCCGCGATCGCGACTGGGACCGCCGCCGCCAGGAAGAAATAGACGATGGTTGAAACGTGCATCAAAAGACCGTTGGTAATCAGTCCGCTGATCAGCAGCACATAGAAAAACGCCTTCGCCGAACCTGGCAGGCACCGATAGAGCCCCACGAACACCAGGCAAAGCCCGCCGAGGCCGACGAGCCCCGTCTCGACGACGGTGTGAATGAGATCGCTATGCGAGTTCGACACCTGCCAGGACCAAATCGGCGACGTGAACCAGTCGCTGTCGACCCCGGTGCCGAAAAGGAGCGGGGCCAACGCGCGAGACGACAGAATATCCCATCGATGAAGGTAGTTGCCGATCCGGCCGCTCCCCAGCGTTACAATATTCTCGTCGGTGTGCGTGAGGTAGGCCGCCAGTCCGACCAGGCTCAAAGCTACTCCCGCGAAGAACAGCGCCCGGATTGTCTCCGCGCCCTTGGTGGCATGGTAGAGGCTGTAGACCGCGTAGATCGCAAGCATGAGCCAGGCCGTGCGGCTATGATATCCAAGCGCGACGACGGTCCCAAGGACGACCAGGGGCCATGCGACCGCCGACGGGACCAGGTGAAACCGCCGCATCTGATCCAGCAGGAAAACGCTCATGAGCATGAAGTAGGCGCTGGCGTGAATACCCGGGGTCCATGGAAAAATCGACTGCCCGGTGATCGGAGCCCACACCTCCAGGCCGGCGGTCTTGGTGGCCGATGGGCCCCCCAAGGCGATCAGAGCACCGAGGATTATGGTGACAATGACAACGCCGCGCAGGAGTTGAACCGGCAGGGCGTCCGCGTAGGAAAGGATCCAGATAGCCATGGCGTAGACGGCGATGGCCTTGAACCCCTCCTGAAACGACGCGCCGCGCGCCGCGGCCGTTGGATCCTGGAAACCGAACCCGTAACTGACGATCCAACACAGAGAAATCAGCAAACCGCCCGCGAGCACATAAAGGCTCCAAGCGCGGGGCCGATTGACCAGCGCCAGTAGCGCCAGCAAAACATGAAACACGGCCAGCGCGCCCGCCCAAGGATGTCTTAGCGATGTGTCCATATAATTGAACGCGAACGTGTATCCATACTGGGCGAGGACAACGAAAGGAAACAACGCCTTGACCACCGCCACGTCCGTGGGCATGGCCAAGGACGGTATCGCTTTTCTGGGTCCTAGCATGGGTCGTGTCCTGGAAACGCCTGCCGACGACGGTCATTGAAGCTCGCGCAACTCATTGATGAAAGTGGCATGCGGGTCACTAAAATTGCTTTAATACCGCGTGGATGGGCGAAGCCCTGGGCGCGAAACAGTACATGCAAAACAGTATAATTGTCTTTACCGCTTGTTCGCAAACCATGCGGACAGATCATTCCAACCAGTTGTATCGCGCCTCGTGTCGGCGTTTCGGTGATAGGCTTATTTTATGAAATCGACGTCCACCGGGGAAAGACATAAAGAGTTTAAATTCTATGCCATTCTCACGATCTTGCTGGTCGGGTTCGTTGCTGTTTTCATTGAGCTTACCTCTTATCTGATCTTGGTCGTTCTCGATCAAAATTTCTACTTTCCTCTTGCCCTCAAAGACAAGGATCGGATCGAGAGCGAGGCGCGAGCCGGCAACATTCTCGCCAGCAACGAATTCAGCCGGGAGCTGGGCTGGGAACCTCGATCCGACAATGCCCATGGGTATCGGGGGCCTCCGAAAGACGTCGGGACCGCGGCCATCGCCTTGTTCGGCGACAGCTTCACGCTGGGCTTTCACCCCGTGGAAAAATCGTGGCCGCATCTGCTCGAGACCAAATTGGGGCGCCCGGTGCTGAATTTC
Source organism: uncultured Alphaproteobacteria bacterium (assembly GCA_963771545.1). Classification (GTDB taxonomy): domain Bacteria; phylum Pseudomonadota; class Alphaproteobacteria; order Rhodospirillales; family Defluviicoccaceae; genus CAKZLS01. The sequence continues at coordinate 350,408 of CAVYTX010000003.1, forward strand.
GGTGTTGGCGGCTACGGCGTGGATCAGGCTTATTGGCGATTTAAGAAAAGGTATCTGGGTGAAATCCACACGCCCTACGTGGTCCTCGCCATCATGTCCGAGAATATTGCGCGGAATCTGTCTCTCTACCGGGGATTCTATAACAGGCGGTCGAGCCTGGCGGCCACCAAGCCGAGATATCGGACCGCGGACGATGGGCGAGTCGCGTATGTCGAAAACCCCCTGAATTCCATGGATGAACTGCCGAAACTGACGGACGTTGAGTTCCTGAGATCGATTGGCGAAAGAGATTACTGGTACCAATATTTTGACCAATTCGACCTCAATGAAATGGTTGGGTTTCCGTATAGTTATTATTTTTTGAAAGCCTTACCCTATTATGTCAGCCGCTTTTACATGCACAGAATACAAGAGAGCGCCCCCTATAAGGATTTATATTCGGACGAGGAAGCAAAGAAAATACTGAGGGTTATTATAGAACGGTTCATCCAAGACGCGAAATCGGTCGGGTCGTTCCCGGTGATTTTGTTTCTACCGAACTGGATGGATATGGACGACGTGGTCCACAAACACGAAAAAACGTGTTACGCGGAGTTTTTCGAAGACGTGAGAGCCGAACACCCGGCCACTTTCGATGGTTTATCTTATTTTATGCCCTACTTTTCTCATGGCGAGCCCATCTCCGAGTTCTTTCAGTCGCGGACGAACGGACACTACAACGCGCGGGGCGACAAGGTCTTGAGTGAAGGATTTTACGAGGAGTTGATGGCCGTCGACGGGGAACAAGCCCTGCTCGGAACAATTCACAAGAACGGGAAACCTCCGGGCGGCTCCGCCGCCACCCCATAGCAGCGCTTTACAACGGCAGGCCTTCGCTCAGAATTTTCTCTACGTAAGCCGGCACGATTTGCGAGGCCGGGCCGTAAATGGCCTGCGCGAACAGCGTCGCCCCCGTCGAGGGTTCGAGGTTGAGCTCAACGGTATGCGCGTTCGTGAGTTCGCGCACATGACTGACGAAACCCGCCGCGGGATAGACGTTGCCCGACGTGCCGATGGACATGAACAGGGAACACTCTTCCAGCACGCGATAGATGCGCTCCATCTCAAGGGGCATCTCGCCGAACCACACCACATGGGGCCGCATCCAGCCCAACTCGCCGCACGCCGGACAGGCGGTCTCGACGGTCAACTCCGTGTACCATTGAAACAGGCTTGTACATGCATCGCATCGCGCCTTGAGCAGTTCCCCGTGCATGTGCAAGAGCTTCCGGTTACCCGCCCGTTCGTGCAGATCGTCGATGTTCTGGGTGACGATCAGCACCTCGCCAGGCCAATCGCGTTCAAGCCGAGCCAACGCCAGGTGGGCGGCGTTGGGGCCGACATCCGGGGCTTCCAGCTTCGCGCGCCGGTCGTTGTAGAAGTCCTGGACCAGGGCCGGGTTGCGCCGGAAGGCTTCGGGGGTGGCCACGTCCTCCAGTCGCACCTTTGACCAAATCCCATCGGCGCACCGAAACGTATCGAGCCCGGACTCCTTGGAGACGCCGGCTCCGGTGAGGATCACGATATTGTGCCGGGGATGGTCGATTTGATGCATCAGCGCCGTTGCCGCTTGTTCAGACTTCGTGATAGTCCGACCAGAGAAAGCTAGGGAGGAATTCGCTCTGGTCAATGTTTTGTTCGTGTGTTTGGGAAACATCTGTCGGTCGCCCTCGGCCGAGGGTATTTTCCGCGCGCTCGTGGAACGAGAGAGCCTCTCGGATCGCATTACCGTCGACAGCGCCGGAACCGGCGCCTGGCATATTGGCAAGTCCCCCGATCCGCGGGCGCGAGCCGCCGCTCTTAGGCGTGGCGTCGACATTTCGGATTTGCGCGCCCGCGCCGCGCGGCCCGAGGATTTTCATCGGTCCGACTATGTCTTGGCGATGGATCACGAGAACCTCGCGGATCTCTCAAGCATGTGCCCCCCGGGCATGGAAAGCCGCCTCTCCCTATTCCTGGATTTCGCGCCGGCGCTTGGCGAGCGGCAGGTTCCGGATCCCTATTACGGCGGAACCCAGGGTTTCGAGGTCATGCTGGATCTCATCGAGGCTGGATCCCGCGAGTTGCTCGCCCATATCCGCCGCACGCACTTCTAGGCGGTCGGTGCCTCTTCGGATCGAACAAACAATCCAGCGCGTGACCGGCCAGCCATCGGTCGAGTTGACACCCATGGCCGGAGGATGTGTCGCCAATGTCAGGCGGTTTACGCTGCGGGACGGCGGGGCGGTCGTCGCCAAGTCCGGCGCGCCGGGCTCCAACCTCGCCCTCGAAGGGGCCTTGCTCCGTTACCTCGCCGAGCATGGCACAATGCCGGTCCCCGAGGTCCTGCATGCCGAGGATACTCTTTTGCTGATGAGCTACGTGCAAACCGATGGCGGCATCGACGCGGCGGCCGAGACCGACGCCGGGAGCCTGCTCGCGAAGCTCCACTCCGTATCGGCGGATGCGTTTGGTTTCGAGCACGACACCCTTATCGGCGGCCTGCGCCAGCCCAATCCCTGGACGCCCTCGTGGCTCGATTTCTTCCGCAACCAGCGCCTCCTTTACATGGCCCGCGAAGCCCAGGACGCGGGCCGCCTGCCGGCGCGCCTGATGAGCCGTATCGAAGCGCTCGCGGGCCGGCTCGACCGGTGGATCGAGGAGCCGGAGCGGCCGTCCCTCGTTCATGGCGACATGTGGACGGGAAACGTGCTCTGTCGTGGCGGACGCATCGCCGCCTTCATCGACCCGGCCATCTCCTATGCCGACGCCGAGATCGAGTTGGCGTTCGGCACCCTGTTCGGCACCTTTGGCGCGCCGTTCTTCGAGAGTTACCAACGCCGGCGGCCGCTGCGGCCCGGTTTCTTCGAACAACGCCGGGATCTCTACAACCTTTATCCGCTGTTGGTGCATGTGCGGCTGTTCGGAGGTCACTACGTGTCCTCCGTCGAGGGCATCGTCCAGCGGTTCGGAGTTTAGAACTCGTGTCCGTATCGCCGCGGCTTGTCATTTTCGATTGCGACGGCGTTCTCGTGGACAGCGAGATCATCGCCAGCCGAGTGCTATCTCGGGAGTTGACCGGCTTGGGTTTGCCGCTGACGCCCGGCGATTGCATCGCCGAGTTTACCGGCGTCAGCATGGCGACGGCGATGGCGCGCATCGAGACGATGATGGGGCGCGCGCTGCCCGGCGATTTCGAAACGACCCTTCAGCAAAGGGATTTCGAGGCGTTCAGCGCCGAGGTTCAGCCCATGCGCGGCGTCAAGGCGATGCTGCCGAGATTGACCATCCCGCATTGCATCGCCTCTTCCGGCGCCATCGCCAAGATGCGGCTGACGCTCTCCGCGTCCGGGCTGCTCTCCTATTTCGAGCCGCACCTGTTCAGCGCCCAGATGGTCGAGCACGGGAAACCGGCTCCCGACCTGTTTCTGTACGCGGCCGGGCGGATGGGCGCCGAGCCCGAAGCGTGCGTGGTGGTGGAAGACAGCATCGCCGGCGTGCAAGCGGGGTTGGCCGCCGGGATGCGCGTCCTGGGCTTCGCGGGCGGCAGTCACGCGGACGCCGCATACGAGGCGATGCTCGGGCGGTCCGGCGCGGAGAGGGTGTTCAAGGAAATGGCGGACCTGCCGGACCTTCTCGATCGTTCCATCGTTTCATTCTGAAAGCATCAAGATCCGAATGTTGCAATGCACAACGCGAAGCGGGTAAGGTCGCGGCCTGATAGCGAATTGGAAAGCAAACCATGCGTCGATCGGGTTCGGCCCTAAATGAGGCTCGCAACGCTGCTCATTGCCGCGTCACTTACGGCGAGGATGATCGTCGATGTGCGGCATAGCCGGCGTTGTCGACACGGGCGGCACCCTTCCGGAGGACCGTTTGGAGACTTTGGCGTCGGCGATGGCGGCGCGGCTCATTCATCGCGGCCCGGACGCAAGCGGTGTCTGGTGCGATCCCTCGGCCGGCGTGGCGCTCGGCCATCGGCGCCTGTCGATCCTCGATCTCTCGGAAGCGGGCGCCCAGCCGATGGTCTCGCCGTCGGGCCGCTACGTCATCAGCTACAATGGCGAGATTTATAATTTCCGCGACCTGGCGGCCGATCTTTCGGCCGAAGGTCATCGGTTCCGAGGACATTCGGATACGGAAGTCCTGTTGACCGCGATCGAGGCCTGGGGCGTGCATGAAGCGCTCATCCGGTCGCAAGGGATGTTCGCGTTCGCACTTTGGGACAGGCGGGACCGCACGCTGACGCTGGCACGCGACCGGGTCGGCAAGAAGCCGCTCTACTACGGGCGGTGCGGCCGGTCCGTGGCGTTTGCCTCCGAACTGAAAGCTTTTCTCGTTCATCCGGACTTCACGGGCAATATCGATCGTCAAGGGTTGGGTCTTTTTCTCAAGTACGGTTGGGTGCCGACGCCGTATTGCATCTACAGCGATCTTCGCAAGTTGCTGCCTGGCTCCTATGTGACCGTGAGCGCGGAGACGGACGTCCTGGAAGCCGAGCCGGTGGTGTTCTGGAGCGCCAGAGAGGCCGCGGAGAGAGGCGAGCGCGAACCGTTCAAGGGCAGCTTCGAGGACGCCGTCGACGAGCTCGAACGTCTGCTCGGCGATGCCGTCGGCAAGAGGATGATTTCAGACGTGCCGCTTGGGGCGTTGCTTTCGGGTGGCATCGATTCTTCCAGCATCGTTTCGCTGATGCAGGCTCAAAGCGACCGCCCGGTCAAAACCTTTTCCATCGGCGTCGATTCCCAGGACCACGACGAGGCTGAATACGCAAAAGCCATCGCCGCCCATCTCGGAACCGATCATCGTGAGCTCTACGTCACCCGGGAAGATGTCACCCGCATCATCCCGGACTTGCCGAACATCTACGACGAGCCCTTCGCGGACTCCTCGCAGATCCCGACTTTCCTGGTCTCCGAGTTGGCGCGGCGCGAGGTCACGGTGGCGTTGTCGGGGGACGGCGGCGACGAGGCTTTTATCGGCTATCCGGTGTATCACGACGCCCTGAGGCGGTGGCGGGAGGTTTCGCGCATTCCTCTCGCGGTTCGCCGTCCGCTGGCGGCAGCGTTGCGGGTGACGAGACGCCGGACGTGGTCGGCGATGAACTCCGCGCCCGCGAGAGCGCTGAACATGCCAAGCAAGTGGCACAGGCGGGCGAGCCGGTTGGCGCTCAATAGTTGGCAATTGTCGGCGGAATGCCCGGAGGACATGCTGGATCGCTATCGCATGTCCGACCCGTTCGCGGATACGGTGACGTCCGGCACGGAAAAAGCGAGATCACTGTTCGCCGCCGGCCGGGGACCCGCGAATACGAGCGAGCCGTTGCGAGCCATGCGGTACATGGATGTGATAAATTTCATGAGCGACGACGTGCTGGTCAAGGTGGACCGGGCGAGCATGGCGGCCAGCCTGGAAGTGCGGAGCCCGCTCCTCGATCATCGCGTCATCGAGTTTGCGTGGAGTTTGCCGCTCGCGTACTGCCTGGATGATCGCAACGGCAAGCGCGTATTGAAGAGTATGCTGGAGCGTTATGTGCCGAGGCCGCTATTCGACCGTCCGAAGCAGGGGTTTGCCTTGCCGTCCGAATGGCTGAGAGAATCGATGCGCGAATGGGTGGGCGATCAACTCAGCGAGGAGCGTTTGCGCCATCACCAATGCTTCGATGCCAAGGCGCTCTCGCGTTTTTGGCGCCAGCATCGCGCGGGGTGGAAGCGGCTGAACCACGTGATGTTTCACCTGGCGATTTTCGAGGGTTGGCGAACGGCCCAGCAAAGGTCGACGATCGCCAACGCGGCGCATTGCTGAGATGGAGACAAGACGCGCGATCGGGGATCGTTGGCATGAGCCTCTAGATGGCGGACCGCTCTTGCTCCGCGGGCGATATGCGGCTAGTGGTCTCGATCTACCGCATGGTACCCATACGATCGTGTTTTCTGCTCTCTCGTCAGGAGATTGCGCGCCGGCGATGGGGACCCGCAGAATCCTTGATGTGTCCGCGAGCGATTGGTCGACATGCGCACAGTCCTAAAGATCTTTTTCAAATCGGAAGGCGCGTCACCGTGGATCACGCTTGTTTGCCTTCTCTCCGCCAATCTCGCGGCCGGAATTGGCATCGCGACGATGCTGCCGCTGCTCACGATCGCGACCCAGACCGACAGTTCTTCGCCGGCATTGAAGATGGCGCGGGACTTTTTCGCAAACGCGGGGTTGCCGCTTCAGGTCGAACCGCTCCTGATCATCGTCGTCGTGGCGCTGGTGCTGAAAAGCGTGTTGACCTACGTGGCCAATTGCTACACGGGGTTCGCGGTCATGGAGGTCACGACCCGGTATCGCAAGAAAGCCATTCGACTGTTCATGAATTCGCAATGGCAATGGTATGTGCAACAGCCGGCTGGGCGTCTCAATCATGCCCTTATGGGCTTGACCGGCGCCCTCGGTTCATCCTACCGCTTCGCGGCCGCCTTTGTCGCCCAAACCGTTGAGACAGCCGTCCTCATTATCGTCGCGCTGGTCGTCTCGTGGAAAGTCGCGGTCGTCGGCGCGTTCGCGGGGATCGTGATCGCCGCCGCGCTTGACCGGTTCGTGCGCCGGTCCCGCCGGGTCGGGCGCAAGGAAATTATCCGCCAGCGCGAGCTGGCGGTGGTCTGGGGCAACACGTCGGGCAACTTTAAGGTGCTCAAGGGCATGGCCCGGGAACGCGCTTTCCTGCGCATGTTCGAAGACAAACTGATGGCCTGGCGCGCGGCCGCGCGCAAGCAGGTCGTCAACAAGGAGGCGCGTAGTGCTTTCCAGGACGTTCTATTCGCTTTTTTAGCGGGATTGGGCGCCTATCTAGCCGTCGTTGTCTGGGGTCTTCCCATTGTTGAACTGATCGTCATATTCGTCATCATCAATCGCGCCGTGCGCGGAATCGGCAAACTGCAGGGCTTCTACCAGCAAGCGGTCGCCGGTGAATACCCCTACATCGAACTGCAGGCGGTAATGAGTGAGATCCGGGAGGCCGCCGAACCCGATCGGGGGACGATCCCGGCCGAATTCAAAACGGCCTGCCGATTTGAGGATGTCACCTTTTCGTATGGAAAGGTGCCGGTCTTGAATTCGGTGGATCTGGAGATCCCGTTTGGCGAAATCACCGTGATCACGGGGCCCTCCGGCGCCGGCAAGACGACGATTGCCGACCTGGTGCTCGGCATTTTCAGACCCCTCGAGGGCAGGATCACCCTCGACGGATTGCCCTTGGACGAGATTAGCTTGAGAAGCTGGCGCCGCCTTGTCGGCTACGTGGCGCAGGACCCCGGCCTTTACCACGACACCATTTTGGCGAACATCCGCCTGGGTGATACGAGCATAACCATTGAAATGATCGAGGAGGCGCTGCGGTTGGCGGAAGCCTACGACTTTGTCGCCAAGCGGCCGGAAGGGATAAATACCGTACTTGGTCAAGGAGGAATGCGTTTCTCCGGCGGCCAGCGTAAGCGCATTGCGCTTGCGAGAGCCATCGTCCGCCGCCCGCGGCTGCTCATTCTGGACGAAGTGACCAGCGCTCTTGATCCGGAGAACGAAGCGATCGTCTGCCATTCGGTGCGACGCATCTCCCGCGATATGGCGGTGCTGGCGATCACCCACCGTCCCGCGTTTCTTGAGATCGCGGACAACGTCTATGAGTTGAACGACGGGACTTTGCGGCGGATCGACGCCGCGCCATTGATCGCGGCGGCGGGCGGTCCAACGGTGTATCCCGTTCGTTCCGGGCTAAACAAGTGATGCCCATACTGGCGTCCGCTCTTGCCGGCGACTTGCGAAGCCCGCCAATCAGCGGGCCGGCGCATCCGCCCGTCGGTTCCAGAAAAAAGATCGCGCTCGTTCTTCATGGGTTCTCGGGCGGCGGCATGGAGCGTTCCATGCTGCGTCTCGCGTCCGGACTGCAATCGGCCGGCCATGCCGTGGAGTTTGTTGTCAAGAGGCGCCAAGGCGAACTCGCCCAGCAAATCCCCGAGAGCATAGCGGTACACGAGATCGGCTCGGTCTTTCACGGCCGGCCCATAAATCGGGCGACCACGAAAGTGGGCAAAGTCATTAGACGAACAAAAAAAACAGTGAGAAAACTCAGGCGCTATGGGCCCCTGTGGGCCCACCTCCTGTGGAGCGACCCCTCGAACTGGCGACTGTTTTCGACCACCGAGCAAAGAGCGTTGCGTTCCCTCGATCGCCTCGAGGCCTTGCCCGGCTTGGTTAGCTATCTTCGGCGCGAGCGGCCCGACGCCGTGTTGGCGGCGGAACCGCATTACAACACGATGGCCGTATTGGCGCGACGGATCGCGCGGGCGCCCGCCCGTGTCGTGCTGAGCGAGAGAATTCAGCCCTCGATGCGCGAACGCCGTAATGGGCCATGGCGGCATCCCTACTTGAAGGATTTTCTGCGCAAGACCTATCTTTCAGCCGACGCCATCGCGGCCGTTTCCGACGGCGTCGCCGACGATCTCGCCATCTGCTCTGGTATTCCGCGGGACCGTATTACGACGATCTACAACCCGGTCGTCGGGCCCGATATCGCCCTGATGGCCGAGGAGCCCGTCGCCGAACCTTATTTTGAACCGGGCACGCCCCCCGTTGTCCTTGCGGTTGGGCGACTGGATCCTCAAAAGGACTACCCGACCCTCATCCGGGCCTTCGCGCGGCTGCGCCGCGGACGCGAGGCGCGTCTGGTCATCCTCGGCGCCGGACACCGTCTCCGTCCCTTATATCGGCATGAGCTCATCGACCTCGCCGCCGGCCTGGGTATCGCCGACGATCTCATCCTGCCGGGTTACGTGGACAATCCCTTCGCCTACATGGCGCGCGCGCGGGTTTTTGTCTTGTCGTCCACTCACGAAGGATTGCCGGGCGTTCTCATCCAGGCGCTCGCCTGCGGATGTCCCTCGGTCAGCACGGACTGCCCGAGCGGACCCCGGGAAATCCTCGAAAACGGGCGATACGGCGCCTTGGTTCCGGTTGGTGACGAGGCCGCCATGGCGGCGGCGATCGAGCAGACGCTGGAAAAGCCCATCGACTCCGCGATTTTAAAGGCCCGGGCTGATACCTTCTCGATCGGCCGAGCCGTTGACTCCTATCTTCGTTTGCTGTTGGGCCCCGGCGGAAACGCCGATCGAGCGATCGCTCGGCAGGCTGGAGCATAGAAAGGAAACCGCGTAACCATGTGTGGAATTGTCGGCGTCATTACGGCGGACAAGCGCGAAGACGCGGCGTCCCTTGAGCGCTCCGTGAAGGCGATGACCGATGTCCTCCACCACCGGGGTCCCGACGACTCCGGTGTATGGCTGGACGCGGAAGTGGGAGTAGCCCTTGGCCACAGACGGCTCTCGGTGATCGACCTGTCGCCGCTCGGCCACCAACCCATGGTCTCGGCCGACGGACAGTTTATTCTTTCCTACAACGGCGAAGTTTATAATTTTCAGGAATTAAGGCACGAGCTCGCCGCCGCCGGCTACCCTTTCAAGGGTCATTCCGATACCGAGGTGCTGCTCGCCGGCTTCGCCCATTGGGGCGTGCACGAAACCCTGCGCCGCTCCGACGGTATGTTCGCCCTCGCCGTGTGGAACCGTCAAACGCGGCGGCTCACCCTTGCCCGCGACCGTGCCGGAAAGAAGCCGCTGTACTACGGGTGGTGCGACAAGCGTTTCTTCTTTGCGTCCGAGCTGAAAGCCGTCCGCGCGCATCCGAACTTCGTGGCGGAAATCGACCGCGACGCGCTGGCCCTCTACCTGTGCTATTCGTGGATGCCGTGTCCGCACACCATCTATCGTGGCCTGTTCCAGCTTTCGCCGGGAACCGCGATCGAAATCGACCCAGCGGACGAAGCGACCCGGAAACCCATGGAACGCCCGTTTTGGTCGGCGCGGGACGTGGCGGAAGCCGGGGCGCGAAATCCCCTGGGACCGGATATCGAAACCGCGACACGCGCCGCCGAGAGCGTTCTGAGCGAAGCCATCGCCGCGCGCATGGTCGCCGATGTCAGCGTCGGCGCGTTCCTCTCCGGCGGGGTCGATTCGAGCGTCGTCGTGGCCTTGATGCAGGCTCAGGCGACGCGGCCGGTCAAGACCTTCAGTATTGGCTTCACCGAAGAGGCCTACAACGAGGCCGAGCACGCCAAGGCCGTGGCCGAACACCTGGGAACGGATCACACCGAGCTCTATGTCACGCCGGCCGATTGCATGGATGTGATTCCGAAACTTCCCACGCTCTACGATGAACCGCTGGGCGACTACTCGCAGATTCCGACCTATCTGGTGTCGGCGCTGGCGCGGCGCGAGGTGACGGTGGCGCTATCGGGCGACGGAGGCGACGAACTTTTCGCCGGATACAACTCCTACCCGCCGGCGCTGGCGCGCTGGAACGAGGCCCACGCGGCCCGGCGGCGATGGCCCGAGCCCCTGCGCAAGCACGCCCTCCCCCACTTGATCGGCTTTGCGCGATCGGGACAAGACGCTCTCGCAAAAAGCGAAATGCTGCCGACCAAAATGCGCCGCAGGATGGGAAAGCGTTTTCGCAAACTCGAAAAAAATCTCGCTCCCTTGACCATTGGGGGGCCGGCCGAGGTGTACGCGCGGCACCGGCAACGAACGGCCCGTCCCGATGACCTGGTCATCGGAGCCAGGGACATACCAACACGACTGACGGAGTTCGCCGATTGGGCCGAGGTCGAGGAACCCTTGTTGGCGATGCAACACCTCGACTTCATTACCTACATGGTCGACGATGTTCTCGTGAAAGTCGACCGCGCGAGCATGGCCTGCAGCCTGGAGGTCCGCTGCCCGATGCTCGACCCCGCGGTGATCGAGTTGGCTTGGCGGTTGCCGCAAGGCCTGCGCCTTGGACCGGACGGCGGCAAGCCGGTCCTGCGGTCCGTGCTCGCCAATTACGTGCCGCGACCTTTGTTCGAGCGGCCGAAGCGGGGATTCGACGTGCCGCTTGCGCTCTGGCTTAGAGATCCGCTTCGGGACTGGGCGGAGGGACTGCTGGATGAGAACAGGCTGCACGCCGAAGGCTATCTGCGGCCGGAAGCTGTGCGCAATATTTGGAACCAGCATCTCTCCGGCGAGCACGAGCATACCTTCCTGCTGTGGAGCATATTGATGTTCCAGGCTTGGCTCGAACAGTGGCATGCCTCGGAAAGTTCAGCACCAACAGCGGGGAGCCGCGGAGCCGCCCAACCGTCGCGCGCTCCGTCCTCCCGGCTGTAGCCGGCCCGTGGGAATTTGAGGGCACAATGGCCAAAAGCCGCAATATTCTAACGTCGTTGACCGGCCCTCGGAGCATGCGTGAATGGCGTCGTGCAAAGTGGGAAAGTAAGAACCCTGTGAGGGATTCCGAAATTCGAAATGACTCCGGCCTCCTCGATTTCGTGATCGCGGGCGCGCAAAAATGCGGCACCACGGCGCTCTGGGAACTCTTGAAGCAGCATCCGAACATTCATTTACCGGACACCAAGGAGCTGCATTTTTTTGACGACGAAACCCGTGACTGGGACAATCCTTCGTATTCAGAGCTGCATAACGCCGTGGGCGATTGTCCGAAGTGCGCCGTTCGAGGCGAAGCGACACCGATATACAGTTACTGGACGCCAAGCGTAGCGCGCATACATGCTTACAATCCAAACATCAAGCTAATCATATTACTGCGGGATCCAGTCGAGCGCGCCTTTTCTCAGTGGCGTATGCATACCAGTAGCGGCCACGAAAACATGCCTTTTAGTCAGGCGATAGGAGAGGGGCGTAGACGCGTTGCGGAACAAGCGGAGGCGGACGGATGCCACCGTTTTTATAGTTACGTCGAGCGCGGATTTTATACGAAGCAACTCGATCGTATTTTTCATTTTTTCTCGGCATCTCAGGTTTTATTATTGCGTCAACGGGACTTTCGAAATATGCGAACTGACGTTCTCGACAAAATCTGTGATTTCTTGACTGTTCCCAGGTTCGAGACATATCCCGAGCAGAGCAAAACTTTTTCGCATGTTGGTTCGGTAAATGTGAGTATCGATAGCGCCGACCTCGCTTATCTTCGAGATATATTTAGGGAAGACATTGTGAATTTTAAACAGAAGTATGGCATTGATTTGACGTATGACGACTAAAGGTTGTCAATCCGATACCATTCAGAACATGACAACAAGTACTTATACTTCCATGAATACTAGCATGCTTTTGCGGCCGATCATCCTGATTGGGGCCGGTCGTTCCGGTTCGACGTTGTTCGCGCGCATGCTCGACAGCCATCCTCGAATTCAGTTCTTGGGTGAAACCGACTTCCTGGTTCCCCGGCTGTGGCGCGAAGTGTGGGAAAACAGATTTTGGCTTAATTTTCCATTGTACGCGGCGCTTCGGCCCCGTTCTTCTCGCGAAACCGCACCCAGCATCGACAAAAGCGAGATCGACGCCGAACGCCAGAGGGTCTCGTCCTCGCTGCGCGGGCTGATCGGCGACATTTTGCGGCTTAGGCCCGATGTTGATGCCTGGGGATACAAAGAGCTGTGGAACGGAAACGAGGCCGTGGCGCGCTTTCCCTGGGATAGCTATGACGCCGTCTTTCCCGAGGCCACGTGGGTGCATCTCGTCCGTCATCCGTTCGATTTTCTGGTATCCGTCGCCCGCTGGAACCTGTATCCCTTAACCGAGGACTTCGTCGCGCACGAACTCTCCCACTGGGCGCAGATGCTCGAGTGGAACCGCCGGCGATCCGCGCGGAAGAATTTCATCGAAATTCGTTACGAGGATCTGATACAGCATCCGAAGACAACGCTTCTTCCCATTCTGTCCGTGGCGAACGTCGAATGGAGCGATCAGTGCTCCGGTGCGCTATCGCGCGTGTTCCTGCAGTCTTCGGGGGCGTCGCCGTTCCCGCCGGCCACGCCGCTGACACGAAAGCGGTTGAGAGAGATTGTTGCTTCGGTCGAAAACCTGGAGCGGCATTTGGATCAACTGGGCTACGACTTTCCCGACGCGTTTCCTCAGGAAAGAACGGATCCCGGGATCATCGAAAGGTTGCCGGAATATGTCGACCTTCGCGGACCCACGCGGACCCAATGAGTTCGGATCCCGCCGCAATCGAGAGATCGCCAAAACCGTCTAGAATCCATTATCGGTCAGCGTTAGTGTCACTCCGCCTTGCCGACGTAAATGAGATTGGTTTCCCCTCCAACCCGGAGGTTAACCGGAGCGGCGTGTTGTTTGACACCTTCGATTCGCGCGCGCAGCATGGGCGCCACCAGCGGATATAGCGGGCCGTAGCGGCGCGCGTAGCGCATCTTCCGTTTGAGGCGTTTAATCCGACGTTCTGCTTCTTCGCGTTCTTCCATCAGGTCGGCATAGCTGGAATAATCGACCTTGTGGTTTTCGATGCGGCGGAAGCCGCCTGACGACAGGCACTCATCCAGGGTTTTGGCGGTGAACGAGCGCAGATGCTGCCAACGGTGAAAGACCAAGTCGGAAACCGGACAGTAAGCGAGACCCGAAACGAGATCCTCGCTGTTGGGGGTCGTCGCGATCAAGGTTCCTCCGTTCTTCACAAAGCTTCGCAGCCGTTTGACAACCCCTGGGAGTTCGGCATCGAGCACGTGCTCCAGCACCTCCGCGGCAATGACCACGTCAAAGGTTTGGGTGCTGCCATCATCGACGACGCCAAGGAAGTTCGGATGATCCGCGAACGGCCGATCCAGCACGTCCTTGCTGCGCTCCGCCGAGGGTTCGAAGGCCGCGGCCCGACACCCTCGTTCGATGAGAAGAGTGACAAGATCACCACCACCAGATCCGAAATCCAGGCATTTGGCGTTCGGCGGTAGATGATGACCGACAAACTCAAGCAACTTCGAGCCGGAATGCCGGGAAAAAGAAAGATTTGTAAGAGGCGTCTGAGAAACCCCATCCCAGAACGCATTTATTAGTTCCCTTGTCCATTGTAATTCTTTAGGCAACTGCTCGTCCTATGCGAAAACTATTGGCTATCGGTGCGATGTCGGCGACGAACGTCTCTACCCGTTGGGTCGGGAAACTGCAAAGCAATACAGTGCCCGCGACAAGGTGGGGCCGGGCGTTCCTTGTCGGTCCGCTCACTCAGTTTTCTTCAAAATTCGTTCGCAATCCGCCTGCCACCCCTGAAACAAAGCAGAAAAATGGTCCTTCCACGCCCAATCGGTAAACCACTTACCGGTTCGCCGCAAGCTGCGGGTTCATACCAACGGTCACTAATAACGACCGCTGGTATTGCGCTGCCGTTGTTACGATGCCGTTGCGTCGACTCCCCGCGACCGGTGTGGGGCTCGGTAGACGGCTTCGAGAGCCCTAATTCCGACACACACCGATCGTAAACAAATTATGACGATCTATCGGGATTTCCCGCAACGAGCGTAGGCCCCGCGCCCGGCGATGGGTGTGACCTTGGCGCCACGGTAAGGACCGTCCGTCAAGACGATATTGACAATGTTTATCCTTAGGGTTTAATAACCGCTGTTCGTTTGGTGGCAGAAACAATGGGGGGTGAAGGCCGTAAAAGCTGAGTTACAAATAAGCACCGTAAAAGCTAGCGATTGATGGGGATCGTCAGAGTTTAAATTCGTGCGCGTTTGTGTTAAGTTGGAAATGTTTGTTGAAGTGAACGCGTTGAAGTAACACGGACGCGCACCAGTAGTAACGGGTTTCGGGGATGGAGGTCGCTGCGCTTGCGCGTGGCGTGGGGCAGTATGACTGTAATGAGACTTAGCGCGGGAACTGTTTCCCGAGCGAAGCGGGCGTTCACCACACGCCGGGTGCCGTCTGACGACATGAAGACTCTGATTAATGGTGGGATCAGGCCGGTTAGCGGCGATTTAGTGCTGGCGTCCATTCAGCAGATTGGCAAGCAGCGCAAAATCGAACAACCGAGCGGCCGGCGCGCCCAGCTTTTGCCAGGGGACGAAGTTATCGTTTGCTACGGCAGCCGGTACGCGCCGGATCAGTACGAGGCGATCATCAGCGAGGATCTCGGGCTTTGCGACCTCGTGGCGGCGGGGGGCATCGCGTCGCGGGAAGTCAACCGCCACGACAAGATGCTTCCGCCAACGACGATCATGCCGATCGGTCTCGTCGGCAATGAACACGGAAAGCGGCTGAATCTCGCCGACTATCGGGTGCGCAACGGATCGTCGAACAAGCCCGTCAAACCCATCAAGGTGATCGTCGTTGTAGGCACGGCGATGAATTCCGGCAAGACGTTCACGGCCGCGTCCATCATTCATAGTTTGAAATCGACCCCCTACAAAGTCGCGGGAATCAAGGCGACGGGAACGGGGGCCGGCGGAGATTTTTTCCTGTTCCAGGATATGGGAGCGGACGTCGTCTTGGATTTCACCGACGGCGGTTTTTCGAGCACCTACCTGATGCCCGATGAAGATATCGAGCAGACAACGATGGACCTCATCGATTACGCGGCGGCGCAGGATTGCGATATCGCCATTATGGAGATTGCCGACGGGCTCCGGCACAAGGAGACGGCGACGCTATTGCAGTCAAAGGCCCTTCGGGCAAGGGTTTCCGGCGTTGTTTTCGGGGCTTACGATTTGATGGGGGCGAAAGCGGGCCACGATTTGCTGCGGGAGTGGGGCTACAACATTCTCGCGATCAGCGGTCAGCTTACGCGGTCGCCGCTTGCGATGCGGGAGGCCGCGGGGTCCGTGGAAGCCGAAATCATAACCCCGTTTCAAATTCAGGCGGGCGCCCTCATACCCGCGATGATGGGAACCAACGGTATCAATGGCTCCAAGGTGTTTATGAATGGCACGCAAAAACATTTCATAAACGCCGATACCCATTCCATTGTTTATCCATCGGGAATCATCAATGATTTTGCTATTCCCGAGCAAGGTGACGGGCAATATGTCGGCCTTCATGATCATGACTTCGACGGTGATTTTGATGATACCGATGATACCGAAGACTTCGATGGATTTACCGCGCCGCCTCAAGTGCTGAAATTAGGATAGCAATGAGCATGTTTCGACGAGATGCCCCTGGCGCCGACGTGAGCGATGGCAGCGACGATATCTTGCGCGCCATGTGGAGGAAGTCACTTCCCGGGCTCGCCGTAATCGGCGTGTTCACCTCTTTTTTCAATATCTTAAGGCTCGCCACGGCGGTATATGCCCTGCAGGTTCTCGATCGCGTCCTGTCGAGTTGCAGCCTCGAAACGCTGGTTGTGCTCACCGTCGTGGTTTTGGTGGCGGTGTCGGCGGGCGCTCTGCTTGGTATCATCCGCCGCGTCATGCTCCTGCATTGGGGCGGCTGGATCGAGCAGCAACTGGGACCGCGGATGTTTGAAATCGGGATCGCGCAATCATCGGGTTTGCAGTCGCCGTCGGGTCTCCTCCGGGATGTTGGAAGACTGCGGACTTTTGCCGCGGGATCGGCTCTTGTCGCGTGGCTGGACATATTTTTCGCGCCCATTTTTTTCGCCGGTGTTTTTATGATTGCGCCGGAGATGGGGTGGATCATTCTTGTCGCTGCGGGGTTGATCCTGGTCCTCGGGATCTGTAACGAGATCGCGACGCGGGAAAGCCGTTCCAACGCATTTGCCGCGGGGGCCGACCATGGGGGTTGGGTAACCTCGGTCGAGCGAAACCGGGAAACGGTGGGTTCGCTCAGCATGGGCGCCAACTTCGCGGAATTGTGGTACCGCAGCGTCACCGAACGCATTGATGAAAGCGATCGTACGCGGAAGATTAACATCTATTTCGTGGGGGCGATGCGCTTTCTCAGGAGATGCCTGCGGATTGCGGTCCTGGGTTTCGGGGTGTGGATGGTTATCGAAGGGAATCTCACCATCGGCGCCGTTATCGCCAGTTATTACTGCGGACGTATCGGCTTCTCGCTGGTCCAGCAGGCGATGCTCAAATGGCGGGACATGATCAATGCGCGCCGCAGTTACTACCGAATTCGCGCCGCGCTGAAACAGCACCAGGCGCTCCAGGTCTCCATTGGCGGAAGCCAGTTGCCGGTGCCGCTTATCTTCGACCATGTAAGCTTCCGGTATCCCAAACAGGGAGCCGCGATCTTTCGCAATGTCAATTTGACGGTGGCGCCGGGGGAAGCGCTCTATGTCATCGGCCGCTCCGCCGTGGGTAAAACGACCTTCTCGCGCCTTGCGGCGGGTGTGATGATGCCGATGTCGGGCCAGACGAGTTCCGGTCAGGTGAGGCTTGGCGACCTGAGCGTTCATCGCCTGGTCCAAAGCGGGCAGACCAACTATGTGGGGTATTTGCCGCAACACATTCAGCTTTTTAACGGAACCGTGCGGGAAAACATCGCCCGGATGACATCGGGAGACATCGATCTCGTTGTCGAGGCCGCCAAGCTGATCGGGATCCATGACGCCATCGTGCAATTGCCCCAAGGCTACGATACCGTGATCTCGGAAGACGAGCCCCTTCTGTCCGCCGGACAGAGGAAATGCGTGGCCCTTGCGCGTGCGTTTTACGGATGGCCGTCCTTGATAGTGTTGGATGAACCCGAGCCGCATTTGGATCGGGTCCAGCGCGCGTCGCTCAATGCCGCGATTCAAACCGTGAAAGCGCAGGGCGCGATTGTCGTCGTCACCACGCAATTGAAGCCGCCCGCCGTGAACAACGCCGATAAAGTCATCCTCTTTGAAAACGGCAAACTGACGCTTCTGGATGGGCCAGAGAAGATTGGCACCCTGCGGCGTCAGAAAAGCACCAATGCCCGAGCATCGGATTGACCCTTATGATACCTCAGAATTCGTTGAAACCTCTGACGACCACGGGCATCGTCCCTGGCGAGATCAGGGATGAGAATCGCAAACGGTTCCTGTTGTCAAGGAACCCTATTCCAATCCGCCCGCTCCTGGCTGGTGTGCTCATTATCGTCGCTTTGCTCGGGTTCTTCGGCTTGTGGTTTTCTCTCGCGCCGATCAGTAGCGCCGTTGTCTCTCCTGGAATCGTTCAGGTCGCGAGCCACAGAAAGACGATCCAGCACTTTGAGGGCGGGATTGTCGACGAAATTCTCGTGCGAGATGGTGATCTGGTGGTCAAGGGCCAGCCCCTCGTTAAGCTGAAAACGATTGGGCCGGCGGCGGAGCTCGCTCAGCTCGAGGGCGAACAACTCGAGACGGCCGCAATTATTGGACGACTCTCGGCCGAGCAGAACGACGCGACCGAGATAACGCTCCCTGAAGAATTCGAGGCTCGCGCGAATGAACCCGCCCTGCAATCGATCATGGAGGGCCAGCAACAGATTCTCGAAAGTATTCGCAAATTGGATAACGAGCGGGGCCTGATTCTCGAGCAGAACATCGCGCAGGCCGAGGATGAGATAAGCGGGCTGCGCTTGCAGCTTAAGGCCGGTGAACGTCAGCGCGAACTGCTGAACGACGAGCTGTCTCAGCTTGGGATCCTTCGCCAAAAGGAACTGATACCGAGGACGCGTGTGCTGGCGAGACAACAGGAGCTTGCGAGGGTCGAGGGCAATATCGGTCAGTTTCAGGCGGAAATCGCGCGGATCAAAAAGAGTATTCTGGAGCTGAAGCTGAATACGAGTGAACTTCGCGCCGCCAAAATCGCTGGCGTGACCCAGCAGTTGCGCGAAGAGCGCGCCAAACTGTTCGATCTTACACAGCGCATCACCTCGGCTCGCGATGTGCTGAGTCGCACCACGATCGTGTCGCCGGTCGCTGGAGAAGTCGTCAACATTCAAGTGCACACGACCGACGGAGTGATTCGGGCCGGTCAGCCGATTATGGATATAGTTCCGCAGGACGATGACCTCGTCGTCCAGGCGTTCATCGACCCGAAAGACATCGATGAAGTGCGCGTCGGTTTGCCGGCCAACGTCGTGTTGACGTCCATCTCCCGACGCAGCCGCGTGCCCATAGAAGGCGTTGTTTCGGCCGTGTCGGCGGATCGCCTTGTCGATCAGCAGACGGGGCAAGCCTACTACGAGGCGCGCATCGAAGTTCCGTCGGTCGTAGACGATCCCGAACACACCGCCTTGATGGCTGGTATGGGAGCCGATGTATTCATTCGCACGGGCGAAAGAACGGCATTCGAATATCTCGCGGCGCCGATTTTTAGGAATCTCCAGTTAGGCACTCGGGAGAAATAGCCCGTGGACGACCAGGTCTCTTCCGGCCCGGCGGCGGAGGGCGACGTTGAGCACGTGGGGGATGGGAACCTTATCTCGCTTGGCGGCAGCACCTTCTTCAAGGGATGCAATATTTACCACATGCGGTCCGTAATCCGCCAAAGGGTGAACTTTGCATCCAATGCCGAGAGAGACGGGTGGGTTAGCAGTTCGGAATTCAAGACCTCTTTTTTGGAGCGTTTTCAGGGGCTGCCTGCGTTTGCTCCAACGCGTGGACAGGAAAGGACGATTGAAGAGCGTCTTTTTTCCGACAATGGCGTGCGATTCGGTGAAATCTTGTTGGAAGCGATCCTTGCGGTCGACGCGGCGGTTGCGCTTCGCATGCGCAATTTCGATCCGATGAGCTTCGCTATCGCCGAAGAACAGACCGACCATATCAATCTGGTTTGGGAAACGGCGTCTCCGAGATTTTCGCGCCAGGCCGCGGAGGTGGGATTCGCGGGCGTCCTCGAACTCTTGCAAAATCACAACAGGAGACTGTTTGGCGGGCGGCAGTCCGATTTTCAATCCTCGCTCGACGCGCTCCTCAACGCCGCGCGCAACAAAAGGATGTCGCAAACCGCATCGCTGATGAAGTACGTCGCAGGGCAAAGGGGACTCCCCGTCAAGGTCATCGCTCGGGATCAACTCCGGATAGGGCAAGGACGCGCTCAACGTCACATCGTGTCTTCCTTGACGGATGCCACGTCCATTCTCACGCACAAGTTGTGTCAGGATAAACGACTGGCCAATCGGAGAATGATGGAGCTTCGCCTGCCCGCGCCGATCCAAGCGCGGGTGAACTCGGTCGACGAGGCGCGCGAAGCCGCGGACAGATTGGAATTTCCTGTCGTCATGAAACCGCTCAAGGGACGCGGAGGCTACGGCGTGACTTCCGACATAAGAGCGGATGAAGAGATCGAGCCCGCTTTCCTGTACGCAAAAGAGTTCGGACCGAATGTCCTAGTCGAAAAGTTTGTTCCGGGTTTCGATCACCGTCTGTTGGTGATTGGCGGTAAATTCTCCGGCGCCATTCGCCGTCAACCGCCGGTGATTGTCGGCGATGGCGAGAAGACCGTTCGCGAGCTGATTGACGATCTCAATTCCGATCCCTTTCGGGACGGCTTGTTAATGAACAAGGTCAAATATGACCATGAAATGGAGAGGACGCTGGAGCGAGCGGGGCTTGGTCTCGAATCGGTGATCGCCGAAGGCGCGGCATGCCAGCTGAGGTTGGTCTCGAACGTGGCGCTCGGAGGAATCGCGCACGACTGCTCCGACTTTGTTCATCAGGATAACCGCGAACTGGTGGAGCGGGCGGCGAGGGGCTTCGGTCTCGATGTCGCGGGAATAGACTTCATTACCCCGGATATCTGCCGCTCCCACAAGGACGTTGGCGGGCAAATCATCGAGGTGAATGCCCGGCCAGGACTCTTAATGCACATGTGGCCGAGGTATGGAACGTCCCGCAACGTGGGCGGAGAGGTCCTTGGCCAACTCTATCCGGCGAACGAAAACGGCCGAATTCCGATCGTCGTCGTTGCCGGTGACCGAGGCACGGGCACCGCCGCGCGGATCGCGGATCAACTTCTTCGGGGATGCGGGAAGTCGACCGGCCTATCGTTGCGCGAGAGTTCCTACGTCAATGGTAAGGACCACGCGCTCGGCGATCATCAGCAGCGGCTGGGGCCCGAATCGCTGCTTCGCGATCCCGACGTTGAAACCCTCGTCAGCGCGATCTCCTTGCGGCGAATCGCGCAGCAGGGATTTCAATTAGAACATTGCTCGGTTGCGATTATCCTGGACCGGCACAAGGACGGTAACGCCGATCAGTTTCACACGGGAACTTCCGTTCTGGAGCGGGCTACGGCGGATGTGTTTGTCGTCGGCTGCGGCAACCAACTTGCCTTGGAGCATCTCAAGGACCTCGGGAAACGAAAGCTCATTCTTGTAGGCAGTCGCGTTACCGATCCGCTGGCGCAAGAACACCTTGCGCGAGGCGACACGATCATCGCCGATGGGTGGACGGATGATGGAGACCGCATCGTTCTGATGACCGGCGAACGGGAGATCGCGCGATTTCAAGTGGATGAGAGCTGGTCCCGGTTGAGGAAGGGCAGGGAACGAAGGTTGAGACAGGCAACCAAGTATGCCATTGCCGCCGCTTTCGGGTTGGGCATTCCCGTGCCGGATATTGCAGCGGCCGTGGAGAGCATACGCGGCGACTAGTGGTCTGGATCCCACATAGGGGTACCATGTTTTGGATCCAAACCACTGGAAACAGTTGGCGCATGGTTGGTTTAACTCGGTTGAAATGCATGCTTCCGTGTCGCTCGATTCTCCTCGCGCTGCTGATGGTCGGTGTCGCCAATGCTTCGCTGGCGCTCGAAGAAGGCCGCGGGGTTGAAAAAATCACGGCCAACGGTGCGGAGATTACCGTTTTTACGTATCGGCCACGCGGCTGCGTCGATCCTTCCATCTTGCTGGTATTTCACGGGATGAATCGCAACGCGGAAGGGATTCGCAATCGGGCCGAGGATGCGGCTGAAGCGGTTTGCCTGATCGTTTTCGCGCCGCTCCTCGATCAAGACCGTTTCCCCAATTGGCGTTACCAGCGGGCGGGCGTCGTTCGCGGAGGCCAATTGCAACCGCCGGAGGAATGGACCGCTCCGATCATCGAGTCTCTGGTGCATTGGGTGAGGAGGCAAACGAACCGCCCCGATGCGAAACTATATTTTGCCGGGCATTCCGCGGGAGGGCAGTTTCTGAGCCGGATCTTCGCCTATTCGCCGATCGAAGACGTCGAACGCGTCGTCATCGCAAACCCGTCCGTCTACGTAGCGCCGCTGCTGACCGAACGCGCGCCCTATGGCTTCGCCGGGCTTTTCTCCGAAAACGAGGCCGAAGACCGCCTGCGCGAGTATCTTGCCTTGCCGATAACGGTCTACGTGGGAACGAGGGACACGGGCGAAAAACATCTGGTGAAGACGGACGCCGCGTTACGGCAGGGGGAAAATCGTTTTGAACGGGGGCACGCCGTTTTTCGCCTCGCGAAAAACGTTGCCGCCCAACGCGGCTGGCCGTTCAACTGGAAACTTGTGGAAGCGCCTGGTGTCGGCCATTCCTCGGGAGATATGTTGCGCGCCCCGGCATTCCTGGTTGCCCTGGGCGTGCACGGGTCGGGGAAGCTGTAGGCGAGTGAGCGGCGCGCACGGTTTGAACCGAAGACACAATTCACCGCTTCCGGGCTCCAGCCGTATCACGGCCGGTCTATCGAAGGGTTCCTTGACTGTGTTTACGTATTGCCCGAGTTCCGAACCCCGTGGTTCGCTCATCCTGTTTAGTGGCCAGCATCGGGACGCGCGCGGCTTGCGCGACAAGGCCGTGAAACTGGCCCAATCGACCGCGCTAACGGTTGTCGCGCCGCTGATGGGCAAGCACGAGTTTCCGAAATGGCGCTACAATCGCGCCGGTGTGATCCGGGCGGGCCGCCTTCAGCCCCGCAATTCGTGGACGGGACCCCTGCTCCAGGAACTGGTTGATTGGGCGCGCGATTCCATGGGCGGGCGATCCCTGCCCACGTATCTCTTCGGCTATTCCGCCGGCGGGCAGCTTCTTTCGCGAATTTGTGCCTATTCTCCGCTCACGGGAGTCGATCGTTTCGTTATTTGCAGCCCTTCGGTGTATGTGGCGCCGTCGCCAGATAAGCCGGTACCGTTCGGTTTTCGGGGCATGGGCGACGAGGGCGAGTTGGCACAGGGCATTCAAGCCTATCTCGGCGCGCCGATCACCATTTACCTCGGTGAGCAAGATACGGGCGATCGCCAGCTTTCGAATAGCGCGCAAGCCCTCGGCCAGGGGATCGACCGGCTCTCCCGCGGACGCTACATCTTTCGCATGGCCAACAAGCTGGCCGACCGGCGAAACTGGGATTTCAACTGGCGCCGGGTCGAAACGCGGCGGGTCGGACATTCGGTAAAAGGGATGCTCGAAGCGCCGGAGTGCCTTGATGCGCTCCACTTCGAGTCTGAGATAAATAATAAAGAACACGTCCGAAGGGTTTAGGCGGAAATAAAGATATTTCATTACCAAATGGGATATTCTACACCTCTAACGTTCGGATTTTCGTATACATATAAATGAGGATAACATGGCGAAATCAGTGGCGGGTATAGTTAGAGGGGTATGGTCGCATAACGAAAGTCGTTATTATATTGAGGGACTAAATTATTACGATGAAGTCATTTATATTGATGAAATGCGAGTGACCTATCGGCTTGACCGAAACGCCCGTTCGGTTCAGATCGACTACGAAGGGTCCTCATTGAATGACCTTTCAATGCTCTACACGTTTGGATATGGAGCCGAGAAACTTCTGCTTGTCCGGTGTCTCCAGATGTGCGGGTGTCCCACGTCCGATCCCTACGACATGATCAGCCGGGACAGTCTCGGAAAATTGAACGACTTGCTCGGGCTGCTCAATTCAGGTGTCGGAACGAGCGCCCATATCTTGACGTCGCTTGAGGCGGCGACCCAGTACATCGAAGATCTCGATGCCGACGCCTACCCCCTTCTTCGTAAACCCATCGCCGGCAATAAAGGCCGAGGCATCAAGAAGGTGGAGAACCGCGAGGAAGCCCTGAAGGTATGCCAGTCGCATTTTAAGCGAAGTAAAAATGTCCTGCTGTTCGAACAATTCATGGACTACCGGCATGAATACCGAGTGTACCTTGTCGATGGTGTTTGCGTCGAAGCCTATGAAAAAATAAAAGGAGAGGGAAGCGTTGTCAGCAATTTGCACCAGGGCGGCTCGGTCGTCGTCGTCGAAGAGGGGTTGAAGCAGACGTTGTTCGATCGTGTTTCGGCCTGTTTGGCGGAACAGTTCCAAATCGGGATTTATGGCGTTGACCTCGCTACCACCGAAACCGGTGACGCCCATATCATCGAAGTCAACCGCACCCCCGGGTTTAACGGTCTTGCTCGGTTAGGTTTGCTCAACTTCCCTCGTTACGTTCATGAAGTGATCGCCAAGCGAGCCAGAAAACCGGAAGCCAGCGATCAAGACGATCGCGCCGGCCATATCATGACTTTTCTCGGCGATACCAATCCGGGAGACAGCTACCAAGAGAGGCGCGAAGCCGCCGGCCACGCTAACATCCTGAAGGAAAAGGGCTACACGCATAGCTTCCAAAACTTCAATGAGTTGCTTGCGCGGTCCGATTATACGCTCGCGAATTTAGAGGTCAGCGTGACGGAGCATCGCGACTCGCCGCTCGACGGAATCAAACCCTATTTGGATCATGCCGGAGTGACAGAAACGACGGAACTGCTCAGTTCCCTCGGCGTGAACGCGGTGTCGCTGGCAAACAATCATACGATGGATTTTGGAGAAACAGGTCTGGTCGATACCATCGATGCCATGAAGGCGGGTGGTATCGAGTGCTTTGGCGCCGGCCAGACGGAAGATCAGGCGGAAGCCGTCGTTCATCACCATGTATCGAGCGGCGATCGGACGCTCCACGTGGTGATCGCCGGAGGTTTCGAGTTTCGACAAAATCATCAGCAATGGGGCTACTATGCCGAGCCGGAAAGCCCCGGTGTCAACCCTTGGTCTCGGTCCAATGCCGGCAAACAAATTTCCGCTCTGCGGCAGCAATTTCCCGACGCGTTTATCATCGCTTTTCCGCATTGGGGCAGTAACTATCAGTATGTGTCCGAGCGACAGAAAAATTTGGGCACGGTTTTCATTGATTCCGGCGCGGACCTCGTTATCGGTCACGGAGCGCACAATCTGCAGGAAATCGCCCGCTACAAAGGAAAGTGGCTGGTTTATGGTCTTGGTAATTTTGTGTATAATTCACCGGGACGCTATGCGACCCACGACGTTTTACCGTTCGGACTCATCGGTCGCCTAAACATCGTATCAAGGAACGATCAAGTGACGGGCACTTTGAAACTCTACCCGATTCAAAGCGACAACAAAAAAACGTCCCATGAGCCGGACTTTGTATCCGAGGAAGACTTCGACAGCATACTGAAATTTTATATGCCCATCAAGAAACCAGACCACGGTATTCAGGCGCTTGTCAGGTGTGGAAAGGATAAGTGGGGATACTATTTATCGCTCGGAAACGTTATACCGGGGATATGATGTCGAGTGGCGATGATGACACATGGAAAGACTGAAAAACTGAAATGAAAAAGTTATTCCCCCGCGTTTTTGTTATCGCCCTCCTAACGCTGTCACTGGGCGGGTTGTTTCAAACCACCCAAGCTCGCGATACGTCCCAAAAAGCCTCCTCGGATTACCGGTTTGAGGATGTTCTTGAATATGACCCACAGCGGACCTATCTGCCGGAACCGAAGTGGGGGCGGCTCGTTGCTCCCGAGCAGGCGGGTTGGTCCAGGGAAAAACTCGACGCCGCGAGAGCGTATGCGGAGACGATAAAATCCGATGCCTTATTGGTGATTTTTAATGGATTGGTGATTTTGGATTATGGTCGGGACAGCACGGCGTTTAGCATCCATTCGGTCCGAAAAAGCTTAATGAGTGTTATGTACGGTATTTATCATGACAGAGGCTTACTCGATACGTCCAGCACATTGCAAGAACTGGGCATCGACGATATTGGCGGCCTGACGGAGGACGAGAAGCAGGCCACGATTGGGGAGCTTCTGATGTCCATGTCCGGCGTCTATCATGCGGCGGCTTACGAGACCCGGGGCATGAGGGAGCGGCGTCCCGCGAGGGGGGCCCATCGCGCCGGCACGGTCTGGTTCTACAACAATTGGGACTTCAACGCCCTCGCCACCATCTTCAACAAAGAAACAAAGACCGATTTTTTCGAGGCATTCAAGACCCAACTGGCCGATCCCCTGGGAATGGAACAGTTTACGTTGCAAGATGTCCACTACCGCTATGAAAAAGACAAGTCTGTCCATCCCGCGTATCTGTTCAAAATGAGCGCTGTCGATCTAGCGCGCGTGGGTCTTCTGTATTTGAGGAAGGGGAAGTGGGGCGATAAGCAGATCGTGTCGAAAGATTGGGTCGAGCTCAGCACCTCGGCGGTCCATGCCTGGAACAAAGAAAAACCCACCGTTGGTTATGGTTACATGTGGAAAGCGACGGACGACGGATATTACGCGGCGGGTGTAGGCGGTCAACGGCTGTACGTCGTCCCCAAAGACGATTTGGTCATTGTCCATCTCGTCGATACGACGGGCAGGAAAAAGGTCAAGAACAGCAAAGTTAAACGGCTGTATAAGATGATACTGGATGCATACAAGCCGCGTTGAATTGTCCCAGCGCATGCGAGCCCCGTACGCGTCCAAGCCCGACCGCAAGCAACATTTCGTTTCAAATCAATCGACGACCGCCCCCTGACACACGCGCTGGCGGCGGCGGGCGGCATTTGCAACGGCCTATCCTAGGTTAATGTCGCGCCGGCAGTCTGCTCCCATACTCAGGGAAATAGAGTTGAAACTGGCTGTCCGCCATCGGCTGTGCCGAAGCGAGGACGGCCGCAGCCCACGGGGCGAAGACACGGGTCTTCGTTGCCCCGATGAGCTAAACAGAAAGGAATGCCAACATGCGTTTACGATCCGCAACAGCAATCGCTCTCGCGCTTGGACTCGCCGCTTTCTCGTCGAGCGCCATGGCGGCATCATCAGAGGCGAAACCAGAAACCAAGGTGCTCCCGGGCAACGTCGGGGGTGAAGGCGCGGCCGGCAACCTCGCTCGGGAGAAAGGCTTGATCGAGAAGAAGGACCAAAGCGATGCCGCTGCGTCCTCGGCGTCGAAGGCCGGGGACGATCCCAAGCTGCCCGGCAATGTCAAAGGTGAGGGAAACGCCGAGCAGACATCGGGTCCCTCCGAGAGCGGTTACACCACAAGCTCCGGCGGAAAGCCCCCAGCGACCACGCCGGTCGAAAAGCGGCTTCCCGGCAATGTCAACACCGAGGGCAGCGGCAAAACTAAATAGCGTTGTGTTAGGCTAGAAACTCGCGACGCAGACGCTGCACAGCGAGAGCCGGCTGGGTTTGCGCCCAGTCGGTTTTCTCGTTGCGGCCACCCTCAACGGCGGTGCGGCTGCCGCCGGTCTTAAGTCCGCGTTCCAGCGATCGCCCAAGAGAGAAGTCCGCCAGCCATGACGGCCATGGCCACGTATGCCGCGATCGTCTTGATCGGTCCGTCACCCTCCATATCATGAGTCATGGCGCCGTGCTCCTTCACATGCCGGCGCCACAAGAACACCAGCCAGCCGGTTACGCCGACGAACGCCAGGTTCAACCAGAACGTATAGTCGATCTTGAACTGGACGACCTCGGTGACCGACTTGCCGCTTTCGGGAATGATCCCCAGCAGCGCGAATAGGCCGTTCAAAATGAGCGCTGTGGCGACGATGCTGACATACATGACGCCGGCGATATACAGCGCCACGCGCCAGCCGTAATACTTGGCGTTGACGGCGACCAGCGGCGGCACCATCAGATCCGAATAGATGAACCCCATGATCCCCGCGAACAGCACGCCGTTGGCATTGAGCACGGTCGCCAGCGGGATGTTGCCCATGGAACCGATGAATGTCGCGGCCGCCACGAACGGCGCCAAGGCGGCGTTCTCCAGCGCGATCAGCCACGCCGGCAGCTCGGACGCCCTGTCGGCGAGAAAAATCCGGGCCCACCAGGCCTCCGGCACCAGCACGGCGACGAAACCGGCGATGGTGAAGCCGATCAGGATCTCCTTCCACACCATCCGCCAATCCATGACGAAATTGTGCCCAACCATTTGCCACCCCATGCGGCTGCGAATTCGCTTCCGCCAGTCGAAACTCTGCTCGTCCTCGCCGGTGTCCTCGGATACTTTTTCGCGCGCCTGGTTCAGCCATGCCTCGGGATAAGTCGCCCGGATCAACAGGCCGCTGAGGGCGATCAAAACCAGCCCGCCGATAATTTCGGCGGCGAGAAACTGCCAACCGAGAAAGATCAGAATCAGGATGCCGAGCTCGATGACCAGATTGGTCGAGGCGAACATGAACGCCACTGCGGCCACGAAGTGAGCTCCCTTGAGGACGAGGGAGCGCGCCGCCGCGAGGGCCGCGAACGAGCACGACGACGAGGCCGCGCCGAACACCGTGGCCAGCGCGACGCTGCCGATGTCGGCGGCGCCCATGTGCCGTGTCAATTTGTCCTTCGGCACGAAGGCCTGGATCATGCCGCTGACGAAATAGCCGAGCACGAACGCCCAACCGGCCTTCCAAAAGAACCCGAGCGACGTTTTCGCCGCCTCGCCGTAAGTCTGCCAGAGGGTCGCGTCCTGCATGAAATTCTCCCAACATGATCAATGTTCGAGGAAACGGCGCCAGGGACGTTCCGAACGAACAATTTCGAGAAACATAACCGTGTTACTCCGGGGCTACCGTTGGATGAACACTCTCGGTTGAATGTTCGCATCCGCTTGGACGCGCGCGCACTACCCTATGTTAATCCGCGCCCCACGGCTGACGACCTAACCTGTGATAAAGCGGTTTTGCTTTCCGGGGCTTAGGCTCATCGCACGTTTGTTCACGAGGTTTGGAAATGGAGAGATATCGTGTTGCAGCATTCACGGCGAAAAGCGACAGGCCGGTGGCGGCGCTGGACCTTCGTGATTTGGGTTGCTCTGACATTCGTGGCCGCCGCCTACGTGTTGCTCGCCGCGCCCTTTGCCCCATATTTCCGGGCGGACCCGTGGGTGGTGGGCGTCATCGTTCCGCCTTTGATGATTGTTCTGCTAGCCATCGGCATCGGTTGGCTGGTGTGGGTGGTGACGTCATCGCGGCGTCCAAAGCACGATCCCGCCGAGTCGGGTTCGTCGAGTGCGGGGGGCGGGACGCCCAATCGGACGTGAGCCGAAGTTTCACCTCCATGCTTTCAACTGTGCTAGGCAGCCAGCGGCAGCAATGGGAAGGACCCTTGCTGCCATGTTGTCCTCGCGTGCGTTCTCCAGTACGGTCGCGTTTCGACCCCGCAGGCGGAGGATGGACAGTGAGAATCACCACACCGGAGGGCTATCGCAAGGCTCTCCACCGCGTCAGTGAGTTGCGCGCCGACGGCGCAACCGCGGAAAACAACTCGGAACTGGCGGAACTGGAGGGAGCGCTCTCGGCCTACGGAGTACAGCGGGACGAGCCGGACGAAAGTAAGGGCAAGCCCACGGCGGATCCCTACGGAAAGCACTAAGGAAAGCGCATGCCTCGGCCGGGTCACACCGGGGTGAATCCGAGAGGTCCGGCGGTCGGTGTATCGAGCTTGCCCGCCAAACCGGTCAGGGCGGTCTGCAAGATTTCCTCGATGACCGGGTGGTAGAACGGCATCTCCAGCAGATCGAGGACCGTCAACCGCTTCTGAATGCTCCATGCCAGCAAATGGGCGAGATGTTCGCCGTCGGGCGCGACCATGGCCGCGCCCAGCAGCGTGCCGTCGCGCGGATCGGCGTAGACGCGGATGAGGCCGCCGTCCCGAAGCATGACGATGGCGCGGCCCGAATCGAAGCGGGCTTCGCCAATCGCCACGTCGCGCTCTTTCAGGTTTTCCCACGTTTCGCCGATCGCGCAGATGTTGGGATTGGTGAAGGCGATGGCGAGCGGCGTCCGGCGCCGAAATCCCTCGGCGGGCTCATGGACGGCGTTGTAGCCCGCCACCCGGCCTTCGTGACTCGCTTCGTGGAGTATCTCCCGATCCCCATTCACGTCGCCCGCGATGAAAATGGGAAGATCGGCGATCCGCATGGTTTCCCGATTGAACGATGGCATACCGCCATCGTCCAGCGCGATGCCCAGGCGGTCCAGCTTCAGGCCGTCCAAATTCGGCGTCCGGCCAGCACAGACCAAAATCTTGTCGACAATGGCGGTTTTCTCGTTCGCCGTCACGCGGAGGTGTGCGCCGTCGTCTTCGATCTCCGCCTTTCCCTCAAGATGGAAGCCGATATCGCGGCCAAGGAGTTCGATGGCCAGCCGATTGACATCCGGATCCTCGATCCCGCCAATGTTCGGCAACGCGTCGAACCCCGTGACCTCGACGCCCATCCGGCTCAGGGCTTGGCCCATTTCCAAGCCGATCGCGCCCAACCCCAACACGGCGATTCGCGCCGGCAACGCCGTTTGCTCGAAGAGGGTGTCCGTGGTCAAGATCCGATCGTGGAAGCGTCGCCATGGCTTTGGAATCGTTGGCGTGGAGCCGGTCGCGATGATGATTTTCCGGGCGCGGACGCGCTGACCGCCGACGCGAAGCAGGCCGGGTTCCAGAAACTCGGCGAATTGGCGGATGAGCTTGTCGCCAAGCGGATCCATCGAGTTCTCCATCATACCCGAAACAAACCGGTCTCTCAGCGATCTGACGTGCTCCAGGGCTCGCGGGACATCCAGGGTCAGTCCACCGCCGCCGGAGATCCCCTCGTCCGCGTATACATGACGGCGATGGAAATCCTCCGCGATTTGGATCAAAACCTTCGACGGCATGCATCCGACGCGGGCGCAGATCGTGCCCAACGGGCCGCCATCGATAACGACGAAGTTGTCCGTCGCCTCGCGGACTTCGGCCATGGCATGCAGCCCGGCGGTACCGGCCCCGATGATTGCAACATCGACGTCTTTGCGCACCTTCGCTCTCCTCCCTGTCGACGGACACGAGCAAAAATCCTCGCTCTCGCGCGTACGATGCGGTTGATCCCGCCGGCCCGCATTAACTTGAGTGAATTGACGGGAAAAGCGTCTCGCCGGATTCGTCCCGATTGTTAACACAGGTGAATGTCCGGAAATCCGCGACACGCGAGAGTGCGGCTACACCATGAAGGAGAGAGCCATGTTCGAACAGATGCCGCTTCCATTTGCCGAAGACAGTCTCGAACCTCATATCTCGGCACGGACGATGCGGCTGCATCATGACAGACATCACCGCAAGAACGTCGAGACGTTGAACGAGCTGGTCGCGGGAACGGCGATGGAGGACATGGTGCTTGACGCCATCATTCTGGCGACGGCGGGCGATCCCGAAAGGAAGGCCATCTGCAACAACGCCGGACAGGTGTGGAACCACGACTTCTTCTGGGCTAGCATGGCCGGCGGTCTCACTGAGCCCAACACCGAGGTCCGCTCTTGGATCGATCGAGATTTTGGCAGTGTCGACACGTTCAAGAACCGGTTCAAGGAAGCCGCCGTCGGCCAGTTCGGCAGTGGCTGGGCCTGGCTGGTCATTGCCTCGGATGGCTCGCTGCAGGTCGTCACGACGTCGAACGCGGAAACGCCGATCGTCGGCGACCTGTGGCCGCTCCTCGCCTGCGACGTTTGGGAGCACGCGTACTATCTGGACTACCAAACCCGCCGCGCCGACTTCGTGCAGGCGTTCTTGGACCATCTGTTGAATTGGGATCTCGTGGCCGAGCGGCTCCAAACGGAAACGCCGCAACTGAGAACGTCGATGTCGCCGTAGCGAGGAACGTCCTAACTGGAGCGGAATTTATTCTGAATTTTTTTCTCGGTCTCCTTCACCACCTCCTTGGCCTTGTCGACGGCTTCTTCCAACGGTCCGGGTCCGCGCAATTGAGCCCCGCAGTTGCCGCAAACAAGATCAGTTTCGGCCAGACCCGTGTCGGGCGCGACGGCGATGACGTTCTCGCAGTTGGGACAGATGATTTTCATGGGTTCGGCCACCGCAAACTCCTCGGGATGGTATCGAGCGCGCGTTGTCGCCAACGACTATCATACCTACGCCGAGCGGATAAACCGGAACAAAAGGCGGACGCGATGGATTTTGTTCAGTGCAATGGGCTCGCGGCGGCCACCTTTCGATGCGGCCGACGGGGAATGCCCTCGGAATCGGCCAACACCGACAGGGCTTCCGGATCATGGATCGTTGCCCGTCCAAAACCGACCGTCGCCAACCCATCCTCGCGCAGGGCTCTCAACGTGCGATTGACGTGAACGACGCTCAGGCCCAGGGCGTCGCCCATCATCTCCTGGGTCAAGGGCAACTCGAATGAATCGACGGCCACGAGGCCGACGCGCTCGAGACGCTGGAACAGTTCAAGCAGAAGATGAGCCATCCGCTCCTTGGCGTTTCGGCGCCCGAGACTGACCGTTCGTTCCGCCAGCAAATCGTACTCCGCGGCAATCAGCGTCTCGACAGCCGCCGAAAAAGCCGGACAGTCCCGGTTGGAGTCGGCGACATCCCGGCGCGATACGCGCCATACCGACGAACCGGTCAAGGTGGCGGCGAACTGTTTCGCGGTTGGCGTAAACGGACCAACCAGATCGCCCGGAACCAGAAAATTCACCACCTGTCGACGCCCGTCGCCAAGCAAGCTGTATCGATAGGCCCAACCCTCCCGCAGGAACAGAATGTCGCCCATCTCGTCCCCTTCGGAGTAGATATCCGTGTTTCGGGCAATCGAACGGACATCGGAGCGCTCGAGAACTCTTATGTCGCGATCCCACAGCAATCCCGCGGACGCCAGCTTGCGAATGAGTGGCTCGCTGCCGCGCAACGAGATAACGTTCGATGAGCCTGTTTCGCGATACATTCTTCCGCCCTCATCATTGCTTCTTTCTGTTCTTATCCATCCCATTCCGCGCGGTGTCGTTTCCAAGCGTGGCGGAGACATTTGCCTGTAATAACGCCGCGAATGGGTGGAAGTTCCGATAGGCTTGAAGAAAGCATCTCGTTCGGCCTTGTCCGGGAGATGCGGATCGGCGGGCATTTGACACGATGGGGCAATCCGCTTGCTTCGATGCCGCTAACGTCGGCGTTTCCGCATCGCGGTCTCCGTCATGAATCGGAACATTAAATCCCTAATGTCCGTTATTCCCATGAGTTAATATCAGTAATCGTTGGTATTAACCGGCCAAACGATATTTTAACTTCGGTCGAATACCCTGATCGACCACGAATTTTTGCTGGGAACAGCCGCATGGACGAACTGGGCGCAGACAATCCCGAAGAGATCCCCGCGGCGGGTGCCGCCAAGGTATCCTCGCAAAAGCCGGGGCATCGGGGGTGGGAGCGCGCGCAGTCCATCGCGTTGACCGGCCTGTTCGTCCTGGCGATCTGTTACACATTGTATGTCGCGCAAGACATCTTAATGCCGGTGACGGCGGCCGTGATCCTGGCCCTCCTTCTGCAACCGGCCGTTCGGCTCTTGCGGAGGGTCAAGATTCCCGAACCCATCGCCGCCGGGGTTGTCGTCGCCGCTCTGTTCGCGGTTCTTGCGGTGGGGATCTACTTCCTCTCCGATCCGGCGGCGAAATGGATGTCCCAGATGCCGGATGTCGTGGCGCAGGTGCAGGCGAAAATCAAGGCGCCGATCAAAGAGATCAACGATGCCAAGGAAGCGGTCGAGGATCTTGTCGAGAAAACGCAGGCGAACACGGAGGTCAAGCCGAACGGCAATGCCGCCAGCGCTAAAAAGCCCGACGCGGCACCCGAGTCGATCGCGCCGGAGGTGGCTCGCCTGAGCCTCATCGACGTTTTTTCTCGAACGTTCGCTGTGCTGAGCGGCGTGGCATGGGGCGCGATAATTATATTCGTTCTGCTGTATTTCTTGCTCGCCAGGGGCACGATCCTCCGCGAGAACATTATTTTCGCGCTCCCAACGCTTCGAGACAAAAGGCGCGCACTGGCGGTGACCAGCGACGTTCAGCGGAACGTCTCAGCCTATCTGGTAACGGTGATCCTGATCAATTTGGGCCTCGGGGTCGCCATCGGCGTCGCGATGTACGCCGTCGATCTTCCCAACCCCGCCCTGTGGGGCGCAATGGCGGCGATGCTCAATTTCATTCCTTATCTTGGCGCCATCGCGGGGAGCATCGTCGTGGCGATCGTTGGGCTCCTCACCTATGCCACGCCCGTGGAGGCGTTGCTTCCGCCGATGATCTACCTGGCCATTAATTCGCTCGAAGGCTATTTGGCCACGCCCGCGATCCTCAGCCGCCGCTTGACGATCAATCCCATCGCCGTATTTCTATCGATCATCTTCTGGGGCTGGATATGGGGCATCGCCGGCGCCTTGATGGCCGTGCCCATCCTGGCCTGCCTCAAGGTGATTTGCTCCGCCTCCGAGCGTTTGGCGCCGGTAAGCCAGTTCCTGAACGGCCGCCGAGCGGAATAAAAACTCGTAAAAACTCGTAAGAGAAAAACCCCCGGCCTGGTGTCGCAAGCCGGGGGAATAGGTACCGGAGGATGCACACGGAAGGGTCGGGGGCGCATCCTCGCGTGGCTCAATCATGAAAACGCCGGTTCGCCGATTTGGTTCCCGATCTCCCGAAACTTAATGCGGCGGGTATCGGCCCGTTCAGCGATTCCGGGAGGACTGCTCGTAGATTTCCATGGCCTCCGGCATCACCCGTTCCAGACGTTCGATACGGGAGCCGGGCGATGGATGGGTCGAGACGAATTCGGGCGGTCGATCACCGCCAAGGGCGTCGAAGTTCTTCCAAAGTTTAATGGCCGCGCGCGGATCGTATCCGGCCCTGGCCATGTAAATGAGACCGATGTGATCGGCCTCGGCCTCCTGGCTCCGCGAATAGGGGAGAATGATGCCGAGCGTGGCGGCCGCGGCCGCCATCTGCACAAAGCCGGCGTTGCCGGTGGCCGCGCCAAGGCCCTGCAAGCCACCCTCTACAAGAACCTGCTGGCTCATGCGTTCCGAGCCGTGCCGCGCGATCGCGTGCGCCACCTCATGGGCCATGACCGCGGCCAGCTGATCATCGTTCTCGGCCACCTTGAATAGACCCGTATGGACACCGACCTTACCGCCCGGCAGCGCGAACGCGTTGGGCGTCTCATCCTCGATAACGGTGATTTCCCACGCCAGGTCCGGCTTGCCGCTCACGGCGGCGATGCGGCGTCCCACCGTCTCGACGCGACGATTGTAATCCTCCCGATGGGAGATCGTGCTGTTTTCGAGGATCTGCCGGTACGCTTGCAGCCCCATCTGTTGCGCCTCCTGCTCGGGCACCAGAATGAGCTGGTTGCGGCCGGTCACCGGCGCCGTCTCACAGCCCGCCAGAACGGCGGCGATAACCAGCATAGCCGAAATTTTCGAAAAAAGTCGGGCCGGTTGTTTCATTCCCTGATCTCCTTCAACAGCTACGAACGGGATAACGCCGCGGCCAATCGGCCGGTTCCCGATAGGGAACCCTCAAAAAACCAGCAGCAATTGGAACCAACCGCGAGACTCGCGGGTTGATCATGAAATGGCGTGCGCCTTGAAAATGGACCGTAAACATCATGATCTATACTTCCGGCGAGCAGTTCTTCGATGCGTCGATCGCGGCCCCGGAGATCGACGGCACAGCCGATCGTGACACCGCGCAAACCTTGCGCCGGCTCTGCCGTCTGGCGACTTTGCTGGACGACCGTTTCGGCATTCCCGGAACGAATGTGCGGTTCGGTCTGGATGCGGTCGTGGGGCTGGTGCCGGGAGTCGGAGATTTGGCGGGCGCGGCGATGTCGGGCTACTTCGTTCTCGAAGGCCGCCGCCTTGGTGTTCCGAAGCGGCTGCTCATGAAGATGGTGGGCAATATCGCGGTGGATGTGGTTGTCGGCGCCATCCCCATCGTCGGTGACCTGGCCGATATCCAATGGAAGGCAAATCGCAAGAATGTTCATCTCTTGATAGACCATCTTCGCGATCCGCGGCGGCCGCGCCCGCTCGATAAGGTATGAGCGCTCCTGGCCGCTAAACCTCTTGTTTGAACATTCCGTACAGAAATTCCCTCATTCGGCGTAAAATTCCGCGCGTGCGCCAAAATTCGATATCGAGCCGCTCACAGCGCTGTAAGTCTTCCTCGAAGTGCCGGTCGAGCGTCGAGACGGTTTCCCGGCAATCGGTAACCAAGGCAATCTCATCGTCCTTCAGCATTGAGCGATGGTTGAAGTTCGCCGATCCGATGCAGGCGATGATCCCATCCATCGTGACGATCTTGGCGTAAATCATGGTCGGCTGGTATCTCCAGATTTTGACGCCGCCCTCCAGCAACCGCTCCAGCTGATCCGCTCCCGCCAGCCGCGACAGGCGCTGGTCGGAGTGGGGTCCGGGAATGATGATATCGATCTCGACGCCTCAATTCGCAGCCTCGACCAGCAGCCGGGTCGCCGCTTGGTCGGGCGCGAGATAGGGGGTGACGAAACGAAGCCGCTTTTCGGCGCGCGCGATGATCGTTCGCAGGAGCGCCGCGATATCGCTCCAGCCGATCGCGGCGGTCGCGCGAATGACCTGAATGCGCGCGTCGCCGGCGTGCTCCAAACGGGCGACCGTGGTCAAGGCGCCAGCGATCGATCCGCCCGCTTCGTTCCAATTGCCGTAAAACGCCGCCTGAAGCCCATGGACGGCGGGACCCCGGATCCGAAAATGGGTGTCCCGCCACTCCGTTTCGTCGCGCGCGTCGCCTTCCCATTCTTCGGCAATTCCGACGCCGCCGGTAAACCCGACCCTGCCGTCGGCAACGAGAACCTTGCGGTGCGTACGATTGTCGCTGCTCCAAATCTTCCAGGTGGCGAGCGGCCGGAACCACCGGACTTCGACGCCCGCGTTCTCCATATGCGTGACCAACTTCCGGGATATTTCCCCCGCTCCGAAGGCGTCCAGCAACACCTTGACCTCAATCCCGGCCTTTGAGCGCGCCGCGAGCGCGTCCGCGAACCGGTCGGCGATATCGCCTGTCCAATAGACAAAGGTAAGGAATTCGATGCTATGCGCCGCCTTTTCGATCTCTTCCAGCATCGCCGGGAAAATCTGGCATCCGTTGCGAAGAACGTCGATCCGGTTGCCTTCGGTGAAGGGAATTCCAAGCAGGCCCTCGAATGCAAGCCGGTAATCCGCTTCATTCCGTCGAGCCACGACCACTCCCCTCTTCCCGTTCGGTTGAACTTCCGCGTCACTTTATATTTTTGATTTCGAAATCTGAACAAAAAGCGCGGCGTCCGGTCTTCGGCTCGGACAAAATCAATGGCGGGCGGCACGGTCAGGCCGTGCACGGCCGCAGACGCCTCCGTTATCGAGCTTCCGAGCTTCAAAGAAACCAAAGGCCAGCTCTGGAACTCTCGCCGTCGTTTGGCGTTGTCCTTTCCACACGGTGCCGGTCGAACTGGCATCAAGCGCCTTCCGGCATCGCGCGAAACGAAACGACCAACCGAGAGGACCGAAACGATGGCAAGCCACGATCAGCCTATCAAATCGCTGCTGGCGGAATTGATTTCCGGAATCAATACCTTGCTTCGTCAAGAGTTGCGGCTCGCCCAGGCGGAGAGTTCCGAAAAGCTTTCCCAGGCGGTGAGGGGGCTCATTAGTCTGATTGTCGGACTGCTCGTTGCCTTTTGCGCGCTCATTATTCTCCTGCAGGCACTCGTGCTGGCCCTGTCGAACGTCATCGCGCCCACCTATGCCGCGCTCATCGTCGGGGGCAGTGTAGCCGTGGTGGCGCTCATTCTCATCGTGCAGGGACAGTCCAGGGTGAAGGTCGACAGCCTCGTTCCCGAGCGAACAATGAAAGCGATGCGGGAAGATCGGGAACTGGTGATGGAGAAGGTGCGATGACCGATGCGCGCAACCGCTCCCCCGAAGAGTGGGAGCGAGAGATCGAGCGAACGCGCGCCGACATCGATCGGACCCTGGCGGCATTGCAGTACCGGTTGTCCCGAGCCGCGCTCATAGACCGGGTCCTCCGGACCACGCGCGACGAAGGCGGTGCCTTCATCGCTGGAATCGGTCGCACCGTGCGCGACAATCCAATTCCCGCGCTGGTACTTGGCGCCGGATTGGCGTGGTTGGTGACGGCGAGCCGAGGTTCCAACGGAACCCGGCGGCTCATTTATACCGCTCCGTCGCGCCGCGCGGACCCTCACCGCTCTCCCACCGTCTCGACGGTGACGGTCGCGACGCCGGAGCCAGCGCCAAGGCATCGTGAACGAGCGACCCCGCCCGATACCGGCGTCGACCGCAACAAAGCAGAAGAGCACGCGACGCCCGGCACCCAGGGTTTTTTACCTTGAGGCGGCCATTGACGGTTGTGGACGGCCGTCGGAGTTAGACAAGACGATGGTTCGTTATCAGGCGGGGTCACGAGGCGAGTACGCCGATACGCCCCTCGAAATTCCACGGCGAGGGTGGCGTCAGGTGCTGCTGCGCGTCAAGGACGAAATCGGTAACGACAACCTGTCGATCGTCGCCGCCGGTGTCGCCTTCTATGCCCTGCTCGCCATATTTCCCGCGCTGGCCGCGCTGGTGATGATCTACGGTCTCGTCGCCGATCCCGGGCAGGTGACCGCGCAGTTGGCCCCGCTGCGGAGCCTCATGCCCGAAGGTGCGTTCGCAATTCTGGAAACTCAATTGACCGCTTTGGCGTCGAAACAGAACGTCACCATGAGCCTAGGGCTGATCTTCAGCGTGGGTTTGGCGATCTGGAGTTCCGCGAAAGGGGTCAAGGCGCTGTTCACGGCGCTTAACATCGCTTACGAGGAGCGCGAGGACAGAGGCTTTATCCGCCTCAATCTGACGGCCCTCGTCTTTACGGCCGGGGCCGTCATTTTCGTCGTTGCGGCGATCGGCCTGATCGCGGGTATTCCGGCGGCTTTCGCGCTGATCGATATCGCCGGAATAATGGAAACGCTGGCGCTCTGGCTTCGTTGGCCCCTGATCGCGGTCATGGCGATTTGTGCGCTCGCGGTCCTGTATCGGTGGGGTCCGAGCCGCGCGCCCGCTCAATTCCGCTGGATTACGCCGGGCGCCGTCGTTGCCACGCTCCTTTGGCTGACCGGCTCCCTGGCGTTCTCGTTCTACGTCGAAAACTTCGGGAGCTACAATGAGACCTACGGCTCTCTGGGAGCCGTCATCATCCTTTTGATGTGGTTCTACGTCTCGGCCTACTGCGTATGCCTCGGGGCCGAGTTGAATGGTGAATTGGAGCATCAGACGCGGCGGGATTCGACCACCGGCCCGGCCCGGCCCGCGGGGTCGAGAGGCGCGTATGTCGCCGATCATTGGGTCGAACCAGAAAGCTCCAACGAAAACGCAAAAGCGCAATAGAGGAGAATAGCCATGTACAACATCTTCTACATCATCGGTGTCGTCGTTATCGTGTTGTTCATTCTGTCGCTCGTGGGCATCGCCTAAAGCAGCCGGGCGGTCTCGAACGGAGTGTTCCAATCTCCCCCGAAATTTCGCGGCCTCAACAACATCGTCGGAACTGTTTGCCGATCACCGCGTTTCCACTATGGAAGGGACGGCCCCGTCCGGCATTGAGCCCCCTCCCCCGGAACGCTATGGCCGAGGTCCCTTCCTTGGAATACGCGGACATATACAAAACAAGAGGATAGAGGTTATGAACATGCTGAAATCGACGACGGCCCTCGCCCTTGCGATCGGGTTGGGTATGGGTCTTACCGCCGCGGGTCCGGTCGCCGCCGGATCGGGCGAGAAGGCATCCACCAGCGGTGCGGGCTATGAAAAGGCGGCCCCTGCAAAAACTGGCGCCGCCAGCACGATGCCGGGCGACGCGTCTTCCACCGCCGCCCCGCAGAGCACGAGCACAATTCCGGGAGGCATTACCGCCGAAGAGTTGGTCGGCCGCAACGTGGTGAACCGGAACGGAGATAATGTCGGCGAGGTCGAAAGCTTGGTGATCCAGCCGAAGAAAAACGAGGTCCACGCCGTGATCTCCGTCGGCGGCTTCCTCGGAATGGGCGATCATAACGTGGCCATCCCGCTCAAGGAGTTGGCAATTGGCGACGACAACGTGACGCTGATGTCACAGCAAACCAAGGAAGACCTGAAGGCTCTCCCGGAGTACGAAGAGGATCAATGGGAGATGTGGAGCGGGCCGGCGGCGACCGAACCCCAAGACAAGACGCAACAATAGGCATCCTTCGCCACACGCATTACCGGAGGCGGGCCATCCCGCCTCCGGCTGCGCATTTTTCCGTTATAGACAATTCAAGGTTGTTTCTCGCGCGCGAATGGGTTAGCCCTTCACGAACGCAATCATGTCGCATAAGGACAGGGGCGTACCGTGGCTCAATTTATCGTTGCGCTGGGACTCGCTGTCCTGGCGCTCCAGGGGTTCGCTCAGCCCGCGTATTCGCAAGGTCGGGGTCCGTTGCCGCCCTATGAGGCGGTAGTGCAACAATTCTCGGACGTGGCGTTCGGGAACGAGCATGGCCCGTCCCGCGAGATCATCCAAAAATGGTCGGAGGCCCCATCCCTCGGGTTTTTCGTGCGGTCCGAAGACGATCTTCAGCCGCATATCGCGCGAATAGCCAACCTCCTCGCGGACGTCGACGGGTTGACCGGTCTTTCCGTGACATCCGCCACCTCACAGAAGCCGGTGACGCTGCGCTTCGGCTTCTACCCGAGATCGGACTTTCGCAAGCTTCCGATCCGCAACGACACCGAGCAAACGCACCGCTTCCTGAGTGAAAGCGCTTGCGTCGCCCTGGCCGTCAGCGATGCGAACCGTCCCGGCGATATCACCACCGGGGCAATCGTTATCGGCACCGACATATCCGACGGCCTTCAGCGCCACTGCATCATCGAAGAGATGGTTCAGGTGATGGGTCTTCCCAACGATGCGTGCAGGTACCGGCCCTCGCTGTTTTGCGAGGACGATTTCGTCGACGAAATGACGCGGGCCGACCGGATGCTTCTCGCGGCGCTTTACGACGACCGCCTTACCGTCGGGATGAGCCGGGTCGCGGCCATGCCCCTTGTTCGCGAGGTGATTCGGGAGCTCTATACCAGCGAATAACGGTCCGACTTTCCCTCGATTGCGCGGTCGTTATGGTTGGCCCTCCATATGCGTGCGATCCGCCCGCTATAGCGTGTCGCGAGAACCAAGGGCCTTGCGGGGTGTTGATGGGACCAGGCGGCGGAGAGCCGGATCACCAACGGAACCAACGTTATGACACACTTCAAAAGGATTGATCCAAGCCGGATCGATGCGACCAACGTCCGCCTCGCGCGGAAGTGCGCGCGCGTCCATGCCCGTCAAGTGACCCGCGCGGAAGAGATTGCTTCGGTGATGGAGGACGGCTTTCGCGAAACCACGAACGAGGCGCGGCCGGGGGATTATATCGTCCGAAACCCCACCGGCGAGGAGTACGTCACCGCGAAGGACGAATTCGAGAAGCGCTACCGGCAGACCGACCAACAGAACGTCTACGAGCCGATTTCGCCCCCCGTACGAGTCGTGGAACTGGGCGAAAATGTCTGCTTCGAGGCACCCTGGGGCGAAGAAATGCGCATCAAGGCCGGCGGAGTTCTGATCCTGAGAGAGTCAGGCGAGATCTACGGCGTCCAGCGAGACGAGTTTCAGAAAACCTACGAGTACGTCGACTGACGCGGTCTGCGTGCCATTGCATATGCAGGAAGGGGTGCGCGCCGGCGCGAGGAACGGTAAGCTGAACGGGTTTTCATACTACTACAACTGTATAAACCGCTAATGCGGTTCAGCGGGAGGGGAAACAATCCGTGCGCGCGAAAATTTGGAAGGTCGTCGACGCCATTAGCCAGAGCTACTGGTTCATTCCCCTGATCATGGCTCTCTGCGCCATGGCCCTGTCTTTCGTCATTGTCAACTTGGATCGCTTCATCAACGTCGACGTGGTGGAGGGAATTCCGTGGCTGTACACCAACCAGCCCGCGGGCGCGCGCGCCCTTTTGCAGACGATCGCGGGATCGATGATTACCGTGGCGGGCGTGACTTTCTCCATTACGATCGCCGCGGTAGCGAACACGTCGGCGCAGTTTGGACCGCGCCTGATGACCAACTTCATGAATGACCGCGGCAACCAGATCACCTTGGGAACCTTTGTTGCGACATTCCTCTATTGTGTTCTGGTGTTGAGAACGGTGAGGGGTGGCGACGGCTTGAGCGCGGCCGATGTCTTCGTTCCGCACTTGGCCGTCCACGGCGGGCTGTTGATGGCGCTCGCCAGCCTCGGCGTCCTCATTTATTTCATTCATCACATTCCCGAAAGCATTCACATATCGGAGTTGATCGCCGGTGTCGGCGAAAGGCTGATCGAGCGGATCGAATCCCTCTACCCTTCGAAACTCGGCGAGGGCAACCCGAGCGGCGATGGCGCGAAGGACGAGGACCTCGCCCCGAGCAAACCAATGGAAGACGTCATCGCCGTTTACGCCAGTGCCACGGGATTTGTGCAGCACCTCGAGAGGAATCAACTCATGGGCGTTGCGCAAAAGAACAACCTGATCTTGTGGGTCATCAAACAGCCGGGAGATTTCGCGACGCCGGGATCAGCGCTTGTCCTCGCCAAGCCGGCCGGTCTGGTGAGTGAGGGCGTCAGCGATGACATCCGTGCTTCCTTTGTCGTCGGCACCCGGCGGACCCCTTCTCAGGACGTGCTGTTTCTCGTCGACCAACTGGTGGAGGTGGCGGCGCGCGCATTGTCGCCCGGGGTGAACGATCCGTACACGGCGATCTCCTGTATCGACTGGCTGGCCGCCGCGCTCGGCGAATTGGCGCAACGAGCGATCCCGAATCGGCACCGCTTCGATGACGCGGGTAACCTGAGGATCGTCGCCGCGCCGATCGATTTTCCAAAGTTCGCCGAAGCCGCGCTCGGACAGCTCCGCCCCTACGTTCAGCGCGATCGCAACGCCGCACTACATATGCTGAGCACGATGATCGAACTTCTGGCCCAATTGCCCACCGAACCGCAAAGGGCGGCGGT
The DNA here is from genome assembly GCA_963771545.1 of uncultured Alphaproteobacteria bacterium. Classification (GTDB taxonomy): domain Bacteria; phylum Pseudomonadota; class Alphaproteobacteria; order Rhodospirillales; family Defluviicoccaceae; genus CAKZLS01. The sequence continues at coordinate 393,313 of CAVYTX010000003.1, forward strand.
GCGGCATCATTGCGAAGCACTTCGCCAAGGCTGCATGTCCGACCTGCCGCATCCCGAAGATCGGAACGCCATAGATCGGATCTTCACAGACGCAATCTCGCGGTGGGGGACCTGGCCGACCGCGGGTTCGCTCACCGACCGCGACGGCTAAGCCGCCGGCACCGGGGACGGCAATCGGCGGCAAGCGCCCGTTTCAGATCGCTTGCCGCCTGTTTCTCTCCGAGGCGCGATGGTTCTCGCCCTCAGGCCACCGCCGGCCCCTTCTTCGGACCCATAAAGAACCACAGAATAAGCCCCAGCACCGGCAACAATAGAATGACCACCACCCAGAGCACTTTTTCTCCGGTCGAAGCGCCGCTGCCAAGGACGTTGACGATGGCCCAGATGTCCAGAACGAGGATGATCAGGCCGAAAACGCCACCCACTTCAATACCCATCGGTGTCTCCTCTTAATCCGTTCGAACGAAAGCCACTCGCGGCCGTCCATCCGACCCAGCCGAGAGCACACGTACCGTGTCTCGATCACTTAACACACTGGCGCCGCATTGGTTCCAGGCAAAATCCGACCCGTCGCGATGGAACCCGACCCGTGGTTGACGCGTTGTAAGGCTTGACGGAGGCTTTCGACGAGGCAGAGCAATACGATGGAAAAGTGGCTGAATGCGACCTTGACCCAACAAGTGCGGCAGCTCGTCGAGGGTTTTTGGGCCGCTTTGCCGCAGATCGCCGTGGCATTGGTTGTTCTCGTGCTCACATGGCTCGTCGTTAAAGCCGCTCGGGCGGTGGTGGCCCGGGTTGCGGGTTCCGCGCACATGCGCCGGTCTCTGACCGAAGTGCTTCAGATGATCGTCGCGGCAACGACCTGGATTGTCGGCATTCTGATCGCTGCCGTCATCGTGTTTCCGACCATGACGCCGGCCAAAATGCTGACGGCCCTGGGTCTCGGCTCGGTGGCGATCGGGTTCGCGTTCAAGGACGTGTTCGAGAACTTCCTTGCCGGGATCCTCATCCTCTTCCGCGAGCCGTTTCGCCTCGGCGACTACAGCGAATGTGCCGGAGTCGACGGCCAGGCGGAGGAAATCACCATCCGCGACACCCACATCCGTCAAACCGATGGCCAGCGCGTCGTGATGCCCAACGCCTTGCAATTCAAGGAACCGGTGACGGTCCGCACCGACAACGACTTCCGGCGCACGACGATCACCTGCGGCGTCGCCTATGGCGAAGACGTGGACAAGGCGCGCGACGTCATCGCCGATGCCGTGAAACATGTGGATACCGTCCGCGACGACGCGCGCGATGTGCAGATCTTCGCCAAGGAATTCAATTCGTCCTCCATCGATTTTGAGGTTACGTGGTGGACGGGGTCGCGGCCGGTCGACATCCGCGTTTCGCGCGATCAGGTCGTCGCGTCGGTCAAGCGCGCCCTGGACGACGCGGGAATCGAGATTCCCTTCCCGTATCGAACACTTACGTTCAAAGGCCCGCCACCCGACGGTTTAGAATCCGGCGCAACCCGGCATGATCAAGCGGTTTCATAATCATGTCCGAAGCAAGCGGTAACTCGAGGGGCCATGAAATGGACCATGAGCTGGAGCAGCGCATTCGAGAATTGGCATACGGCCTTTGGCAATCCGCGGAGGGGCCGTACTGGATGGCGCTGGAGTATTGGCTGATGGCCGAAAAAATGGTTCTGGAGATGATCGTTGCCACAAGCGACAGCGCCATGTGGATGCAAGCGGCGCAAATAACCGACGCCACGCACGACCATCCCCGCGGTGGCGAAGGTCCGGCCCCTGAGTGAGTTTCTGCCGCCGGGAAAAATAATCTGGAACCTACGGCGCTTCCCGAACGTTTACGCCGCATCAAACCAATCTTTGACAGAGGAGTACCAACTCGATGAACTGGGATGAAATCAAGGGAAACTGGAAGCAGCTCAAGGGAAAGGCCCAGCAACAATGGGGCAAGCTCACGGACGACGACCTGCAAGTCGCCGAGGGCCATCGCGAAGAGTTGGTCGGACGCGTTCAGGAGCGATATGGCATCGCCCGGGACGAGGCCGAAAAGCAGGTATCCGAGTGGGAGCGCGGCCTGTAGCCCGATGTCTCTTCACGAGGATGCTGGAACCGGCGGCGGAAAGGCGTCGCGGCGTGATCCGGTCGCATCCGCCAAAACATGGAAGGATTGACCATGCAATTGACCATGCACAAGTGTCTATCTCACATGGCGTTGACGATGCTGCTGCTCGCGTCTATTGGCCTCGCCGCGTGCAATACCGCGGAGGGTTTCGGTGAGGACGTCCAATCGGGCGGCAAAGCCATCGAAGACTCCGCGAACGACGTCAAGCAGAAGATGTAAGTCTGCGGCCCCGATCAAGAGGCTCGCTGCTCCGTGCTTTGGGAGCGGCGAGCCGGAGCCGCAAAGAGGGGAAAAGCGTTAATCTGGACATCGAGGAGAAGCCCAATGACAGGTCAACCCAAAAACGAGGGCGAGGGGAACCGCACAGCGGCCAAGGAATACGACGAGAAGGCCCAGCGCTTCGCGAAGAACGAAGACGTCGAATCAAAGGCTGCAGAAGCTCGTGACGCCCTCGAAAGCGACGACGAAGGCGTCTTGAAAGAAGCGGAAAAGCGCGGCAAGGAAAAGGCCCGCGATTTCGATCCTCAGGTCAAACGGGACCGCTAACCTGGATATCTCACCGTAGGGGTCATGAGGTAGGTATTTTCGGGTAATTTGTGGTTGTTGATGGTGGTTTGCGCCGTTGAAATTGGGTGGCGCGGTCTTTGTCGGCGGCGGGCCGGGCGTTTTCGTGCGTCAGTTGTGCGCTTCTGTTTGGTGCGCCGATGACGAGTTTATGAGGGCGCAGCTTGGGTGTCGGCTGTTGACGGTCGACGGGATGGGCTTTGCGGCTATCCGGGAGAGGCACGCAGCCTGGCGTGGGCGAGGGCGAATTCGGCTTGGTATGGACACGCCGACGCCATAGCGATCTTGATCCGGCGCACCGAGACGGTGACGCGGGCGCCGATCTTGAGGAGCTTGAGCCGGATGGTGCCGGCGGTGGCGGTGGCGAACTCGGTGTGGCCGAGACCGATCCGCTGCAGCGCTTCGATCAGGACATAGGCGAACGACGAGAACCAGAGGCGGAGCTGATTGGCGCGCAGGGTTGCCGTCGAGGTTCGGTCGGCAAAGAGATCGAGTTGTTGCTCCTTGATGCGGTTCTCCATGTCGCCCCGGGCGCAGTAGAGGCGCTCGTACAGGGTCTTGGCGTCGATGGCCTTGCGTTTGAGCGAGGTGACGATGAACCGGGGATTGGCGCCCTTGGCCAGGTGCTCGGCCTTGCCGATCACCCGGCGCCGACGGCTCCAGCTGTCGCGGGTGGCGTAGAAGAAATCCTTAAACCGGCGGGCCGGTTTCCCCGTGGCTTCGTAGTCGCTTTCGGCCCACGCGAGATCGATGGCGAGTTCGTCGACGAGGCGGCTGTTGCGGGCGAGGCCGAAGACATAGTCCACGCGGTTCGCCTCGCACCACGCCATCAACGCCTCGCGGGCGAAGCCGCTGTCGGCCCGGAGCACGATCTTGACCCGCGGCCAGCGGCGGCGGATGTGGGCGACGATGCGGGCCACTTCCTCCTTGGCGCCGGCCGAGGCGTCGATGTTGGAGCGGCGCAGCTTCGCCGCCAACAGATGCGGGCCACAGAAGATGTACAGCGGCAGATAGCAGTAGCAATCGTAATAGCCGTGGAAGAACCGGCCCTCTTGATGTCCATGCAAAGGGTCGTCGGTGGCGTCGAGGTCGATGACGATCTCCCTCGGCGTTTTGTCCTGGCTGTCGAGAAACACGTCAACCGGGACCGCCTCCAAAGCCTCCGGGTCGTGGCCGATCTTGTGGTAGCGATCGCCATCGCCACGGGGCGCATGTTCCAAGCGATTGATCGTGCTCTTGCCCGCCAATGGCGCGCAGTCCTCGCGCTTGATGCTTCGCATCCCTTGCGGGCATGCGTCCAGCCGCTCCGAAAACAACGCCAGAACCGGATCGAATCGCAAGGTGTCATGATCGTTGACGTCCTCGTAGCCGAGCGCGATGCCAATGATCCGCTGGCCGACCAGCGTGCGCACCGTATGCACGACGTCCGCTTGCCGGCGCCCGTCCGTGAAGCACGCCGCCACCCGATCGATCAAGGCGATCGCCCGATCGGTCTCGCGCAGCAGCACCGCTCCCGCATCCGACGTCACCAAACCGCCGTCAAACCCCGCCACCACACGACGGCCATCAAACGCTTCGAAATCGAGTTGATCGGAGATACACTGTGTTTGCATCGGACCCCGTCCTGGAATCTGGTAAAGCATTTTGCCAAAACGACTTTCTCAGATTCTTGGGGCCGATGCACCCCCTGCGGTGAGATATCCGGGCTAACCCGGTCTGGTCACCATTCAGCGCGCTGCGCGACCCGCGGCGCGCTTTCTTTCAGAACACGTTGGCACGATCTAAGCCACTTGGGCGGTGGATTCGAAGAATAGCGCTTGGCTGATGGCCGCCTTGACGACACTTGGCTGAAATGGCTTGGTGATCAGAAAGGTCGGTTCCGGGCGTTCTCCGGTGAGCAGACGCTCGGGGTAGGCGGTGATGAAGATCACCGGCACCTCGAAACTATCCAGGATATCCTTGACGGCGTCGATTCCGGACGAGCCGTCCGCGAGTTGAATGTCGGCGAGAACCAACCCCGGCATCGTTTTCGTCGCCGCGTGGACGGCCGTATCCCGGGTGTCGGCGATCGCCGCGACCGTGTGCCCGAGCCCCTCGACGATACTTTCGAGGTCCATCGCGATGATGGGTTCATCTTCGATGATCAGCACGCTCGTGGACGTTTGCCGGTCGATTTCCTTGATCGCGGCGGCGACGAGATCGCTGACGCCGTCCCCGTCCAACCCAAGGATTTGGGCGGTTTGATCGTGCGAAAACCCTTCCATCACGGTTAACAGAAGCGCTTGCCGGTACTTCGGCGCCAGCGCCGACAGGCGCCGCTTGGCCACGGCTTCCCGCTGCTCCAAACTGTCGGCCGCGTCGGGAACGTCAATCGAGGCCGTCGACCAGACGGCGTGAAACGTCCGATACAGGGCGATTCGGGGCGGGATATCCCGAGGGAATTCTTCGGGTCTGGCTAGAATGGCCTCGAGAACGGCTCCCACGAACGCATCGCCGCTACTCTGAGTTCCGGTCAGCGCCCGAGCATACCTGCGCAGAAGCGGCAGGTGAGGCGCGATCTTTTGGGCAAGCGACATTTCTCTCCGTCCTTCCGCTCGGGTCCGCGGCGGGAATTGAATCCGCGCGGGTGAAGTAGTAGTTATTTCGATTATAATCGGAATGTTTCGACATAAATAGAATGTTTAGATAGTCGGAACAATTGGCGCCGTGAAGCGTTTTCCTACAACACGCTACACCACGGCTGTCGTGAGCAAGGTTTTGTTGGCAGGTCTACGATGGTCAATCGTAAACACGATGAGCATGAGCAGCGGGAACGCATGAAACTATCGGCCGCCAGAAAACTGGACAGCAACGAACCCGACCGGGATCCGACAATATTACCAAGCGAGAAGGAGAAATGGATCGGTCGGCAGTTGCGTCAAGTGTACGACAAAGCGTTGAACGAACCGATACCGGAGCGGTTCCTTGATCTGCTCAAGCAGATCGACGACAAGGATTCCGAGGCCAAATGACGGAACCCACAGGCGAGAGCCTCCGCGATCAAATCGTTGCTTGCCTGCCCAATCTCCGCGCCTTCGCGCGAACCATCGCCAACAATCCCACGCGCGCCGACGACCTCGTGCAGGACACCATCGTCAAGGCGCTTGCCAACTTGGACAGCTTTCAGGCGGGCACGAATTTGGTGGCGTGGCTGTTCACCATCCTCCGTAATCACTACTATACGGAGCTCCGGAACCGCCGGCGTGAGGTGGAGGACGTCGATGGTGTGCACGCCGCGCGCTTGGTGAGCCAGCCGCGACAGATCGCCAATTTGGAATACCTCGATTTCCAGGCGGCGTTGACCCAGTTGACGGACGAGCAGCGCGAGGCTCTGGTTCTGGTTGGCGGCTCCGGCTTCTCCTATGAACAGGCGGCCGAAATTTGCGGATGCGCCGTTGGCACCATCAAGAGCCGGGTCAATCGGGCGAGGGCGCGGCTCAACGAACTGCTGGATCACGACGCGCCTAAAAACCTCGAGACCGAGACCATTGCGGATCAACCATGTCCAAAGGAAACAAAGATGGCCGGAAGAATGACTGGCTGACCAGCGAAGGGAGAGGGCGCATTTTCCGTTCGCTCAGAGTGAAACTTGTCGCTCTGCTGGCGCTCGTCATGCTACCCGCCGGAGTCGTGGCGTGCCTCCAGGCGCTCTCGAATTACCGTCAGCTGTCCGAGCTGTCCGAGGAGTCGACGCTGCAGGCGGCGATCCTCTCCACGCAAGAAGAAGAAAACGTCATGATCGCGGCCCGGTATGTGCTCGAGACCCTGGCGCTTCTTCCGGAAATCGCGCGCCGCGTGCCCGGGCAGTGTGACGAGACCCTGGCGGCCGTGCGCTCGACATCGGATTTCTACGGTTCCCTGGCGATTGCCGACGACCGGGGCGAGATCGTCTGCGGCATCCCATTGGCGGATGGTCTTCTCAATGTTTCGGATCGTCCATGGTTCCGCTCCGTCATGAAGCGCGGCGCCTTCACCGTGACCGGAAACGCGGAGGACCTCGTATCCAACGAAACGGTCATGGCGGCGACCCTGCCCATGTTCGATGCCGGGCAGAAGATCAGCGGCGTGCTTTTCTTGGCCATCAGAACCCAGTGGATCAACGAACTCCTAACCGAAACCGGAGTTCCCGATTTGGCTCATGTCGCGCTCGTCGATGGCGCCGGCAACGTCATCGCCAACGCCTCCAAGCAATCGCCGCCCAGTTGGCTGCCGGACCCCGGTTTCCTGCGCGCCAACCTCTCCAACCGTCCCAAATCCGTGCGGCTCTCGGACGGGAACACCGGCATCGGCGTCGTTGCCGTTGCGCCGCTGCTTCGCAACGATGTCTATGTCGTCGTCGGCGGCGCGCCGGCCCGCCCGCCCGGGTCCGTTTGGCGTCTGATTGGAGCGGCCGGCTTTCCGATCATCATGTGGGTTGCCGCCCTCGCCGTCGCCTGGTTCGCCGTCGACCGGCTGGCAATACGCCCGATCCTTCGGCTGGAGCGAACCGCGGCGGCATTCGCGTCGGGAAAGCAGAGCGTTCGCGCTTCCGGTCTTGCGGACATGCCCGCCGAGATCGGCCGGCTCGGCCGGACGATGAACATGATGGCCGATAAGCTGGCGGTCCGCGAAGGCGATCTGCAACATTCGGTGGACAAGCAAAGGGCCCTGCTAAAGGAGCTTCATCACCGGGTTAAGAACAATTTGCAGATGATCACCAGCCTACTCAACCTGCAAATTCACCGCGCCACCGGGGACACCGAGCGTCGTGCGCTACGCACGACTCAGGACAGGATTTACGCCCTCGCCCAAGTGCATGACTCGCTTTATCGCGTTTCCGGCGACGGTGGCCTCCTCCGTCTCGATGAAACGCTGTGTCTAATCGCCGAACACCTGACGCGCGTTCAGGATCCGCTCGTCAAACCGGTGCGCGTCCATTGCGACTTGGACGAGGTGAAAACGAGCTCGAAAACCGCCGTCCCGATCGCCTTGCTCCTGACTGAAGCCATTTCGTGCGCCCTTGATGTGTCGCGCCCGAACGACACGCCCGACAATCTGTGGATCACGCTCAAGCGACCGAACGAGGAGACCATGGTGCTCACGGTCGAAAGCGACAGGTCTTCCGCCAAGGCCGACGCGGCCGGCGGCGACGACTTGAGCGGAAAGCTCGCCGCCGGATTCGTGAAGCAGCTGGGGGGCCAATCGACCCTGGAAACGGAAAATAGATACCGGCTCCGCGTGACCATTCCATGCGAGCGTTGACGAATCGCGGCCTTACCGGGACTTTGCCGCCACCAGCGCCGCGAGGGTGGTGAGGACGGATTGGCCATCGAAGGGCTTGCGGAGCACCGGGGCATCGGCATAGACCGGCACGGGTGACCCTCCCTGCTCGAAGCCGGTCAAGAAAGCGAACGGCAGACCGCGGTCCGCCAACCGCTCGGCCACCGGCGTCACGATCTCGCCGTGCAGGTCGATATCGAGGAGCGCGACGTCCACCATTCCTTCGTCGACGAGCGCCAGCGCCTCCGCCACGGTGGAGGCCGGGCCGATCACCGTATGTCCGGCGTCGGCAAGGATGGATTCCAGATCCATGGCGATCAGCGCCGAGTCCTCGACGACAAAGACCCGACGCGGAGTCGATACCGGCGCCGCCGCCATCGTGTCTGGGCGCTGGTCGAAGTCCGGCGGCGAGAGGGCCGCGATTTCCCTGACGGGCGCATGCAGGGAGACGCGCACGCCGTCGGGTTCGAACTGAATGCTTAAGGTTCCGCTCAGTTCCTTCGCGGCATATTTTTCAACGATCTCGGATCCGAAACCCCGCTTCGAGGGAGGCGGCACCGTGGGACCGCCCCGTTCCTCCCAGGAGAACCGGAGCGATCGCTCTCCGTTCACCTCCGCGACCGTCCAATCAATGAAAATGCGACCTTCATCCCGGGACAGCGCCCCGTATTTCGCGGCGTTGGTGGCCAGTTCATGGATCATCAAACGAAAAGCCAAAGCCGCGTTCGGGGTCAGCCACAATACGGGCCCGTCGATCCGTACCCGATGCAAGCCGTAAGGCCTGAACTCCTCGGTTATGAGATCGGCAAAAGCGGCCCCCTGCCACTGGCTCCGCACCAGCAGGTCGTGCGCGCTGGCCATGGCTTGGATGCGTCCCGCCACCGACTCGACGAACGCATGCTTGGATCCCGGCGCCCGCGCGGCGTGGGCAATGACGGACTGAATCGTGGCGAGCGTATTCTTGACCCGATGCTTGAGCTCGCTCACGACAACGGCGAGTCTGTCCTCGGCTTTCTTGCGGGTGGTTATATCCTCGATCACGGCTATAAAATGGTCGGGTTCGCCCGTTGACGTCCGTTGCAGCGAAACGGTCACGTTGACCCATCTCACGGTTCCGTCGGCGCGCACGTAACGCTTTTCCATGACGTACGACTCAACCTCGCCGCCCAGCAGGCGCTTGGCGTTCTCGACATCGGCGGCAACGTCCTCGGGATGAGTGATGTCCTGGAAAGTCTTGCGGAGAAGCGCCGCGCGGCTGTCACCGACAATGTCGCACAGCCGGTCGTTGACGCGGAGCCATTGCCCATCGAGGCTGACGTGGGCCATGCCCACGGCCGTCTGCTCGAACGTCTCGCGAAACAGCTTCTCGCTATCGATGAGCGCCGCCTCCGCGGCCTTGCGCTCGGTAACGTCTTGAACCACCACCGCGATCTCGCCGACCCCGCCGCCGGCCTCGGGGATGGGGTAATAACTCCCCATCCAAACGCGTTCGACGCCCGGTTCCCTCGCGGTTTCGCCGATGAATTCGTAATCGAGGAGGGGCTCTCCGGTTTCGAGCACGCCCCGTAGCATGGGCTCCAGGGTTTCGGCCAGGTCCGGCACAACCTCGCGGAGCGTGCGTCCGATATGCTCCTCGATCGCCTTGCCGTTGAAATCCGCCAGGCGTTGGTTGATCCGCCGGAAGCGAAGGTCACGATCGATCAGCGTGAGACCGATCGGCGCTCTCTCGTAAATCAGATCGAGCTCGCGCAGCTTTTCGTCGTGCTGGGCGCTCATGGCTTCCAGCTCGCGATTGAGCCGCCAGCATTCCATTTCGCTCATGGCGCAGGCCGCGAGGTCCTTGAGGGCGCCCCGCGTCGCCAGGTCCGCCAGAGGGCGGGGCTTCGGGTCCATGACGCAGAGCACGCCGATGGCAAGCCCGTCGGGGGTCCTGAGCGGGGCGCCGGCGTAGAAGCGGATCGCTGGCGGCTTCGTCACCAGCGTGGAATCGCGAAACGGCGCGACGTCGCGGGCGTCGGCGATCCAGACGATATCGTCCTGGCGGATGGTTTCGTCGAAGAAGGATCCCGTCCGAGGACACTCCGCCGACTCGATGCCATGCCGGGCAATGAAGTGGACGCGCTCGCCCTCGACGAAGCAGAGCGCGGCGAACGCCGTATCAAACACCTGCGCGGCGAGGCGGGCAAACCGGTCCAGAATATCGCCCGGCTGCGGATCGACGAAGTCGAACCGCCGCAACGCCTCCAGTCTCCGGGCCTCTTTAGGCCGGCCAGGAGCGTCTTCACTCAGGTCGACCGGTTCGCCTGTCACGTCCTACCCTCCCCTCCAAATCCAGCCTTGGATCGTACTCTTAATTAAGGGGGACGCGAGTCATTCCCGCAGCGGAAATATTTCGCCCCCAATCAGCGAAATACCCGCGCAACGTACTCGCAACACACACGCGACCGGGAAATAGGGGCGAGTTCGCCGAATTGCAAGATAACGACACGCGCCGTCAAGAAAACGTCCAAAAAGACGACATTTTTCGCGAAAAGGGCGCGGTAGGGGAGCGGGGCATCCCGCCGCCTGCCGCGACCATATTGGACCGATCATTCTCGTTGAAAATTATGGCGCGATGTCGCCCCGTAACCCGCGTCGATGATGCAGACGGCGGGTCATTTTATCGCCCATTTCTGGTTTGCCGCATCGCGACGCTCCTCGCAAAGACGAGAGGGCGCCGGCAATGCCCCATTCCCCGCGCCGGCGTCGCAAGCCGAAGGCGCGGCGATCCCGAATTGTCGGGTGAAGATTGCCGCGTCTTCAGACCTGTGCGCCGGCGAGACGGCTAAGGTCGGCCGCCAGGCTCCGCCCGCTCTTTGCCACGGCCGGAAGCCTGACGGTGCCGCCTATCGCCCCTAAACTCACAGCTTTCGGGCGCTCGGCGGAATCGGCGTGCTGTCCGTGGCCGAGCTGGGCTTGGACCCGGGAAGGACGTCCGCGCTCCCGCCGCGGGTGTCGATCTCGCCCGCGCCGACCTGTGGCGCGTCGTCACCATCCTGGGGCACATCGTCCCCATCCTGGGGCACATCGTCCCCATCCTGGGGCACATCGTCCCCATAAGGGGGTGGCGACACCGGAACCGGTTTGACCGCCACCGGCTTCAAGACATTCGGCCCGCCGGACGCCGAATCCGCGTCCTTCCCGGTGTCTCGCAGTTTGTTCCGCGCGGCCTCGCGGACTTTGTCGGCGCCGCTCTTGGTTTTCTCCACGGCCTCATCCAGCCGGTTCCCCGCCTTGGAAGCGGCCTCGGCCGCGGCTTCAGACACGTCCTCGACGGTGGAGCGAACGGCCTCGCCCATCCGATGCGAGCCTTCCCTCACGGCCTCCGACGCTCGGGCCACAACCGCCTTGCCGCGGTCGGTGCGCGCGAGCAGGGCGGCCGCGATCACCGCGCCAATGCCGGCGATCGCGAGACCGGTCGCGATCGGCCGCCGTTGCACGAAGTTTCCGACCTCGGCGGCGCGGTCGCTGATCTGCGCTCCGGCGCGGTGCGACTTATCGTATACGGTCCGATAAGCGCTGTCCGCCAATTCGCTCACGCCGTCTCGCACCCTTTCGCCACGCTCCCGGGCCCATTCCCCGGCCTCCCGCGCGCGCGACGCGGCCCTGTCGGTCGTGGATCCCGGGATCGGATCGTTGGCAGGACGGCTGGGGTCAATGCGGTCCCCGGGGGCGTCGGCGCGTCCGGAATCCCAAGCCGATTCGCCGCGCCGCCCCGACAGCAAAAGCCATCCGAGCCCAATGCCCACCATGGCCGCCGGAATGGGATTTTCTCGCACGGTGTCGCCGAGGTTCCGTGCGAACCGCACCGCGCCGTCTCGCACGGGGCCCACGGCGTGTTCCACCTGGTCCAGCATTTCCTCCGGCGACAACCGGCGTTCGAGGGCATCCAGGTTCTCTTGGATACCCGCGCGGGTGTTCTCGGTTTCCCTCAGTATGTCGTCGGGAGATTGTGTGTGGTTCGGAGTCATGTCGATTTCTCCATCATTCCTCATCGTTTCGTCATTGGCCTAAACACTGCCCCGCCCATAGGCCTCGGTTAAACCATGGTCGCCGATCTAGGATGCCTCGCCGGTCTCGGACCCGCCGCCCGGCGCCGTCAACAAGCGCGTCAAGGCGAAGCCCAGAACGAACGCACCTCCGAAGAACAGCGCCGGGCGCGTCCGCGCGAAGGTTTCCACTTCCGAAATCAGTCGCCCGACGTCCTGGCCGTGCACGCGGTCGGCCAGATGTTGAACTTCGCCGGCGGTTTTGCGCACCATGCGCGCGGTCCCGGAGCGGCCACGCTCGCTCAATGTGTTTTCGGCGCTTCCAAGCGCATTCGAGACATCGTCAAGGTAATCGGCGGCGAAATCGCGGCGTTCGGAAGCGAAGGCTTCGGCGTTTTCCCGGGCGGCGTGAACGGCCCGCTCGCCTTCCGCGCGAATGCGTTCGCGCGCCTCCGCGGCGACAGCCTTGGCGGTTTCGGCCGCGTCCGTCGTTGTTCGTGATGTCGGCATGATCATTCCTCCGTGTGGAAGCCAGTTATTTCCCTCAACACGGAGCGACCGGCAAAGGTTCCAATCGCCGGGCCAAATCGCGTGGTCCGGCCCGTCATGATGTTCGCGTGTTCGGCAGCCGCCCCTGGAACTTTTCACAGGTCCATTAAGTTGACCCCTACGACCGCGGCCGTCGCTTAGGGGATGAGCGCGTGGACGAGCGGGCCAGCGAATGAACGTCCCTCCGAGCGATGGGATCCGGAAAACAAGGTCCGGAAAAGTAAAGAAAGGATCATGACGATGAGCATCAAGAAATCTTTGTTGGCGGCGACAATTCTGTCAACGGCGGTCGCGATTCCGGCATGGGCCGCGACCACCGAAAGCCCGGCGAAGGAACAGCGGCCTCCAGCGAGTCAAGCGGCCGCGGGAGTGGGCGCCCCATCCGTCAAGGGCATCAGCGCACGAGCGTTCGTAGGCGCCTCCGTCCACAATGCCGAGGGCGAACGGATCGGCGAGGTCCACGATCTGATCGTCGGCGGGGACCAGCGCGTTACTCACGCCGTCATCGACGTCGGCGGCTTTCTCGGACTGGGCGAAAAACGCGTGCTCATGCCCTTCGAGGAGCTCAAGACCGACGCGGCCGGCGAGATCATCGTGCCCGCGAACCGGGGACAACTCGAGGCACTGCCGGCGTTGACTTACTCGACAACCGAGGACTACCGGATCACTACGGAACACGGCACGAGGATGGTCACGCCTGAAGAACGTCGCCAGTTTGTCAACGATACGCAGCGTCAGTTGGACGAGTGGGGCCAGAAGGTCGGCGAGTTCACCGAGAACGCGCGTCAAAACGCTTCCGAGGCTTCGGACGCGGCCTCGCGGGAAGTGAGCGAGGCCTGGGACTCGGTTCAACGGCAATGGCAGAAGTTGAAGGAAGCGTCGTCAGACGCCTGGGAGAGCGGTAAGTCTTCGTTCGAGGAGTCCTGGGATGAATTCGAGCGGACCTGGAACAAGGCCGAGAACGATAAATCGTAAAAATGTCACACGGCGGCCCGGTGCTATACCGACGGTCACGGTGGCTGTTTACGCCTGCACGCGGTCATCCGAGGCCCCCGGATCCACCTGGCCCCGCACCAGGCCGGTCACGAACAGGGCGATCTGGCCGACCACGAGCGGAGCCAGGCTTCCGGCCGCCACGACGAGCCAGCCTTGCGGGCTCGGAACCGCCACGTGCAACAGAGACGCCAGCAACGGGACGTAAATCGCCACCAGCAACAGCCCGCCGCAAACGGCGAGGGCGCCCCAGACGAAGGGATTGCGGGTGATGTCGTTGTTCACGATATTCGAGCCCACCGAGCGCATGTTGAAGGCGTGCCACAGGCGCGCGAAACCATAGGTGAGGAAGGATATGGTGACGGCTTCGCGCTCCTCCACACCCATGACCAACAACGCATAGGCGAAAGCGCCCAGCACCGACGCGGCGATGACGGCGCCGAACCCGGTCACCGCCAGCCAATGGCGGCGGGCGAGGATGGGTTCCTTGGGATTGCGCGGCGGACGGTCCATGACGCTGGCGTCGCCCTTGCCGACGCCGATGGCGAGCGCGGGAAAGACGTCGAGCAACAGGTTCAGAAACAGGATCTGCAGCGGCAGCAGCGGCAGCGGCGCGTTGACCAGGGCCACCGCAGTGATGGCGATGATCTGACCCAGATTGCCGGATAGTAGAAAAACGATGAACTTGCGGATGTTGTCAAAGATGGATCGGCCCTGTTCGATGGCCATGACGATGGTCTCGAAGGCGTCGTCCTTGAGCACGATATCGCTGGTTTCGCGGGCGACCTCGGTTCCGCGCTGGCCCATGGCGATCCCGATATCGGCCTTCTTGAGCGCCGGCGCGTCGTTGACGCCGTCGCCGGTCATGCCAACGATGGCGCCGGCGTCTTGGTAGACGCCGATCAGGTTCAGCTTCTGCTCGGGCGAAACGCGCGCGAACACCGAGGTCTTGAGAATCAACTCGCGTCGGCCGGCGTCGGCGTCGGCGACCTGGCCGAGATCGCGTCCGCGCAAAACCGCCGGCCGCCCGTCCTCCACGATGCCGATGGCGTGGGCGATATTGGCGGCCGTCGCCGGCTGATCGCCGGTCACCATGACCACGCCGATGCCGGCATGGCGGCACGCGGCGATGGCGTCGCGGATGGTTTCGCGCGGCGGATCATAAAGACCGATCAGTCCCAGCAGCGTCAGGCCGGCATAGGGATCCTCGGAGACGTCGCCGACCGTCTTCTCGGCGACGGCGAGGATGCGCAAACCGTCACCGGCCATGTCCTGGTTGCGTTGCAGCCATTCGTCGCGGACCCGGTCATCGATGTCCAACTCCTCGCCGCCGGGACCGCCGACGCGCGCGCAGGCGCCGAGCACGGCCTCCGGGGCGCCCTTGACGAAAACGCGGTATCCGCCGTCGCCCGAGCGATGGAACGTCGCCATCATCTTGGTCTGCGTGTCGAAGCTTTCCTCGCGCTCCTCGGGAAGGTCCTCGCGCAACCGCTCACGATCCAGCCCCGAGGCGACGCCGCCGGCCACCAACGCCACCTCGGTCGGATCGCCGCTCCATCGATCGTCCGCTTCGTCGCTGTCGCCGTTGGACCATTCGACGTTGCCGCAAAGAACGCCGACTCGCAGGGCCGCCTCGAGGTCGGGCCGGTCATCCAGCGATGCGGGCTGTTCGCCCGCCTGGAAGGTCGTGTTGTCGCCGTCGCGGATCACCTCGATGTCGCCCGCCGGCAACGCTACCCGGCGCATGACCATGCTGTTTTCGGTCAGGGTTCCGGTCTTGTCGGTAAAAATGACCGTCGTCGCGCCCAACGTTTCCACCGCCGAGAGCTTCTTGACGAGCGCGTTGCGGCGCGCCATGCGCCACATGCCCCGGCCGAGCGCCACCGTGGAGACGATCGGCAAACCCTCGGGAACGGCGGCGATGGCCAAAACGATGGCCGTCTCGATCATCAAGAACAGCTCCTTGCCGGCGAGGATTCCGGCGCCCGCGACCACCACGCCGACCGCGATGACCACGTAGATCAGCTTCTGGCCAAGGCGTTCCAGGCGCCGCTCCAGCGGCGTCGCGTCGTCGTCGGCGCCCTCGACCAGTTCGGAGATGCGGCCGATTTCGGTATCCATGCCGGTCGCGACCACGACACCTTCGGCGGCGCCCCGCGAAACCGAGGTGCCGCTGAAAACCATGTTGGATCGTTCGGCCAGCGGCGGCTCGGCTTCGTCGAGCGGTTCCGTCGTCTTGTCGACGGGCACGGATTCACCGGTCAGCGCCGATTCGTCGCACTGGAGGTTTTCGGTCGTCAGCAACCGCAGGTCGGCGGGCACCACCTCGCCCTCCGTGAGCAGCACGATGTCGCCGGGGACGAGCACGTCGGCCGGCACCTCGCGCGTGTCGCCGTCACGGTGGACGAGCGCATTGATCTGGCCGATGCGGCGCAGCGCTTCCATCGACTGCAACGCCTTGAACTCGGTGACGAAGCCGATCGCGGCGTTGATCACCAGCGCGGCGGCGATGGCGATGCCCTCGACGATCTGGCCAAAGGCCGCGGCCGTGACCGAGGCAATCAGAAGGAGAATGACGACGAGGCTGGTGAACTGCTCGAACAGAATCCGCCGCCAGGATTTTCGTTCGGATTCGCGTAGGCGGTTGGGACCAAACTTCTCGGTGCGCGCCTCGGCTTCGGCCTGCGTCAGACCCTCCTCGGCCGAGACATTAAGCGCATCGAGAACATCGCCGGTCGGCCGCGCATACGCTGGCTGTTCCATGGGGTCCCCCGTTCGGTCATGGGATTATCCCAACGGCCGTTGAGAATGACCGTTGGTATGACCCCCAGTGGTACCGCCCCCGCACCCGTTTTTCAAGCCGTCGCGCCGAGTTGGCTTCGGGCGATCTCGGGAACCATCGGTGTCACGCTTTACATCGCCTTGACCCCGGTTTCGCGGGGCCAATGGCGGAGCCTGCGGCATAACTCGATGAATCGTTGCGGCGAGACGCCGCCGCTCACATCGACGAAACCGTCATCGAGACCGTTGGGGATGCCGGCTTTCTCGATCAGCTTGGACGCCGCGGGGACATAAGCGATGAATTTGCGGTGGGCGAATGCGTCGGCCGCGAAGTCCCGGGCCGAGGCCTCCCCCATCAACGTCTCGGCACCGGCCGCCGAGGGCAGGATCGCCACCGCGTCGAACAGGACCGACGGGCCGCCGCCCACCATGTGATCCGCGTCGATCCACGCCCCATTGCTTGCCTTGACGCCGCCGGCCGTGGGAGCGACGACCTCGAGCATGGCTCCCTCGGCCGCGACGGCTTCGCGGAAGCCGCTCACGAGATCGGCGTCGCTGCCTTCGGTGACGAGCACGCCGAGCTTTCGTCCTCGGAAGGTGCCGGGACAATTCCCGACGATGCTGAGCGCCGGCGATGGCGGCAAGTCGGTTCGGGTCGGCTTGGCGGCTTCGGCGGGCGCGGGCATCGGCTGGACGCCCAGCCCTCCGGCAACCTTTTTCGCCAGCCCTTCGTCGATATTGAGCAGGTGAGAAACCATGCGGGCGCGGATCGCGGTCGTTTCCACCTTGCTCAGCTCGAACGTCAGCGCCGCCGCAATGTGCATCTGCTCGACTTCGGCCTGGCTCATATAGAACTGGCGGGCCTGACTGTAGTGGTCGGCGAAGGTCTCGGATCGGACGCGCACCTTCTGACCGCTCGTATCGACCGGGGCGGATCGGAACCCGGCGGTGGGGGGACTCCCGCGAACCGCCCTGGTCGCCCCAAGAGTTGGGCTCGTAATTGGCGCGGCCGGACGGATTGGTCATGGCCATGTGGCCGTCCTGCTGAAAGTGGTGGAACGGGCACTTCGGCGCGTTGATGGGGATATGGGTGAAATTGGGGCTACCCAAGCGCTTCAGCTGGGTGTCGAGATACGAGAAATTCCGCCCTTGCAATAGCGGATCTTCGGAGAAATCCACGCCGGGGACGATGTTTTGGGTGCAGAACGCCACCTGTTCCGTCTCGGCGAAGAAATTGTCGACGGTGCGGTCGAGCACGAGACGGCCGACCGGCCGAACGGGGATCTGTTCCTCGGGAATGAGCTTGGTGGCGTCGAGAACGTCGAACTCGAAGTTCTCCGCGAACGCCTCGTCGAACACCTGCAGGCCGAGTTCCCACTCCGGGCCGTTGCCGCTCTCGATGGCTTCCCACAGGTCGCGGCGGTGATAGTCCGGATCGGCGCCGTTGATCTTCACGGCTTCGTTCCACACCACCGACTGGACACCCAGTTTCGGCTTCCAGTGAAACTTGACGAAATGCGGCCTGCCGTCGGCGTTGACCAGCCGGAAGGTATGGACGCCGAACCCTTCCATGAACCGGAACGAACGGGGAATCGCGCGGTCCGACATGATCCACATCACCATGTGCATGCTTTCGGGCATCAGCGAAATGAAGTCCCAAAAGTTGTCGTGAGCCGACTGCGCCTGTGGAAAGCCGCGGTCGGGCGCCGCCTTGACCGAGTGAATGAGATCCGGAAACTTGATGGCGTCCTGGATAAAGAACACGGGCATGTTGTTGCCGACGATGTCCCAGTTCCCCTCCTTAGTGTAGAGCTTGACGGCGAAGCCGCGAACGTCGCGGGCCAAATCCATCGAGCCCTTGTTTCCGGCCACGGTGGAGAACCGGACGAATGCCGGGACCCGCTCGCCGGCGCGGGCGAACACATCCGCCTTGGTGATGTCGGACAATGATTCATAGGGTTCGAAAAAACCGTGCGCGCCGTATCCCCGGGCATGAACCACGCGCTCCGGAATACGCTCATGGTCGAAATGAAAGAGCTTTTCGCGAAAGTGAAAATCTTCCAGCAGGGTCGGCCCGCGGGAGCCGGCTTTCAGCGAGTTCTGATCATCCGACACCGGGATGCCCTGTTGCGTTGTCATCACCGATCCGCCGGCGCCAGCCGACTGGTGAAGCTCTCCACCTTGTCCAATCGTTCCATCGGCGGTGCTAAAGGCGTCTTTCTCCGGGCGTCCTCCGTCCTGCGTCATTCAGACCTCCTCAATCCACTGTATGAGACCACCCGCACCATGCTATGGAACAATTCGATGCGGGATGGGGTTTGTCTGGAAACAACGCTACCGTCGCCGCTTTGTTCCCTGTGATTGGCTCGCGAACCCGGAACCCGTGAAGTGTCCAACCCCGGGGGGCCAGTCCCGTTCGTTAACCCGTGGCCGGCGCCGAACGTCCCATGACCGTCCCTTGGCCCGCCCCCTGGGCCCGCCCCTTGGGCCCGCCGATGAATCCGGAGTACTCATGAACACGCGGAAAAACGGTTTTGAACCCAATGGCAAGCTCAGCGACAGCGAGCGCGCCGATGTCGAGGAGCGTGTGCGGCCGCGGGTTCCGATACTTTATGAGATCATCCGAAAGGAGGGAGAAGCCGAACTCATCCGGCCGATTTCCGGATTATGGTGGTCCGGGGTCGCCGCTGGTTTATGTATCGGCTTCTCGATGGTCGCAGAAGGACTATTGCGGTCCCACCTGCCCGATACCGGCTGGCGCCCGGTGGTGGAAAACCTCGGCTATTCCGTCGGATTTTTGATCGTCGTGCTCGGACGCCAGCAGCTTTTCACGGAAAACACCATCACCGCGGTCCTTCCGGTGATGGCCGAGAAATCCCTCGTGAACCTCTGGTGCATGCTCCGCCTCTGGGGCGTCGTCCTCGTCGCGAACATGGTCGGCGCGTTCCTGTTCGCTGTCTTTTGCAGCCAGGACGCGCTGTTCTCGCCGGAGGTCCAGCTCGCCTTCAATGACATCGCGCGTCACCTCGTGGACATGGAACCCGGGGAGAAATTCTGGCGCGGGGTCGTCGCCGGTTGGCTGATCGCCGTGATGGTGTGGATCATTCCGAACAGCAAGGGCGGCGAGTTCCTTGTCATCGTTGTGATCACCTACATCATCGCGCTCGGCGACTTCACGCACATTATCGCCGGCTCGGTCGAGGCGTTCTGGCTGACCCTCAATGGTGACTTGACCGTGACGGCGGTGTTCGTCGAATTCGTCCTGCCTACATTGTTTGGCAACGTGGTCGGCGGCAGTCTGCTTTTCGCGATGATTTCGTACGCACAGGTGCAGGACGAAATATGACTCCGAGTGCCAAGGTTGGGATTGCCATCGCCACCGCGCCGTCGATGCCGAACGGCCTGACAAGGATCGCGTCCCGATAGGGTCCGTCTAATCAGCGAGCGCTGGCTACCTGGACGTCCGGTTATCTCAGGTTAATGCGATTCCGGAGGCCTGGGCGCATCTTGGACCGAGCCCATAAGCGCAAGCTCAAGGGCTCCGGATACCGTTGTTGGAGGCTCGCATCATGAAGTTGGACACCGCTCAAATCGAACGTATTCGCTCACAAACCGGTATAAGGCCCGTTCCGGAAGCCGAACCCACCTATAGCTGCCTCGAAGAGAATTTCGGTGAACACACGTTTTACGTGGATCCGATGGGGCTCTACGTATGGGAGGCCTTCGACGAAGCCGAGGCGGCGCGCACCGAGGTCATGGCCCTTCAGATTGCATCGTGGGCCGACGATGAGATGACCATGCTGCAAGTGCACGCGCCGAAGGCGACGGGGAAGATTGTCGTGCTGGAGACCATTCACTGAGGCTTATCGGGCCTTCCGGATGCGTTCGTTGGGCACCGGCGCGAAACGCGAGGAGACGGGGCGCGATGAAACTGAATGAGGATCAAGTCCGGCGTGTCTCGGCGACAACGGGCGTCGGCCCCGTTCCGGACATGACCAGAGCCCATGATCACCTGAAGCATTACTTCGGCGACCACACCTTTTTTCTCGGCCCCTCCGGCGCGTTTGTTTGGGAACCGGTGGGCGGACCCGAGGCAACTCCGCTGCAACTGCAGGCGCTTCAAATTGCCTCTTGGGCGGACAAGGAGCGCACGATGTTGCAAAAGGAAACACCGGAGCCATTGGGCAAAACAGTGACCCTCGACTGAACCATCGGAGCAGAGGCGGGTTGTGATGCCGTCTACATCATCCGCATACGAAGATTGTAAAGGATCCAGATCGTTCCGCCGGCCATGAGGACGACGAGAAGCACCGAGAATAGGATAAGCTGAAGATCTTCCCGCTTTTGCGTCGACAGGTCGATGTGCAGAAAGAAGCGGAAGTGGACAAAAATCTGCGCCAACGCAAGGATCGCGATCGCCCACAACGCCGTGGCCGTTGACAGCCCCCCCCAACCGACGACCGCGAAAGGGATGATGCTCAGGACCAGCGCAAGCCCCAGCCCGACTAGATAGGAACGCAGTTCCCGGGCGTGTTCTAGTTCCCGAGAGTTCATACCAGCCCCGCGAGATAGACGACAGAGAAAATACCCACCCACACGATGTCGAGGAAGTGCCAGAATAGACCCAGGCGCAGAATGCGCGTCTTGACCTTGGTGTCGGCGCCGAACGTGACGACTTGGATCATCATGATGACCATCCAGACCATGCCGGCGGTCACGTGCAGTCCATGGGTGGGAACCAGGGCGAAGAAGGCGGACAAAAAACCGCTGCGGCTCGGCACGCCGCCTTGTTCGAACATGGTCAGGAAATCGTGGACCTCGAATCCGAGAAAGATTGCCCCGAAGACGAGCGTTACCGCAAGCCAGAGCAGAAGGCGGAGCGGGGTATCGCCGTATTTCAGCGCCAGGGACGCCATGCCAAAGGTGAAGCTGCTGGCAAGCAGCGCCGCCGTCTGGATGGCGACGCTCCGGATATCGAACAAGTCCCGGGGTTCCGGCCCGCCGGCGGTCGCCCCGATCATCATTACGTAGGTGGCGAACAGCAGCCCGAAGATCACCAAGTCGCTCATCAAAAAGACCCAGAAGCCGAACACCACCTCTTCGGCGGCGTCGTGCGCCTCCGGATGGGCGAAGCCGAGATTGATCCCCGGATGCTTGAAGGCCTCGGTGCTCATGCTCCCGCCTCCGCCAGGCCGGCATTGATGGATTCCGTCTCATCGTCGCGCGAGACAGGCGGAGTCTCCGCGACCGCCCGCAGCCATCGAGCCTCCGTTCGCTCGACCTCGCGGGCGGGGATGACCCTTGTCGTTTCGCGCGCGAAGCCGAGCGCGATCACCATTCCCCAGCTCACGACGAAACCCAGGATGGCCAGCCACCACATATACCAAACGAGCCCGAAACCCGCGGCCGCCGTCGCGGCACAGATGACCATTCCGGCGGCGCTGTTGCGGGGCATCTCGATGTCGGCGTATTCCTTGGGCGGCAGATAGGCGCTGCCGAATTCCTTGGCGATAGCAAAAGCGTCGCGGTCGGATACTTCGGGCAGAACGGGGAAATTGTATTCCGGCGGCGGCGCGGATACCGACCACTCCAGGGTGCGACCGTTCCATGGATCCCCGGCGAACACACGGTTCTCCTCGCGCCCGCGGATGCTGACCCAAAGTTGAACAAGCAGGCTGGCGAGCGCGCACGCGATCAAGCCGGCGCCGAGGAGGGCGACGAGCGTGTACGGCAGATACGCCGGCTCGACATACGCCACGATCCGGCGCGGCATGCCGAGTAGGCCGAGGCCGTAGAGCGGAAAGAAGGCCAGCACGAAACCCGCCGTCCAGCAGACGAAGGCGATGCGCCCCCACCGCTCGTCGAGCCGGAAGCCGAAGGCCTTGGGGAACCAGAAATGATAGCCGGTGAGCATGCCGAAAAGCGTTCCGGGGATCAGCACATTGTGGAAATGCGCGACCAGGAACAACGTGTTGTGAACCTGATAATCGACGCTGGGGTTGGCCAGGATCACGCCGGTCAGGCCGCCGATCACGAACAGCATGACGAACCCTAGCGCGTAGAGCATGGGCACGGTGAAACGAACCCGACCCCGGAACATCGTCAGCATCCAGTTGTAAACCTTCACCCCGGTGGGGATGCCGATCAGCATCGTCGCGATGCCGAAAACGGTGTTGACGCCGGCGCTCTGACCCATGGTGAAGAAATGATGCACCCAGACGGTGAACGAGACGACGGCGATCGCCATGGTCGCGTAGACCAGCGAGGCGTATCCATAGAGGCGCTTGGACGAAAACGTCGAAAAGACCTCCGAGAACACGCCGAAGGCGGGAAGGATCACGATGTAGACTTCGGGATGGCCGAACAGCCAGAACAAGTTGGCGAAGTTCATCATGTTGCCGCCAAGACCGTTGGTGAAGAAGTGGAAATCCAGATAGCGGTCGAGAGCGAGCAGCAAAGTCGCCACGGTTAGCGGAGGCATGGCGAAGATCATCATGATGCTGGTGCACAGCGCCGTCCAGGTGAACAGCGGCATCTGGAACATTTCCATTCCCGGCGCGCGCTTCTTATAGATCGTCACGGCGAAGTTGATCCCGGTCAAGGTCGAGCCGATGGACGACAACGTCACCGCCCATATCCAGTAGTCCGGTCCGACGCCGGGGTTGAACGCGGTCTCGGTATAGGGCGGATACCCGCTCCACCCGCCGGTCGAGAACTGTCCAACGACGAGCGACACCATCATCAGCCCGGCCCCGGCGGCGGTCAGGCCGAGGCTGATCGAGTTCATGACGGGGAACGAGACGTCGCGCGCGCCGATCTGCAACGGCACCACGTAGTTGATGAGGCCGGTCAGAAACGGCATCGCCATGAAAAAGATCATGATGGTGCCGTGGGTGCTGAAAAGCTGCGCGAAATGATCCGCCGACAGGAACCCGCCGCCGAGCCCGAACGCCTGCTGCGTCCGCATCAGGACCGCTTCGATCACCGCGCGCGCCATCATGACGAAGGCGAGCACGATATACATGATGCCGATGCGCTTGTGATCGACGCTGGTAAGCCACTCGGACCACAGCACGCCCCACTTGCCGTACCCGGTGATCAGAGCCAGCACGACGATCGCGCCGATGACGACCATTCCGGCCGCGCCGGCCCCGATCAGCTCGCTCGCGAGGTGCGATGGGGAAGAACCCTGGATGAGGCTCCAGAAGGGCAGGGCGTCCCAAGACAGTCTGCCCAGAATCAAATGCAACCATTCACTTGGCGTCATTTCCATGCATCCTGTCGCGAGATCGGAACGGGCGTCGAGGCGGCCTCGTCCGGCGCGCCGTCGCGATACTTGCCGACGATCGCGGCAAACAGATTGGGCGGGATATCCGTGAAAAACAGGACGTTTTCCGGCATGGCGGGGGTGCCCAGGACCTCCCGCGCCGCCTCGGGGGTGCTCTGGCGGGCGAGCACGCGATAGGCCGTCTCGTCGAGCGCGACGCCATCCGACCGCACCGTTTCAACCCATCCGTCGAAATCACCCGGCGCCATGGCGACGGCGGTGAACTTCTGCTTGTGAAAGCCCGTTCCGCTGAACAGGGTATTTTCGCCCAAGAAGCGGCCGGGGCCGTCCGCGGCGAGATGCAGCTTGGTCACCATGCCCGCCATGGCGTAAATCTGACTGCCCAGCGCGGGAATGAAGAAGGACTGCATCACCGAGTTGGTAGTCAGTTCGAGGGCGAGGGAGCGATCCGCGGGAAAGGCCAGCTCGCCGACGCTGGCGATGCCTTCATCGGGATAAATGAACAGCCATTTCCAGTCCAGTCCGACCACCTGGACACGCAACGGCGGCTTGTCCGCTTGAAGCGGCGAATAGGGGTCGAGTACGTGGGTGTCGCGCCACAAGAGCACGGCAAGGATCGCGACGATGGTAATCGGAACGCCCCAGATCACGAATTCGAGAGGCCGGGAAAAACTCCATTTCGGGGTGTAGCGCGCCGCTTCGTTCTTGCGGCGATAGCGCCAAGCGATCAGTGGCGTCAAAACCAGAACCGGCAGCACGACGATCATCACCATCGCGACGACCTCGAAGAGGTGCCAGCGCTGCGCGGCGGCGACGGGCCCCTGCGGATCGAGGAAAGACATGCTTTCGGACCCGCAGCCCGCCAGCGTCAGACACAGAAGGATGGTGGGTATTGGCCGTACACGCATCACCAAATCCATAGCACAAGTCCGGCGATAACCGCGATAACCACGAATACAATTAGCATCCCGGCCGCTCCCATCAAGTGATGGCGTTCGAACCAGAACTCGGGACAGTCCGGCTTGGCCCGGTCGTCGAACACACCGTGGGTGCGATGCAGGCCCTTGATGGAAGTAAACAGATTGTCCGGCCGATCCGGGGCGATATCCGCGTCGGTAAACTGTCCGTCCCACGCTTTTTTGCTCATCATCCGGTCCAGCAGCGCCGGCGCGACACGGTTGCCGAGGATCGCTTGCACCGTCGAAAAACCCACCCAGATCTCGCGCCGGGAATGGTTGCTCGCGAAAACGATCGCCTGGCCGGCGACCTCGGGCTGAAAAATCGGTGGAACCGGCTGAGGATGCCGTCCGCGGTTCCTGGATACACGATCGGGTTCGCGTGCGCGTAGCTCATCGAAAAATACCGCTTCTCGCCCTCGGAAAGCTCGAGTTCGCCGGTCACCGCCGATGATGCTTCGTCGAGAGAGAGGGGCACATCGGAGAGCAGCAGAAAGGCGTCTCGCCGGTCGCTGCACATCCAGGCGCCGGGTCCGCGCCGCCGCGGCCGTGGACGCGCTCTCGCGTAGTCCGGACGGGGTTGATAGCTTACGTCCGCGCGGGGCGCGCCGCCGATCGCCTCGACGCTGCGGATGATTTCGCGATCGGGCTGCAACGAGGTTACAGTGCCGCCCGAGATGGGCATGAAATCAATAACCCGGAGTTGACCTGTTTCGGTGGTGAAGGTCGTTTCCAAAACGGCGGAGCGGGGAAGATACCGCCGCTCGGTGGTCTTCAAGTCGCGGGGAGAAATGCTGAACCTTCCCCCCGCCAGGGGATCGAGAATCGCGGCGAACACCGAGCAGTCGCTGAAATCGGGGAGGCAAAGCCAATCGATGGACCCTTGACGGGAGACCAGGGCCGCCGTTCGACAGTCGCCGACGATCGCGTAGTCGGAAATCACCGGGCACTCGGTCTGCGTCGTCAAAACAATCCCCTCGCCGCCCGGCGCCGCGTCAGACGAATTGATTTGCAACTGCTTGAACCGAATTTATTGGGGCGAGGGCCCGGCGGCATTAACGCATGTTAAGGTGCCGGGTCGACGCCCTGTCAGGATGTGGTAACCAGGGTGTCAAACACGAATAGCGGGAGCGGCCGGTGGCGCCAAGCGGTGCGGAATTCTTTCTCGATGTGCTTGCGCTCCTGTTCCTGGCCGCGGCCGCTTTCGGCTATCTCAACTACCGCCTTCTGGGGCTCCCGCACTCCATCGGCGTTGTCGTTATCGCCCTTGCCGTGTCGCTCGTCATTCTGGCCGCCCAGGCGCTCGTCCCTGGCTGGGGCGTACAAAATCTAGCGGAAGGGCTCCTTTCCAGGATCGACTTTCCGCCGTGCTCCTGGAGGTCATGTTAAGCTTCCTGCTGTTCGCGGGCGCGCTCACCGTCAATCTCCCCGATCTGCTTCAGAAAAAATTGTCGGTTTTGACGCTGGCGACCTTCGGCGTTGTGATTTCCGTCGGCGTCGTGGCGGCGCGCGCCTGGTATCTGTTTCCATTGGTCGGTATCGAGCTCCTGCTCATCTATTGCTTCATATTCGGAGCGGTGATCGCCCCCACCGATCCGGTCGCCGTCCTCGCGATCCTGCGCAAGCTCGGCCTTCCGAACTCGTTTACGACCATGATAACCGGCGAGAGCCTGTTCAATGACGGCGTGGCCATCGTGATCTTCACCATCACCATCGCCGTGGCGTCGGGAGAAGGCGACATGGGCATCGCAGAGGGCGCCCGGCTATTCGCGGTGGAGGCCGGAGGCGGACTGGCTCTTGGCTTCGCATGCGGCTACGCGGCGTATTTGGTTCTGCGCTCCATCGACGCACATGATATCGAAGTCCTGATTACCCTCGCGCTCGTCACCTCGACCTATGCGATCGCGCTGCGCCTGCACGTATCGGGGCCGCTCGCCGTCGTCGTCACCGGCATTTTCATCGGCAATCGCGGCGCCGAATTCGCCATGAGAGAACGGACGAGGGAACACGTCTTGCGGTTCTGGTCGGTGATCGACGAGATGCTCAATTCGATCCTGTTCGTCATCATCGGGTTCGAGCTGCTGGCCATCGAGTACACCCGCGGCGAAGCATTGGCGTCATTGATCGCCGTCCCGCTGGTGCTGGTCGCGCGCGCGGTCAGCATCTCGCTTCCTCTCGTCGGCCTTGAATTGTTCACCGATCGCCCGAAAGGCACCATCCCCTTCATGGTGTGGGGCGGCCTGCATGGCGGCATCTCGGTCGCGCTCGCGCTGTCGGTGCCACCGTCGCCGCACAAAGGCGTCATTCTGACGGCCTGTTACGCGGTCGTCCTGTTCTCCATCGTCGTCCAGGGCCTGACGATCGAACGGGTGGCCAGGCGCGTGACCGCTGACCATCGGGCAAACGACGACATTGACGATCGAGCCTGATGTTGCCCGGTTCGCCGGGCCCTTTTAGCTTTGGGGAACGCGCGAATCACTCCCGACGGCGGGTTGGATAGGACCTCACCCGCTGGCGCGCACCGGCGCATCGGTCTCCTTGGCTTCCAGCAGGCCGGCGCAGTGGTGTTCCAGGTCCGCGAGTTCGCCGAGCATGGACGCGATGTCGCGCTGTTGCTGGGCGAGCGCCGCGCGGCGCTCGGCGATTTTGTCGAGGACCAGGCGGAGTTGGGCCCTTTCCGTGCGGTCCACGTCGTAGATGTCGATCATGCCCCGGATTTCCTCGAGCGAGAAGCCGAGGCGCTTGCCGCGCATGATGAGCTTGAGCCGCACCCGGTCGCGGGACCCGTAGACCCGCCGCTGCCCCGCCCGCCGGGGATTGATCAGGCCCCGGTCCTCGTAAAACCGGATGGTTCTCGTGGTGATACCGAACTCGCGCGCCAGTTCGGCGATGCCGCAGGTTTCCATCATGGACCTAAAACTACTTGCCGTTTACGTAAAGGTAAAGGACGTTTGCGTTTCGTTCCGCAGGCGTGATTGTATGGGTGAATGAGAGATTCACATAATCAGCCAGGCGGCCAGGCCGAGGAAGGCGAAAAATCCGACGACATCGGTAACCGTGGTGAGGAACACCCCCGACGCGATGGCCGGATCCACGCCGATGCGCTCCACCGCCATCGGGATGGTCGCGCCCGCCAGCGCCGCCACCACCAGGTTGACGATCATCGCCATTCCGATCACCAGGGCGATCTCGCCGTTGCCGAACCACAGCCAGGCGACGATGCCGGTGAGCACGGCGAACACCGCGCCGTTGACGCCGCCCACCAGCAATTCCTTGCCGATCACCCGGCCGGCGTTGGCGGCCGTCAGCTCCTTGGTGGCGAGGGCGCGCACCGCCACGGTCAGGCTCTGGGTTCCGGCGTTGCCGCCCATCGACGCGACGATGGGCATGAGCACGGCCAGCGCCACCATTTGTTCGATGGTGGCGTCGAACAGGCCGATGACCAAGGACGCCAGGATCGCCGTTCCGAGGTTGATCAGCAGCCACGAGAACCGCGAGCGCACCGTCTCGATGGCGTCGGTGTAGAAGTCGTCGTGCCGGACGCCGCCGAGACGCATGATGTCGTCCTCGGCTTCCTCGTCGATGACGTCGACCACGTCATCAATGGTGATCACGCCCACCAGCCGGCCGCCCTCGTCCACCACCGGAGCGGACGTGAGGTCGCGCTGGCGGAACAGAAACGCCACCTCTTCCTGGTCGGTGCCGGTGCCGATGACCTTCATCTCGGGCTGCATGATGTCGGTCAGCATGACCGGGCGGCGGCTGCGCAGCAGATGGCTGAGCGACAGCGCCCCCACCGGCCGGTGGCTCGGGTCGACCACATAGATGTCGTAGAAGTCGGCGGGCAGGGCGTCCGGGTTCTCGTCGGCGGTGCGCCGCAGATGGTCGATGGTTTCACCCACGGTCCAGAACGTAGGCGCGGCCACCAGCTCGCGCTGCATCAGCCGGCCGGCGCTGTCGTCGGGATAGGCGAGGCCCGCTTCGATGAGAACCCGGTCGGCCGGCGGAATCGCGTCCAGGACCTGCCGGCGGTCGTCGGAGTCCATCTCGGCGATCATCGCGATGGCGTCGTCGGTTTCGAGATTGGCCACCGCCGCTGCCGTCTGCAGCGGCCCCAGCTGCTCGATGATCTCCTCGCGGACCTGCTCGTCCACTTCGGACAGAACGTCCGGATAGAGCTCCAACCGGATGGCCTTGACGAACTGGCGGCGCTCCTCGGTTCCGAGCTGCTGAACCAGATCCGCCACGTCGGCGTCGTGCAGGGGTTCGATGAGGCGGCGCACACCGTCGTTGTCGCCGTCGCGCAGCGCGTCCTCGACGGCTTCGACCAAGGTCGAGTTCAACTCATCCACGGCCCCGGATTGGGACTCGGATTCGGACTCGGACTCGTCCGCACCGGTCCGCCCTGCCTGTCGCTCGTGCTCCGGCTCGGTCACCGCGCCCGCCTCCTCGAATATGCGCGCCGCTATTGGATCGCGGTCCCGTCCCCCCGGAAGACCGCGCCTTCAAATTATCGTATTCGACGGCGTTATGATAGAAGTCGGGGCCCGTCCCGGCGGCGGGCCTTTAAAAAAATGGTGCGGTCGAGAAGACTCGAACTTCCACGGGGTCTCCCCCACAGCGACCTCAACGCTGCGCGTCTACCGGTTCCGCCACGACCGCACGTTTCCTTGCAATTGCAGGGCATCATACAGATTTATTGTCCCCGGGATATCAAATCATCGTGCCGGGATCAAGCGCCGGGCGCGACCAACGGAAGGAACTGTGTCATTGCCCCACCAACCGTCACTTGAACGCCGCCAAACGTCGGCGCCGGCGGCCTCCGAAATCCGGCTGGGGGCGCGCTCGGGTTCCGTTGAGTGGCTGGTCAGCGGCGGCCTGGTGGCGTATCCCGACGCCGTCGCCTTCATGGAGCGACGCGTCGACGGCATTCGCGCGGGCCGGGAGGCCGAGGCCGTCTGGCTGTTGGAGCACCCCGCGCTCTACACCGCCGGAACGAGCGCGAGGCCCGAGGAACTCCTCGACGCGGCGGCCCTGCCCGTCTATCCCAGCGGCCGCGGCGGCCGCTACACCTACCACGGCCCGGGACAGCGGGTGGCCTACGTCATGCTCGATCTCCGGCGCCGCGGAAGCGACGTGCGCGCCTACGTCCACGCGCTCGAGGGCTGGGTGATCGCCGCGTTGGCGCAGCTCGGCGTCACGGGGGAGCGGCGGTCCGATCGAATCGGCATCTGGGTAGACCAAGGCGGTGGCCGGGAAACCAAGATCGCGGCCATCGGCGTCCGCGTGCGGCGATGGATCACTTACCATGGCATCGCCATCAACGTTGACCCCAACATGGATCATTTCGGCGGTATCGTTCCCTGCGGCATCGCCGAGCACGGCGTCACCTCTCTTCGCGCCTTGGGCCTGGACGCCACCCTGGCCGATGTGGACGCGGCGCTGCGCGGCACCCTTCCCGCGCGCTTCGAACTTGCGGAGTCCAATCCGAGTCCCGCCGCTTGGGACCCGAAAACGAGCAATCGTTGATCTTGCATAACATCCCCGGCTGCAGGCCATTTTCGATGAACTACCGCCGGTAAACATACATTTTCCGTTCTTCTAAAATAGATCGCAATCGCGCCGAAAAACCAACGGATCGCCAACGCGTCGAGTGTTGATTGCCCCCGCGATCCATGAAACATTGCGGCGCATTCGTCCGTTTCAAGCTCATCCGGGAACACGCTCGTGTCGCACGCTTCCGAAGACCCCGCGCCTTGGGACGCCGCGCGATGACCGCGGACCCCATCCCCACCAACGACGCCGACGACGACAGCGACGAATTGGCGTCCGCGGACTGGACCCGCGTGGCGGCGCCGTCGAGCGATCTGCCCGCCGCGCTCACCGGGACCGACCGGCCCACCGAAATTCTGCGCGCCCTTCGGAAGGTGGAAGATGCGTCCTCGGCTCATGCGGAATGGCTGAGAGACTGGCATCTCTATGTCCTCGGTTGCCTGGAGCCCGGCACCACCCCCCGGGCGTCCCCGCCGGCGTTCGATTTCATGGGCCGGTTCGAGGCCCTGCGCGCGTCCGTCCCTGGCAAGGATGCCGAATTCGCCGAAATCGGCAAGCGCCTGACGCGAACGAAGCGACAGGCCGACCGAATCATCCGAACGGTGGAAACGGACCGGAGACTGCCGCCCGCCGACTACCAAGCGCTGATGCGCGAGGTGCACGAATTCAACGGCCTTCTGCGGCAGTTGCAGAACGACTCGTGGAACCACCTCGCCAACATCGACCCGCTCACCGGGCTCGGCAACCGGCAGGCCATGGCGCGCAAACTGGCCGTGGAACGCGAGCGCCAGGCCCGCAACCGGCAGCCGTGTTGCGTCGCCTTGATCGACCTCGACTTCTTCAAGGAGATCAACGACACCCACGGGCACAAGGCCGGAGATACGGTTCTCAGGAGCCTCGCGTCGCTGCTGGCGGCCAGCATCCGTCCCTATGACGAGGTGTTCCGGTATGGCGGCGACGAATTCGTCGTGTGTCTGCCCAACGCCGACACCCGCGCCGCCTGGGCCATCGTCGAACGCCTGCGGCTGAGGGTCGCGCGCTGGTCCATACCGCTTCGCGGCGACGAGCGCGTGCGAATGACGGTTTCCGTGGGCGTTGCCCCGTTGGTCCACGACCGCGATGTCGAGGCGGCGCTGGAGACCGCGGACGCGGCGCTCTATGCCGCCAAGCGGAACGGCCGCAATTGCGTTCACGTCCGCAGCATGGAAGAGCGCTGACGCCTTGGTATCATACCAACGATCACTAATAATGACTCAGTGTGATCGTGTTTCCCGCATCCTCGGCAGGAGGGGCCGCGCCGGCGATGGGAACCCATCGTCAAGCGGTTCCCCCATATTCCAAACATGGGCCCCGAGGAAGCGCGAACCACGACCTTCCGGGCGGCCTATCGAGGTTTCCGGTCGGCGCCGCGCGGCCCTTATGATGCTCCCGCATCACGGCGCGCCACGCTCCTTGCCGGAAACCTCGATAGGCCGTCACAATGGGACATTATTAACGACCGTTGGTATTACTGCCCGAGAGAGGCCAGGAAGCGATCCGTTGATCCCGCCCGCAATAGGGCGATGGCGCAGCCCAGTTCGCGATCCTCGTCTTCGCCGACGGCCGGACAGACCTTGCCGTCCAAGGTCATTTTCGAGGCGTGGCTATGACGCCCCCGTTCCGGCAGCGCGCCCGGCAAATCCACCTCCCGCTTCAAGTCGGGGTTTTCATCGACGCCGTCGAGGACAATATCGGGTTCGACCCCGGCGGCCTGAATCGTCTCTCCGGACGGTCCATAATATAACGCCGTGGTCAGCTTGAGGGCGCCGTCCACCGGCAGCCGCATCACCGTCTGCACCGACCCCTTTCCGAACGAGCGCGTTCCCATCACCGTCGCGCGGCCGTGATCCTGCAGCGCGGCGGCGACGATCTCGGACGCCGACGCCGAACCGGCGTTGATCAAAACCACCATCGGCAGCCCGTGCGCGAGATCCCCGGCGCTGGCGGCGAACGCATGGTCCCGCTCCGCTTCGCGGCCGCGAATGGCTACGATCACGCCGTCTTCGAGGAAGTCGTCCGCCACCGCCAGCGATTGATCGAGCGCGCCGCCGGGGTTGTTGCGCAAATCCAGAACCAGTCCCCGTCCCCGCGATCCGAGGGTGTCGCGGATTTGGCTCATGGCCTCCGCGACGTCATCTTCGACCTTTTCGTTAAAGCTCACGATCCTAAGGTAGCCGATGTCGTTTTCCACCCGCCATTTCACCGGGCGCACCGTAATGATCGCCCGGGTGATGGCGACGTCGAAGGCCGCGCGATCGGCCCGGACAATGGTCAAACGAATGCTTGTTCCCGGTTCGCCCCGCATGGCGTAGACGGCGTCTCTCAGGCTCATGTCCCGCACCGGCTGGCCGTCGATATGCGTGATTATATCGCCGGGTTTGAGACCGGCCCGATGCGCGGGAGTATCCTCGATGGGCGAGATCACCTTGATCAGCTTGTCCTCCTGCATGACCTTGATGCCCAGGCCACCAAACTGCCCGGACATGACCAGATTCATTTCCCGGTACTCCTCGGGATTGAGATAGGCCGAATGGGGATCGAGCGACGCCGTCATCGAATCCAGCGCCGTTTCCACCAATGTGTCCGCCGGCATGGATCCGGGCTCCGGGTTCTTCTCCTCGACGCCCGCGATGGCGGCGTTCACCAGTTCCGCGTCGGTCACTTCATGCACATAGGTCGCGCGAACGCGCTTGAACGCATCGCGAAAATGCTTGAGTTGGCGGGTGTCCTGGGAGTCGGACGCGTAGGTGGCGAAAACGGTATTGAATCGCGCCAGTTCCTTGGACCCGTCCTCGTTCAACGAATACGGGTCCATGCCCACGGCCTCGGCGAAACCACCCATGGCCGGACTCTCGCCGCTGCATCCGTGCAGCGCCTGGACGAGGTTGAGCCCCAAGACCACGGCAACGGCGACGACAAGCGCCGTCTTGCCCTTTCTCCAACGGATCACCACGAGCCCTTCTCCCAATCGAACGCCGCCGCCATTTCGAGCGCTTTTTTTAGCCGGTCCATATCCGGTGATATAGGTACTCGGCAACTGTGTGCAAATATTGTCTCAGTTCCCGGAAAAAGAGAAGCCCCAGTTGCGGCAATCCGTGTCGAGGATCACACATGCTGTTTCGGAGCGGCATCGAGGTCGGCGGCGATTTGCGCTTGTCGGCGCGGCGGCGGCCGCAACCGGAAGGCCGTCCATAGGCCCGCCGTCAACAGCAGGACGGCCACCGCCTGATGCGCCGCGGCCAGCGGAATGGGGACAAACAGCACAAGGGTCGATATGCCGAGCGTCACCTGCAGCGTGGCCAGACCCAGCAGAATGCTCGATGCGCCGCGCGCCAACGCCGAAACCGGATGGCGGCGGACAACGAACCAAAAGACCACGACCGAGGCGAAGGTGGTCATGGCAAGAATACGGTGCGTGAACTGAACGGTGGTCACATCCTCGAAAAAATTGATGAATAGGGGTGACAGGGCGAACAGATCCCCGGGCACCAGTTGCCCGTCCATCAGCGGGAACGTGTTGTAGGCGAAGCCCGCATCCAGCCCGGCGACGAATCCCCCCGACAGCATGGTCAGGACAATCATCGCGCACACGGCCACCGCGAACCGCCACCCGGGCGCGCCCGCCGGCGCCCTCGCCCCCGGGAACAGCAACCCAAAGGCAACCCAGAGGATATAGCCGTAGATGAGCAATGCCGCGCCAAGATGGGCGGTCAGACGGTACTGACTGACATCCGGGCGATCGACGAGCCCGCTCTTGACCATGAACCAACCCAAAACACCTTGCAGTCCGCCAAGCACGAACATGACCAGCAGTTTCACGGCCAGCCGCCGGTCGACCCATTTCAGCATCAGGAACGTCAAGAACGGCACGAAGAAGGCGATCCCGATCAATCGGCCCCATAGCCGGTGGATATACTCCAGCCAGAAAATCCCCTTGAAGTCCGCCAGGGTCATGCCGGCGTTGACCTCCCTGAACTCGGGAGACGTCCGGTACGCGCCGAAAACGGCCTCCCAGCGGGCTTCGGTCAAGGGCGGAAGCCACCCCGTCACCGGCCGCCACTCCACCATGGAAAGCCCCGATTCCGTCAGTCGCGTCACGCCGCCGATCACCACCATGACGAACACCATGCCGGCCACCGCGAGAAGCCAGTAGGCGATCACCCGCGAACGCCGCCGAGGATCCGAGCGCGGACTGTAGATCATTGAGTATTCCCTCGCGAAGCGTCGCAGTGGAGAAGTGTTGCGCATCCAGGCCAGAAATAGCGGGGAGCGGGCGAAAAACCAAGTATCATCGCAACCCCGATGACGCTCGAAAATCTTGCGGCGAGATGGCTCCTCGTCTAGTGATTCGGGTCGTCGCAAGGCAATGAATTGGAGAACAGTTCGTGGCAAAGGCCGTGAGCCCTGTTTACATCGTCGGCGCGGGTCCCGGGGATCCGGAGCTGCTGACGGTCAAGGCCCGCCGGCTCCTGGGCGAGGCCGAGGTGATCGTATACGATCGCCTGGTCTCGGAGGATATCCTGGCCCTGATCCCGTCCGGCATGAGCCGCATCTTCGCCGGCAAGGTCGCCCGCGCTCATCACATGCCGCAGTTCGAGATCAACGCGCTGCTGGTGAGACTGGCCCGTTCCGGGCGCGTGGTGGTGCGCCTCAAGGGGGGCGATCCGTTCGTGTTCGGGCGCGGCGGCGAGGAGGCCGAGCACCTCGCCCAGCACGGCATCCCCTTCGAGATCGTGCCGGGCGTGACGTCGGCGTCGGGGTGCAGTTCCTACGCCGGCATTCCGTTAACTCATAGAGGTCTGTCCCACGGGCTGCGGTTCGTCACCGGCCACACCCAGGACGGCGGCGCGCCCGATCTCAATTGGGCGAGCCTAGCGGATCCGGACACCACCTTGGTGGTGTACATGGGCCGGACCAACGCCCGCACGGTCAGCGAACAGCTCATCGCCCACGGTTTGCCGGCGGACACCCCGGCCGCCGCCATCGTCAATGGAACGCGCCCCGACCAGAAAACCATCGTCACCACTCTCGACCGGCTTCCCGATCAAGTCGACACATTGGCCCTGGCGGCGCCGACGCTGCTGGTGATCGGCCGGGTGGTCTCGCTGGCCCACGTCCTGTCATGGTATTCCCCCGAGGCGACGGAAGACAAACCGAGTTCAACGACGGTTTCGTAAGCGCCGTCCGGCGCCGCCCTCTCCATCATCGTCAGTACAAGTGCTGGCCGCCGGTGACCCAGAGTTCGGTGCCGGTGACGTAGCCGGCCTCTTCGGAGCACAAATAGTGGATGGCGTTGGCCACATCCAGCGGCGCACCCATGCGCTCCAGCGGGATACGGGAGACGAGCATCTCGTATTCGGGCTGAATCATCTCCGTCTGGATCTCGCCAGGCGCCACCGCGTTCACCCGCACGTCCAACGCACCGAACTCATGGGCCAGTTCCCGCGTCAGCGCCGACAACGCCGCCTTTGAGACGGAGTAGGCCGATCCCGCGAAGGGATGCACCCTGTGGCCGGCGATGGAGGTGACGTTGACGATGGCCCCCTTGCCCTTGTGAAGCGCCGAGGCGAAACCGCGCGCCAGCTCCAGCCCGGCGAAGAAATTGATTTCGAATACCTGCCGCCACGCGTCCAGATCGCCGTTGAGACACCCGAGCCGTTCCTTATAAGGCGTCTTCGGCGACATCCCGGCGTTGTTGACGAGCGCGTGAAGGGGAGCGCCGTCCAACGCCTCGTTGGCCTCGCGAACAAACGCGGCGAGGCTGTCCGCCTCGGCCAGGTCCGTCGGAATATGACAGGTCCAGTTGGGATCGCGCTTGCACTCCGCCGGGGTGTCTTCGCGCGAGCACGTGATGATCTGCCATCCCTTTTCCAGAAAGATCCTGGCAGTGCAATGACCGATGCCGCGGCTGGCGCCGGTGATGACGACGGTCTTGCGTGCGGTTTTGTGGGCGGATTCTTGCGCCTGGGTCATGTTGCAGAGGTTAGCGCATGGTTCAACGGTTCGGTCCCGAAAACAACGAATAAGGTCGGCATGGTTGCCTCTTAATTTCCGGCGTGCCCGCGCTTCTCAGTGAGCCATCAGAAGTGGCGGCGTCGCTCGTTCCAGGACATGGCGGGTGACGCCACCCAGGATTAATTCCCGCAGCCGGCTGTGCGTATAGGCTCCCATGACCAACAAATCCGCGTCGGCGCATGCCGTGATGATCGCGGCTCCGACCGAGCCCTCATCTTTCGCCATTGCCCGCTGCTCCGCCGCTATACCGTGCCACGCGAGGAATTCCCTCAAGCCGTCGGCGTCCGCCGCCGCCGTGTCGCCCGTTTCGACGATGAGGATCAGAACGGACTCGGCGCGCGCGATCAGCGGCAACGCCGCGCTCACGGCGCGGGCCGCTTCGGCGCTTCCGTTCCACGAGATGGCCACCCTCCGGCCAAGAGATGCGGCTGGTTCCAGGGGCGCCACCAGCACCGGCCGGCCGCTCTCGAAGACCGCGGCATTGAAGGTCACGGCCGAAGGGGCTTCCATCTGGGAGGTGGGGCGAGCGACCACCAAAAGATCGGCCAGCCGCCCTCGCTGAACCACGATTTCGTCCTCGGCCCCGACCACGCTCATCCAAGCCGTCGTCGGCCCCGCCTTGGACGGCGCTTCCGACACCGGTATGCCGCTCGCCTCGCGGGCCCGTTCGTACATTTCCCGGGCCTTGACCGCCCGGGCGGCGGTTTCTCTCTCGGTCAGCTCGATCAGCTCCTCGATCATCGCTCCGGACATGCCCTCCCCGATCAGCGGCACCGCCAGCCTCGGGTCGGGTTGCGCGTGCAGGACTTCAACATGGGCTTCCGCGTCGCGGCCCAATCGAAACGCCGTGTCCAGCGACAATCGAGTGGCGTCCGTACCGTCGACGGGAACGACAATTTTACGAATTGACATTGAGCAACCTCGCGACCAGAGCGTTCATCATGGCGGGCTTGCGACCAAATGAAAAGCCCCCATGTGAACTATGTTCTTTCAGGGTTCAAGGACCCGGAGCCAGGGTTCAAGCACTCGAGACATTGGGCCAGCGTGTTGTCTTTCGAACCCGAGGTGTTCAGCCCGCGCCAGTCGATCTCCCCCAGATCGTACGCGAGTTGCATGCGGACGATGGCGGCGTTGGCGTCGGACACGTTGCGCGTTCGGTTGGTCACCCGCTCCATCATGACGTGCGGCTGGGCTTCGAGCCAAAACCCTTGGAACGGCACGCCCGCGTCCTCGGCGACCTTGGCAATGGCGGCGCGTTGCGCGGGCAGGGCGAACACGGCGTCGGCGATGACCGAATGCCCGGCCGCCAGCACCGTTCTCGCCTCGTCGTATACCGCCTCGAAGGTTCGATCGGTCATGTCCGGCGTGTAGCCGCCCGGACCCAGCCGCGATCCGAGAGGGACGCCCGCGATGCGCTTGCGGGTGCAGTCCGTTCGCACCACGCGCGCTCCCGGCGCCGGAGTGAGATAAGCGGCGAGGTCTCGGGCAAGCCTGGATTTGCCGCTGCCCGACAACCCGCCCACGGCGATCAGCCTCGGCGCGGCCGGCGCCAGATAGTCTTCCGCTTTTTCCAGGTAGCGCCGGGCCCGGTCGCGCAGAACGGCGGCTTCGCGCGGATCGGATTGATTGCCGCACGCCACCGCGTCCACATGGCTTCGGATCGCCGCGCGCATGGACAGAAACAACGGCAAGGCCGCCAGTCCGCCGGCATCCCCGGTCACGTCCAGATAGCGGTTCAGAACAATGCTCGCCAATTGGCGAAAATCGCGGCAGTCCAGGTCCATGATCAGAAAGGCGAGGTCATAGAGCACATCGATATGGGCGAACGTCTCGTTGAATTCGATGGCGTCGAACAGCGTCGCCCGTCCCTCGTGGAGAAAGATATTGCGCAGATGCAGATCGCCATGACAGTGGCGGACAAACCCCTGTCGGCGGCGCTCGTCGAGCAGCGCCCCGCAAGCGTCAAGGGCGCGCCGCGATGCTTCGGTCACGCGCCCGACCGCGCCCGAGTCCAGAAGTCCCGGACAACACCCGGCGAAACTCTCTTCGTTGTTGCCGATGATGAACGCGATGGCGTCGCGTCCGCCCGAGTCGGTTCGCCGCTCGGCGCCATGGTGGAACCGGGCGATTGTGTCGGCGAGATCCTCCATGGCGTACCGGTCCAGCACGCCCCGGCCGGCCAGCCGGTCGAACAGTGTGTCCTCATCGAAGCGCCGCATTTCGACCAGCCAATCGACCGCCTCCCCATCGCCGGCGAGAACGAGGCCTCCGTCTCCCGTCCGGGTCACCGGCACGACGCCCAGATAGATGGCCGGCGCCGTGCGGCTGTTGGTCCGCACCTCCGCCTCGCAGAACCGCCGCCGCCGCTCCCGGGTGGAGAAATCCAGGTAGGGAAACACCACCGCCCGCTTCAGCTTGTAAACGCGATCCCCCGCCAGAAAAACCACGGACGCATGGGTTTCCACCCGATCGACCGCGCCTCCGCCGGCGCCGAACGTCTCCGGCCGGGACAGGAAGGCAATGACTTCGCTCTGATTCTCCTCATGCATGGCGCACGCCTCGCTGTTGGTATTACTCGAACACCGCCCTTTTCTCCTTGATACCATAGGGATCTTCATGAATCAGAACTTCCGCGTCGGGAAAGGCCCGTTCGACCTCCGCCATCACCGTTTCGGCGATGATGTGGGCGTCGATCAGCGTCAGGTTGCCGTCCATCTCGAGGTGGAACTGGATGAAGGTCTGGGTGCCGGAAGAACGGGTCCGGATATCGTGGACGCTGATGACGCCCGGGTGGCTGACGGCGATGGCGCGGATGCGCGCCCGGTCGCTCTCGGGCAATTCCGCATCCATCAGAAGTTTGAGACTGCTCTTGAAGATCCCCCAGGCGCCATGAACGATGAACAGCGCGATGACGATGGCGAATACCGGATCGGCGGCGTTCCATCCCAGCCTGACGCTCAACAGAAGAGCCACGATGACGCTGGCGTTTACCAACAGATCGGCGCTGTAATGGAGCGAATCGGCGCTGATCGCCACCGACCCCGTGCGCTTCACCACGAACCGCTGAAACAATACCAGGCCGAGCGTCAGCACGATGGAAAACACCATCACCGCGATCCCGAAGGTGGAATGCTTGACGGCAACGGGATGGGCCAAACGCTGCACCGCCTCGAACAGCAGAAAGGCCGCGGACCCGGCGACGAAGGCCGCCTGGGCCAAACCGGCGAGCGGTTCGGCCTTGCCGTGTCCGAAGCGATGTTCCCGATCGGGCGGCTGCATGGCCTGGCGAACCGCGATGAAGTTGACGACGGACGCGGCCAGATCGAGCATCGAATCGATCAGGGTGGACAAAAGGCTGACCGACCCCGTCACGATCCAGGCCCCCGTCTTGGCGGCGATCAGCACCGCCGCGATGGCGACGGACGCTCCCGCCGCCAGCCGCTTCAGCCGATCGACGCGTTCCGTCGACAACGCCCGCTTCGGTTCATCCGTCCCGCCGTTATCCTTCACGGATAAAGTTCCTCGTTTTCCCAGCCGCTTTCGGTCCGGCGATAGAGCGACCGCATGTGCAGACGGAACGGCCGGTCCTCCCAGAACTCGATGCTGTCCGGCGACACGCGGAAGCCGGACCAGAAGGGGGGCCGGGGCACCGAGCCCATGGCGAAGCGGGCCGTGTACTTGGCGACCCGGGCCTCCAGTTCGAACCGGCCCTTGAGCGGCCGCGACTGCTGCGACGCCCAGGCGCCCAATTGACTGACGCGCATGCGGCTGGCGAAATAGGCGTCGGCCTCGGCGTCGCTCACCGGTCCCACCGGCCCGGTCACCCGCACCTGCCGGCGCAAGGATTTCCAGTGAAAGCACAGCGCCGCCCGGGGATTTGTGGCCAGTTCGGCGGCCTTGGCGCTTCCCAAGTTGGTGTAAAACGCAAATCCCCGGTCATCGACACCCTTGAGCAGAACCATGCGGGCCGAAGGTGCCCCGTCGGGAGTGCATGTGGCCAATGTCATCGCGTTCGGATCGTTGGGCTCGCTCTTTTCGGCGTCGGCCATCCAGATCTTGAACTGCTCGATGGGATCGAGTCCGTGTGTGACTGTCATGGCGCTCCTCGGTGGATGTGTCCGTGCATGCCCGGGCGGCGATCGCGGAACGGCTTCGCGCATTCTACCGATTGTTCACGTTTTTCCCATATAAGGAATAGGTCGATCCGCCATTACGCACGCGCTCGCGAATCCCATCCGGACCGCGATCGCGGTAACCCCGGGGCCGGGGAACGGATCAAAAGGCTTCTCGCCGCATCAACGGCCTCGGTTCCGCGCCTTCGCGACAAGGGGCCGCCGCGCGCCGAAGGGGTGCGCCGAAGGGGGTTGTGGCAATCAATACATAACGCTTAAAGTCGTGCTACCATCGTCCTTCGACGACGAGTTCATCCGGTTTGTGAGACGCTGGCACGGCGAGGATTCGTACACCGCGCGCAAACCATAAATGTCAACGACAGGACTGAATGCGCGACCCCTACGAAGTTCTGGGCGTCCCCAAGGGGACCGACAAAAAAACGATCAAGAAGGCCTATCGAACGCTGGCCCGCACCCATCACCCAGATCTGCATCCGGGCGATTCCAAGGCGGAAGACCGGTTCAAGGAGATGGCCGCGGCTTACGATTTCCTCTCCAACGCCGACAAGAAAGCGCGATACGACAGCGGCCAGATCGACGCCAACGGCGCGCCAAGGATGAACCAGACCTTCAACGGGAACCATCCCGCGGGCGGTCGTCGCGGCAACTCTCAGGGCCCAAGTGAATACCTCAAGGATATGGAAGGGATGGATGTGTTCGCCGACCTGTTCCGCGGCATGCGCCGCACCGGCGGATGGCGGAAGGCGGCCCCGGTCCGCGGACGGGATATCCGCCATGAGCTCTCCATAGATCTCCTCGATGCCATCAAGGGCGCGACCCGGGCCATCGCGCTGACGGACGGAAAACAGCTCAAGGTGACGATTCCCGCCGGATCCCAGGATGGTCAAGTCCTGCGTCTCAAGGCGCAAGGGACGCCCGGCGCGTCCGGAGGCGCGGCCGGCGACGTGCATGTCGAACTGCATGTCAAGCCACATCCTAGGTTCACCCGCGCCGGCAACGACATTCACTCCGAACTCCCCGTCACCATTCCCGAAGCGATACTCGGCGCCAAGGCCGGTGTCCCCACCATCGACGGCACCGTCACCCTGACCATTCCCAAGGGCTCCAACAGCGGCACGCGCCTGCGTCTCCGGGGCAAGGGCGCGCCGGCGCCGGGCGGCGGGGCTCGGGGCGATCACTATGTCACCTTGAAGGTCATGCTGCCCGATGCCGCCGACCCCGATCTCCTCCGGCTGTTGGAAGAGTGGGCGCGGCGGCATCCGTACCGCGTCCGCGATACCGACTGATGGAAATTCAAACGAATTCGATCGCCACGCCGGATTTACCTTAATCATTTTTATGGGCTTTTTTTTTGCTTTGCGCGGGGTTTCGGTTAGGATGCGCGGCCGCGCCTGCTCGCGTCCGGGTTCTCAAGGCAATTTGTCGACTTCCAAAAAAACGACTGAGGGAAAGCTGAAATGACCGCGTCCGTACCGCTGATGGCCGGAAAGAAGGGTCTGATCATGGGCGTGGCCAACGACCGCTCCATCGCCTGGGGGATCGCCAAGGCGGTGTGCGCCCACGGGGCGGAAATCGCCTTGACGTATCAGGGAGACGCGCTGTTGAAACGGGTGACCCCGCTGGCGAAATCGATCGGCTGCACCCTCGTTTTGCCCTGCGATGTCACCGATGACGACAGCCTCGACGCGGTTTTCGACACGCTCGGCGAGGCGTGGGGCGCGCTGGACTTCGTGGTGCACGCCATTGCCTATTCCGACAAGGATCAGCTCAAGGGGCGCTACGTCGACACCACGGCGGAGAATTTCGCCGCGACCATGTTCGTTTCATGTTACTCGTTCACCGCCGTCTGCCAGCGCGCTCACCGCCTCATGCCCAACGGCGGCAGCCTGCTCACCCTCACCTACATCGGCTCCGAGCGGGTCATGCCGCATTACAACGTCA
Source organism: uncultured Alphaproteobacteria bacterium (assembly GCA_963771545.1). Lineage (GTDB taxonomy): Bacteria > Pseudomonadota > Alphaproteobacteria > Rhodospirillales > Defluviicoccaceae > CAKZLS01. The sequence goes on from CAVYTX010000003.1 coordinate 435,590, forward strand.
TGGGGGTCGCCAAGGCGGGACTGGAGGCGAGCGTCCGCTATCTCGCCGAGGATCTGGGCCGCGAAAACATCCGCGTCAACTCGCTGTCGGCCGGACCGATGAAGACCCTGGCGGCGTCGGGAATCGGCGACTTCCGCTATATCCTCAAGTGGAACCAGCACAATTCGCCGCTTCGCCGCAACATCACCCTCAACGATGTCGGCGGCGCCGGCGCATACCTGTTGAGCGACCTTTCGTCCGGCGTGACCGGTGTCAATCATCACGTGGACGGCGGCTATCACGTGGTCGGCATGCTAGCGGTGGACGCCGTTCCCCAGATCCGCGAGATGCTGGAGAACTTCACTCCGCAGAAGTAACAGAACGGCATGGCAGGCAACACCTTCGGCGAGCTTTTCCGGATCACGACGTTCGGCGAAAGCCACGGTCCCGCCATCGGCGGAGTGATCGACGGGACGCCGCCGGGCATCGAACTCGACGAAGATCACATTCAGTTCTTCCTGGATCGCCGCCGTCCGGGTCGGAGCCGCCATACCACCCAACGCCGGGAGCCGGACCAGGTCCAGATCCTCTCGGGGGTGTTCGAGGGCCGCACCACCGGCACGCCCATCGGCCTGCTCATCGTCAACGAGGATGCCCGGTCCAAGGACTATTCGGCGATCAAGGACCTGTTCCGTCCGGGCCACGCCGACTACACCTATCACGCCAAATACGGCAACCGCGACTACCGCGGCGGCGGCCGATCGAGCGCGCGGGAGACCGCCATTCGCGTCGCCGCCGGCGCCATCGCCCGCAAAATCCTCGGCGAGGGCGTCATCGTTCGCGGCGCGCTCGTCCAGATGGGGCCGCACCGCGTCGATCGCGACCGCTGGGATTGGGACGAAGTGGCGCGAAATCCGTTCTGGTGCCCCGACCCGGTGGCCGCCACGGCGTGGGAGACGTTCCTCGACGGGGTGCGCAAATCCGGTTTGTCCGCCGGCGCCGTGGTCGAGGTGGTCGCGTCCGGCGTTCCGGTCGGTCTCGGCGAGCCCACCTTCGACCGGCTGGACGCCGACATCGCCAAGGCGCTGATCAGCATTCCCGCCGCCAAGGGCGTGGAGATCGGCGCCGGCTTCGAAGCCGTCGCCATGACCGGTCTCGAGCACAACGACGAAATGCGCATGGCGGACGGCAAGGTGGCGTTTCTGTCCAACAACGCCGGCGGCGTTCTCGGCGGCATTTCATCGGGACAGGACATCGTCGCCCGTCTGGCCATCAAGCCCACCAGCTCCCTTTCCGTTCCGCAACGGACCATCACCGCCCAGGGAGAGGACGCCGAAATCGTCACCAAGGGCCGCCACGATCCCTGCGTCGGCATTCGCGGCGTACCCGTGGCCGAGGCCATGCTCGCCTGCGTTCTCGCCGACCACCTGCTCCGCCACCGCGCCCAATGCGGACAATTCTGAACAGACGGAGGCTCCCATGCCGCAACCCGACCACATCGTCAAGATCTCGCTTCCCAGCCATGACGACCTGGACGAGACCATCAAGAAGTACTTCGCCAAGTGCGAGGAAAAGCTCGGCCTGATCCCCTACGTGCTCCAGGCCTACACGAAAAATCCGGCCAAGTTCCAGACCTTCGCCAGCTTCTACAACCAGTTGATGCTGGACGAGGAGACGTGCGCGCTCAGCAAGCTGGAGCGCGAGATGATCGCGGTTGCGGTGTCGTCGGCCAACCGCTGTTACTACTGCCTGGTGGCCCACGGCCAAGCCGTCCGCCAGTTGTCCAATGACCCGCAACTGGGCGAGATGATGGTGATGAATTACCGGGTGGCGGAACTGGAGCCGCGCCAGCGGGCCATGCTCGACTTCGCGTGGAAGCTTAGCGTGACCCCGCACGACATCGGCGCCGCCGACCGCCAGCGCCTCCGCGACGTGGGGTTCACCGATCAGGACATCTTCGACATCTGCGACGTGGCGTCGTTCTTCAACTACACCAACCGCATGGCCCACGGCCTCGACATGATGCCCAACCCCGAATACCACGCCATGGACCGGTGATCGCGACCGACGCCCCGGCGCGACTCCGTTTCTACCTTTTGATTGGCTGCCCGTAGCCTCTCCTCGCCAAATGCGTTAGACTGCGCCCGGCAATTTCGAGATACGGGGTTGCGCCGGGGGAAGGGGCATGGAACGCAAGCTCACCGCGATTTTGTATGCCGACGTGGCCGGTTACAGCCGGCTGACCGGCGCCGACGACGAAGGCACCGTCGAAACCCTCAAGGTTCATCTTGGCGCCCTGATAAAAGCGATCAAGGATCATGGCGGCCGCGTCGTCAACACCGCCGGCGACGCGGTGTTAGCCGAATTCGCCAGCGTCGTCACCGCGCTGAAGTGCGCGGTCGAGGCGCAGCGGGACTTGGCGGAACGCAACAGGGACCTGCCGGAACACCGCAAGCTGCAATTCCGCGTTGGCGTCAATCTCGGCGACCTTGTGGTCGATGGCGACGAGATCTTCGGCGACGGCGTCAACGTCGCGGCGCGGCTGGAAGCCCTGGCCGCCCCGGGCGGCATCTGCATCTCCGGCCGCGTCGAGGAGCAGGTGGAGGGCAAGCTCGACGTCGGTTTCGCCTATCTAGGCGCGCGGTCGGTCAAGAACATCGAAAAGCCGGTCAACGTTTACAAGGTGCTCGTTGATCGCAAGGACGCCGGCAAGGTGATTGGCGCTCCGAGGCCTCAGGCATCCGGCTGGGGATGGGCCACGGTGGCGGCTTTCGCCTTGGTCATCGGCCTGGGCGGTTGGGCCGCGTGGTTGCACATAAACAAGCTCGATCTCGCACCCGCTTCGCTCGAAACAATGGCGCTTCCCCTGCCCGACAAGCCTTCCATCGCGGTGCTCCCTTTCGACAACCTCAGCGGCGACCCGGAGGACCGGTTCCTGGCCGACGGCCTCACGGAAGACATCATCACCACCCTGTCACGGGTTCCCGACCTTTTCGTCATCGCCCGCAATTCAACGTTCACCTACAAGGGCAAGCCGGTGAAGGTCCAACAGGTCGCCACTGAACTGGGCGTCCGCTACGTCCTCGAGGGCAGTCTGCAACGGTCGGGCGACCAGTTGCGCGTCACGGCGCAGCTCATTGATGCTCTCAACGGTCGACACCTCTGGGCCGATCGCTTTGATCGGAAGGTCGATGACATCTTCGCCCTGCAGGATGAAATCGCCCACAAGATCCTCATCGAGCTCCAGGTCAAATTGACCTCTGGCGAAAATGCCCGAGTTGCCAGCCGCGGCACGAAAAGCCTGGAAGCCTGGCTGCTCCGCAATCAAGCGTTTGCCGCAGGCTCGGCGTACAACAAAGAGGGGATGCTCAAGGCTCGTGATCTCTGCGAGGCTGCGGTCAAGATTGACCCTGGCTATGCGCGAATATGGGCGTGTCTCGCGTGGACCCATTGGTTCGAGGCGCGGATGGGAGGGTGGACGGACTACCGCGAAGAGGCCGTAAGAAAGGGCATCGAGTTCGCCGAACACGCCATCGCGGTCGATCCCCAAGAGCCCCTGGGTTACGTTCAACTTTCATACCTCTATTCGGTTGTGGGTGATTATGATCGATCCATCGCTCTCGCGGAATACGCAGCGACCCTGGCATCCAACGATTATCAATCCACAGCGGCTCTCGCGTTGCAGTTGATGTGGGCCGGAGAGTTGGACCGCGCCATTGCCTTGTTTGAACAGGCCAAGCGCCTGAGTCCCAAATACCCCGCCTGGATCGATTGGATGGAAGGGCTGGCCCAAGTCGTGGCCGGACAACCCGAGGATGCAATCAAAAATCTTCAGAGGGGCGCAGAACGTGCGCCGAAAGCTTTCTTGGCGCGTGGCCGCCTTGTTGTTGGTTATGCGGCCTTGGATCGACTGGACGAAGCGAAAGCTACGACCTCCGAACTTCTGAATATCAAACCCGGTTTGACTGTCTCAAAGTTCGTCAACATGCATCCGTTCAAAGACCCCGCCCACAAGGAGCTGCTCCGCGAGCTGCTCCTCAAGGCGGGGTTGCCGGAATGATGCGCTTAGGTTAAGAGGCGGCGGGTTGCCGTTTGCTCGTGTCGGCACGCTTGCAATCATTGGAGACACTCCATGAAATCCATCGCGACGGTGACCTTGAATTCCAGCATCGACGTCCAATGCGAGGTCGAGCACATGCTTCCCGTTCAGAAGCTGCGCGCCACCCAGCCGCTTCGGTTTCCGGGCGGCGGCGGGATCAATGTCTCGCGGGTGATCAAGACGCTGGGCGGCCACAGCATTCCGGTTTTTACCGCCGGCTCGCTGACCGGACAGTTCTTCCGCCAGATGGTCGACGCGCAGGGCCTGATCACGCGAGTGGTGCCGATCGCCGGCGAGACGCGGGTCAGCTCCACCATCTTCGAGCGGTCCAGCGGTCAGGAATACCGCATCACGCCCATCGGACCCGAACTCAGCGAAGCCGAATGGACCGCGTGTCTCGCCGCCATCGCCGACCTGGACGTCGATTACATCGTCGTTACCGGCAGCCTGCCCCAGGGCGTGCCCAGTGACTTCTACGCCCGGGTCGCCCGCATGGGCAAGGAACGCGGCGCCCGGGTTATCCTCGATACCTCCGGGATGGCCTTGTTCGAGGCCTTGAAAGAAGGCGTTTACGCGGTCAAACCGAACCAGCGGGAACTCGAGCACCTGACCGGCGAAAAAGCGTCGACGCCGGAGCGGCAGGACGCGCTGTGCAAGCGGCTCGTGGACGAGGGCAAGGCCGAGGTGGTCGCCCTGACCCTCGGCGGCGAGGGCGCCGTGCTGGCCTGGAACGGGGAAACCAGGCATCTGGCCAGCCCCAGGGTGGAGGTCAAGAGCGCCGTCGGCGCGGGAGACAGTTTTGTCGCCGGGATGACTTTCGGCCTGGCCCAGGACCGCTCCCTGGAAGACGCCTTCGCGCTCGGCGTCGCCACCGGCGCGGCGACGGTGCTGACCGCCGGCACCGAGCTTTGCCATCGCGAGGACGTGGAGCGGCTGTACGCGGAGGTCACCGGCCGGACGCTGGTGCTCTGATGACCATTAATACCAACGACCGTTGGTATAATCACACTTGAACGGGTGCCTTGCGGGCGGCGATGAGGTATTCGACGTTGCCCTCGGGACCGGTGATCGGGCTCTCGCCGACGCCAAGGACACGCCAGCCGGGTTGCGCCGCCAGCCATGCCCCGATCCGCTCGCAGACCCGCAAGCGGACCTCTGGATCGCGCACCACGCCGCCCTTGCCCACGGCCTCCCTTCCGGCCTCGAACTGCGGCTTGATTAGCGCGGCCAGCCGGGCGCCGGGCGCGGCGAGCGCGAGCGACGCGGGCAGCGCCTTTTCGAGGCTGATGAAGCTCACGTCGGCGACGATCAGATCGACCGGTTCGGGAATAAGCTGCGCTGTCAGATCGCGGGCATTGGTCCGCTCCAGGACCACGACCCGGTCGTCCCGGCGGAGCTTCCAGGCCAGTTGCCCCCGTCCGACATCGACGGCATAGACCCGGGTGGCGCCGCCGGTCAGCAAGACGTCGGTGAAGCCGCCGGTGGAGGCGCCCACGTCGAGGCAGATCTTGCCCCTCGGATCGATGGCGAAGCGGCGGAGGCCATGGGCGAGCTTGACGCCGCCGCGCGACACCCACGGATGCTCGCGTCCCTTGACGGAAAGCGGCGTCTCGTCGGACAGTTGCTGTCCGGCCTTGTCGAGGCGGCGGGTGCCGCTGTAGACGAGCCCCGCCAAGATCAGGGCCTGGGCGCGGGTGCGGTTCTCCGCCAGTCCCCGCTCCACGAGAAGCTGGTCGAGGCGGCGTGCGCCGCGCCCGCCGCCCGCCAACTCAGGCGGTGGCGGCTTCCGCCGCTTCCTTGCCGCGTCCCAGCGCCCGGAGCGCCGCGGCCACGATGTGCGGAGCGGTCAGCCCGGCGCGCTCGTACTGCGCTTCCGGCTTGTCGTGGTCGAGAAACACATCCGGCAGCACCAACGGCCGGAACTTGAGACCGTTGTCCAGCAAACCCTCGGTCGCCATGAACTGCATGACGTGGCCGCCGAAACCGCCAACGGAGCCATCCTCGATGGTGATCATCACCTCGTGCTCATGGGCCAGACGGCGGATCAGGTCGTAATCCAGCGGCTTGGCGAACCGGGCATCGGCGAGGGTGGTCGAAAGTCCGCGCGCCGCGAGTTCCTCCGCCGCCTTCGCGGCTTCGCCAAAACGGCTTCCGAGACTCAGCAAGGCCACGGTCGTTCCTTCCCGAAGGATCCGCCCCTTGCCGATTTCCAATGGCACGCCGCGTTCCGGCATTTCGACGCCGAGGCCTTCGCCGCGCGGGTAGCGGAACGCGCTGGGACGATCGTTGATCGCCGCGGCGGTCGCCACCATGTGCATCAATTCGGCCTCGTCGGCCGCCGCCATGACCACCATATTCGGCAGGCAGCACAGATAGGCCAGATCGAAGGCGCCGGCGTGAGTCGCCCCGTCGGCGCCCACCAGTCCGGCGCGGTCGATGGCGAAACGCACCGGCAGGCTCTGCAAGGCGACGTCGTGCATGACCTGGTCATAGGCCCGCTGCAGGAAGGTGGAGTAGATGGCCGCGAATGGCTTGTACCCCTCCGTCGCCAGACCGGCCGCGAACGTCACGCCATGCTGCTCGGCGATCCCCACGTCGAAACACCGGTCGGGGAATCGTTCGGCGAACTTGTCGATCCCGGTACCGGCGGGCATGGCCGCGGTAATCCCGACGATCTTGTTGTCTTCCTCGGCCTCTCGAATCAGCGCGCGGGCGAAGACGCTGGTGTAGGAGGGAGCGTTCGACTTGGCCTTCACCTGTTCGCCGGTGACGATATTGAACCGGCCGACGCCGTGGTACTTGTCCGCCGACTGCTCGGCGGGCGCGTATCCGTGACCCTTGCGGGTGACCACGTGCAACAGCACCGGCCCCGGTTCGCGGTCGTCGCGCAAATTGCGCAATACCGGCAGCAGGTGGTCGAGGTTGTGGCCGTCCACCGGCCCCACATAGAAAAATCCCAGTTCCTCGAACAGCGTTCCGCCGGTCACCAGGCCGCGCGCGTACTCCTCGGCCTTGCGGGCGGCCTCGCTCAGGCCGCGCGGGAATTTCTTGGCCAACTCGCCCGCGAAATGACGGATGGAGCGGTACGGGCCGGACGAAATCAGACGCGACAGATAGGCGCTCATGGCCCCCACCGGCGGCGCGATGGACATGTCGTTGTCGTTGAGGACGACGATCAACCGGGAATCCATCGAACCGGCGTTGTTCATGGCTTCGTAGGCCATGCCCGCGCTCATGGCGCCGTCGCCGATCACGGCGATGACGTTGCGGTCGCCCCCGTCGAGGTCGCGCGCCACCGCCATTCCCAGCGCGGCGGAGATGGAGGTCGAGGTATGGGCGGCGCCGAAGGGGTCGTATTCGCTCTCGGAGCGCTTGGTGAACCCGGAGAGGCCGCCGCCTTGGCGCAGCGAGAGCATGCGGTCGCGCCGGCCGGTGAGAATCTTATGCGGATACGCCTGATGGCCCACGTCCCAGATCAGCCGGTCGCGCGGCGTGTCGAAGATGTAATGCAGCGCCACGGTCAACTCCACCACGCCAAGACTGGCGCCGAGATGGCCGCCGGTAATGGACACGGTGCGGACGGTCTCTTCGCGCAATTCCTTCGCCAGCTGTTTGAGCTGATCTTCCGGCAATCCGCGCAAATCCTCGGGATCGTGAATGCGATCCAGAACCGGCGTCGTCCCATGCTCTGTCAATTGTCCGCTCCTCACTCGGGCGCTATCGGTCGCGCCACCATTCACAAAATTACGATCAACTGCGCCTGTTGACCACGAACCGCGCCAGGGCACGAAGAGGGTCCGCGCTTTCGGCGAAAATTTCAAGATGATTCACCGCCTGTTCGGCGAGCATCTCCGATTGGGCATGCGCCCGCTCGAGACCGAGCAATGATACAAAGGTCGCCTTACCAGCGTCTTTATCCTTGCCCGTTCTTTTTCCGACCTCGGCCGTGTCCCCCTCCACGTCGAGCAGATCATCGACGATCTGGAACGCGAGGCCGAGGTCGTGAGCATAGTTGTGCAAGGCTTGGCGGGCGGACTCGGACGCCTTGCCGAGAATCGCTCCGGCCTCGCAAGAGAACGCGATCAGGGCCCCCGTCTTCATCCGCTGCAGGCGCGTCACCTCGGCCATCTCCAGTTCCTGGTGCTGGGCGAGAAGGTCGAGCATCTGGCCTCCCACCATTCCGTTCCGGCCGGCGGCGCGCGCCAGCTCGCACACCAAATCGCTCCGGACCTTCGCATCATTATGCGTGGCCGGCTCGGACAGCACGCCGAATGCGCGCGTCAACAAGGCATCGCCCGCGAGTATGGCCGTTGCTTCGTCAAACTTGACGTGGCAGGTGGGCATCCCGCGCCGAATATCATCGTCGTCCATGGCCGGCAGGTCGTCGTGAATGAGCGAATAGCAGTGCACCATTTCGATGGCCGCCGCGACGCGCAGCGCACTGGCCTCGTCGACACCGAAAAGATCGGAACTGGCGGTTACCAGAAAAGGGCGAATACGCTTGCCCCCGGAAAGGCACGAATAACGCACCGCCTCCATCAATCGTGATTCAGGATCGTCGTGGATGGGCAGCAACTTGTCCAACATCGTATCCACGTTGCGCGCGTTTTCCGCTAGCGCCGCTTTAATCTCTATCAACTGCGCCTCGATCCAGATCCGATGGTTCCGTGGCAACCTCTCCGTCCGGGCGAATGACGATCATCTCCACCCTGGATTGGGCTTCCTGCAGTAATTGTTCACAGCGCCGCTTCAGCGCCGTCCCCCGCTCGTAGCCGCGGATCGAACTCGTCAAGCGTGATTTTGCCTTCTTCCAGGCGGCGAACGAGCGTCTCCAACTCCGAAAGCGCCGCTTCGAAGCTGAGATCCTCAATGTCGCGTTCCGGTGCGTCCTGATTCATCGCCCCTCAAAAAAACACGAGGCAGCGGGCACTTCCCGCCCCCTGGCAAGAACTACCGGCCTCAGAAAAGACCGTTACAGGCCGCTACCGCCCCGTTTAATCGGGTTGAGGCGCCACATGCAAGCAGAATCCGGAGGAATAGCCCGCAGGTTTTTATGGCTTTCCCGTCGAGGCCTGCGGGTAGGGCGAAACGACTGGGCCGCGACCCTGTAAACATTGCGGTCGCGAGGTGTTGCCAAGAAACAACGGCCGTTTCGTTTTTTTTATTCTCCAGCCGCTTCCATCATGGCGTGAACGTGAACACCGACGCTGGCGGCGAGCGCGGCCAGGTCATAGCCGCCTTCGAGCGTGGACACCACGCGGCCGTTGCACGATTTATCGGCGATCTCCAGAAGCTCGCGCGTGACCCACTCGAAGTCCGCGGTCTCCAGTCGCAACTGGAGCAACGGGTCGCGAACATGGCCGTCAAAACCCGCCGAGATCAGGAGGAGTTGCGGGGAAAACTTGCGCAAGGCCGGAAACACGCGCTCGGCGTATCCCTTGCGGAACTCTTCCGAGCCACTTCCGGGGCGGAGTTGCACGTTGCAGATGTTGTTGAAGACGCCCGTTTCATGCTCCATGCCGGTGCCGGGGTAGGCCGGCCATTGGTGGGTGGAACCGTAGAACAAGTCCCGGTAGCGGAAAAAATAGTTCTGGCTGCCGTTGCCGTGGTGACCATCGAAATCGATGACCGCGACCCGCTCAAGCCCATGAACCTTCCGCGCATACTCGGCGGCGATGGCGATATTGTTGAACAGGCAAAAGCCCATGGCCGCCGCCACTTCCGCGTGGTGTCCCGGCGGCCGAACGGCGCAAAAGGCATTCTTGGCTTCGTTCTTCAGCACCGATTCGACAGCCGTACAGAGTGCGCCCACCGCCCGCAGCGCGGCCCCCCCGGACGCGGGACACATGGCCGTATCGGCGTCCAGATGGACATGGCCGGACTTGGGAACGTTCTCGAATATGGACTCCGCATAGTATGCGGCATGCACCCGTTCGATGTCCTCGACGGTTCCGAGCGGCGCCTCGCGGCGCTCCAGCGAAGCGAACTCATCGTGGCCGAGTTTATCAAGAATCGCCTTCAGGCGCGCGGGAGCCTCGGGGTGCCACGACCCCATTTCGTGCTCCTGGCAGATCGGATGGGTGAAAAGCAACGTCCCCAAGGTTTCCTCCGTTCTTTTGTCGTTGGTATCCCCTTGGGGGCATACCTTTACCGATGGGGATAGGAACACCCATTGTGGGGGATGGCGTCCACTGTTGCCAAGAAGAAATGGTTGATCGCGAATGCCCCGGACGCACCTCCGGCGCCTCCCGGTATCAGGTTCGCTTGTAGGCGGCGAGAAACGCCGTCACCGCGATGTCGACGATTCGCTCGAGTGCGGCGCCACGGGGCGGCTCGCCAAGACCCAGGAGTTGGCGGAGAAACAAGTCGCCACGGACCATGCCAAAAAAGTGTATCGACGCGGACCGCGGGTTCGTCACATGCAGAATCCCTTGGCGATGGAGTTCGGCAAGATAGGCCGACAGACGCGCGCCCACCCGTTCGGGGCCCGATCGATAGAAAACTTCGGCCAGTTCGGGAAAACGCCCGCTTTCCGCGACAATGACGCGAAACCGGCCAACGGTTTCCGGAGACAAAATCAACTCCAGGAATCGATGCGCGATGGCGCGAAGCGCCGTCTCTGGATCGTGAAGAGAGTCCGTCTCCGGAAACGGCTCTAGCAATCGTTCGCTGCGCTCCAGCACGATCGCCTCGAAAAGCGCCGCCTTTCCGCCGAAGTGGGCGTAAATGGTCTGTTTGGAGACCCCGGCGGCCCGGGCGATGGCATCCATGCTGGCGGCGCCATATCCCTGATCGAGAAAAACCCGCGTTGCCGCCGCCAAAATCGCGTCCCGTTTCGAGACCGCGGGTTCTTCCATCGCGACTGACTTCCGTGCCGGCGCCGGTTGCATTCAGGATCACTTGAACAATTGATTCGAATCGTAAGTCTAGTTTAGATTAGACTGGACGGTCTAGTCCAATCTTGCCGGCTCGGCATGGATTGATCCCGACGCGGAGACTATCTATTGCACCATGAGGGAAATCACGGCCATTCATCCAACGTTTGCGGGAACACGCGCGCGGCTCGGTCCGCTCGGCGGACTCATTGCTCTCATCGTTCTCATCGGCCTCGCGGCCGTTCCGGCCGCGGCTCAGGAGCCCGCGCTCGTCGGTGTCGATCCGGTTCGGGAGGAACCTTATTCGCAAACGGTCGATGTGATCGGCCGGCTGGTGTCGCAGAGAGCCGGTGTCGTCGCCGCCCGGACCCGGGGGCCGGTGGGCGAAATGCGCGTCGACGTGGGTGACCGTGTGGAACAGGGCGAAATCATCGCCGTGCTGGTGACCGATCGCCCCGGCTCGGAAAAGGACCTCCGGATGGCCGAAGTCGCGGCGGCGCAAGCGTCGCTGGCGACAGCCGGCGCGGAGGTCAGCCTGAAACGTCAGGAATTGGCTCGCCTCGAAGGTCTGCGCAAGTCACCGGCGTTCAGCAAGGGCGGCTTTGATGATAAGCGCCAGGAAGTGGTCATCGCCGAAAGCAGACTCGCGGAGGCGCGGGCGGCGCTCGTCAGCGCTCGCGCTCAACTGCGGCTCGCCGAGATCAATCTGGGCGACGCGGAAATTCGAGCTCCCTACGCGGGCGTGGTCACACAGCGTCACACCGAGGTCGGTTCCCATGTGGACGTCGGCGATTCCGTGGTGAGTTTGGTCGATGACCGGAATCTGGAAATTGAAGCCGATGTTCCGGCGGAGAGGATCGGTGGACTGATCGCCGGGACCGAGGTCGCCGCTGTGTTGGGCGACAGGCAAATCAGCGCCAAGGTTCGCGCCGTGGTGCCGGAGGAAAACCCCCTGACCCGTACCCGGACCGTGCGCTTCGCGCCCGAGTTCGAGGATATCGGGGACCTCGCCGCAAATCAGAGCGTGACCGTGCGACTGCCGGCGGGCGCGCCGCGCACCGTGGTCACCGTGCACAAGGACGCCATCCTCAACCGCAAGGGCCGCACCATGGCGGTTGTCGCGGACGACGATACCGCCGAAATCCGCGTAGTCCGCCTGGGCGCCGCCGTGGGCAATCGATTCGAGGTGCTCGACGCGCTGCAACCGGGAGACATCGTGGTGGTGCGCGGCAACGAGCGCCTGCAACCCGGTCAGAAGATCCGCTACCGGCGGGGCGTCGACGGATGAACCTGATCCGCCTGGCCATCGAACGGCCGGTCGCCGTGGTGGCGGCGGTGTTGATGATCGTCATGTTCGGTCTGGTCGCCCTGCGGACCATCCCCATTCAGCTCGCGCCCGACATCGCCAAGCCGATCATTTCGGTGTCCACGTCATGGCCGGGCGCGGCGCCGGCGGAAGTGGAACGCGAGATCGTCATCCGTCAGGAAGAAAAACTCCGCGGCCTGGAGGAACTCGAGGAAATGACCAGCGAGTCCGAGGACGGGCTCGCCAAGGTGATGCTTGAGTTCGGGGTCGGCCAGGACATGGACAAGGCATTGCTGCTTGTCGCCAATCGCCTCGACCAGGTCTCCGACTATCCCGAAGAAGCCGACGAGCCGACGCTCAGCACATCGGGCGCGGACGACCAGCCCATCGCCTGGTTTATCCTGCGCCGGATGAAGGGCAACGAGCGCCCGGTCCACACCTACCGCGACTTCGCCCAGGACATCATCCGCGACCGCCTGGAGCGCGTGCCCGGGGTCAGCCGCGTCAATGTCTACGGCGGCAACACCCGCGAACTGAGGATCGTCGTCGACCCGGCGAAAATGGCCAGATACGGCCTCACCGTGCCGGCCGTCGCGGCGGCGCTTCGCGAAGCCAATGCCTCCGTTTCGGCCGGAGACGTCGACGAAGGCAAGCGCCGCTACGTAGTGCGCACCGAGGGCGACCTCACCACCCCCGAACAGGTGCGCGCCGTGCTTCTCCGCAGCATTTCCGACCCCGCGACCGGACGCATCGCCCGGGTCACCGTCGGCGACATCGCCGAGGTTGGGTTCGATTACAAAACGCCCGTCTCGAGCATCCGCATCCTTGGCGAGCCGGCGCTCGCCCTCAACGCCGTTCGCGAAACCGGCGCGAACGTCATTGAGACCATGGCCGGCATTCGTGAGGCGCTGGCGGACCTGAACGCCGACGCGCTGCCCCGCGAGCAGCTGACCATGATGCAGGTCTACGACGAGACCACCTACATCAACTCCGCCATCGACCTGGTGCGTCAGAACATCTGGATCGGCGGCGCGCTCGCGGCCGCGGTGCTCGTGCTATTCCTCCGTTCGGGCCCGGCGACCCTGATTGTCACGCTCGCCATTCCCGTGTCGGTGATCGGCTCGTTCGTCGCCATGGCCGCGATGGGCCGCTCCATCAACGTTATTTCCCTTGCCGGGATCGCGTTTGCCGTCGGCATGGTGGTGGATGCCGCGATCGTCGTCCTCGAGAACATTTACCGGCTTCGGCAGCGTGGCGTGCCGCCGGCCAAGGCCGCGTACGACGGCGCCCGGCAGGTATGGGGCGCGATCCTCGTCTCCGCCTTGACCACGGTGATGGTGTTCATCCCGATCCTTATCCTCGAGGTGGAGGTGGGCCAGTTGTTCCGCGACATCGCCGTCGCGATCTCGGTGTCCGTCACTCTGTCGCTGATCGTCGCGATCACCGTCATTCCAGCGCTGTCCAACCGGCTCCTTCGCGGTCCGATCGAGGAGACCTTGAAGAAACGTCCTCTGCCGGTCATCGACCGCTTCGCTTCCGGGTTCGTCGAGACGATCATCGGCCTCACGCGGCGCACCGTGTCGCACAAGCCGCTCGCCTTCGGCACCGTCGCGGTGATTTGCGGCGCCGCCGCGGTGGCGACGTGGCTATTTCTGCCCAAGCTGGAATACCTTCCGGAAGGCAACCGCAATCTGCTGTTCGGTGTCCTGTTGCCGCCGCCAGGCTACAATCTGGAGACAACCACCAACATCGCCCAAAACCTGGAAGCCGAGGTGAGGCCGCTGTGGTCGTCCGAAACCGGCCCCGAATCCGAGGCGGGACAGCCTCCCAAGATCGGGAACTTCTTCTTCGTCGCGCGCCGCGCCACCACCTTCTTCGGCGCCAGTTCGGTGGAACCGGACCGCGTAGCCGAACTCATCCCGGTTTTGCAGAAACCCGCGTTCGAGGAACCGGGCACCTTCGGCATCATCTCCCAGCTCTCGCTGTTCGGCCGCTCAGTGGGCAGCGCGCGGTCCATCGACCTGAACGTCTCCGGACCCGAGCTGGAGGATGTGCTTGACGTCGCCCAGCGGGCCGTCGTCCTGATCGACGGCGTGTTGCCGAGGGATCAGGGCAACCAGCTCCGCCCGAAACCGGGACTGGAGCTGGGCGCGCCCGAGGTTCGGATCTACCCCGACCCGGTCCGGCTGGCGGACAATGGCCTGAACGTCCGCGATTTCGGCGCGACGGTCGACGCGTTCAATGACGGTCTTCGTGTCGCCGAAATCACCGTTGACGGAAAGCGCATCGACCTGACCCTGGCCGGACCGGAGCGGGAGGTCACCCAGACTCAGGGGGTCTCCGACCTTCCGGTGGTTACGGGCTCCGGAATGATCGTTCCCGTCAGCTCCCTGGCCGACGTGATCGTCACCTCCGGGCCCACGGAAATCCGTCACCTGGAGCGCGAGCGCACCGTCACCCTGGAACTGCGGCCGGCGCCGAAACTGCCGCTGGAGGTGGCGATGGAGTTGGTTCAAGGCGACGTGATCGACAAGCTCGTGGCCGGAGGAGTGCCGCCCGGCGTCAAGCTGCAACTCGCCGGAACCGCCGACGAGCTGACGCAAACCTGGGACGCCATGGTCTGGCAGCTCGGGCTGGCCGTCGCCATCGTCTACCTGATCATGGCGGTGCTGTTCGAAAGCTTCGTGTTCCCCCTGATCATCATCCTATCCGTGCCGCTGGCCACGGCCGGGGGCGTCGGAGGCTTGGCGTTGCTCAATCTGTTCGTCTATCAGCCGCTCGACATGCTGACCATTCTCGGCTTCGTGATCCTGGTGGGGATCGTCGTCAACAACGCGATCCTGCTGGTTCATCAGACCCTGACCCATGTCCGCGACGAAAGCATGGCCCCCAACGACGCCATCGTCGCCGCCACCCGCGACCGCATGCGGCCGATCTTCATGTCGAGCCTCACCAGCGTGTTCGGCATGCTGCCGCTGGTGATGTTTCCGGGAGCGGGCTCGGAGCTTTACCGGGGTCTCGGGTCGGTCGTGCTGGGCGGGCTGACGCTCTCGGCGGTGCTGACCCTTTTGATCATCCCGCCGCTTCTCTCCTTCGCGGCGCCGCTGCTGGAAAAACGCCGAGGCCCGAAAATGCCAACGGCCGTTCTTAAGGCCCGGGCGGCCGAATAGTCAGTTTTGAAGGGTGACGATGGTGGAGTGCGATTTTCTGATCATTGGCGCCGGCATCGCGGGAGCGTCGGCGGCGTTCGAAATCAGCGGGCTGGCGCCAAAGACCCGAGTCATCCTTGTGGAGCGCGAGGACGTTCCGGGTTACCACGCCACGGGACGATCCGCCGCCTTGTTTCTCGAAACCTACGGCGGAACGGTCGTGCGCGCCCTGGCCCGCTCCAGCCGTGCTTTTCTCCAAACCCCGCCCTCGGGATTTACCGACACGCCGCTCCTGACGCCGCGCGGTGTCCTTCATATCGCCCGCGACGACCAGCGCGAGGCGGCCGAGCGCCTTTTCACCGAATGCCGCCCGCGCGCGCGGGGCCTTCGACTGGTCGATGGTGCGGCGGCTCTTGCGTTGCAACCGGCGCTGCGTCCCGGTTATGCCGTTTGCGCCGTCCACGAGCCGAGCGCCATGGATCTGGACGTGGACGCCCTGCATCAGGGATTTCTCCGGGGATTCAAGGCGCGGGGGGGCGACCTCCTGACCGCGGCCGAGGTTCAAACCATCGAACGCCATTCCGAAAAGTGGCGCGTGACCACAAGCAAGGGCGAAATCGGCGCCACGACGATCATCAACGCCGCCGGAGCATGGGCCGACACGGTGGCCGAACGGGCGGGACTCGATCCGCTCGGCCTGGTGGCGAAGCGCCGCACCGCCATCACCATCGACCTGCCGGCGGGGGTGGATCCGCATGGGTGGCCGATGACCGTCGACGTGGACGAGGCGTTCTATTTCAAGCCCGAGGCGGGACGCCTTCTCGTCTCGCCGTGCGACGAAACGCCGATGCCGCCCTGCGACGCCCAGCCGGACGAATGGGACGTGGCGGTGGCGGCGGATCGGCTTCAGACGGCGACGACCCTCCCGGTCTTCCACATCACCCATAAATGGGCGGGCCTGCGCACATTCCTGCCCGACAAGGCGCCGGCTGTCGGACCGGATCCGGCTGCCGACAATTTCCTGTGGCTCGCCGGTCAAGGGGGGTTCGGCATCAAAACATCGCCGGCCATGGGCCGGCTGACGGCGGCGCTGGCCGTGGGAGCGGACATGCCGCCGGATCTGACCGATGAAGGGCTGTCATGGGCCGCACTCGATCCTAGCCGATTCGGCGGGGTGCGCTGACGGCTACCGGCCCCGTACACTCGCGATCGAACAACCTACGTGCCGATGCCATGTATCAGAAAACTTTGAAGCTCATCGTGTCCCTGGACAAACGCCGCCCGGACAACTCGATACCGCCCGGCTTGGACGTCCTTTTCCAACAACTGGCGGCCGATCCCTTGGCGCGCAACGCCTATGAAATCGAGGACATGATCTGGGACATCTGGACAGACCATCCGGACCCGCTGCCGGCGAGCATGATGAACAACGCGATTTCCGCCGTCGCCGAGAAAAACTATACCACGGCGGAACATATTTTTACCGAGCTCGTGGCGGCCCGGCCGAATTGGGCGGAAGCCTGGAACAAGCGCGCGACCCTCTATTTTCTGCTGGGCCGCGACGCCGAAAGCGTCTCCGACCTGCATCGCGCCCTGGAGCTGGAACCACGGCATTTCGGAGCGCTGTCGGGCTTTGCGCAGGTCTGTCTGCGCAACGGCGATCGCGGATCCGCGCTGGTGGCGTTCGAAGCCGCGCTCCGGATCAACCCCCACCTGACCATGGTCCAAGAAGCGCTGGTGGAGCTTCAAAACAGCTTCCCGTCATACCTTCACTGACCGAGAAAACGCTTCACCCCAACGTGATTCGCCGCTGTTCACCTCTCAGAGCTGCTATTCTTGTCCACTGGCGGAAGCGTACCCGCGAGAGTTGGTGGAGCGCGGCGACGTCATCGCCCTGGAGTTCCACGTGGACTATTGGGACGACCTTGTTTACGGCGCGACCGGACGCTGGAAGGATGTGTTCTCCAGCCCCGCCAACACCGATCGCCAGCGCGTCTGCAATCGCAACATCCGCGGCGATCCCAGGTCTACACGCCTCAAATGGTCGTCGACGGCCGCGTCGAGGCGGCGGGAACACGCAGACCATGTTGGTATTGAGTTGGCGGTCGATGATGGTCACAATGTCACATGGAAAGGAGCCGGCGAGGTCGAAAAACCCATGGATGATCTGACCGTCGCGCGCGCCCTCCATGTGCTCGGCGTTGTCCTGTGGATCGGCGGCGTCGGTTTCGTGACCACGGTCCTGCTGCCCGCCATTGGGCGCATGAAAACACCGGAAGAGCGGGTCGCTTTGTTCGAGGCCATCGAAGGCCGCTTCGCATGGCAAGCTCGCGGCACGACCCTTCTCGTCGGACTCACCGGGTTTTACATGACCGCCGTATGGGATCTCTGGGACCGGTTCCGCGACCTCGCGTTCTGGTGGATGCATGCCATGGTTTTCGTGTGGCTGGTGTTTTCCATCATGCTGTTCGTGGCCGAACCGCTGTTTCTTCATCGCTGGTTTCGGGGCCAGGCGAAACGGAATCCGGAGCGCGCGTTCCGGCGCATCCAGCGGCTTCATTGGGTGCTCCTGACCATCAGTCTGATCGCGGTTCTCGGCGCCGCCGCCGGCAGTCATGGAGGGTTAATACCGACGATCACAATGAATCATCTTCAGTGACCTTTGGACTAATATAAGCCGACAGGCAAGCAAACGGCGGCGGATCCGATCGGATCGCGCCGCCGCCTTCCCCAATCCGCTACTGTCTGGCAACAGACCTCCAGCGTAGCGGCCGGCAAACTCAAAGTCCGACTCGAAACTCATGTTGAGCGTGCCAAGCGTCGGGTGAGCATCATGACGGAAGCGGCGTAGAGGAAGGTTTGGGCGGAGGCGATGGTGGCTTCGAAGTCTTTGGCGAGCCTTCGGTTACGGTTGATCCAGGCGAAGAAGCGCTCGACCACCCATCGCCTTGGCAGGACCTGGAAGCCGACCTGGTCAGCGATCTTCTTGACCACCTCGATGGCGATGCAGGTGGCGTCCTTGACCCGCTGGGCGCTATAGGCGCTGTCGGCGAAGGCGAGCTCGACGAAAGGGAACGATCGCCGCGACGCCTTGAGCAGCGGGATCGCGCCGTCGCGATCCTGAATGTCGGCCGGGTGGGCTTGAATCACCAGCGCCCGCCCATCGGTATCGACCATGGCGTGGCGCTTGCGGCCCTTGATCTTCTTGGCCCCGTCGTAGCCCCTGGGGCCGCCGGCTTCGACGGTCTTGACGCTCTGGCTGTCGATCACCGCCGCCGACGGACTGGCCTCCCGCCCGACCCGCTCGCGGTCGAGCGCGACGAGATGGTGGTTGATGGTCTCGAACAGGCCCTCGCGGCGGAAGCGCAGGAACCAACCGTAGACCGTCGTCATCGGCGGGAAGTCCTTGGGCAGCATGCGCCAGGCGCAGCCGGCCCGCAGGACGTAGAAGATGGCGTTCATGATCTCGCGCATCGGCCATTCGCGGGGCCGGCCGGTCCGCGCCGGCGGCGGCATGAACGGCGCGATGATCTCCCACTCCGCATCGCTCAGATCGCTTCCATAACGCAGATGATCGCGGCTATGCTGCCGCCGGGTGGTCGGTGTCCACATGTGCCCCTCCAAACTGGCTTTGACAACCGTTTGGAATCACATCTGAACCCGGCCATCCAGCCAAAAATCGAGTTTCAAGACGGCTTCTCAGTCCGGTTGCCCCATCAAGAAATCAATAACCATGTTTCTTGATTTCACGACGTAGAATAAGAACTTCGTCGCTAATTTTCTCGCCTCAACAGTTCGTCTATTTCATCCTTGAAGGAATCTGGCAAGTTCTTGATCAGATACGATAAGGTTGCAAAGACAGCAGCTTCCGAGTGTTCTCTTTTTAACTCGCATTGTATTTGTACATACCGAATCAGCGCGTCCAGATGTACCGAATTCTTTAGGTATCTAGGCATCATATCGTCCATCTCCCAGACATCGGTCGTCGGACATGCGCAGAAGGGTCCCTCGGCATACCGACGCCGCGGTTGGTTATTGAGCGCGGAGCGGCGCGGCTAGTACGTCACGTATTGAGGCAGCCTCTTTGCCTGCTCCACCCAGTTGGCCACCATCTTTTCGGTGCGGAGGACCCGCACCAGCTTCAGCCGTTCGTTGGTGGCCCTGATCTTGGACGTCAGATTCTCCGGATTCCGGCGGCGAAGATCCTTGACCGTATTGACGCCGGCGGCCTCGAGAAGCTCGGAGTATTCCTCGCCGACGCCTGAAATTCGCATTAGGTCCGCCATATTCACCCATTTGAGGAGGCTCTCCTGGCGGAGCCTCGTCTTCGCCGCCACTTCTCGACGACCCGACAGGTGGCAACATCGATCGAGCAGATCCGCCGTCGTGCTGATTCCGGCGCGCCCCAATCGAAGGGCCATCGCGCGGCCGATACCGTTCATTGCTTGGATCCTGTAAGCCACCGTCCTGCATCCACTATCCATCATGGTCTTACATCCATCGCTCGCCCGCCGATCGTTCGCGGGGTCGTCCTCAGCCTTGAACCAATTGCAATCCCGACCAAGCAATAGTCGTGCCACAACCGGACTTCGCCGGGACTTTGGCGAAAAGCCCGGATGGACCCATTGAAAACCGCTCGGCGCCGACGGCACATGTCCGCGCTCTTGCAATTTATGTCTCAAAATGAGACAGGAACCGAGAATGCCTAATGGGTCCGACCGAACTCGCCGGGGACTGAACTGGCTCTTGCGGTGTTGGCGGGATGAGCGAAGCGATTGAACATTTCTTTGCCTTCAGCCAATGCTATTGTCGAATAATGCCAACAGTTGACGTCTCGCGGGGTTCCGCATGGGCAACAAAACAGCGCCGCCAAACCTTGATCAATCCGTGAACACCGAAGGCCGGGCGGACGAACGACCGAGCGCCGCAATCGATGAAATCCGCCAGATCTTGCTCGGCGGCGCATTGCGCGATTGCCAAGCCCGTCTTGCCGAGACAGAGGCGCTGATGGAGCGGCTCGGCCGCGACCTGGAAGCCAGGTTCGCGGATCTGCACGAGACGCCCTGGGACGGCCTTCGCACCTGCATCAGCGCATTGTGGTATCGTTTCGACATTCTCGATCGGCGATTCGGCGAGCTCGACGCGGACGTGCGCGACAGACTCGTGAACGCGTCATCGACGCTGGACACGGCAAGCGCGTTGGACGAACGTTTGCGCGCCATCGAGCGGAAGTTATGGGGCGATGGTTAGCCGGGCCGCCGCGCCGATGACCGTGTCGGCGGCAACCTGTCGCATTAGAGGGGGCGGGGCGTGAGCATCGCCGACGAATACGCAACCGAGTCGCCGGAAGCCAGGCTCCGGCATCTGTTGTTGGGCGCCGAACGCGATCGGTTGGCGCGACTGGAGGCGAGGACGGACGCGCTCAGCGGTCGCCTGGGCGATGACGCGGCGCTGACCGAGAGTGTCGCGCGGATCATCGTCGGCGTGTTGCGAAACGCGGGCGTCCGGGACCATGAACGACTGTCCATGACGCTCGCGCCGCTGATCCTGGCGAGCTTGCGCGAAGAGATTCGAAACTCCAGCGACATGATGGTCGACGCCCTCTACCCGATCACCGGCCGGCTGGTGGCCGCGGCGGTGCGAAATGCGTTCCGCGAGCTGGTCGAGACCCTCAATGAACGGGTGGACCAGACGGTCTCCATCGACCGGTGGAAGGCGCGTCTGGAAGCCTGGCGAACGGGCAAATCCGAAGCCGAAATCCTGTTGCGGCGCAACCCGCCGTTCGAGATCGAGGAAGTTCTGCTGATTCACCGGCCAACCGGCTTGCCGATTTCGCGGGTGGAACGGGGCGAAATGTCCAGCACGGATTGGGACCTGGTCAGCGGAATGCTGACCGCGATCATGGCCTTCGTGCACGATGCCCTGGGCAAGGACGAAGCCCGGGAAGTCCGCAAGATTTCGATGGACGACTCCGACTTGTTCATCAGCACGTCGCCGGCGGTGATCCTCGCGTTTAAGGCGCGCGGAACCCCGCCGGCGGATTTCGAAAGGACTTTGGAGACCGAGTTTCTCTCGTTTCTTGACGCGTGGGGTCCCAAGGTCCGGGAGTTCGGCGGCCAACTCGATAACAGCGAGGAGCAGGACCTCGTCGCCGACCTGCGGACCCGTTCTCAAAAGCTCGCCCGGCCACGGGATCGGAAGCCGCGCCGGTCGCCGTGGAAGATTTACGTCGCGTTCATCGCGGCCGCCGTCGCGGCCATTGCGTGGTGGGTCGACGCATCCATTGAGGACGGCAAAATCATGGCGATCGAGGATCAGGGCCGCAAGATCGTCCAGGAACATGCGGTCTTGTCGGGATATCCCATCACCGTGCAATACGACCGGGATCAAGACGTCCTCGTGGTGGAGGGTCTGATACCGGATGCCAAGATTCGGGACCAAATCGTTTCGGCCTTCGAGGCGCGCTTGTCCCAGGTGACCGCCGATTTCCGTTTGAGCAGTCTGCCCGACACGGCCGCGGCCCTGGGCCAAAAGCTGGACACGAGGCTCCAAGACCTGAGCACCCAACTTTCGGACGTTGGAAAGCGGCTGACGGCCAGGGAAAACACGCTGGACCGGCAGAGCTTGCGGATCGCGGCGCTCGAGGCCATCGCACCCGGTCCTCTCGATCGTTTGCGGCAATGGATGCGGATCCAAGTCATCCCGTTTTCCGAGGGCACGACATTCAGCGACCCGGCGCGGGCGCGCGCCGTGCTCCAAGAACTGGCGGATCTTGTCGGCCAAGCGCCAAACTCCGTTCGCATACGGCTCGTGGGCTACACGGACCAGGCCGGCGGCGAGACCAGGAACGACCGCCTGTCGCTGGAGCGGGCGCGGGCGGTGATGGACCGGCTGGTAGCGCTCGGGGTGCCCGAAACCCGGCTCGTACCCGCGGGCAGAGGGTCCGAGAAGATGGTCAGCGACAGCAGCGGCCGAAACAGCCCCAATCGGCGGGTTGAGTTTGAAATGGTTTTGGAGACGGCGGAACCGGCCAATGGCGGTCAGTAAAAAGATCTGCATGCTCGGCGATTTCGCTGTCGGAAAGACGTCGCTGGTCCGGCGCTACGTCCTCGGCGAATTCTCGCCGGTGTACCACGCGACGCTGGGCGTCAACATTTACAAGCACACCGACACCATCGGCCCGGCGGATCAGGAGCCGGTTCAACTGAATCAAATATTATGGGACATCGAAGGCTTTCAGCAACGCACCGACCTGCTGAAAACCTATGTTCACGGCGCCTCCGGCGCCATCGTCGTCGGCGATGTGACGCGCGGCGACACGCTGGAGACCATGACCAGACACGCCCGTTTTTTCCTTGAACAAAGACCGGGACGGCCCGTTGTCTTCGCGCTCAACAAAGCCGATTTGCTCGCCGACCCCGACCCCGACCCCGACCCCGACCCCGACCCCGACCCCGACCCCGGCGCCGGCGATCCGGACACGGCGGACGCCTTGGACGCGCGGTTCGGCGGCCGCCCGATCGTAACGAGCGCGCTCGACGGCCGGGCCGTCCTCGACCTTTTTCGCGCGCTGGGACGACGGATTTTAGAACTCGGCACGTAAATTGCTGTCCATCCATGAACTACCTTTGAAAGGCGCCCGTAAAATTCGGAGATAAACAGCCCGCGGTGAGCAATGCATACGATACAGCGATGAACGACGTGTCAGAGCGGCTGTTCGAGTCGGGACTGCTGGGGACGGTCTTATTGGACGCCGACGACCGCGTTGTCGCGCGCAAGGGTCCGCTCGTGGATTGGGTGGCCCTGGAGCCGGCGAGCGGCTGCCTGCCGTTCCTGGTCGGCTATGAGGACATAATTTCCGACGTGCGCCTCGGACACCGCGGGCTGTTTACGCTGTCCAATGTCTCGCTGCGCTTTTGTCCGGACCATGAGGAGCATGTTTGTACGATCCGGGCGTATCCGGGCCCGCGCCCCGGGCTGGTGGCGCTGCTGTTTCAAGATGTCGGCGCCGTCGCCGAACTCGAGCAGCGGGTGATACAGACCAGCAACGAGCTCGCGCTGGCCCAGCACGCGCTGATTCAGGCAAGGGAGGAAGCCGAGACCGCGAACCGGGCGAAATCCGACTTTCTCAATCTTGTGAATCACGAACTCCGCACCCCGCTCAATGTGATCATCGGCAACGCCGAGATCCTACGCGACGAAACCATCGCCTCGTTTCCCAAGGAGGAACTCGATGGCTATCTGACGGACATTCGCGAGAACGGCCAATTTTTGCTGGAGCAGATCAGCGACTTGCTGGATCTAGCGAAAATCGAGGCGGGACGGCTGGAGCTGCGCGAATCCGCGGTGGATATCGGCGCGGTGATGGAAGAGGCCATCCGGACGGTGCGCCGTCAGCCCTATGCCGGCGGCATCGCTTTTCGCTACGCGGCGCGGGCCGAGCCGATCGCGGTCCGGGCCGACCGGCAACGGCTGAAACAGATCATCACCAACCTCTTGACCAATGCGGCGAAGGCCGCGCCGGCAACCGGGACCGTGACGGCGGCGTGCCGATGGGCCGACGGAGAGGGGGTCGTTGTCGAGGTCGCGGATACCGGCGTCGGCATGGCGCCGGCGGACGTGGAGCGCGCCTTGCAACCGTTCACCCAGGTGGGCGCCGCCGGGCGGGAGAGCCGGCGCGACGGCGTCGGTCTCGGCCTACCGCTCGCCAAACTGTTCACGGAGCTTCATGGCGGCACTCTCCGGATCGCAAGCGAGGAAGCCATGGGAACCACCGTGACGGTCACCCTTCCTCCCGGCCGCGCGCTGCACGGAAAACGCCCACCATGAACGCGGCGCCACCCACCCGCGTCCTTCTGGTCGAGGACAGGCCCGACCTGGCCCGCACCTACCGCGGGTTCCTGCGCAGCGAACCGTATCGCATTATTCACGCCGGAACGGGAGCCGACGCCCTGAAGGCGGTGGCCGAGGCGCCGCCCGGCATCATCCTTCTCGATCTCAAGCTCCCCGACATGGACGGCATGGATATCCTGCGCGAGGTGCGAAACCGCGGCATCGGCTGTCCGGTGGTGGTGATCACCGCGCATGGATCGGTCGAGGCGGCCGTCACCGCCATGCGCGAGGCCGCCAGCGATTTTCTCGCCAAGCCCGTCAGCGCCGAGCGCCTGAGGGTCACGGTGCGCAATCTGGTGGAGAAGCACCACTTGGCCGAGGTCGTCGACACCTACCGGTCCACCATCGACCGCCAGACGTTTCAAGGGTTCATCGGCGCGAGCCTAGTCATGCAAGGCGTCTATCGCGGCATCGAAAGCGCGGCCGCCAGCGACGCGACCGTGTTCGTGACCGGAGAGAGCGGCGCCGGCAAGGAGATCGCCGCCCGCGCCGTCCATGACCTTGGCCGCCGCCGCGCCGGCCCGTTCATCGCCCTCAACTGCGCCGCCATCGCCAAGGATCTCATCGAAACCGAGATCTTCGGGCACGTCAAGGGCGCGTTCACGGGCGCCGTCAACAATCGCGACGGCGCCGCGCGGCAAGCGGACGGCGGAACGCTGTTCCTCGACGAAGTGTGCGAAATGGATCCGTTTCTGCAGACCAAACTGCTGCGGTTCGTGCAAACCGGAACCTTCATGCGGGTGGGCAGCAGCCGCTCGGAGACCGTCGACGTCCGTTTCCTGTGCGCCACCAACCGCGATCCCCTCGCCGAGGTCAAAGCCGGGCGGTTCCGCGAGGATCTCTATTACCGCCTGCATGTGATCCCCATCAAGCTTCCGCCCCTTCGCGAGCGGGGAGACGATATCCTCCAAATCGCCAACCGTTTTCTCGCGGACTACGCCTCCCAGGAAGGAAAGGCGTTCACGGCGTTCAGCGCGGAGGCGGAATCGGCGTTGCTATCCCATCCCTGGCCCGGCAACGTGCGCGAGCTTCAGAACGTCATCAGAACGGCCGTGGTCATGCACGACGGCGCAATGGTGACACCGGCCATGCTGACAAGTCTGAGCACGCGCCGCGCCCCAGAACCGGGCGCCCCCGAACCGGCGGCCGCCGGCGCCGAGACACTGGAAGATCTCGCCAAGGCCATCCGGCCGCTCGCGGACGTGGAGCGTGAAACCATCTCCGCCGCCGTGCACCGCTGCGGCGGAGACGTCAGGAAAGCCGCCGTCCTCCTTGGAATCGCCCCCGCCACGATCTACCGCCGCCTGCGCGCCTGGGAGGTTTCGGATTGACCGCGGGACCTAGGCCGGCGAGCCGCCGCGCGCCTTCAGATTAGCCAGGAACTCCCGGCGGTTCCTGGGGCCGAACGTGAGGAAATGCGGATTGGGATTGCTGCGATACGCGTTGCGACGTTCCTCGATGGCGTCGTTGCGCGCCCGCCTCAGCACCTCTTCCACGTCGATGCCGTAAGGTCGCGCCGCGTTGAGCCCGAAGATCCGGGCGCGCAGGGCGGGCGTCATTTCCGGGTAGCCGTGCTTTTCCCGCAGCTCGTCGGAAATCTGGAACGCGCGAAACGCCTGAATTTGATCCTGCGGCGAGCCGTACCAAATGCAGTCCGATCCGTAGAGCACGTTCTCCTCGCCGATGTGCTTGACCAGCTTGCCGACGATGTGGGCCGCCATCGTCGGATCGCGCAGGGCAAAACGCCACGTGCTGCCCAGTTCGGCGTAGACGTTGGCATTACGCGGCACGCCGTTTTCCTCCACCGAGCGGATCAACTCGTCGATCCCCTCGCCCCGCGAAGGATCGTACGGGCCTTCGGTTTTGCCGTTGATGAAGCCCGAATGGTAAACGAGAAAGTTGACGTCCGGATACATCCTCGCCACGACGCCGATGTCCGTACAAAGGCTGTGCTCGTATGACCGCTCGCCGAACGGCAGGCCCTTGTGCACGCAGACGTTCTTGACGCCGAGCGCGCGCGCCTTCTCGATCATCGGAATGCCGGTGTCCTCGTCGGAAAGAAAGAACCCGCGCCCGTCGGGGCCCCACTGGGTGTAGCATTTCCACGCCGACACGCCCCAGACCTCGGCGAGCTCGTCCATCCCCTCGAGGTCGCCCGGCTGGTTGGGGTTGACCCGCCCGTGCAGCAGCAACCGATGGGTTCCCTCCATCTGCTCGACGATGCGGCGGGTCTCGTCGGCCTCCTGGATGGTCAGTAGTTCCTTTTCCCGGTGCGACGGGATGAACGACAGCACCATCATGTCGGTATCGGAGTCGAGGAAAATATCCTTGACGAACTTCTGGGACCCGCCCAGGCCCGTCCGCCCGAGGCCGTTTTCGCCGACGAAGTGGCCCTGGACGTCGAAAACGAACTCGCGCCCGGCCAACCGCTCGGCGGCGGCGTCGGCGTCGAGCGCGGCCACTTGATCGAGCTGGAAAAAGCCGCCGGTCCGGCCGGCCGCCGCGTTCGCCGCGTTGAACGCCAACAGCGTGCTGGCGGCCCCGCACGCCGACACCATGAACGAGCGCCGCGACAGTCCCAGCCGCCTGGCGTTCTCGCCCGCCCATCGCCGCGCCAGACCATTGGCGGCGCGAGCGGCTCCGTCGAGCGGCGTCGGCACGAACTCGCCGTTGGAGGTGGAATCGAGCTTGACGGGAAGGCGGGTTCCGTCGGGATCGAAATCGTGCGTCATCGCGGGCGCTCCTCACCGTTGAAACGGGTGTGTCTCCTATAGATGGATGCACCGCCCGTCGTTTGCCTGCACGAAAAGGACCCCGCCCCCGAAATCGGGGTGAGGCCGGCAATGGGACCGCGTGGCGTGATAGCCGGCAGGTTCCCGAGCGCCCGGGACGCCTATGCGATCTCCCGTCCAAGGGCAGCATGGCGCAATGATGGGCCCGGCCCCGAACCCCCGAAGGACGGCATGATGAAATGATAGACCTTGCGCCTACCAGCGCCAGGTCTTCCTGCAATGCTAGACTAGACCCATTGCCGGTTTACTTCTCTTCGAGGAAACAGTGTAGACGCGCTCGCAGCAATTCAATTTGGCGAGTTTCGCACTCCCAAATAGTTATAACCTGCCAGCCAAGGTCATCTAACGCGAAGACATTTTGGGTATCTCGGGAAACATTCGCGGCGAACTTGGTACTCCAGAATTCCCTGCGGGTCCGCGGTATGGTCGCTCGCTTACAACCAGGATGCTGGTGCCAGAAACAACCGTTAACGAAGACCACCTTCCGACGACCGGGAAAAACGAGGTCTGGTCTCCCGGGCAGATCGCGCCGATGCAAGCGGAACCGATAGCCGAGGGCATGGCATACTCTACGAACGACCAGTTCGGGCTTCGTGTCTTTTCCTCGAACATTCGCCATATTTCGACTGCGCGCGGGGTCGACTTCTGGTTGGGTCCCCATGGCAAATCATTCTTGTCAGATGTCAGCGTGGTCATCCATCATCGGCGACGGTTTCCGCTTTACCGGTGCGAAGGCTGGCCAGCCTGTCGTCCTCGGGCGCACGATCTGCAAGAACGGTGAGGAATTCCTGCCATTGCGCTTCCGCTCTCGCCAGGAGGCCGTCCCACTCGATTGCGGTCATGTCGGCTTCCTTCAGGCGCTCCAGAAGTTTGGTCACACCAGCCATCTTGGATAGTTTCTCGGCTACGAGCAGCCCTGATATGGTCTGAAAGCGCGTATCCGTGCTCGCTTCGATCTTTTCCCGAGCAATGTCCATATACTGCTGATAACGGTTTAGATGGTCGCGATCGATGGATTTGCCCGGGCGCATGAACTCGACGATCAATAGGTGTCTGTTTGAAGATAGAACGAGATCGATCCGCTTGTTCCAGTCCGGATCGTCCTCCAAAGCTGCTTCGGCCGCTGCCTCCTTGATCAAGTTACGGACGCTTGTCTCCTGCTTGAATGTGTCCCATTCGGGAGATAGAAGCCAAGGGTTTTCGGCGATATAGTCTCGAACCGCGTTCTCCAGCTCCTTTTCGCTGATCCGTCTCCGCAGACCGCGGATTATGTCCAATTTTACCCTCACTGCCTCGGCAACATGAAGCGCATTGAGGACCTCAGTTTCAGCCAGCAAAGTCAACAACACGCCTTCGCTCATGTCCTCGACATCTGAGAGCTCGGTAATCAGTTCATGCAGGCGTCCGCCTTCCCACGCCGTGAGGATCGAACTGGAAAGACTTCTCGAACTGCTCCTGAGATAACGTTGATATCGTCGCGAGCTTCTTCAACGCTCCGGAAACAGTCTTCCGCTCAGAAGGAGTGAGACGTTGCAGTCGGCGGGAAAACTCCGCAATTTTACCTTCGATCTGCGCTATCTTCTCTTCGCTCCGCCGCTCCTTCCAAATAGACAGAAGCTGCTTGACGCGCTTCTGCCCCCACTCCTGGAGTGGTAGGGCCGCTTCATGCTCCCGATTGATTCGCTGACGTTCCGTCGTAATTATGTCCGAGCCGAGTTGGTCGATGTAGTCGGCCTTTACTTCGCCGGACATGTACTGCTGGCCGTGCTGTCCGGAGAGGCCGCCGGAGAGATTGAAGAAAAGGGTGTCTGAGCGACCTTGATGCCGCAGAAAACGGACACGCCGCGCAATTCTTCAGTGTTGATCGTGTCTTTAGTAAATTTAATGCGCCATCGCAGTTCGTCGTCCCCGATAGGTTCGACGCCCCAATCGTTATCAATCACCAGGTCTTCGGGCTTTTCCGCGTCGCGATAGTCCTTCGGAAAATCGAACTCGACGCCAACCAGTTCATTATCCTCAGGCAAGGGCTCCCCGTCGATCTTGACGATGAAATCGTCCGCTTTCTGTGCGATCAGAAAACGCCGCGCCATGGATCGTGAGAAGTTCTGAGGATTGGGACGGCGGCTCAGCTTCAAGCTCTTTAAAGTAATGACCGTCCCACGATCCTTGATGCGCGCATTATTTGCAGGTTCCTGGATGAGGATCGGAACCTCTTGGGGCTCAGTACCGATATAGTCAGTGCCGCGCAGACTCCCGAGGTCAAGGCGAAATTTCGTCTGCTCGCCAGTCGTCCCACTGATCGTATCGACTTCAAGCACTTCCGCGATACCGAAACCAGCGAACTTGCCGATACCTTTACGCCCGAGCACGGGTCTGCCGTCTGGCGATTTGTCGGCGTCTTCTTCTGCGCGTCGATTTCGACCGACATTCAAATAACTTTTCTGACACTGTTCGAACGTCATTCCATGTCCATTGTCGGAAGATTCTGATGACAGCGTCGCTGCTAAGGCTCGTCGGCAGTTGCACATCTACGCTCTTGGCGTCCGCGTCCCAGGAATTCGCTATGAGTTCGGCAATCGCCGCAACCGGACTTGGTACATCTGAATCCCGAGCGAATCGATGATCCTTCCGTGAAAACTGAGGTAGAGCTTCTGGTCGTCCGTCATTCAGGAGACCTCGCCAAGGGTATATCGGTCCACAAGATAACGGGCGTAGAATTCCGCGAGTTTTGGAGGCACTGCGTTTCCGATCATTCTTGCGACGGGTTCGATCTGGTGTTCGGGATAGAAAATATAATCGTCGCCGAACGATTGGAGGCGCGCGGCTTCGCGCATGGAAATTCCGCGCTGCTGCTCCGTGTCGTGATGCCCAAAGCGTCCATTGGTGATGCTGTGGCATCGAGTCGTTATCGTCGGAGACGGTTTATCCGGCGCCATTCTTGTATAAACGTCTCCGAAGCATCGATCGTTTAGCTTCCAGTTGATCCGTCGGTGACATCCGAGGGAAAGATCGCCCTCAGGCGTGTTTTCGAGATACGCGTTGCTTTCGCCCGGCTGAGCGTACGAGATGCGCCGGCGATTGAGGTAACTCAGATCGCGCGTGGCGTGGTTTGGAATATCAGGATGACGCTCGCCCGGACCAAGTTCCGGCAGACCCGCCAATGCTCTCGCTACCGTGATTGTCTCGGCCTTGGCATCATCAGACGGCAGTTTGAGAGGCTTCGGTCGCGAGCCGTTGCAAGGCCTCCTGAACGCACCCAAAATTGAGCGCTTGCGGTACTGAGGCACACCGAATTTTGAAGTACAGGCGATCGTGGTCGCAACCTCATATCCGATCTTGTTAAGACGCCGCGCAAAGTCTTCCCATACGCCTCCGTATCTTGCATCTGTAATCGTCGCGACATTCTCAGACAGAATCATATCCGGCATGTATTTCTTCACGAACCGGCAGGCGTGCGCGAGAAGACCACGATCCCTAAGCCTGGCTTGGACCCTATCGTCGCTCATTGCCGCCTTGCTCAACTTCGTGAAAGGTTGGCAGGGCGCGCAGATAGCGAATAGGAGCGGCGCTTTGGGGGCTTTAGCGAGTGTCTCAGGGATCAAAACATCGAGATTGTCGAATATTCGCTTTTGCTCGCCTTCCATGTAATCTATCGTCTTAGGAAAAACATCCATGTCGAGATAGGCTGGATACGCACGGTCAAGCGTCTCGTTGCCGTTGTTCGCAACATAGGTGCGCATGCACGAGGATTGTTTATCGATACCAGCGACCACATAGCCGCCAGCATCGATTAAACCCCGCGTCGTCCCGCCAGCACCACAGAAAAAGTCGACGGCGATGAAACTCGGTCTCCGCCGACGTCCTGCCCTTTTTCTCGAAGGCAGATCCTTCAGGAAGTCGTCTTGTTGGCCCACTCGTATATCCTACGTATCTCATGTTCCGTGAAAATTCTCCAGTCTCTGCGATCGCGTATAGGCTCGGCCACATCTCCGTTCTTGATCCACCGCAGAAGTGTCGCTTTGGATACGCCCACATTATCGGCGACTTCTTGCGTCGAATAATACTGCTTGCCGTCGATCGATTTAGGCACATCTGTGTCCTAGCCCGACTATAGTTAAGTATAGTCAAGCGCATTTTTGTCAGGAAAGCAAGGTCGAAGGTGCGGGGAACAACCGCTGAAGTCGAGAATCAATTGAAATCGCAATAAGATTCGACTGGCTCAACGAGCAGCATAGTCAACGGAGCCGGCGTCAGTTCTAGCATTGTAGCATTCGCCCTAGCACCCTCACCCTGTCCAGTCCTCAACCCTCAAGCCCGCCACGCTGTGGAATGTGCTTGCGTTGTTGGTGACGAGGGTCAGGTTGCGGGCCTTGGCTTGGACACGGGATCCGGGGACATGTTATCTAATTCACATCCGTTCGGTAGACCTATGGGTCGCCCATGGCACGGCTCGCACGCGGCGTCGCTCCCAGCAATAACATGTCCCCAGAACCCCGATACGGCAATATGGATGTTGTTCGTTTGCAAGACGCCGCCGAGGTGGACTTATTTGATGCGCCGCCGCGCAGCCGCCTGATCGTGGTCGCCTTGTTTCCGAACGCTTCCAGGAAGGCGAACGGGAACTCCCGAGCATCGAACGGCCGCTCGGCAAGCTGGGATACGGCCTCCTCGATCTCAACGGCGTTCATTGTGCACAGCCTTCATCCATTTGCCTTGTGATGACATAGTCTCGTTATGATTTGCCAGACTGTTTTGCAACTGTTGCGGCGGGATACGCCGTGGGACAACACCGGCGCCAAGGTTGCCATCGTAGCGGATACAGGATAACATACCTAAAATGGCTAGTTTTTGAAAGCCCGTCGATGCGAAATCATTAATTGGAACGAACGGTCCATATATGACGACAAATGACGACATCGAAAGCGGAACGATCCGGCACCGCAACGGCGTGTTTCGTTTGAAATCAAGAGCTTACGTCGTTACGGAGGAAGAATAAGCGCTCTTGAATGTACGTATATATTTCAATATGTTCCAGTGAAAAATGACGACAAATGATGACAAATGACGACATTTCGGGCCATTTTATTTCGGCCCAATGAAATCAAGCACTTAGCGAATGTCAAGTCGTCAAATGTCGTCTTTTTCGCGAAAAATGTCGTCATTTCCGGGCTTTTTTTGACGACACGCGTCGTCATGGCGGCCGCAAATCTCACATCCCCTCGGGCAGCTTGATCGTGTCGGACCAGTGGAAGGCGTCGCGCTGGACGTCGGCGAGGCGGATCCATTTCTGGCCGGGGCCGCGCGGGGTGTGGTAGCTGAACAAGCCCCACGTGGCGCGGCGCTCCACCATCTTCATGGGCACCTTGCTCAGCACGGTCACGCCGTCGCCGCCGCCGCCGAACCCTTCGTATCCCCATACGGTGTCGCGGCGGCTGCGCCAGATGCCGGGCAGCGGCGGCTCCGGCTTGGGCAGCGGCTCCTCGAAACGCGGCGCGGTCGCGGCCGGGCGCGGCACCGGTTTTCCGTTTGGCCCCTTGGCGGTTTCCATGGCCATCGAACCGCCCGAGCTGGCTTCGCGGATGTCCGGCATGACCGGCTCGGGAAGCTTCGGCCGTTCCACCAGCACGCCGAGCCCGTCGAGCGCGTCCTTCACCGGCACGAAGAAACTGACGTCCAGAGGCTTGTCCTCGGAATCCGGGGAGTCTTCGGAGTCCGGGCCGCCCTGGGGCGCGTTGGCGGCGATGCCGACGACGTTGCCGTGGGCGTCGATGAGCGGTCCGCCGCCGATGCCGGGGGCGCTCGCGATTGTGCTCTGGATCAGCGTCAGACCGCCGTCCTCGCGGATGGCGGTGATCACGCCGACGGCCGGTTCGGTTTTGGGCCTCCCCGGCCGCGTCACGCCCGGCGCGAACACCGCTTCGCCCACGGCCGGCATGTCGATCATCAGCGGCAGGCCGTCCACGTCCACCGGCTCGGTGGCGATCAGCGCCACGCCGCGCCGGCCATTGGCCAAGAGCACCGTGCCCAGCACCTCCGTGCCGTCGGCGAGGATCACCGTCACCCGCGCCGCCCGTCCCACCGTCCCGGCGGTGGTCAGCACGTGGCGTCCCTGGTCGATGAAGAAGCCGGCGCCGCCGCTCTCGCCGGCCGCGATCTTGACCACGTTGGCCCTGACCGCGGCGAGACGCTCGGCGATGGGCCGTTGCGATACCGGCGCGCCGGAAATGGGCAGGAACCCCGCCGGCGTATCGGCCGTGGGCGTCTGCGCGGCCCGGGTGATCTGACGGGTGAACAGGCGATCGTTGAGCATGTTGCGGACCGCCGCGCCAAACGCCTTGCGGAAGACTTCCTTGTCGCCCTCGTACCGGCTGCTCTCCACCTGGGCGTAGCCTTCGGTCTGCAGCGTATAGATGGGGCCGCCGCCGGCGCGGCTGTGGATCTGCCACTCCACCGCCACGGCGGCCGCGCCCTTGGACTTCCACTGGCCCACGCCGGAGCCGGGATAGCAGATATTGGCCTGCATCCGGAACACCTTCGGCACGATCATCCGCTCGGCCTTCCAGTCCCCGGGGTTTTCCACGGTCGCCACCGGATCGCTGATCACGCGGTAGCGGGCGGCCTCCAGCTCGTGGAGGAAAATATCGCTCAATTCGTCCGGGTAGACGGTGGCGCGGTCCTTGCCGTAGATCAGATCCTCGTTGGGCAGGCACAGCGTGCCGCCCTCGAGCGACCCGATGTCCTCGCCGCGCTTGACCTGGATATCCACCCTGGCCAGTTGAACGGCCTCGACCCACCCCGGCTCGGCGTCGGCGGCGTCGGCCTCCACCACCGGCGCCTCGTCGGCGAACATGGAACATCCGGCCAGCAACACGCCGGCCAGCAGCATGCCGGCCCGTTTGGCGGCAGCGGTGAAACTCTGTGCTCGAAGCATGGGCGACCGCCCTCCAATCCGCGAAATGGCCCCCCCGGCGGGGACAAAACCGGCCAACTGTACGCCGCGTTCACTTGCGCAATGGTAAACGCCCGGTTGATTTCTCGTCTCTGGGCTCTGATTCGTCCTAAAACCAGCCCGACACCCCTAGAAAGATGCTCGCATATGTGGTAAAGTTTAACAAAATTACAACGTTTCGGAGGATTGATCGTGGGCACGGTTCGCATGGGGGGCTGTTTTCTCGCGCTTGGACTGGCGGCGTCGCTGAACGCGTGCTCGTCCAACTGGGTTTCCTACAACCGGAATCTGGCCAACCGGGGGTATCCGACGGCGCAGGTGGACCTGGCCTCGGACTACTTGCTGGGCCACGACGTGGACAAGGATCCCATCGCCGCCGCCTACTGGATGCACCGCGCCGCCAAACAGGGGCTGCCGGAGGCGCAGAACAACATGGGCGTGCTGTACGCGCGCGGCGCGGGCGTGGAGCAGGACTTCGTTGAAGCGGCCCGCTGGTACCGCCTTGCCGCCGACCAGGATTATGCGAAGGCGCAACTCAACCTTGGGCTAGCCTACGATCTTGGGCTGGGCGTTCCGAGCGATACCGAGGCGGCCGCGTATTGGTGGCGGAAAGCGGCGGCCCAGGGCGACGCCGGCGCGCAGAAAAACCTCCGGCACCTGCGGGAAACCGCATGGAGCGTTCCGGCGTGCGATAGCGACGGGATCCCAAGCGCCTGGCGGTGCACGAAGCGACTTGGGAGTCGGTAACCGCTATTTTTAGGGAATGCCCGGCTGTTATACCAACGGTCACTAATACCGACCTATTGTGATCGTTGCTATTAATCCCGCCCCTTGTTCTTGTCCAGGGCGGACAGAGTTAGCTCCACCGCCAGATTGCGGATCACGCCACCGCTGATCCGCATCTCGTTGGCGAGTTGCGGAGCGTTCATTTTATGCGGAGGATCGGTCAGCAACCGTTCCGCCAACTCGGCTTCGTCCTTGATGGCCTTGACGGCGCCGAGCCATCTTTCCTTTTCTTTCGTTCGCATCGTTCCACTCCTCGTCGGCCGTCCGCTCGGCTTGCGCCCGTTCTCCCGAGAGTCGAGAACTCTCGCGGCCGACCAACTAAACCGCCCCTCTTTAAATTTACTAACGGAAATATGGAACTATAATAATACAATACCTAGCTCACCTCAATACATTTTGTTGCTTATATGTAACTATAAAGTTATCATACATAATTGATATAAACTAAATAAATATTTATATTTGTTTTTCACTCAAACAAATCGGTAATTTTTATCCGCCGCCGCTTTTATAATTTTGTTGCATCGTGTCATCCGCATGATGCAATCCGCTGAACACCCATCTCTTGGGAGACAACGACCGGGATGCCGTGATAAACTCTGGGCCACGCCGACGCGACACCCGAACGGGGATTTCGTTGCGTTTTCGGGAGTTAACCCCTTTTTGGGGGAGAGCCCATGCGGCCGAGCCAACAAAGGCCGAGAAAACCGAGGCCGAGGCCGGACAAACAACGCCGCGACGCGGACTGCCACGCGGTGGTGGTGGCGGCCGCGATGCTTGGCCTGCGGGAATTCGACTTCTTCCGTCTGGCCTACCGCCGCTGGTTTGGGCGCCTCCCCGACGAGGCGGCCCTAGAAGCGGCGTTTTCGCGCTACATGTTCGCTCAGTGGGTCCCGCCGTGGGCGCGGCATCTGAGCCGCGAGGTGCTCGACCGCCGCCGCCAAGGAACTCTGGACGCGGACGCGCTGGGCGCCGGACGGTTTCGCGACCGTCCCGCCCGACATCCCCACGGAAGCCTCTATGTGGGTGCCGTGGTCGCCGTTTGGATCGTACTGTTCGGGGTCATTCTCAATACACGATACGACCCGGACCCGTCGGCGCCGTTCCCGCTCTGTTTCGCCGAAACCGGATCGGTCTTCTATAAATCGTGGGTTCGGCTCATTGCCGGCAAACCGCCGCCCCGATGCGTCAAATAATCAGTAGACTACGCTCTCAACCGATACTCCACGCGGCCGCCCTTTTTCTTGAACCACGCTCCGGCCCAGCGGCCCTGGTCGTCGTAATAAATGGCGCCGTCGAGGACGGTGGATAAGCGATAGCGCGTTACGGTGCGCGGTTTGCCGTTCACCTCGATCCGAATCCGGTCGTGACCGTAAATCGCCTGTTCTTCAAGCGTTCCCTTCTTGGGATCGAGAACCACATCGCGGGACACGATTTCGGGGTTCCAGAAGGTTCCGGGGATGATGTCGGCCGGCGCCATCAGCGTCCCCTTGCGCCCGGCGACCTCGAAGCCGCCGTCACGAGCCGCGCCCTTCACGGTGTCGGTGCGGCCATTGTCCAGGGTGTCGCTCTCGAACGAGACGAGACGCCCGTCCCGCCAGATCTCGGTGCTGTGATGGAGGTAGCTGAACGCGGTGATCCACAGCACCGTGACAGTGATATCGATGGTGGTGCGCACACGCAATTCATCCCCCGCCGTCTCGAATCGGACCACGTGCACGCCAACGATATCGTCCGACCACACCACGTCGAAGGTCAGTGGGCTCGCGGACGCGGCCTCGAACGCGGCGGCCGCGCCCGGAACGGTCGATGGAGCGGCCGTTTGGGCCGTTTGGGCCGCGCGGCCTCCGGTGGCGGCGAGCACGGTCGCCGCGGCCGCAACCAAGAGACGGCGCCTCGATACCAGCCGGGACGGTCCTGTCTTCATGCATACGCTCCGCGTGCTATCAGCCGTTCCGGCGCCGCGGCAACCGGATCGTCAACGATCCGGCACATCAAGATAAATGCACCGGAACCGGGAAGATATGCTATCGAGGACCCTGGCAGACAAGGGTCAAGCGTTTCAGGTCCAAGTCACTGGCGTTTCGCGCGCGGTGGAGGGTCAACCCTTGCGGGAGAAACAATCTTGGGCGCCGAGGATGATACGTTGATGCACGGTGGAGCGCTGGACGCTGCGGCGGCTCGCTATGGCATCCCCCGCGACGGTTGGCTGGATCTGTCCACCGGCATCAATCCCAACGCTTATCCGGTCCCGGATCTGGCGCCCGATTACTGGCGGCGCCTTCCCGATTCGGATCTCTATGGTTGGCTGCGCGAGGCGGCGGCCCGTGCCTACCGCGTCGCCGACCCGGCCATGGTCGTCCCCGCCCCCGGCTCCCAGATGGTCATTCAATGGCTCCCGAGGCTGATCCCGGCGACCCGCGCCGCCATTCTCGGCCCCACCTACGGCGAGCATGAAAAATGCTGGACCGCCGCGGGCCACGGCGTAAGCGTGGTGGCGGCGCCGGAAGACGTGGGCGACGAGATCGGCGTGGTCGTCGCCGTCAACCCGAACAATCCCACCGGGCGGATCATCGAGCGCGAGCGTCTGCAGCGATTGGCGGAAAACCGATTGCTGGTGGTGGACGAGGCCTTCGCCGACGTGGCGCCGGACGCGAGCGTGGCGCCGCTGGTGGGCCGTCCCGGCCTGTTGGTGATGCGCTCGGTGGGCAAGTTCTTCGGCCTGCCCGGCATGCGCCTGGGGTTTGCACTCGCCGAGCGCTCCCTCGCGGACAAGATTCGCGAGGCCATGGGTCCGTGGGCGGTCAGTGGCCCGGCGGCGGCCGTCGGAGCGGTGGCGCTCTCGGATGATCCATGGATCCGGGGGGCCCGCGTCCGGCTCCGCGCCGCCACCGCGCGCATGGACGGTCTGTTGATTCGCATGGGTCTCCGGCTGGTGGGCGGCACGACGCTGTTTCGGCTGATCGAACATCCCCGGGCGAGCGATCTGTTCGAGCACCTGGCGCAATCGGGGATCCTCGTTCGGCCTTTCCCGGCCAACCCCGACTGGCTTCGATTCGGTATGCCGGGCAACGACGCGGCTTTCGAACGGCTGTTGTCGGCTCTGGCGGACTGGCCGCAGGCCAAGCGAACGGCGGCCACCATGGTGTCCGGTTAGAAATCGAGCGATGACATATCATGCTTGAAATGGCACTGCGCGCGTTCACCACGTTCTTCGCCACCGTCGGTCCGGTGGACGTGGCGGCCATTTACGCCGTGCTGGCGGCGTCCGCCACCGAACGTCAGCGACGAACCATGGCCATCAAGGGCACACTGATCGCCACCGCGGTGCTGGTGCTCTTCGCCGTCCTCGGCGGCAGCATCCTGGGCTGGCTGGGGATCACCCTTCCGGCGCTGCGGACGGCCGGCGGCATTCTGCTCTTGCTGCTGGGCATCGACATGGTGTTCGCGCGGCCGTCGACCATGTCCAAGACCACGCCGGCGGAAACCTTCGAGGCCGAGGGCAAGCCCGACATCTCGGTGTTTCCCCTGGCGTCGCCGCTGCTGGCCGGTCCCGGCTCCCTCGGCGCGGCTATCCTGTTGACGGCGGAAGCCGATGGCGTGCTGGCCAAGGAAGCGATCGTGGTCGTCATGCTGCTGGTGGTCATGGCGATCACGCTCTCGCTGCTTTTGATCGCCGGCCGTCTGCACAAACTCCTGGGCGTCACCGGCCAGAACGTGATTTCACGGGTCGTGGGGATTTTGCTGGCGGCGCTGGCGGTTCAATTTATATTCGACGGCGTCCGGGCGACCGGACTATTTTCCAACGGTTAGCGGAGGCCGATATGGCGTCCATGAACACACCCATTTGCGACTTCGGTTGGAAGGCCGAGGATTTCAGCCTCCGCGATCCCGACGGCAAGCCTTACACTCTTGCCGACATCAGGGGGGCCAACGGCACTCTGATCATGTTCATCTGCAATCACTGCCCCTATGTCAGGGCGGTCGCCGATCGCATCGCAAGGGACGCCCGAGACCTGCAAGATCGGGGAATCGGCGTCGCCGCCATCATGCCCAACGATTACAAACGCTATCCCGAGGACGCCCCGGCCAACATGAAGGCGTTCGCCGCCAAGCACGGGTTCACGTTTCCCTATCTGGTGGACGAGACCCAGGAGATGGCGCGGGCCTACGACGCGGTATGCACGCCCGATTTTTTCGGCTTCAACGCGGACATGGAACTGCACTATCGCGGACGGCTCGACGCCTCGCGCAAGGAGCAGGCGCCGGCTGCGCGCAGAGAATTGTTCGAGGCCATGAGCCGGGTGGCCGAGACCGGCAAGGGACCCGTGGAGCAGACGGCCAGCATGGGGTGTTCCATAAAGTGGAGATAATACCAACGATCATTGATAATGACTCATTGTGATCGTGTTTCCCGCATCCTCGGGAGGAGGGGCCGCGCCGGCGATGGGGCACATCGTCAAGCGGGTTCCCCCATATCCCGAACATGGGCTCCCAGGATGCGCGAAACACGCCCTACGGGAGGCTTATCGAGGTTTCCGGACGGCGTCGCGCGGCGCTTATGATGCTTCCGCATCACCGCGCACCACGCTCCTTGCCGGAAACCTCGACAGGCCGTCACAATGGGTCATTATTAGTGATCGTTGGTATAGGGGTCCGGGAGCATCCGGCGGGGACTTCTTCGCGCTGCCCTTGCGGACGCGCGCGGTTTAGGCAATTTTAACGGCAGGTTTACACGGGAGCATTTTGTGGCCGATCCAACAACCGACAATTTGTTTCGAGAGATCGACGAGGACATACGTCACGAGAAATACGCCAAGCTCTGGAAGAGCTACGGCGGCTATATCATCGCGGCCGCCGTCCTTCTTGTGGTCGGTGTCGGGGGCATTCAAGGCTGGTACAGCTACCACCTCAGCACACGCGAGGCGGCGAGCGACAAGCTGAATGCCGCCCAGGAATTGATCGAGGCGGATCCCGGCGCCGCGGAACAGGCCATGCTGAGCCTCGCCGCCGATGGTCCCCCCGGTTACGCGATGCTGGCGCGATTTCAATCGGCGGCGTTGATCGGCCAGCGGGGCGAACGCGACCTCGCGGCGGCGGCCTATTGGGAGCTGTCGGAGCAGGACATCGATCCGATCTATCGGGACCTTGCCATCATCCTCGGCGCCCAGCAGATCTTGACGAAGCCGTCGGCGCCGGCGAATCCGGACGACCTCATGGATAGACTCGAATCGGTCGCGGCCCCCGACAATCCGTGGCGGTTCAGCGCCCGCGAACTTCAAGCCGTCATCGCCCGGCAAACCGGCGACAACGACCGCGCCCGGCAATTGCTGGACGGCCTCGCCGGCGACCCGGCAGCGCCGGGGGCTATCCGGGCGCGGGCCAATGAACTCCTGGCGGCGATCGGCGACACTTGAGGACTCTCATCACACCACAGTTTACACCACCGGGGCGATCGGTGAAGCGAACCCTGCGCGGGATCGCGCTTTGCGTCTGCGCCGTCGCCGGACTGGGAGGTTGCGACACCTGGTTCGGCAAGGGCGACGCCCCGCCGCTACCGGGCGAGCGCGTCTCGGTGCTGGCTCACCAGCGGACCGTGAACCCGGATCCGCAAGCCGTTCCGGAGTCCATCCGGCTTCCCCGCCCGGCGGTCAACGAAGACTGGCCGCAGCCGGGGGGGTACGCCAACCACGCCATGCACCACCTTGAAATCGCACAGCGGCCCGAGCCCGCCTGGCGGGCGGATATCGGCAGCGGCGTCAGCAGCGACCGGCCGCAACTCCCGTCTCCCATTGTGGCCGCCGAACGTGTCTACACCATGGATACCGAGCACGTCGTCAGCGCCTTTGACGCCAATACCGGCGATCGGGTTTGGCGTGTCGACCTTGCCGACGACGAAGAGGACGACGACGTCACCGTCGGCGGCATCGCATACGAGAACGGGCGTGTTTTCGCCACCACGGGTTTCGCCAAGATCATCGCCCTGAACGCCGCTAATGGAGAAGAGCTCTGGCGCGTCAAAGGGGGCGCGCCGTTCCATTCGCCCCCGGCGGTCCGTGGCGGCCGGCTCTTCGCCATCAGCATCGACAACACGCTTTACGCCCTTAGCGCCCATGACGGCAGCGAGCTGTGGAACCACAAGGCCATCGTTGAAATCGCCAACATTCTCGGCGGCGCCAGCCCGGCCGTGGACTCCGGGATGGTGGTGGCGCCGTTTTCGTCCGGCGAACTGGTGGCCCTGCAGGTGGAAACCGGGCGGGAGTTGTGGAGCGACTCGTTGACGTCGGCCCGGCGCACCGATGAGCTTGGATCCCTGTCTCAGATTCGCGCCGCGCCGGTGATCGACCGTGGCCGCGTCTACGCCATCAGCCACAGCGGCCTGATGGCCGCCATCGATCTGCGCACCGGACGGCGTATTTGGGACAAGGATGTGGGGGGACTGGAAGAGCCCTGGGTCGCCGGCGACTATCTCTTCATGGTCACCAACGAAAACGAACTGGTGGCGCTCGGCCGCGACGACGGACGGATTTACTGGGTCACGCCGCTTCCGGCTTTCGAGAACGAACCGGACTTGGAAGATCCGATTCTGTGGGCAGGCCCCATTCTCGCCGGTGACCGGCTGATCATTGCCGGGTCCAACGGGGACGCCATGACGCTGTCGCCCTACACGGGAAAAGTCCTCGGAATCCAGACGCTACCGGATGGGGTGTCGGTGACGCCGATCGTCGCCAACGGTAAGTTGTTCATTCTGACCGACGACGCCGAACTCATCGCATTGAGATAGCATCGTGCCGTCCTCCCCGCCCCGCGCGCCGGCCTTCACGGTCGCCATCGTCGGCCGCCCCAATGTCGGCAAGTCGACGCTGTTCAATCGGTTGGCGGGCCGGCGGCTGGCCATCGTCGACGACAGCCCGGGGGTGACCCGCGATCGCCGCGAGGGCGAGGGCCGGCTGGGCGATCTCCGGTTCACCGTGGTCGACACCGCCGGGTTCGACGACGCCGGCGGCGACGCGCTCGAGGCGCGGATGCTGCGGCAGACGGAGCAGGCCCTTGGCCAGGCGGACGTGGCGGTATTGCTGATCGACGCCCGGGCCGGCGTCACCCCGCTCGACAGCGAGTTCGCGGAACGCCTCCGCCGCCACCCGACCCCGGTGATCCTGGCGGCCAACAAATGCGAGGGCCGCGCCGGCGAGGCCGGCAGGCTGGAGGCCTACGCTCTGGGACTGGGCGACCCGGTGGCGCTGTCCGCCGAACACGGCGAGGGCATGAGCGAGCTCTACGACGCTCTCACGGACTATGTGAAACCCGAGGAGGGTACCGGCGATGACGTGGCGCCTGACGTGGAAGAACAAACAGGCCCGGACGGCGAAGAGGACGAAGACGACGGCCTCTTGCAGCTCGCCGTGGTCGGCCGCCCCAACGTCGGCAAGTCGACGCTGATCAACCGGCTGGTGGGCGAGGACCGGCTGGTGACCGGACCCGAGGCCGGGATCACCCGCGACGCCATATCCATATCGTGGACCTTCCAGGGGCGCACGCTGCGGCTGATCGACACGGCCGGGCTGCGGCGAAAATCCAAGGTCACGGGCAAACTGGAGGGGCTCTCCAGCACCGACACGCTCCGCGCCATCAAGTATGCCCAGGTGGTGGTCCTGGTGATCGACGGAACCTTGGGCCTGGAGAAACAAGATCTCACCATCGCCCGCACCGTGGTCGACGAAGGCCGCGTTCTCGTTCTCGCCATCAACAAATGGGACATCGTCAAGGACCGCCGCAAGTGCCTCGGCGAGATCAACGACCGGCTGGAAACCTCGCTGCCTCAGGTCAAGGGCATTCGGATGGTCACTTGCTCGGCGCTGACCGGCAAGGGTTTGGACCGCCTGCTGCCCACCGTCCTCGGGGTCTACGACACCTGGAACCGCCGCGTGCCCACCGGTCCGCTCAACCGCTGGCTTCAAGACATGACCACCCGCCACCCGCCGCCCCTGGCCCGCGGCCGGCGCTTGCGGCTGCGTTACATAACCCAGGCCAAGACCCGCCCCCCCACCTTCGTGGTCTTCGCCAGCCGCCCCGAGGAGCTCCCCGAGGCCTACGTTCGCTACCTGGTCAATGGGCTGCGCACCGAGTTCGCCCTGGAGGGCGTGCCGCTGCGGCTGTTCACGCGCAAGGGCAAGAACCCGTATGCTCGGTGACGGTTCCATCCGATGGTGCATGGAATCACCGGGACAGTCGGGTTAGAGCACCCCGGCTTATTTGCCCCTCGGTCCGAACAGCTCCAGCCGTCGCATCGACGATCGTCAACGACGACGGACGCTGAACGGCAAAGTCCGCTCGCTCCAGCGGGCGCCGATCAGCGCCGCAAGTCCAAGCGAAAAAAAACCGCCGACCAACGGCAACACCGTGCCGTCATACATCTGACCGATCAACCAGGCGAACGGCAGGGAGATGAAGGTGGAAATTGATCCGATCAATGCGGCGCCCAGCCCCGCGATATGACCCAATGGCTCCATCGCCAGGGCGTTAAGATTGCCGAACAGAATACCCACGCAAAAGAACGCGGCCAGCTGCCAGGTCATGAAAAGCGATAGGGAGGGCCGCCCGTCAAACGAATGAAACACGGCAAGAAACACGCCGCTCAACAGCACGAGCGCGACGAGCGCCGAATGGGTCAACAGCCGCATTCCCAGGCGCATGACCAACATGGAGTTCAAAAGTGACGCCGCGCCGATCGCGAGCGCCGCCACACCGAAATAGACGGCGAACATGTCTCCGGAATTGAGCGTATCTTGGAAAATCTGGCGGGAGGATTCCAGATACGAGAGGAAGGCGCCGAAAATAAAGCCCATCGAAAGCGTATATCCGAACACGGCACGAATCGATAAGACTTCGATACAGCCCGCGACCAGATTGCCGACGAACAGTGCGCGGCGGTTATCGGGCGCCAAAGTTTCCGGTTGCCGAGTTCCGAACCACACGGCGGCAACGACCGCCATGGCCAGCAGTACGACGAACGTGTACCGCCACGGGAGAATCATGATCACGCCTTGGCCGATCGACGGCGCAATCGCCGGTACAAGAATGAAAACCGACATGATGCCCGACATGGTTCTCGCCATCGCGCGCCCCGCGTACCGGTCGCGGACGAGGGATATACCGACGATGCGCGGTGCGGCGGAGCCGGTCCCTTGCAAGAACCGGCCTATCAGCATGGTGGTCAAATCCGTCGAGGATATCGACAGAATGCAGC
Source organism: uncultured Alphaproteobacteria bacterium (assembly GCA_963771545.1). Taxonomy (GTDB): domain Bacteria; phylum Pseudomonadota; class Alphaproteobacteria; order Rhodospirillales; family Defluviicoccaceae; genus CAKZLS01. The sequence continues at coordinate 479,664 of CAVYTX010000003.1, forward strand.
CGGCGACGAAGACGACATAGCCGACAAAAATAACCGGCTTGCGGCCAAAGGTGTCGGAGAGCGGGCCGACGGCCAATTGTCCGATCGAAAGCCCGAAAAACAGTGAAGACACGACCAGCTGAACGTCGTTCGGATCGCCTATCCGCAAGTCTTCCCCGATCATGGAAAGGGCGGGCAACATGATATCGGTTGCCATCGCGACGATGGAAACCATGAATGCCAGCATGACGATGAATTCGACGAGCGGTAGCGGTTTTGTCGGATTGAACATGCCGCCCAAAGACGCGAAAATGGACGCCTTGGCAATATCATTCCGCCCGCGATCTCCGAAGAAATTGTCGCGTCCGGGTATTCTAGCCTACGAGCACTTCTCAACTTGGCAGGCCATATAGAGTGCGCGATCACCGCCGGCGAAGAACACCGGCTCGCGGCGGTAGGCGCGCTTGGTGATTGCATGGGGAATACCGCCGAACACGATACACGCGATCCGAGGCATGGAGACGGAATACCCGCACTGAGGTTAAAATGGGCCGGGTTCCTCGTTTCGAGTTAAAAACGGTTGCCTCCCCCTTTTCCACTCCCTAGGAAATATCGCTTTAAATCAGCGTCAGCGGATCAAATTGTCCGCGGAATAATCAGTCGATTGGAGGAGGTCGGATGGCGGAGCGGAAAATCGGCAACCCCGCCGTGGTGGGGCTCGCCGGGTTCGGATTAACAACGATGGTTTTACAGTTTCACAACGTGGGTTGGATGGGGCTTGGGCCGGTCGTTTGGCTGGGGCTTGTTTTCGGTGGCCTCGCGCAAATGATCGCCGGCATCCAGGAGATGAAGACGGGAAACAACTTTGGATATTGCGCGTTTACCGGTTTCGGGTGCTTCTGGATGTCCCTGTGTCTCATGTTGGTTGGCAACCACTACGAGATCTACGAGTTCAGCACCACGGATATCGGCTGGTTTCTCGTGGCTTGGACCGCGTTTACGGCGATATTATGGATCGGCTCGATGCGCCTCCACGGTGCATTGGCGATCACGTTTACCCTTTTGTTGGCGGGATTTATCCTCCTCGATTTGGCACATTTCGGCTGGCCATTTCTGACTAAAATCGCTGGCTACGTACTGATGGCCTGCGCCGCCATGGCTTGGTACGTCATGGCGCACTTGATTTATAATGATGTGTTTGGACGCAATGTCCTGCCTGTCGGAAAGCCATGGATCTGAGAGGCGGCGTCGGTTTATCTGACCATGGCGCCGTCAGTGAAGAACTCGTAGGAGAGTGCAATGTCCTTCATGAAGTCGATTACCCTAGCCGCGGCGTTCACCACGAGCGTGCTGCTGCAACCCGTTGTCGCCGCTGACAGCGATTCGGCAACTTCAGAAGAAGTCGTTATAAAGGTCCAGGAAGCGGTCAACTACTTGCACCAAAAGGGCAGGTCGGCATTTCCTGAATTCAATTCGCCGAGTGGCCGGTGGGTGTGGAAAGACAGCTATGTCTTTCTATACAACTGTCAAAAGAATAAAATGGTTGCTCATCCGTTTCGACCCGATCTCGTTGGCAAACCCTTGTTGCAGATCACCGACGCCAGCGACAAACCCATCTTCAAGGAGCTCTGCGACGCGGGCAAAAAACCGGGCGGGGGATGGGTGGAATACCTCTGGCCCAAGCCAGGCGAGGGAGGCTTTTCCCGGAAAATATCGTATGCGTTGGGGGCGGATGTTTCGTTCGATTTCGGGGTTCAGGCCGCGGCCGGCATTTACGACAACGACGCCACGGTCGAAGAGCTTACGGCACAGCTGAAAGAGATGCTCAATCCGAAAAAATATCCCGCTCTTGATTGAGTGGAGCAAAGGAAAAGAAGACTTTGCCAGTCATAAGGGAGCGACTTTTTTAGCCGAGGCGTTTCCAACGTGTCATTATCGCCGACGGTTGGTATTACCGGGATCTCGATGAGGCGATCGAACGGTCCCGGATGGCGTTTCGCTGCATCCAGGCTACGGGTGTTTGTCAATCCCCACGCTGGGCCACGAAAACGGCCACGGGGAACGTGGCGAAGATATCCGCGGCGCTGAGCGTTGCGTTGCCGTCGGCGTCGCGGTCCACGCGGACCTGTTCGTTGGTGAACACGTTGGTCCACGCGGTGGTGTCCGAGTGCGCCGCCAGCGCCACGCGGGTATCGCCCCAGGCCCGGTCGCCCAGCGGCAGGCGCGCGGTTTCGTCGATCAGCCAGGCCATCAATCGCGGGGCCACCACCAAAATCTCGGTGGCGTCGTCCTTGCGGAGAAAACAGCACAGGTGGTCGGCGCGCGCGCCCGCCGTTTCGATCGGCGTGTAGGTTTCGCCGAGGAAGAGTTCGCGATGGCGCCGGCGCAAATGCAACAGCTTCCACGTCACGAACATCTTGACCGTTCCGTCGGCCCAATGAACCAACAGGTCGGCGCCCGAGCGATCGTTTTCGGGGTCGTCGAAGTCTCCGAAGTACTCCAGCGCCTCGCTTCGTCTTTGGAAATCCACCGGCCGGCGGTTGTCCGGATCCACCAGGCTGAGATCCCACATTTCGCAGCCCTGGTAGATGTCGGGGATTCCGGGCACGGTGAACTTCACCACCATCTGCGCCAAGCCGTTCAGCATGCCCAACTCGGCGATGGCTGCATGGAACGCTTGGAAATCCGTCAGGAATGGATTGGGCTTGGTCACGTCCAGTACGCGCGAGATGAATGCTTGCAGGGCGCCCTCGTAGTCGGGATCGGGGTCGATCCAGCTCGAATGAACCTTGGCCTCGCGCACCGCCTTTTCCATGTAGGTGACCATACGCGCGCGGAAGGTCTCCATGCTCTCAGGGGCCATGTCGGGGTTTTGGTGGAACTCCAGGGGCCAGGCGCCCACCAGCGTCTGATAGAACAGGTATTCGTCGTTGAGGTCGGGGGCCATGGCGCCGTTGACCGCCGTCTTGCGGCGGCGATTGAGCACCGACCAGCGGCGCACCCGCTGTCCCCAGGCCTGCGGCATCTCGGAAATGACATTGATGCGGGCGCGCGTGTCCTCGCCGCGTTTGGTGTCGTGGGTGGCGGAGGACAGCATTCCGCGGGGCCAGCGGCGGGCCTGGTCCTGGTTCTGATAGTGGAAGGCGGTGACGCTGACCGCGAACCGGTTGGGCTCGCCGCCCACCTCGTTGAGCGACACCAGTCGGTGGTAGCGATAGAAGGTGGTGTCCTCGACGCCCTTGGCCATGACCGGGCCGGAATATTGCTGGAACTTCATGGCCAGGCGCTGAACCTCGCCGCGCTTATAGGGGCTGTCGCGGCCGGCGGCGAGGTCGGTGGTCAGCACGCCATGCAGGAAATCGAAGACCGTCTTGTCCACCCGCTTGCTTCGCCGCCGCGCATGGCTGATGGCCCAGTCGATGTCGCGGCGGTCGTCGGTTTCCGCGCCCCGGCGGTCCACGTAGGTGCGGTAGACGGGGAAGGCCGCCACCACCTCCCGCAGGGCCTGGCGCAATCCCACCAGCGTGTAGTCGCGGGTGAGCCAGCTTGTCTCCGACAGCCGGTTGAACTCGTTGGCGAGCACGCGGAGTTCACTGGCCAGTTCCAGGTCCATGGCCTGTTTCTTGGAGTCATAAACCAGCGCTTCGAAGTTTTGCGCCTGACCGATGAACCGCCGATAGATGCGATCGAGCGCCGCTTCCGCCGCGGGATCGACGAACAGGCCATTCAGGCGATTGAGAAACTCGTAGCCGGTGGTGCCGGCGATGGGCCAGTCCTCGCGCAGCTGTTCGTGGTTTGCGAGGATCTTTTCCACCACCACGTAGAAGCCGCGGCCATCCTCATCCGCGCGGGAATTTCCCTCGCCGATCTTCGTTTGCAGCCTCCGCAGGTACTGCTTCGGATCGAACAGACCGTCCACGTGGTCGATGCGCAGCCCGTGAATGCGCCCCGACGCGATCAAGCCCAGCACGAACGCGTGCACGGCGTCAAAAACCGCCGGCACCTCGACGCGGACACCCGCCAGGTCGTTGATCTGGAAAAAGCGGCGGTAGTTGATCTCTTCCGCGGCGACCCGCCAGAAGGCCAGCCGGTAGGGCTGTTTTTGCAGCAACTGGTGAAGCGACTGGAAGGTGCCGGCCTCGCCGGGCGTGCCGTTGAGGTGATCGAGGCTGGCCTGGATGGAAGCGACGGCGGCGGGGCTTGACGCCGCGAGCGCCGCCAGTTGCTGCTTCAGGCGGGCCGCCTTCGCCCGCCGGGTCGACCGATGGCGAGCGGATCGCGCCGGCCGCCTGAGATCGCGGAATCCGGCCACCAGCAGTTCGAGATCGACGAGCGCCTCGTCACCCGCACCTTCGTCGTTGCGCAGCCGGGCCAGCGCGCCCGCGAGAAGGGGGGTATACTCCCCCGGCGTGATGGGAAACCGGTGCTCGTAATACCAGCAACTGAAGGTCCCGTCCTCGGCATCGAAGACCAGCTTCAGTTCACCGGCTTCCAGGACCGTGCCGTAGTGATCTCCGAGAAAGGGCACCAGGACCTTGCCGCAGAGCGCCGCTTTCGGCGGCAGCCAATCGATGTCGAAGTAATCGCCGTAGGCGGAGTTCTGCCCCCATTCCAGCACGTCCAGCCACCAGACATTGTCCGCTTGCCCGATTCCCATGTGATTGGGCACGAAGTCGACGATCTGGCCCATGTCATGCCGCGCGAGAGCCGCGCAGTAGGCGTCGAAGCTCGCCGTGTCGCCGATCTCGGGATTGAGCGCGTTGTGGTCGGTGATGTCGTAACCGTGCGTGCTGCCCGGGCGCGCCTTGAAGAAGGGCGAGGCGTAGACATGACTGACGCCCAGCGCCGACAGATACGGCGCCAGAGTCCGCGCGTCGTCGAAGGTGAACGCTCCGGAGAATTGAAGGCGGTACGTCGCAACCGGGGTTTCCAGGCGGGCGGTGTCCGTTCCGCCGGTCATGTGGCCGGTCCTTCCATGAAAAAGGCCACGGTCCATGGCGCCAACGTGGGCTCAAGGCCTTGGCGGTCGGATCCGTCGCTGGCGTAAAAGAAGCGCCCGTCGGGCAGGACCGGCGGCCGGGACGGTTGGGGGCCCATGTTCGCCACCAAGGTCAGCCGCGATCCGTCTCCCAGCGTCCACGACGCCGTCAGTCCATGCTCACCCCATGTTTCGGCTTTGCCCGCGTGCCCAGGTGTTCCCTTCAGGCGGGGGACGATCTCCGCCTTGCGCAGGTCGATCAGCTGGCGATGAGCGGCCAGCGCCTCCGCATGAGGGCCGGCCGAACGGCTCTGCCAATCGAGCGCGCTTTGGCGGAAGGTGGCCTCGACGGTGGGATCGGGAATCCGCAGCCGCGCCTCGGGGTCGCTGAACTCCGGAAACGAGGCGAATTCGCGCCGCCGCCCATCGCGCACCGAGTTGGTGAGCTCGTCGCCGAGATCGCAGAAGAACAGAAACGGCTGCTCCGACGCCCATTCCTGGCCCATGAACAGCATCGGCGGGGAGGGCGACAGCAGCAGGATCGCCGTCGCCGCCGCCACCGCGTTGGCGGAACAGAGCGTGCTGATCCGGTCGCCAAGAGCGCGGTTGCCGGTCTGATCGTGGTTCTGCAAGAAGTTAACGAACGCCAGCGGCGGCAGGTGGGCGCTCGGTTCGCCGCGCGGCTCGCCGTTGAGATAGGCGATGGGGGCTCCCTGGAAGGTGAACCCCTCGGCCAGGCAGCGGCCCAGGTGCGCCAGCGGGCTGTCGATATAGTCCACGTAGTAACCGTTGCTCTCGCCGGTCAGAAGCACGTGCAGGGCATTGTGGAAATCGTCGTTCCACTGGGCGACGTAGAGCTCCGGCTCCAGGTCCTTGGCGCGCGCGAGATAGCGGGCCTTGTTGTCGTTCTCCAGGACCAGGTGGACGTGCCGGTCCGTCTCGACGGAGTCATGAACGGCGTCCGCGATCGCCTCCAGGATGTGCGGCTCCGATGTGTCCTCGATGGCGTGAACGGCGTCGAGCCGGAGACCGTCGAAGCGGTATTCGCCGATCCAGTACAGGGCGTTATGGATGTAGTAGTCGCGCACCGCGGCGCTATCGGGTTTGTCGAAACTGATGGCCGCGCCCCACGGCGTATGCCGATCCTCGTCGAAGAACCGCTTGGCGTAGGCGTGGAGGTAGTTCCCGTCCGGACCGAAGTGGTTGTAGACGACGTCGAGAAACACCATCAGCCCACGGCCGTGAGCCGCGTCGATCAGCGCCTTGAGATCCTCCGGCCGTCCGTAGCTGGCGTCGGGCGCGTAGGGGTAGGCGCCGTTGTAGCCCCAGTCGCGCTTGCCGGGGAAATCGGCGAGCGGCATGAGTTCGATGGCGGTGACTCCCAAATCCACCAGATAGTCCAGCCGGTCGATGACGCCCCGGTAGGTGCCCTCGGGAGAAAATGTGCCCACGTGCAACTCGTACAGGATAGTCTCCTCCCATGGCCGGCCCTCCCAGTCGTCGTGTTGCCATGGGTAAGACGCCGGATCGAGGACCTCGCTGGCGCCATGGATGTCGTCGGGCTGGAACCGCGACGCCGGATCGGGCACCCGCAAATCGCCGTCGATGCGGAAGCGGTAACGCGTTCCCGGTCCGGCCTCGGCAACCACCGTTTCATACCAGCCGGATTTGCTCCGCTGCATGGGGGCTTCGGAAGGCGCTTGCGGACCTTCGAGGCACAGGGAGACCGATTGGCAGTCGGGAGCCCACAGCCGAAAGCGAACGCCCTCGGAGAGCAGTTCAGCGCCGAACGGCATGTGGCGGGCCAGAGTTTTCATGGGGCGGGACTTTCCAGATTGAGAATGGGGAGCGCCGATGGGTCGCCGATGAGGTTAAACGAAGATCAGAGTTCGCCCGAGTAGCGCACGAACGCATGGCGAGCCAGATAATCCATGGAAGAGTCGCTTGACTTCACCGTGTTCCGTCCTTGAACCTACAGAGCATCGAGAGAGTATGTTGGCACGGCCAGGCAAACAACAACTCTTAAAGCGAAATCTCAAAGGAGTTCCATGTCCGGGTGTAACGATTGCGGTACCGTCAAGTTCGATGGCGCCTCTCGCGCCTATAAACGCGTTCTTTGGGCTGTCGTTGCCATCAACGTGCTGATGTTCGTGGTGGAGATGGCGGCCGGTGTCGCGGCCAACTCCATGGCGCTCAGGGCCGACGCCCTCGATTTTCTGGGCGATTCCCTGACCTATACCATCACCCTTCTGGTCATCGGACGCGCGCTGCGGTGGCGGGCGACAGCGGCGTTGGTCAAGGGCGCGAGCCTGGCCGCCATGGGGATCTGGGTGCTGGGATCGACCGTCTACCAGGTCTTGGTGCTTGGGGCGCCCGATGAATGGGTCATGGGAGTTGTCGGCTTCATGGCGTTCGCCGCCAATGTGGCGAGCGCCTTGCTCCTGCTGCGTTTCCGCGACGGGGATGCGAATGTCCGCTCGGTCTGGCTGTGCAGCCGCAACGACGCCATCGGCAATCTAGCGGTGATCTTTGCCGCCGCCGGCGTCTTCGCCACCAACACCGGCTGGCCCGACCTGGCCGTGGCCGCGATCATGGCCACTTTGTTCCTGCACTCGGCAATCAAGATCATCCGCCAAGCGGTCGGAGAACTGCGCCAGCCAGACACCGCACTGGCTGGCGAGGGCGTTTAGGCGCCTCTGTTTTATATTTCGGGTTGTGGCTTTCGGTCCTCGGACGGAGCGTTGACTCGGTATGTCGGTTCGAACCCGGGGATGTCGTCGCGCGTTTTCACGAAATCCGACCACTTGGCGCCGCCGCCCCGGTTCTCGACGTAGTTGATCAACGCCACCACCGCCGCGCGGTCGAACTTGCTGCCGGCCTGCTCCAGCAGGATGTCGGCGGCATCGTCGAAACTCATGGCCTTGCGGTAGGCGCGGCCGCTGATCATGGCGACGAAGGCATTGGCGACCGCGAGGACCCGGGCGGTCCGAAGAATTTGCTCGCCCCGGAGGCCGAGCGGTCCCGAACCGTCCCACCATTCGGAGAGGTGGCGGATGGTTTGCACCACCGGCAGATCGAACGGCACGTCGCGGAGCAAGTCGGCGCTGACGCCGTGGGCGGCGGCGATCAGGGCGCGTTCGCCGTCGCTCAGGTCGGCGTTCCGCGTGAGCACGTCGGCCGGCACATAGATCTTGCCGAGGTTCATCAATCGGCCGGCGATGTCGACCGTGCTGACGTCCGCCTCGGGCGCGTCCATGTCGGCGGCGACGCTGCGCGAGACCTCGGCGACCCGGAGGGAGTGATGGGCGGCGAACGGATCGCGGCGATCGACGACGCTGACCAGCGTGTCGATCAGCTTGTTCAGCATGCTCTCGCTCTTCCGCCGCTCGTTGGCGAGTTCGGTAATGTCGTCGAGCACCATGAGCACGGCGGGCGGATAGTCGCGGTCGCCGCGCAAGGGGATGTGTTCCGATTTGATGACCTTCGAATGGTCCTCCCGCCCGAACCCGTTTGCCGGATCCGTGGGGAAGGTGTGAATTCTCGTTTCCCGGCACGCGTCGGCATCGTCGACTTCCTCGAACCGTTTCAGGACCGCCTCATTGATGGCAGCGTACACGTTGGCCCGGGTCGGTCCGATCACCCCGGCCATGGTCTTTCCGATCATCTCTTCGGCGGCGATGCCGGCGTGTTCGGCCGCGCGTTGGTTGGCGAATGTGTAGCGGCCGTCGCCGTCCACGGCGACGATCTGTGTCGGTTGACCGTTGGTTACGACCCGCATGAACTTGGTGATGTTTTCGAACCGCTCCGACGTGACGCGGTATTTTTCCACCGCTTCGGCAACGCGAAGGGAACTGCCATGGCGCCATGCCGCGTACAGAGCGAAGGAGGTGGTGGCGATGAGCAACAGGAACACGACGAGCACGTTGCGAAGCCGCGTGTCGGCCGCCGCGAGGGCTTCGTCCCGGGTGATAGTCCGCACCAGAAACCAGGGCGCCGCGGCGATGGGGCGCGACGTGACCAGGACCTGGTCGCCCGCGTAGTTCCGCTTGACGGCGAAACCGCCGGGCTTGTCCACGGCGAAAACGGCCGCGAGGTCGGGCGTGTCGATGGCCAAGGCGCGGCGCAGGGGACGGGTGCCGTCGGCCAGCGCCGACAGATACTCGATGGTGATATCGTTCTTCCTAACCAGGTAGGTCTCGGATGTTTCGGTGGTTTCGCCCGGCTGGATCAGTCGATCGAACAGGGAACGATCCACGACCCGAAGCCCGACGACGGCGCCGATGCCCTCGGCGCGATCGCCCTGAACCGCGAATATGGGCAGCACGAAACCCATGGTCGGCAGACCGCTGGCCCCGATGTACATATCGATGATCGCGGGGCTGCCGCCCATGGCCGTGGCCACGGCCTCGCGGACGCGGTCGTTGATGGGCGGCATTCCCGGCGTGGCGATGATCGGCCGGCCGGCCGCGTCCACGAGACCAAGGCCGGCGACCCCCACCTTCTCGATGTTGGCGGCGACCTCCCCCGTGGACGGCGGGGGAACGAAGCCGTTCTGGTCGGCCGTCGCCACCAAAAGATTGCGGAGATAACCGGCTTGCGCGGGCTCGTCGGTGACGGAGGCGCGGTCCCCGTCCGCGTTGACGAGTTCGGTCAGATAGAGTTGCAGGGAGGCGTTTTCGGCCAAGTCCCTGAGCGTGGTGAAACCATGGTCGAGCCATTCGTTGACCGCGGCGGCACGGCTGTCGGCAACGATGCCCAGGCGGGTTTGCCACGTCTGCGTGCCGCGCCGGCGTTCGTCTTCGACAAAGCGGTGGGCGACGATGACGGCGAGAACGATGACCGTGATCAAGAGTACCACGATGGTGGCGACCATTGCGTTGATGCGGGTGCGGTCCGCGCGTTTGGTCGCCTTGGATGTTTGCATGCCGTGTGTCCGGGTTGATTTTCTCAAACGACGCCGTCGCCTCCGTCCGGGAAGCCGCTCGCCGAGACATGCTACCTTATATAGAGTTAGCACATTATAAATCCCGGTATGCGAGAAGTATGGGTGGTGAACATATTGCTGAAAACCTGGACCATGCAGACCGCGCCGGCCGTGGCGTGTTCGAGATGGTGCATGGCCATCGCGGTCATGGCGATTTGCGTTTTGTCCGCGCCTGGAGTCGAAGCGAGCGAGGAGGGCCGTCCCAGCTTCTTCAACAGCGTCGAGATCCGCTCGGACGATTTGACGCCGTTTCGCAAGTGGCGATCGGCGCTGGATCGTTATTCCAGGGAGCAGGCCAGCAAGGAGGTGCGGAACTGCGTCTCGAGCCTGTTCAACATCTGCCACTACGAGGAACTCGCCGACTTTCTCGACGACAAGCGCGGTGACGACAAGTGGGACCAACTGGTGGCGGTCAACCATTATATGAACACGCGCCGCTACATCACCGATCCGCGCAATTGGGGCGTCAAGGACTACTGGGCCACGCTCGGCGAATTCATGGAGAAGTTCGGCGATTGCGAGGACTACGCCATCGCCAAGTATTTCGCCCTGAAGAAATTGGGGTGGACGGACGACGAGCTTCGGCTGGCGGCGGTGAAGGATCTCAACCTGAAGGTCGGTCACGCGGTGTTGATCGTCTATTACGATGGAAAGACCTGGATGCTCGACAACCAGATCCGACGCATTGTCGATACCACGACCATTCGCCACTACAGGCCCGTCTTTTCCATCAACGAAACGGCCTGGTGGCGCCACCGGAGCTGATATCCGAGCAATTTGCGGCCACCGCACACGAACACGGCACGGAATCGGCCACTGATTTCCGAGCCGTCTCCATACATCTTTAAGTAACAATTGCATAAAGCGGCCACGCGTCCGTGGGCCACATAGCGCCCCCGTTACACCCTCACCGGTGAGTAAAGCGCCCGAATTTCCATGAAACGGTTGTTGTTACGGCAAAGAAAATTTCTGGTACGTTTCTAGTATAAAGGGAAAAAATCTTTAATAAATCGAATTGCGTCTTCATTCCAAAATTAAATATGATATCCATTTAGACGCCAGGTCTTTTGTACTACTTGCGCCCATGCGGCCGCGTGGGTAGTATTAAAAAAAGAGATCATGCTCTGGGAGGGTGCTTTGGGCGCGGGAACAAGAAAACATGCGTCCCGGTATGTGATGACAGTCTGCTCCGGCGTTATTTTCGCGGGCAGTGTCCTGTTTTCTCCTACCGGGAAGTCAGCCAACGCGGAAGAGGTTTTTCGCCAGAGTTTCTGGAACAGTCAGGAAACTGCTTCGCATAATCTCCGGCCTTTTTGGAAATGGCGGGGGGTGTTCCAACGTTACTCCCGAGAAACGGAAATGAAATCGGGGACAACATTGCCCCTCTTCACAGTCCGGCGACTGCCCTTACGAAGATTGGCGCCATTTTCTCGTGGAGATTCGGAACAACGACCGGTGGGGCCAACTCATCGCCGTCAACGCCTTCATGAATACGCGCCGCTATACGCCCGACGCGTGGAATTGGGGGGTGAAGGATTATTGGGCGACACCGGGCGAGTTCATGGCGCGGTCCGGCGATTGCGAGGACTACGCCATCGCCAAGTACATCTCGCTGAGGGAGCTTGGCTGGGCCGATGACGATCTTCGCGTGGTTGTGGTCCGGGATTCGATTTTGAAGGTCGCCCATGCCGTTCTCGTGGCGTATTACGGCGGGCGAACATGGGTTCTCGACAATCAGACCGGCCGGGTGAAGGAAACCGCCGACGTCGGGCACTACCGGCCCGTGTTCTCCATCAACGAAACGGCGTGGTGGCACCATCGGCCCGACGATCCGGCGCGCCCGGCGATGACAACCGGGGAGCTGACATCCGAGGCGACGCCCACGGGCGCGGATCACCCACGGTAGGAAACCGGCTCTTTTCGCACGAGATGGCGGGCAGGTGTTTGACTATTGGGAATTGCCGGCCGCGACGGCGGCGTCGATAACGACCTTGCCGATTTCGGGCTCGAACTGCGCCCAAACCGGTATCATGGCGTCGCGCCACAGGTGCAGATCTTTTTCCGACGGCGTGATGATCTCCACCCCCTCGGTTTCCGCCACCCTCTGGCGGTCGCCGATGGTTTGCACTTTCGCCATCCGATTCACCTCGACCGTGACCTCGGCAAGTATCTTCTTGAGTTCCGATCGGATATCGTCGGGTAGATCTTCCCAGAAATCCTGACCGGCGATGACCATGTAGCCCTGGAAGCTGTGGTTCAGTTCGGTGAAGTTCTTCTGCAGAGATTGGATCTTAAGCGAGTAGATGTTGGACCAGGAATTCTCCTGGCCCTTCACCAAGCCTTCCTTGATGGAGTCCACGACGCGCCTGAACGGCAAGGGTAGGCCAACCACGCCGATCCTCGCGTATTGCTGGTAAATCACGTCGGATGGCTCGATCCGGAATACCAGACCTTCGGCATCGGCCGGAACGCGCAGCGGCTTGTTGGCGGAAATGGCGCGCATGCCGTTGTCCCAATACGCCAGCCCCTCTATGCCGACCGGCAGCATGGTCTGCAGAAGCTGCCACCCGATCACGGTCTGCTGAAAGCGGTGGACATGGTCCACGTCCGTGAACAGGAACGGCAGGTCAAAGACCTTCAATATCGGCGCGTAGCTTCTGAACTTGGAGAACGACGGCGCCGCCATTTCCACATCGCCGAACAGCAGCGCCGCGAACACCTCGTCATCGTCGAATTTCTCGGAGCGGGGATAGACCTCGACCTTGACCCGGCCAGCGAGCCGCTCCTCCACCCGCTGCTTGAACAGGGTGGCGCCGACACCCTTGGGTGTTGCTTCGCCGACGACGTGCGCGAATCGGATGAGAATAGGCTCGTCGGCGCGTCCCGACGCCATTGTAAGGGCAACAAGAACGACTGCACCCAATAGCACCTTGGCATGCGACATTGGCCCAACCCCCTCCAAAACTCCCATTCCACGTCCCGGCCTTGATCCGACCGGCCGCGAGGTCCCGGGAGCAACTGTCATCATTGACAAAAACAAGGAGTCCACGCGGACTCGCCGACGTTACTTGTACCCCCTGAGCTGATCAATCAGTTCCGGCAGGAACAGGGATATCTGCGGGATATACGTGATCAGCCCCAGACCAATCAACATCAGTCCCAGCCACGGCAGCGCCGAGCGCACCGCCCACATGACGTCGTGTCCGGTGATGCCGGAGATCACGTAGAGGTTGAGACCGACCGGCGGCGTGATCATGCCGATCTCCATGTTGACCACCATGATGATGCCGAGGTGGATGGGGTCGATGCCGAGCTTGAGCGCGATCGGAAAGAAGATCGGCGCCATGATCAGCACGATCGCCGACGGCTCCATGAAGTTGCCGGCCATCAGCAGCAAGATGTTGACGACGATCAGGAACCCCCACGCCGGCAATTGCCACTCGGTCAGGGTCTCGGCGATGTGATGGGGGATCTTTTCGGTGGTCAGCACGTGCGCGAACAGCATGGCATTGGCGATGATGAACAGCAACATGATGGTGACCTTGGCCGCATCGAGGACGGTCTTGCGAACCTCGGGATCGCCGACCGACTTAGCCAACGCCGCGCCGCAACGACCCACATTGCGGACGATCATCGTTCCGGTCGATTCGTCGCCGCCGCGCCATGGCACGCCTTTCAACGGTCCGATATCGCGATACCCCAGCACCGCCACTCCAAAGGCATAGACCGCCGACACCGCCGCCGCCTCGGTGGGGCTGGCGATACCGCCGTAGATGGATCCGAGAACGATGACGATCAGCAAAATGCCGCCAGTCGCGCTCCATGCCGAGCCCAGCAACTCGCCAAAGCCCTCGAACGGCTGGCGCGGCAGCTTCTTCACGATCGCGACCACGAAGATCACGACCATCAGCATCAGGCCGATCATAATGCCGGGCAGGACACCCGCCATGAACATCCGCGCCGCCGACACCTCGGTCGCCGCGGAATACACCAGCATGACGATGCTGGGCGGGATCAGGATGCCGAGCGTTCCGGCGTTGCAGATAACGCCGGCGGCCATGCTCTCCGAATAGCCGGACCGGACCATGCCGACGATGACGATCGACCCGATCGCCGCGACGGTGGCTGGCGACGATCCCGACACGGCCGCGAACAACATGCAGGCCAGCACCGAAGCCATGGCCAGACCGCCCGGAATGTAGCCGACGGCGGCGATCGCGAACCGGATCAACCGGCGAGCGACGCCGCCGGTGGTCAGGAACGCCGACGATAAAATGAAGAATGGGATGGCCAGAAGCGTATAATGCGAGGTCACCGCTTCGAGCAGCTTGAGCGCGATCGAAGCCAGGGAATCGTTCGAGAAGAACAGGATGGTGACGACGCTGGAAAACCCGAGCGCAAGGGAGACAGGCATCCCGATGATCAGACAGCCGAACAAGAGGACGAATAGGGCGAGGGTCGTCATGGCGTTCCTGCGTTTGATTGCCCTGGGGACTGCCCGGCGCGGCGCTTTTCTTCTTCCGCGCGCTTCTCTTCCTCCATCAGCTTGAGCGCTTCCTTGGCTTCGTCGGATGTCTGGAACCCGTCAGCCTCGCCCTTAAACACCTTCCAGCCCACCTCCAACAAGCGAATGGCGAGAAGAACGAAACCGATCAGCAGGATCGAATGGGCGAAGTACTTCGGGATCGGCACATCCTGCATTTTGATGCCGTACTTGAGCAGCTGTTCGAGATAGATCCACGATCCTTCGAGGATCAGGGCGCAGTAGACGAGGGATAGCGCGACCGCGAGCAGGGTGACGATACGCTGCCACTTGGCGGGCATCAGGCGGACAACCGTGTCGACGTTGATGTGGCAGCCGACCTTGACGCCGTACGAGGCGCCGAACAGCACCAGCCAGCCGGAAAGGTGCAGCGTCACCTCTTCCGCCCACAACAGGCCCACGCCGAATACATAGCGGAGAACGATTTCGACGAACACGATCAGGGTCATGGTGACGAGGAGGAGGGAAATGAATCCCTCCTCCAGATGATTGATCACGCGAGCAAACATCGCCGTTATCGTCCGCTAGGTTCGAGCGTTCCGGGGGCTCAGCTCGCCGAGTTGGATGCGGCGGCGGCGTCGATCACGTCCTTGCCGATTCCATCCTCGAACTTCTTCCATACCGGCTTCATCGCCTCGACCCATTTCTGCCGGTTCTCGTCGGTCAGTAGGATAATCTTCGAACGACCGGAGTCGACAATCTTCTGCTTGGCCTCGGTATTCAGGTCGGCGGCGATCTTGTTGCCGTAGTCGAGGGAGTCCGCCACGATCGCTTCAAGTTCGGTGCGGATATCGTCCGGCAACCCGTCCCAGAATTCCTTCGACGTGATCAGGAGATAGTCGAGCAAACCGTGATTGGATTCGGTGATGTACTCCTGTACCTCAAAGAACTTTTGGGAGTAGATGTTGGAATAAGTATTTTCCTGTCCGTCGATGGCCTTGGTCTGCAGCAGAATGAACACTTCGGAGAACGGCTTCTTCACCGGCAGCGCACCCACCGCCTCGAATTGGGCCACCAGCACATCGGAGGCCTGAACGCGGAACTTGAGGCCCTCGGCGTCCGCCGGCACGTTGAGCGGCTTGTTGGCCGAAAGCTGCTTCAGGCCGTTGTGGAGATAGCCGAGCCCGACGAGCCCCTTCTCCTCGAGGGAGGCGAGCAGTTTCTTTCCGGTCGGGCCTTGCTGGAACCGGTCGACGGCTTCCATGTCCTTGAACAGGAATGGCAGATCGAAAACCTGTAGCACCTTGGTATACCTGTCGAACTTCGACAGCGACGGCGCCGCCAACTGGACGTCGCCCAGCAACATGGCGTCGAGGACTTTGTCGTCGTCGAAAAGCTGAGAATTGGGATAGACCTCGACGACGACCTTTCCGGGGAGACGCTGTTCAACAAGTTCCTTGAACTTGTTGGCCATTTGCCCCTTCGGGGTGTTTTCGGCGACGACGTGCGAGAATTTGAGAACGATGGGGTCCGCAGCGTTCGCCACGGGCGTCATAAGCGCAAAAGCGGCAAGAACAAGCCCACTTACGATGATACGCATCCGTATCCTCCCTCTAATTGTTATGGAAGCCGGAAGCTCCCTGGACGTTACGCTCGATTGAACGAGTCATTAAATAGGTGTCCGGGAAGCAATGCCCCAGACGATCAGCCTTAACGACTGTTTTACATGCAAATCTCAGCCTTTGAAAGCGACGAATGCGGGAAACCGAGGAATTTCTCCGGTCAACAAAGTTGTACTGTAGGGAAATAAGCAAAATGCCGCTTTGCGTTTTCAACTGTCGAATGGAGCGTCAGCCCGGCCATCGGCCGAGCTTCCCGCCTTGGCTTGAGTAAATGATTGCGGCTCGATGCGGAGAGACCACCTTTTATAACAATCGCTGGCGACAAAACATCGGAAGGGGACGTCCATGCCGGAGGATCTGCGCGAGAGCGCGCTCGAATATCATCGTTTGTCGCCGCCCGGAAAGCTTGCCGTGGTCGCGACCAAGCCGCTGGCCAATCAGCGCGATCTGGCGCTCGCCTATTCGCCGGGCGTTGCCGCCGCTTGCCGGGTGATCGTCGAAGATCCGCTCGAGGCGGCGACCGTCACGGCGCGCGGCAATCTGATCGCGGTGATCACCAATGGCACGGCGGTGCTCGGGCTCGGCGCCATCGGTCCGCTCGCCTCGAAGCCGGTGATGGAAGGGAAGGCGGTTCTATTCAAGAAGTTCTCGGGGATCGATGTCTTCGATATCGAGATCGACGCCACGGATCCCGCGAGGTTCGTGGACATCGTCGCGAGCCTGGAACCCACCTTCGGCGGCATCAATCTCGAGGACATCAAGGCGCCGGAGTGCTTCGAGATCGAGGACGCGCTGCGGGAACGCATGAAGATCCCGGTGTTTCACGACGACCAGCACGGAACGGCGATCATCGTCACCGCGGCGGTCATCAACGGTCTTCGGGTGGTCGGGAAGGACATCGCATCGGTCAAACTGGTGACGTCGGGCGCCGGGGCCGCCGCGCTTGCCTGCCTCGATCTGTTGGTCGGCATGGGTCTGCCGGCCGGCAATATCTGGGTCACGGACATCGCCGGCGTGGCCTACCAGGGTCGGACCGAACTGATGGATCCCAGAAAGCAACGTTACGCCCAGCCCACCGAGGCCCGTTCGCTCGCCGAGGTGATCGAGGGGGCCGATATCTTCCTCGGTCTCTCGGCGCCCGGGGTATTGAAACCCGAGATGGTCGAGACGATGGCCGATCGCCCCCTGATTTTCGCGCTCGCCAATCCCGACCCCGAGATCCTGCCCGAGGAGGCGAAAGCCGTCCGGCCCGACGCCATCCTGGCGACGGGGCGCTCCGACTATCCCAATCAGGTCAATAACGTCCTTTGCTTTCCCTATATCTTCCGCGGGGCCCTGGATGTAGGGGCGACGGCCATCAACGAGGACATGAAGATCGCCTGCGCGATGGCGCTCGCCGATCTCGCGAATGCCGAGCCGTCGGATATCGTCGCGGCCGCTTACGGCGGCGAGGAGCTCAAATTCGGGCCGGAATACCTAATCCCCAAACCGTTCGATCCGCGTTTGATGGTGGAGGTCGCGCCAAGCGTGGCCAAGGCCGCCATGGACAGCGGCGTCGCGACCCGGCCGATCGAGGATTTCAAGGCGTATCGTCAACGGCTCAGCGCATTCGTTTTCCGCACGGGATCGCTCATGAAGCCGGTCTTCGAAAGCGCCAAACACCATCCGCGGCGGCTGGTCTATGCCGAGGGCGAGTTGCGCCGGGTTCTGCGGGCCACCCAGGTTGTCGTCGACGAAGGCCTCGCCCAGCCCATCCTCGTCGGCCGGCGCGCGATCATCGAAGCACGCCTTATCGAACTCGCGCTCCGCATCGAGCCCGACGTTCATTTCAAGATTGTCGACCCCAATCACAATCCGCGCTACGAGGATCACTGGCGGGAGTACCACCGGATCATGGAGCGGCGCGGGATTACGCCGGAAGCCGCCCAGCGGTTGATGCGGACGCGCACGACCGCCCTGGCGGCGGTGATGCTGCGGCTTGGCGAGACAGACGCCGTGCTCTGTGGTCCGCTGGGCGACTATCGCATGCATCTTCGCCACGTTCTGGACGTCATCGGCAAGCGCGAGGGAGTCCAGGACGTTTCGGCCTTGCGCGCGCTTATTCATCCCCGGGGAACGTATTTCGTTTGTGATACCCACGTCACTCCCGACCCGACGGCGGAGGAAATCGCCGAGATGGCCATCCTCGCCGCCGAGGCCATCAGACGATTCGGCATCGAGCCGAAAGTGGCGCTGCTCTCGCACTCCAACTTCGGCAGTATCGACTGCCCTTCGGCGCGGAAGATGCGGAAGGCGCGGGTCTTGCTTGAACAGGTCGCGCCCGATCTGGAGTGCGAGGGAGAAATGCATGCGGACGCCGCTCTCTCGGAAGACATCCGCAATCGGATTTTTCCCAATTCACGGCTGAAAGGCGTGGCCAATCTGCTCATCATGCCGAACGTGGAGGCCGCCAATATCGCGCAGAGCATAATCAAGATTTTGGGGCAGGCCGTTCCCATCGGGCCGATCCTGATCGGCGTGGCGGGGCCGATTTACATCATGACCGAGTCGGTGTCCGTGCGCGGTCTCATCAACATGAGCGCTTTCACCGTGGTCGATGCCCAGGCACGGCCAGCAAGGATCCCCGGCTAGTACCGTCTATCACGGTTCCGTGCCCCATGCGACGGCCTTCCGAGGCCGTCCCGCCAGGCGCGGGGCGCGCCGTGATGCTGGAGCATCACAAGCGGCCCGCAACGCCGCCGGGGGCCTCGGAAGACCGCCCGGAGGGTTGCTTTTCCCGCGTCCGCGGGGCGTCGACGGCGCTTGACGATGCTCCGGCGTCGCCGGCGCACCGCCTCCTGCCGAGGACACGGGAAAAGCAATCACATGGGGCACGGAACTGTGATAGTCGGTACTAGGTGTTCGCTGGGTTCGATCAATCAAAACCGAGGGGGAGCGGGGGAATGAGTGAGTGGTGGCGGGGCGCGGTGATCTACCAGATCTATCCGCGAAGCTTTTTGGATACCAATGCCGACGGCATCGGCGATTTGGCGGGAATCGTTGGCAATCTGGACTATATCGCCAGTCTCGGCGTCGACGGCATCTGGATCTCGCCGTTCTTTCCATCGCCCATGAAGGACTTCGGGTACGACGTCGCCGACTATTGCGATGTGGACCCCATGTTTGGAACCTTGAGCGATTTCGACCGGGTGCTGACGGAAGCCCACCGGCGGGGACTTAAGGTGATCATCGATCAGGTGTACTCCCACAACTCCGACCGGCATCCCTGGTTCGTCGAGAGCCGTTCCAGCCGCGACAACCCGAAAGCCGATTGGTACGTGTGGGCCGATCCCAAGGAAGACGGCACGCCGCCCAACAACTGGCTCGCCGTTTTCGGCGGACCGTCCTGGGATTGGGACACCCGCCGGCGGCAATATTACTTGCACAATTTTCTCAAGGAACAGCCGGACCTGAATCTCCACAACCTCGATGTCCAGCAGGCGGTTCTCGATGCCGCGGCCTTTTGGCTGAATCGCGGCGTCGACGGGTTTCGCCTGGATGTGGCCAACTTTTTCATGCACGATCCGCAATTGCGCGACAATCCGCCGTTCGCCCATCCCAACCCGATCAAGCCCTACTGGCTGCAGCGGCAGGTCTACAACCGGACGCGGCCGGAAAACCTGGTGTTCGTCGCTCGTCTGCGCGCTCTTCTGGATCGCTACCCGGACCGCATGGCCGTGGCCGAAATCGCCAGCGACGATCCCGTGGGGACCATGGTGGCGTACACCGACGGTGCGGACCGCTATCACACGGCCTACAGTTTCGTTTTTCTCCGCCAGTCGCTGGGCGCCGTGCATATCCGGCGGTCGGTGGAAGCGATGCTGGCCGCTTCCGCGACGGCCTGGCCGTCGTGGGCGTTCAGCAACCATGACGTGGAGCGGGTGGTGTCGCGCTGGGGCGGCGACGCCGGATCCTCGCCGGCCCTCGCCAAGGTGTTGATGGCGATGCTCGTCTCGCTGCGCGGAACCCTGTTTATCTATCAGGGCGAGGAATTGGGGCTGCCGCAGGCCGAGGTTCACTTCGATCGTCTTCAGGATCCCGAGGGAATAAACTTCTGGCCCGAGCACAAGGGCCGCGACGGCGCCCGCACGCCCATGCCGTGGCGATCCGAAACGCCCCACGCCGGTTTTTCCGATGGCGAGCCGTGGCTGCCCATCGATCCCGCCCACGGTCCTCTTGCCGTCGACCGGCAGGCGTCCGACCCGTCGTCGATGCTTAATTTCACCCGCGCGCTGCTTGCCTGGCGAAAGCGGCACCCGGCTCTCATCGACGGCGATATCCGGTTCCTGGACATGCCCGAGCCGGTGCTGGCGTTCGAGAGATCAAGCTCCGGCGAGCGCCTGCTCTGCGTCTTCAACCCGAGCACCGAGCCGGCCCGGGTCCGCCTTCCGGTGGTGGGCTCGCCGACGCCGCTCGACGGTCCCGGCCTACCCGGCGATCTTGAGGGCGATCACGTCCGTTTGCCCGGGTATGGCGCCGTGTTCGCGATATTGGAGTGATCCGGGGCATGCCAATGGGCCTCGGAATAAAACCCACCGCCGTCATTTGGCCTTGATTCTGATGCTCTTTAATGAGTATCGACTATATCGTTCGGAGGTTTGTCACCATCGCGCTTGTGAGACGCTGGGGAAGCGCGTTACGATCAAAGGCGATGCGTGCTACCCGCTGTTCGGGTATGCCGGCGTTTACCCTGCCGGGACGAGCTTTGCCGGAAATGATCGGCATGGCTGAAAAAGCCGGATGGGGACGTAATCTTTAAAGATTTTTGCTGCAACTTATAAGAGCAGCTTGTTCACTATTCGCGTTTAAGGTATAAACGATGAGCTCTTACCCCCGTGGCGGGCAACGGGCTCTTCATTTTCGGAACAACGGCCGAGATCAAGGATAGATATGACGCAGGACGACGCAAACCCCTTGAGGGCGGCGCTGAAGCAAGTCCGCAGGGCGATACCGCTCGTGTTGATTTTCAGCTGTTTCATTAATCTGCTGGTCCTCACATCGCCCATCTACATGTTGCAGGTCTTTACCCGTGTGCTTTCGAGCGGCAAGGTCGAAACCCTGATTTTCATGACCATCATCGCCGGTGTCGCCGTCGCGGTCATGGGGGCTCTCGAAATGGTCAGGACCAAGCTCCTGGGCCGGATCAGCCGATGGCTGGAACAGACACTGGCGCCCGAGTTGATTCAGGTGAGCATGCGCGGCGCGCTGCACGGGACGTCGACGGGCGCTCAGCCGTTGCGCGATTTGCAGAGCATTCGCAATCTCCTGGGCGGGAACGGCATCAAGGCGGTGCTCGATTTTCCGTGGATGCCGATCTTTCTGGCGGTCATCTGGTTCATGCATCCGTTGCTCGGCATCATCGCCATCGTCGCGGCGGTTATTCTGTTTTGCATCGCCGTACTGAATGAATACGTGTCGCGCAGGCCCCTGAGGCAAGCGGGAGCGGCGTCCATCGCCGCCAACCAACGGGTGGAGACGGCGACCCGCAATGCCGAGGTTCTGCACGCCATGGGCATGCTTCCCGGGTTCCTCACCGGGTGGAGCCGTCAGAACCAAAAGGCGCTCGACGAGAACCTCGTCGCCGGCGATCGCAATGCCGCGGTGGCAGGCTTTTCCAAGTTCTTTCGTGTCTTTGTTCAGATGCTGATCCTCGGCGCCGGCGCCTATCTGGTTCTTCAAGGTGAAATGGCGCCGGGCGGAATGATCGCCGGTTCCATCCTGCTGGGCCGGGCCCTTGCTCCGGTCGATCAATTGATCGGCGCGTGGCGTCAACTGGTGCTGGCGCGGGATGCCTGGGAACGCTTGAAGCGGCTCCTGGAGCGCGTGCCGCCGCGCAAGGAAAACATGCCGTTGCCGGCCCCCAAGGGGCAGCTCTCCTGCGAGCGGGTCATCTTCATGCAGCGGGGGCGCGAACAACCGGTGCTCGCCGGGATCAACTTCGTCCTCGAGCCCGGCGAAGCCATGGGTGTCATCGGGCCCTCGGCGTCGGGCAAGACCACGCTGTGCAAGATTTCTGGTGGGAACATGGCAGCCGACGCGGGGCAACGCCCGTCTCGACGGCGCCGACATGTTCGAATGGCCGGCGGACCAGCTCGGACCCTTCATTGGCTATCTTCCCCAGGACGTGGAGCTGTTTTCGGGGTCGGTGAAGGAAAACATCGCCCGGCTCTATCCCGATCCGGACCCGGAGGCGGTGGTCGAGGCGGCCACCATCGCCGGTGTCCACGAGATGATTTTGCATCTGCCGCAGGGCTACGAGACGGAGATCGGCGAGAGCGGATCGTTCCTGTCCGGGGGCCAGCGCCAGCGCATCGGCCTGGCCCGCGCCCTCTATGGCAAGCCGCGGCTCGTGGTGCTCGACGAGCCCAACGCCAGCTTGGATGGCGAGGGCGAGGCGGCCCTGGTGAAGGCCATCGAGACGGTCAAGGCTTGGGGCGGCACCGTGGTGCTGGTTGCCCATCAGCCCAGTATCCTGAAGCCGGTGGACAAACTTCTGGTGCTTCGCAACGGAGTCATGGAGATGTTCGGCCCCCGCGACGAAGTTCTCGGAAAGTTGAGGCCGGTTAAGCTGCCCGCCGACAAACGGCCGCGCGTCGTCAGCAACCAGACCGCCTCGCCTTCGGCCGGCGCGGCCGGCGCGGCCGGCGAATAGCGGCCTTGAAGGCAGAGAAGAAAAAGGGTTCACAACATGTCAAATGAACTGCAGTCGACGGAAGCCAAGCTGCCGGCGCTCGCGCTCGCCCAAGGACAAGGCGCCGGCGCGCCACCCCCGCCTCCGGCCCTCGGGCGCGAGCTCAGGCGGCCGGCTCTGGTGGGGTTCGCCGTCGTGGTCGCGTTCTTCGTCATCGGTGGCGGCTGGGCCGCGACGGCGCCGCTCTCGGCCGCGGCCATCGCGTCGGGCGTGGTCAGTCCCGAAGGCAGCATCCGCACGGTTCAACATCTCGAGGGCGGCATCATCCGCGAGATTTTGGTCCGGGAAGGCGACGTGGTGCAGAAGGGCGACGTCTTGATGGTGCTCGATGACGTTCAAGCCCAGGCGGAGGTCGGCGCGCTGTCCAACCGTCTGGAAATGCTGGCCGCCCGCGAGGCGCGTCTCGATGCCGAACGCAACGGCGAGGCCGAGATCCGGTTCGATCACCCGGCGCTCGCCGACAGGAACGATCCCGGCGTCCAGGAGATTATCGCTCAGCAGCGCAACCAGTTCGAAACCCGCAAGGCCACCGACGAGGGCCGCGAGGCTATTCTCGCGCAACGGATCGCCCAGAATGAGCAGCAGATCATCGGGTTCGAACGCCAGATCACCGGTACGCGGCGGCAAATGGAGCTGATTCGCGAGGAGCTGGGGGCCAAAAAAATCCTGGTCGCCAAGGGCTATGCGCCCAAGCCCCAGCTTTTGGCGTTGCAGCGCGAGGAAGCCGAATTGCTGGGGACCGAGGGCGAATTGCTGGCCCGCATTGCCCGCACCGAAGAGACCATCGGCGAAACCAAACTGCAGATCATCAACATCAAGATGACCCGCGTCGAAGAGGCCGACACCGAGTTGACCGATGTGCAGTCGCGCCGCGCCGAGGTGGAGCAGCAGATCAAGCAGAGCCTCGACAAGCTGTCGCGGACGACGATCACGGCGCCGGTGCCGGGCACCGTTTTGAACCTGAAGTTCAAAACCCTCGGCGGCGTCGTGCGCCCCGGCGAGCCGGTCTTCGACATCGTGCCCTCGGAGGTGGAGCTGATCATCGACGCGCGGCTGTCGCCGAAGGATATCGACGACGTCCATGTGGGAATGCACGGCTATGTCATGTTCCCCACATACCCCCAGCGGTTCATGAAGCGGATCGAGGCCGAGTTGATCCATGTATCGGCCGATTCAATGCAGGACGAGCGGACCGGGATGCCGTATTACACGGCCCGGATCCGGGTCGACGCCGACCAGCTCAAGGAAGTCGCGCCGGAGGTGGTACTCCAACCCGGTTTGCCGGCGGAGGCGTACCTTTCGGTAAGGGAGCAGACGCTGCTCGAATATCTCATGCAGCCGGTTTTCCAGACCTTCGAGCATACCTTCCGCGAGTCGTGAGGCGGGCCGCGCGCCCTCCGAATACCGGCGCGGCGCGGCGGCCGGGAAAGATCGGGAGATGAGGTCGGAGTTCATATTCGAGCGCGCGCCCTTCGTCTCGGCGCACGCCTCGACGATCGTCGATGCCGGCGTCGACACCGGCGCCGGCCTGGTGGCCGCCTGGTTCGGCGGATCGCGCGAAGGGCGCCGCGACGTGGGCATTTGGCTGGCCCGGCGCGAGGGCGAGGCGGGCGGCTGGTCGGAGCCGGTGGAGGTGGCCAACGGCGTGGTCGGCCGTTGGAAACGTTATCCCTGCTGGAACCCCGTTCTTCACCAGCCGGCGAGCGGACCGCTGGTGCTGTTCTATAAGGTGGGGCCCACTCCCAGCCGCTGGTGGGGCATGCTCGCCACGTCGCAGGACCGGGGCCGCACCTGGTCGCCGCCGCGGCGCCTGCCGCCGGGATTTCTGGGGCCCATCAAGAACAAACCGGTGGAGATGCCCAACGGCGGGCTCTTGTGCCCGTCCAGCACGGAAGACACCGGCTGGCGCGTTCATCTGGAGCACACGGCTGACCTCGGCCATACGTGGAGCCAGTCCGAACCGCTCAACGACGGCAAGGTGTTCGCCGCCATCCAGCCCAGCATCCTGACCTATCCGAGCGGCCGCATGCAGATCCTCTGCCGGACCCGCCAAGGGGTGATCGCCGAATGCCGCTCCGACGACGGCGGCTACACCTGGTCGGAGATGATGCCGACCATGCTGCCCAACCCCGACAGCGGCACCGACGCCGTGATGCTGGCGGACGGCCGGGCGCTGCTGGTCTACAACCACTCCAACCGCCACCGGTCGCCGCTCAACGTGGCCCTTTCGAATGACGGCGGCCATTGGCAAGCGGCGCGGGTCCTGGAGGACGGCCTCGGCGAGTTCTCCTATCCGGCGGTGATCCAGGGCCGCGACGGGCTGGTGCATATCACCTACACCTGGAACCGCCACCGCATCAAACACGTGGTCCTCAATCCCGCCGAGTTGACGCTGGTGGACATCCAGGGCGGCCTCTGGCCGGAGGAGTGATCGCGTCACTGGCGCGACTAAACGCCCGGAAACTCGGCGATTTCCGCCGCGAGTTTATAATTTTTCGAAAAATTTAACGAAGGAAGTGTGAACCAGTTCACAGTGGCGCGCCGGCATCCGGCGTACTGTCCTTGCCAGGTTAACGAAGGATTTCAAATACCCCGAGTTCTAGCGGGCCTCGGGCAAGGAATGACGGAGGACGCCATGGTCGGGATCAAAACAACTCGCGGCGCCGATCAATGGGCGGGCCGCCAAGACCAATCCCCGACGCGCCCCGGTCAAGGTCCGCGGGGACGGGGGTCCGAATGGGAATTAGACCGCGACAGCGATCCGGATCGGAGAGGGGGGAGTGGGATGGAGATGGAAAAGGTGTCACGCATCGTGTTCAGCGGCATAACCGTGTGGCTGGCGATTTTGGCTGGTATGAGCGTATTTATGTAAGGAATTTCGGGAGGTTTGGCGGCGTTGGGTGGTAACGTCCGCCACATTCGGGCCCCTGGCACGGGCCGCCACCGGACGCGCGAGCGCCTCTCTCGCAGGAGGTCTGTAAGGGGGGGTCGTGCCGGTCCGGCACACCACGTCAGGTGGCGGCGCACCGGCCAGGGGTCCTTTTCTCTCCTTGCCTCCCATGGCGACAGTCAGAGCTGGAAATTCAGGAACAGCTTGCCGATGAACCAATCCTTGTCGCCGCCGGTGAGTTGCTTGGCGGCTTGCTGGGGGCGGGCGACGCCGCCGACGGCGGTAATTCGGAAGCGTTGGTCGATGAACCAGGTGGCGGTGACGTCGAGTTCCTGGGCGAAGGAGGACGCGGTGGCGCCGAAGCTCTTGGCGTGGTCGAGTTCGAACTGGTAGTACTGAACGCCGGTCATCACGCTTTCGAGGGGTTTTAGGTCGAAGCGCACCATGTGGGTCTTGAGGTTGGTGTTCAGCAAAACGTAATGGCCGATAATCTCGCCCTGGAACCACGTCCCCCAGTCGCTTCCGCCGTAGGCTAGCGGGTCGAACGCCTCGTCTTTGTTCTTCGTGTCCGGGTCGTCGCCGCTGAAATAGGCGTAACGATAGGCGACCGATGGCGAACCCCACCAGTGTTGGGCCCGGTATCCGCCCTGCAGGGCGTAGCCAAGGGCCTCGGCCCGGCCGCCGTTTTGTTCGTAGGCGAACTCGCCATAGAAGGACAGGCCGGGCAGGGACTTCAGGGGAGTGACATTCGCCCGCATGTTAACGACATTGCCGCCCTCGCGGATGGGCAAGCCGTCGCCGTCGAAGATATGACCGGCGGTAGCGCCCATCGATCCGTAATCGCCGAGATCGTATTCCGCGTTGACTCCCCAGCCCTTCGCTTCCACGGTCATGCGCTGGTAATCGTTTTCGGCCTCGGGATTGAGATAGAACCCCTCGATCTTCAGGGGACCGATGCCCATGCGTCCAATGCCGGCGAGTTGCCACACCTGCCTGGGATCGAACTGAAAGCCGACGTTGTCGCGGCGCCGGAACGTGCCGTCCCAGATGAGAAAACCGCTGCCGATCTTGTACTCTTGACGCCCGACCGAGAGGTCAATGGCGTCGATGTCGAGCGACGGGAC
This sequence comes from uncultured Alphaproteobacteria bacterium, assembly GCA_963771545.1. Classification (GTDB taxonomy): domain Bacteria; phylum Pseudomonadota; class Alphaproteobacteria; order Rhodospirillales; family Defluviicoccaceae; genus CAKZLS01. The sequence goes on from CAVYTX010000003.1 coordinate 506,454, forward strand.
GCCGGTGGGGATGCCCTTGTCATAGCGCCATCCCAGAAAAAGCTTTTCCACGTTGACGCTGTCGTTGGAGTTGTTGCCGCGGGGGTCCTCCTGGCGCTGGCCGGTGTAGACGCCGGTGACGGCGCCGTAAAGCGTGCCGTTCAGCACGTTGGCGGTGCCGGCGAGACCGAACTCCGAGAACGCCTCGAACCAGACGTCCGGGTCGCTGCCGATGACCCGCCTGGAGTTTCCGAACCATGAGTTCGACGTGCCGAAGACCGCCGCGCCGGCGCGCAGCCGCGCGTCGAGCTTTACGATATCGTCCTCGTAGATGGTCATGTCGGCGGAAACCGGTTCGATGCCCAAAACACCTAAAACGACGGCCGCGAGGAAAAGGCCGGCCAGCCGCTCGGGCGCATGCGCCCGAAATCCAAGGTGCGTGCGTGTGGGCAGACGCGCCCATCTCATGTTCAGGCGAAACCGCCGGGCGTCAGTTGCGGGATCGGCGTATTGTAGGTCGAGCCTCGAGGCTGCCGCGCGCGTTTCTGTCGGTGGTCATGATCTTGGTTCCCCCTCTCACAAAGGAATTCCACACACGGCGGCCGGACCGCCGTCATTTTCCCAGTCCCTATTTGGATATTTATACCCCACTCGGGGTATATGCAAGAGATTGTGCGGTATGGTCTATCAGCGCCGGTTTTCCGGTTTTTCTCGGCGGGCGATGTGTTACCAACGGTCACAATGAGTCATTATTAGTGACCGTTGGTATAATTCGGGGTTCGATGCGCTCGCGCACCAGCGGTTCGAAATGGGCGTCCTCCCGGGCGCAGACATCGGGGGCCTTGAGAAGTCCGGTACCAGAAGACATAGAGCCCGGCGGCGCTCAGGACGACGACGATTCCGGAGATCGTGAACTTGCTCCAGTCATGGAACACGAACGCCATGGCGGCGATCAGCAGCGACACTTGGAAGGGCAGCGCGAACCCGAGCGCCACCAGGTCGTTAAAGCGCTCACGGGCGCGTTCGGCCATGCTCTTTTCGGTCACGAGCCCGCGGTCCCGGGCGTCCCGCGCATACGCCGACCAAAAGCCCCAGGGGTTGATCAGATGCCAGAAATCCACGAGCACCTCGCGGTCCGTCGGCTCGGTCGCCAGCGAGACGGCGACGCTCGCCGTGAATGCCGCGAGGATGGTGCCCGGAAACGACCAGAGCAGGGGCCACGCCAGGATCGCCTTGAAGGCGATCCCCGCGATCATGCCGGCGGCCGTGCCGAACGCGAACCCGTAACCGTTGAGGCGCGGCCAGTACCAGCGCAGGAACAGCGGCACGAACAGGCCCGCGCCCAGGCCCATGGTCACGAAACTCCAGATCACGTTGATGTTGGGAATGAGGCTCGCGAGGCCTACCCCGGCGGCGCACAGGCCCAATGTCGCCCAGCGCGAGACCGAGACCAGCCGATGCTGGGGCGCCTCGGGATGGAGGTAGGTCTGATAGATGTCCTTGACGATGTAGGACGCGCCGGCGTTGAGGGTGGAATCGAAGGTGGACATGGCGGCGGCGATCAGTCCGACGATGACGATGCCGGTCACCCCCACGGGAAGCATTTCGGCGATCACCACCGGCAGGACCTTTTCGGGGTCCTGGCTGATCACCCGGGCGGTGTCGCCGCCGTCCGCGAGAATGGCGTAGCCCATGACCACCAGGCCGGCGATCAGGGTCCAGCGGAACGCCGACAGCACGATGCTCTCGAACGCCACGAGCCCGGCCTCGCGTTCCGACCGCGCGGCGAAGAACCGCTGGTCGGTGTAGCCGCCGACGCCGCCCATGCCCTCGATGGTGGACCTGAGGATCCACAGGAACACGCTGACCCCGAAAAAGGCGAAGATCGCCTCCATGGTTTCGGGCGGCTGGTCGCCGAGCGCGCCGCCGACGAAGGTTGGCGTCGCCAGATCCAGGTTCATGAACCCCGAGGGTAGGGCCACCGTGGGCATCAGGTCGAAGGCGTAAGCGGTGATGAAGATCGACGTCAGGGTCATCACCGTCATCTGAATGACGTCGGTGAACACCACGCCGTAGAGCCCGGACATGAGCGTATAGAACAGGCCGACGGCCACCATCGCGACGATGCAGGTGAACTCGGAGAACGGCAGGAAGTAGGTGAGAAACTTTCCCCCGCCCTTCGAAAAGTAGATGATCATGCCCAACGAGAGGGCGATGTTGGCGACCGCGCTGAGCAGATGGGCCGCCCGGCCCTGGCGGTCGGTTCCGAACCTGAGCCGCATCCATTGCGCGGACGTCATGACCCGCGAGCGCCGCAGCCACTTGGCGAGGAAGATCATGATGAACGCCAGCGCGATGCCGACCCCGCCCCGCATCTCCACCAAAAAGCCCTTGTAGCCGAGCGCGAACACCAGGCCGACAATGATCATCGTGCCGGACATGTCGAAATTGGACGACGAGGTGGAGACGCCGAGAATCCACCACGGGATCTTCTTGCCGCCGAGGAAGTAGTCGTCCAAGCCCTTGGACGCGGCCCGCGAGAACGCGTATCCGGCGACCGCAATGGCCAGCAGAAAGGCGACGATGATCAACGCGTCGACGACGGCGAGATTACCGAAGGCGCCCATTCGCAAGCTCTCCTAACTCATAATACCCGCCGGTTACCGCAGAATGCGGAGTTCATACGGATCACCCGTCCGCACGGGTGACAGGGTGGTGACCCGGCGGATGCGTCCGGGCGGATCCAGGGGGGTTGTCACGGTCACGGATCCATCGCGCGTCGCGGTGGCTTGCGGTCGCGCCGATGGGTCCGCCCGCGACGCATTGAGAGCGCCGCCGGTGGAAATGGCGGTGGAAACGCGCCGGAGCGAGAGCACGAGCGTTCGAACGGGGGCTTCCATCGGCGAGCGGTCCACGGGCAGCGCGACAACGTCGATATTCGAGGAGGCCGCACTCGCGGTCGCCGGTTGGGGCGCGACCGCGCCGATTATCTGTCCGATGGCCTGTTCCGCCGGGACGTCCTTGCCGTCGACGGCGATGGGCGGAAGCGCCGTGCGCTCCAGGATCTCGACGATGAGGGCGCGGATCTCCCGTGCCACCCTCTCGCCGGCCCCGCGGTCTTGATAAGCCAGGGTCACCCGGCCGACGGTAATAGGGGAAAGCGGCGCCGCCCCCAAGGGTTCGAGAACCACCGCAACGTCCGGCCGGAAATGCACGCCGATGGGGACGTGGACGGTGGCTTGGGCTCGCCCCCCATGCTCGCCAATTCGCAGCTCCGCCGAATAAATGAAGCCAAATCCAGGGCCGCCGAGGGCGTTTGCTTGGTCCAGCGAGGGGACGATGAACAGCTCATGCCGGGTGGCGGTGACCAGGGTCGGCAGCGGACCGTCGTCCAATCCTTCGGTCACGGCCTTCGCCACGTGCGCCAGCACCATGCCGGCCAGGGTGCCAAGGTCTAAGCAGTCGCGCGTTTGCCCCATCGGCGGCGCCACGAAGGATGAAGAAGGGGAGACGGCCTGGCATCGCGCGTCGCCTTCGTCGATGGTCCAAGGGATCACCGGGTCGCTACTCTCCAATCGGACAAGCCAGGCCGCGCCGGCGCGTTGGCTCGGCCCGGACGCAAATGTTCGGGTGGCGCTTTGCCCCGCCTTTCCTCCAGCGCCGACGGACAGGCTGACGAGAGTCAGATTCCCCTCGCGCCGTCGAACCCAGTCCGGGTCGTCCCCAAGATACCGAAACGGTGCGCCGGCGCTGTCCGAGGCATCCGACTCCGTGACGACGGCGGCGAGAACGAAATCGTCGCGGAACGGTCCGCCGCTTACCGAGGCGACCCTAAGCGTCATGGATTGCAGATCTTCGATGCTGGGGTCGGGCGCCTCGGCCACGCGCCGCAACGAAGCCCCAAGGTGATGGGTCAGTCTCAATGTTGCGGGTGTCGCGGGCGTGGACCCCGCATCCATCCCCGCGAGCGCGCCCTCCACGGTGACACTGCCGCTTGGGCCTTCCGCGCAGCCGGCGGTCAACGCCATCAGGGTCGCAACGCAGAAACATCGGATGGGGGTGATGGTCATGAAAGTCATGCGATTGTGTTTTTCGCCTACAAATGATGTCGCCAATTCCCTCCCATTCGGGCACTTAGGTGGTTAAATCAAGGCCAATCTGGATACGGTAGTGAAGGAACGGGGGAGAAGAGGGCTCCGATATGACACTAGAATCGAAGGCCGGATTTCTTCAGGTCGACGGATCCCGCCTGGAATACCGCTGGATTGGGCCGGGCCCGGCGGAGGCCACAACCCTCGTGTTTCTGCACGAGGGATTGGGCTGCGTCGACTTGTGGAAGGACTTCCCCGACCGGCTGGCCGAGCGCACCGGTCTCGGCGCGCTGGTATATAGCCGGCCCGGTTACGGCCGCTCCGATCCGGTGGAGGATCTGCTGGCGGTCGATTACCATCTCACCGAGGCCCTCGGGGTTCTGCCCAAGGTTCTGGACGCGGCCGAGGTGCAACGGGCGGTTCTCGTCGGCACCAGCGACGGCGGAACGATCTCGCTGATGTATGTCGGTAACGGCGGGGCCGAGCGGGTCGACGGCGTCATTTCCATGGCCGCCCATGTGTTCAACGAGGACATCACCATCCAGGGCATCCAGGAGGCGCGCGAAGCCTACCAAACCACAGGCATCCGCGAAAAGCTCGCCCGCTATCACGGTGACAACGTGGATTGGGCGTTCTGGAGCTGGTGCAACGTCTGGCTGAGCCCGGAATTCCGCGACTGGAACGTGGAACGTTATTTGCCCGGCATTACCGTCCCCGTCCTCGTTCTTCAGGGAGTAGACGACCATTACGGCAGCGTCGCCCAGGTGGACGCCATCGCACGCCAGGTTTCCGGACCGGCGGAAACGGTGATGATTCCCGACTGTGGCCATTCGCCGTACCTGGAACAGCCGGAGGCCACTTTGGATGCCATGGCGGCGTTCATCGACCAGTTTATCACCGGCTCATAAGGGTCTAGGAACGGCCCGCGCACTCCACTATCCTTGCCTCTCTTTTCGTCCCTTTTGCCAGAACAAGAGGCCGCGCCATGCCTGACAACTCCCGCCCCGCCGTTTTCGACAAATCAAGGCTTCCCAGCCGCCACGTCAGCGTCGGCCCCGAGCGGTCGCCGCATCGCTCGTATTATTACGCCATGGGAATGACGGAGGCCGAGATCGACCAGCCGTTCGTCGGCGTCGCCACCTGCTGGAACGAGGCGGCGCCCTGCAACATCTCGCTCAGCCGCCAGGCTCAGGTGGTCAAGCGCGGGGTCAAGGCCGCCGGCGGCACGCCGCGCGAGTTCACCACCATCACCGTCACCGACGGCATCGCCATGGGCCATGCCGGAATGAAATCGTCGCTGGCGTCGCGCGATGTGATCGCCGATTCGGTGGAACTCACCATGCGCGGTCATTGCTACGACGCGCTGGTGGGCCTCGCGGGCTGCGACAAGTCGTTGCCGGGGATGATGATGGCGATGATCAGGCTCAATGTGCCTTCGGTGTTCATCTACGGCGGCTCGATCCTGCCCGGGCGTTTCAAGGGCCACGACGTGACGGTGGTGGACGTGTTCGAGGCGGTGGGCCAGCACTCCGCCGGCAACATGTCGGACGAGGACCTGCATACGCTCGAGTGCGTGGCGTGCCCGTCGGCGGGATCGTGCGGCGGCCAGTTCACCGCCAACACCATGGCCTGCGTTTCCGAGGCCATCGGCCTGGCGCTGCCGGGATCGTCGGGCGCGCCGGCGCCTTACGAATCACGCGACGCGCTGTGCGAGATCTCGGGCCGGGCGGTGATGAAGGCGCTGGCGCTCGGTCTCAGGCCGCGCGACATCGTCACCCGCAAATCCCTGGAAAACGCCGCCACCGTGGTGGCCGCCTCGGGCGGGTCCACCAACACCGGGCTGCACCTGCCGGCCATGGCCCACGAGGCGGGAATCGACTTCGACTTGGACGACGTGTGCGAGATCTTCCGCCGCACCCCCTACATCGCCGACCTGAAGCCCGCCGGGCGTTACGTGGCGAAGGACATGTACGAGGTCGGCGGCGTGCCGGTTCTGCTCAAGACGCTGTATGACGCCGGGTTTATCCATGGCGACTGCATCACCGTGTCCGGCCGGACCATGGCCGAGAACCTCGAGAACGTGGTGTTCCCCATCGATCAGGACGTGATCATGCCGGTCTCGAAGGCGCTGTCGCCCACCGGCGGGGTGGTGGGGCTCAAGGGCTCGCTGGCGCCGCAAGGGGCCATCGTCAAGGTCGCGGGCATGACCAATCAGAAATTCCGCGGTCCGGCGCGCTGTTTCGACAGCGAGGAGGAATGCTTCGCCGCCGTCGATCGGCGGGACTACCGCGACGGCGACGTGCTGGTGATCCGCTACGAGGGGCCGCGCGGCGGACCCGGCATGCGCGAGATGCTCTCCACCACCGCCGCGCTCTATGGCCAGGGCGCCGGCGACAGGGTGGCGCTGATCACCGACGGGCGGTTCTCCGGCGGAACCCGCGGCTTCTGCATCGGCCATATCGGGCCGGAAGCGGCGGTGGGCGGCCCCATCGCGCTGCTCCGCGACGGCGATATGATCGTTATCGACGCCATCGCGGGAACCATCGACGTGGAGCTGCCGGAGACCGAGTTGGCCGAGCGCCGCAAGGCTTGGAAGCCCCGGAAGCACGACTTTCAGTCGGGCGCGTTGTGGAAGTACGCCCAACAGGTGGGCGACGCCTGCGACGGCGCGGTGACCCACCCCGGCGCCAAGGCCGAGACCCACGTCTACGCCGATATCTGACATACGAAAAAGCCGGGCGGTGGAAACCGCCCGGCTCGTTCGGTCGGGTTCGTCGAATGACGTTTATTCGGGTGTCGCGTTCAACGCGAACATGGCCAGCAGCAGGCGACTGGGCCGCGCGCCCCAGGCGCCGAACCACTTCTCGTAGATCTGAGCGATCTCGCCCGACCGGTAGGTCCGCGCGAGCGCGGTGTTGACCGCCAGCTGGAAGTCGGCGTCGTTGCGGCGGACCACCAGTCCATAGGGCTCGTAGGTGAACAGTTGATCGGCCAGCATCAGCTTCGCGGGATCCTTGGCGCCGCGGCCGAGCCCGATGAGCACCACGCGATCGGCGGCATAGGCCTGGATCTTGCCGCTTTCGAGCGCGGCCAGACCTTCGTCGTGGTCCTTGAAGGTAACGACCTTGGTGTCAAGCTTTTGCTTGGCGAGTTCGTCGGCGAGCGCCGTCTCGGTGCTGGTGCCGGCGACGACGCCGATGCTCTTGCCGACGAAGTCGTTGACACTGCTGACCGGGGAGTCGGAGTTGACCAGGAAGCTGGCGCCGGTCACGAAGATCATGTTGCTGAACGATACGATTTTCTGGCGCGACAACGTGTTGGTGCTGTTGCCGCATTCCACGTCCACGGTTCCGTTGGCGACCGCGTCGAAGCGGTTCTCGGCGGAGAGCGCAACGAGATTGACCTTGAGCGCGGCAAGCCCGAGCTGGGCCTTCACCTCATCCACCACGCGCGCGCACAGATCGAGGGAATAGCCCACCGGCTTCTTGGCCTCGTCGAGGAACGAGAACGGCTCCGATTGTTCCCGGTAGCCAAGTGTAATGGCGCCGCTGGTTTTGATATTCTTGAGTGTGCCGCCGAGCTCCGCGGCGCCGGCCGGGACGGCCAGCAGGGATGCGGCGAGCACCCCGAGCAAAACTTTCCTCATGACAGTGATCTCCTCCATGTGACCGCGAATCGGTCCTTTTCGGTATTAAACGTGTGTGGGGACTATTGCGATGTCAGGTCGATTCCGAACCACTTCATGGACAGTTCAGAGAGCGTCCCGTCGTCTTCCATGCTTTCGACCGCCGCTATGATGGCCTTGCCGAACGCCTCTTCGCCCTTCTCGGTGGTGACGGCGAGCGGTTCGAAAAACAAGAACCCGTCGACGATGCGCACCGGCATGCCCTCGGCGATGGCGGCCTGGGCATGGGCCAGCGAGGTCACCACCCCGTCCAGCTTTGTTCCGTGGCCCCCGGCCAGCGCCGCCATGGCCGCGTTCTTATCGGGAAACAGCACGATCTTCGGCGTGTCGATGACATAGTCGATGGCGGTTTCGCCCCTGTAGAGAGTCAGATCGTGGCGGAGATAGCTCTCGTAGGTGGTGTCGGCCTTGACGCCGATGGTCTTTCCGGACGCGTCGGCCGGTTCCTTGATGCCGGCATTGTCCTTGCGCACCACCAGGGTCGCCGGCGACATCCGATAGATGGCCGGAAAAGCGAGGGTTTTTTCGCGGCTTTCAGTGGGCGTCATGGAGCATACGCACATGTCCCAGCGTCCCGCCCAGTTACCGGCGAGCACCTCTTGCCACGTCGGGGTTTCGAACGAAACGCCGAGCCCCATGCGCTTAGCCAGCTGTTCGGCGACCTCGATGTCGAATCCGGTCAACGTGCCCGAAGCGTCACGGCCGGCCTGCGGCAGCGCGTCGGGCATGGCCGCGGCGATCACCGTTCCGCGCGCCTCGATTCGCTCCAGCGTGTCCGCCGCCGCTGGGCCCGCCGCCGCGGTCGCGATCGCGAGCCCCAAGGCGGCGGCCGCCAGTCCCCGTCTCAAACGCATGTGTCCTCCCCTAATTGCTCTCAAGCGGTCCCTGGCCCGATCCGGGGCCCCGCAGTGTTTGTCATGGACGCGCCCCCGGGGCAAGACCTTCGAGTCGCGAATGCCGGCAAATAGGGGAAGGACCGTTTGGCGTCTTGACGACGCCTGTCGTCAAAAAAACGCCGAAAATGACGACATTTTCCACGAAAAAGACGACATTTGACGACTTGGCAATGGCTAACCCACTGATTTCATTGGCTCGAAATAAAACGGTTCAAAATGTCGTCATTTGTCATCATTTGTCGTCATTTTGTCTGTAACTCATTGAAATCATTAATACATTCAAGAGCACTTATTCTCGCTCCGTAACGTAACAGGGGCAAAACACCGGGCGGTCAGGCGGGGGAGGCTCTCGCTCGGACGAGATCGGGGAGGGGCGGGATTTCCGGGGCGTCGGGCGCGTGGAGGCGGTCGCCGAGGTAGGTCCAGAACGATATCCCGAGTTTCCGGCAGGTTTTCATCAGGCCGAGGAAGGCGTCGCGGCAGTCGCGGCCGACGTCGGAACGGGTTCCGGCGGAGATCTTGCGCCGCGTGACCTGGCAGCGGATGTCGTTTTCGGAGCCGTTGGTGTGCAGCGGGATCTCGGGCCGGTCTAGAACGGCAAGCAACTCTTGCTTGTTGGCGTGCAACCGGCGCAGCAGCCGATCGAGGGTGACAAAGCCGGTGCGGGTGGTGAACAGGGCGTCGAAACGTCGCGCGAGGTCCGCCTTGCGCCGGGCCGACGGCCGCTTCCGGTAGGCCTTGAGGTCGGCGTAGAGCCGCCAGACGCGGGCGCGGATGCGCGTCACGGCCCGGCGCTGGCGGTCGTTGAAGGTGTCCAGCTTGTGGATCAGGCGCTCGGCGTGCACCCAGCAGAGCGCGTGGCGGCCGACGTTGAACTGGCCGGCGTCGTCGCTGAGGATGACGGCGTCGCCCAGCAAGCCGTGGTCGACGATGCTGCCCCACAGCGCCCCCTCGGTGGCGACGCGGACCGGGTCCGGGGCGACCTTGAGGCCGGTGAGGCCGAGGCGTTCGAGATGGGCGGTCCACGCCGCCGCGTCCGCGAAGCGCTTGCCGTCGTCCGCCGCCAGCCGGGCGATCAGCGGACCCGCCAGGCCCCCCGCGCGCATGAAGGCCAGCGCGGCGTCGTTGACCACGTAGTCGCCGTGTCCGGCGCGCAGCAGTTCGAGAAAGTTCCGCCGGCTCTTGGAGCCGGTGGTGGCGAACCAGGTGAAGTGGTCGTTGCCGATCTGGGTGCAGGTTCCGTTCGTCGCCTTGTGACGGGCCCCCGTGTCGTCGGCGCTGATCCACGCCGCCGTCTCCAGCCCGGCCCGCAGAACCGCGCGCGCCTCGTCGACAAAGGGCTCTTGGCCATCGATGAGCAGGCGCCCCAACTGCCGCTCCGAGAGACTCACCCCGAGGTCGCGAAGGTGCGCGAGCAGCCCCGGACCCGTCATCCGCCCCTGGTGGTAGAGCGCCAGCACGGTGCGCCGCAACTCCGCGCCCACATGGCCGCGCACCCCGCACGGCAGCGGCGCCACGATCGTCTCTCCGCTCGGCGTTTTCCAGCGTTCCCGGCGATAGCGGATCGCGATCGGCCGGACCACCAGGTCCTGAACCACCGTCGTCTCGTAGCCCTTGAACCGCGAGCCCGGCGGCGCGTCGATCCTGATCACCCGTTCCTCGGTGACGAGCACCCGCTTGGCCCCGCGCCCACGGCGCTTTATGGTCTTGCCATCCTTTGGCTTACCATCCGTCGCCGCCTCCATCCCACTCGGACGGATCTTCGGCCGACCCTTCAGACCCTTGAGGCGGGCAATCTCGTCGCGCAGCGCCGCGGTCTCCGCGCGCAAAGCCGAAATCTCTTCGAGAAGCCGCAAAACCAGCTTCTTGAGTTCGTCAACCCTCAGATCGTCAACATCCGGTATCGAGGCGGCCATGGCGACAGTGAATCACATCCGACCGCGCGGCCAAACCAAGATCCCGCATGACCGATCACTTCGAGGCCGACATGTGACTTCTCGGACTCACCACAATGCCCGGGATTCTGCCCCTGTTACTCCGTAACGTAACAGGGGCAAAACACCGGGCGGTCAGGCGGGGGAGGCTCTCGCTCGGACGAGATCGGGGAGGGGCGGGATTTCCGGGGCGTCGGGCGCGTGGAGGCGGTCGCCGAGGTAGGTCCAGAACGATATCCCGAGTTTCCGGCAGGTTTTCATCAGGCCGAGGAAGGCGTCGCGGCAGTCGCGGCCGACGTCGGAACGGGTTCCGGCGGAGATCTTGCGCCGCGTGACCTGGCAGCGGATGTCGTTTTCGGAGCCGTTGGTGTGCAGCGGGATCTCGGGCCGGTCTAGAACGGCAAGCAACTCTTGCTTGTTGGCGTGCAACCGGCGCAGCAGCCGATCGAGGGTGACAAAGCCGGTGCGGGTGGTGAACAGGGCGTCGAAACGTCGCGCGAGGTCCGCCTTGCGCCGGGCCGACGGCCGCTTCCGGTAGGCCTTGAGGTCGGCGTAGAGCCGCCAGACGCGGGCGCGGATGCGCGTCACGGCCCGGCGCTGGCGGTCGTTGAAGGTGTCCAGCTTGTGGATCAGGCGCTCGGCGTGCACCCAGCAGAGCGCGTGGCGGCCGACGTTGAACTGGCCGGCGTCGTCGCTGAGGATGACGGCGTCGCCCAGCAAGCCGTGGTCGACGATGCTGCCCCACAGCGCCCCCTCGGTGGCGACGCGGACCGGGTCCGGGGCGACCTTGAGGCCGGTGAGGCCGAGGCGTTCGAGATGGGCGGTCCACGCCGCCGCGTCCGCGAAGCGCTTGCCGTCGTCCGCCGCCAGCCGGGCGATCAGCGGACCCGCCAGGCCCCCCGCGCGCATGAAGGCCAGCGCGGCGTCGTTGACCACGTAGTCGCCGTGTCCGGCGCGCAGCAGTTCGAGAAAGTTCCGCCGGCTCTTGGAGCCGGTGGTGGCGAACCAGGTGAAGTGGTCGTTGCCGATCTGGGTGCAGGTTCCGTTCGTCGCCTTGTGACGGGCCCCCGTGTCGTCGGCGCTGATCCACGCCGCCGTCTCCAGCCCGGCCCGCAGAACCGCGCGCGCCTCGTCGACAAAGGGCTCTTGGCCATCGATGAGCAGGCGCCCCAACTGCCGCTCCGAGAGACTCACCCCGAGGTCGCGAAGGTGCGCGAGCAGCCCCGGACCCGTCATCCGCCCCTGGTGGTAGAGCGCCAGCACGGTGCGCCGCAACTCCGCGCCCACATGGCCGCGCACCCCGCACGGCAGCGGCGCCACGATCGTCTCTCCGCTCGGCGTTTTCCAGCGTTCCCGGCGATAGCGGATCGCGATCGGCCGGACCACCAGGTCCTGAACCACCGTCGTCTCGTAGCCCTTGAACCGCGAGCCCGGCGGCGCGTCGATCCTGATCACCCGTTCCTCGGTGACGAGCACCCGCTTGGCCCCGCGCCCACGGCGCTTTATGGTCTTGCCATCCTTTGGCTTACCATCCGTCGCCGCCTCCATCCCACTCGGACGGATCTTCGGCCGACCCTTCAGACCCTTGAGGCGGGCAATCTCGTCGCGCAGCGCCGCGGTCTCCGCGCGCAAAGCCGAAATCTCTTCGAGAAGCCGCAAAACCAGCTTCTTGAGTTCGTCAACCCTCAGATCGTCAACATCCGGTATCGAGGCGGCCATGGCGACAGTGAATCACATCCGACCGCGCGGCCAAACCAAGATCCCGCATGACCGATCACTTCGAGGCCGACATGTGACTTCTCGGACTCACCACAATGCCCGGGATTCTGCCCCCGTTACTCCGTAACGACCTAAGCGTTTGACATTAAACAAAACACGCCGTTAAGATCCCGGATCGTTCAGCCTTCGATGTCGTCATTTGTCGTCATATTGGACCGTTCGTTCCAGTTACCGAATTCGGTCCGATCCAAATCGACCGAACAGAATTTATAGGAATGATATCCGAAAGTTGAGCAAACTTCAACGCCGCTCGTTTGGGGCCTGTCGCCGTTGCCGTCATTGCGAGCGGAGCGACGCAATCCAGAGTTGCCGGGCGGCTTCACGGATATCGCTGGATTGCTTCGTTGCCGCGCGCCTCGCAATGACGCGGGGGGAAGACATGGCATTTCATTGGGGCGCGACTCCCCGCCACAAGCGCGCGGGTCGAAAATGCTTTGATAAATTCCGGGTTTCGGCGGCAAGATGGCGGGCTATGATGGCGCCGCTAGCGCCGAAAGCATCGAGAGGGGGCGAACTCAGCGAATGGCGAACGTGGGAGATCAACCGAAGCCGGTCAGTCTGTTTTATTCCTATTCTCACAAGGACGAGGAACTCCGGCGCGAGCTCGAGACCCATTTGTCGGTGTTGCGGCGGAACGGACTGATCGCGGAGTGGCACGATCGCAAGATCGATGCGGGAGACGATTGGAAAAACGAGATCGACCGGCATCTGACCTCGGCGGACATCGTGCTGCTGCTGGTGAGCGCGGATTTCATACATTCCGATTATTGCTGGGGCGAAGAGATGACCAAAGCCCTCGAGCGCGATGGTCGCGGCGAGGCGCAGGTCATCCCTATCATTCTTCGGCGCTGCCGATGGCAGAACACGCGGCTCGGCCGGCTCCAGGCGGTGCCCAAAAACGCAAAACCGATCAGGTCATGGGCTGATCGGGACGAAGCCCTTGACGATGTTGTCGGAGCGATTGAGCGGGCTGTGGAGAAGGTTCGGAGACGGGCGGAAGAGGAGGCCGCGCTCAAGAACGCGGAGCAACAAGTGGAGGTGACGCGCGATACGGTGGCGGATCTTGAGCCGGTCTCCGAACCGTCCAAGCGGTCGCCGTCCACGGTTGCAAAGAAATCCTCCGCGCCCGAGGCTCTGCCGGACTTCGCGGTTTTCCGGGACATCCACGATCCGTGGTGTCCGGAGATGGTGGTGCTGCCGGCGGGCACATTCATGATGGGCTCGCTCGATTCGGACAAAGAAGCGACTGATGACGAAAAGCCCCGGCACAAGGTGACCATCGATTATCGGTTGGCGGTGGGCCGTTATCCGGTGACGTTCGAGGAGTATGACCGGTATTGCGAGGCGATGGGGCGGGAAAAGCCGGAGGATCAAGACTGGGGCCGTGGGCGGCGGCCCGTGATTTACGTGAGCTGGGACGACGCCAGGGCCTACGTGGAGTGGTTGAGCCAGCAAGCGGGCCAGGGCTGCCGCCTGCTCAGCGAGGCGGAATGGGAATATGCCTGCCGTGCCGGCACCACGACGCGCTATTCCAGTGGCGAGAGCATCACTGAAAAGGTTGCGATTTACGGCGGCCATGTGACGGTGGTGGGATCATATAGCCCGAATCCATGGGGCCTGTTTGACATGCATGGTAACGTCTGGGAGTGGGTGGAGGACGTTTGGCACGATACTTACAAGGGAGCGCCCGATAACGGTGGTGCTTGGACCAAGGGCGGCGATCAGGTCTACCGCGTGCTGCGCGGCGGTTCCTGGTTCAGCGGTCCGAGGAGCCTCCGGTCAGCCGATCGCACCTGGGACTATCCCGTCATCCGTAGCTACGACTATGGGTTCCGCGTTGCCCGGAACCTTTAGCCCGGAGGGCTAAAGGTTACCCCTAGTCACTTTGCACCTGTACCCCTGGAAAACCAAAGGAGGGCGGACGCCCTCCTTTGGTCGCGTTAGCGATTTCTTTGACCTAATCGGGGGAGAGAATTCAGTGGCAAGAGATCATGCCAAACAAACCGGAGTGGCCCTGGAAAAGGCGTATCAGTTCACGCTGTGGCTCATCCCCACGGTGGAGAAATTTCCCCGGGCGCAGAAATTTCTGCTGGGAGGGACATTGTTCACCCTTCTTATTCCCGTCCTTACTCAATTGATCCTGACTGGTTAATGTGATATCAAAGGTGATATCAAAAAGCGTCGAACAGGAACATGGAATAGGAACATGGGACAGGTCATTGTTCGCAATCTTAACGATCATGTGATCGCTTCGCTGAAGGCGAAGGCGACCGCGCACGGCCATTCGCTCGAGCAGGAACTTCGTGAGATTCTGGCGAGGGAATCGGGTTTGGATCGGTTGGAGAAGGCCGCCCTTGCCGACCGCATTCGCGCCATGACGCCGGGTGAACTGACGACCGATAGCACCGATCTGATCCGTCAGGATCGTGACCGCCGATGACGCGTGTCGTGGATGCCAGCGTCGCTTGCAAGTGGTTCTTCGAGGAAACGGGATCGAAGGAAGCGCGGGACACTCTGACGGCGGGACCCGTGGTGGCTCCCGATCTGATCGTCGCGGAGGTCGCCAATGTGGCTTGGAGGCGGATTGTCCAAGGGGAAATCCGGTTGGATCAGGCCGAGGCGGCGTTGGCCGGCCTGATCACCCTCATGGATGAGTTGGTGCCTTGCGCGACGCTCGCCAAGCCGGCCCTGGCCATGGCCTGCAAGATCAGCCATCCGGCCTATGACTGCTTCTATGTGGCCCTGGCCGAGGCCCGCGAAGCCATCCTGGTGACCGACGACCGGACCTTGCTGCGTCGTGTGGCGCGGACACGGTGGGAGCCACTGGTGACGCCGCTCTTGCATTGACGGGAAACGACGTTAGTCCGTCCATGGAACATGACCGACATTTTTCTCAGTTACGACGACAAGGACCGGGCGCGGGCGCGGGCGCTGGTGGCGGCGTTGGAGGAACGGGGCTGGTCGATCTTCTGGGACCGCTCCATCCCGGCGGGAAAGACCTGGTGGCAGGCCATCGGACGGGCGCTCAAGGGGGCGCGGATCGTGGTGGTCCTTTGGTCCCACACGGCGGTACAGTCCACTTGGGTTTACGAGGAAGCCGACGACGGACGCAGGCGGGGCATCCTGGTCCCGGTGTTCATCGATCCCGTGCTTCCTCCCCTCGGCCTTCGCAGTGTGCAAGCGGTTGACCTGAGCGCGTGGGACGGCTCGCAGTCCGATCCGGCGTTCCAAAAGCTGTTGACGGATATCGGAGCGGTGATCGGAACCCCCGACGGCATCGCCCATCCCGCTCCGGCGCCCCGGGAAATGGCGGTACCGGAAGGCGACGGTGCCGACGATGACAATAACGACAATGAAGAAACTTCGGCCGAGGACGACGGCTACAGTTCCAGCCGGTTCTACCTGCTGTTGACGGGCATGGCGCTGGGCAGTGTCCTGGCCGTGTACCTTTGGGGGTAGGAGACTCTCGCGCGAATCCCTATTGCGCCGGGGCGATGGCGCCGCCGGCGAGGTCGGCGCCGAACCATTTGCGCGACAATGCCGGCAAGGTGCCGTCGCCGGCCATTTCCAGCACCGCCTGCTGGACGGCGCGGGCCAAGTCGGGATCGCCCTGGTCCACCGCCACGGCCACCGGCTCGTGGAACAGAAAGCCGGGGAGAACCCGCGCCGGCGCGCCACCGGCGATGGCGGTCCGCGCCGGGGCGAAGGACATGATGACGGCATCCACCTCCTTGCCGTCGCCCTTGGCCAGCGCCGCCAGGGCTTTTTCCTTGTCGGGGTAAAGCTTGATTTGCGGGTTGGCGATCACGTATTCCACCGGCTCTCTCAGCATGAGGACGTTGAGGCGGCGGTTGAGATATTGCTCGAAGGTGGTGTCGTTCTTGACGCCGATGACCTTGCCCGACGCGTCGGCCGGCTGGAGGATGGACAGATTGTCCTTGTGCACCAGCATGACGGCGGCGTCGTGGCGGTAGGTGGCGGGAAACGCGATCCGGCGCGCGCGTTCCTCCGTGGGCGTGATGGAGGCGACGGCGATGTCGAACGTCTCGCCCCAGCCGCCCGCGAGGATGGCGTTCCAGCCGGGGGTGACGAACTTGATGGGCAGTCCCAGGCGGTTGGCGATCTCCTCGGCCACCTCGATGTCGAAGCCTTCCAGATTGCCCGATTTGTCGCGCCCCGCCTGCGGCAGGGTGTCGGGCACGGCCGCCGCGATGACCGTTCCGCGCGCGGCCATCCGGTCGAGGGTCTCGCCCGCCCGCGTCGTCGTCCAGGCCAGGCCCGCCGTTAGGCACATCGCCACGCTTAGTGCCGCGTTTGGAGCGCGCATTCCAGTTCCTCCCTCACCGTTCATTGTTGTTCGTTAGCGTGTTTGTAAAGCACTTCGGGCCGGTTGGCTAAAAGGCTTTTGCATTGCTGCCGGAATGAATGAACTCCACTTTGCTGCCGCCCCGCACGCCCAAGCCCCGACACAGAATTGCCTGATTTCAGGTTCTAATTGTTACGCGATGGAACCGAAAGAGCGAACCGGGGCCGGTTTTTGGGGGTACTGAAGTTTGGGGAGGGGTACTAAATGGTGACGCCAACAACCGGAAGTCCCGCATCGAGCGTGGACTCCACGGGCGACTATCGCATCGATGCGCTGCTCAAGGGGACGAAATGGGGCGGTCCGGCCGGTACGGGCTTCGATGTGACCTACAGCTTTCCCCAGATCGGAAGCAGCATTTTCTCCACCAGTACATTCGGAGGATATGGGTCGACATCGGAATCGGGAGAACCGTGGGATCCCGATGTACGGAGTCTGAACGCCCATCAACAGCAGTATTTCTCCGAGGCCATGGACCAATGGTCGGAGGTCGCGAATATCGCGGCCGGCCGGGTGGCCGATAACGCCTCCGTGGTCGGCGATATCCGCGCCACTTTCTCCGGCCGGGTCGACGACGAAGGCGCGGCGGCCTGGGCGTACTATCCGAATTCTTCGGCGGTGGCCGGCGACGTTTGGCTCAACTCTTTCATTTCCGATTTCGATAATTCCGCTCCCGGTGGCAGCGGCTTCCATACTTTTCTTCACGAGATCGGCCACGCATTGGGTCTCAGCCACTCGTTCGGCGGTGGATTGGGTGTTCTCGGCGGCTCCGAGGACACGCATAAATTCACCGTCATGTCCTATACCAAAAACGGTGGCGTCGGCGGATACGCGCACACGCCCATGCTTTACGATATTCTGGCGATCCAGCACCTCTATGGCGCCAACACTTCCACCCGGGATGGCGACACGACCTATGCGTTCAGCGCCGCCGGCGAGAGCTTCATGACCATCTGGGATGGCGGCGGCGACGACACCATCGATGCTTCGGCGCAATCCCTTCCGGTGGACATCAGCCTCGTGGCCGGAACCTACAGCTCCATCGGTCCAAGAACGTATGGCGGTTCGGCGTTCGAGAATGTGGCCATCGCCTTCAATGTCACCATCGAGAACGCAACCGGCGGCGACGGTCCCGACACCATCGACGGCAACGCCGCAAACAATGTTCTGAGAGGACTCGACGGCAACGACACTCTCGCCGGCGGGGCGGGCGGCGATTCTCTGGCGGGCGACGCGGGCGACGACTCGCTGGATGGCGAGGCCGGCGGTGACACGATGAGTGGGGGCACGGGCGAAGATAGCTTCGACGGCGGCTCCGGCTCGGACACCGCCGACTATACCTACAGTTCGTCCGACCGGTTGCGGATCGATCTGTCGAACGGAACGGCATGGTTCGTCGACGATCCGAGCCGTCCCGCGGGTTCCGGCAATCAACCCAGCACCACCGAAACGCTGACATCCATCGAGAATGGGATCGGCAGCACCGGCGACACCGTCATCATCGGCAACGTGAATGCAAACATTCTCGATGGCGCCGGCGGCTCCGACGATCTCCAGGGCGGCGGCGGCGATGACACGCTGATGGGGGGCTCGGGCGAGGACAGCTTCGATGGCGACTCGGGTTCGGACACCGTCGATTACACCTACAGTTCGTCCGACCGGTTGCGGGTCGATCTGTCGAAGGAAACGGCATGGTTCGTCGGCGATCCGAGCAAGCCCGCGGGTTCCGGGAACCAACCCAGCACCACCGAAGAGCTGACATCCATCGAGAACGTGATCGGCACCCGCGGCGATAACGTCATCATCGGCGATAGCGGCTCCAACATTATCGACGGTTCTCGCGGCGTGGACACAATCACCGGCGGCGGCGGGAACGATTTGTTCGTGTTGCGGGCGGGCGACGGCGCCGACATCATCCTCGATTACAATGACTCACACGATGGTTTTTTGCTGGACGGGCTTTCCTATTCAAGCCTCGACTTCGTGGACACCGGACCGGATACCGAGATCCAGATCGATTCGACGAACCAAGTGTTGGCCATCCTGAAGGGCGTCGACGAACTCGGTCCTCGGTTCCAGCGATTTCGATCAACTCTGACATAGGGGCCGGACGGCAACCAAAGGCGCGCTTTGCACGCGATTGCTGGATTATACCAACGGTCGTTAATAATGACCCATTGTGACGGCCTTTCGAGGTTTCCGGCAAGGAGCGTGGTGCGCGGTGATGCGGGAGCATCATAAGCGCCGCGCGACGCCGTCCGGAAACCTCGAAAGGCCGCCCGCAGGGTCGTGTTTCTCGCATCCTCGGGGCCCATGTTTGGAATATGGGGGAACCGCTTGACGATGGGTCCCCATCGTCAAGCGGTTCCTCCTGCCGAGGAAGCGGGAAACACGATCACAATGAGTTTAACGACCGTTGGTATTAAATCCGCTCGGCGTGGTGGCAGGCGACCATGCGGCCGTCGACGAGACGCAGTTCGGGCCGCTCGGCGGAGCAAAGCTCGGTGGCATGGGGACAGCGTTTGTGGAAAGCGCATCCGGAAGGTGGATCGAGCGGCGAGGGGAGTTCGCCCTTCAGCACCGTGCGTTCCTTGCGGTCCTCGGGGTTGACCTGCGGCGTCGCCGCCAGCAAGGCCCGGGTGTAGGGGTGGCGCGGGTGGTCGAAAATGGTTTCTTTCTGTCCCTGTTCCGCCGGCCGCCCCAGATACATGACCAGAACCTCGTCGGCGATGTGGCGGACCACCGAGAGATCGTGGGAAATGAATAGGTACGCCAGGTTCAACTCGTCCTGCAGGTCCATCATCAGGTTGAGCACCTGAGCCTGGATGGAAAGATCGAGAGCGGACACGGGTTCGTCGGCGACCACCACCCTGGGGCTCAGCATCAGCGCCCGGGCGATGGCGATGCGCTGACGTTGGCCGCCGGAAAACATGTGCGGGTAGCGGCTGTAATGCTCGGGCCGCAATCCCACCCTTTCCATCATTTTGCGGGACGCGTCGGCGCGCTCGCGGGCGCTCAGGCCGGTGTTGATGGCGACCGGTTCCTCGAGGATCGTGCCGATCTTCTTGCGTGGATTGAGCGAGCCGAACGGGTCCTGGAAGATCATCTGCACGGTCTTACGCAGGTGCCGTCGCTGCGCCCGGGTGGCCGTGGCGCCGTCGATGCCGTCGAGAACGAAGGATCCGGCGGTCGGCGGCTCGATCAGGGTGATCAGGCGGGCCAGCGTCGATTTGCCGCACCCGGACTCGCCCACGACCGCAAGCGTCTTCCCCGGGACGACGGAAAACGAGACGCCGTCCAGCGCCTTCAGGGTCGCCGCCTTGGCGAAGGGACCGCGACCCACCTGGTAATAGCGGGCGAGGCCCTGGGCGGTGAGAACGGCGGCCTCGGTCATGTGGGCTCTCCATTGTCGTCGAGCGGGTAATGGCAACGCACCGCGTCGCCGCCACGGAAAACCAGACTGGGCTGCTCTTTCCGGCAGCGCTCGGTGGCGAACCGGCAGCGCGGGTTGAACAGGCAGCCGCTTGGCCGGTCGTACTGTCCGGGGACGACGCCGCGGATGGTCGGCAAGCGCTTGTGCCCGACCCCGCGTTCGGGAAGGGCCGCCAGCAGCGCCGCCGTGTAAGGATGGCGGGGGCGGGTGAACAGGTCGGTGACGGACCGGGTCTCGACGATCTGTCCCGCGTACATCACCACCACCCGCTCGGCCGTCTCCGCCACCACCCCCATGTCGTGGGTGATGAGGATCAGCGCCATGCCCCGGTCCCGCTGCAGCGAGATCAGCAGATCGAGGATCTGCGCCTGAATGGTCACGTCGAGCGCCGTGGTCGGCTCGTCGGCGATCAGAAGGCGGGGGTTGCAGGCCAGCGACATGGCGATCATCACCCGCTGGTTCATGCCGCCCGACATCTGATGGGGAAACGAGTTCGAGGCGGCCCGCGGGCGCCGGGATGCCAACCTGGTCGAGAAGTTCGATGGTGCGCCGGCGGCGTTCTTGGCGGCTGCCGCCCTCGTGGACCTTCAACGTCTCGCTGATCTGAAAGCCGATGGTGAAACAGGGGTTGAGGCTGGTCATGGGCTCCTGGAACACCATGGCCACGTCCTTGCCGGTGAGTTTGCGGCGCTCCGCCGGAGACAGCGACAATAGATCGATGTCGGCGAACCGCAGGCGCTCGGCCGAAACCCGGCCGGGATAGCCGATCAGCCCCATCACAGCGAGCATGGTGACGCTCTTGCCGGAGCCGGATTCGCCGACGATGCCGACCACATCGCCCTCGTTCACCTGCAACTGCATGGCGTCGACGGCGCGGAAGCTCCGGCCCTCGGCGCCGAACTCGACGCTCAGATTGTGGATGTCGAGCAGCGGCATCAGCGTTTCAGCTTTGGATCGAGGGCGTCGCGCAATCCGTCGCCCAGAAGGTTGAAGGCCAGCACGGTGATCAGAATGGCGAGGCCGGGGAAGGTGACCACCCACCATGCCCGCTGGACGAACTGCAGCGCGTTGGCCAGCATGGTGCCCCACTCGGGCGTCGGCGGCTGGGCGCCCATGCCGAGGAAGCCGAGGGCGGCCAGATCGAGGACGGCGGTGGAGAAACCGAGGGTGGCTTGGACGATCACCGGCGCCATGCAGTTGGGCAGGACGGTAATCAGCATCAGCCGGAAGGCCCCGGCGCCGGAAACCCGGCTGGCGGTGACATAGTCCCTGGACATTTCGCTGATGACCGCGGCGCGAGTCAATCTGACGAAATGCGGCAACTGGACGATGACCACGGCCATGGCCGCGTTAATCAGGCTGGGGCCGAGAATGGCGACGATGACGATGGCGAGAAGCAGGCTGGGCAGCGCCAGCATCACGTCCATAGCCCGCATGATGGCGGTTTCGACGACGCCGCGGAAGAAGCCGGCGATCAGGCCGAGCGCGACGCCCAGGGCGAGCGCCAGGGTGACCACCAGGAAACCGATGGAGAGCGACACCCGGGCCCCGAAGATGATCCGCGACAGGATATCGCGGCCGAGGTCGTCGGTGCCGAGCAGAAAACGCGTCGATCCGCCCTCGACCCAGAACGGCGGCGCCAGAAACGCGTCGCGGTATTGTTCATTGGGCGGATGCAACGCCAGCACATCGGCGAACACCGCCACCAGAACCAGCAACACGATCACCGCCAAACCGATGACCGGTCCCCGGTTGGTGCTGAAGTATCGCCAGAACTCCACCACCGGATGCGGCGGCGCCTCGAAAATGGGGCCGGCGCCCTCGATTGCCGCGAGGGCGCTGGCGGGAGCGGAGTTGTCGGTCGGCGGTGTTATGGTCATCGCTGGTGCCGGATGCGGGGGTTGATCAGGCCGTAGAGGATGTCGACGAACAGGTTGACGCCCATCACCACGGTGGCGACGAGCAGAACGCCGCCCTGCAAAACCGGATAGTCGCGCCGGCGCACCAATTCCACCAGCCACTTGCCGACGCCCGGCCAGGCGAAGATGGTTTCGGTGAGGATGGCGCCGGCGAACAGCACGCCGACGGCAAGGCCGATGACCGTGACCACCGGGATCAGGGCGTTGCGCAGCGCGTGCAGGGCGATGACCCGGAACGGCGACAGGCCCTTGGCGCGGGCGGTGCGGATGTAATCCTCGCCGAGCACCTCGAGCATGGACGACCGGGTCATGCGGGCGATGACCGCGAGCGGAATGGTGCCTAGCGCGATGGCCGGCAGGATCAGATGGCTGACGGCGGACTGGAAGGCGCCTTTTTCGCCGGAGAGCAGGGTATCGATGAGCATGAATCCGGTGACGGGCTCTACATAAAACATTACCGACAGGCGTCCGGAGACGGGAGTCCAGCCGAGCTGGACCGAAAACAGCAATATCAGCAGCAAGGCCCACCAGAAGATAGGCATGGAATAGCCGGTGAGCGAAGCGCCCATAGTCGCGTAGTCGAACACCGTTCCGCGACGGACCGCGGCGAGAATTCCCAGGGGAATGCCGATGGAAACGGCGAACACGATGGCGCAGAGGGCAAGCTCCACCGTTGCCGGAAACAGGGACAGGAACTCGCTGAGCACGGGGGTTTTGGTGACGATGGAGCGTCCGAGGTCGCCGGACAGAACATCGGAAATGTAGATGCCGTATTGCGAGATGAGCGGCTTGTCGAGTCCAAGCTCGGCGCGCAGGGCGGCGTGCCGGGCCGGATCGATGCCGCGTTCACCCACCAAGAGCTCGATGGGATCTCCCGGGACCAGCCGGATGAGCGCGAAGGTGAGCAACGTCACGCCGATGAACGTCGGGATGACAAGACCCACGCGCTTGAGAATGAACGTCAGCATCCGCGATCCAGGCCATTCAAGGAGCCCGGGCGGTACGGGAAAGTCCCGTCCCGCCCGGTTCCATTGTTGCGGAGCGGCAAGCCGCTATTCCTTGAGGTCGACGCCGTAGAAAATATGGCCGCCGAACGGGTCGATCTTGAAGTTCTCCACTTCCTGGCGCATGGGCTGGAACACCACCGAGTGCGCGATGGTCACCCAAGGCGCTTCTTCCTTGAAGATCACCTGGGCCTGCTTGTAGAGCTCGGTGCGCTTGTCCACGTCGCTGACCCGCTTGGCCTCGACGATCAGATCCTCGAACGGTTGATAGCACCATCGCGCTCGGTTGGCGCTGTCCTTGGCGGCTTCACAGCCCAAAAGCACATAAAGGAAGTTGTCCGGATCGCCGTTATCGCCGGTCCACCCGAGCATGACGGTCTGGTGTTCGCCCATTTTCGAGCGCTTGAGGTACTCGCCCCATTCGTACGTGACGATCTTGGCCTTGACGCCGACCTTGGCCCAGTCGGCCTGGATCATCTCCGCCATGCGCCGGGCGTTGGGATTGTAAGGCCGCTGGACGGGCATGGCCCAGATGTCGGTCTCGAAGCCCTCGGGATAACCGGCGTCGGCAAGCAGCTTCTTGGCCGCCGCCGGATCGTACGGGTAGTCCTTGACGTCGTCGTTATAGGACCAGATGGTCGGCGGAATGGGGTTCTTCGCTATTTTGCCGGCGCCGAGGTAGATGGCGTCGATAATGGCCTCCTTGTTGATCGCCATGTTGAGCGCCTGGCGCACCCGCTTGTCGGTGAACGGCTTTTTCTCGGTGTTGAACGCCAAATAGCCGACGTTGAGGCCTTCCTTTTCCTGCACCTTGAGCGCCGGGTCGGCTTTCATGGCGGCCAGGTCCGCAGGGTTGGGATAGGGCATCAGGTGGCATTCGCCGGCCTGCAGCTTAGCGTAGCGGACGGCGGCGTCTGGGGTGATGCTGAACACCAGGGTATCGATGGGCGCCTTGCCGGCCCAGTAGTCGGGATTGGCCTTGTAGCGGATGACCGAGTCTTTCGCATAGTTCACAAGCTGGAACGGGCCGGTGCCGACGGGGTTCTGGTCAATGTTGTTCGGGGTGCCGGCGGCGCGCATCTTGTCGGCGTATTCGGCCGAGAGAATGGAAGCGAACTGCATGCCCAGATTGGCGATGAATGGCGCTTCCGGCTTGTTCAGGGTGAACCGGACGGTGTAATCGTCGACCTTCTCGATGTTCTTGATCAGGGTCGGCATGTTCATGCTGTTGTAGTATTCATACTGACCGCCGGAGAGCTTGTGGTCGGGGTGGTTGGGGTCGCCCTGACGATTGAAGCTGTAGAGCACGTCGTCGGCGTTGAAGTCGCGCGTCGGCGTGAAGTCCTTGGTGGTATGGAACTTGACGCCCTTGCGCAGGTGGAAGGTGTAGGTGAGGCCGTCGTCGGAAACCTCCCACGTCTCGGCGAGCCCGGGGCCGATCTTGGTCGTTCCCCGCTCGAACTGCACGAGCTGATTGAAGATGTTCCGAGCCGTCGCATCGAATGTGGTTCCGGCGGTGTAAAGCGACGGGTTGAAGCCCTCGGGGCTTCCTTCCGAACAAAAAACAAAGGTCTTGGCGTGAGCCATGCTCGCCAGACCGAGTGTGGCGGCGACGCCCAGTGCCGCGCCCATCAATCGCAGGTTCATCTGAGTTTCTCCCAATTTCATTTTCGGCCCGGTTGGACCGCGACTGCCTTTAGGCTTTTGTAAACAAGAGCAAGTTTGACCCTTTCGGGTGTGTCGCGCAAGGGGCGACTGCCAACGATCTGAACTTCCCGGTCGATCGGGTGGGGCAAGAAGAAAACGGGGCGTTGCATTGCGACGCCCCGTTTACGGTCTTTAAAGTCCGGCTCATAACACCAACCTGATCGTCGGAGGCTACATGGCGGGCTCGCCGACCATGATCTCCGCGCGCCGATTCTGCGGTTCCGCCACGCCGTCCCCGGTCGGAACAAGCGGAGATTCCTCGCCGCGGGACTCGGCGGTGATGACGCCTTCGAAACCGGCGGCGATGAGCTGAGCGGCGACGGCATCGGCCCGCTGCTGGCCGAGACGCATGTTAAACGCCGCCGAACCAACGGTGTCGGTGTTGCCGATCACCGTGATGGCGGTGCCGGGGGTGGCGCCGGCGGCGGCCGAATTCACGATATCGAAGGCTTCGGGCGATAGGTTGTACTTGGCGAAGTCGAAAAACACCAGATAGCTGCCCGGAGGCACGGCCGCGACCGGCGCGGGCGCCAAGGCGGCTTCGACCTTGGCCATGGAAGCGTTGAAAGAATCGCGGCAATTGACGCGATCCTTATCCTGGAATGGCCAGTTCTCCTCGGCTTCCTGCATCCAGCAATCGAGCATGACCTGGGCGTTGGCGGTGTCGGCCGGAGCGACCGAGGCCGCGCCCTTGCTCAGCGCCGAGTTCAGGCGCTGGCTGGCCGCGGAAATCTCGCCGCTGTACTCGGCGGGGATGGTGTAGCTGCCCATATTCGGAGCCGGGACCTTCTCCCCGGCGGCGGCCGACATGGAACTGCGCGCGAACCTATCGGAATCACGATAGTCACCTTCGCCATATTCCCAATCGGTGAGCTCAAGATAATCCTTAGAGAGTTCGGCGGCGTACCCGGACCCCGAGGGTGTCATCGTGTGGGCTCTCTGCCGTTCGGTGCCGGTGCAGGCAACCACTGTCGCCGCGGCAAGAGCCAGCACGAAAAATTTAATAAGACCATTCATGCTAAATCTCTCCTGAGTTGGTTCTGACCGTGACCGTGGGCCAAGAGTCCGGAATGAAGCACGCGTGCGGGTTGCCTTTTGGATTATATGAAGACGATTTTACAAACCCTTTTCATTGTCAAGCGACGAGGGGCCGGGCACAAAGAAAACGGGGCGCCGCATTGCGACGCCCCGTTTCCGGTCATAAAGACCACTGCTCGTCGGCGACTACATGGCCGGCTTGTTGACCACGATCTCCGCGCGGCGGTTCTGCGGTTCCGCCACGCCGTCACCGGTCGGGACCAGCGGAGATTCCTCGCCGCGGGATTCGGTGGTGATGGCGCTTGGGCTGACGCCGTCCGCGATCAGCTGGTTGGCAACGGCATCGGCCCGCTGCTGACCGAGTCGGAAGTTGAACTCCGCCGAACCAACGGTGTCGGTGTTGCCGATCACGTGGACGGTGGCGCCCTGCGTGATGCCGCCGGCCGCCGAATTCACGATGTCCATGGCTTCGGGCGTCAGATTGTACTTGGCGAAGTCAAAGAACACCAGGTAGCTCCCCGGAGGCACGGCCGCGACCGGCGCCGGCGCCAAGGCCGCTTCGATCTTGGCCATGGACTCGTTGAAGCTATCGCGGCAATAGGCGCGATCTTCTTCCTGGAAGGGCCAGTTTTCCTCGGCCTCCTGCATCCAGCAATCGAGCATGACCTGGGCGTTGGCGGTGTCGGCCGGCGCGACCGAGGCCGCGCCCTTGCTCAGCGCCGAGTTCAGACGCTGGCTGGCCGCGGAAATCTCACCGGTATACTCGGCGGGGATGTTGTAGCTGCCCATATCGGGAGCCGCAACGTTCTCGCCGGAGCTTGCCGCCAATGAATTGCGAGCGAACCGGTCGGAATCACGGTAATCGCCCTCACCGTATTCCCAACTCGACGTCTCAAGGTAACCCCTGGACAGTTCGCCCTGGTACCCCTGATCCGAAGATACGGATTTCTTTGCTATCTGATTTTGGGTGCCACAGGCAACCAACGTGACCGCGGCGAGAGCCACCACGGAAAACTTCATAAGACCATTCATACCTAATTCCTCCCTAATCCAACTCACGAACATGGTCGACCAATTCACTTATCCTTCCCTAACTGAACACTCTAACTCATGATGCCAAGTGCTCCAAGAAACATCGACTTACCCGTGACAGCAACGTTCGCGGATAACCAATGACAATACACCCGCGACCAAC
The DNA here is from genome assembly GCA_963771545.1 of uncultured Alphaproteobacteria bacterium. GTDB lineage: Bacteria > Pseudomonadota > Alphaproteobacteria > Rhodospirillales > Defluviicoccaceae > CAKZLS01. The sequence continues at coordinate 533,477 of CAVYTX010000003.1, forward strand.
TATCACACTCCGCTTTCCTCCACCGGCCACACTGGGCTTAAATAACGCGGTATCGTTCCCAATGCGAGCTTATTTTTGTTAGTCCTTCAACTTATCCTTTACATCTTCCGCGCTCTTTTCGCCGGTCTCAGCAGCGTCCTCGGCCTTTTCCTCGGCCTTTTCCTGGGCCTCCTCGGCGGCCTCTTTAGCCTTGTCGGCCGCATCCTCGGCCGCGTCCTTTGCGTCCTCGGTGGCTTCCTCGGTCTTTTCCTTGGCGTCTTCTGCGGCCTCTTCGGCCGTTTCCTTGGTGTCTTCGGCTGACTTCTCCGCGGGCTCGGTGACCTTCTTCATGGCCTCCTCGGCGGCTTTCTGCGCTTCCTCGACCTTCTTCTCGGCCGAATCCGCAGCATCCTTCACCGCTTCCTGCGTATCCTTGACGGCCTCGTCGATCTTCTTGCCAGTCTTCTCGGCGGACCCTTCTTCCTCACAAGCGCCCAGAACGGTCGCGGAAGCAAGAACCATCGCGATGCCAAAGGTCCGCGCGGCATTTCCAATTCTAAACATCAAACTCGACTCTCCTCGGTGATCGTGTACTCAAAAGTGTGTTTTACTTGTCCAATACCAAAATTCACAAATGGCGCCATTCCGATGGTCAATTGATGGCGGACTTCAACGCATTGAAAAAAAGAACCACGGTTCCGGTAATATGTTCCCTTCAAAGCGATCCCCAAAACAGACTAACGTGGCTTCGTTACCACAGCACAATGGGGTTTTGTAAAGCGTATTTGCCGATTTGTAGCCACTAAATAGGGGATTGTTGACTTTTTTCGGCGGGCATGTTGCGCGAAAGACACTATGCGGGACAATCATGCGACGATGAGCGCGCGTGTCGCCATAGACACACCCTTAGTTGCAAGACCCGCCGCATCGACGTTCCGGAAGCCCGTCCTCGAGTGAAATTGTCCGCTCGTCGCGACAAAGTTTTGTAGCCCGTCGCCCCTTTTATCCTTTATAGTTATATGGATATAAGAAATCAAAAGGTGCTTCAGGGTATTGAACGATATGAAGGACGATGATGGAAAGGCGGGTCTTCGGGATATGGCGCAATCCGGACTTCAGTCACGCACCCGCGGTTGCCGCGAAGTATCGACGGCGAGGCTCAAGGCGATCATTGAGCGTCACGAGGCCTGGGTGGGCTCGGGATGGGAAATGGGACAGAAGGCGGATCTGCACCGGCTCGACCTGCATCGCGCCGATCTCCACGGGGCCGTACTGCCGGATGCCGATTTTCACCGCGCCGATCTGCACGGGGCCGACCTCGAGGACGCGGACCTCGACGGCGCCGATTTACACCAAGCAGACCTGCACCGGGCCGATCTTCATCGCGCGGAACTTCGCTGGGCCGACCTTCACGACGCCGATCTCCACAACGCCGATCTCAGTGGCGCCGTCCTGCACGAGGCCGATCTCCATCGGGCCGATCTTCACGGCGCGGATCTGAACGAGACCGATTTGACGGATACGGATCTGCGGGGCGCGAACCTCACGGGAACCAAGGGGCTCACGGCGGCCCAACTCGCGGGTGCATCGCGCGATCTCGCGACCCTTCTACCGCCGCATCTCAGGGAAGGGACGCTCCGGCAAGACGAGGATTAGGAAAGATCCGGTCCGCGATTCTTCCGTTCACGGCGACACCGTAGTTCACACCAGACGGGCGTGTGGTCCGAGGCCTTCTCCCAGCCCCTCGGGGCGCGGTCGATGCCGGAGGCTTCCAAGCGGTCGGCGGCCCGTGGCGAAAGCAGGAGATGATCGATGCGCAGGCCATGGTCGGCATCCCAGGCGCCGCCCCGGTAGTCCCACCAGGTATAACGGCCGGTCTCCGGAGATAGCGCGCGAATGGCGTCGGTCAGCCCGAGATGGACGATTTTGCGATAGGCGGCCCGCGTTTCCGGCCGGCACAAGGCGTCGTCCCGCCAACCCGCCGGGTCATAGACGTCGTCGTCGTCCGGAGCGACGTTGTAGTCGCCGCCGAGGACAAAGGGCTCCTCGGTCGCCAGCAATGATTTCGCATGGGCATGGAGGCGTTCCATCCACGCCAGTTTGTAGGCGAACTTGTCGCCGTCCACGGGGTTGCCGTTGGGCAGATAGACGGACGCCACCCGAATATCGCCGGTGAAGGCCTCGATATAACGGGCCTGGGGATCCCCCTCGCCGCCGGGGAGCGCCGTCTCCAGCACGTCGATGGGGCGTTTCGACAGCACCGCGACGCCGTTGTATGTTTTCTGCCCGGCGAGCGCGTAGTTATAACCGAGATCGCCGATTTCGAGTCCCGGGAAGGCGTCGTCGGCGGTTTTCGTTTCCTGCAGAAGCACCACGTCCGGCGCGGCGTCCCGCAGCCACTGCAGCACATTCGGCAGCCGCGCCTTGATGGAGTTGACGTTCCATGTGGCGACCCTGATCGACGGTTTCACCTCGGAGCGGCTCCGATCGGGCAACGGTTCATTCAGATGGAGAACGACGACCCGCAGCCGCAGGTGGACGACGCGTTGGGATTTTTAATGGAGAAATACGACCCGATCAGGTCTTCCACGAAATCCACCTCGGAGTCCTTGAGGAGGTCCAGCGAAACCTCGTCGATGACCACCGCGACGCCATCACGCTCGAAAATGCGGTCGTCGTCGTTGCGTTGATTATCGAGGCTGAAACCGTACTGAAAACCCGAACACCCGCCGCCCGAAACGGCGACGCGGAACATCAGGTCGCCGCCGCCTTGTTCGGCGATCAGTTTGGCGATTCGCTTGGCGGCGTTCTCCGAGACGCCGATGGAGGCCTGTTCGTGAGACGCCATGTCGTCCGGCATGACCGTTCCTTTCGCTCGTCCGCGCCCTCCGAAAGGGCCTATCTCTCTTATTTATGTAGCCGTTGACGTTCGCTTGTCAAACTCCCGCGCCGGGTGCTTGGAAGCCGGCCGAAACCGTCGTTGCCTGGAGCGGTGGCGGTGGGTACCCTCGCGCCATGATTGCCATGGAGAATTTGGCGCCGTGGGCATGCGGCCCCGTCGGCAGCCGCGGCCGCCTCTATCCCGAGCGAGAAAGCGAGACGCGAACCTGTTATCAGCGGGACCGCGACCGCATCATTCACTCGGCCGCGTTCCGCAGGCTGGAATACAAGACGCAGGTCTTCGTCAATCATGAGGGCGACTTTTTTCGCACGCGCCTGACCCACAGCCTCGAGGTCTCGCAGATCGCCCGGTCCATGTGCCGGAGCCTTGGCCTCAACGAGGATCTGGCGGAGGCGCTGGCGCTGGCGCACGATCTGGGCCACCCGCCGTTCGGTCACGCCGGCGAAGACGCGTTGCGGGAAATGATGGAGCCGTATGGGGGCTTCGATCACAACGCTCAGAGCCTGCGGATCGTGACGGGCCTGGAACGCCGCTACGCGCAGTTCGACGGATTGAACCTGACTTGGGAGACGCTGGAAGGTGTGGTCAAGCACAACGGGCCGCTGGTGGGCGCCGGCATCGACCGGGCGCTGCCGCAAGCGATCGAGGAATACGGCGAGGACCACGACCTCGAGCTGGACACGTACGCCAGCGCGGAAGCCCAGGTGGCGTCGCTTTCCGACGACATCGCCTACAACAATCACGATATCGACGACGGACTGCGGGCCGGCCTGTTCACCATCGACGATCTGAAGGGCGTTCCTCTGGTGGGGCCGATGTTCGAGGAGGTGAAGCGTAGCTATCCGGGGCTGGAGACGTCGCGGCTCATTCACGAAGCTGTGCGCCACCTGATCGGCCACATGGTGAACGACCTGGTCAACGAGACCCGGCGCCGCCTTCGGGCGGCAAACCCCACGTGTCCCGACGATATCCGGCGGTTCGGCGGTCCGATGGTGGCGTTTTCGGCGGAGATGCAGCAAAACGACCGCGCCCTCAAGGATTTCCTGTTCGAGAACATGTACCGGCACTACAAGCTCAACCGCATGACCAGTAAGGCCCGGCGTCTCGTAAGGGATCTTTTCCAGTTGCTTGTGGATGAACCCGAATGCCTGCCCACCGAATGGCGCCGGAGGGCGGATGCGCCCAACTCCGTCGAAACCGCTCGCGTGGTCGCCGACTATGTGGCGGGCATGACCGACCGCTATGCGTCCGACGAATACCGGCGGCTGTTCGACGTTCAGTCGAGGATTTCATGAACCTGTTCCGCTCCTTCCAGGATGAACTCCGGCGCGTGATCGAGGATCTCGTTTCCGAGGGACGGTTGCCGCCGGATCTGGATACGGGCAGGCTCGCGGTGGAGCCGCCGCGCGATCCGTCGCATGGCGATCTCGCCACCAACGCCGCCATGGTTCTCGCGCGCCCCGCGAAGACGAAGCCCCGCGAACTGGCGATGCTGCTGGCCGGGCGATTGTTGAACATCGAGTTGGTGGAAACGGCGGAAATCGCGGGTCCGGGGTTCATCAATCTGCGGCTCTCCGATACCTTTTGGCATGCCCGCCTCGCCGAAATTCTCGCCGCGGGCACCGCTTACGGGGACTCCGAAGTCGGCGCCGGCATTGCGGTGAACGTCGAGTATGTCTCCGCCAATCCGACTGGGCCCTTGCATGTCGGCCATGGCCGCGGCGCCGTCGTGGGAGACGCCCTGGCGTCGCTGTTGCAAAAGGCCGGCTACACGGTCATGCGGGAGTATTACGTCAACGACGCCGGCGGCCAGGTGGACAAGCTCGCCGACGCGGCGTACTGGCGCTATCTTGAGGCGCTGGGCGGCGGCGTCCCGGCCGGAACCGTCGACGCGTTCGTCCGCGACACGGTCCTGGAGTACCGTGGCGACTATCTCGTGCCCGTGGGTGAGGCGTTGGTCCGGGAGCACGGCGGCGCCCTGGTCGGCTTGCCGCGCGCGTCATGGCTTCCCACCGTTCGGTTGTTCGCCGTCGATGCGATGATGCGCCTCATTCGCGAGGATCTGGAGACGCTGGGGATCGTGTTCGAGATCGTTACGTCGGAGCGGGCGCTGGTCGACAGCGGCGCCGTCGACGCCGCCCTGGCGCAACTGGAGGCGCGGGGGCTGATCTACACCGGCGTGCTCGAGCCGCCGAAGGGGAAAACGCCGGACGATTGGGAGGCTCGGCCGCAAACGCTATTCCGCGCAACCGGGTTCGGCGACGCCGTGGACCGGCCGCTCAAGAAATCCGACGGATCGAGCACCTATTTCGCCACCGACATCGCCTATCATCTCGACAAGTACCGGCGTGGCTTCAAAACCATGATCGACGTGTGGGGCGCCGATCACGGCGGCTATGTCAAACGGATGAAGGCGGCGGTGAAGGCGATCAGCGATGGCGAGGGCGAGCTCGACGTGAAGCTTTGCCAGATGGTCAATCTGCTCGACTGCGGCGAACCGGTGAAGATGTCCAAGCGCGCCGGCATGTTCGTCACCTTGCGCGAGGTCGTGGACAGGGTCGGCGCGGGCGTGTTCCGATTCATCATGCTGACACGAAAGAACGACGCCCAGCTCGATTTCGATCTGGAGAAGGTGACCGAGCAATCGCGGGAGAACCCGGTATTTTACGTGCAGTACGCGCACGCGCGGTGTTGCTCTGTCATGCGCCACGCCGCCGCCGAGTTCGGCGCGGACCAGATTGCCGACGGGGTTCTGGCGACGGCAGAATTCGGTCATCTGACGGACCCGAGCGAGCTCGATGTGATCAAAACCATGGCGGGTTGGCCACGGGTCGTCGAGAGCGCGGCCGAGGCTCACGAGCCGCATCGCATCGCCTTTTATCTGCAGGAGTTGGCGGCGCAGTTTCACCTGCTTTGGAACAAGGGCAATGACGATGCCCATCTGCGTTTCATTCATCCGTCCGACCGGCCGCTCACGGTGGCGCGATTGGCCCTGGTTCGAAGCGTCCAACTGGTGATCGCGTCGGGGCTCAGGGTAATTGGCGTCGAACCGTTGGAGGAACTGCGTTAATGTCGATTCAGATTAAACCGGAAATGACCGATCGCATACAGGTCAGCAACGAAGCTCACGGCCCGCAAACGCCGCCGGGCGCAAGACGAAATTGGCGCTTGATCGGGGGCAGCGCCGTCGTGGTGGTGCTGGCCGCGGCGGCGATCGCCGCAGCCGCGGGATGGCCGTTCGGTAATTCGGAACGGGCGGCCCAAACACCGGCCGAAGCTCCCCTGATCAAGGCCGACGAGGCGCCGGTCAAGGTTCGCCCGGAGGATCCGGGGGGCATGCAGGTGCCCAATCGCGACATGCTGGTCTATCGCCGTATCGAAGGTGTCCAGGAGCCGCCCCCCGTCGAGCGGTTGCTGCCCACTCCGGAGCAGCCGGTGGTGCCGCCACGGCCCGTGGCCGCGCCCGGGCGCGAGGTCCCGGTTTCCAGCGAGGAGATCGCTCCCGCCGGTGAGGAACCGGCGTTGGATGCGGCCTTGCCGTCGTCGGAGGAGAGTGGGGAAGAGCGGCTCATGGCGTCGGAACCCGCACCTTCAACCGCCACCCCGCCGGAACCGGCAATGGTCGTTGAGCCCGAACCGACCCCCGCGCGGGCCGAACCGGCGCCGCCGGCGCCGCACCCGACCCCGGCCGCGAAGGCCTACCAAGTGCAGTTGGTCGCCGTTCACACACGCGACCAGGCTCGGTCGTCCTGGGGCAAACTCAGCAAGAAGCACGCCGATGTGCTCGGCGGGCTTAAGCCCGACATCGTCCGCGCCGATCTCGGCAACAAGGGCGTGATCTACCGACTGCGGGCCGGTCCCGCCGGCGACGAGAGCAAGGCCCGGGCCATCTGCGCGTCCCTCGCCAAGCGCAAGGTTGACTGCGTGGTGGTCCGTCCCGGTGGGTAAAGCGGCGAACACAAACCCGCGGGCCGTTATCTTCGGAATCGCCGGGCCGGAACTGAGTGGCCGGGAACGCGCGCTCTTTAACGCGACTGGCCCCCTTGGTTTCATCCTGTTCGCTCGTAATTGCGTGGCTCCGGATCAGACAAGGGCGTTGGTCGCGGACCTTCGCGATGCCGTCGGACGGGGCGACGCGCCGGTGCTCATCGACCAGGAGGGCGGCCGGGTCCAGCGCATGGGACCGCCGCACTGGCGGGCGGCGCCTCCGGCCGCGTGCTTCGCCGAGATGGCCGCAAGCGACGAGACGGCGGCGCTGGAGGCCGCATGGCTCAACGCGCGGCTGTTGGCGGCGGATTTGGCCGATCTCGGCATCACCGTCGACTGCGCTCCCGTCCTCGATATTCTGCAGCCGGGGGCCCACGATATCATCGGCGATCGCGCCGCCGGAACCACGCCCGACGCGGCCGCCGTGTTCGGCCGGGTCATCTGCGACGGATTGCTGGCCGGCGGGGTTCTGCCGGTGATCAAGCATATTCCGGGACACGGCCGCGCCACCGCCGACAGCCATGTCAGCCTGCCGGTGGTGCGCGCCACGCGCGACGAACTGGAGCGGGTCGATTTTGCGCCGTTTCAAGCGTTGAACGATATGCCCTGGGGCATGACGGCTCACGTCATTTATGCGGCACTAGACGACGCTCGGGCGGCGACTATATCTGCCATTGTGATCAACGACATTATTCGCGGCGCCATAGGCTTCGACGGCGTGCTCGTCTCCGACGATATTTGCATGGGAGCGCTTGGGGGTCCGGTCGACCAACGGGCAATGGCGGCGTTGACCGCCGGCTGCGATGTGGCTTTGCACTGCAACGGCGATTTCGACGAGATGCAGGCAGTGGCGGCCATCTGTCCGCCCCTTAACCCGGAAACCCGGGAACGGCTGGAGCGCGCCGAGGCCGTGCGGCGGGCGCCCGAACCGTTCGATGCCGGCGCGGCGAAGGATCGCCTGGCGGCGCTACTGAACTGGATGTCTGCATGACCTGGCAACAAATCGCCGTCGAGTTCTCGGTTTGGGTGTTGCCGGTCTTGCTGGCCGTCACCCTGCACGAAGCCGCTCATGGATGGGTCGCCTGGAAGCTGGGCGACGATACGGCCTATAGCCTTGGCCGGGTGACCTTCAATCCGCTCCGCCACATCGATCCGTTCGGCACCGTTATCATGCCGGCGCTGCTGCTGTTCATGTCGGGCGGTAAGTTCATGTTCGGCTTCGCCAAGCCGGTGCCTGTGAACTTCACGCGGTTGCGCAAGCCGCGCCGGGATATGATCTGGGTGGCGGCGGCCGGTCCAGGCGCCAACATCATGATCGCGCTGGCGTGCGGCGCGCTACTCCATGCGGTCCCGGCGCTTCCGGAGAGTTTCGGTCATTGGCTGGAGCTCAATCTCGCCAACGGCATTTGGATCAATGTATTGTTGGCGGTGTTCAACATGCTGCCGCTGCCGCCCCTGGATGGCGGGCGAGTCGCCGTCGGTCTGCTGCCCGTGTCGCTGGCGCGGCCACTCGCGAAGTTGGAACGCTATGGTTTGTTTATCATTCTTGGCGTCGTGTTTCTTTTGCCCTGGATCGGTGGCAAGCTTGGCGTGACGCTCAACGTCTTCGAGTGGCTCGTGGTGTATCCCGCGATCGTTCTGAGCAAGGCAATCCTGACACTCACGGGGATCCAGTGAGCGAGACGGCCATGATCGACGGCTTCGACGATGGGGACGGTTATTCCGGCGTGGGGCCGACGACGGCGTTCGTTGTCGATATCGATGGCTATGAGGGGCCTCTCGACATCCTCCTTTCCCTGGCTCGGGATCAGAAAGTCGACCTCAAACAGATATCGGTATTGCAACTCGCGGACCAGTACCTGGCGTTCGTCGCGGAGGCGCGGCGCCTGGATCTCGAACTGGCCGCCGAGTACCTGGTCATGGCGGCGTGGCTCGCGTATCTGAAATCACGGCTGTTGCTGCCCGAACCGCCGGGCGCCGAGGAGCCCACGGGCGAGGCCTTGGCCGCGGCCCTGACGTTCCAGCTCGAACGGTTGGAGGCCATGCGCGAGGCCGGCGGCCGTCTGTTGGCGCGCAATCAGCTCGGACAGGATTTCTTCGCGCGTGGACAGCCGGAACGGTTCGGCGGTGATACGTTGACCGTTTTGCAGGTGGATCTTTACGCGCTGCTGAAGGCCTATGGCGCTCACCTGCAACGTCGCGAGGGCGCCCGGCCGCTGCGCATAGAGCCGCAGGACTTGCACTCGGTGGAAGACGCCTTGCGGTGGCTGCGTCAGAACCTCGGTCATGCTCCGAGTTGGGAGAATTTGTGGCGTTACCTGCCGCCCGGAACCTTCGAGGGATTGCGCGCGGGAAGGCTGTCGGCGCGCTCGGCGCTGGCCGCCACGTTCGCCGCGAGCCTTGAACTCGCGCGTGGCGGCGGAGTCAAGCTGCGCCAGAACAAGCCGTTCGGACCGATTTATTTGCGGGCCGCCGGAAACGACGCCGGAAACGATGAGGGCGACGCATGAACGACGTCGATCCGCAACACCTGCGGCTGCTCGAGGCGATCCTGTTCTCGTCGGCGGAAACGATGACGGAGCAGAAGCTCGCGGAACAACTCCCCGATGGCGCCGATCTCGCGGTGTTGCTATTGGAATTGCGCAATCGCTACGCCGACCATGGCGTCAACCTGGTGCGCGCCGGGAAAACGTGGGCGTTTCGTACGGCGTCCGACCTGGCGCCGTCGTTGCGAGTGGATAAACGCATCGAACGGAAGTTGTCGCGCGCCGCCCTCGAAACGCTCGCCATCATCGCCTATCACCAACCGTTGACACGAGCGGAGGTGGAGGAAATCCGCGGCGTTCAGCTCAGCAAGGGCACCCTCGACGTGCTTCTCGACCAGGGCTGGATCCGGCCGAAGGGACGCCGGCAGACCCCGGGCCGTCCCGTCACTTGGGGCACCACGGAGACGTTTCTCGATCATTTCGGTCTGGAGAGCCTCTCCGATCTTCCGGGTATCGAGGACCTGAAGGCGGCGGGACTTCTCGACGCCCGTCCGGCCATCCAGGTCTACGGCGCGCGCAGCGGAGCGGAGGAGCGCGCGGCGGCGTCGGATTCCGATGCCGATGCCGAAATGGCCGACGACGTTTCCGAAGAAGAAGGCTCGCCGTGAGCCGGCGTTGCGACGGTTGAACCTTTCTGCCATTATCCGGCGATAACCCGGATAAGAAACCTAGTGAGAAAAAGTATATGGGCTCATTCAGTATCTGGCATTGGCTGATCGTGTTGGTGGTTGTCCTGATCCTTTTCGGCGGAAGAGGAAAGATCTCGCAGATCATGGGTGATTTCGGGAAGGGGCTCAAGGCCTTCAAGAAAAGCATCAAGGAAGACGAGGGCGACCCGTCCGTCGATGGCGACGAGCCGAGAGCCTTGAAATCCGACTCGTCAGCCGTGCACGAACATGCTCGTGACAACGACCGGGAGGCCAAATCTTAGCTTACTGTGAGAACGGACCGGCGGCACCTATTGCCCGAGTTTGAGTAGCGGCCATGTTGGACATCGGCTGGCAGGAGCTTTTTCTCGTCGGAGTCATCGCGCTCCTCGTGGTGGGTCCCAAGGATCTTCCGCGCACGTTGGGCGCCCTGGCGCGCCTGTATCGCAAGGCCCGCGGCATGGCCGGCGAGTTCCAGAACGGGATCTCGGAAATGGTCCGGGAAGCCGAACTGGACGATATCAAGCGCGACGTCGAAAAAGCGGGTCGCTTTGATATGGAAAAGGAGCTCAAGAGCGCGGTCGATCCCACCGGGACGCTGAGCGACGACTTCGACCCCAAGGAATTCAATCGCCAACTCAAGGAGAGGGTCGAAGGCGGGTCGCCGCGACGACGGATTGAAACCCAGGCGGCCCCAGCCTCCGGCGATGAGGGCGACCCGGCAAAAATCCCCAACGCGCCGGCCGCGGAACCAGGCAAGAACGATCGCGCGGGGCCGTAAACGGTCATGGCAAAGGAGCAAGCGGACACCGACAGAATGCCGTTGATCGATCACTTGATCGAGCTGCGCCGGCGGTTGCTCTACTCCGTCGTGGGACTGCTGGTCCTGTTTTTCATCTGCTACGCGTTCGCGGCGGACATCTATGGATTTCTCGTCCGGCCGCTCGCCGAAATTCTGGAGGAGCAGGGCGGCGAGCGGCGGATGATCTATACCGCGCTCTACGAAGCCTTTTTCACTTACATCAAGGTCGCGTTTTTCGCGGCGCTGTTTCTTGGTTTTCCGCTGATCGCCGGACAGATCTGGATGTTCGTCGCCCCCGGGCTGTACCGGAACGAGAAACGGGCGTTTCTGCCGTTCCTGATCGCGACGCCGATCCTGTTCTTTTTGGGCGGCGCGCTGGTTTATTACCTTATTTTTCCGATGGCCTGGAAGTTCTTCATCAGTTTTGAAGTGCCGGGGGGGCCCGGCGCGCTCCCCATTCAGCTCGAAGCCAAGGTGGACCAGTATCTGTCGCTGGTGATGCGGCTGATCTTCGCGTTCGGGCTGTGTTTCCAGTTGCCGGTATTGATGACGCTGTTGGCCCGGGTGGGCATGATCACGGCCAAGGGGATGAGGGAGAAGCGCAAGTATGCCATTGTCCTCGCCTTCGTCGCCGCCGCCATTCTAACGCCTCCCGACGTGATTAGTCAGATCGGCTTGGCCGTCCCCACGATCCTCCTCTACGAGATTTCGATCCTCTGCGTCCGCCTGGTGGAGAAGCAGCGGGCCGCCGAGGAGGAAAAGGACCAGAACGTGGATGCCGCGGACATCGAGGGAGACGACGAAGAAGAAGACGACGACGAAGAGGCCGGTCAGGGAAAGCCTGGGACCACGGGTTCACCCGCGGGTTGATCGTTTTGCCTTCCGCCGGCAAACCGGCGGCAACGGGAAAGACCAATCCTTGACCAACTCGCGGGCTTCGGTTACCCCCTTGGCGGGGGCCCTTTTGTACTGACGGTTTTATGCTCGACATCAAATGGATACGCGACAATCCGGACGCCTTCGACGTTGAGCTTGGGCGGCGCGGATTGGCTCCGGAAGCGGGGCGGCTTCTGAAGTTGGACACGAGGCGTCGAGAGGCGCTGTCGCTCTCTCAGGACATAAAGACACGGCGCAACGGGCTGTCGCGAGAAATCGGAGATCGCAAGCGCCGTGGCGAGGATGCGTCCGAGCTGATCCAAGAAGTGTCGCGCACCAAGGCGCAACAGGCGGAGGCGGAGGAACAGGCCCGCGCCGCCGAGGCCGAACTGGAAGCGGTCCTGGCCTCGATCCCCAACCTGCCGGCCGCCGATGTACCCGAGGGCGCGGACGAGACCGCGAATGTCGAGGTTCGCCGCTGGGGTGAGACCACGGCCTTCGATTTCGACGCCAAGGAGCATTTCGAGATCGGCGAGTCTCTGGGACTGATGGATTTCGAGCGCGCGGCCAAGCTGTCCGGTGCGCGATTCGTAGTGTTGTCGGGGGCGCTCGCCCGCCTGGAAAGGGCGCTGGCGTCGTTTATGCTGGATCTCCACACCGGAGAACACGGATACACGGAGGTCAATCCGCCGGCCTTGGTGCGTGACGGCGCCCTGTTCGGAACCGGCCAGTTGCCGAAATTCGGAGACGATCTGTTCCGGACCACGGACGATTTCTGGTTGATCCCCACCGCCGAGGTGCCGCTGACGAATTTGGTCGCCGAGGAAATCCTCGAGGAGACCGTGTTGCCCCTTCGCCGGACGGCGATGACGTGGTGCTTCCGCGCCGAGGCCGGAGCGGCGGGTAAGGACACCCGCGGCATGATTCGCCAGCACCAGTTTTCCAAGGTAGAAATGGTCAGCATCGCCAAGCCCGAGGACTCGGATGCCGAACTGGAACGGATGACGGGCTGTGCTGAGGAGGTGTTGAAGCGGCTGGACCTTCCATACCGCGTGGTCGTCTTGTGCACCGGAGACATGGGGTTCGCGGCGCGCAAGACTTATGATATCGAGGCGTGGCTTCCGGGTCAGGGGCGTTACCGGGAAATTTCGAGCTGTTCCAATTGCGGCGATTTTCAGGCCCGGCGGATGAAGGCTCGCTATCGGCCGGAGAACGGGAAGGGCACGCGGTTCGTCCATACGCTCAACGGTTCGGGCTTGGCGGTGGGAAGGACATTGATCGCGGTTCTGGAAAACTATCAACGGGCGGATGGCTCGGTGGACGTGCCGAAGGCGCTTGTGCCGTACATGGGTGGCTTGGAAGTGATCGAGGCTGATGGTTCACGGGCCCATTGATCTCGCCAATGCGCGGGTGCTGATTTCCAATGACGATGGCATTCATGCGCCGGGCCTGAAACTGTTGGAAAAGATCGTGCGGGGCCTGACCAAGGAAACCTGGGTGGTGGCGCCGGAAACCGAGCAAAGCGCCGCCAGTCATTCTCTGACCATGCGCCGCCCGCTTTATCTCCGGCGGGTGGGCCGCCGGCGATATGCCGTGGATGGCACGCCCACGGATTGCGTGCTGATCGCCGTGCATCAAGTGATGAAGGGCCGTCCGCCCGATCTGGTGATATCGGGCATCAACCGTGGCGGCAACCTGGGCGAGGACGCCACGTATTCGGGGACCGTCGCCGCGGCCAAGGAGGGAGCCCTGCTGGGGTTCCGCTCCATTGCCATCAGCCAGGTTTACGAGAATCGCAAGACCGTTTCATGGGCCACGTCGGAGCAGCGGGTGGGCGGCCTGCTTCGGCAGATGGCCGCGATCGAATGGTCCAGGGGGGTCATGCTCAACGTCAACATCCCCAATGTTGCCCCCGACGCGATCACCGGCGTGGAGGTGACCCGCCAGGGCCGGCGCAAGATCGGCGGCTGCATGGTGGAGGGCGTGGATCCACGCGGCGAGCCGTATTTTTGGATTGGCGGCGACCGCGAGGAAGACCGGTTTCGAAAGGGGACGGATCTCGAAGCCGTGCATCGCGGAGCCATTTCGGTCACGCCGCTGTCGCTGGATTTAACTCATCAACCCACGCTCGACACGCTTAGGGCGGTTTTGCAATGAGCTCCGATTCGCGCAAAATCCGGCTGATCATGCATCTGCGGAGCGGGGGCGTGCACGATACCCGGGTGCTGGCGGCGATCGAACGCGTCCCGAGGGAAGTATTCACGCCCGAATCGATGCGGGATCAGGCCTATGAAAACGCGACGATTCCCATCGGCTGTCACCAAACCATGAGCGCGCCGCTGGTGGTCGGAACCATGACTCAGGCCTTGGAGGTCGACGAGCGGACCAAGGTTCTGGAAGTGGGAACCGGTTCCGGATACCAGGCCGCCGTCTTGTCCCGTCTATGCCGGCGGGTTTATACGATCGAACGGTATCGCGAGCTTCTCGAGGTGGCGGAGAAGCGGTTCGCCCAACTGGCCATCACCAACATCACCGCGAAAGTGGGCGACGGCACCCTGGGGTGGCGCGAACAGGCTCCGTTCGAACGGATCATCGTGACGGCCGCCGCCACCGACGTCCCGCCCGTTTTGGCCGAACAACTCTCCATTGGCGGCGTGATGGTGGTGCCGGTGGACGACGGCACGGGCGAACCGCGGTTGCTGAGGGTCGTGCGGACCGACCACGGTCTCGACATTGTCGACATGGGCGAAATACGGTTCGTTCCCCTGATCGCCGACACGGGACCGAAGTAATCGATGGCGGGGCCACGCTTTATCATAAGTCACTCCACTCTGATCGCCCGGGCGTCACGCCAAGCCATTCTCACCATGGCTTTGTTGGCCATGATCTCGGCCGGCGGGTGCGGGTGGGTTCGCGTACCCGGATCGGGAACGATCCCCGCCGCCCCTGGCCCACCGGCCCCGGATCCGGCTCTGGCATCGGCGCCGGTCATTCCCCGGCCGCCGGTGGTGGAAAAGGCCGGCGTGCCGGACGTTGCCAAGCCGCCAGGCGGCAATGCCGTTCAGGTTGGGCCGGGCGATACGGTCTACGCGTTGTCGCGCCGCCATGGCGTGCCGGTGGAAACGATCATTCGGACCAACGGCCTGAAGCCGCCTTATCATCTCGTTGTTGGCCACTGGGTGACGCTGTGGCGCGACGGCGAGTACATCTTCCGCGATGGCGACACGATCGACGGCGTTGCACGGGTTTATGGCGTCGATACCCTTGCCTTGGCCAGTCTGAACGGTCTTTCGGCGCCCTACAACCTGCGCGCGGGACAGACCCTGCGCATTCCGGACGCGGCGGGACAACCGGGCGAGGCCTCGTCGCCCGCGACAACGACACCGGTCATTGCCCGGTCGCCGCTGCCGCCGCCGGCGGTGCCTCCGCCCCCCGTAGCGAGTTCCGGAGGGTTCATATGGCCGGTGGACGGCAAGGTCGTCTCGAGTTTTGGCCGTAAGACCCAGGGCCTGCAGAACGATGGCATCAACATCGAGGTGGCGCGCGGGACCGACGTCCGGGCGTCGCAGAGCGGCGTCGTCGCTTATGCCGGAAACGAACTGCGTGGCTTCGGAAACATGCTGCTGATCAAGCATTCCGACGGTTGGGTGACCGCCTACGCCCACAATGAAACGCTCCTGGTGGCCCGCGGAGACACGGTTCGTAAAGGTCAGGTCATCGCCAAGGTCGGCACCTCCGGCAGCGTCACCAATCCGCAGCTTCACTTCGAGCTGCGCAAGGGCAAGAAACCGGTGGACCCGCTGAAATACCTGGCCAAGGGCACTGTTTAATCCGAAGCAGGCCGCCTCTCGCGGGCAGACGAACCGCGTTTCACACCATACTCCGCCAAAAAAATACGTAAAGTAATAAAATTATATCGACTTTATTGGTATAGAGCTAACAAACTATATTTTCGCATCAGATCAAATCGTATGTTATACCGGTGCGTAATATGGCCTTGATTTAGTATATTTTATAAAACGAGGTCATATGGATCGCCGCAAGGTAACAGCCGATGACGTAGAAAGGATAAGATCGGTGACACTCACAGGTTTACATCAACTCATCGACCCTTGTGAAGGAATGTGGCGATGCTGAAGCTCCATTTAAACACGGACGACAGAGTCTCGGAGCTTCACGCGGTCGCGGCAAACGAGGAACCCGCGCCGCGGTCGATGCAGGTACTCGTTTTCTCGTCCCAGAAGGGTGGCTCCGGGAAAACAACGTTGTGCGGGCAGTTGGCCGTGCAAGCGGAGCTCGCGGGCGCCGGGCCGGTGGCCGTTATCGACACCGATCCGCAGGGAAGCCTCTCCGACTGGTGGAACGCGCGGCAGGCGGAAACGCCGTTGTTCATGAAGGCGCAGGTCGAATATTTGCATGAGGATCTGAGGCAGCTGGAGCGGACGGGCGTCAAGCTGGCTTTTATTGATACCCCGCCCGCCGTGACCGACACGATCCGCCAGATCGTCGCGTTCGCCGACCTTGTCGTGGTCCCGACCCGGCCTTCGCCGCACGACCTGCGCGCGGTCGGGGCGACTCTCGACATCATCGATGGCCAGCAGAAACCTTTGATCTTCGCGGTGAACGCGGCCACGCGCGCCAAGATCACATCCGATACGGCCATCGCGTTGTCTCAGCACGGCACGGTGGCGCCGGTGACCATCAATCAGCGCGTCGATTTCGCCACCAGCATGATCCACGGCTGCGCCGTCATGGAAACCAATCCGGATTCGCGGTCCGCCATTGAAATCGCGGATCTTTGGAAATACATCGCGTCGCGCCTCGACAAGGGTGATCACGTCACCCGGGGTACGGGCGTGTTTCAATCGCCTCGGAACCCTGGTTTCGGCCGCCGAAAGGCCGCCACGCCAGAGGCCGTGGCGCGGTGATGGTCATGGCTCAAAACAATGTTCTTGTTTACAGCGAGCACTTGTTCGCCCGAAAGGGCGAGGCGGCTCCGGCGGGCCGCGCCGGCGCCGATTCGGGGCATGGCTGTCTCTCCGCTTTTCCGCACAACGGTTCGAAACAATCGAATTCGAAAAAGCGGAAGCCGGGAGCGCGCGGTTCGTCGCCGCTTTCGAGCCTCATTCAACGCCAGCCCCACGCGCCGGAAGATTCGGTCGACGCTGAAAACAGTGTCGTTTCCGAGCACGAGGTTTTTGCAAGTTGGCGGAAACTGAAGAGCCGGCTCGAGACACCCCCTGAGTCGGAGCACAAGGAGCAGTGGAAAAAGCTGACGTTTCGCGTGCGCTACGATCAATATATGCGCTTGAAGACTCTATCCGGTCTGTGGGGCACGACCTATCAAAGTATTCTCGAGAAAGCCGTGACCTACTACATCGACGAAGCGACAACGTCCGAAGGCTCCGAGTAGGATATTAAAAGCACACTTGGCGCTCGGCCCGATCGAGGGATACCCCTTGCCCGGTCAGCGGGTCGGGCCGTCCGCGTCTTTCTCTCGAGGCGCGGTGGGTAAAGACATCCCGGACGGGACCGGCCAATCGCACACGCATTCCAGCGTGATCATCAACGAAATGCCGTCGCTCTGTGGCCACAACACCTTCTTGCCGGCGCGGGGCAGGGGAATGCGAACCTCTTTGCAAAAGACGATCAGCGCGTCCCTGACTTCCGCGCGGGTCAGGCTGACCGCAATCGGATCGCGCCGGTCCGAGCGGCAAAAGTGCAGGGTAACCATCGCTTCGATGTCGTCCTTGAACGTCGCATACATCTTGTCGGCCGAGGGCAGTGGTTTGCCGCCGCGGATGCAATAGTTTCGCGTGGCCGCTTCGACCTCTTCATTGGAAAAAAAGACCTTCCTCAACTCCATCGGCACGGCCATCACCTCGTGTCTTAAGTTCTTGGAAATTCGAAACAACAGGATACCACGCCGTCTTTATCGCAACTAAAGGTAAATAAAAAGAGAATTAACACAACTTTATTGATTTTATCACAAATCCAAGCGCCGATTGAGACGATCATGCAACGCGCATTTCGAGCGAACAAAGAAGCCCTATATCAACGACCGTTGGTATTAAACCAATCGCCGGCCAAGACGCCCGGCCAGGTCCTGGATGAACTGCCATGCCACCCGGCCGGAGCGGCCACCGCGAGTGACCGCCCACTCGTTCGCTTGGGCGTGAAGCTCGGCGGGCGGAACGTCCAAGCCGAAACGCGAGGCGTAGCCTTCGACGATGGTCAGATAAGTGGCCTGGTCGCAGGCGTGGAAGCCCAGCCACAATCCGAATCGGTCCGATAGCGACACCTTCTCCTCGACCGCTTCGGCGGGATCGATCGCGGTGGAGCGTTCATTCTCGATCATGTCCCGGGGCATCAGATGCCGGCGGTTGGACGTGGCGTAAAACACAACATTCGCCGGTCGTCCCTCGATGCCGCCCTCTAGAACCGCTTTCAGCGACTTGTACGACGCGTCGCGGTCGTCGAACGACAGGTCGTCGCAGAACAGCACGCACTTCCTGGACGTCTCCCGCACCAAGGCAAGCAAGTGGGGGAGAGTACCGACATCCTCGCGGTGAACCTCGATCAGGGCGAGAGCGCCCGGAGCCTCCTCGTTGACCCGCGCGTGGACGGCCTTGACCAGCGAGCTCTTCCCGGTCCCGCGCGCCCCCCAGAGCAGCGCATTGTTGGCCGGCAGGTCTTGCGCGAATCGCCGGGTGTTTTCCAGCAGAATGTCGGCCTGCCGCTGGATGCCCTTGAGCAGGCCGAGTTCCACCCGATTCACCTGGTTCACGCATTCGAGGCGTTCGCTCTCCGCCCGCCAGACAAACGCGTCCGCGACGGCAAGCGACGGGCACGGCGTTCGTTCGGGAGCCATGCGCTCAAGGGTTTCGGCGATCCGCTCGAGCAGGTTTTTGACGTCGCGATCATCCATGGATCGGACCGTATCAGGTTGTCGACGGAGTGTCACATGGGCGAGCGGCCCCGTTAAAGTTTGCAAGCGGGGCGTGGACGGGTATATTCCGTTCCTTCTCAAGCCGAATCACCAGCTCAAGGAGTTACCGATGTTCGTGTCGCCGGCTTACGCTCAGGCGGGCACAGAGGCCGCCGGCCCGGGCGCTCTCGAGGCGTTCCTGCCTATCATTCTGATATTCGTCGTGTTCTATTTTCTGCTGATCCGACCGCAGCAAAAGAAAGCTAAACAACACAAAGAAATGCTCGCCCAGGTCCGCCGCGGCGATAAGATCGTCACCGGCGGCGGCATCGTCGGCACCGTGACCAAGGTCGTGGACGACAACGAGGTCATGGTGGAGGTCGCCGAAGGCGTGAGGGTCCGCGTGCATCGCCCGCTCATCGCCAGCGTTCTCACGAAGCCGGAGCCAGTCGGCAACTCCAAGGACCCAAAGGGCCCCACCGGCGGCGATGGCGGCCAGAAGCCGCCGCAGCAGGGCATGGGATCGAAGCTCAAGAATATCCTCGGCGGTAAGAGCGGCTAGGCGTTACGGAAAGCAACGCCATGGTCTACTTCGCGAAGTGGAAGATCGCTCTCATTCTGATCGTCTGCGCCCTGGGGCTGGCGTTCGCCCTGCCCAACCTGCTCACCCGAGAACAGGCCGAGAGCCTGCCCACGTGGCTGCCCCACAAGCAAATCAACCTGGGTCTCGATCTTCAGGGCGGGTCGCACCTGCTGCTCGAAGTCGACACCTCGGCGGTGATCCAAAAGCGCATGGAAGCACTCGAGGATTCCATACGCGACGAAATCAACGACGCGAACATCGGCTATAAGGGGCTCGGCAGCGATGCGACTTCGGTTACGATCACCGTCAGGGATCTCGACCGCTTGGGGGAAGCCCGGGAGCTGTTGCGCAAAATCGATCCGGAGACTGTCGTGGAAGGCGACGATGCCGGCCGCCTGACCTTTTCGCTTACCGAACAGGCCGTGCGCGACCGTAAATCCGCGGCGGTGGATCAGTCGATCGAGATCATCCGCCAGCGCATCGACGAAACCGGCGTCCGCGAGCCCACCATCCAGCGCCAGGGAACCGATCGGATCCTGGTCCAGTTGCCCGGTGTCGACGACCCCGAGCGCATCAAGGAATTGATCGGTACAACGGCCAAGATGAGCTTTCATCTCGTGGATGACCGAACGAGCGCGTCCGAGGCCATGAGCGGGCGGGTTCCGCCGGGAACGTTGCTGCTGCCGTCGGCGGACGAGGTGGATCCATCGGGACGTCCCAGGGTGTATCTCGTACGGAAGCGGGAGCTGGTGAGCGGCGAAAACCTGATCGACGCGCAGCCGACCTTCGACGCGCGCACCAACGAGCCGATCGTGAATTTCCGCTTCGATACCATCGGCGGCAAGCGCTTCGGCGACGCCACCAGCAAGAACGTCGGACGGCTTCTGGCCATCGTGCTCGACGACAAGGTGATCAGCGCGCCCCGCATCAACGAGCCCATCCTCGGCGGATCCGGCCAGATCAGCGGCAGTTTCACGGTGGCGGAAGCGCAGGATCTGGCGTTGTTGCTGCGCGCCGGAGCGCTGCCGGCGGATCTCACGTTCCTCGAGGAACGCTCCGTCGGTCCGGGTCTTGGCGCCAATTCCATCGCCGCCGGCAAGACCGCCAGCATCGTCGGATTGGCGCTGGTCGCCGCCTACATGATTGCCGCGTACGGTTTGTTCGGATTGATCGCCGATGTCGCCCTGATCGCCAACATGGTGCTGATCGCCGCGGCGCTTTCGGTCTTGCAGGCGACACTCACCTTGCCCGGCATCGCCGGCATCGTGCTGACGATCGGCATGGCGGTGGACGCCAACGTGCTCATATTCGAGCATATCCGCGAGGAAGTCCGGGCCGGGCGCACGCCCATATCGGCCGTCGACGCCGGATTCTCGCGGGCGATGACCACCATTATCGACGCCAATGTTACGACCCTGATCGCAGCGATCTTGCTCTACGCGTTCGGCTCCGGCCCCGTTCGCGGGTTCGCGGTGACGCTCGCCATCGGCATTGTGTCATCCATGTTCACCGCCACCATGTTGACGCGGTTGCTGGTCGTCACCTGGCTGCGGCGAACCAAGCCGCGGACCCTACCGATTTAGGATACTCGTCATGCGGCGTCTCACGCTGATCCCGGCCAATACATCCATCCCTTTCATCGCTTGGCGAAAGCTCTTTTTCATGTTTTCGGCCGCCCTGGTCGTGGCGTCCATCGGCTTGTTCCTCACCAAGGGGCTGAACTACGGCATCGATTTCCGGGGCGGAATTATGCTGGATGTGCGCACCGAGGGCCCCGCCGACCTCGCGGCCATGCGAAGCACCTTGGCCGGGCTGGGGCTGGGAGAGGTCGCCCTGCAGGAGTTCGGCGCCCCGGACGACGTGCTGATCCGCCTCCAGGAGCAAGATGGCGGCGAACAGGCGCAACAGGCGGCGATCGTCAAGGTCAAGGACGCCCTCGGACCCAACGTGGAGTACCGCCGAACGGAAGTCGTCGGCCCCAAGGTCAGCGATGAGTTGTTCTGGGATGGAGTTTACGCGGTCGTCTCCGCGATTTTGGCGATGCTCGTCTACATCTGGTTCCGTTTCGAGTGGCAATTCGGCCTGGCGGCGGTCATCGCGTTGCTGCACGACGTGTTGTCGACCATTGGACTGTTTTCGCTGCTCGGTCTCGAGTTCAACCTTTCGACCGTTGCCGCGGTGCTGACGATCGCCGGTTATTCCATCAACGATACGGTCGTGGTTTTCGACCGGGTCCGCGAAAACCTCCGCAAATACAAAACCATGGACTTGCCGGCGCTTCTCGACCTATCGATCAACGCCACGTTGTCGCGCACCACGATGACCAGTTTCACGACGCTGCTGGCGCTGTTTGCGCTCTATTTCCTCGGCGGCGAGGTCATTCGCAGTTTCAGCCTGGCGATGATCTGGGGCATTGTTGTCGGGACCTATTCCTCCATTTGTGTGGCCGTGCCGCTGCTTCTCTATCTCAATGTGCGCCGGTCGTCCCCGACCAGGGACGCCACCGTCGAACAGGCCCCGTAACCGCCTTGCCCGGCCTGGACATCACCCCGCCCCTGCCGCCCGGAAGTCAGCTGATCCAGGGCTACGGCGACGGCGGTTTCCGGATCTCCGGGACGGTTCACAGCGGCTCCGTGCTGGTCTTTCCCAAGCGCACGGTTGCTTGGCCGGTGACCGTGGCGGCCGATATCACGCTTGCGTCCCTCGCCGAGGCGACGGCAAGCGTCGAGACCAATCATATCCTGGTGGTCGGATGCGGATCCGGCTTCGCGCCCCCGCCTTCCGGCCTCCGGGAGGCGCTCAGGGACGCCGGCTTCGCCCTCGAATGGATGAACACGGGCGCGGCGTGTCGAACCTACAACGTGCTGCTCATCGATGGCCGCGCGGTCACGGCGGCGCTGATCGCCATCCCCTAACGCAATCCGTGGATCAATTGTTTCAACGAATAAACACCGGGGTTGACGACGGGCGGATCGCGGTATTTTAAGAAAATTATCCTAAGTCGTTGCAAGTTTTCGTGGCCGTGCGGGGGGCGGGAAGCGCGAGCCTTCGCCTTGGCAATTTATGCGTCTTACGGGTCTTGCCGATCATCCGCCGATCGTTGCGGCAAGGAAAAGATGACGCGCTCACGAGAAATCAATCATTGCGATCAGAATATGTTCCGGCTTGTAAAATACCCCACATGGGGTAGTATCCCTCAACCTCCAACAACGCTTTGGACATTTGCCCCTTATCGCGCGGGAACGTTCGGGTCTTTTCCGATCTCCGGACCAGGCTGAAGCCGAAGGGGCCGTTTTTCAGAGACATCGCCATGCACAACACCAGAGAAATGGGCCGCGTGCTCTACTCTCACGACTGGACGGATTTGCAGGAATGGGCCGCGGCGCTCGTTGAACTCGGTGACCTGACCGACGACGAGATCGCGGAACTCGTGCCCGACCAGGAGCCGGATCCAAACCTCGCCGCGTGAGCCCGTTCCAGCTACCCCCAATCGGCGACCTTCCCTGGGGAATCCGACCTCGACGACCGACAATCCTATTGTCGCGGCCCGCCATTGATTGTATCAGGCGGTGTGGCCGAGTTGGATATGGCGTCGCCGCCGGGTTGTGCGGAAATGCGCGCCGAGAAGAGGGGGGGAAACAAGTTTATCATGAGAAACGCGGATCTCGTTAAATCCTTGTACGACCGCTACGGCGAGGGACTTGCCGAACGGCTCGCTCTTGTCCGCGAGCACAACGTAACCTCGCGGGGCAAGCATGGGCTCGAGGGCGGTTCCACCGGCAACCCGGACTGCGGGTTCCTCTACTTGCTGGTCCGCGCCTTTCGCCGCCGCATCATCTTCGAAATCGGCACCTATGTGGGAAGCTCGGCCGTCGCCATGAACATGGCGGCCGGCGAGCACGGCGGCAGCGTCACAACCTGCGACCCCGAGGACTACGGCTGCATTCCGCCGGAAAGCGGCATACGGTTCCTCAACATGGCGTCGGCCGATGCGCTGAGGCTTCTCAAGGCAGAGGGCGCTCGGATCGATTTCGTCTTCGCCGACTGGCTTCCCTGCGATGATTCAATCGCGCTTTTCAACGAGATGGGCGCCGACGATATGATCTTCACGGCTCACGACTATTTGCCCGGCGACAAGGGGGAAGCCGCGGTCGAGGCGATGTCGCGCCGCTATGTCCGGGCGGCAACCGGCACATGGATCTTTCCGGATTCCAAGCCCGTGGAGGTGGCGGCCGGTCTGCTTATTCAACAAACCACGGCGGCGCTCATTCCCAACCGGCTGCTCGGCCAGCTTTAGCGGACCCAATTTGGCGTATGGCGCCCAAACGACGACCCACCGAGTTTCCCTGGTGAGCGCCTCAGGCACTTGCGAACGATGCGCGCAATTCCCGGCGGGCATTCCTATATATCTTGATATCTTGCATATCTTGGTATCAGCGGAGGAATCGATGGGAGGGTCGGATCATGACGAAAGAGCCCCAAGCCACGCCAGCCAAACCGAAACGAAAAACGCGCACCGGCGCCTCGGCTAAAAAGACGCCGGCGTCACCCCCGGAATCACCTCGAGAATCATCCCGGAATCGCCCCCCGTTGCGAACAAGGTCGTCACGATTTTCGGAGGCTCGGGCTTCATCGGCCGCAGCCTCGTCCAGCGACTCACCGCGCGCGGTGTGAGCGTTGTCGTCGCGGTTCGCCATCCGGACGCCTTCGATCGCAAGATAGTCAAGGGCGACACGGCCACCGTCAAGGCCGTCAAGGCGAGCATCCTCTCGGAAGGCGATGTCCGTTCGGCGATTGCGGGCGCCAGCGCCGTCGTCAATCTCGTCGGGATCTTGTACGAAAGCGGCGATCAGACCTTCGAGGCCGTGCACGCCGACGCGGCCAGGCGCGTGGCCGAGGCGGCTCGGGACGCCGGCGCCGGTCGCCTCGTTCATATGTCGGCGCTGGGCGCCGATCCGGATTCGCCCTCCGCCTACGCGCGCACCAAGGCGAGCGGCGAGCGGCACGTGCGCGACATCTTTCCCGCCGCCACCATCCTTCGTCCGAGCATCGTTTTCGGGCCGGAAGACGACTTCTTCAACCGGTTCGCGGCCATGACGAAGTACTCGCCGGCGCTGCCGCTCGTCGGCGGCGGTCGAACCCGGTTCCAGCCGGTCTACGTGGAGGACGTCACCGCCGCGATCGACCGTTTCTTGGCCGACGACGCCACCAAGGGACAGGTCTACGAGCTCGGCGGGCCCAAGGTGTACACCTTCAAGGAGTTGCTGGAGCTTCTGCTCAAACAGAAAAAGGCATCGCGCGCGCTGGTCCCCATACCGTATTTTCTGGCCGAAATTCAGGGCTCGGTCCTGCAAATGCTGCCCAAGCCGCCGCTCACCCGCGATCAGGTGGAATTGCTCAAGCGCGACAATGTGCTCGGCGGCGACTGCCCCGGCCTCGCCGAGCTCGGAATCCAACCCACTCCGGTGGAGGACATTGTGCCGACGTATCTGTGACCTCCGGCACATCGCCGGTCGATGCGGCATTACCGGTTTCGTTGACGCGAAAATAGTCGGCACTAGTGGGGCATTTTCCCGCTCGCAAAACACCCCATACGGGGTATATAGAGCGTTAGCCACTAACAATATTTGGATCTTGGCCCGTTAACGAGCGGATTCGTCCGGGTCGAATTCTCACCACCCACTCTCTCGCTTTAGGCCCCGGCCGCAACCAACCGGGCTCCTTTGCAAAGACATCGCCATGCACAACACCAAGGACATGGGCCGCGTGCTCTACCGCCACGACTGGACGGACTTGCGGGAGTGGGCCACGGCGCTCGTTGAGCTCGGCGATCTCAGCAACGACGAGATCGCCGAACTCGTGGCGGACCAGAACGCCATGCCGCCTCACGTTTCGTAAGCTACACTTCGGCGTCCAATTTCTCGGACTGGATCTTCCGTCTCGTTCGGACAAAATCGACGGCTCCCACGATCAAGACAACCAAAGAGACCGGGAGCAATGCCATACCCGCGATCTCGTAAGCGGATTGCGCCGCGGTGAAGCGGATCAGGGCCAAACCCGTGACGGCAATTCCGAGCGCGGTTTTGACGTAGGCCAGCAGTGTCCGGCGGTTCGCCAATTCGGTGCGGAGCAGCGCCAGCACGACGCTGTCCACGGCCCGCCGTTCGTTCAAGTCAGGCATCGCCGACCCGCCGGAACGGCGAACGCCGGTGCGCAAACCGCGCAAACCCTTGCGCCGTCGGAGCCACCGCCGCTGGCCCGTGGACTCGATGGACAACGCATCCGCGTTGCCCCGAACTCCACAACCCCAACAACCGCAACCACAGACATGAAACCATCACCAATACCCATGTCTCCGATTCAAAATGTCCCCCATGTTTCCTGTTGCACCCGCGGTTTTGTATACTTTTTGTCTACCTCGAGCGCCTTTTAGTCTACCTCCGTGGCGTTCCCGTACGGTTAAGCTGTTGGTTCGCAATAATACCGATTTGCCCCAATTGTGAGAAGTATGCAAAAGTAGACAAAAGTAGACATTTGTTCGGCTTAACTCCTTGATTTTCCTAAAATCGACTTTCTGGCCAGGTATACAAAAGTATACACGAACTGCTCATAATACATTGATATGGAACGTCTATTTGCCGAAACAAAAGTCAACAAACGCGCAGGGAGCCCATACCGACGGTCATTGAAATGACCCATTGTGACGGCCGATCGAGGTTTCCGGCAAGGAGCGTGGCGCGCGGTGATGCGGGAGCATCATAAGCGCCGCGCCCAAAAAAACCATCCAGGGGCCGTCCAAAAACCTCGATAGACCGCCCGCGGGGTCGCGTTTCGCGTATCCTCGGCCCCATATTCGAAAAAGAGGGCGGACCGCTTGACGATGGGTCCCCATCGCCGGCGCGGTCCCTCCTGCCGACGATGCGGGAAACACAATCGCACTGAGTCATTATCAGCGACCGTTGGTATACGCCGGTTTTGCCCAAGCCGGTCCGCCGGAGATCATGGCGGGCTTGGCCTGCAGTGGAGTCATGGCGACCTTCAGGCTCTAGTGCCGAATAATAGGTACATAAACCTAAAACATTCGTTGGTCAAGGCGGTTCGCCGTGACGGCGCGCCGCGCGCATTGCCGTGACCGCTGGTCGTGAATTGTGTCAATCGATTTTGGCCGCTTGGGTCTCCTGCCTGGTGGATCGGGTGAGACCGGAATGTCAAACTAGTTTGAGAAACCAGTTGAATTGGAGGCCGGCATGAAGAGCGTCGGGGCCTTCGAGGCCAAGACCCACCTCTCGGCGCTGCTCGATCGCGTGGCGCGGGGCGGGGCGAGGAGATCGTGATCACCCGGCATGGGAAGGCGGTCGCGCGGCTGGTCCCCGAGGCCGCCGCCGACCGCGCGCGCGTGGACGAGATTATCGCCCGGCTCAAGGCGGCGCGGGCCGAGGTCACCTTGGGCGGACTGGACTGGAAGGATTTGCGGGACGAGGGGCGGCGGTGAGCCCTGGCCTCGTGTTGGGCTGTTCGGTGGCGGTTGCGTGGTGCTTCGAGGATGAAGCGTCGCCCGAAACCGACGCCATCCTCGAGCGGGTGCGTGACGACGGCGCCGTGGTTCCGGCGCTCTGGCACCTCGAGCTTGGTAATGTCCTGATCCAAGCCGAACGCCGCAAGCGCCTGACCGCGGCCGACACGGCGACTCGTCTTGAACTGATCGGCGCGCTTCCCATTCTTACCGATGACGAGACCCCGGCGAGGGCCCTCGGCGAGGTTCTGACCCTGGCCCGCGCCGACGGCCTCACCACCTACGACGCGGCCTATTTGGAACTTGCCCTGCGCAAGGGTCTGCCGCTGGCCTCCAGGGACCGGGCGCTGACGGACGCCGCCCGGCGGTGTGGAGTCATGTGTTTGCCGGATGAAGCGTGATCGCTTGTCAAAAAAGGGCAGCTGTACCGTGGTGCGCGGTCCATGCACAGAGAAGAGATCGAGAGCTATGAAAAAGAAAATCCCGGCCTTTAAGACCGACAAGGAAGCGCGGGATTTCGTCGATGACGCCGACCTGACGGAATACGACCTGTCGGGCGGAACGCCGGTCCGGTTTGAATTCGAGCCGAAGTCGGCGCATATCAACATGCGCGTTCCCAAACCGCTTCTCGATGCCGTGAAGGAGCGCGCCAGGTTGCGGGGCATTCCCTACAGCCGGTTGATCCGCCCGCTCATGGAACGCGAAGTTTCCCGCCCCCGAAAACCGCAAGGATGACCGCCGCCACTGTCGGAGATCAACCGACTCCGGAGATCAACCGACTGTGACCCTTTCGATTTAAAAAACCTAATCCCCATACAGACGCGACAGGACAACGAGCACGGCGACGCCAAGCGCAATCCATGACAGCCATTTCTGAGCGGCCTCCCCCTTCGGCGTTTGGTCCCGGATGCCGCTACCCCGGGGAGAGTTGGCCCGCGGCGACACGTGCTTGGGCAAGCGGTCCACCAGGTGAACGGCGATTGACCGCGAGTCCGACGCCTTCCAATTCCCTTCGGGGAGAGCGGCAATAGTCGCCGCCAATGCGTTTGCCGCAAGGTCCCTGGTCAATTCGGACAGACGAGCGGCCTCCGCCCATGGGTCGAAGCCAAGCCGCGCCAGCGCCGAAAGAACGGTGAGCCGTGCTCCACTTTTCTCTTCGCCGACGAATGCGAACAGAAAGTCGTTGAATTGGGAATGACCGAGCGAATATTCACGACGCAGCGCCATTTGAGCCACCTTTCAGGGTCGCCGGCGCCTGCCAACGATCATCGATCGCAACGGTCACTGATCGTAACCCATTGCGATCGTTGGTCTCGGCGTTGCCGATCGACCTGTCTTTGCCGGGAGCATTGGACGCCGCGAAGATACCGCCCCCGAACCTCTTCGCGGTCCCGGGATACTCTTCGCATTTGGACGAAAAGTACGTTTAACTGTTCATTATATGGTCATTAATTAAATAATTTGCAACGCTATTCGAGAATTTATTTGTCAGTGTTCAGGAATATTATTTTCAAGAAACGGAGTTTTATTTCACGAGGATCAGCCATATCTGACCCTTTCGATTTCCGAGGGAAATGCGATGGCATTGGGCCGCGCGGGGGACCTGCACTGACTTTCCAGGCGCTTGTGACGAATTCCTCGGCGGTGGGAACATTTCCTCAAACTTGAGCCGCCACGCGGTAGCAAGGACTATGAACCGCAATTGGGCAAAAAGCGAATGAAATCCCTTGCGATCTTGCGGGCGCCCTGCGAGCAGTCAACGAGTTGCGCGAGACAGTGTGTCGCCGCCAAAAGCCCCCAAGCAAGCCGGAGCAGCAGCAACAGTGCTTAGTCCCTCAGGATCTCGTCAACGCACGTGGGTTCACTGGCTTTCGAGAGGGTGAAGTCCTACGGCTGCGAGTAACGTGGTATGGGTTTCAAGCGATTCTGACGCCATGGGTCCGAATGGAACTAACGGTCGGAATAGTACAATGATAGACCAGACCCCAACGCCTAGATGCCGCCGACCTCACGGAATACGACCTGTCGGGCGGAACGCCGGTCCGGTTTGAATTCGAGCCCAAGTCGGCGAGCATTAACTTGCGCGTGCCGAAACCGCTGCTCGACGCCGTGAAGGAGCGCGCCAAGCTGCGCGGCATTCCCTACACCCGCCTGATCCGCCAGCTCATGGAGCGCGAGGTCTCCCGCGCCCGGGAATTGTAAGGATGACAGCTCGCGAAGTTGGGGGTAAAGGGCGGAGCAGTGCAATGATAGACCTGATCCTTTCGATAGAGGTCGGGTTAAAAGGGCAGAATAGTACAATGATAGACCAGACCCCGAAGCCCAGAATAGTACAATGATAGACCAGACCCCGAAGCCCACTCCACCATTGTGACAACGTAGAGGAAAAGGGTAGCGTCCCCAATATCCCAAACTCGGCGCCCTTCCGCGTCGGTCAATATCAGTTAGCATCCAGGGCGTTCTCGATGATCCCAACAACAGTGTTCCGATCATCGCTACTAAGTGCAGCTCGAGCCCATTCAAAAGCAAGAGTTTCCCAAACGCTATTTGCGCTTTTCAGGACACGATCCCCTACAAGAGTTGACCAACGATGATGGTCCGGTTCCCTCATTGCGTCTTCTAAAAAACCGTATAGCGATCCAGCACCGATACCAAAACGATCGACTAGGTTTGGCCACTGTTTAGAACGCAACGAGCGAAACACCTCTTCTTCTGGTGCTCCATGACCGGGGAGCAAATAGCAACCATTCGTCGCATCCGCGTCTGCATCTAGAAATGCAATCGATCGATGTGGAAGTCTACCGTCAGCGCCAAGGCCACCCAAAATCTGGACAACATTTGCGGGACCGACAGGTGTGATGCTAATCCGTGACAATAGGTCGCTTGTATCCCCTCGACTTGCAAGAATTTCACGGAGTAGAATTGCTGACTGCGTGTCCTCGACATAGACAACAAGCTCCGGATGAGCGCTGTCATCGATTCGGCTCATAGCGAATTCCGCTGTTACGCCGTATACGATATTGATCCCCTGAGGGCCGGGCAGAAGAAGGACTCGCGCTTCTTGCGGTAACTCTTCGAGGATGTAAGGGCTATGAGTACTGATGAGTATCTGAATCCGCTTTTGTCGGCACAACCAGAGAAGAAAGCGAACAAGTCTGCGCTGTGCCCTCGGGTGAAGGGAAGCCTCCACTTCATCAATTACCAGCAAAGAGTAATCTGGAAGTGTCTGTAGTGCTCTGAATAGATCGAGTGTCGCATCTTCACCTGCGCCCTGATGAAATTGCGAAATTTCACCGACATCTCGATGAACAACTCCAACGGCCTTTTTGCTGTCTACATCTGATATAGCAAATCGGGCTCGTTGGTAATCGCGCCCCAAAACATGGGAGAAGCGCTCTGTAAAATCACCAGTAAGATCCTTTGTCGAAACTTCGGCCGCCGCCTGCTTAGCAATTTTTGCATATCCAGCAGACGCATCAAGCGGCAATGTCCGAGAAACATCAAACAAGAAAACGTTCCGAATTACTCGCTTATCTGGGAAACTCCAGCGTTGCGCAGGCTTGGAAAGTCGGAATGTTCGAACGGCGTTTCCTTCCCGGACTCTGTACCCGAGCGCTACACCTTCGACCTTGTCCCAAGGTGTGACAGGGAAGAATGTCGAAGGGTAGTATGTATTCTTCTTATTCGGTTGTTCGTAAGCGGAAGCAGCAGCTTTTAATACCGTGCTCTTACCGGTTCCGTTTTCGCCAATAACCGCAACGACAGGATATTGCATTTGAATCGTTTGTCCCGTCCAACCTCGCAAGCCGTGAATTTCGACAAATTCCAAAAATTTAGGCCATTGTCCACCAATAAACTGATTTCGAATCCGATTTATTTCTGCGTGGTCCATTACTTATCGTCTCCATCACAAACTTATAATCTTTAATATATAAAATAG
The DNA here is from genome assembly GCA_963771545.1 of uncultured Alphaproteobacteria bacterium. Lineage (GTDB taxonomy): Bacteria > Pseudomonadota > Alphaproteobacteria > Rhodospirillales > Defluviicoccaceae > CAKZLS01. Next base: position 564,180 of record CAVYTX010000003.1, read on the forward strand.
GTTATCTAAATAAATGCAATTAAATAGTATGTAATTAGACTCTAGAAATAGAGAATGAAAATCAATAAAACTTGAATGGCGAACAGTCTCCCCTAACTACACTTCGAATACCCACAGCTCGTACACGTGTCGCAGTCTTCCTGGCGGATCAGCGTCGGGGAGCCGCATTTGGGGCAACTCCGGAACCGCGCGTTGGGGGACGTTTCGCCGACCACCTTGACCTGCTTTTCGGCGCGGGGTTTGCCGTGGCCCTCGGGCGGGGGGATGAAGCCGATGTCGATCATGTTGCTCTCGATCATCCCGCCGATGGCGGCGAGCGGCGAGGGGACGTAGCGGCCGCCCACCCACTGGCCGCCGCGCGGGTCCGAACACGGCCTTCAGCTCCTCGACCACGAACGACACGTCGCCGCCTGGGCGGACCACTAGAGGCTCATCTTTGCATTGATCTTCTGTGCCGCGGGCGCGGACGCAAACCAGCCGCGCGCGGAAACCAGAGCTTCCTTCGCCTTTCCTGGCTGCCCCTCGAGATAGGGCAGCATCTCGGCGGCCCGGTAGAGGCCCCCCAGAGACGGCGGCGGCATTTCCCGCTTCTGCAGAGCCTGACGGGTCACCCGCAGGCGCGCGGCCACATCAGCCAGGCTCACCAAGTCCGGCTTCACCTCGCGCAATCGCGCCCCCGCGGGCAGGGCTGAAAGGACCCCCTCGACCGTGGCGGTGATAACCGCCTCCGCATCCACACCGGACCGCGTGAACGAAAGCCCAAGCAGCCCGGCCGATCCGACGCCGATCACACCATCATCGCAGCCCGCTTCGAAGAGGGCGTCGAGCAGCGCGCCCTCCTCTGGCGCATCCGCGGGAAGGGCGACAACAAGATCGAACTCGAATTCAATCTCAGCGGTCATGGTCTTCATCCTTCATCACGCATCTTTCATCACGCATCCCTGGGCTTTCTTCAGAAGTTCGCGCGCGTGGTTCCGAGGAGCCTTCGGGGTGCTCCAGACCGACATCCGGCAGAAGATCCCCGATCGGCACGCATCCGCGGCATTGGCCGGACAGAGAACGTACCCCCAAGAATGTGCGCTGCGCCCCTTGGCCTTCTCAACCGTCCAGCCCATGCTCTCAAGCTCTACAAGCGCGGCCTCGATCTCCTTGGTCGGATGCCTTGAACGTGACAATAGATAGCCTTGAAATGCGCGGTTGTCAATCGACAACTGACCGCGCGGATGGTGAAGCGTTTAGCCGCGGTAATTCCTAACTACACTTCGAATACCCGCAGCTCGTGCACGTGTCGCAGTCTTCCTGGCGGATCAGCGTCGGGGAGCCGCATTTGGGGCAGGAGCGGAACCTTGCGTTGGGGGTGGGTTCGCCGACGACCTTGACCTGCTTTTCGGCGCGGGGTTTGCCGTGGCCCTCGGGCGGGGGGATGAAGCCGATGTCGATCATGTGCTGCTCGATGACCCCGCCGATGGCGGCGAGCAGCGAGGGGACGTACCGGCCGCCCACCCACTGGCCGCCGCGCGGGTCGAACACGGCCTTCAGCTCCTCGACCACGAAGGACACGTCGCCGCCCCGGCGGAACACGGCGCTGATCATGCGGGTCAAGGCGACGGTCCAGGCGTAGTGCTCGGTGTTCTTGGAGTTGATGAACACCTCGAAGGGACGCCGGCGGCCGTCCTGGATGATGTCGTTGAGCGTGATGTAGATGGCGTGGTCGCTCTCCGGCCAGCGGACTTTATACGTCTGCCCGCGCAGCGCCTCGGGGCGGTCGAGGGGCTGGAACATTTGGACGATGGCCCCGGAGTCGCCGAGGTCGCGGGGCTTGGCCCGGGCGGCGGGGGATTCCAGCGGCAGTTCCGCCTGGGCGCCGGAGGTCTTTGACGCGGACGCGTCCTTGCGCTCCAGCACCGCGCCGGTGACCTCGTTGGGGCGGTAGGTGGTGCAGCCCTTGCAGCCCAGCTCGTAGGCCTGGGCGTAGATGTCCTTGAAGTCCTGGAAGGTGATGCTCTCGGGGCAGTTGATGGTCTTGGAGATGGAGCTGTCGATGGTTTTCTGGACGGCGGCCTGCATCACCAGGTGGTCGTTGGGGCTGAGCTCCTGGGCGTCCACGAAGGCATGGGTCAGGGCCGCGGTCTCGCCCTTGAGCCGGCGGTAGAGGCGGTAGGCGTAGTCGGTGACCTCTTCTTGACGCCGCGAGCCGTCGGGCATGAGCACGTGGCGGGCGTAGCGGAAGCTGAACACCGGCTCGAGGCCCGACGACACGTTGTCGGCGAACAGCGAGATGGTGCCGGTGGGCGCCACCGAGGTGAGCAGGGCGTTGCGGATGCCGTGGGCGGTGATGGCCTCGCGTACGTCCTCGTCGAGCCGGCCGACGGTCTCGCCGGCCAGATATTTGTCGCGGTCGAACAGCGGGAAGGCGCCCTTTTCCTCGGCGAGCCGGGCCGATGTGAGGTAGGCGGCGCGCTGGATCGCCCGCATCCACGTTTCAGTCAGCCCCACCGCCTCGTGGCCGCCGTAGCGCGCCCCGCACTGGATCAGCGCGTCCGCGAGGCCGGTGATGCCGAGGCCGATGCGGCGCTTGGCCTTGGCCTCGTGCTCCTGCTGCGGCAGGGGATAGCGCGAAGTGTCGATGACGTTGTCCATCATCCGCACCGCCGCGCCGACGATGCCGTCCAGCGCGTCCATGTCGAGCCGGGCATTGGCCTCGAACGGATCGAGGATCAACCGCGCCAGATTGATGGAGCCGAGGAGACAGGTGCCATAGGGCGGCAACGGCTGTTCGCCGCAGTTGTGGACCACCAGGCCGTTGGCGTCGAACGCGTTGACGCCGGGAATTTGGACGTCATAGACCGCTTCCGTGCCGCTCTCCGCCACCTCGGCCACCGTCGCGGTGAAGGGGTCGGGGGCGAGGGCGCGGCGGTATCCGGCGATCAGCACCTCGAGCCGCACCGCCTTGGTCTCGTCGGCGAACCCGATGCGGTCCGCGAACACGGTCACGGTTTCGCCGGACAGCACCAGCTCGTGACGGGCCTTGCCGGGATACAGGCGCTCGCCGCCCCGGCCGTCGGGTAGGGGCCGCTCCAGGACCGGTCGCGCGTCGCGCCGGACGCGGCCCGCCATGCCAAGCCGCAGCAGGATCCGTTGCACCGCCTCGAGTAACCGGTCGTCGCCGTGTTCGAGCCGGACGCTGACACCGTCGCGCGGATTGCCCTGGACGCCGCCGAGGACATCGAACAGGCCGCGCAGGAACCCCCGGCAAAAGGCGCCGGACGTTTGCTCCAGGGCCGCCGTGACGGTCTGAAGTTCCGGATCCAGTCCGAGCTCGCGGGCGAGCTGTTTGATCGCGCCGGAGACCAGCCGGTATTCGCCGCGCCCGGGGATCGGCACCCAGCCCTCGAAATCGGAGCGCTGCGGCAGGGTTTGCGCCGCCGCCAGCGCTTCGTCCATGACGCCCGCGATGCCCGGGCGGTCGTGGCCATTGACGGCGGCGAGCCCCGGCCAGGCGCTGATGACCGCCTCGTCGCCGGTGAGCGCGCCGTCGCCGAGCAGCAGGCCGATGAGGTAGCCCTGCTCGCGGGTGTACGGCCCCGGCCAGTCGCCGGCTTCCCGGTGGTCGTTGAGACGGATCCGGTCGCCGGGTTTGAGATCGCCGGCGGGCGCCCATTCCGCGTCCCGTTGGTTCCGCGCCCGTTGGACGGGATGGTCAGAGGTCAGCCTCAGGCTCTGGCCCTCCCGCGTGGTGAGTTTCAGAACCGGTTTGATGGCGGTGAGAAAGAAGCCCGGGTCCGCCGACGCGAAGGGCCGGCCGTTCACCAGCGCGGTAAAGGACTTCCCGATCAGATCGCGGACCCGCCTCGGACCGTCCGCCGTTTGCACCCAGGTGTCGTCCGTGACGCACGGGTTGGTGCCGTGGATGGTCTCGCAATAATAGAGGTTGTTGAGGCGGTTGATGCGGTCGATGAAGATGACCCCGGGCTCGGCGTACGCATACGTGGCGCGCATGATCTTGTCCCACAGCTCGCGCGCGCGCACGCTCCGGTAGGCGGTGCCGCCGAAGGTCAGCTCCCACGACGCCTCCTCCTTGACCGCCCGCATGAAGGCGTCGGTGACCAGCACCGACAGGTTGAACATGCGCAGCCGTCCGGGCTCGCGCTTGGCGTCGATGAACGCCTCGATGTCGGGGTGGTCGCAGCGCATCACCGCCATCATCGCGCCGCGCCGGGATCCGGCGCTCATGATGGTGCGGCACATGGCGTCCCACACGTCCATGAACGACAGCGGCCCCGAGGCGTCGGCGCCGACACCCACCACCGCCGAGCCCTTGGGCCGGAGCGTCGAGAAGTCATAGCCGATGCCGCCGCCCTGCTGCATGGTCAGCGCCGCTTCCTTGAGGTGCTCGAAGATGCCGGTCATGTCGTCCGGCACGTCGCCCATGACGAAACAGTTGAACAGCGTCACCCGGCGCTTCGATCCGGCGCCGGACAGGATCCGGCCGGCCGGCAGGAACTTGAAATCCTCCATGGCCTCGAAGAACCGCCGTTCCCAGACGGCCGGGTCCCGTTCCGGCTCGGCCAGCGCCTTGGCCACCCGCGCCCAGCTGTCGGCGATGGTTTTGTCCACCGGCTGGCCGTCGAGCGTCTTGAGGCGGTACTTCATGTCCCAGATCTGTTGCGAAACGGGCGCGATCTGCATGGGTAATCTCTTTCTCCGGTTTCGGGGTGGTCGCCGGACCGGGCCCCACTTTAGGCGGCGGGCGGAATGCCGTCAATCGTCCCCGTTCTTGTTCTGTTTCCCCAACCTTATCCCCGGGCGGCGCCATTTCCGATTCCTTGTTTTCCCTTTGCGCGCCGCGCCTCGCCCCCGAGATCCAGGGGGTGCGCCTACACCTCCAGCGATCGGGTCAGCTCCGCCTCGATGACGCCGGCGAGTTCGGATTCCGCGGCCGCGCGGTGGGAGTCGGAGCCGATCTTCGACGGATCCTCGACCCCGAGCCGTGACCACTCGGGTTGGGTCTTGGCCCGCGATAGCGCCTTGGGCAACCGCCCCGACGTCCATGTCTTTTCGCTTTCCCTGGCCTGGGCCTCGATCCGGATCTTGTCGAGACTGGCGTGTCCGCGCCGGAGCAGCGCCCGGACCAGCCGTAATTGGCGCAGCGCCAGCAGGCGGAGGGTGTCGTCCCGGACGCGCAGGGCGGTGTAGCCGCGCAAGCTGTCGGCGATGCGCCGGCCGTGGCTTTCGAACGTGCCGTAAAGCCCGCCGATGGTGGCGCCGATGGCGGCGGCGGCCCCCAGCGACAGGCCGCCGGTCATGGCGTCGACCGCCAGTCCGGTGAGACCGCCCGCCACCGCGCCGCCGCCCGCCCGCACGCTGAATTGCGCGAGCGATTCCGGGCTGAACAGATCCAATCCCCACCGGCCGTTGTCGAGCGGAACCAGATCGGCTTCGTAGTCATCGGGCCGGAAGCGGTGCATCTCCAGCAGCGCCGCCACGCATCGGTGCTCGCGCTCGCGAACCGTTTGCTTGAGCGCCTCGATCGTGGGCGTAGTGTTTTGTTCCTCGACCGGCACCATGACCCGGTAAGCGGCGACATCGATAAGCAGGTCGGCCAGCAGATCGGCCGACGCGCGGATCAGATTGGCGCGCCGCTGCTTGCGGTCCTTTACGAGCGTCGCGAGGGTCCGGCGGAAGGTGTCCAGCAGACTCTGCATCTTTTCGAACAGACGCTGCTCGGCGTTCTCGTTGAAGACCACGGTGTCGAACTCGGCCACCGCGTGCATGCCCACGCGGCTCAGGTGCTCGCGCCACTGTTCGGTTTTCGCCTCCTGGCCGGCGATGAAGTTAAGCACCGGCACCACCGGCGTCGCGCAGCGCCCCAGGATCTCCAGTTCGTCGCGGTGTTTGCCGAGAACGCGGTCGCGGGCATCGATGACGTAAAGCGCGATGTCGCTGTCGAGTACCTGGCGGATCGCCTTGGCTTCCTGCTCGAAGGCGCCGTGGGCCGCCGGACCCGCGAGAAAAACGCGGATGACATCGATCCAGTCCATTTGACGGTCGGGGCGGAGGCCGTCGAGATGCTCCAACAGGCCAATGGAATCTTCCAGGCCCGGCGTATCGTACAGCTCCACCAGCGGCACGCCGTCCACCAACAGCACGGTTCCTTCCACGTGACGGGTGGTCGCCGGCCGGTCCGACACCTCGCCAAAATCGACGGATTGGGTCAGCGTGCGAAGAAGCGAGGTCTTGCCGGTATTGGTATGACCGACCACGGCGACCTTGAGCACGGGCAGCGGTAGGTGCCGGGTCATGACACATGCTCCTCCGTAAGCGCCCGGTCGAACCGGTCGCGGAGCGCGCCGAGCCACGCTCGGGCGTCGTCGACGCCGTGGATGGCGGGCGGGTTCTCCCGTCCCGCCATGCGGTCGATGATCCGGGTGATTGCCGCCTCGTCGAGGCCCTGCAATTCGAGAACCGCCGCGAACAGCGCGGCGCCGTTGACCGCCTCGGTCAGATCGATGGCGGTATTTTCCCGAGAAGCGTCGCCGGTTTTGGCGGGACCGATCAATGCCGAGACCGCGGCTCCCAGTCCGGCCCAGGCCGGCAACGCGGCAATGGCCACCGGAGAGACGACGGTGGCGGCGGCGACGCAGCCGAGCGCGCCGGCCAGCGCTCCGGCGGCCAGCCACCGGGGATTGAGGCGCAATCGCGCGGGCAGCAAACCGACCATGCGATCGGCGCCGGACTTGAGGTCTTCCATCCGCGGAACGCCATCCTTGACATCGATATGCAACAGCCTCCGCCAGGACGGCCCGCCGCCCTGATAGAGCTTGGCGATGTCGCGTTGAAGTTCGGCCTGCTCGGCGGCGCCGGGCTCGCCCGGCCAGCGCCCGGCGTGCCCGATGATCAGATCGAACGCCGCCTCGATCCGTCGGGGCGGCTTCGCGGCCGAGGTCCCGCCGCCGAGCAGGCTCGCGAGCCGGGCGCGGCTGGCGTCGGTGAGATGATCGAGGTCGACCTCGATGACCCGGTCGTCGGGGACTCCGGCGCCGCCGGCGAGGCTCCGCCAATCGCCGATACGCCGCGCCACCTGCTCAAGATGTCCGCGCCGCCGCAATTTTTCGCCGTCGCTGAGAACGAGCGCGACGGCGATACGGGATGTCTGTTGGAGGATGCGAACAAAGGCTCCGGCGCCCCGGTCCGGCGTCGCCGCCAGCGAACACACCACCACCGTCACGCGCGGCCGGACGGTCGCCGCGAAAATCCGGTCGATCACGCCGTGACGCTCCGAGCGGCTATCCACGAACCCGAGGTCCAGCCAGTCCACCCCCGAAAGAGGGGGCGGCCAAGGTGTCTTGGGCGCCTCGATCTCCAGGCCGAGGATGGCGGCGGGGCCTTCCGAAGCGATCGGCGGTGGCGGTTCGACAGGGCTGGTGCCTCCCGCCGTTGGGGCCGGCCAGCCGTCCTCGGGGTCGATGATGCCGGTCGGTCGCGCCGCCGGCATCAGGCGGGCCTGAAGGCGCGCAAAACCGGTCCGCGTTGTATCCAGCCGGTAGCGGCGCATGGCGAACCGCCGGGCCGCGAGGCTGAGAAGCAGCATCATCGCGCGCGGCAACACGCCGTAGACGACGATGGCGCCCACCAGCAATCCCGCCCAGGCTTCCCGCGTGTCGGCGGCCGGCTGGCCGGTTCCGGTCCAGCGGCTGGCGGCCACCTGCTCGGGGTCGGGTACCGGGAACCCCAGGGCCGCGGGCAGTTTGCCGATGGCGCCGGCCAACGCCGTGTAGTTGCTCTCCGAGAGAATCGTCGTCTCCCAGGCGAAGGAATACTGCTTGGCGCTGAGCGTAAGCAGCACCATGGCCACGCAGCCGGCGAGGAAAGACAACCAAAGGGCATGGGTAACGGTGCTCAAGGTCCAGCGGCCAACGGCGCCACGCGCGAAAACGGCGGCCACCGCCTGGGCGGCGGCCGCATGCTTGGGGCCCTTGTGGAGCCAACGGTTGATCCGGCGCGCGGCCTTGGACACGGCCGCGCCGAGGAATCCGCCGGTGGCGGTTCGCGGCGTGAAGATCATCAGCGCCAGCCAAGCCGAGAGCGCCAGCGTGTGCACGCCGAGCAGGCTTCCCAGGACCCAGAAGAAATTGACCGGTTTGTCGATGGAGGATCCGAATACGGCCTGGGTGGCGCCGGCCCCCGCGATGGCGGCCAGGAGCATTCCCGCGCCAACCGCCAGGCGGAATGCGGCGCGCAGTCGATGGAGGGCGTCGGCGAGGGGCGGGGCGATGGTCAAGGCCTCGGCGCGAACGATCAAACGATGCTCGAAATTGCCGCCCGCCGCGCGCGCCCGGTCGTCCGCCCGCGGTTCATTGACGGCAAACCCAAGCGCGTCCTCGTGCAGCCGCACCGCCTCCGCCAGCAGGCGCTGGTCGAGAACGTCCGGCCCTCCGCCACGATCTCCGGTCGATGAATCAGGGTCCGTCACCCGGCTCTCCTTCCCCCATCCCTCAAACAGCCACGGTAATATCAACGACCGTTGGTATAAACCATTCGACCGCAACCCCAATCACGCTCCGCGACGGGATAAGCAAGCCGGGCAACCTTGTAAAGTTGTTGATCGTGAGCGGATTGCGCGCCGCGCGGCTACGGTAACGGCGACGGTAACAATGGGCTGTTCCCAATCGTTGAAAAAGGGATTAACCTTTTCAAGGATTACCGGAAAAAAATACGGCGTTACGCGCGATTGCGCCAGGGTCGTCGGGGAACAATCGACCGGCCACGGTGTTGATAGTACCGGCTACACAACGGTCGCCGTTCAGCCGTATCTGACGTCCGTGCCGGAGAGGAGGAAAAAATATGTTCGATTGGCTCATCGCGGGAGCCGGGTTCGCGGGAAGCGTACTCGCGGAACGGCTGGCAAACGAGACGGATGCCCGCGTTCTGATCATCGATCGTCGCAATCATATCGGCGGAAACGCCTATGATCGATATGACGAAGCGGGCGGCTTGACGCCGTACTATGGCCGGCATGTCCTGAAGACCGCCGACGGCAGGGTGTTGCGGTACCTTTCCCGGTTTGCCCGCTGGGATCCTTACGAGCCCGCGTCGGATGCCGGGACTCCGCGCCTCCTGATCGTTCCTGGCAAGGGCGAACGGCTTTTGGTGCCGGCGAAGGGATATACCAGCATGTTCGAGACGATGCTGGAATTGCCGAATATCAAGATCATGCTCAATTGCGATTACGCGGAAGTCCGAGACGAGATTCCATTCAGGCGTTTAATTTACACGGGATCCTTGGACGAATATTTTGACTATTGCTATGGGACTTTGCCCTATTGGCCGGCCGACAAAAATGGTGCGGCGCCACATTGGGCGCCGGCCCGCGAGTTCCATCCCTTGGACATGATCCAGGTACGCCCGGAAGACGAAGCCGGCTATCCAGTCGCCGGGGAGAGCAGCCGCGCCCTGTACCAGCGCTATTTGGATCTCGCCGAAGCCGCGGTGAATGTCTTCTTCACCGGCCGGTTGGCGGCGTATCGATACTGCACCATCGACGAGGTGGTGGCGCAATCGCTGACGCTGTTTGACCAAATCACCGGCGACGAGCCCGTTGATGCGCGGTCCGCCATATCTCCCCATCCGCCCAGTGCGTCCAGTCCGGCCAGTGCGTCCAGTCCGGCCAGTCCGGCCAGTCCGGCCAGTCCTCGCCGTTCGCTGGAAGAGCCATTGGCTGGGCCGCGCTTGCGAACGGAACGCCACACAGAGCGGCTTTGACGTCTTCGGGCGGTCCCCAAGCGTGATAGGCCGCGTGACAGGCCGATTGATTACGGCGTCGGGAGCGTATACTCCTGGCGCCTCAACGGCCCCACCTCCCTGTGGCGCCTGAGCGCGGGCGTTTGACGGACATGGATCAGTTCACATTGCAGCCCTTGCCGGGCGACCCCGACCTGCCGCCACCGATCCGCGGTGTCCTCTTCAGCGCCGAGCGGCTCGAACAATATGCCCAGCCGCTCGCGGCTTCCCATGTCATCTCTCCCCGGCCGCGCCGGGGCGCGCCGGTGCTCAAGAGACTGGGTCAAAATGGGAAAGCGCTGCGGGAGGCTTACGACACCATTTCGAAGGCCGCGGCGGCGGGCGAGCCGATCTCTCCGGCTGCGGAATGGCTGATCGACAATTTCCACATCATCGAGGACCAACTGCGCGAGATCAAAGAGGATCTTCCCGTCGGCTTCTATCGGAAACTGCCAAAGTTGACGGTCGGACCGTTTGCCGGCTATCCCCGCGTCTATGGCCTGGCGGCCGGTTACGTGGAGCATACCGACAGCCTGTTCGATCCGAAAACTCTGTCGCGCTTCGTCAAAGCCTACCAAGAAATTCAGCCTCTGACGCTTGGCGAGCTCTGGGCGATCGCCATTTCGCTCCGCCTCGTCCTGCTGGAAAATCTACGCCGCTTGGCCGACCGGGTGGTGCAGCGGCGTCTGGCGCGGGCGGCGGCCGACGCGCTGGCCGACGCGCTGATCAACGACGAAGCCCCCGCCATCGAACAGGAAGAACTGCTCGACCAGTGGAAGAACTCGCCGTTGTGGAGCACCTTTATCGCGCAGGCGGTGCAACGTCTGCGCGACCGGGACCCGGAGGAGACGCCGCTGCTCGCCCGCGTGAGCGAACGCCTGGCCGACCAGGGACGCTCCATCGACGAAGTGACCCAGTTCGAACACCAACAGCAGGTCGCGGGCCAGCTCGTCATTCGCAATGTGATCACCAGCATGCGGCTGATGTCGCTGGTCGACTGGGCCGAACTGATCGAGGGCGTGAGCCTGGTCGAGGCCGCATTGCGCCACGGCACCGATGTGGCGGCGATGGATTTCGCGACTCGCGACAGCTATCGCCACGCCGTGGAGGAACTGGCGCAAGGCTCGGGGCGCGGCGAACTCGAGGTCGCGCAAGAGGCGGTGGCGCGCGCGACTTCGGCCGATCCCGGATCGGTGGAGAGCGACCCCGGGCACTATCTCGTCGGCCGGGCACGCGAGGCGTTCGAGCGCGACTTGGGCGCTCGTCTAACCGCCGGTTCTTGGCTGAGACGGAGTCTCCGCAAGGCCGGCGCGCCCGTTTACCTGGGCGGCATTACGGCTCTCACGGGCCTTTTTCTAGGCGCACTATTGGCGGCGGCGGCGGCCGGCGCCGTGGCGGTTCCGGCACTGGCCCTGTTCGCGGTGCTGGCGCTGATCCCGGCGACGGAGCCGGCGGTGGCGTTGGTCAATCGGCTCCTCCTGGCGGTCCTCCCTCCTCGACGGCTGCCGCGGTTGGAACTCGACGAAGGCGTCGCCGAGCCCCTGCGGACCATGGTGGTGGTGCCCGTGATGCTCAGCAACCCGGCGGCCATCGAGGAACAGATGGAGGGGCTGGAGGCCCAATATTTGGCCAACGACGATGGTGAACTGTATTTCGCGCTGTTATCGGACTGGCCGGACTCGCAAGCGCAGGAGTTGCCCGAGGACGCCGCCCTGCTGGCCGCGGCCCGCCGCGCGTTGGCCGAACTCAACCGGCGGCACCCGGTCGCGCCCAACGGCGGCCCGCGGTTCTTTCTGTTTCACCGCCATAGGGTCTGGAACGAAAGTCAGCGTTGCTGGATGGGATGGGAACGCAAGCGCGGCAAACTTCATGAGTTGAACCGTCTGCTGCGCGGCGCGACCGATACCACGTTCATGGAATTCGAGGGAGAACCGGCCACGGCGCCCGCGGGCGTTCGATATGTCCTCACCCTCGACGCCGACACACTGCTGCCCCGGGGCGCGGCCCGCCGCCTGGTCGGGACCCTCTCTCATCCGCTCAACCGCCCGGTGTACGACCCGGAGTTGGGGCGCGTCCGGGAGGGCCATGCCATCTTGCAGCCGCGCGTGGTGCCGACCTTGCAGGAAACGGGAAACGGCAGCCTGCACCAGCAGATCTTCGCCGGACCGCGCGGCATCGATGCGTACGAGTTCGCGGTGTCGGACATCTACCAGGACCTGTTCGACGAGGGCATCTTCACCGGCAAGGGTTTGTACGATGTCGACGCCTTCGAACAAGTCCTGTCCGGTCGCGTGCCGGAAAACACGTTGCTGTCCCATGATCTGTTCGAGGGCATCGCCGCGCGCGCCGCCCTGGTCTCCGATATCGAGCTTTTCGAAGCATTCCCGGAACATTACGAGGTCAACATCGCCCGCCGGCACCGTTGGGCGCGCGGCGACTGGCAATTGCTTCCATGGATTTTCGGGCGCGGGCCCGCCGGGTTTCGCGGGCGCGGCAAGGCGATCCCGCCGATCGGCCGATGGAAGATGATCGACAACTTGCGCCGGAGTCTCGCCGCGCCGACCGCCTTCGCGTTCCTCGTGGCATCGTGGTGCATGCCCCAGCCGTTGCCGCTGTTGGCCGTGGCGTTCGTCCTGATCACCATCGTGGCGCCCTGTCTAATGCCGCTGGTCAGTCATCTGTCGCCCGCTCGACCGACGACGGCGCGCCGGATCACGCTGAGCGGCGCCGGGCACGATTTGAAGCTTGGCGCCATGCAGGCCGCGCTCGCCTTCATCTTGCTGGCGCATCAGGCGTGGGTCATGGGCGATGCCGTTATTCGCACCCTTTGGCGGCTCGGGAGCCGCCGCAACCTGCTGGAATGGGTCACCGCTGCGCAGGCCGAGGCCTCTCATGATCTGAAGCTGTCGGGCTTCTATCGGCGCATGGCCGGAGCCATCGGCCTGGCCGTCGCCGGCCTGGCCGTCGCCGCGCTCCGGCCGGAGTTGCTGGCGGTCGCGATACCCGTCGTCGCGGCATGGTTCGCGTCACCGGCCGTGGCATGGTGGATTAGCCTCCCGCGCCGGGCGGCCAGGCGCGAGGCCATGTCCGAGGCGGACGAATGGATGCTCCGCTCCACCGCCCGGCGCACATGGCGATTCTTCGAGCGGTTCGTTACCGCGTCGGACAACCATCTGCCCCCCGACAATTTCCAGGAGGATCCGCGACCGGAAATTGCCCATCGCACCTCGCCCACCAACGTGGGCCTCTACCTTCTGTCCACAGTCGCCGCCCGGGATTTCGGCTGGATCGGCGTCGTCGACCTGATCGACCGGCTGGAGGCCACCTCGGGGACGCTGGACAAACTGCAGAAATTCCGTGGCCACCTGTATAACTGGTATGACACGCGCACCATGGAGCCGCTGGAGCCGCGCTACGTCTCCACGGTGGATAGCGGCAATTTGGCGGGGCATCTGATCGTGCTGCGACAGGCGTGCCTGGAGCTGCGGGATGCGCCGCCCGATGGGGGCGCGTCCCGCCAAGGCGTGCGCGATACGCTGCGTATTCTGCGCGATATCGTTGGCGGCATTTCCGGCGACCGCGATCGGGGCGCGGTCCCGCTCAGGGAGTTGGATCAGCAGATCGAGGACCTCGACGCGCTTCTCCAACGCACGCCGGGGGCGGCTTCGGCCGGCGAACCGGGGGATGTGGACGAGGCGGAGGTCTGGCGAGAGGCGGCTCGCCGTTCCGAGGTGCTGGTCGACATGGCCCAGGCGTTGAACGCCGAACGCGCCGCGATCGATGGCAGGGAAATGGTTGACTGGGCGGAGGCGACCCGGGCCTTGGTCGACATTCATTTCCGGGACGTGGCGACGCCGGCGGAGGACGCGCGGGCGCGCCTTCTCGCCCTGGCGGACTGGGCAGACGCCTTCGGCAAGGCGATGCGATTCGACTTCCTTTACAACACGTCGCAGAAACTATTCGCCATCGGCTTCCGGCCGGCGGACAACGCGTTGGACGCCAGCACATACGATCTGTTGGCTTCCGAGGCGCGCCTGGCGAGCTTGGTGGCCATCGCCCGTGGCGAGGTGCCCACCTCCCACTGGTTCCGGCTGGGACGGCCGATGACGCCGGTTGGCCAGGGCGCCGCGCTGGTGTCGTGGTCGGCGTCGATGTTCGAATACCTGATGCCGGAGCTGGTGATGGACGTTCCGGCGGAGAGCATTCTCTCGCTCACCGCGCGGTGCGTGGTGGATCATCAGATCGCGTACGGGCGCGAGAAGGGGGTTCCCTGGGGGATCTCCGAATCCGCCTACAATGTCAGGGACCTGAACCTCACCTATCAGTACTCCAACTTCGGCGTGGCGGGTCTTGGCCTGAAGCGCGGCCTGTCCCAGGACGTGGTCGTCGCGCCTTACGCGACGGCGCTGGCCGCCATGATCGATCCCGCCGCCGCCGCTCACAATCTCGCCGCTCTTGCCGGCATCGGCGCGCGCGGCGTGTACGGTTTCTACGAGGCCGTCGATTATACGGCGACCCGGCTGCCCCAAGGGAAAGACCGCGCCATTATCCGCGCCTACATGGCGCACCACCAGGGGATGACGATGGTCGCCCTGGCCAATGTGCTCAATGGCGGACGGATGCGCGCGAGGTTCCATAACGAGCCGGCAATCCGAGCGACCGAGCTGCTTCTGCAAGAGCGGATGCCGCGGGTCATAACGGTGGCGGCGCCCCGCGAGGCCCAGGCCGGCGTCCGCCTGCACGTGCAGAGCACCGTGCCGTCGGCGCTGCGGCACTTCGAAACCCCGCATACACCGACGCCCCGGGCGCATTTCCTCTCCAACGGCAGTTATTCCGTGATGCTGACCGTGGCCGGTTCCGGCTACAGCCGGTGGCGGGGACTTGCGGTGACCCGTTGGCGGGAAGATTCCACCCGCGACTGTTGGGGCAGCTACATTTACGTGAAGGATGCGCTGAGCGGCAATGTGTGGTCGGCGGGGTACCAGCCGACCGCGACCGAGCCCGATTCCTATGAAGTGAACTATTTCGAGGATCGCGCGGAGATCCGCCGGCGGGACGGGACGGTGCTGACCAAGCTCGAAGTGGTGGTCGCCGCCGAGGATGGCGTCGAGGTCAGGCAGCTTTCCATCAACAATCTCGGCGCGCGGGTGCGCGAGATCGAAGTGACGTCCTACGCCGAGATCGTGCTAGCGCGCCCGGAGGCCGACGCGGCGCACCCAGCCTTCTCCAATCTCTTCGTGCAGACCGAGTTCGTGCCCGGCTTGGAGGCTCTTGTCGCCACTCGGAGACCGCGCTCCGAGGACGAGCCCGCGGTCTGGGCGGCGCACATGGCGGTTGCCAGCGGCGCCCGGAGCGGATTGCAGTATGAAACGGATCGCGCTCAATTCTTGGGCCGCGGTCGAGACATCCGCAATCCCCGGGCCGTCTACGACGAGCAGACCCTGTCGAACAGCCTCGGCCCGGTCCTGGATCCCATCTTCAGCCTGCGCCGGCGCCTCCAGGTGGCGCCTGGCGGCGTCGCCCGCATCTGTTTCGTGACCTTGGTGGCCCCTAGCCGGGACGAGCTGCTGTCCGTGGCCGACCGCTACCGCGACGAGACTCTGTTCGAGCGCACGGCGGCGCAAGCCTGGACTCGCGCTCAGTTGCAGCTGCACCATCTTGGCATCAGCCCGGACGAAGCTCACCTGTTCCAACGCTTGGCCACCCGCTTGCTCTACATCGATCCGCTGCTGCGCGCGCCGTGGGATGTGTTGCAGAGCAACAAGCGCGGGCCGCACTCGCTGTGGGCTCACGGCATCTCCGGCGATCGGCCCATTGTGCTGCTGCGCGTGGACGAGGGCGAGTCGCACGACATCTCCCGCCAACTCTTGCGCGCTCAGCGATACTGGAGGATGAAGGGGCTGGTCGTCGATCTGGTGTTCCTCAACGAGCAGGCCCCCTCGTACCAGATGGCGACGCAAGACGCCCTGGAAGCTCTGGGCCGGGCCAGCGAGGCCGCGGACGGCGGGTCTCAACACGATGCGCGCACCGTGTTCGCCCTGAAGGAGTCGCAGATCGACGCCGATGATTTGCGGCTGCTTTTGACGGCCGCGCGGATCGTCCTACAATCGGGCGCCGGCACCCTCGCCGAACAGATCGTGCGTCTCCTGATCCGCGAGCCGGCAAGCGCCGCCGCCCGTGCCCTGCCCCCGCGTCCGCCCTCGGAAAGAAGACCGCCGCCGCGGGGCGCCCTAGAGTTCTTCAATGGCCTGGGAGGCTTTGCCGAAGCCGGTCAGGAATACGCGATGACCATAGGCGCGCAGCAAAACACGCCCGCGCCCTGGATCAACGTCATCGCAAATCCTATTTTCGGATTCGTCGTGTCCGAAAGCGGGTCCGGCTACACCTGGTGCGGAAACAGTCGGGAAAACCAGCTCACGCCGTGGTCCAACGATCCGGTCTGCGATTCTCCCGGGGAAATCATCTATGTCCGCGATGATGAAACCGGGGAGACATGGTGTCCCACCCCACTGCCCATCCGCGAGGATACGCCGTACGTGTGCCGGCATGGTCAGGGGTACAGCCGGTTCGAACACACCAGCCACGGCATCGGCCTGACGCTTGTGCAGTTCGTGCCCCCCGAGGACCCCGTCAAGATTTCGCGTCTGATCGTCGCCAACCGTTCCCGCCGTCCGCGGACCGTGACGGTGACGGCCTTCGCGGAATGCGTTCTGGGCCCCTCGCGATCGGTTGGCGCGCCTTTCATCGTCACATCGATCGATCCGTCCACCGGCGCGATCTTCGCGCGCAACCCTTGGAACCATGAATTCGCGGAGCGCATGGCGTTCTTCGACATAGGCGGTCGCCAGAACAGCTGGACCGGCGATCGGACGGAATTCATCGGCCGCAACGGAAGCCTGGACCGGCCGGCGGGACTCGCTCCGGACGCCGTGCTGTCGGGACGGGTGGGCGCCGGCATGGACCCGTGCGCGGCCTTGCAGACGACGTTGCGTCTGGCGCCCGACGAGACGGCGGAGGTGCTCGTTCTGCTGGGACAAGGCGCCGGCGAGGAGGACGCGCGCCAATTGGTTGTTCGGTATCGCCAGCAGGATTTGGATAGCCTGTTGAGCGATGTCAGGCGACGCTGGGACGATGTCGTGGGCACCCTTCGGGTCAAGACACCCGAACGTTCCATGGATATCCTCCTCAATAGCTGGTTGTTGTACCAAACCCTGAGCTGCCGGATCTGGGCCCGCGCCGCCTTCTATCAGGCCGGCGGCGCCTACGGCTTCCGCGACCAGCTCCAGGACACCATGGCGCTGGCGGTCGCCAAGCCGGACATCGCGCGCGAGCAGCTTCTGAGGGCGGCCGCGCGGCAGTTCGTCGAAGGCGATGTCCAGCATTGGTGGCACCCGCCGACCGGGCGAGGGGTGCGGACTCATATCTCGGACGATCTGATTTGGCTGCCCGTCGCCGCGGCTCACTACGTCGAGGTGACCGGCGATGCCGCGGTCCTCGACGCCGACGTGCCTTTTCTTGAGGGTCCGCCGTTGCCGCTCGACCAGCACGACGCCTATTTCGAGCCCGCGGTCTCCGACCAATCGGCTCCGCTGTTCGAGCACTGCGTCCGAGCGATCGAGGCCCGCATGGCGGCGGGCCGCCATGGCCTGCCGCTGATGGGGACGGGCGATTGGAACGACGGCATGAATCGGGTCGGTCACCGCGGCAAGGGTGAAAGCGTCTGGATGGGCTGGTTCCTGTACCATGCGCTGTTGCGTTTCGCCCCCCTTGCCGAGCAACGCGGCGACGCGGCGCGGGCGAAACGGTGGCGCCTCCACGCCGAAAGCCTCCGCGAGGCCGTGGAGCGGGAAGGGTGGGACGGCGACTGGTACCGGCGCGCCTTTTTCGACGACGGTACGCCGCTCGGCACGGCCTCCGGCGAGGAATGCCGGATCAACTCCCTCTCCCAAAGCTGGGGCGTTCTATCCGGCGCGGCCGATCCCGATCGGGCGGCCCGGGCCATGGAGGCCGTCGGCGAGTACTTGGTCCGTCCGGTCGACGGCATCGTCCTACTGCTCACGCCCCCCTTCGACCGGATGACGCACGATCCCGGATACATCAAGGGATACCTGCCGGGCATCCGGGAAAACGGCGGCCAGTACACCCACGCCGCGGTTTGGGCGCTGATGGCGCATGCCGCCCTTGGGGATGGCGACCGCGCCATGGAGCTTTACAACTTGATCAATCCCATCAATCACGCCAACACCCGGCTCGGAGTGCAGCGTTACAAAGCCGAGCCTTACGTGCTCGCGGGCGACGTGTACGGAGAGTTGCCGCACGTGGGACGCGGCGGCTGGAGCTGGTACACCGGGTCGGCGGCCTGGATGTATCGTGCCGGCATCGAGTGGATTCTGGGCTTTCGGCTCAAGGGCACCCTGTTGTGCATCGACCCGTGCATCCCACCCGGCTGGACCGGGTTCAAGATGACGTTTCGCTATCACTCCGCCCGCTACGAGATCGTGGTCGACAACCCGCAAAGGGTTTCCCGCGGGGTGCTTTCCTTTACGGTGGACGATCGCCTGATCGACCCGGAAGCCAAGGGCGCGATGCTTGTGGACGACGGGGCGACCCATGTGGTCACCGTGGTGATGGGCGCGGCCGAAGAAGCCGCCGCCGCGTCGTGACGACGCACGTGATTATTTAGTGCTGAAGTGGTCTAGCAGTCTGTTGGATTTGGGTATTTTGGTTTGCGGACGAGTGCATCGGACTCGGCGCTATGCGGTCTTGAGGTTGAACAGGCGCTTGCAGTTGTAAGCGAGGGTGACGAGCAGCCATTCGGCTTTGACGTTTTCGATGCCCCTTAAGAAGAATTGCTTAAATCCGAGGACGTTTTTGATGATGCCGAAGACCGGCTCGACGGTGTGTTTTCGCCGCCGCTTGTATTTGGCTTTGGCGTCCTCGGTGGCCATTTTCTGCTTCATCGCCGGGCGCCATTCTGCTTTTGGCTCGGGCGGTGGCGTGGCGTCCGGTTTGGGCGGACGGAACCGTGATAGTCGGTACTAGGTTCCGACCCGCTGGCAAAGCCGCTGGGTGGCGGTTTCGATGCGGGATTCCAGTTCCTTCATGAAGGTCTTGCGGTCCAGGCCGGCCGGGATGGGCGGCAGGAATTCGAGCGTGATTTCACCCGGATATTTGAGAAAGCTGCGCCGGCCCCAGAACAGGCCCGAGTTCAGCGCCACCGGGATCAGCGGTGCGCCGGTATGGAGGTAGATGCCGGCGACGCCCGGATGATAGGGCCGATGAGCGCCGGGGGCCGTCCGGGTGCCCTCGGGAAAGACGATCACCTGGCTTCCCCGGGCGATGGCGCGTTCGACCTCCGGCATCATCATTTTGATGGCGCGGAACCCGGCCGACCTGTCGATGCCGATGGCGCCGGACTTTTTCATGTACCAGCCCACCAGCGGGACCCGGAACAACTCCCGTTTGAGCACGAAGATTGGGTCATCGACAATAACGTGGAAGATGAGGGTATCCCACGCCGACTGATGTTTGACGGCGAATACGGCGCCGCCGTCGGGGACATGCTCCCATCCGACGACGCGGTGGCGAAGCCCGCAGATCGCCGCCATCATGGCAAGAAGCCCCCCGTTCCACAGGCACGCGCCCTTCTGGATGGCCTTGCGAGGCAAGAGAAGAAGCGGCAAGTATGCCGCCATCAGAACCAGTGTCCAAACCATCGCGGCCACGAAGAACACAAGCGAGCGAACCGCCGTCATGGCTGGATCACCTGCTTCGCCCGCGCGAGCAGGGCGGCCGCCTGGTGCTTTATCCACGCCACCAGAAACTTGTTGTATTCGCCGACGATCAGCCACGCGGTGCCGGGCCAAAGCCACCAGCGATCCTGCTTGACGTGATCGGGAAACACCGGATGGGGGACGATCGTCGTGTCCGGCATGGCATGGCGGAACTCGAAAAGGCTTCTCGGCATGTGATAGCTGGCGGTCACCAGGCGCAGGGACCGGAATCCGTTTTTGCGCATCCATTCTTCCGTTTCGGTGGCGTTGCCAGCCGTGTCTTGAGCCCCGTAGCCCGTTTCGACGCGCCGGTGCAAGGGCGTTTCCGACGTGCCGGCCATTTCCAGCAACCGGGAGATCTCAACGCCTTCGTGAACGCCGGAGATGAACAGCTTCTTGGCCTTGTTCTCCGACAGAAGCTCAAGCCCCGTGCTTACCCTTTGACTGCCGCCGGTCAGAACGACGATGGCGTCGGTGGGCGTCGTGGTGTCCGCGACGCCGGCGGGAATGTCCTCGGCGAATAGTATCAAACCTACGCCCCAGGCGCCCGCCAGGATCACCGGGATCAGCGCCATCGCGAATAAAAGGGGCCCTCGGCGGCGTCGACGGGTAAAGATCCGCGTCATGGCTCAGAGCATGCCTGTCAAGCTGTGCATGACGGTGACGCGGGCGGTCAGCATGGCGATGAGCGCGACGGTCACCGGCACGAGGGCCAGAACCAGCCAGTGCTCCGGGGCGAGTCCGAGCTCCAGCGGCGTCCCGCCCTGCAACCGCGCCGCGAGCCGGCCGAGAGCGAACAGGGTGGCGGCCCCGAAGGCCAGTCCGATCAGTCCGCCTTTCAGTCCCAGAGCCAACGCCCGCCGGGCGAACTGCCAAGCCACGTACGAATCGCGGGCGCCGATGATATGCATCAGTTCGATGGCGTCGTGATGAATGGCGAGACCGGTCCGGGTGGCGAACACGACGGTCCCGGCGGTGATCAATCCGATCAGCGCGAGAACGACGACGGTGACGATTTCCGTGGTCCGGATCAATCGAACCAGATGGCTCAACCACACGCCGTGGTTATCGATGGTGGCGCCCGGCACGGCCTCTTCGATCCGGGCCTTCAGGGTCTCGAAATCGAGCGGCCGGTCGGGGCGGACCTTCACGTCGATGAGCAAGGGGAGCGGCAGTTCGCGGGCCATGTCCGTATCGCCCAGCCAGGGCTCGAGAAGGGCCACGACGCGATCTTCCGAAACCACTTCGGCGTGGCTGACATTCACCGTATCGAGGAGAATGTCCATCACCGCGCTCACGTTGGCGTCGTCGCCTTGCGCGGTTTCGGCGGCCGGTATCTGGACCGTCAAGGCACCATTCAGGTCCCGGTGCCAGTCGCCGACGGTGGTGTTGAGCATTTGAACGCCGGCCAATGCAAGAACGGCGAGATAGGCCATGAAGGCGATCAGCCACGGCAGAAAACGGGCCAGCGGGTCCCGCTCGAATGGCAGGTCGGAACCGCGGCCCAGCACTCAGGCGGCTCCCTTGCCGACCACATTGAAGCCGCGCGGCCCGTCCGGCAGGACGCCGGCCGGCGCGGCCCCGGCGGGGCCTTCCGACCACAGGCGTCCGCCGTCGACGCTGAACCGTCGATAGCCGAATCGTTCCGCGAGCGAAGGGTCGTGGGTGGCGATAACGACGGTCGCTCCCAGTTTGTTGAGTTCCTGGAACAGGTGTATCAGCCGCGCCGCCACGCGTTCGTCCACATTGCCAGTCGGTTCGTCCGCCAGAATGAGCTTGGGCCGTCCGATCACCGCGCGGGCAATCGCCGCCAGTTGCTGCTGCCCGCCCGACAACGTCTGCGTGGGTAGGGCAACATGATCCTTGAGGCCCACCCAGGTCAAGAGTTCGGCCACATCGCGCCGGACTTCGTCCTCTGTGACGCCGGCGATTCGGAGCGGAAGCGCCACGTTATCGAAAACGGACAGGTGCTCCAAAAGACGAAAGTCCTGAAATACAACGCCTATTCGCCTTCTCAGCTCCGGCAGGCGGGCGCGCGGCGTCTTGGCGATATCATGCCCGAACACCACCGCCGAGCCCCGCGTCGGCCTCAGCGAAAGATACAGCAGCCGCAGCAGGGTTGTCTTGCCGGCGCCACTGGGACCGGTCAGGAAGTAAAAGGAATCGGACTTGAGATCGAACGAGACGTCGTGGAGAATCTCCGGTCCCCTCTCGTAGCTCAGGCTGACCCCCTCGAAACGGGCAACGAACTCGTTTTTCTCGGCGTTCCCCATGGGTTTTCCCTTCAGTGCGGACGTTTCCATCGCGGCGATTTGGTGTCTGATTATTGCGCCTCTCTCCCCGGCAGCTTGCCTAATGCCAACGATCATTGATATTAAACCCATTGTGATCGTGTTTCGCGCTTCGTCGGGGCGCGATCACGATGAGCCATTATCGGTGATCGTTGGTATTTCACCGGTCGGAAGCCTATAAACAACAGTACTTTATCACACTTTACTCGCAATGATTATAACCTGCCCGCGCTGCTCGACACGGTATGTCATCGATCCCGCCGTTCTGGTTCCCAGCGGCCGGGCGGTCGGGTGTTCGAGTTGCGGGCATCACTGGACGCAGGAGCCATCCGCGCCTGGGGACGCGGCCACGCCCGTTGAGGCCGCGCAAGCGGCCGATCTGACAGAGGAAACGCCGGAGCCGCCGGACGATGGGACGGAAGCCGACACCCAACCGGAGTCCGATTTAGGTGGAGAGGTCGAAGGGCAAACTCCCAGCAGCGCGGAGCGCCCGCCTGAAATCGACGACCCCGCTTCCCTGGAACCGGCCGGGGCGCCCGCCGCGGTCGCGGATCGAGAGGAAAAGCCAAGCGTTCCGGAACCCCCCGCGTCGAATGAACCGGAGGTTTTTGCCGAGCCGGAACCGATACCCGCGGCCCTCAGAGAGGGCAAGTCCCCGGCCGACCGCGGCGAGCAGAACCGGAAGAGAACGCCAAGCGTGGCGATGCTGGCGGGTCTCGGCGCGCTTGCGGCCTTCGTAGTAATCGCGATAGTGACATGGTTAGCCGTTGATCAGATTGTCTCGGCCATCCCCGATGCCGCGGGGTTCTACCGCGCGGTGGGGCTTCTGGGCGACGAGCCCGGCGCCGGTCTCGAGATCAGGGACGTCCGCTCGGCGCGTCGCCGTGACGGCGCGGATGAGGTCCTGACCATAGAGGGCATCGTCGCCAATGTGACGAATGAGCCGCTTGACCTGCCGTTGATTCGGGTCTCGCTTTCCGACGCCGACGGGGAGGAACTGCAATTCGTCACCGTCCCGCCGAACCAACCGGTCCTGCCACCCGGCGAAACCGTGTCGTTCGAAGCCCGGATCCCGAACCCGTCCGTCCTGGTCCGCCGCGTGAAGGTCAAATTCGGCTCTCCCGCGGATTCGTCAGGAGCCGGCGACGGCGGTTAGAATTGATTTAGTAGCCGGTCGATGTAGCGCAGTTCATCGGACGGCCGGTCGCGTTCGCCGGCGCGCCGCCTGAGTTCCTGAAGAATTTCCTGGGCGCGGCGGAGTTCCATTTGATCCGGGATTTCCACTTGGCCGAGCCCGAAGCCGCGGGTTCCGCTTCCCGGCGAGCGTCCGAAAATATCGCCGTCTTCGTCGCCGAATTCGTCCGGATCGCCCGAGAACATTCCTGGCATTCCGCCCAGCCGTTGCGCCATCAGACCCTTGGCGGCCTCGATCGCCTGGTTGAGGTGCTCGACGGCTCGGGTCTGCAGACCAAGCGCGTCCTTCAAGCGATCGGAACCCAAGGCATCGCCGGCGCCGCGCATGGCGCGGTCCGCTCCGGTCATCGGTTGCGGGATCGCGCCCGTGAAGCTGTCGATGCCCTCGATCAATTCGCCGAGCGCGCGACGCAGTTCCTCTTGGTCCGCCGCTGCCCGGCCCGCGCCGGGTTTCGCGTCACCTTTTCCACGGGCTACTTCTCCCGAATCTCCGTTTTCCGCGCCGGCCCCCGCTTTCTCCCGGTCGCGCATCCGCCCGAAGGTTTGATCGAGCAGACCCTGCTGCCGTTCCGCCAGGCCCCTCAACTCCTGCATCAGCCTGTGCGCCTCCATCAGGTCCTTTCCCTGGCCCTTGGCGCGCATTCCGGAGCGGATCGTCTCGAGCATGCGCTGCAGCTCCGCCAGCATCTGCCGGGCGCCTTCGCGCGAGCCGCTGCGCGCCAATTGCCTGGCCATTTCGATCATATCGCGGAGATCGTCGGATCGAAGGGTGGTGGCCGCGGGGTCCATCGGCGCGAAGGATTCACCCTGGCGCGCCAACTGCGCCGCGACCGCCGCGAGATACTTGTCGAGCGCCTGCTGCAGATCGTTCATCAGCCGTTCGATTTCGGCCAGGCTGGCGTCGCCGCGAAGTGCCTCCCACAGCCGCTGCCGGGCGTTGCGCAGCTCCCGTTCGGCGAGCGGCACCGTTCCGTCCTCCAAGCGAAGCGCCGTCTCCCACAGCAGAGCGCGGACCGAGGGAACGGCATCGGGTCCGCGATCCCTGATCAGTCTGGCCTTGGCGACGGCGAGCGCCAGGGACACAACGGGGTCGTGGCCGAAGTGCTCCGGCCGGGTGGCGATGGCGCCAAGCGTCCGGGCCACCCCGATACGGTTTTCCGTGGTCCGGCCCTCGAGCTTCTTGCGCTCCTCGATGATCATTTTAGCGACCGGATGGGAGAACGTCCGTTCCGGCAGAACCACCTCCACCGGCTTGCCGCGTGCCACGTTTCCGCCCGCGTCCTCGGCCTCCAGCCAAACCGACACCGGCCGGCCCGCGAGGGGGTGAGCGGTCAGATCATGGGTACTGCTGGCGGTTACCGACTTCGCGTTCAAGGCGGGCAGCGGCAGATCCTGGCGAATTTCCCCAGTTTCAGATGATTCCGATCCTGCTTCCGTGCTTGTGACCACTGCGGTGACCCGGCTGACGCCGTAGTCGTCGGTCGCCTCGAATTCGAATGTCAGGAAGCCCTGCTGGGTCGCGCTCGGCGGCGCGGAGAACGCGATCTCCGGCGGCGCGTCCGGAATGACGCGAAGCGGCCATGCGGCTAGGTCGCGGCCCGCGACCTTCACCGAAAGCCGTTCGCCGTCGCCGATCCGGGTTTCCGCGCGGTAAACCCGTGCCTTGGAGGTGTCCCCCATGACCTCGAACTTGGTTTCCGTGTCTCCCGCGAACAGAAGGGGGGCCTCGCCGACACCGGCGACCCGGGCCAATAGCGCGCTTCCGGCCGGGATTTCGGCCACCCCGTCGAGCGAGGCGGCGGGGGTTCCGCTCTTCAGGAACAGCGGCGGGACGCCCGTGTATTCGGGGGGCGTGATCCAGATTTCGACGCTAGCGGCTTGGTCGACGCCGCCGCCGAGGCCGGGCGTCAGCGCCCGTTCCATGCGCATTTCCGCTTCGCCGCCGCCGGCCGCCAGACCGATGACGAGGAGCAGGATCACGGCGGCGCGGACTCCCCAAGGATCGAGACGCGCCATTCCGGGCGCCGGCGGCCACACGGAAAGCGTGCGCACCTGTTCGGCCATGCGCCGGCGGTGGGACATCCAGAGCGCCTCGGCGCCGGGATCGTCCGCCCCGACGGCCAGCCGGTCTTCCAGCGCCGTCAAGGGACGATGCTCGACGCCGCCGCCGGTTTCCAGACGGCGGCGGGCGGCGATCTCCGAAATGGGGCGGAAACCCGGGACGGCATACCAGAGGGCCCCCGCGAGGGCCGCCGCGAACATCAACAGAGCCAGCACGTGCGCCCATCCCGGCAAGGCCGGCAGCACGTCGAGCAACGCCACCGCCACGAACACGCCCGCGACCATGGCCAACGGACACAATCGCGGCCACAACCGTTCCCAGAACAAAGCCGCCCGGGACAGCCCGAGCAGGGCTCGATAGCGTTGCGGCGCGGATTCGTTCACGTCGACCTTCCCAGACACTTGATTTGGGTCATTCGCTTTCGGTCATTTGTTCTGGGCCGGTTCCGCCACGCGGCGGCCGGCGCTTTTTTCCTCCCAGTTAGGAATATGTTGGCGGGCCAACAAGTCTTCCACCGCAATCCGGTCGCGGACGACGGCGAAGGCCCCGCCCTTGACCAGCACCTCCGCGACCAGCGGCCGCATGTTATAGGTGGACGCCATCACCGCTCCGTACGCTCCGGCGGTGCGGACGATCAACAGATCGCCGGCGGCGATCGGCGGCAAGGGCCGGTCCGTGCCGAAGGTGTCGCCGGTCTCGCAAATAGGGCCGACGATGTCCACGGGGCGCCTTTCGGTCCCCGCGGGCTCGGTCCCCGGAATAATCGCATGATGGGCGTTGTAAAGGGTGGGGCGCAACAGGTCGTTCATGGCGGCGTCGACGACCACGAACGTGCGGGTCGCTCCTTCCTTGACATAGACGACCCGCGTCGCCAGAACGCCGGCGTTGCCCACCAGCAGTCTGCCCGGCTCGAGAATGAGCCGGCAGTCGAGATCGCCGACCGTCGCGCGGACCACCTCGGCATAGGCGGAGGGTCCGGGGATGGGGGCGTCCTCGTCGCCATAGGAAATGCCGAGGCCGCCGCCCAGATCCAGGGTATCGATGCGATGGCCGTCGGCGCGCAGCATCGCCACGAGATCGCGCAGCCGATGGAAGGCTTCGCGAAAGGGCTCCAGATCGGTGAGTTGCGAGCCGATGTGGGCGGCGGTCCCCACCACGTCGATGTCCGGCATGGCGCCCGCGCGCGCGTATACCCGATGGGCGACGGTCCACTCGATGCCGAACTTGTTCTCGCTGCGTCCGGTGGTGATCTTGGCGTGAGTATGAGCGTCCACGTCCGGATTGATCCGAATCGCCACCGGCGCGCGGACTCCCAGCGACCGCGCCACGTCCGCGAGCGCCTCCAGTTCCGGCTCGGATTCGACGTTGATCTGCATGACGCCCGCCGACAACGCGGCCGCCATCTCGTCCCGGGTCTTGCCGACGCCGGAGAAGACGATGCGGCCGGCCGGCACGCCGGCGGCCAGCGCCGCCCGCAGCTCGCCGCCGGAGACCACGTCCGCCCCGGCGCCCAGGTCCGCCAGCGCGCGGATCACGGCGATGTTGGAGTTCGCCTTGACCGCATAGCAGATGGTCGCGTCCAGACCGGCGAACGCGTCCGCGAACGCCCGGTAATGGCGCTCCAGCGTCGCCGTCGAATACACGTAGACCGGCGTTCCCACGGCCGCGGCGACCTCCTCGATGGCCACCTCCTCGGCGTGGAGCCGTCCGTTCCTGTACTGAAAGTGATCCATGGCCTCCGTTCCCGGGTTATCGCGACGGATAGGTGCGCGGGAAATCGGAACCGGGCGGCGGCTCCGGCTTGCCCTTGCGCCCGCAGGCGCTCATGGGCAAGGCAAGAGCGGCAACTAGGGCCAGGATCATTACGATGCGCATTGGGGACTTTTGCCGTGTGTACATGGCTACAGTATGGAGATTTATGGCTGGCGACGCGAGAATCAAAGACGGTCGCTCACGACTTGGCCTTATCCCGTCGTGCATTCCTGGACATTTGAAAAGCATCGAACATCTTGGCGAAGTCCGGCCAAGCGCGCCGGATCGGGTCCGGAAGAGGACCGCCGAGGATACCCGCGACCAGCGGCGAAAGGATCTTGGTCAGGTTGCCGACCAGGTCGCGCATCCCCTTTTCACCGGGATAGCGTGTCCGCTGGTCGTGGGCGATGACGTCGCTCATGTTGATGATCGTGGCGAGCAGCAACGCCGCGTCGTCCGCGTCCGACAGTTTCTTTCTGGACGCGTCTTCCGTGGCGCGGACGATGATGTTCACCCTCTCACCGGGCGCGCGATCCGTCAATTCATGGGTGTCGACGAAGGTTTCGAGGCTATGGACGAGACGGGCGCGGGCCTGCCCGGAACCGAGCGGCAGACCGACCGATTTGTTGCGCGGCGGCATTTTGCCGTGGGTGCTGACGTACATGCAGACCTGGGCGATCTGCATGCCCCAGTGAGCGTATTCGATCTCTTTCACGCGATTGGGGCCCATGGCGAACGTCCAATGAGGGGATTGCCAAAGTGAGGAGGAACCGGGATCAACTCACGAACCGTTGCCTGGCCTCGGCGGCCGCGGCGCGAACCTTGACCGGCGCGGTGCCGCCCTCGCTGGTGCGGCTGGCGACCGAATGCTCGACGGTCAGCACCGTGTAAATGTCCTCGGTCAATGCCGGCTCAACCTCGCGCATCGCTTCCAGCGGCAGATCCGGCAGGTCGCATCGGCGCGTTTCCGCCGCCTTGACCAGGGCGCCCACGATGTGGTGGGCTTGGCGGAACGGAACCTTCAGCTCCCGGACCAGCCAGTCGGCCAGGTCGGTGGCGGTGATGAAGCCCTTGTCGGTGGCGGCGCGCATGCGGACGGTGTCGAAGCTCGCGCCTTCGATCATGCCGATCATGGCGGCGACGCACAGGCCGAGTGTCCCGGCGGCGTCGAACACCGGCTCCTTGTCTTCCTGCGTGTCCTTGGCGTAGGCCAGCGGCAACCCCTTCATCACCACCAGCAGACCGGTGAGCGCGCCGATCACGCGGCCGGCCTTGGCGCGCACCAGTTCGGCGGCATCGGGGTTGCGCTTTTGCGGCATGATGGAACTGCCGGTGGAAAACGCGTCCGATAGGCGAACGAACCCGAACGGCTCCGAGGACCAGATGACGATCTCTTCGGCCAGCCGCGACAGGTGCACCGCCAGGATCGCGCCGGCCGCCAGGAACTCCATGGCGAAGTCGCGGTCGGAGACGGCGTCCAGCGAGTTGGCGGCGGGCCGGTCGAAGTCCAAGGCGTCCGAGGTGAGCCGCCGGTCGATGGGAAACGACGTGCCGGCCAGGGCCGCTGCTCCCAACGGGCATTCGTTGAGCCGGCGCCGGGCATCGGCGAGGCGGCCGCGGTCGCGGCCCAGCATCTCCACGTAGGCCAGCAGATGATGACCGAGGGTGACCGGCTGGGCCGCCTGCAGGTGGGTAAATCCGGGCATGATGCTGTCGGCGTGGTGCTCGGCCTTGTCGATGAGGGTCGCCTGCAGGATCCTGAGCGCCTCGTCGAGACCGTCGATGGCGTCGCGGACCCACAGCCGGAAATCGGTAGCGACCTGGTCGTTGCGCGAGCGGGCGGTGTGCAGCCTCCCGGCCGGTTCGCCGATCAACTCCGCCAGCCGCGCTTCCACGTTCATGTGCACGTCTTCCAAGGATCGGTCGAACACCAGCAGGCCGTCCTCGGCCTCTTGCCGAATGGCGTCGAGTCCAGCGAGGATGGCGTCGCCATCGTGTTGCGATATGATGCCCTGACGGACCAGCATGGCGCAGTGGGCGCGGGAGCCGGCGATATCCTGGGCAAGAAGCCGGTGGTCGAAGTCGATGGATGCGTTTATCTGTTCCATGACCTCGGCCGGTCCGGCCTCGAACCGGCCGCCCCACATGACGCTGGCGCGCGGGTGTCCGTCGCCGGGATGTCCGTCGCCCGGGGAGCCACCGGAAGTGTCGCGGGTCATCGAGGCCCCGATGGGAGAAAACGGGGTGGGAAAGAAGGAGTAGATACGAACATGGTCCGCGCCGTCCTTAGCGGAGTGACAATAGCGGTCATTTTGATGATATCCGCGTCCTATGCAAGCGCCGGGACGGATGCGTGCGGGGGGCCACCGGATTCGCTCGGTAAATTCGAGGCAACCGGGACATTGAACGCGGCCTCGGCGGTTCCCTTCCATATGGGCGACGAGACGGAGCGGACGCTGGGACAGTACCGGGGAAGTCCGCTGGTGGTGAACTTCTGGGCCACCTGGTGCGCGCCGTGCGTGCGCGAAATGCCGGCGTTGGATCGATTGAGCGCTGAGGTCGCGGACGACGGAATTCGCGTTTTCGCCCTGTCGGAGGATCGCGGCGGCGGCCCCATCGTCGAGCGGTTTTACGCCAAGAACGGCATCCGCCATCTGCCGGTCATGATCGATCGCGGCGGCAAGGTTGTGCGAGCCTTGACAACCCCGGGTCTGCCCATGACCGTGCTGATCGATGCCAAGGGGCGCGAGGTCGGCCGCGTTGTCGGTGTCGCCGAATGGGACGCCGAAGAGACCATCGCGTTTCTGCGCGGCTGTCTGGCGGCGGGCGGGAAACCGGACTCGGCTTTGCGATGATCGGCCCTCCGGAACCGCTAAGCTTGAGAATCGCCACGTTCAACGTGGAAAACCTTGGCGAGTCCACCGGGGACGGGGCTACCCTCGAGGAGCGCATCCGGCTTTTGCGACCGCAGATGGTGAGGCTTCGAGCCGACATCCTGTGTCTGCAGGAGGTGGACGGACAACGCCGCCCGCGCGGCAAGGAGCGCCAGCTCGGCGTCCTGGATGACGTGCTCGCGGGCACGCCCTATGAAACCTATCACCGGACCGCCAGTTTCAGCCGCTCCAGGGGCGGCGTTCGCGACAAGCATAATCTGGTGATCCTCAGCCGCTTTGCCATGGAGGATCCGCGGCAGGTTTTCCATGAACTGGTGGCGCCGCCCATGCACCGGCCAGTGGCCGCGGACGAAGACGGCGAGCCGTGCGCCGTGGAATGGGACCGCCCGTTCGTCTATGCCGGCATCCGCCTCGCCGACGGTCGCCTCGTGCACGTGATCAACCTTCACTTGCGGGCGCCCCGAGCCGCTTTCATCCCCGGCATGAAGACCGGCGGACGCGTGTGGAAGAGCATGGCGGCCTGGGCCGAGGGGTTCTATCTGGCCACCATCAAACGCGTGGGGCAGGCGCTGGAGGCGCGGCTGTTCGTCGATCAGCTGTTCGACCGCGATCCCGAGGCGCTGATCGCCGTCTGTGGCGACTTCAACGCCGATGTCCACGAGGTGCCGGTCCGGACCATTCGCGGCGACGAGGAAGACGCCGGCAATCCTCATCTCGCCATGCGCATCCTGGTGCCCCTGGAGCGATCGCTCGCCGACTCGCGTCGGTTTTCGGTGGTTCACCACGGGCGGCCGCAGATGCTCGACCACGTTTTGGTGTCGCGGCCGCTGCTGGCGTGGTATCGCGCCGTCGAGATCCACAACGAGGCGCTGGGGGACGAACTGGTGACGCCATACGCGGTGCGCGGCTCCCCTGAGTCGTTCCACGCGCCGGTGGTGGCCGACTTTTGGTTCGCGGTCTCTTAGGATGTTACGTCCGCCTGACACCGCTGGACGCGAAGGCCGGCGGCTGGCATTGTGCTCGCCGGACAAAGCGGGAAAGCCGGATCGGAAAATCATGCGGAGAATCCGCGCCAGTATCATTGTCGGTTTCGCGCTTGCGACGGCGGTGGCATGCGCGGACGATGGGCCTTTGCAGAACCCGAACGTTTCCGCCGAGCGAATGGCGGCGGACCGGGACGCGTGCCGGCGCGCGGCGTCGGAGGAGACTGAGCGCGATTTTGTCCTCGACCAGGAGCGGGGTTCGGGTTCTCGTAACACCCGGACGGGAGCCTACATGGCGCAAATGAACCGGTTCTCTGCGGGTAGGGACCGCGACGACCTGTTCGATCGCTGCATGGCGCGCAAAGGTTACACGCGGCCGGCGAGCGATCCCAAAAGCAACTTCGAGGCCCAGTCCGCGCCTCAAACCGTGCCCCAACCCCAACCCGAGTAACAAACCCCGCTCTTCTCCGATCATCCCGGGTGCGCCAACTTATTGGAAGGGTTCCAAAGTGCTCGTAAACTCATTACGTTGAGTTTAGTGATGACTGTTACCGACGAACGGGGTGTCTCGCGGTGAATGTAATCCATGCGGGGGATGCGCATTTGGAGCGTCTCATATCCCTCAGCGCCGAGCTCAAGCGCCGGCGACTGGCGGGCTTTATTGTCCCGCGCGGCGACGCCCATCAGGGCGAGTACGTGGCGCCGGGCGCCGAGCGTCTGGCGTGGCTGACCGGGTTCACCGGATCCGCCGGGACCGCCGTGATCCTGCGCGACCGCGCTGCCCTGTTCGTGGATGGCCGCTACACGGCGCAGGCGTCCAATCAGGTGGATACGTCCTTGTTCGAAATCCGCCACCTGACGGATGAACCACCCGGCGCGTGGATCGAGGATCATCTGCGGACGCGCGGACGCCTCGGCTTCGATCCGTGGCTGCACACGCCGGCCCAAGTCGATGGCTATCGCCGGGCCTGCAAGCGGGCCGGGGGCCGTCTTGTGGCGATGGCGGACAATCCCGTCGACGCCGTGTGGAGCGACCGGCCGCCGCCGCCGCTGGCTCCCATTGTGCGTCACGACGAACGTTTTACCGGCAAATCGTCGGCGTCGAAGCGCCGGCGGGTCGCGGAGGCCCTGCGCAAGGACGCGGCGGACGCGGCCGTGCTCTCGGCGCCGGATTCGGTCTGCTGGCTTCTCAATATCCGGGGCGGCGACGTGCCGTACGCGCCGCTGGTGCTCGCGTTTGCTATTGTCCGGGCCGATGGGCCGGTCCAGTTGTTCGTGGACTCCCGCAAGCTGACCCCGGGTTTGCGGGGCTGGTTGGGACCGGATGTGACAATCGAATCGCCCGACCAGTTGGGGCCGGCGCTGGATCGAATGGGCGCGGTGAAAGAGACCGTGCGCGTCGACCGCGACGGGACGCCGGAGTGGATCGTCGCGCGCCTCACGACGGCGGGCGCCGAAACCGCCTTCGGCGCGGATCCCTGTGCACTGCCCAAGGCGACCAAGAGCACTGTCGAATTGGACGGTATCCGCGCCGCCCACGTCCGGGACGGAGCGTCGCTAACCCGTTTTCTCGCTTGGCTCTCGCGGGAAGCCCCCGAGGGCGGCGTAACCGAGATGTCGGCCGTCGAGCGTTTGGCGGCCTTTCGCCGGGAAAACGAACATTACCGCGGCGCCAGCTTCCCGACGATTTCGGGGGCCGGTGGCAACGGCGCCATCGTCCATTACCGGGTGACGCCGGCGACCGACCGGCGGTTGGAAGCGGGCACGCTCTATCTCGTGGACTCGGGCGGTCAGTACCTCGACGGGACCACCGACGTGACCCGGACGGTCGCCATCGGCGATCCGACCGAGGAGATGCGAGCCCGCTTTACGCTGGTTCTCAAGGGGCATATCGCCATCGCCACCGCCCGGTTTCCCAAGGGGACCACCGGTCCGCAATTGGACGCGCTGGCGCGGTTGGCGCTGTGGCGGGCGGGTCTGGACTACGATCACGGAACCGGCCACGGGGTTGGGTTCTATCTCGGCGTTCACGAGGGGCCGCAGCGGATCTCCAAGCTGCCGAACCGCGTCGCCCTGGCGCCCGGTATGGTCATTTCCAACGAGCCCGGTTATTACAAAACCGACGAATACGGCATCCGCATCGAAAATCTCGTTGTCGTCACCAAAGTCGACATGCCGGAGCGGGCGGAGAAGGAGTTTTACGGTTTCGAAACCCTGACCCTCGCGCCCATCGATCTCGCCCTGGTCGACGCCCGGATGCTGTCGCGGGAAGGGCAAGACTGGCTCGACCGTTACCACGAACGGGTGCGAGAGACGTTGACGCCGGTGATGGATCCTGAAACCGCCGCGTGGCTGGCACGCGCGACGCGTCCGCTGTCGGCGGAGTAACCGGCTAGCCGCGGCGGATGGTGCGGACGACGACGGGACGGCCGCCGGGGCGGGCTAGCTTCAGGAGCGCAAGTCGACTGGACATAATGAAGTACTTCTTTCTGAAATGTTGTCACTGTTGTTAAAAAAAACCGTTTCTAAGTAAACCAAAGCTTACAACTATGAAGGTGTTTATTGTATGACGGCTTGGTTACGGTTGTAAGTTTTCATATAATTTCAGAAAATCCTTAAAGAAGGCGTAACACAGCGGTGCGATGCCACTGCAGACATTGGGGAAGAGAACATGCCGACGATCAGCCATCATGCCGCTCTGATTTACACCATGGTCCTTGTGTCGGCCGCGGATCGAGACATGACCGACGCGGAACTGCGCATGATCGGCGAGATCATCCAGGGGTTGCCGATTTTCAAGGACTACAACATCGACCTTCTGCCGGCGACGGCCGCCGCCTGCGCCGAGCTTCTCGATGACGACGATGGCTTGGAAAGGGCGCTTGACTTGATCGTTCACGGGCTGCCGGCGCGGTTGCGCGAAACCGTCTACGCCCTTGGCTGCGACATCGCCGCGGCCGACGGAAACGTGCATCAGGAAGAATTGCGCCTGCTGGAAATGCTGCGCGACCGGTTGAGGCTCGACACGCTGGTGGCCGCCGCCATCGAGCGCGGCGCCCGGGCCCGATTCGCCACTCTATGATTCGCCACCCTGCGATAGTTCGCGCGCCGGCGCGGGCAAAGGAAAGGGCCGCGGTTGATGCCGCGGCCCTGATCGTTTCGGCCCTGAGCGTTCCGACTGGGGGTGGCGTTGGACTTTAGAAGTCCATGTCGCCCATGCCGCCCATGCCGCCCATGCCGCCCATGCCGCCGGGCATGCCGGGCATGTCCTTCTTCTCCGGCTTCTCGGCGACCATGGCCTCGGTGGTGACCAGCAGACCGGCCACCGACGCGGCGTCCTGCAGGGCCGTCCGCACGACCTTGGTGGGGTCGATGATGCCGGCCTTGAACATGTCCACGTACTCGCCCGTCTGGGCGTTGAAGCCCACGTTGTGGTCGTTGCCCTCGAGGAGCTTGCCGGCGACCACCGCGCCGTCCGAACCGGCGTTCTCGGCGATCTGACGGACCGGGGCTTGCAGGGCGCGACGAACGATGTCGATGCCCACCCTCTGGTCGTCGTCATCCGGCTTGAGGGCGTCCAACGCCTTGATGGAGTACAGGAGCGCGACGCCGCCACCCGCAACCACGCCTTCCTCGACCGCCGCGCGGGTCGCGTGCATGGCATCCTCGACCCGGTCCTTCTTCTCCTTCACCTCGGTTTCGGTGGCGCCGCCGACGCGGATCACCGCCACGCCGCCGGCCAGCTTGGCCAGCCGTTCCTGCAGCTTCTCGCGGTCATAGTCCGAGGTCGTGTCCTCGATCTGCGCCCGGATCTGGTTGCAGCGGCTCAGGATGTCTTCCTTTTTGCCGGCGCCTTCGACGATGGTTGTTTCTTCCTTAGTAATGGTGATCTTCTTGGCCGACCCGAGCATGTCGATGGTGACACTCTCGAGCTTGATGCCGAGATCCTCGCTGATCATCTGTCCCGCGGTCAGGGTGGCGATGTCCTCGAGCATGGCCTTGCGGCGATCGCCGAAGCCCGGCGCCTTCACCGCCGCGACCTTGAGGCCGCCGCGCAGCTTGTTGACCACCAGGGTGGCCAGGGCCTCGCCCTCGATATCCTCGGCGATCACCAGCAGCGGACGCTGCGACTGAACCACCGCCTCGAGCACCGGCAGAAGCGGCTGCAATCCCGAGAGCTTCTTCTCGTGGATCAGGACGTACGGGTTCTCCAACTCGCAGTTCATCTTCTCGGCGTTGGTGATGAAGTACGGCGAGGTGTAGCCGCGGTCGAACTGCATGCCCTCGACCACGTCCAGCTCGCTGTGCAGGCTCTTCGCCTCCTCGGAGGTGATGACGCCTTCCTTGCCGACCTTCTCCATGGCCTCGGCCAGCATATCGCCGATTTCGCGCTCGCCGTTGGCGGAAATGGTGCCCACTTGGGCGATTTCCTCGTTCGTGGAAACGGTCTTGGACATCTTGTGCAGGTTTTTGATCACGGCCTCGACGGCCATGTCGATGCCGCGCTTGAGATCCATGGGGTTGAGACCCGCGGCCACGGCCTTGGCGCCCTCGCGGACGATGGCCTGGGCCAGAACGGTGGCGGTGGTGGTGCCGTCGCCGGCTTCGTCGCTGGTTTTCGACGCGACTTCGCGCACCATCTGCGCGCCCATGTTCTCGAATTTGTCGCTGAGTTCGATTTCCTTGGCGACCGTCACGCCGTCCTTGGTGATGCGCGGCGCGCCGAAGCTCTTGTCAAGCACGACATTGCGGCCCTTGGGTCCCAACGTGACCTTGACCGCGTTGGCAAGTATGTCGACGCCGCGGAGCATCTTGGCCCGGGCGTCGGTACCGAATCTTACTTCTTTTGAAGCCATTTTATTCGCTCTCCGTTTCTAGCGGCCCTATGGTGTTAGGGGGTTACGCTGCGCTCTCGATGATGCCGAGCAGATCGGACTCCTTCATGATGAGGAGTTCCTCGCCGTCGATCTTGACCTCGCTTCCGGACCATTTTCCGAACAGAACCCGGTCGCCGGCCTTGACGTCGAGAGGCTGAACGGCCCCGTCGTCATTGCGCGCGCCCGGCCCGGCCGCGACGATTTCGCCCTCTTGCGGCTTTTCCTTGGCCGTTTCGGGAATGATGATGCCGCCCGATGTTTTTGCTTCCTGCTCGATGCGCCTGACAAGCACGCGATCGTGCAGCGGTCTGAACTTCATTTTACGAACCCTCCATTTATTCAAGAAATCACGGAATTCGGCGAGCCCGGATGTTAGCACTCCACCCGGGCGAGTGCCAGTGAGTTAAGGGGAAGGCCGGACGGTGTCAAGTGGGCTAGGGGCGAAAACTTGTGAAGAGTCGTTGATCTTCGTTCCTGCCGCCCGTTCCCCGCGTCGCCGCCAGGCGCGCGGACCCGGTTTCGCGGAGAATTGCCAAATCAACAAAAGCGTGGCCAAAAGGGGTAGACCGCCGGAGTACGGCCTCAGTACCGACTATCACAATTCCGTGCCCCATGTGATTGCTTTTCCCGTGTCCCCGGCAGGAGGCGGTGCGCCGGCGATGCCGGAGCATCGTCAAGCGCCGCACATCGAGACCCTCCTGAATGGCAAGTTGTTCAGAGCGACCGACTCAACGTTCCGCAATGCCGCCAAGTTGGGCTTTGGACAAAGGCAGACAATCTGACGCGTTTTGACGACGTGGTCGTCCGGACAGTTCAATGAGCGAGCGTCTGGGGCAGGGCTAGAGTGCAAGGAAAGGCGTCGAGGTCAGGGCAAGCATGGTAGTATGCTTCCTTCTCATGCTTATCATTCACGCGTCTCCTGTGTTCTCACCGCGATAAAGTGGCCCGTGATCCATGAGAAAAGTCATGGCGCTTGAACGGGTATCGCCCTCAGGTATCCGTACAGCCGCCGCGCCATCGCCGCGCGATCGGGTTCCGGCATCAGGTCGGCCAATGGCGGCATGGTGGCGCCGGGCTTGACGGCGTTGGGGGTCAGCACCCAGCGCTCGAAATCCCGGGCGGTCATGTCCTTGACGCGCCGGGCCAGGTCGATGGGCTATTTGTCGCCGCCGTAGCCGTTGATCCTATGGCAGTTCAGGCAATGTTTTCGCGCGAGCGCGGCGTCTTCGGCGTAGCGCTCCGCCATATCCCCGGGCAGCAGGGCCTTCATGCCGGTATCCGAGACAAGCACCTCGGACACCTGGTACGGCCAATACGTCGCGCCCTCGGCGAGCGGGCCGGGATGGCGGATGTTGTCCCAGACCAGATAGAAGGGGCCGAGCGGCACGCTTGTCTCGTTCTGCGGGGGGTTATCGACGGTAAAGCCCGGGCGGCCCGGGCTCTCGAACACCAGGTAGGCGGAATATTCACCGAATCGCTCGGCGGGAATGCGCGACACGTAGCCGTCCAGGGCCCGAAACTCCACGTCGCGCCCGGCCTTTCGCCAGTCCGCGCCGAACAGATGATCGAGAACCGCGTCCGCCGGCCAGCCTCGATAGGCGACCTTCGTCTTGAGGTTCTGCGTGCTCAGGTGCGGCTCCACCACCTCGATGGTTTGCACCGGGACCTGGGGATTGCTCGACCCTGATCCATGGGAACCCAAGCCGTTTGCGCAACGGCCCACTCCACATGGTTGATCGCCCTGGAGAGTTTGACAACAGGCGGTAGCCGTCGCAAGGTCGCGGTCCATCCTCCCGAGGAACGGTTTGCCGAATGAGTCAATCTCCGAAGATCGCCTTTTGCGGGCCCATCGCCGAGGCGGGCCAGCCGGCGGCGGGCGGCAAGGAGGCTGGCAACCGGAGCATCATCTCTCGGCTGCGCGGTAAGGGCGTCGCCGTCATCGCGTTTCCATACCCGCGCGCCGACCGGCATGGAAACCGGCTGGTCAAGATGGCCGTCTACGGCGCGGGGCTGTCGTCGCTGCTCGTTCGGCTGGCGGTGTCGTCGAGACGCTGGGACGTTCTGCATTTCAATGGCCACTACCGGCATTTCATCTATTTCGAGTGGCTGTTTCCGGTGCTCGCGAAGATCCTCGGCAAGCGCGTGGTCGTCCACATCCGCGCCGGCGACATGAAGGCCCAGTACAAGGGACGGTCCGGCCTCTACCGCTGGGTGATCGACCGAATCCTGAGGTTCAGCGACGCCGTGGCCGTGCAGGGACTGGAGGACGTGGACTTCGTCAACGAACGGCGGGCGGATCTCGCGTTTTATCTCCCCAACTTCGTGACCGAGCCGGTCCGCGACAACCCGCGCCTCGGGAAGCCGGGGGAAATGCTGGAGCTGGTCTATGTGGGGCTGGTGGCGTCCGAGAAAGGGGTGGAGGTAGCGATCCAGGCGGTGTGCGCGTTGGCGGACACCGGGCTCGCCGTCCGGCTCACCATCGTCGGGGCGGGCGACCCGGATTACGTGGCCTCGCTGCAAGCAGAGGGCGCCGGCACCGCCATCCGATGGCTGGGCGCGGTGGAGCACGGCGCGGTGCGGGACGCGGTGCGCGGGTCGCACGTGTTCGTGTTTCCGACGGCGTGGCCGGGGGAGGGGCATTCCAACGCGCTGAGCGAAACCATGGCGGAGGGGATCGTGCCCGTCTGCAGCGATCACGGCTTCAACAAGCAAATCGTTGCGGACGCGGGGGTAATTCTGCCCCCGGGAGCGTCCGGCGCGGACTATGCCGACGCCATCGCCCGGCTGTGGAACGACGGCTCATGGCCAATCTATTCGCGAAAATGCACCGAGCGGGTCGGCGCGCTCTATACAGCCGATGTCGTGATCGACAAACTCGTCGCGCTCTACACGTCGCTTTAGTTTCAAGGTTGCCATGTGCGGTTTCGTGTTCATCTACGCCAAGTGCGAGGGCGCCCTCCCCGGCGAGCGCACGCTCGCGGCCATGGACCGCGCGCTCGCCCACCGGGGCCCGGACGAGCATGGCTCGAAAACCCTCGACCGGGCGATGATGGCCCACCGGCGGCTGCGGGTCATCGACCTCACCGGCGGCCAGCAGCCCATGGCCGGCCCCGACGGCCAGGTGTGGATCGTCTTCAACGGCGAGATCTACAATTACCGCGATGTGCTGGCCGACCTCCGCGCCCTCGGCCATTCCATCGCCGGCGCGTCCGATACGGAGGTGCTGCTTACGGCTTATCTGGAGTGGGGCGACGACTGTGTGCATCGCCTCAATGGCATGTTCGCGTTCGTGATTTATGACGGGCGCACGGACCGGGTCTTCGCGGCGCGCGACCGGTTCGGCGAAAAGCCGCTCTATGTCCATGAAACCGGCGACCTCGTCACGTTCGCGTCGGAACTGAAGGCGCTCGTTGCGGCCAACATCTTCGACAAGCGGATCGATCCGGTCGCGCTCTACGGCTATTTCGCCACCACCTACGTCATCGGCCCCCGCACCATCTTCAAGGATGTCTCGAGGCTCCAGCCCGGGAATGCGCTCTCGGTCGCGAACGGGACTCTCACGACCTGGCCCTATTGGAAACCGCCGCGCCCCTCGGCGGGGATCGACGACGAAGCCGAGGCCATCGAGCGGACCCGCGATCTGCTGCGCGACGCGGTGCGGCTGCGCCTGGTCAGCGACGTGCCCCTCGGGTTCTTCCTCAGCGGCGGCGTGGATTCCAGCGCCATCGTCGCCATCGCCAGCGAGATCAGCGAGACGCGCTTGGACACCTTCGGTCTCGGCTTCGAGGAACGGATGTACGACGAGCGGCCGCACCAGCGGTATGTGGCCGAGCGCTTCGGAACCCGCCATCATGAGCTCGTCCTCCGGCCCCGAGGCGTCGACGTCATCGAGCGGATGGCCTGGCACCTGGACGAGCCGTTCGCCGACAGCGCGGCGCTGCCTGTCTGGTTTCTCGCGGAGGATGCGCGACGCTCGGTGACGGTGGCGCTCTCGGGCGACGGCGGCGACGAGTTGTTCGCCGGCTATGACACCTACCGGGGACACATCCTCAGCGACAGGCTCAAACGCGTTCCGGGTGTCATCCGCGCGGCGGCGGCGGCGTCCCTGCGGCGCCTCTCGGCCCGGGACGCCGGTGGCCAGGCGCGATATGACCGGCTGGCCCGGAATATACAAGACGTGGCCCTTCCGGCCCGCGCGCGGCTGCTGGGAAAGCGCCAGAAGGCATTTCGCCGCGATGCACTGCGCGAGATGTCGCCGTATCTCGCCGGCATCTGCTCGGAGGCCAGCGACCGGTTATTGTTCCCGCATCTGTTCGACGAGTCCCTAGAGCCGCTTGCGGCCCTGACCCTGACCCATCAGACCGCCAGTCTGCCGGACGACATGCTCGTCAAGATCGACCGCATGAGCATGGCGCATTCGCTGGAGCTCCGGGCGCCGTTTCTCGACCATCGGCTCGCGGATTTGGCCAACCGCATCTCCTTCGGCGTGAAACTGCCGGGCGGGCGCACCAAATCCGTGCTGAAGAAGGCCATGACGCCGTACTTCCCAAAGGAGTTCCTGTGGCGGCGCAAGCAGGGCCTGGACGTTCCGCTCGCCCACTGGTTCAAGGACGATCTCGACGGCTTCGCCCGGGACCAGATCTTTCGCAAGGACGCCGTCTTGCCCCGGCTGTTCGACCGGACGGCGCTGGAGGGGTTGCTGGGCCGGCACGGCGCGCTAACGCGCGACCGGAGCACGCAAGTCTGGACGCTGTTGATGTTCGAAGTGTGGTGCCGGGCGTACGATATTTCCTGGGAAGCGTTTGAACAGG
Source organism: uncultured Alphaproteobacteria bacterium (assembly GCA_963771545.1). GTDB lineage: Bacteria > Pseudomonadota > Alphaproteobacteria > Rhodospirillales > Defluviicoccaceae > CAKZLS01. The sequence goes on from CAVYTX010000003.1 coordinate 604,597, forward strand.
AGCCGTAAATGGTCGCCGCATTGTGCCGCGATTGCGGGGAGATGTTCGAAGCGGGACCGGCCGACTGCCCGCGCTGTGGATCGGCGCGCGTGGTGGCGCACGCCGAACTGACCGAGCTTTCCATCGCCCACATCGACTGCGACGCCTTCTACGCCGCGGTGGAGAAGCGCGACAATCCGGCGCTCGCGGACAAGCCGGTGATCGTCGGCCATCCCGGGGGCCGGGGCGTGGTCACGACGGCATGCTATGTCGCCCGCCGGTTCGGGCCGCGCTCCGCCATGCCCATGTTCAAGGCGCTCGAACTCTGTCCCAGCGCCGTGGTGGTCCCGCCCGACATGGCCAAATACAAGCGGGTCGGATATCAAATCCGCGAGATTTTCCTGAGCGCCACGCCCATCGTCGAGCCGGTCTCGCTGGACGAGGCGTATTTGGACCTCTCGCCCGGCGCGCGGCTCCAGGACCGTCCCGCCGTCGCGATCCTGGCGGCGATGATGTCTCGGATCGAGCGCGAGGTGGGCATCACCGCGTCGGTGGGCCTCGGCGCCAACAAGTTCCTCGCCAAGTTGGCCTCGGACCTGGAGAAACCGCGCGGCTTTTCGGTGATCGGCCGGGGCGAGGCCAGGACGTTTCTCCAATCCCTGCCGGTGCGCAAGATCATGGGCGTCGGACCCGCCACCGCCGCGCGCATGGAAAAACTGGGCATCGAAACCATCGGCCAGCTTCAGGAACTGCCGGAGGCGGAGGCGGTGGCGCGGTTCGGGCGGTTCGGCCGGCGGCTGGCCGGTTTCGCGCGCGGAGAGGACGACCGCGAGCTTGTTCCGGATCGGCCGACCAAGAGCGTCTCCGCCGAAACCACGTTCGCCGCCGACATCCGCGACCCCGGGCGCATTCTCGACGAACTCCGCCCCCTCTGCGAGCGGGTGGCCAACCGTCTCCAGCGCGGCAACTTGGCCGGCTGGACCGTGGTGCTCAAGCTCAAGACCGGCGACTTCCGGATCCTGACCCGCAATCATCGCCTCTCCGATCCCACCGGGCGGGCCGACGTGATCTTTCGCCACGCCGTTCCCCTGGTCACCCGCGAAGCCGACGGCCGGCCGTTCCGGCTCGTGGGCGTGGGCGTCACCGACCTGTGCCCGCCCGACAACGCCGACCCGCCGGGTCTGTTCGACGGGGTTGATTGATTACCCGCCGTCAGCCCGGCAGGCCGTCGATCCGGGGTTTCGTTAGGATTGGCCAGTACACGACTGAAAAGACCCCATAACCGAGAAACCACAGCACACCGGCGAGGAGAACGCTGCCGTCGAATGGAACGAACACCCTCACGATGGCGGCGGCGATGACGAGACCATAGGCGAACACGGTCCAGGGCGAGGGCTCGAGGGGGCGGCCGGAGTGACCCAACGCGGCCCGCGAAGCGACCGCCATGATCATGACGCCGATCGCCCCGGCTGTCAGGGCGTGCAGGGCCGACGATGGATGGATCGGCGCCCCGAGATCGGCGAGGCCGTTCAGAGACAGGCCCAGCGGCACCCAGACATAACCGGCATTCAGAATCCACACGAGCGGCAGGCGTCGTGTTCGCCACGTTTGCCAGCCGAACATCCGCGCGAGCAGGATGATCGCCGCGACGAGCGACGCCACGCCGGCCGTGGCGCTTCGCGGCAGCAGCAGTTCCAAGGCGACGACCAAGATGACGGACGGCACGGCCAGCGTGTCCAGGACCGGCGGCGTGCGGCAGGTGATCTGGGGGCCGTACTTCATGCGGAGCGCGTTCTGGGTGAACGCGGGAATGATCCGTCCGCCGATCAGGGCGATGAGCGCGACGATCGTCAGCGTCGACACGCGGAGCGCCAGGCTCGGATCATGGAAATGGAACAGGGCGTTGAACCCGGCCAGCACGAGGAGGATGCCCGCGACCTGATAGTTCCGCGTATTGCGCGCGCGGACGATGTCGGCGAGGATGAACGCCGCCAATACGGGGAGAAACAGGAGATCGAGGAAAACGGCTTCTCCGGTCCACATCGATAGCCTTCCGGCCAGCCAAAGGGCGATGAGCAGCGCGAGCGGCCACCCCCTGATCCCCGAGCTGTTGGTCCACTTGGGAACGGCCGCCATCAGAAAGCCGGCAATTGCGGCCACCGCGAAGCCGAAGATCATCTCGTGACCATGCCAGGTCGCGGAAAGCGGCAGATGGCCGAAATAGGCGGCCAGCCACAGCGGGATCGCCGCGGCGCCATAGAGCCCCGCCATCAAGGAAAACGGCCGGTGACCGGAGGCCAGCAGAACCGGTCCTCGAAAGACGGCATTCGGTTCTTCAACGTTCAAGAGTACTTTGGGCATTTCTACAATCTTCGAGCCAGAATTTTCGCTATGCGTGCAACTCGCATCTTGTGCTTGCGCCCATAAAGATGTATGCGATATGCATCTTTATGGCAAGCCCGTCCCGGTGCGGCCCTGGTATGGTTTCGCCACGGGCTAACATGGGTTAAGGCGGAGCGGGGTCAATGGCTTGCAGACTGCGGGCGGCAAGGAGTATTCTCGCGCACTCCGATCCGCCCAAGTTTCCTGCTGCCCACAATTAGCGGAGGGTTTGGGATGCATAACATCCGTCGTCTTTGGATCATACTCGCCACCGTCGTCGTCGTCTCGTTCGTCATTCTCGGCTTCGTCGGCCAGCGCATCTATGTGCATAGGCCGCCCGTGCCATCCGCGGTGGTGACCGAGGGCGGCGAAACGCTCTTTACCGTGGAGGACATTCAGCGCGGCCGGCAGGTGTGGCAGTCGATGGGCGGCCAGCAGCTCGGCTCGATTTGGGGGCACGGCGCTTATTTGACGCCGGATTGGTCGGCGGACTGGTTGCATCGCGAGCTGGTGTACATGCTCGATCACTGGGCCGAGCGTGACTACGGCAGCCAATTCGACGACTTGACCGGGGAGCGGCAGGCGGCCCTGAAGGAGCGATTGAGCGAGCAAGTCCGCAACAACCGCGTCGATCCCGAGACTGGTGTGCTGACGGTCTCCGCCGAGCGCGCCGCCGCGATCCGCGACAATCAGGCATTCTACGAGGGTCTGTTCGGTTCGGCGCCGGAACTGTCAGAATTGCGCGAAAACTACGCCATGCCCGAAAACCCGATCCCGGATGGGTCGCGGCGCGCGGCGCTGACGACGTTTTTCTTCTGGGCGTCGTGGGCGACGGCGACCGAGCGGCCGGATATCGACGCCACCTACACCATGAACTGGCCGCACGAGCCGCTCATCGGCAATCTTCCGACGACCGACGCGGTGGTGTGGTCGGTGGCCTCGTTCATCGCCATGATCGGGGCGATCGGGCTTCTTGTCTGGTATCAGGCGGCCCAAATCGCCAACGAGCCGCATACGGCGCCGCCGGCCAGCGATCCCTTGGAGACACTGCGTCCGACCCGCTCGATGCTGGCCGTGCGCAAATACTTCGCCGTCGTGATGCTGCTGTTCCTCGCCCAGATCGGGCTCGGCACCATAACCGCGCACTACACGGTGGAGGGACAGGAATTCTACGGCTTCCCGTTGGCCGAGTGGCTGCCGTACGCGGTGACCCGCACATGGCACACCCAGATCGCGATCTTCTGGATCGCCACCGCCTGGCTCGCCACGGGGCTTTACATCGCGCCCGCCATCTCGGGCCACGAACCGCGGTGGCAGACGCTCGGCGTCAATGTGCTGTTCGGCGCGCTGCTGATCGTGGTCGTGGGGTCGCTGGCGGGCGAATGGCTGGGCGTTCAGCAGAAACTGGGTCTCGACACGAACTTCTGGTTCGGTCACCAGGGTTATGAATACATCGACTTGGGGCGGTTTTGGCAGATCCTGCTGTTCGTGGGCCTGCTTCTGTGGTTGCTGCTGGTCGGCCGGGCGCTATGGCCGGCCCTGCGCAAGCCCGGTGACAGCCAGCCGCTGATCGCCGCCGTGTTCGTCTCCACCATCGCGATCGCCCTATTCTACGCGGCCGGGCTGGCCTGGGGCAAGCACACCCATCTGTCGATGATCGAATACTGGCGCTGGTGGGTCGTCCACCTGTGGGTGGAAGGATTCTTCGAGGTGTTCGCCACCGCCGTCATCGCGGTGATATTCATGAAACTCGGTCTGGTCCGGCCGAAGATCGCGTCGTCGGCGGTATTGGTCTCGACCATCATTTTCCTGTCCGGCGGTATCATCGGCACGCTGCATCATCTCTACTGGTCGGGCGGGCCGCCTTCGGTGATGGCTTGGGGCGCCGTGGTCTCGGCGCTGGAGGTGGTGCCGCTCGTGCTGCTCGGTCTGGAGGGCTACCACAACTATACCATGACTAAATCGGCGAAATGGGTGCGCGTTTACCGCTGGCCGATCCTGTTCCTCGTCGCCGTCGCGTTCTGGAACATGTTGGGCGCCGGGGTCTTCGGGTTCCTCGTGAACCCGCCGATCTCGCTCTACTACATCCAGGGTCTGAATACGACGGCGGTGCACGCTCACGCCGCCCTGTTCGGCGTCTACGGCATGCTCGGTATCGGCCTGATGCTGTTCTGCCTGCGCGGGCTCACGGTCCGCGCGGCGTGGGATGACCGATTTCTGAAGTGGGGGTTCTGGGGCCTGAATATCGGACTGGCGATGATGATATTCCTGTCGCTGCTGCCGATCGGCGCCATCCAGGGCTGGGCGTCCGTCTCCGAGGGGTTGTGGTACGCGCGGTCGGTCGAGGTGGTGCAGTCACCGCTCGTGCGCACCCTGGTGTGGATGCGGGTGCCGGGCGATATCGTCTTCGGGCTGGGCGCGCTGTTGATCGCTCTGTTCCTGTTCAAGCTCTGGTGGGGCAGTCTCGGGCGCGTACCGCTCACGACGGGCGGCAAGGGTGAGTCGCCCCTGGCGGCGGAATAAGCATAAGGAGCGTTCATGACCGATTCGCCCAAGCCGGATTGGGATCCGAGGTCGGAGACCGTCCTTCGCGATCAACGCGCCGCCTACGACCGGATGCGCGAGCGGTGCCCGGTCGCGTACAGCGAGTACCTGCAATGGTCTGTGTTCCGGCACGAGGATGTCGTCCGTGCGTTGAACGATCCCGAGACGTTCAGCAACGCGGCGTCCACGCATCTTTCCGTGCCGAACGGGATGGATCCGCCGGAGCATACCGAGTACCGCCGGATCATCGAACCGTATTTCGAGCCCGAACGGATGGAGGCGTTCGAGCCGGTTTGCCGGGAGATCGCCGCGGACCTGACGCAATCGCTGCTGGAGCGCGACGATGTGGAGTTCATCGCCGACTTCGCCCAGCCGTTCGCGGCGCGGGTCCAACGCGCCTTTCTCGGTTGGCCGCCGGGCATGCACGAGCGGCTGCGCCGGTGGACCCGGAGGAACCAAGAGGCGACGCTTGCCCAGGATCGGACGGTCATGGCCGAGGTCGCCCGCAAGTTCGAGGCGTATGTCGATGAAATGTTGCGTGGCCGGCGCGAAGCCGGCGCGCAGGCACGCGATGACGTCACCGCCAGCTTGATGCGCGCCCGCGTGCACGGCCGGCCATTGCGCGACGAAGAAATCACCAGCATTCTGCGCAACTGGACCGTCGGTGAAATCGGCACGATTTCGGCGGCCATGGGAATCCTGGTTGATTTCGCCGCCAACCACACCGATGCGCAGCGGCAATTACGCGGACAACCGTCCTTGCTGCCCAACGCAATCGAAGAAATTCTGCGCGTTCATGGCCCGCTGGCGGCCAACCGCCGTATCACCACCCGGCCCGTGACGATTGCGGGACGCGAAATCAGCGCCGGCGAACGCGTCTCGTTGATTTGGATGTCCGCCAATCGCGACGCGGAGGTCTTCGAGGATGCGGAGACGGTTCGGCTGGATCGCGATCCGGCTGGCAATCTGCTATGGGGCGAGGGAATTCACGTCTGTCCCGGCGCTCCCCTGGCCCGCCTGGAGATGCGGGTCGCCATGGAGGAGCTTCTCGGCGGGACAACCCATATCGAACCGGGACCGGGCGAGCCGCCGGTCAAGGCGATGCACCCCGCCAGCGGTTTCGCCGTGTTGCCCCTAAGGATCCGATGACCGCTTGTCCGAAACCGGCACGCTCGAGAGTTGAGTGCCATCGGGTTCGGCCGTGTTGACGTCACCGATATCGATGGGGAAGGCGCTCGCCAGTCCGGCGGCGGGCACCAGCAGATCTGCGAGAGTGTATCCGTCGAGTGTATCGAGAAAGCGATCCAACGCCTCTTCCAGGACGCTTTGAAGAACGCAAACCGTCACGATCCGGCACTGGCCTCCGGTATGGCGAAAACACTCCACCAGCGCCATGTCCGGCTCCATTCGGCGGACGATCTCGCCGACCGTGATCTCGTCGGGGCGCCGGCCGAGACGGAGTCCCCCGTTCTTTCCCCGAACGGTTTCGACGTAGCCGAGCTGGCCCAATTCATGTACCAGCTTCATCAAATGATTCTTGGAGATTCCATATTGTTCGGCGATCTCCTGAATGGTGGCGAGTTTCTCGCCGCGCAAGCCGAGGTACATCAGCACGCGAAGGGCATAGTCCGTATAGGCGGTCAGACGCATTCGCAAATTCACTCGATGCAGACGCGAACGCATGGAGCGCACGCGGAGTCCTCGATACATATACGGACGATACATCTATTTGACCAGGCATCTTTCGTCGGCCCACGAAAGGCGAACACCCATTTGAGAGAGGTCCCGATAATCCCCGATGTTATAGTGGTTATGGTTTTTTCATTCGGATTCCGGGCGTGAGCGAACCCAAGGTCAGCGTCGTCATTACGGCATACAATCGCCCCGGCTCTCTCGAGGCGGCGTTGAACAGCGCTCTCGGGCAGACTTACGGGAACTATGAGATCATCGTCGTGGACGATTGTTCGGAGACCGACATGTCGGGCGCCATCAAGTCACTCCCCGGCGGCATCCGCTATGTCCGTCAGAGCAAGAATGCCGGTCCGAGCGCCGCGCGCAATCGCGGTGTGGCGCTGGCGAGCGGCGACTACGTTGCGTTTCTCGACGACGATGACCAATGGCTGCCGAACAAATTGGAACGGCAGGTGGCGGCCATGGATGGCCACGAGGCCTGTCTCTGCGGGTTTACATTCCTCGAACGCGACGGAAACCAGGTGCATCCCATCAACGTGGTTACCGGGGATTTCCTCCGGCGAGGCAATATCTTCTGTGGCGCCAGCGGGTTGATGGCCCGGCGGGACGCGTTGGTGGCCTGTCCCTTCGACGGGGATCTGTCGAGCGGCGAGGAGTGGGATGTTTACGTGCGGATCTCGCAACGCGGGTCCATCGCTTATGTGCCGGAGCCTTTGTTCCTTTACCGGCTGGGAGCCCACGAGAGTATCACCACCCAGGCCCGGACCATGACCGTCCCGGATATCGGCGGTCGCCTCGCCCATATTCGCAAGAACCGGGACTGGCTCGGCGAAACCCGCTACAGGATTTTACTGGCGCGGAAAATATTGGAATACATCGGGGCCAAACCCAACAAATTCCAATTCCTCGTCTATGCCATCCGCCATGCCGGCCTGGGCGCGACCATGCACGTTCTGTGGAAAAAGGCGCTTCGGTCCCAAGATCCGCTGGCCACGTAGCGGCGGCGGCCGTGTGTTCGGTAGCCCCGCGCGCCGTATGGATCGAGCGCCGCTAGAAAAAACGGCTCTTCAACGTTTCAAATGGAATTGAACAGGTTTCCGAGTGGGGCGGCGATCAGGTAGATCATGGTGATGAAGGTGGCGGTGTTACGGTAGCCCCTGGCCCGCGCCCGGGCCGCCTGGAACAGGCCGTTCATGGCTTCGATGCGGGCGTTGCCGTGGGTTGAGGTCCATCGCTCCAGGATGCGTTCCCGGTGTTTCTCGACGGTCTCCAGGGCGCTAGCCACGGCCTCGAACAAGGGGCCGTGGCCGATTTGCCCATGGGCGTGGCGGAGGAAGTGGGAGAGACGCCAGCGGGCGGCAAACGGAGTTTCCGTCCGCCGCACCCAGCGGAGCTTCTCCTTGATCCGCCAAGCTTTGTCACAGTTCCGTGCCCCATGTGACGGTCTTCCGAGGCCCCCGGCGGCGTTGCGGGCCGCTTGTGATGCTCCAGCATCACGGCGCGCCCCGCGCCTGGCCGGACGGCCTCGGAAGACCGTCACATGGGGTACGGAACCGTGATAGTCGGTACTAGACAAGCTGACATAGATCTCCGCCCCGATAATGACGACCTGTAATGCCGGCGGCGGAGGCAGCGGCCAAATCGCATGGCTTGTCACCGATCATGATCGCGTCTTTCACGTTGACCGGCCACTTGCGGAGCAGTTCATTGATCATCCCAGGCGCTGGTTTGCGGCAGGCGCAAGGATGTGCGTATTCCGGCACGATACCGTTGGGATGGTGTGGACAGAAGGCAAATGCGTCGACGTGCGCACCGAGTGGAGCAAGCTCGGCTTGCATCGCCGCGTGAAAAAAGTTGATCGCGTTCTCGTCGTAAAGGCCACGGGCAACGCCGGCCTGATTGGTGACGACGAAGGCAAATCGGCCACTATCGTTGACAGAAAGAACGGCTTCTCGTGCACCGGGGAGCCATCGCAGGTCGTCGGTCCGATGGGTGTATCCTAAGTCTTCATTGAGAACGCCGTCCCGGTCGAAGAAAACAGCTCCACGGCGAATGGGAAACAACGTTTGCGCGCGCTCGTACTCGGAGGGTACGCCAATGTCGATGAACGGCCCATCAAACGACCGTGCCTCTACTCTTCCGGCCGCCGCGAGTCGGGGAATGACATCGACTTCCATCGAGCACGGCGTATCCTCGATGAGAGATAAAGCTTCGTTGGTCATTAGGTAGATGCCAGCATTGATCAAGCCCGAGCCACTATTCGCGCGCTTTTCCGCGAAGTGAAGGACTCGGTCACCGGAGACCACTACGGTGCCATAACGTCCAGTGGCTTCCTCACGCCGTACGGCCATTCTTATCGCAGATCGGTTGTCCAGTGGGGGGAAGGCAAAACGAAGAACGTTAAAGTCCAGGTACAAGTCGCCATTGAGCACAAGAAAATGCTCGTCCAAGTTTTCGGCGAAGAGTTTGAGGCCTCCCGCAGTTCCCAGCGGTTCTGGTTCCTTCATCACTCGGATCGAGAGACTCGTTCCATCGTGCCCATGAAAGGGGCGCGAGAAGTGTGCGGAAATACAGTCACCGAGATGGCCAGCGAGAATTAGAAACCGGTTGATACCGAACCGTGAGACTTCGCCAATTAGGTGATCGAGGAATGGGCGCCCCGCCACAGGCAGCATTGGTTTGGGCCTGGATGCTGTCAACGCGCCGAGGCGCGTGCCCAAGCCGCCCGCGAGGATCACGCACTGAAGCATCGGCGCCCGCTCAGGCAAATGCGTTTTCGATGATGTGACAAACGATATGACCGGCCAGGATGTGCATCTCTTGGATCCGCGGCGTCGAAACCGACGGCACTTTCAGGCATAGTTCACATTCAGCTTCCATCGTGCCGCCTGTCTGCCCGGTAAAACCGATGGTGAGCATTCCCATGGCTCGGGCCGCTGCGAGTGCCTTTAACACGTTGGCGCTGTTCCCGCTTGTCGAGATTCCCACCAGCGCGTCCTTCGCCGTTCCGAGCCCGCGCACCTGACGGACAAATACGTCGTCATAGCCGTAGTCGTTGGCGATCGCTGTCAGGGACGAAGTGTTTACCGTCAGCGCGACAGCCGCGAGCGGTGGTCGATCTATTAGGAATCGGCCTTCCAACTCAGCCGCCAAGTGCTGTGCATCCGCGGCGGAACCGCCATTGCCGCAAAACATAACCTTGCCACCAGCCCGGATTACACCGACCAACCGAGAAGCAATGCGTTCGATTAGCACAGCGCTTTCCTCGAGGACCACCAAGTTGCCGGCAGTCTCACGAATGGAATTCAAGATCAGATCGCTATTGCTTTGCACGGGTCACCTGCACTTTCGGAAAGACAGCGCAATGATATTGTCACCTGTTCATCGGATTGAGTCGCCCGCGATCCAGCTAATGCTGCCTCGATTAGTAAAGTGACAAGCAAAAAACTGACCGCGCTTGTGAGCCAGCGCTCGCAAAACATCGTTGCGCCGTTCGGGCTTGACGAGAAACATAAAAAATCCGCCACCGCCCGCACCTGAGAGTTTGCCGGCGTAGGCACCGGCAGAAACAGCGGCAGCATGTATGTCATCCATATCCGCATTGCTAATTTGCTTAGAAGTTTTTTTCTTTGCCTCCCAACTTCGCGCTAAAACCTCACCCATTCCCGGAATATTGCCACGTAGGAGCTGTTCCTTCATTGCGAGCGCATCTTTCTTAAGCTCGTGCATCGAGTTCAGCGACACCTCGGACTCCAACGCCTTTGTCTGAGCCTCGATAATTGCAGCGCTATCGCGGGAACGCCCGGTAAAAAATAGGATCATTGAAGCTTCCAATTCGGCGATGACCGTCTCGCTAATCCTGAGGGGATTCACCAAAACACGCTCGCCTTCGTAGAACTCGATAAAATTGAAGCCGCCAAATGTCGCTGCGTACTGGTCTTGTTTTCCGCCCGCGAGCGCGAGATCGACGCGCTCAATGTCATAGGCCAGTCGCGCAACCTCGTACTCTCCGAGAGGAACCTTGAGATAAGTTCTGAGAGCTTCCACAATGGCGACAGCGACAGCCGAAGATGAACCCAGTCCCGACCCCGGCGGCGAATCGGATGATGTTGTGATTGAGACGGAGAGCGGCTTTTCGCCGAAAAAGTCGCGGGCGATGCGACGCACCGTTGCGTGGTGAAGCCGCAAAAAAGAAGGCAGCTGTTGGGGATCGGCATCCCAAGGCATTTCAATCGCTTCCGCGCGCTCCGCTGACGTGTAGCGAACCATTCCCTCCCGCCAGGGTTCTACGCTCGCATACGCGTACATTGAGATCGTGGCATTCAAGATATACCCGCCAAACTCGTCACAGTATGGCGAAACATCCGTCCCACCGCCGGCGAGCCCCAGACGCAGCGGTGCGCGAGAACGAACGACTGACATGTTTCCTGAACCTCTCCTGACCTAGCAGACTACTAGTTCGCAATTTTACGCTGGATGGCTCCGCCTTTCGCACCGGCAGATTAAGGGCTCGTTCTTATTCTCGCAAGTTAATCGCCCAATACCTAGCAACTTGCCGTCGCTACCGACCAAAAAATATTACCCCATTCGGGGCAGTACAGAACGACTTCGTCAACTAATAGGCGAATTATTGCCTGTTCGTATGTTTTTAGCCTATAATACTTTCAAGCTATAACTTCGGCTGTGCACACGGATCCCCGGCGCGGACGGAAGCGGGTTCCGTGACGCCAGCAGGTTAAAAAATGGAGTTGGGTGGGGTCGCTTTCTCCCAAGGAATCCCTAAGCTGACGACCGGACCACTAGTGACGATACGGCGGGAAAATGCCTGTTGCTGACAGTGTTGCGCTTGGAAAAGACGTAAAGATCTTTCACCCCTCCCTCGTTAATCTCTACGGCTGCAGCGTAGGCGACGAAAGCAGGATCGGTGCATTCGTCGAGATTCAGAAGGGCGCCGTGATTGGGGCACGCTGCAAGATTTCGTCTCACAGCTTTGTGTGCGAAGGCGTGACCATCGAGAACGAGGTGTTCATCGGGCATGGGGTGATGTTCACCAATGATCGTTATCCGCGAGCGAGCAACGCCGATGGCAGTCTACAGAGCGAAGCGGACTGGAAGCTGGAAGTCACCCTTGTGAGGCGAGGGGCCTCGATCGGTTCGAATGCGACGATCATTTGCGGGGTGACGATTGGCGAAGGCGCCGTAGTGGGGGCTGGAGCGGTGGTGACACAAGATGTCCCGGACCACGCCATTGTGGCGGGAGTCCCCGCCCGAGTGATTGGGGAAACACGAGAGCGCGGATAGAATAATCGAGTGCGCTGGCAAAAAGAGGCAAAAGAGCATGATCAACATTGGCATTATCGGTTACGGTTATTGGGGACCCAATCTGGTCCGAAACTTTGCAGAGACGCCGGGCGCTGCCGTCGCGGCGGTTGCCGACTTGGATAAGGCGAAGCTTGAACTGTTGCAGCGTCGATTTCCGGCGGTGAAGACAACCACTGACTTCCGCGACTTGATTGCGGACCCGTCAATAGATGCCATTGCCGTTGCGACACCCGTTAGCAGTCACTTCGAACTCGGCATGGCCGCCTTAAAGGCCGGTAAGCATCTATGGGTTGAAAAACCTATGACTGAAACTTCGTACCAGGCCCAGAAACTGGTTGATGAAGCCGAGCGGCGCGGGCTTGTGCTGATTGTCGATCATACCTTCATCTATACGGATGCCGTCCGCAAAATGGGCGATATCATAAAAAGCGAAGAGTTGGGACGCGTTTATTATTATGATTCAATCCGCGTCAACCTTGGTCTGTTCCAACGCGATGTGAGCGTTATATCGGATCTGGCGGTTCACGACTTCTCCATCCTCGACTACCTTTTGGGGGAACACCCGGTGGCGGTATCGGCCAGCGGCATCAACCATTTTCCCGGCACCCCGGAGAATTTGGCATACATTACGCTGTTCTACAACTCGGGGACCATCGCCCACGCCAACGTCAGCTGGCTGGCGCCCGTGAAGGTGCGTCAGATCCTCATCGGGGGTAGCAAGAAGATGATTGTCTATAACGACCTTGAGCCGAGTGAGAAGATAAAGGTGTACGACAAGGGTGTCAGCTTCACCGACGATCCGCAGCAGATCCAGGAGATGCGCGTCGGGTATCGGACCGGCGACATGTGGGCGCCAAGGCTTGATGTGACCGAGGCCTTGCGCGTGGAGGGCGAGCATTTCGTCGACTGCATCGAACATGGCAAAGCGCCCGAGACCGATGGACGCCTCGGCGTGCGGGTCGTCGACCTGATCGAGGCGGCCACGAGTTCAATGCGGGGCCGGGGCGAAACCGTCCACATAAAGCGTCGGGGGGAAGCGGCATGATTCCGTTCGTCGATCTGAAGGCGCAATATGCGTCGATCAAGGGGGAGATCGATTCCGCGATTCATGGCGTGCTGGAATCGTGCCAGTTCACGCTCGGAAGCGAGGTGGCGGCGTTCGAGCAGGAGTTCGCCGCCTACTGCGATGCGAAGCACGGCATAGGCGTCAACAGTGGGACCAGCGCGCTGCATCTCGCGCTACTGGCCGCGGGAGTCGGGCCGGGCGACGAAGTCATCACCGTGCCGTTCACCTTCGTCGCAACGGTGGCGGCGATACACTACACCGGCGCAAGGCCGGTGTTTGTCGATATCGACCCGCGCTCTTTCACGATGGATGCGAACGCTATCGAAGCGGCAATTACCCCAAGGACCAAGGTCATCCTGCCGGTTCATCTGTACGGTCAGCCGGCCGAAATGAAGCCGATTATGGAGATCGCCGGAAAGCGGCGTCTGGTGGTCATCGAAGACGCGGCGCAGGCCCACGGCGCCGAGTACGAAGGCCAACGGGTTGGAAGCATAGGTGACATGGGATGCTTCAGCTTTTATCCCGGCAAGAACCTCGGTGCGTATGGGGAAGGCGGAATGGTGACGACCAATAACGCTGACTATGCGCGGACCATTCGGATGCTGCGCGATTGGGGTGCGGAGCGAAAATACGAACACGTGCTGAAGGGCTACAACTATCGCCTCGAGGGCATCCAGGGCGCGGTGCTCAGGGTAAAGCTGCGGCATCTCGAAGCGTGGACCGAAGCGCGGCGGGCGGCGGCGGCGAGCTACGATCGGTTGCTGAGCGGAAGCGGCGTACGGACGCCCGAAGTCATGCCGTACGCGCGTCACGTCTATCACATCTACGCCATTCAAACCGGCGATCGCGAGGCATGGCAGCAGGCGTTGCAAACGCAGGGGATACAAACGGGCATCCACTACCCGATACCGGTCCACTTGCTCCCGGCCTATGCGGACCTCGGTTATGCGCGAGGGCAGTTTCCACACGCGGAGAAGGCGGCGGCGGAAGTCCTGTCATTGCCGATGTTCCCCGAACTAGGCACCGAACAATGCGAGAGCGTCAGCAAGGCGCTGAGGAAACTGGCGCAAACCGAAGAGGCGGTCGAGCCGGCATGAAAAGAAATCATGACGTCGTCTGATCCGCGGCGGTTGCTGATCTTTCCTTGCAACGGCAATGGGATCGAGGCGCTTGATTGCCTGGATGACACGTACGAAATGATCGGTTTTGTCGACGATGCTGTCGAGAAGCGAGGAACTCGCGTGGCCGGGTATCCAGTATTCGGCCGTGAGGCGCTCACCGACAATCCGGAGGCACGCGTGTTGGCGGTCCCCGGCAGTCCGTCATCGTATCGGTCCCGTCCGACGATCATTGAAGGTCTGCCGGTCGCCGCTGGTCGCTTCGCAACCGTCATTCATCCGAGAGCGACGGTTTCTTCGCTCGCTCGGATCGGGCGCAACGTCCTGATCATGGCCGGTGTCGTGATAACCAGCAACGCGGTGATCGGTGACCACGTTTGCATCCTGCCTAACACCGTTGTTCACCATGACGTCTTCGTTGGCCCTTGGAGTCTCATTGGATCGGGCGTGACGATTGCGGGCGGAACAGTGATTGAAGAGAACTGCTACATTGGAAGCGGCTCCAGCGTCATCCACGGCGTGACGCTTGGTAAGAAATGCCTGGTGGGCCTGGGGTCGAACGTCATTCGCAGCGCACTCCCGAACGCTAGGACCGCGGGCAATCCGGCGCGAGAAATATGACCAGTCAGGAGCAGAAAGGGCCACCAGCATTTGTCGGAAGTAAGTATCGCAGGGATAGCTCTCGCTGGAGCTAACCTAAGGAGTGCACCCTGAAATGAAGGTAGCGGTGGTTGGCGGTGGGCGTATGGGGCTACCCCTCGCGTGCGTGTTCGGCAAGCATGGTGCATGTGTGACGGTATGCGACATCAACCTGGAGCTTGTCGGTTTCATCAATGCCGGCGAATGCCCCTATGAAGAGCCGGGTTTGCCGGAACTTATTGCTGATTTGCATAAAGGGGAGCGGCTGACCGCCACCACCGATACAGCGGCGGCTTCGGCCGAATCCGACGTCATCGTCATTATCGTTCCCGCTCATCTGACCCCTGAACGGTGCATTGATCTCAGCATCCTCCAGCGGGCGTCCGCGGACGTGGGAAGGGGCCTTGGCAAAGGCAAACTTGTCACGTACGAAACAACGGTAACCGTGGGTGGAACGCGGCGCAGTCTGATACCAATTCTTGAAAAACACAGCGGCCTGAAAGCGGGTGCGGACTTTCACGTGGCCTACAGTCCCGAACGTGTGAAGGCCAATTTCGTGCTGGCGCGTTTGGAGACCACTCCCAAGGTCGTGGGAGGGCTGGACGCGATTTCTCGCGAAAAAGCGATCGCTTTTTTCGGACGGTACCTCAAGGCTCCTGTCGAGGACGTTGGCGCCATCGAAGCCGCTGAGATGACGAAGCTGGTTGGCATGCTCTATCGTGATGTGAACATCGCCCTGGCAAATGAGCTGGCGGCATTCTGCGAAGTAACCGGGGTTGACTTCGAGCGGGTCCGACTGGCGGCGAACAAGGACGGCGAGGCAAATCTGCTGTCGCCTGGTATCGGCGTCGGCGGTCATTGCACGCCGGTTTATCCTTATTTCTTAACGGGGGAGGCGCGAAGACTGGGGACGAGCCAACGTCTTTCAGAGGCGGCTCGCGAGATCAATGACCATCAGCCCTCTAGGCAACTGGACCGCGTCGCGACAGCATGGAAGGGACTTCGCGGACAGAGGGTGCATATCCTCGGCTTCGGGTTTAGGCCTGGCGTGAAGGTAGACACGCTCAGTCCAGCATACGCCCTGTGGGACCATCTTCGGCAACTTGGGGCATCTGTAACGATTGAAGATCCTTTTTACTCGGAGGAGGAACTGCGCTCGGCAGGTTTGGAGCCCGGGACGATACACACCGCGGGACTTGTCGTTCTTAACACCGCCCACCAGGAATTCGCGGAGCCCGACTACTTAGCATGGCGCGGGGCCGGGGTTGAGGCCTTGTTAGACGGGCGCAATCTTTGGGACAGGGAAGCTGCTGAATCCGCTGGAATCCTCTACTTTGGTATAGGCCGCTCGTCGCGCACGGAACCGAATTTGGCTGAGCGTTAGTCCTACTGTGTCATAAGAGTTTTTTGTTCTCCGGGCTGGACCGGCCCCTTCGACAACATGGGCATCTCTGTTGTGCTTGCGCCAGCAGGACGGCGAGGCGTCGTCTCACCGTCGGAATTGAATTTGCGACGTGACGTTCTGGACGGATCGGCAGAGCCTCTGGGGCGGTAATCTTTGGGAATGTCAAGCGCTTTGCGTTTGGCGAGCCAGCCGGGTCCTGAGGGGGGAATCGCCTCCCTTTCGAAGATCAGAAATCCGTATGCGGCAATGCAGAGCGTGGCATGGTGATGAAAGCCTCGCCAGCCCCGGCCCTCGTAATGCCCGAGCCCGATCTCCTGCCTGAGGTCCTGGTAGTCCCGCTCGATCCGCCAGCGCTGCTTGGTCATGGCGACCAGATCGGCAAGCTTGGTGGTCTTGGGCATGGTGCTGAGCCAGTACTTGGTCGGCTCGGCTTCACCTTTCGGCCATTCGATGAGCAACCATTCGTGCGGACGCGGCTCGGAGAGTTTCTGGTCGCGATGTGCCGGACGCACGCGGATCGCCGCAATGCGCCCAGCCAGCGGTGCGTTGGTTCCTTCCCGCCAGGTGATGTTTTTCCAGGCCCGCGGCTTCAAGCTCATCGCCAGCTTTTTGGCCGAAACCGGCTGATGCTCCTGATCGCGACGCAAGCGCGAGCCCGGCCGGCCACGCCCGCTCTTGGGCTTCGGCGCAACAGGCTCTTGGCCCGGCGGCCAGACGCCGATGGAGCCCAGCACCCCCATCACATAGTCAAGGCCGAGCGCGCTGACGGCGGTTCGGAACTTGGTGTCGTTGCCATAGCCGGCGTCGGCCAGCACCACACCGCGCGCGACACCGGCATCATCGGCCGCCGTGATCTGCTCGAGCGCGATCTCCAGCTTGGTCTTGAAAATCACGTCCTCGGGAATGCCGGCCTTCCGGCGCCGCTCCGCATCATTTGCCCAGGTCTTGGGCAGATAAAGCCGATAGGCGATCGGCAGGCTCGCCACGTCGTTCGCAACCGACAAGCTCACCGCGACCTGGCAGTTGTCCTGCTTGCCCCGCTGACCGCAATATTGCCGCGCCACGCCAACCGAGTGCTTGCCCTTCTTGGGCAGGCCGGTGTCGTCCACGATCCACGCCTTGATCGGCCCGCCTCGCTCGATCGATGGCAAGACCAGTTCCCGCACCTTGCCCAGAACCTGATCATCCGACCACGGCGATTGCGCCACAAAGTGCAGCAACGACTGGTGCTTGGCCGAAACCCGATCCGGAGCCACCGCCGCAGCCAGAGGCTCAACGCTCTTGCGCTCCAGCGGCAGCAAGAGACCGCTGCAGTAATCCCCGAGCGGCTCAACCCGGTCCGCGTGCCCGATCACCTCGCTCAAGGCTTCAACGTAAGTCCCAAAGCGCTCTTCGCTCGCGATAAGTTCTTGATCCATTCCCACCACCGTACAAAACCGAGGAATCGGAACTCCTACCAGATCAAGAACCATAGCGAATCCCAAATTTTGCGAACTCAGTAGGATTAGCGCTGCTGGCAAGATCATCTATATCGAGAGACGGAAATTCGGGCAATGCCTACCTTTCAAGCAACCGTGCGACAAGGTTTGTGTACACTTTTTTGTGGGCGCTCCACTTGTATTTATTTCCAAAACGCACGTTCGCTTCTTGCGACAGTCTAGCGCGCTTCTCGGGGTCGCGGTAAAGTTTCAGGATCGCGCTCGTCAGCGATTCGACGTTCTCCGCTTCGAAAAACTCCACCATCCGCTCGTCGAAATAGCGGGAAATCGTGCCGGTTCTCGGTACGATACAGGGAATCCCCATGTTGACGTATTCCAGCAACTTTGTCGGCAGCATGATATCCGTGCCACTCGATATTCGTAAGGGAACCAAACCGACATCCGCATCATCGATCATGGCGGGAATTCGTTCGACTGGAACGAATCCGTCGCTGAATGTCACGATTTCCTGCAGTCCGAGATTGTTGCGCAGCCCGATGAGGCGGTCACGTTCCTCTCCGGCGCCGATTATGCGCAGTTCAAGTAGGGGAATGGACTTCTTAGCCAAAGCCACCGCCTCAATAGCGATGTCTAAGCCCAGCCGTCGTGCAAGCGTGCCGTGATAAACCATCACGAAGGGAGCCTCCCGAGGCCCGCGCGCGAGCGTATCGCGTTGTGGGAAGATGCGTTCATCCGGGAGGTTCATGAGCACTTGGATTTTCTCGCGCGGAATGCCGCGCTCGGACAGGATATCCTTTAGTCGCTCCTCCACGGTGAGAACGGCCGATGCGAATTTTCCGGCCCAGCGCTCCTGCGCCTCCAGCGCTTGGATAACCCAGTTTTTGCCGCGCGAAGCATACTTCTCGCTGTAGAGCTCGGGCATCAGGTCGTGAACATCGTGGATGACTGGGCGGCCCAGCATACGTGGGAGCCATGTGGCAAATACCAGAAAGTCGGGCATGTTATTAATATGGATGAGATTGTATTGTCGGGGATGGGCAGCCAGGTGGAACGAAATCATTAAAAAAAATAGGGCGTAGTCCAATAAATACTCCAAAATGGTGTCGCACCTTGCCTTCAAGACGACTGTCTTGATGACTTCTACGCCCTCTATAACCTCCCTATGCGGTTCTCCGGGCTGACGGCGCGCCAGAAAGACGACGCGGTGTCCCATCTCAATAAGCGCCTCAGCCTCGCGCTTTACTCGCGGATCGCGTCTGTAATTCGTGTATGCCGCCATCAGGATTGTCGCCATCGCGGGCCCGTTCCTTCATAAAAACTTGCGCTGTCGGGGATCACACTTGGATTGGGTGACAAGTGGCAAACCGACGATCCGAGATATCAAGATCTGGGCGCGGTCAGCCCGCCGGGCTTCCTAATGAAGCTTACATACTTGCTGGCCATGCCACGCCAAAAGGCGTTGATCGTTCTTCCATCGGTGGCCAGTCCTCCAGTCTCGTTTACATATTTTACCATGTCCCAGAACAGGCGATCATATCCCGGATCGCGGGCGCCACCAAAGACGATTGGGTGCCAAACCAGGGAAGCGCAGCCCCTTTTTTCGCGAAGATCATCAATTAAAGTTGTTAAAGCTTGCCAAGCTCTTGAACCCTTCAGGCCGAGGTAGCCGCGTAGCGTAACGTCCATCACAAAGAGGCTGATCTCCAGCACGTCATAGGGGCGGTCTTCCCTGAGGCAATAGGGAAAATAGGGGTAGGAAAACCCGGCACGCGGTCCCGGGCGGTCCGGAAAGCCCATTGACATATCGTATTGAATATCCGCCTGTTCCTGGGCGGAGAATAGATTATCGTAGTCAAAGGACAGAAAATGTTGGCGCGAGCCCAGCGGCCGGCCAAGGCGCCTCGAAAGAAGCGCCACCTCGTCCATATACCAAGAGAGCTTCTCGGTAGAGCGGTAGCTTCCGTGCAGACAGAGATCGAATCCGTTATCGACGATTACGCGCAGATAGTCGCGGATACGATCGTCTTCGATGCGATAATTGACGTCATTGGGGTGCCTCCGGGCGACGGCTACTTGGTAGGATGCGCATACACTCAGTTCTTTTTCCCGCTCGATAATTTCCGGAACGCACCCGTACGGGTCGCGCCCACAAACTAGGGCGTTTACCAACCCCGACGCCGCCCATGCGGCGTCGGCTGGATCGCGATGGCTAACAACATGACGCAATACCGTCTTCGCGCCCTGTATAGCCGTGTCGACGAAACCGGATGGAATGAAATCGATATCGTGCGAAAGAACCAAAGCGTAGGCGTTTCGTTGAGGCCACTCGAGCGCAGGCCATGGCCTGAGGCCGAGCCGTTTGCACAAGGTATTCAGCCGATCCATCAGCCGGTGCAGGTACCGATCGACGATGTCCTGAGGCACATCCAGCCGCGCGAAGACGCTGGTCGAGTGCATCCGCCGTGTTTGAGCACGATGTTGCACCCCACGCTCAGACCATGACGACAGAAAATAGAATGCATTGGCTATGATATCGCAAGGAATGGCGAGCGCGGTCCCAAACTGGGCAGCATCACCCGGTAACACGATTGCTAACCCGTCGACGACTGCCGTGGCCTCGACGTCGGCGTCGCGTTCGAACAGACGCCACGACCGAGGGCAATGCGCGATCGCCAAGCAATGGCCTATCGGCCATGATGGCTCGGGCTCAGAGGAAGCATACAAAAGCCAGGGACCGTTTGACGGCGGTTCTTGAGAATAGGCGACGGAAATCCCCGTCGCCATAAAAAGGGTGTCAAACACATAGCGGACCTTAGGCGTCAGTGGTTCGGCGCAGCGCAGGACGATGTGGAGGGGATCCCCGCTCACGAATTGTATCCGCCGCCTTCGCTGACCGATTGTTTTCGAGACGTTCCCAAGGGAGTTGCGCCGCCGGCCACCGCGTGGCGAGGGCGGTCCTGCAGCGTTGCATTTAGTGGTAACGGTCCGAGTCCTGTCGTTTTCCAGCGCTTCGTCTTACTTGGCCCCGCCTTCGGATAGTCGATAGCGATGATGATGAAGATAGTCCATAGGGGATGGAGCCCGACTAATGTCACTTCACTGTAGTTGTAGAAAATAAAGGCGAACAGAAACCCAAACCTCAAACGAGCAAATTCGAAATCCGTCAACAACTGCCCGCTTATCTTGTGAAACGTTGAGATTATTAATGCAAGCAATAGGAAAACACCGATCGCTCCAAGATTCAAGTAGGCCTCAATATACCCGTTATGTGCCTGATTAATCCGTGGGAACAATCGCTTCGCCCAAAGCGAACTCGAGCCGGGGGGTCCAACCAGAAGCTCTCGAAGCCGAAACCGAGAATGGGGCGGTCCTGCAGGGCGAGGGCCTCCCGCCAGATTACGGTTCGGTCTGTCAACGTCGGGTCACGTCCGAGCAGTTCGATCACGTTCGCATAAACGTCGAAAGTCACTTCCGCCAAGATGGCAACCAGGACGGCATCAATGACGTAGACGCCTAAGTATCTCCCGTTCACCACCCGCAAGCCAAGCACCAACATGATCGCCGCGCCAACAACAAGGGCGGCCAGCGCCGTCTTGCTGTCAGGCATCGTCAGCAGCCAGGCGATCATGCAGAGGAAACCGACACTGAGACCCACTTCTTGCCGCCTGACGCGACGACTGTCGATTTGTCTCGTTAATAACAGATTCCATAAGAAAAATAGGCCAAGTATCATACACAAGAACCCTAGATAGTTCTTGTTCAAACCGACTCCGTTATTGAAAGCTTCGCCGGTCCAATCATCAAAACCGCGACCGTACTGCGGATAGTATTTCACGAACAGAATTGATAGAGGGACCAACACATAGGCACATCGCTTGAGAACCGTCCGCAAAGCATTGGTTGGACTTGGATCCGTAAGAACGATTAAGGCCATCACGGGGTGGCCGAGCCATTTTATCCAGCGCTTGAACGCGATGAACGGAAAATCGGACCAGACGACAGACACTAGTCCATAGATAATGAGGGCCGTCAGCCACGAGTTATTTCGCGCGAACTTGACGACAGCGATCCGCCTGCGCACGAGAACGGCCGACCCCGCCAAGATCAGCGCACCGAAGTAAAGGGCGTCGACGGGACTCCCGTCGCTTCCAACGTCAATGATCTGCCCGGAACCAAGGTTCATCCATTGGGAAACGAAACGCGAGCCGATGATCGCCAACCAAAGCACCGGTAGCCACAGCGCGGCACTTGCTTGTTTTTCTGTACGAAAGTCTCGTACAAAAAGGAACAATACAAATCCGAAAGTTAAAATTGCGGCAGGCGCTGGCGGCATGCCGCGAAATTCTTTTCCCGGGAATACTGCGCAGAACGTAATTGTTTTAAGTGTATGGATCTGTGTATTGCAACGATACTAGACACCGGCCCGTGGTCTAATCCTTCCATTAGCCCGGATATCTCACCGCAGGGGGTGCATCGGCCCCAAGAATCTGAGAAAGTCGTTTTGGCAAAATGCTTTACCAGATTCCAGGACGGGGTCCGATGCAAACACAGTGTATCTCCGATCAACTCGATTTCGAAGCGTTTGATGGCCGTCGTGTGGTGGCGGGGTTTGACGGCGGTTTGGTGACGTCGGATGCGGGAGCGGTGCTGCTGCGCGAGACCGATCGGGCGATCGCCTTGATCGATCGGGTGGCGGCGTGCTTCACGGACGGGCGCCGGCAAGCGGACGTCGTGCATACGGTGCGCACGCTGGTCGGCCAGCGGATCATTGGCATCGCGCTCGGCTACGAGGACGTCAACGATCATGACACCTTGCGATTCGATCCGGTTCTGGCGTTGTTTTCGGAGCGGCTGGACGCATGCCCGCAAGGGATGCGAAGCATCAAGCGCGAGGACTGCGCGCCATTGGCGGGCAAGAGCACGATCAATCGCTTGGAACATGCGCCCCGTGGCGATGGCGATCGCTACCACAAGATCGGCCACGACCCGGAGGCTTTGGAGGCGGTCCCGGTTGACGTGTTTCTCGACAGCCAGGACAAAACGCCGAGGGAGATCGTCATCGACCTCGACGCCACCGACGACCCTTTGCATGGACATCAAGAGGGCCGGTTCTTCCACGGCTATTACGATTGCTACTGCTATCTGCCGCTGTACATCTTCTGTGGCCCGCATCTGTTGGCGGCGAAGCTGCGCCGCTCCAACATCGACGCCTCGGCCGGCGCCAAGGAGGAAGTGGCCCGCATCGTCGCCCACATCCGCCGCCGCTGGCCGCGGGTCAAGATCGTGCTCCGGGCCGACAGCGGCTTCGCCCGCGAGGCGTTGATGGCGTGGTGCGAGGCGAACCGCGTGGACTATGTCTTCGGCCTCGCCCGCAACAGCCGCCTCGTCGACGAACTCGCCATCGATCTCGCGTGGGCCGAAAGCGAATACGAAGCCACGGGGAAACCGGCCCGCCGGTTTAAGGATTTCTTCTACGCCACCCGCGACAGCTGGAGCCGTCGGCGCCGGGTGATCGGCAAGGCCGAGCACCTGGCCAAGGGCGCCAATCCCCGGTTCATCGTCACCTCGCTCAAACGCAAGGCCATCGACGCCAAGACCCTGTACGAGCGCCTCTACTGCGCCCGGGGCGACATGGAGAACCGCATCAAGGAGCAACAACTCGATCTCTTTGCCGACCGAACCTCGACGGCAACCCTGCGCGCCAATCAGCTCCGCCTCTGGTTCTCGTCGTTCGCCTATGTCCTGATCGAAGCGCTGCAGCGGATCGGTCTCGGCCACACCGAGTTCGCCACCGCCACCGCCGGCACCATCCGGCTCAAGCTCCTCAAGATCGGCGCCCGCGTCACCGTCTCGGTGCGCCGGAGCAAGATCGCTATGGCGCCGGCGTGTCCATACCAAGCCGAATTCGCCCTCGCCCACGCCAGGCTGCGTGCCTTGCGCATTCCGACGCAAAGCGGCCACTGATTCCGATTTAATCCGGCCACTGATTTCGACGCAAAGCGGCCAGTCGGATTGGGGATGTGGTCGACCTCGTTGGGTGATCCTGACAGGGGCTACCTTCGCGCCTTTTCGAGAGGAGCGAGGATGCCCCGGGAGAGATTGCCCATGCGCAAAATATACGACGTTCTACGGCTGCACGCCGGCGGATTGTCGAAGCGGCGGATTGCCGTCAGCTTGAACATCGGCCGCACGGCGGTCGGCGATTATCTTCGCCGGGCACGCCGCGCCGGCCTGGGTTGGCCGCTGCCCGAGGGGCTTTCGGACGAAGACCTGGAACGGCTGCTGTTTCCGCCGCCGCCAGCGGTTTCTCCCGATCGCCGGCCGCCTCCCGATTGGCCAGTCCTGCATCGCGAACTCAAGCGGCCCGGCGTCACTCTGTCGCTGTTGTGGGAGGAATACCGCTCGGTTCATCCCGGGGGTTACGGCTACAGCCGGTTTTGCGATCTCTACCGGGATTGGCGCGGCCGGCTCAACCCGACCATGCGTCAAGCCCATGTCGTCGGCGAGAAGCTGTTCGTCGATTACGCCGGCGCCACGATGGAGGTGATCGACGGCCTTACCGGCGAGATCCGCACGGCCCAGGTGTTCGTCGCCACCCTGGGCGCTTCCAGCTATACCTACGCGGAGGCGACCTGGACGCAGGCTTTGCCCGACTGGATCGGTTCGCATATCCGCGCCTTCGCCTATTTCGGCGGCGCGCCCCGGCAGGTCGTGCCGGACAATCTCAAGTCCGGCGTCGTCAAGGCCTGCCTGTACGATCCCGAGATCAACCGCACCTATGCCAGCATGGCGGCCCATTACGACACCGCCATCGTGCCGGCGCGGCCGCGCAGACCGCGGGACAAGGCGAAAGTCGAAGTCGGCGTTCAGATCGTCGAGCGCCGCGTTCTGGCCCGCCTGCGCCATCGCCGTTTCTTCAGTCTCGCCGAACTCAATCAGGCGATCGCCGAGCTTCTCGTCGCTCTCAACGGGCGCGTCACGCGTCATCTCGGCGCATCGCGCCGGCAATTGTTCGAGCAACTCGACCGGCCGGCGCTCAAGCCGCTGCCTGCCCAAGCCTACGAGTATGCCGAATGGAAGCAGCGCCGCGCCGGCCTCGATTATCATGTCGAGGTCGCCAAGCATTACTATTCGGTGCCCCATCGCCTGGCCAAACAAAAGCTCTGGGCGCGGATCACCGAACGCTCCGTCGAAGTCTTTCACAAAGGCAAACGCGTCGCCGCCCACATGCGCGGTTCCGGCAACCGGCGGCACACCACCGTCGCCGAACATATGCCGTCCTCACATCGCCGCTACGCCAATTGGACCCCGGACCGCATCCGAAGCCAGGCCGCCGCCAACGGACCCAATACCGAGACCCTGATCGACGTCATCCTGCGCGCCAAACCCCATCCCGAACAGGGCTTCCGCTCCTGTATCGGTATCCTCCGCCTGGCCAAGACCCATGGATCGGAACGTTTGGAAGCGGCCTGCGAGAGAGCCCTGGAGATCGGCGCAAGGTCGTATTCCTCGGTCGCCTCCATCCTCAAGAACAATCTCGATCGCCGCACACCGCGACAGGCCACGGACGGACCGGCGATCGATCATCCCAACATCCGCGGCCCGCAATACTTCCACTGAGGAGACATCATGCTGCAACATCCCACCCTCGACCAGCTCAGGCATCTCAAGCTGCACGGCATGGCCCGCGCCTTCGCCGAACTCGGCGACAACGCCCAGGCCGGCGAACTGGACCATGCCCAGTGGCTGGCCCTGCTGCTCGACCGCGAAGAGGCCGAACGCGACGACCGCCGTCTGACATACAGGCTCCGCAACGCCCGTCTGCGCCACCCCGACGCCAGCATCGAGGACATCGACTACCGGGCCCCCCGGCGCCTCCACAAAGCCCTGTTCCAGCAACTCGCCAGAGGCCAATGGATCGCCCGCAAACAAAACCTGATCCTCACCGGCCCCTGCGGCGTCGGCAAATCATGGCTCGCCTGCGCGCTCGGCCAGAAGGCCTGCCGCGACGACTTCTCCGTCCTCTACAAGCGCGTCCCCAGGATGTTCGCCGAACTCGAAATCGGGCGCGCCGACGGCCGATACCCCCGCCTGTTCCGGGCGCTGACCAAGGCCAACCTCCTCATCCTCGACGATTGGGGACCCGAACGGCTCAACCCCGATCAGCGACGCGACCTCATGGAAATCGTCGAGGACCGATACCAAAACGCCTCGATCCTGATCACCAGCCAACTGCCTGTCACCAAATGGCACGACGTCATCGGCGAACCCACTTTCGCCGACGCCATCCTCGACCGCATCGTCCACAACGCCCACAGGATCGATCTCGACGGGCCTTCAATGCGAAAGACCATTTCAGAAAATATCAACGCCAACGACGTTGACCACCCACAACGAAAATGACATCAAGGGATCACCCAACGGCGACGATCACGACGCTATATTCGACCCTCGGCCAAAGTGGCCGTTTTGGATCGGAACAGGTGGCCGCTTTCCGTCGGAATCGGTGGCCGCTTTCGTCGGAATGCGCAGCGTGCCTCTCCCGGATAGCCGCAAAGCCCATCCCGTCGACCGTCAACAGCCGACACCCAAGCTGCGCCCTCATAGACTCGTCATCGGCGCACCAAACAGAAGCGCACAACTGACGCACGAAAACGCCCGGCCCGCCGCCGACAAAGACCGCGCCACCCAATTTCAACGGCGCAAACCAACCATCAACAACCACAAATTACCCGAAAATACCTACCTCATGAC
Organism: uncultured Alphaproteobacteria bacterium; assembly: GCA_963771545.1. Lineage (GTDB taxonomy): Bacteria > Pseudomonadota > Alphaproteobacteria > Rhodospirillales > Defluviicoccaceae > CAKZLS01. The sequence continues at coordinate 630,937 of CAVYTX010000003.1, forward strand.
CCCTACGGTGAGATATCCAGGCTAGAGGCGCCCAGCATACTATACATCACTCCGAGACGCATCGCGTCGAATTTCGGGGGGAGGCCAGCGATAGCCTTATCACCGCTCAAGCAATGCACGATACGCAGCGGCAGTGATGGCGGCAACTTTCGTCCAAGAATATCGTTCACGGGCAAATTGTTGGATGTTGGGCCGGATCGATGCTAAGTCAGAATACATGCTGCTGTGGAAATAGGACTCGATCGCCTTCGCCAAATCAGCGGGGTCACGGGGTTTGCAGACATAACCGGTAAGTCCCTCCAAAACATCCTCTCTAAGCGAACCCACATCCGTCGCAATCACGGGTAATCCAAAGCTGTATGCCAGAAATGGCAGCCCGCTTTGATATATGTCGGTATATGGCAAGACTAATACATCGGATGCTTTAAAATAAATCTCGACCTCATCGTCCGGAATGTGCTCGGATCTTATAATTAGGCGATCGCGTATATCCAAATTACGTATAAGAGATTCTATATTGTTCCAATACATATCGTTACCACTCTTGACTTTGCCAGCGATTACGATACGAAAATACACCTTACTTTCTATTAAATAAGGTATGGATTGAAGAAGGTGGTCGAGGCCTTTGTAGGGTGCTATTTGACCAAAAAACAGTATTACCATTTCATTAGATGAAATACCCAAGTGATTTCGTGACGCCGTACGGCTTATATCTGTATTTGGAAGTGTTTCGTTTATCCCAAACGGAATTATACTAACTTTTAATTCAGAAACTCTAAAATCAGTACAGATCTGTTTCTTCATTTGTTCAGTGTGTACAAATATATGGTCCGCAAACATATAATGAAAATGAAGTGAAAAACGATTAGAAATACTATCTCGTCCGTCGCGCTTCGCAGCGTTTACATTATGAACCGTAAGCACAAGCCTGCGCTTCAGGACTCTGTAGTAAAAAGTCAAAATCGTTCTGTCGAACATATCAAACTTATTATTCCACAATATGTGAAATATACGCGGCTTTGCAACCACGGCATATTTAAGAAGTCGAGCATAATATGCAGCAACCCTTAGGGACTTTTTCAGAAAACTGGCGTCTTCACTCTGATCTCCGCGCAAATTAAGAAAATTTATCAGAGGATTATTTTTCAGTTCTGGGCAGTTCACCGTGTCGCTACCAATGAAATCTACGGAAATTCCTTGCGCAAGCAGCGAAGACGCCAGCCCGAGCGCATACGACCTGTCTTGCGCACCCGTTAGCAGCGCCACGCCGATATCACCGTCCGGCCCGCGTGCTTCCACGGACTCCGTCGTCTCGGGAAAACCAGGCTGTGGGTTCATTTCGGCCCCTTGGAATAATCGCTCATGTGTCATCAGGGAGGTAGAGGGAGGATGTTGATAAAGGACGGTTTAACTGAAGGTTACTCGTCGCCGGCGTGAACCCGCAGCCGCCGACCGGCATTGCTCTCGGATCGTCCGTCTCCCCATCAGCCTGACAAGTCGAGGCAACAAACATCGGGCGTTCTCCGCCACGCCATCGACAGGACGACCGTGTTGGACGCCGTCATCCAGTTGAGTTCGCCGCCGAGTCGACGAAGCAACGGTGTCGCGCTAATCACGTCGCCGGTGGCACCGAACTTGATGATTTGGACTTTCATGTCCCGGCTGCCCTAGAGGACAGACTGCGCGCCAATAGGATGCGCGAGTCCTTGAATCAGCGTACGATCAATTGCTTCGAGAGTTAAAATGAGGCCAATTTCTCGCATGTAATTTCTTCGACCGGCGACGTGATCCGAGACGATTGACGGTAGGAAGCGGGGATTCCAGCATGGCATGTGCTGTGTATGGGCATCGGTGAGCACATCTCTTACATAACCGGCCAGTTCTCGCCGGAACCAGCCTCGGTAAGGCAAATACTGATGCAAACCCAGCAGTCCAAGATTTGATAGAGACCCAATGACGGCATCAAACGGTGACAGCCAATGCGGCAGCCCAGCCTTGTCGAGGTAATCGAGCCTGAAAGTCGCTTCGCAGAACGATCGCCTCATTCCACCAAAAGGATCAGGGCTTCGCCAGACTAACCCTCTGTCGGTCGGGATCCTGCCAAGGGAAGGATTGCCGGCATTGATCAAACGCAGGGCCGCCCGAGGCGAATGTCGCGAAGCAGTCGGCGCGCGAAACGCGAGTGCGACGAGTTCGTTGTCAAGATAAGGCGTTCGAAAGGTCAGTTGCGATCTACCGGCGGCGAGAGTGCCAAAGAGGTACCAGGGGATTTCCCGGAAGGCTGCATGCGTAACCGGGTGGACGCCCGATGCGGTAGCGTCCTGCGCATCGATCAATGGACTGAAATCACGGACAATCAGCGAGCTCGCCAAGTGCGCGGGCTTGGATGTGGAGACACTGCGCAGAATCTCGCTGCCGTAGTTGCCTGTGAGCCGAACCGGGGACAGCCTGCTTGCCAGACCGGTGAGGTAGAGTTCGTGCGCGCCCAACGCTCCGGCACACCCATCGGTCACGAATGCCGTTCGGTCTACATAATGTCCGTAGCCGGCCAGGAAATCGGCGCCAATCCGAAGTGTGCGGTGCTCAAGACCGCAGACCTGCGCCACTCGTGCCCCCAATCGCGCATCCAGGGTCGCTCCGGTCTGTCCCGCGAACGTGTAGCAAATCGGCTTGACGCCGCTTTCGTCGATGCAGGCCATGATCATGCGAGTGTCGAGACCGCCGGTAATGGATACCCCCAAAGTGGTCTCGGATGATAGATACCGGGGCAGTATCCTTTTGAATGTTTCCGCGAACTCGACTTCGAAGGCATCCTCGGTCAGAGGGGACTGCGACTCCCACTCCTTTGGCTGGAAATACCGATCCTTGATGCAGGATGTGCCACCGTCGAAGCGCCAAAGCGAGCCGCCGGACAATAGCTCTATGTTGCGGAACAATGTTTGCTTATCCAGTGTGCATCCGTATTTCAGGAACTGCGCCACCCCGTGATCGTCGAAAGCCCTCAACTCCGGTAACACGCTCAACAGCGCTTTCGCCTCGCTGGCAAAGAACGTCGTTCCGTCCTTTTCGTGGACATAAATCCGCTCCATGCCGTAGCGATCGTTGAACAGCAAAGCGACTTTCCGCTTCGGGTCGATCAGCAGACCGCTGAACAGACCGTTCAGGTGGGCAACGAACGCGCTTCCACGCGCCTCATAGAGCCGCAGCAACGAACCTGCGTCACGAGAGCTCGTTGATACTCCTCGACCATCGGCTCCTTCGGCATCTGCGTAAGGTGGGAAACACTCCCCCGATAAGGCCAGGAGAGTCCCTTCGGGCGTCACGGCGTCGGACTGACGCGCCGCGAACGAGCCTTCATGCGCGATCCAACCTCCATACGCACCAATTTCAGGAGCAAAATGCGTCCCCGAAACGTAGGACGGATCGTGCTTCATGCTTTCGGTCATCCTGAGAACGAGGCGCTGGCACTCGTGCGGCGACCCACGGCCGACTATTCCTGCGATACCTGGCACGTTCTGTTCACCATCAATGTAGAACGGCACTCAATCACTCGAACTCTGTGACTAATCACAATAATGACCAAGTCATCGAACGCAGTTCCTTCCTGAATACACATCCCGCACAAGTGCCAATGTAGTCTCTCTAGGTCCGAAACTCGTACCAAATTTTTCGTATGCGTTTCAGTGGCGTTTTAACTCCCTGCGGGAGCATCCCCTTCCAGCCGCGATGCGCTCCGTACCTCAAGGCGAGTTCCCCTTTCCGGCTGAGGGGAACGTAGTACCGCGGAACGTCAACCTTCTCGAAACCACAGCGTCTCTTGAATTCAGAGAGGGAGTCATCGGTCCAAAAGAGATATATCAAATAATTCAATCTACGCTCCACACAGATCTCGACGGCCTTAGCGATCAATGCATTATTTGGAGACTTATCTCGATGCTGGATGCTGGATATGATCTGTCCTGTAACGCCGAATTTTCCGGCATCACCCAACATCATGAAACCAATCATCTCTCCTTCATAGTAGGCGCCGATCATGTACTCTCGATATAAATACCGCGAGAACTGGCTCTTAACGGTTTCGAAGTCTTTGCCGTAGTGCCAGAACCGCCGACCTTGCCGCATAGGCGATTCGTTGAAAATGGCTGTCATCCCACTTACGAACTCATGATTGTAAGAGGTCTCCTTGACCGCGACACCGTCCTTTTCCGCCTTTCGAATTTGGTTCCTCACGCGTGATTTAATCTGATTCTTCCACCAGTGATCGTACGTTTTAACGGGAAGGACGGCGATTTGGTCCCACTCAAGATGAAACGGGTACTTGGGCTCGACGTCTGGCATACGCTGCCAGAAGGTCAGCAGGTCGGGTTTGAAGCCCACGCCCTTCTCGAGAGCGGCCATGACCGCATATGGATCCTCTAAATCCTCATACCATTCGTCTTCCAAACGAACAGTGATGACCGGTCCCGGACTTATCGTGAAGGTCTGCCCTGCGATCCGAACACAATTGATCCGGCCGGGACTGCCGTCGATCAAGGTTTCCTTAGTGAAAACGGCATTTTCCGATGAGTTGTTGCGCGACATGTTAGACATCGGCGCCTTCAGTGGCGGGTCGCTCACGGCCGGTACCTCTATCGGCCAAGCCGCAAACGGCTGCCGAGCAGCTGTTTGAGCCGGGTCAGCTGTTCGCGGCGGTGAAACGCCATCAGTTGCGGCGAGACGGAGCGCTCGTGACCTGTCACCCAGCACCAGACATAGCCGAGAAGCAGGAACAACCCTCCAAGAACATAAGGTTTCTTTGTCATCTGAAAGGTCCCCCTGGATAGTTGCCACAGCGGGTGGCCGCCGAGGAAGTAGTCCTTTTTTCCGTAATGGAAGCGCGCTTTGAGATCGTTGCCGCCCGCGGTTCCCATCTTCCGGTGGTGGTAGAACGTCCGATCCGCGAACGAATAGGTCGTCCAGCCCTTCATCCTTGCCGTCGTGACCGCGACCCAATCGATCCCGCCACCCTTTATGGGCACGTATCCACCGATGTCCTCGAAACACTTTCTGCGAAACAGCTGGCACTGGCCGTTGACGTGGTGCACGTTGATAAAGCTGTCTTGGAACGAATGAAAGTCGCCTTCGACATAGTGGGTGCCGGCGACGCCAAGGTCTGGCATGGTTTCGAATTTTTCCAGGAGATAGGCGATGAAATCCTCTCCGAACGACACGTCCGCGTCGATATTGCCGATGACGTCGAACGACAGGCCGTTGAGCCGTTGATAACCGGCATCAAACGCCTTCACCTTCGCCGCGAAGTTGCGTTCGGCGTGCTCGGGAAGCCGCACCAGGTCAAGCCATGCTCTGCCGTCCCGGTACTTCTCCACGATCTCGTCAGTGCCGTCGGTAGAGCCGTCGCTGACGATCACCCAACGCTCCGGCAGCACTGTCTGCGCAATCACCGACTGGATGATTTTCTCAACAAAAGCTGCCTCGTTGCGTGCCGGCGTGATGAGGACGTACTTCAACGCCATGATGTTAGCTCGATGCCGCCACGGCTTGCGGCCCGGGTCTTGATGTGATGGGAACGGATTGGTTCGATCGCAGCCATTCCTCGAGTACGATAAGGTTGAACAGGGCCTTGTAATTGTCGCTCCGGCCCGAGCGGTGGTCGTCGAGCAGGCCTTTCACCCCCGCCGGCTTCAGGAAATCGAACATCAACGATGATTTGTCGAGCAGGTAGCCCTCCATGCTACCGCCGAGGGACTTCTGAAACCAGTCATCGACGACGTCCACCGCGAAACCGCGCTTCTTTCGTTTCAGGATCGTCGGAGGCAGAAACTGTTGGCAAACTTTTCGGTGCAGCCATTTCCTGTGGCCGCCTCTCACCTTGAACGTGGCGGGCAGCCTCTCGACATATTCGACGATCTCCCGGTCGAGATACGGGACGCGCACCTCGAGGCCATGCGCCATCGACAGCTTGTCCGCGTACATCAGCAGCTTGTCGGGAAGTGACGATCTGATCTCCAGCGCCTGGAAACCGCCAAGCTCGTCGGTCCCATCGGTGAACGGTTCCAGTTCCCGCCAGCACGCGTCGATCCCGCCCTCTTCCGCTTCGGGGATCATCCCATCGCGGAACAGGCCGTTGACCGTCGGACCGGGCAAGATTGAGAAAACGTTCTGATAGCGCCGCAGGCGGTCCCCTGCCGCCAGACTGGAGACCCCTCGTTTGAGGGCCTGATTTCGGGGCAGGCGATTGATCCCGGTTTCCAGCCCGCTTCTCAGCCATCGCGGAAACTGTCGCCAATAACCGCCATACTGGACACCGAGATGGCGGGTGTAGCCGCCGAACAGCTCATCCGGGCCTTGACCGACGAGGGCGACCTTGACGTCTTCGCGAGCGCGCTGGCAGACGAAATACATCGGCACGATGGACGAGGCTTCGATCGGTTCTTCGAGGGTGGCGACGATCTTCGGCAGGCATTGTTCGAAGGTCCGCCGGGTCAACTCGACCTCGGTGTGCCTGGCCGAAAACATCCGCGCGGTCTGCGCCGCGTCGGACAACTCGTCGTTCCTGTATTCGGATTTCCCGTATCCGACCGTGTACGTGGGCCAGCCTTCGCCATAAAGCGACATCAGTCCGAGCAGGAGCCCGGAGTCGACGCCGCCGCTGAGCAGGAGGCCAACGGAAACATCGCTGATCAGCTGGCGTTTGAGGGCGCGCTTATAGATGTCGAACAGTTCCTCGCTCGCCTCGGCGTCGGACTTTGGCGGCGAGAACGGCCGCGGCCGGAACCGATACCAGCGCTCGACGCGCCACCCGCCATTTTCGAAGATCGCCATTGTGCCGGGGGCAAGTTTGCGAATTCCCGTATAGAGCGTCAGCGGCGAAGGCGTGTAGCTGTAGCGCAAGAGTTGACCGAGGGCTTGAGCATCCATGTCCGGTCGTTCCGGCAGTGCGGCAAGTATGGCACGGATCTCCGATCCGAACAGCACCGATCCGGCATCGACCTTGTAATAGAGGAGCTTGATGCCCATGGCATCCCGGGCCAGGACGAGCCTCTGGCGCTGCTCATCCCAAAGGGCAAGACCGAACATGCCATTGAGATGATTGAGCACCTCCAAGCCCCACTGTTTGTAGCCGTGGATGATCACCTCCGTATCGCTCTGGGTGCGAAAGGTGTGACCAAGCCCCTCGAGCTCACGGCGGAGCTCGAGAAAATTGTAGATCTCACCATTAAAGACGACCCAGACGGACTGCTCCCGGTCCGACATCGGCTGATGCCCGCCCTCGATGTCGATAATCGACAGCCGCCGGAAACCGAGACCGAGTGCCCCGGAGAAATAATAGCCTTCGTCGTCCGGCCCCCTGTGCTCGAGGGACCGGGTCATCGCCTGGACCACGGCCGGTGAGACCGGCCTTCGACCCTCGAAATCATATTGACCGCAGATGCCGCACATGACGGGGAAGTCCAAAAATTGTTACGCTAATACGACACGGAAACGGATCATTGCTTACTCGAAGGGAAGGTGCAAACCAGTCAGTGGACCGATTTCTTTCCACTCATCGAACTGAGCAGGCAACACAGACTTCTGAACACTTGCGACTGAGCCCATCGATGCATCGGAACATTGTCCCATCCTACCAAAAGGCGTCTCGACCGGAAAGAACCATCGGGCTTCCGCCAATGGGCAAGCAAATCCCCGAGCGCTGTATCCAAGCGGGCGTCCAGATCGGCAGAGCGGCCACGCAGCAGGACCGCCAGATTGATGCATTCGGCATAGTCGTAAAGTTCCCGGCGATAGACCGTCAACCGCGGCGCGTGGGAAAACGGTTTCGGCAGACCGTTCTCGTCGAAAAGGTGGGCGACATAGTAGCGCACTCCGCCATCGATCGCCGCACGGCAGGCCTCGTGTCCGGTCAGGCGTTCGATCTTGGCAAGGGCTTTCAGAACGAAACAGGTGTGGAAGTGATCGACGAAATCCCTGACGCCGTCGGTGGCGTACGGCCATGATCCGTCGGACCGTTGCGACCGCAGCACAAAGTTGAGATTTCGATCGGCGATTTGCATGTAGTCGTCGCGCGAGAACTGCAGCGCCGCGCTCGTCAGGAGGAAAGCCCGGTAGGCGCTGGCATTGACGACGTTGCCTTCCGTATCGGACGGGTTGTATCCGGCCGTCGCCGAACCGGCCGAGATCTCCCAGTCCTTGATATCGGTGGCCGCATGCTCGGCTGCGGACTGCATGATCTCGAGCCAGTGTTCGTTACCATCGAGCCGGTGGACGGCGGCGAAAGCCTCGTAGGCATAGGGTGTCGTGGTGATCAGCGGCGTGCCGGCTTTCATGACGCCGGTTCGCGTCACCCAGTCGAACGGATAGCCCCAGCAGAAATGCCGGTAGCCAGGACACCGCGTCGTTTCAAGGATATTGAGGAAGTGCACCGCACGCTCGTAGTCTGCTTTGTCACCGGTCACCTTCGAGCGCAGCGCGAAGCCCATGGCGTAATGGGCGTCGGCGATCGGAAAGCGCTGCTTGTGCCAAAACAGCCGCCGCGCGGCCGGGAAAAAGGCCTCGCAGAGGATCATGGGCGCGACGGTGAGCGTGCCCAACCGGGGCCGGCTGTAATAAAGCGCCTTCACCCTGCCGCCGAACCCGCCAGCAAAGAAACTCTGATGATCGTACGAAGTTTCGCCAAAGCCGTCGAGCCAACTGATGAACTCAAGGAGGGCTGTTCGGATTCTCTCAGGTGATGGCAGAAATTTTGCCACTACTGCTTACTCCGCGTTATAGTCCCGATAGAGTCGTTGCAATACTTTGCACGAGGCTGGCATTCCGCTCTGTAGTATCGTTCGTTTAACCATGGGAAAAGTTTGTTGCAGTAAATGCACGCGAAAAATCTCTTATTCGCGATCAAAATCTCCACCAGACTTCCCGCTTGCTTGACCAATCGAAATATTTACCTCGACGCGGTATCCAGGCCGCAAATGTAGCCCCCCATGCCGTTCGTTTGTCCCAAAAACCATTCCAAACAACCCCGCCCTATATCCAGACCACTAGCGATTCCTTGGGAATCGGGAGTACCCAAATGATTGTTCGACTTTTGGAGTCCGATGAAGGAATACTTTCCAGAATAACCAAAACGACATCAAAAAAGTCGGCTGGAGACAAGGCTGTAAGCTTTTTACGTGAATTTATCATCGGCTACGCTGCGACCATCAAGCATGAGGTGTAGAAATCTATCCCAATTTTTTCGAACTAACACCTCAGCTTTCCACGCCGCAGACTTTACATCTTTGGCCGCTTGGAAACCAATAATGTTCGCTAAAGCTAAAAATCTTGGAGTTAAACAAGGAGAGATTTTCTCCACTCCCAATTCAGCAGATTTATGATAAATTTTCTCTAGTAAGTCCTTTCTCTCTGGATAAAAGTATAATAAGTTATTAACAAAATGATTAATGCATGCTGAGCGAGTCCGCAGGCTGTCCTCGAGTGATAATAAATACTCTATACATAAAAAAATAGATGTACAAAAAGAGTTTAGAGACTCATGAGATATATTATTCGATAAACTATTTAAATTTGCTCTCCTATAATAACACTTTGAATCGTATACAAATTCTACGTTCGAACTTTTTGAGACAAGCCTGCACGAGTATTCCCCGTCGTCATCAAGGGTTAGTCTCTCATCCCACAATCCAGAGAGTTCGGTTAAATGACGGCTTACAAGCCATGTAACTGGAAGCATACCGACGCCCTGATTGAACTTCGTTATAAGCCATTCGACTGGCGCCAGATTCTGCCAGCATGCATCCGCCCGAAAGCGTGCTTTTTTAGGCCGGAAGTAGAATTGGCCACATGCGGCCGACAATAAAACATTGGAATTCCAACATCCTTCCACGCGAGCGAGTTGTGTCTCGATTTTTTGTGGATGAAGAAGGTCATCTGAATCGAGCCACTGAATGTAATCTCCTTGACAATAAGACAGTGCTTTGTTTCTTGCTGCACAGGCACCCATATTTTCTTGATGAATTACCTTTACATTTTTAGACTGAAATTGTTCTGCCATAAGAAATGTATCATCGATCGATCCGTCATCAACTATAATAATTTCAATATCTCTCCATGTTTGAGACAAGGCAGATTTTATAGTGTCGCCAATCCACATTTCGGAATTATAAGCGGGTATTAAAATCGATACTAGATCAGACACCGTTAACAAACTCCTGTATGTATTGCAGCGGTTGTAACGCACGGTCTTTGGAATTTTCAGGTGTCACCGCGATAGAACATGTGAATCAAAAGAAGGAGATCGACTACTCGATGGCTGCGGCAAGTAGGTCTCGAAAGCCGCTAATTGTGTTATACACCGCGTTCATCCTTCTCGGGCATACGCAATTTCTGATCATTTGTGTGATTGAACTTTTTGGTTCGGCAAAACCTTGCAGCACGAAATCTTAGTCTGGCGCTCAGTTTTCGGGATCTTGTGAGGAAGGTTTCTGGGCGTTCCGCGTTACGGTAACCCTCATACCAAGTGCGCGGGTGTTGAGGCGCTCCAACGAACAGAAGAAACTCGCAGCGCACTCTATGTAGAACAGATGGCCGGCACAGAAAAGACAAAAGTCTAAATATTGTTTTCGCCCATGTCATCGGAACAATATGAGAGAAGAAATTGCAGAAAAGAAGGGAGACATGAATGGGAACGCCTTGATAAATGCCGAGAGATTTATAGTATTTGCAATCTTGCGCTAGTGTATCCGTCATGTGCGGCCTGAGGCCCATTGATAGAGCACGTACGACCGAATTTTCAAATGTTTCCTCTAGCGGCGAATTCCACTTCGATACGAATCGAGACCAATACTCATGAGCAGCGGGCGGAGTTCGTACGGGTAGTCCCGAACAGTGAACCCGGTGCTCCTGTGGCAAAGCCGCGATGGCATCCACTAAGTACTGATTCCATCCCGGCCCAGTATGGTGTTTGGTGACGGATTTGTAAATTTTCGTACTCGCAAGGCTACGCTCGCCTGGATTCTTGGCCAACTGAATAATTCTGGTTTTGTATTCTTCAAGCGACTGCGCACGCTCCAATATTCCATCCAATGCCACACCGTCCGAGGCATAAGGTGGTGGGCACTGGCCGGGCGCCAGAATGACAGGAATTCCCTTCATCCCAGCTTCCAGCAAAGCAGTGGTGGTACCGAACGGAAAGCCCTCGACGTAAATATCAGCGGCCTCATAGACCCCAGCAAGCTGAGACTGAGACATAACTCCTAACGCCCTGATCCGAGATCCCACTCGACGAGATGCTTCACTCCAGCGACTGTCCATCTCAAATCCGACCGCGATCAAGTGGGCGTCTGGAAGTGATCGTAGGATACACTCGAATACCGCGACGAAGTCTAGGCCATTTATCGGAAGGTATTTGAAATATGCTCCAACTGTAACAAATGTGACTGCATTTGGAGGGAGTCCGAGAGATTCCCTAGCCTTACGCTTAATGTCGAATTCCGAGGTATTTTGAGAAGTAAATGACTTGGTCTCGGAGAGCGGGATGGGAACGGTTGCGCATCTAGGAATTCCACGATGTCTTACTGTCCACGTTTTCTCAAGTGCTGACCCGCGACAATTCACAACTAAGTCCACAATAGAAGCACCGACCCAGAATGTATGGGCGGTATGATTGACTAACATGATCGGCGGTCCACCTTCAATTCCAAAAGCAACCGCGCAAACAACGTCATTACTACCGACGTGAAGTATTACATGAGTAGATAAGTCTCTGGCCAAATTTCTTAGCCAAGCTGCCTGTTGTAGAGGTGAATGAGCTTGATTGGCTACGTATACACTTCCGCCAGTATCAGAAATAGCCTGACAAATCCATCTGGTATGGGTGATTGCTGTGAAAGAAGCGCAGCACTATGGACGCAACTGTTGTGATTATTTTGAATCCACCTAGTCATCATCGCAGTAAGCCCGCCCGCCGGAAGAGCTTCCGACAAGACGTGAAGACAGGTTGCCATCTGTCCATTCCTCCGCGCAGCGCCACTTTTCTGGTCGTTCCCGCCTGGAAGGCTTTCCGCAATTGATCGCAGGGTTAACTCAAGCCGTTCGGACGACAACGTCCGGTTTTGGTTGGCGAGAATCCAAGCGGCATTGTTGGCGCATTTGAGCGCCTCCTCAAATCGAGCATTGCGGCAGTATGTTTCGCCGAGTTCGAGAAACCAATCCGCCATCGCATCGGCGTAATCAAGCTTCGTTTGTATGTCACTCATAATTAGCTTTCAGAATCTACGATAAGGCGTTTCTTTTTAGCGTCAGTATTGAGCGCGTTTTCTTAAATACAGGCACAGGAGGCCATAGTCGCCATCTTCTCTTTCTCCATTGCTTGCCGCATCAGCGTGCAAAGCGGAATAAAATGAGTAACCGTTGTAGGGAGCGTGGGATTTGATCGAGTGATGCAAGATTTAGCAAAACCTTGAGTGCGTACGCACCGCTCAGCAGCATCAACACTGTCCCCAGCGCCGTTGCCCACGACGGGGGCAGAGCATAGAAACCACAAAATACTACCGTGATGGATGAAAGAAAGAGGAGACCTGTTCGGATGTTCTCGCCCGACCAGCGAAAACCGTTGAGCCCTCGAACAATTGTATAGATCATCAAACCGTGAAACACGTACGACCCGAAAAACGCTATGCCGGCTCCGTTCAAACCAAACGATTTCACGCATATCCAGGTCAGGCCGACATTGACCACAGTCCAGCCGATCTCGGTGGCGAGGAAGATCGCCTGCCGGTTCTTGGCGACGATGATGAAACCGATGGGCCAGGTGATCACCCGCAACGCAACTCCGAGGCAGATCCAGCGCAGGACTTCCACCGCTTCGGCGAATTTGGCGCTGTAGAACAGGGAAATGACCAGCGGTGCAAAGACAAGCGTGGCGATCACCCCGGGTCCGGCCAGCAACAGGCTCACCTGCGTCTGCTCGTTCACCAATTGGTTGCACTGGGGGTTGTCCGTGGCGGCGCCGACCAGACGCGGGTAGAAGTCGGCGCCCATCGCCTGCAGGATGATCCCGACATAGAGGCCGCCCAGGGTCCAGGCCGCTTGATAGAAACCGGCGGCGTCGAGGCCCTCCGTGCGCAGCACGATGATGCGCACGGCGTAAGATGCGCCCATCATCAGCACGCCACTCGCCATGAACGCAAATCCCAGCTTCAGGAGGGCGGTCGCCTCGCGCCTGACTTCGACGCGGGTCATTGCCGGACGCTCGATCTTGACCTTGCGGCTGTACCACCAGGAGATCAGCAGCGCCAGCGCGGCGACGGCCACAAGGGCAGGGGCGACGCCGTCCTCGCCCAGGAAATAAACGAGGACGATGCTGGCGATCGCGCCCAGCAGCGCGCCGATCACCCCGATCCTGGCAAGATCGGCGATCCGCCGCATGCCTTGGATCAGCGCCCCCTGACCGGCGGCGACCGAGCGGAAGAACACCGCCAGCGACAACAACGCCACAGCGCCGGCGTGCCGGTCGTTGCCAAAGGTGAGGGTCGATAGCTGCGCCGAGAATGCCACCATCAGCACCGCGCCCAGGATCCCGAGCAGCACCGCCGTCTTCCTCAGAACGGTGACCGTGCGCGCGATCCGCTCCGTGTTCCCCGAACCGACGGACTCGGCGATTTGCCGCACGCCGCTGCTGCCGATGCCGAGGCTGGCGATGCTGAGCACCAGGTCGATGATCGACCCGTACAGGCCCATCAAACCGAACCCAGCCGGGCCGAGCAACACCGCCATCGCCTTGGTGCGGACGATGCCGATGGCGATGGTGAGCACCTGCGAGCCGCCGATCAGCGCCGAGGACTTCAGGATCTCGCCATAGGAGTGCTTCTGGGGCGCGGCCGCCTCGGCCCGTTGCTGCAGCGTTTCGGGCGAAGCGCTCGGCAGGGGCGGGGCGGGATGAGCGGAGGTCATGGGCGAGGGCGACCGCAAACGCCTATCGATCTTCGATAGCCGCAAGGGGGCGAATGCGACGTGCGCGGACGGCCGAGATATCCCCCGTCGGGTCGGCGGCGTCCCTCATGGCGAAAGACACGCCTCGCGCAACGCCGAAACGACCCGCTGTTGTTCTTCGGCGGTCATGCCGGGATAGAGCGGCAGCAGGACGCACTCGTCCTGGGCTCGTTCGGATCGCGGCAGTGGTTGGCGCGGCGGCAGATCCACGTATGCGTCCTCGCGGTGGCTGCACATGATGCCGCGCCGGGTGCTGATTCCTGAATCCAGCATCGTCTGCATCACCCGGCGCTGGTCACACTCGCCGGGCAGTCGTACGCAATAGCTCTGCCAGTTCGTCCGCGCCCACTCGGGTTCCCGCGGAAGGCCAAGACCGGGAACATCGGCCAGCAGCGCCTTGTACCGATCCCCCAATTCACGCCGCCAGTTGACGATGTCCGGGAGACGCTTGAGTTGTTCGCGGCCCACGGCGGCCTGGATATCGGTCATGCGATAGTTGTAGCCGAGCATGGGATAGGATTCGAAAATGACCTCCGCGGATCCGTGGCGCACGGTATCGGGCACGCTCATCGCGTGCTGGCGCAGCAGGCGGAACCGTCGATCCCAGTCGGAATGGCGGGTCGTGATCATGCCGCCATCGCCCGTGCTGATGACCTTGCGCGGATGAAAGGAAAAGCAGGCGGCGTCGCCGTGCGGCTGGCCGATCTTTTCCCACCTCCCGTTCCAGCGAACTTCGCTGCCGATCGCGCACGCCGCGTCCTCGATGACCGGGATGGACCGCTCTCGCGCGATCGCCAGTATGGCGCGCAGATCGCACGGCATGCCCATCTGATGCACGCACAGAATGGCACGTGTGTTCTCGGTCATGGCGGTTTCGATCAACGCCGGATCGAGGTTGAAGGTCAGCGGATCGATGTCCACGAATACCGGCGTCGCGCCGCAGTAACGAATACTATTTGCCGTGGCGATGTAGGAATGGCTGACGGTAATGACTTCGTCCCCCGGCCTGACGCCGGCGGCCAACAACGCGAGATGGAGGGCCGTGGTGCAGCTCGATACCGCGCAGGCATGGGGCGCGCCGACGAACGCCGCGAATTCGCGTTCGAACCCCGCCACCTCGGGCCCCTGGGTAATCCAGCCGCCGAGGATAACCCGGCGGGCCGCATCGGCCTCGGGCTCGCTCATCAGCGGCTTCGCAATCGGGATCACTGTTTTCGGGTTCATTTATAGAGCCACTGCTTCCCGCTGGGTCCGCCACCAGGCCACGAGGCGGCCCAGGCCCTGATCGAGGCCGTTCCGGGCCTTGAAACCCAGCAAGCGTTCGGCCTTGCCGATATCGGCCAGTCGCCTCGATACCGGATTAACGCTCCGCTCCGGACCATACTCTGGCTGGAGTTTGGAGCCCATGACCTTGAGCAGCGCCGCCGCCAGCTCATTCAGCGTGGTTTCGGTTCCGCTGGCGACATTAAAGACCTCGTTGGAGACGTCGGACTGAAGCGCGAGCACATTGGCGCGGGCGACGTCGTCGATGTGTACGAAGTCCATCGATTGCGAGCCGTCACCCAATATCACCGGAGGCTTTCCCGCATCGATCCGCTCCATCCATCGGACCAGGACTTCGGTGTACTTGCCGTGAATGTCCATACGCTCGCCGTAGACATTGAAGTACCGAAGCGCAACGTACGGCAAACCGAACATTGAATGGTAGGCACGCAGCAGGCCCTCGAGCATCGTCTTGCTTGCGCCATACCACGTTTCGTCGTTGTAGGGGTGGTGGTCCTCGCGGGTGGGAAAGCTATCGGCCAAGCCATAGATCGATGCCGACGATGCCGCCATCACCTTCTTCACACCGGCCTTCCGCGCCGCATCCACGACGTTAAAGCTGCCGTCGCACATCACCTCGAGCGCTTCGCGCGTATTGGCGGAGCATGCGGTGATGCGCAATGCCGCCATGTGCAGGACCGCGTCGATGTCCTCGGTCGCCTTGCGTACCGCGTCCACATCACGAATGTCTCCGCGGACGAGTTCCACGCGGGGATCCTGAAGAGCCTCCGCGACATTATCCAAGGTGCCGCGGACCAGGTTATCCAATATTACGATCCGGGCAGGAGAACACTCCCTCAGGAGGAGATCGATTGTCGTGGAACCGATCAAACCGCAGCCGCCCGTGACAAGAATACTTGCGCCGCTGATATCCATGTTAACTCTCGAATGTGCGTCCGATAAACCTGCGCACTGTGAAGCAAATCCAATGGTTAAGCGAGCCAAAAGACGTCCCTGCCGGCCGCCATTCGCGGCTATGCCATATGTTGCATCCAGACCACTAGGTATTTAGCGCGTTAGTGCAAGGCTGAAGAGCCTTCGACGAATGAGCGGAGACGAATACCTCCGCTTCGCTCCGCACTCCCGATGTGCCGACGATCTGCGCGTGTGCCTCCGACAAAAAGCGCATACGGCTTCCTACTCAGGCTTCGATGCGATCGCGTTTAATGGTTTTTCGTACGAAGGCCCTGGAGCGGTTAGCTCTCCACGTCGAAGCCCGAACACGGCTAAGGCAGTCTTCATGAGGATTTTGAGGTCGAGGAGGACAGACCAGGTTCGTTCATACCGCAGATCCATCCTCACCATCTCATCGAAGGTCGTGTCGGCACTGCCCTCGATCTGCCAGATGCCTGTAATTCCGGGCTTTACCCTTAAGATCCGGCTGAAATGCCACGCCTCGTAGCTGTCGACCTCATAAGGAAGGGGCGGCCGCGGTCCTACCAGAACTCAGGTCGCCCTTGAGGACATTGATCAGCTGTGGCAGTTCGTCCAGCTTTGCATTACGTATGATTTTACCCACCGGCGTAATCCGTGGATCGTACGGAAGCTTTGTCCACGTCGATTTGCATTCGCCTTTGTCGTCAAAGCGTTGACCACCCTTTCGGATCAGAGACATAACGTAGTCCCGATGGATCCGATCGTCCGCGTCGCGGAACATCGATCGAAACTTGTAAAAGGTGAAGGGGCTACCGCCCTTACCCACGCGAGACTGTTTAAAGATGATGGGTCCCGGGGACGTTAAACCGACGACGGCGGCAGTGATGAGCATTAGCGGAGAAAACAGGATCAGGGCCAAAGAAGCGCCGACTATGTCAATGACCCTCTTCAGCGTGCGTTGCGGCAGCTTATCCTTCTCCTGATCCCCAGGCCAGATGCGAGGAAACTCAATAGCTGGCGTTCCGGACACCAAATCCTTGAATATATAGTTGGGATAAGTTGCTGAAGTGATGGACCATCGCCTGCCATCCAAACGCGCGGCAATTCGCCCTAAAAACTGATCGGCGCCTTTCTTGGATGTATCCACAAGTAGAATGGCAACAGTATTCGAATCGATCGTTGCAAGAACATCCACTTCCCGCTTCGTGCTGCCAAGAAGTTGCAGCAGAGGCAATAAATGCTCATACGAAAAACTTGCCCTACTGGTGCCTCGAAAGATGCAGATAGACAATGGTGACTTGGAGCGCTCCGCACGCTTCTTTTCACGCTCCAATTGAGCATAGAAATCGTCTTTGGACAGAGTAAACTCCCCTCGAGCACTCATGCGACAGACCCCATAAAAAATTCAACCAGGCCAATTCCAAGATCGTAAAAGTTCAATCGCGTCGCCTTAGAAATTCCCTAATTCTGAAGATAAAAGCAATTCCCCAAAAGGGTGCAGTCGAAAAAAAATAGTTTCTGTGGTTGTATGGCATCGAGCCAGCATGGTATTCCGGCATGTCCAGCAGCAGAAGCGCCCCATTTGGGTAAAGTAATTGGATTGTTTTGTGGGTTGTTTGGTTGGCCTTGAAAAACGCTTAGGGATTGCTTTTTGGTTCATCCGGGATTTTCGACCTAAGGCTCCGCCCTCCCGCTTGGCTGCCTCGCGGGTCGCATAGACGGCGTGGTGAACGAGTTCGGTTTTGAGAGTGCGGAAGTGAGGTGGTCCCACGTTGTTGGACAGCCTAGCGGCAAAGCTAAGGTGTATTCCGGTGCCTGATCATTTGCGGCCGCCGGAGACCGCGGCCGAGGGGTCGCTTCACTGCGGTAGTTCGTTCCGGTGATTGGACGGGGGGCCGGGCGCCGGAGCTTCCGTATTTCCATTCGTCGCCGCGGCCAATTTCGTACTTTTGCGCCGAGATCCGAAAAATCGTGAAAAAAACCCGGGGCGCCGACGCCTGCTGGGCCCGGGGTCGGGCAACTCTCGGGACTTGTTGAGTACGATCCCTAAGAGATTCACATGACGCAGGAGGTCACATGCGCGCTCTATTTCGTCCGGCGTCGTCCTGTTTTCCTCGGCAAGGAGGATCGTAGCGTCGATGTAGGATGAAAGGGCCAGGGTGTCGGCGCCGGAGAGATTTGCCGGTACGTCGAAAACGATCAGGCGATTGGGGTAGCGGCCGCGCAATTCGAGAACCATTTCGGCCATCATGGGTGAGCCCATCAGTTCGGCCGTGTTTTCGACCGGTGCGCCTCCGGGAAGCACAACGAGATTTCCAATGTTCGGATGGATCAGCATGTCCTCCAGCCGAGCCTTGCCAACCAGGTAGTCCCCGAGGCCCGGTCCGGGAGCGAGCTCCAGCATGGTGCGCAGATATGGGTCGCGCAAATCGGCGTCTATAAGGAGCGCCGTGTAGTCCACCTCCATGCCGAAACTGATGGCGAGGTTCAGCGACACGGTAGACTTGCCGGCCCCCTGGTTCGGACTCGTCACCGCGAGTGTTTGCCAGCCGTTTCTGCGCATCTGTTGGAGCACCTGCGTCCTTAGCAGGCGAAACGCATCGGCCGCCGTCGTGTTGTTCGCCACGACGGCTACTCGATGGCGCTCCAGCACCTGTGCCGGGATTTCGACGGCAGGGGTGTGCGTATAATCGACGCGGTTGGGCCGGCTTCCAGGAGAAGGGGCTTGATGGGCCGGCTTATCCGCCGCTCCCGAGAGGCCGCTATCCTTGGCTCCCGCCCCCAATTTGCGCGACAGGTCCACGGGGATCAAATCCAAATCTGACTAAGGAATTTCACAAAACTTAAACTGCCGACGAAGGATGCCGCCGCCAGCACCGGGATCAGACAGACCACCATCAGTATCCGCAGCCGCCGCCCCAGTCGTTCCCTACGGGTCTCGATGTACGGAATTGGATTCAGGATCGGAACGCGCGCGATGCGCTCAAGTTCCAACGGTCCCTTGATTGACGGATTGATCAAGTCGCGCAGCCAGGCGAGACCAAACGCGCTACCGAGCGAAGCGACGAGGCCGACGAGCGCCAGGCGTTTGCGGTCAGGGCTGATCGGTTCAACCGGCAAATTGGCGGGTTCCATCAGCGTAAAGCGCTCGGCCTTGCGTTCTTTCTCCAATTGCTCGGCAATTTGGGCTTCCATCTGCTTGGCTTTAACTTCGCGGTAACGGGCCTGTGCGTTGTCGTAGTCGCGCGTCAACTCGCGGTACTCGCGTTCAATTTCCGGGATCTTCAGCAACCGCTCGTCATAGGTGCGCTGTTTCTCCCGCAAGTCGTCCCTCAGTCCCGAGCGATAGGCGAGCTCGCGTCTGGCGCTTTCAAGCTGGGTGTTCAGCGCAATATACGCCGGGTTGTCGGGAGCCTTGCCGGTGGTTTTCGGCGCCGTCGCCCGCAACATCGCGGATGCCTTCAGGGTTGCAATGGAGCGTTCGAGCCGCTGAATGTCGGGGTGATCATCGGTGTAGCGCTCCTTGAGCGCGGCAAGTTCCGCCTCAAGCTGTTCGAGCTTGCCTGAAGTGTCGATTTTCCTCCCCGAGACGCCGGACGCGGCCTTGAGAATCTCGATCTCTCGTTGCAGCTGTCGCATTTTA
Source organism: uncultured Alphaproteobacteria bacterium (assembly GCA_963771545.1). GTDB lineage: Bacteria > Pseudomonadota > Alphaproteobacteria > Rhodospirillales > Defluviicoccaceae > CAKZLS01. The sequence continues at coordinate 650,765 of CAVYTX010000003.1, forward strand.
GGGTGCTCGGGGCCGTATCGGGCGGAGGTACTCAAGTATTCGGCCATGAGCGCTTGGAGGCGCGCTTCGGGCGTAAGGGCGGTTTCGCCGTCGGTGTTGGCCGTGAACGGGAGATAGGGTTTGATGAAGTGGAGTTGCGACTCGAGCGAAAGAATGCGGTCCTGGAGTGTATTTAAATCGCCTTCGTTTCGCAGAATTTCGGCCTGTGTACGTTCGGCAAGCTGCGTGTTGACCGGCAATGAGTCCGGTGTGATGCCCGCGTAGCGTCGTTTGAAGTTTGCCAAATTCGCTTCGATCTCCCGGATTTGCCCGGCCACCCGGTCCGCCTCCTCGGCGAGGAACGCCGTCGTCTGAGCCACGCTTTCCTGACGAGCCTTGACGTTTTCGTACAAGTATAACGCGACCAGGTCGGTCACGACGTTTTGAGCGCGATCCGGATGCGGGAAGTCATAGGCGATTTCGAAAGCGATAGTCGTGTTGACGCGGGATCCGCTGCCCCTGTCCGATATTCTGGCGTCGATTGGCGTCACGCTGATATCGTCGCGCATCCGTTCGACGATCTGATGATCCGTCTCCACTTTGCGGTATTTCTCGTAAAGATTGTATTTCTCAACGAGCGGCAACAGAACGGAACCTGTCATCACCTGCTGGCTGATGACCTCGATACGCTCATCCGCGAAGCTCGTGACGGTGGAGCGTACCAACTCGCGGGGAATCTCCTGCTCCTGCACCATGATGGTTGCCGAGGATTGGTAGAGCGGCGGCCAACCGACCACGATACCGGCGAAAATCGCACCGACCACCGCGGCGACGGCAAGGATCTGAAGCTTGTGCCGGCGGAAGATGGCGATGTATTCGCTCAAGTGCTTGCTGGCATCCTCCTCGGCGTATGCATCTTGTGCGTGCAGCTCAGTCACAGGGCCCGTCCTTGACAAGGTTTACGGCTTCGGGACTGAAATGGCGCCCTCGGGCTTGACGAGAACTCCGCCGTTGTCAGCTTTCCCGCGTGATACAGAGACTGCGACAAGCCCCTGGGGAGGCTCCAAATGGGCGGACCGTCCGACGCGAGGCACCCTCGATGGCTTTCGCCCACCCTTTGCTTCAGCAACGATGTCCCGGAAAGGGGACGATGCGCCAAGAAGCGAAAAAGCCATTATAATCCAGCCCAGAAGATTTGTGGAACAAAATTGAATTACGATTTCCGCAGCATCCTCTAAAATTATACGACAAAATTTAGTATATCATACTACGAAGGATTAATGCAAGATGACCAACTCTTCACAAACCGGGCAACGTCGAGCCTGGCCTAACGGTCCGCGGCAAGGCTAGTACCCACTTTCATGGTTCCGTGCCTCATGTGATCGCGTTTCCCGGGGCCTCGGCAGGAGACGGTGCGCCGGCGATGCTGGAGCATCGTCAAGCGCCGTCGACGCCCCGAGGCCCCGGGAAAAGCGACCCTATGGGCGGCCTTCCGAGGCTCCCGGCGGCGTCGCGCGCCGCTTGTGATGCTCCAGCATCACGGCGCGCCACGCTCCTGACCGGACGATCTCGGAAGGCCGTCACATGGGGCACGGAACCATGAAAGTGGGTACCAGGATGCGACAGCGCCCCGGTAGTTGTCTCCGCTCGTTACGTTCCTGCATGGCCTACTGGCACTGCTCGACTTACTGTACACTCATAGCGTGTCCAGCCGCAATAACCATCTTTAGTCGTGAGCCCAGTGCACCGAAGATGGCATCATACCAGCGTGTGGTTGAGCCTCACGCAGGGTTTGCGTGTGCGAAGCGTCACCGTGGCGGTCCGACTCGCGCCGCAAAGTATGAAGCTAATGCTGGAATTCCGCCGACGGACCCGGCCCATGGGGGTCTTCGTCGACAGAACCAACATCGAGCGCATCCTGTACGCCGACTTCACAACACGCCAAAACCAATCACAAGGAATCAGCGCCGCCTTCCCACCGACACAAGACACGTAACATCACCAGCGGTTGTTGTTCGGTTGACAAAAGGGGCATAAAAATGAGATGTTAATTGCATCTCGTGTAAGATGCGCGCCGCCCTAAACGCGCGCTGCCGGCGATGGGAAGAGGGATGATTCTCATCACGGAGACTGGGCGGGCAACTTGGAGGTTAGGCTAATGGAAAAATACGATCGTCCGTCGCGGGAGCGGCGGGACTTCATCGCGAGGTGTGGACGGTTCGCGCTGGCGACACCCCCGGCAATCGCGCTCCTGCTGTCCGCCGATGGTCGCAGCTATGCGGACGCCGTCAGCGGTGGAACCACAAAAAAAGAGAAGAAGCCGAAAAAGGTGAAATAAATAAAAAGCGTATTCCGCAAGCAAGGCGCCCCAAGAGAAGGGTTCGGCGCGAGCGCGAGCTTGCATCTGTTGGACGAAGAGGGCGTCCTGTTCGACCCGCGGGCGCAGCGGATCTATCGGCTCAACCAGGCATCGACGCTGCTTTGGTGTTGTTTGGCCGAAGGGTGGAGCGAAAATCGCATTCGAGCGCTGCTGGAGACACGTTGCGGACTGCCGCCGGAGCGCGCGTCAGACTACATGGCTTGGACGCTGGCCGAATGGCGTGATACGGGGCTGCTCGCAGATGAGCCATCCCAGGGCGCAGCCGAGGACGAAAGAGGCGCGTTGTCTCCGTTGCGAGTCGATCCGTTGCCGCCTTCGGCCGCTATGCCGCCGTCAACCGCGCACCGGCGGCTTGGCTACCGGATCCTCGACTGCGACATCCAACTGTGCGGATTGCCGGCGCCATTGGCCGACTCGATGGACGAGGCACTGGGCCGCCTCGGTTCCGCCCAGTTGGGGTCCGCCGCGGTCATTTGCACCCTGGTCGACGCCGCCGATGGTTATGTGCTGACCGATGGCGACCGTGTCGTTGACCGATGCACCGCTCTGGAAGCGGTCGTGCCGATGGTCAAGGCGGCGCTCATCCGCATCGCCATCGGCCGGGCGGCGGCATTCGCGGTCGTCCACGCGGCGGCGGTGTGCAGGGATGGACCGGTCGTTATCCTTCCGGGACCGGCCGGTACGGGCAAGAGCACGCTGGCGGCAAACCTGGTGCTCGACGGTTGGACCCTGGCGGCCGACGACATAACGGTCCTTGGCCACGATCATTCCTTCCCGGTTCGACCGCTGCCGACGGCACTGTGCCTCAAGACGGACGCCTGGCCGGTGATCGCCACGACAGCACCGGAAGTGGAGCGCTTGACCGTGCATCGGCGCGCCGACGGGCAGTTCGTAAGGTATTTCAGCCCTCGACGCGACCGAGAACCGACCGGAGCCGCGGCTTCGGTTCCCATTGGGTTGATCGCTTTTCCGCGATACATGTCTGGCGCGGCGCCGAGCGTTCGGCACCTGGGTCTGATCGAGGCGTTCGAGCGGTTTCTACCTCAGTTTTATCCGGTGTCGAACCGGTTCGATGAGGAGACGATCGACCGGCTGATTGGCCTGTTGAGGCGGGCGCCGACGATCGAGGTTTGCTACGGCGACGGTTCCGAAGCGGTCAATGCTATTCGCACATGGGCAAAATGAGTCGCCTGCCGTCCCACGTTGAAACCGTCGTGACCATCTTGCGGCGGGGCCAGGGTGATGGTCGGCCAGTCGACGACTGCCTTGCGGCTGCCGACTGGGAGTCGGCGCTGGCGTTCGCCAATCAGGAATTGGTGACGCCGGAGCTGCACGCGGCGTTTATCTCCGCCGGACTCGGTGATCGGCTGCCGCCGGACGTGGGCGCCTATTTGGCGTACCTTCACGATCTCAATCGAACCCGCAACGAGCGAATGCGTGAGCAGCTGATCGAAGTGATCAAGGTCTGGAACGATGCGGGTCTTGTTCCCCTGGTGCTGAAGAGCGGGGCGGCTTTGCTCACCGAGGGTGAAGCGATGAGCTCTCGAATGGTGACGGATCTGGACTTTCTGTTCGATCCGTCCGAGGTCGAAAGGGCTGTTCGAACTGCCGGGATTCTCGGTTACCGCCCCGCCGTCGAACATGACGCCGGAGAGCACGCCTATATGTACTTGGCTCGGGCGGGAGGACCCGCACTCTTGGACCTTCACCGCGGATTGCTGATGATGGTGCATCTTCTACCGGTTACGGCTCTTCGCCGGCGCGCAATTCCTCGGCGGTGCGATGATGTCCACGCACTGGTGCCTTCGGGCGAGGACCAGTTGCTGCACAGGGTGCTTCACGACATGGTTCACTGCGGTGCCCATCAAAGCGGGATCATTTTATTGCGCGGCCTCACCGACTTCGCCCGGATGGTGAGCGCGCCCGCGCCATTGGACTGGGATGCGATTGTCTCGACCCTGAAGCGGCATGGTGCCCACGACGTGCTCTGCGCGCAGGCATATGCGGCCCGGGAACTTCTCGGCGTAGAGGTACCGCCAACCATCGCCGACGGACCGGCGGCGCGGGTCTATTACTGGCGCGGAGTGGCGAGGTGGCGTCGGCACGGAGCCGACATCGAGCCAGCGCTATTGCGCCTATTTCTCAGCGGTCTAGCCTATAGGTGGGACCCAGCCGCCAGGATGGTGCCGTTTCCGGTCAAGCTTGTGCGACGACTGCTTTACGGTTGGGAACCGACCCCCGTTTCGCCTCCCCCCGGATCTGCAGCCGCCCGCTGGTTGCGCTGTTGGCGCAGAGATTGGGCGAAGCCGGCCGCAAAGCGCCATTAAACCGAACTTTGCCCGGATTTGGCGTAAGTGAAGCGGGATGGCTGGGATAGCTGCTTAAGCTTCGTTCCGTCAGGGACGGGGCGTGTGGATCATGACGATGCTCTCGTTGGGGCTCTCGTTGGGGCCGGGGACGCGGAGGGCGGCGGTGTCGCCGCGATCGTTGCCGAGGTCGCTGACGGGGGCGCCTTCCAGGTCGCCCTCGGGGTTCGCGGCTTCCACGGTCTTGCCCGCGGGGGCGCCCCCTGGATCGTTCGCAGTGACCGCCGGCGGGGTGTCGGCCGTCTTTGGCTGTTCCTGGGTCGGCGCCCAGCCGCCGCCGAGGCTGCGGTAGATGCCGATCAGGAAGTTGGCGACTTGGCCCTGGCTCTGGAAATACTGGTCGTCCTGCTGGGCTTTCCGGCTTTCCTGATCCTGGACGTTCTGGAAGTCGGTGAGACCGGTGACGTAGAGCGTGTTGACCAGCTCCACCGATCGCGACGCCGCCTCCGCGGAGAGCCGCAGGGACTCGCGCCGGTCGGTTTCCTGAATGTAGAAAACCATGTTGTCTTCCACCTCCCGGAGCGCGTCGAGCACCGTCTGCTCATAGCTGAACAGCGCCGCCTGGGTCCTGGCATCCTCGGCCTGAATGCGGCTGCGGACGCGCCCGCCGTCGAACAGGTTCCACTGGACCGTCGGGCCCACGGAAAAGGCGCGGCTCTCCCAATTGAAGAAATCGGTTGGGCCGATGGTTTGCATGCCGAAGAAGCCGCTGAGCGAGAACCGGGGATAGAGATCGGCGGTGGCGACCCCGATCAGGGCGGTCTGCGCCGCCAGCGCGCGCTCGGCCGACCGCACGTCGGGACGCTGGCGCAAGAGTTCCGTCGGCCGCGCGACGAGGATTTCCGGGGGCGGTTGCGGGATCGGCTGGGCCTCGGACAACTCCGGCCATAGCACCGAGGGACGCTCGCCGATCAGCACGCCCAGGGCGTGAACCGCCTGGGCCAGTTCCTGGCGGCGTTGCGGAACGGTAGATTCCGTCGTGTACAGGTTGAGCCGCGCCTGCGCCACTTCCAGATCCGACGCCAGCTCCGCCGCCAGCCGGTCCTCGACGAGATTGAGGGTCTTCTTCTGGCTCTCGACGTTTTCCAGCGCCGATTTGATGCGGGCCTGAGCCGTTCGAACGTTCACGTACGCGTTCGCCACCTCGGCGTACAGCGACACCAGAACGTCGCGGTAATCCTCGATGGTGACCTGAAGACCGGCGTCGGCCAATTCGACCGAGCGGGCGATCCGTCCCCAGATATCCACCTCCCATTCGGCGCTCAGACCGGTGGAATACAGCGTGCTGGTTCTCCGGCTGGGGGGGATAACATCCTCCTGAACGTTTTCGCTGATGCGGCTGGTGTCGATCTGGCCGATACCGTCGAGCGCCGGCAGGGACTCGCCGGCCGCGAAGCCCACATTGGCCCGCGCCTCGAGAATGCGTGCCACCGCCTGTTTGGCGTCCAGGTTGCCGGCGGTCGTCCGGTCGATGAGGCTGTCGAGGAGGGGATCGTCGAAGGTCTTCCACCAGGTTCGCAGATCCGCCTTGCCTTCCTTGAGTCCCTTGGAGAGATCCACGTACCAGGAGTCCGGCATTTGCGTTTGCGGGGGCTCGTAGTCCGGTCCTACCGCGCAAGCGTTCAGCCATCCCGAAACAAGTACAAGGGAAAGCGCGGACGCCGGACCCTTGCCACTCCGGCGCCGTGTCGTGGCTTGAGGTTTCGAATGCGTCATGGTCGCGGACTGTTTCCTGCCAGGAAGGTTTTTTCGAAAGCGGCAATCGAATCGATTCCCCGCCGAGCCGGGGTTATTCTTATTCGCCGCCAGGCACGCGCGCAATTGTTATCGTTTTGCGCGCGGCTTTTGGCGAACCGGTCGCGGTCCGGAATCGGCGAACAAACGGCCGTCCTTAACCGCTCGCCCGGCTCCAGCCGCGGCCTTCCATGCATGACCAGTACGAACGCCTATCTTGGTTGGATATCCTTGCGCTGGCGACGGTCCCGCCCTCTTGCTCCCGTCTCAACTGATTTGATAGGCCAGGGTTCGCGGCCGCGGTAAACCGGCGGCAGAAAGCATCCGCGGCCGCGAAGCTCGGCGCTTCGCCCTCGCCGCGCCAGGTCCAGCCGTCTCCGGTCGGCTCCATGCCCTCGGGCAGGGTCGGCGGGGCTTCGAAGGGTCTCTCCTCCGACGCACAGGCGCCCAATAGCGCGACCGCGACCACCGCGGAAAGGGATAGGCTTTTCAATCGCTCACGCATCGGTGTCCTCCCTGGTATCGATCGTCCTATCATGGTCGGCGTCGCCACCCGTCTCAAGATGCAATTTACGACACCGCCCGGCAACGAGTTTATCAGAGTCGAGCCAAGGCGGGCAGCCCAAGAGCGATCGAACCAAGTTGACGTTTACGCAAACCTTACGCGCCGTTACGATACCGTCAATTGGAAAGCGGCCGCAACGACCGACAATGCCCCATTTCGCACCCTCGGATCCCCATTTCGAACGCCGCGTCCGCGACAGTTTCGCCCGCCAGGGTATCATGAGCCACGTCGGCGCTGAAATGATCGGTGTCGAGGCGGGCAGGTGCGAGATTCACCTGCCGTACGGAGATCATGTGTCTCAGCAGCATGGCTTTTTCCATGGCGGGATCGTCGCGACCATAGCCAATTCGGCCGCCGGGTACGCAGGGTTTTCGCTGATGCCGGCCGCCGCCGGCGTGTTGACGGTGGAATTCAAGATCAATCTGGTGGCGCCCGCCGACGGCGAACTGCTGATCGCCCGGGGATCCGTAGTCCGCCCCGGCCGGACGCTGACGGTGAGCCACGCCGAGGTCACCGTACGGAAAGACGGCCATGAGCGCGTGTGCGCGATCCTGCAGCAAACGCTGATGATGATCATGGGGCGGCGCGACGTGGTGGGTTAAGTCGGAGCTTGTGAGTGACCGTGGCAGGCGTATAGTCGAAACAAAGGCTTCCGGGGAGGAGCCCCAAGGCAGGAGCCCACGGCTTTCGGGGAGGAACGATGACCGCAAACGATATTCCGTCGCTGAACTTCAATCTCGGCGAAACCGCTGACATGCTGCGCGACACGGTGCGCGGCTTCGCCGCCAACGAAATCGCGCCGAGGGCCGCCGACATCGACATCGCCAATGTCTTTCCGGCGGATCTGTGGAAAAAAATGGGCGATCTGGGCCTGCTGGGTATCACCGTCGAGGAGGAATACGGCGGCGTCGGCATGGGATACGTGGAGCACGCCGTGGCGATGGAGGAGATCAGCCGCGCCTCGGCTTCCGTGGGTCTGAGCTACGGCGCCCATTCCAACCTGTGCGTCAATCAGATCCGCCGGAACGGCTCCGAGGAGCAGAAGCGCAAATACCTGCCGAAGCTGATCAGCGGCGAACACGTGGGCGCGCTCGCCATGAGCGAATCCGGCGCCGGGTCCGACGTGGTGGGCATGCGGCTCCGCGCCGACAAGCAAGGCGACCGCTACGTGTTGAACGGCACCAAGATGTGGATCACCAACGGTCCCGATGCCGAAGTCCTCGTGGTCTACGGCAAGACCGATCCCAGCGCCGGTCCGCGCGGTATCACCGCGTTCCTGATCGAAAAGGGGTTCAAGGGGTTTTCGACCGCGCAAAAGCTGGACAAGCTCGGCATGCGGGGATCCAACACCTGCGAGCTGGTGTTCGAGGATTGCGAGGTGCCCGAGGTCAATGTCCTCGGAACGGTGGGCCGGGGGGCCAATGTGCTGATGAGCGGCCTCGACTATGAGCGGCTGGTGCTCTCGGCCGGGCCCATCGGCATCATGCAGGCGTGCATGGATATCGTCGTACCGTACGTCCATGAACGCAGCCAGTTCGGCGAGCCCATCGGCGCCTTCCAACTGATGCAGGCCAAGCTCGCCGATATGTACACCACCATGAATGCTTGCAAGGCCTATGTGTACGCGGTCGCCCAGGCGTGCGATCGCGGCGAAACGACGCGCAAGGATGCCGCCGGCGCCATCCTGTACGCTTCCGAGCGCGCCACCTGGATGGCCCTGGAAGCGATTCAATGCCTTGGCGGCAACGGCTACATCAACGAATATGCCACCGGACGGTTGTTGCGCGACGCCAAGCTTTACGAGATCGGGGCCGGCACCAGCGAGATCCGTCGCTGGCTGATCGGCCGCGAGCTGTTCGAACAGACCGCCTAAGGATAAAAGAGTAACGGGGTAACAAGGGGAACAACGATGCCGACTTGCTTGATCACCGGGGCCAACCGAGGGCTGGGGCTGGAATTCGCGAAACAATACGCCGCGGATGGGTGGAAGGTGATCGCGACCTGCCGCCGGCCGGAGGCGGCCGAGGACTTGAAGGCCCTCGAGGGGGACATCCAAGTCCACCCCCTGGACGTGACCGATTTCGCGCGGATCCAAGCGCTGGCAAAGACGTTGGGCGGCGAAGCCATCGACCTGCTCGTGAACAACGCGGGCATCTATGGACCGAGGGTCGTTCCGTACGACTCCGTCGACTACGCCGCCTGGGCCGAGGTGCTGCGGGCCAACGCCATGGCGCCGCTAAAAACGTGCGCCGTGTTCGAGCCGCACGTGACCAAGAGTAAACTGCGCCGGATCGTCGCCGTCTCCAGTATGATGGGGAGCATGTCCGACAACACCTCCGGCGGGGGCTACATCTACCGCTCGTCGAAGGCGGCGCTGAACGCGGTGATGAAGAGCTTGGCCGTGGATCTCCGGGATAAAGGGATTTCCGTGACGGTGTTCCATCCCGGATGGGTCAGAACCGACATGGGAGGACCGGGCGGCAAGATCGAGGCGTTCGAGAGCGTCGCCGGCATGCGCCAGGTCATCGACGCCATGACCGTCGAGAGCACCGGCCGGTTCATGAATTACGACGGGACGGAAGCGCCCTGGTAACCGGCGGGCGCGAAATTGAAAAGGGTCGGCACATGGATGGCCGAGGGAGGCTCGTGAGGGCGCCATGACCGTATTCAAGAGCACCGTCGATGTCCGTTCGGACGCCTTCAAGGAAGGCGCCGCGGCCATGCAAACGCTGGTCGGCGACCTGCGCGCCGAGGTGGCGGGGATCAAGCTGGGCGGGGGCGAACGCGCCCGGGCCAAGCACGCCCAACGGGGCCGTCTGCTGCCGCGCGAGCGAATCCGCCGGCTGCTCGACGTGGGCTCGCCGTTTCTCGAGCTGTCCCAGTTGGCGGCTCACGGAATGTACGCCGGAGAGGTTCCGGCGGCCGGCATCATCACCGGCATCGGCCGCATCGCCGGCATCGAGTGCATGGTCATCGCCAACGATCCGACGGTGAAGGGCGGAACGTACTACGGCATGACCGTCAAGAAGCACCTGCGCGCCCAGGACATCGCCCTCGAAAACAACCTGCCATGCGTCTACCTGGTGGAGTCCGGCGGCGCCAACCTGCCGGAGCAAGACGAGGTCTTTCCCGACCGCAATCACTTCGGCCGCATTTTCTATAACCAGGCCAATATGTCGGCGGCGGGCGTGCCGCAGATCGCCGTTGTCCACGGTTCGTGCACGGCCGGTGGCGCCTACGTGCCGGCCATGTCCGACGAGAGCATCATCGTTCGGCATCAAGGCACGATCTTCCTGGGCGGACCGCCGCTGGTGAAGGCCGCCACCGGCGAGGTGGTGAGCGCCGAGGATCTCGGCGGCGCCGACGTGCATACGCGGGTCTCGGGCGTCACCGACCATTACGCCATGGATGACGGCCATGCCCTCGCCATCGCCCGGCGTATCGTGACCAACCTCAACCGGATGAAGTCGCCGAACCTGGCGATCCGCGCTCCGCGCGATCCGAAATACGATCCCAAGGAAATTTACGGCATCGTCCCCGTCGATCTGCGAAAGCCCTACGACGCCCGGGAGGTCATCGCCCGCGTGGTCGACGGTTCGGACTTCGAGGAGTTCAAACAGCTTTACGGCACCACCCTCGTCTGCGCCTTCGCCCATATTTTCGGCTACCCGGTGGGTATTGTCGCCAACAACGGCATTCTGTTCTCGGAGTCGGCGCTCAAGGGCGCGCACTTCGTCGAACTCTGCGGCCAGCGCGGCATCCCCTTGGTGTTCCTGCAGAACATCACCGGCTTCATGGTGGGCAGCAAGGCGGAGGCCGGCGGCATCGCCAAGGACGGCGCGAAGATGGTGATGGCCGTGGCCTGCGCCCGCGTCCCCAAGCTGACGGTGCTGGTGGGCGGATCGTTCGGCGCCGGCAACTACTCCATGTGCGGCCGGGCCTATGGGCCCAGGTTTCTGTGGATGTGGCCCAACGCGCGGATCTCGGTGATGGGCGGCGAGCAGGCGGCCGGCGTGCTCGCCACCGTCAAGCGCGACGGCATGGAAGCGCGGGGCGAGACATGGACGGCGGAGGAGGAAGCCGGCTTCCGCAAACCCATCCTCGATCAGTACGAGTTCCAAGGCCATCCATACTATGCCAGCGCGCGGCTGTGGGACGACGGGATCATCGACCCGGCCGAGACGCGAATGCTGCTCGGCCTGGGGTTGTCGGCCGCCCTCAACGCGCCGATCGAAGAGACCAAATTCGGCGTATTCCGGATGTAGAAACGAGGATGGGAACCATGAACGTCATCAAGCGGTATGGAGCTTGGATGTGGATCGCGGGCTTGGTATTGGCTATCCCAGGGACGCCCGGGCAGTCGATGGGTGCCGAGGCGCCGACGCCCATCAAAGTGCCGGCGGTGGCGCCCGCCGAGCCGCAACCGGATGCCGCCGCGCTCAAGGATGGGCTGGCGGTGCGTTATTACTTCTCCAAGTTCACCCACATCGACAATCTGGCCGCGTGGATGAAGAGCGATGACGGGATCGAGGGCGATCCGCTTCCCAATCTGGATTACCAGATGGGGGCGGGGAACGTGTTGTCGACCACGTCGGCCGATCTGGTGGGCGCCCACATTACCGGATTCATCGAATTCCCGGAACCCGGAACCTACGAGTTGAAAGTCACGTCCAACGATGGCGTGCGGGTGACGCTGAGCGGGGAGACGATCTTCGAAGATCCGGAGATCCACCCGGATACGGCGTCGCCGCCGCTGGTGGTCCAGATCGAGGAACCGGGCTGGTACCCGCTCGATATTCTCTACTACGAAAAGAAGGGATCGGCGGCGCTCAAGCTGCAGTGGAAGCAGCCGGGCGCAAGCGGCTTCACCGCGGTCCCGGCGACCGCGTTCAAGCATCCATAGCCGTATGGGGGTGGACGCAAGGCCATGACCGAACAGCCCGTCCTTACAACCATCGACGCCCAGGGCACCGGGTGGCTGACCCTTAACCGGCCGGACGTCCACAACGCCTTCGACGACGGTCTGATCGCCCGCATGGCCGAAAGCATCGCGGCGTTTCGCGAGGACCCGGATGTCCGCGCCGTCGTGGTCCGGGGCGCTGGCCGAAGCTTCTCCGCCGGCGCCGATCTCAATTGGATGCGGCGGATGGGCGGCTATACCTTCGAGCAGAACGTCGAGGACGCCATGGGGCTGGCGGAAATGATCCGCGCGCTGGACGAGCTTCCCAAGCCGACCATCGCCGTCGTCCAGGGACCGGCCTATGGCGGCGGCGTCGGGTTGGTGGCGGCCTGCGACATGGCCATCGCCGCCGTCGAAACCGCCAAGTTCGCGTTGACCGAGGTGAAATTGGGCCTGATCCCGGCGGTGATCTCGCCGCATGTGCTCGCGGCGATCGGTCCCCGGCAGGCGCGCCGCTATTTCATGACCGGCGAGACCTTCGACGCGGCCGAGGCCCTGCGCATCGGCCTCGTCCACCGGGTCGCGCCGGCGGCGGAGCTTGAAACGACGGCACGGGGAGTCCTCGAGATGCTGGCGGGCAACGGCCGCAGGGCCATGGCCGAGGTCAAGGACCTGATCCGCGCCGTCACCGGACGGCCCATCGACCACGCCTTGATGCGCGACACCGCCGAGCGCATCGCCCATGCCCGCGCCTCCGACGAGGGACGCGAGCGGATCACCGCGTTCCTGGAAAAGCGAAAGCCGCCCGGAGGTAAGGACTGATGTTCGACAAGATCCTGATCGCCAACCGGGGCGAGATCGCGTGCCGGGTGATCCGCACCGCCAAGCGGCTGGGCGTACGCACCGTGGCCGTCTACTCCGACGCCGACGCCGGCGCCCAGCACGTGGCCATGGCCGACGAGGCCTATTGCATCGGACCGGCCGAGGCGCGGCTGAGCTACCTCGACGCCGAGCGCGTCCTGGAGGTCGCCGGGCGGAGCGGCGCCTTGGGCATTCATCCCGGTTACGGCTTCCTCTCGGAGAACGCCGGGTTCGCCGAGGCGTGCCGGGACGCGGGCTTCATCTTCATCGGCCCGCCGCCCGATGCGATCCGCGCCATGGGCTCCAAGAGCGAGGCCAAGGCCATCATGGAGGCGGCCGGGGTGCCGGTGGTGCCGGGCTATCACGGCGACGGCCAGGACCCCGAGACGCTGGCCAAGGCGGCCGCCGACGTGGGCTATCCGGTGCTGCTCAAGGCGGTGGCCGGCGGCGGCGGCAAGGGCATGCGGGTGGTCGACGACCCCGGCGCGCTGACGGCGGCCTTGGAGTTGGCGCGGCGCGAGGCCCAGGCGGCGTTCGGGGACAGCGCCATGCTGGTGGAAAAGTACCTGGTCCGCCCGCGCCACGTGGAGGTTCAGGTGTTCGCCGACCGTCACGGCAACGTCGTTCATCTGTTCGAGCGCGACTGCTCGGTGCAGCGCCGCCACCAGAAGATCATCGAGGAAGCGCCCGCGCCGGACATCGATACGGCGTTGCGCCGGCGCATCGGCGAGGCGGCGGTCGACGCCGCGCGCGCCATCGGCTACGAGGGCGCGGGAACGGTGGAGTTCCTGCTCGACGGCGGCGATTTCTACTTCATGGAAATGAACACCCGGCTCCAGGTGGAGCACCCGGTGACCGAGATGATCACCGGCGTCGACCTGGTGGAATGGCAGTTCCGCGTCGCCCTCGGCCAGCCGCTGCCGCTGCGTCAGGACGATCTCGCCATCAACGGCCATGCCTTCGAGGCGCGGCTGTACGCCGAGGATCCGTCGCGCGATTTCCTGCCCGCCGCCGGCACCCTGCGCCACCTGCGGTTTCCCGCCGAAGGTCCGCACGTGCGCATCGACGGCGGCGTCCGCGAAGGCGACGAAGTAGGGATCCATTACGACCCGCTGATCGCCAAGCTGATCGTCTGGGACGCCGACCGCGCCTCTGCCCTGAGGCGGCTGCGCCGGGCGCTCGAGGGCGTGCAGGTGGTGGGCGTGACCACCAACACCGGATTTCTCGCCGCCCTGGCCGGTCATCCGGCGTTCGCCGCGGCCGATCTGGATACGAACTTCATCGCGCGCCACCGCGCCGATCTGTTCCCGGAGAGCCGTCCGGCGTCGCCGCGTGTGCTGTCGCTCGCCTGCCTCGACGTGCTTCTCCGCCGCGACCGGGAAGCGGGCTCGGCGGCCCGGCGCTCGGCGGACCCGCACTCGCCCTGGCATTTCACCAACGGCTGGCGGCTCAACGACGACAACTACCACGTGCTGACCTTCCGCGACGGCGACGCCACGGCCGAGGTGACGGTTCATTACCGGCCCGACGGCATCCTGCTGCAGCTTCCCGGCGGGGAGGAGCCGATAAAGGCGGCGGGAGAGATCGACGAGGCGGGCGATCTGATCGCCGATCTCGGCGGCGCGCGGGTCAAGGCCACGGTCGTGCGCCACGCCAAGGAACTGACCATCATTTGCGGCGGCGCCAGCCACGTCCTGGAGCTGGACGATCCCGCCGCCCGCGCCGAGCTTCAGGAACCCAGCGGCGGATCGTTGAAGGCGCCGATGCCGGGCCGGGTGGCGGTGGTCAAGGTCAAGGCCGGCGACGTGGTCAGCCGGGGCGCCACGCTGATGGTGCTCGAAGCCATGAAGATGGAGCACGCGGTAACCGCGCCCACCGACGGCACCGTCGCTCGCGTCCATTACGACGTGGGCGAGCAGGTGGAGGACGGCGCGGTGCTGGTGTCCTTCGAGGATGACGACCCGGGCGCCGATGGTGGCGACACCAGCTGAGGTCCGTCATGGTAGGATTCGAGAATACACGTTAAGCGGGCGACCATCCGCCGGGAACGGCGATTTCGCCCCACGGCGCACTGACGACACGTGTCGTCAAAAAAGCGCCCGAAATGACGACATTTTTCCCCAAAAAGACGACAATCGACGACTTGACATTCGTTAAGTCCTTGATTTCATTGGCCCGAAATAAAACAGGCCGAAAATGTCGTCATTTGTCATCATTTGTCATCAAAAATCTATGGAACCCATTGAAATCACACATACATTCAAGAGTGCTTATTCTCGCTCCGTAACGACGTAAGGTATTGAAAACAAACAAAACACGGTGTTTTGATCCCGGATCATTCCACTTTCAATGTCGTCATTTGTCGTCATATTGGATCGGTCGTTCCAAATAATGATTTTTGCCATTTCGGGTCATGATGCCTGCCCATGGAGAAAAATTTTTCGCGCAATAGGAGTATTTTTACACGCCCGACGGCCTGCATATCAATGAAGCAGGAATAATAGCCTATTTAGCGCTAAATTTCAATGGCGCGCGCGGAGCGGTAATGGCATGGATGCAGTGAGGCGGAATCCGGGGCGTCGTATGCCATACTCGATCAAGTGATTCTGACCCATTTGGTTTTCTCGAATGCTTCGCTAATATGCACCACGACTTGTCCTCCTTGTGTGAGGCTCGGCCCGGCCAATCCGGGCACCCTCGTTCTCACATCAAGGACGAGTCGCCTCTCACAACAAAGGACATACGGTTTAAACCCACGTCCCGAACAAAGGTGGCTACGGTGTCCGGTGATCTGCCCCTACGGACGGAATTGAGTAAGGCGGTTCGCTTCGCTCCTGCGCGAGATGGTAGGCCAGCAGCTGCGTTTTGGAAGTTTTGGGCGAGCGGAAATGAGGTCTACGCGGTCACCCGTGGATCGGGTGATTTCACACGAGTCAGCGTGCACAGCTCACGTCAAATTCACATGCACACGGGAGGTAGGGATATCCAGAAACTAGCCATGCCCCTGCCAATCGCTGGAGGTAAGTGGTTGCATGCGTTCGAGGTGCGGTTCTTGTTAAGCGCCGATGCTCACTTCCCACCGCCCGAGAGACTAGAAAAGGGGAAGAACGCACTTGTGATCGACGTTCCTGAAGGTGCGATGCTTATTGCGAATTTTATCATCGGCCAAGCGCCAGAGAACCCCCCTACGACTTTGCCGCCCGAGTTGTTCTCACACCAGGAGCCCCTATGGCGTACCAACCTGGCTGACGGAAGGCCCGTTGCACTGGTGGTGCGAATGCTGGATCTAGATCAACACAACAAGGATCAGATAACCTTCATTCGGCAGACACTTAACCCCCGCGCAAACTTACCCGGTCCACCGTCCAAACCACCGTACGTTGAGGTGCGCAAAATTGAGTGGGAACCTAATGGCGGAAACATCGTTCTGATAGTCCCCATGGGGGATGAAGCCTATAGCGTGCTTCCTGCGCCCGGCGATACTCCCCTTCCATTCGTGGAAGATCAGCGACGGCTTCATGTAGAGGTACCGAGTGCTTCATTCCCCATGACTGCTCCAAATCAAGCAATCGCTGGAATGCTCTCCTTTACCGGTTCTAAGTCCGAGGTGATCCTCACGAAGGACGCCTTGATCAGGTGCAGTCTCGGTTCCGTCAAGCTATCGATGATTCCTTCTAGCCTGTTGTTCGGACAAATATTCCAAAGACCAAGCTTTGCATGCCCCTGTACTCCAACTTTAGATGGTGCGCATCCAAAGACCTGGCAATACAAAGCGACCCCCCGCTTTGATGGTGAAGCTCTGATCGTTGAGATCCCACCAATGTCTACGAGTTTCCGCAATGTCAACCTAGAAGCGCCGATAGCAGCCCTGAAGCCGGAGGAGGAACTGCTGCTCGCCGCTCCCGTAGGCGGCCTTATGCTTCGAGTAACACGCGCGTCGCAAGATGCAACAGAGGTGCTCGAGGCGAACCTAGTTTTGCGCGATCACTAACGCGCGGGTCAACCAATCGTATCGTCCGGGATTTAGCTAGCGGCAATGCGATCTTCGGACCCGCCTGCCGCCTAACAAGCGCATTCAGCTGACCAGGGTGCCGTAGCTGTGGCAGCCGCCGCACTTTATCATTACTACGAAGACGGCGCGGAGGCTGCCAAGTAGCGGCCTCGCAGCTGATGCGCCATTCATTGGCTCTTGCGACCCGTCAGGAGCCGATTGCCGCACGACTGCTCATGGCTAGGATCGGCGGTGTCGAAAGTCTCCGAGCACCGTACGCTAAGAGGTGGTTCGCGGAAATCTCAGTTTGGGTGACCCGCATTTCTGTTGGGGCCGATCAGGTCCAATACCAACGGGTCACTATCCGTGATCGTTGATATCGCACACCCACGATCCAGTTGAGCCAATATGGGAGTCCGCCATATGCGCATCGCACTTGGGAATCCCGCTTGGAATCGGCTATAGCCTACCAGTCCGTCAAAACAAGTGCCGCGAACTCGGCTCGTGATTGGTCTGGCGCGCGGCACGGCGCAGCCGCGCTGGGCTCCGCCGGGAGTTGAGCGGGTGCTTGGGACGGCAACGGTTGTTTCATGGTCGACGCCCAGCCGCGAGGCCGAGGATTTTGTCCATTACGCTGATCGTGTTCCTGCTGGTCTATCTCGGCATGATCCTGGGCAGATTGCCGGGGCTGAAGGTCGACCGCACCTCGGTGGCGCTCGGCGGCGCCGTCGTTCTGCTGGCCGCCGGCGAGCTGGACCAGGCGCAAGCGCTCGCCAGCATCGACTTCGGCACGCTGGGCATGCTGTTCGGCCTGATGCTGATCTCGGTACAACTCCAGATCGCCGGCCTGTATGCCGCGATCGCGGCGATGGTGGCGCGGATGCGCGCCTCGCCCGCGGTGCTGCTGGCGCTGCTGACCGCGCTGGTCGGTTTGCTCTCGGCCTTTCTGACCAACGACGTGGTCGCGGTCGCCATGACCCCGGTGATGCTGGCGATCGCGTTGCGCCGGAGCATGAATCCGCTGCCGTTCCTGCTGGCGATCGCGCTGGCGTCCAACGCCGGTTCGGTCGCGACCATCATCGGCAGTCCGCAGAACATGGTGATCGCCCAGCATCTGAACCTGAGCTTCGGCGGCTATCTGGGATACGCGCTGGCGCCGGCGGTGTTGGCGCTGGCGGCGGTCTGGGCGGTGTTGGCCCTTGCCTATCGCGGTCGCTGGATGCTGGATCCTGATGGGGCCCCGGCGGCCGACGCCGTCCCCGAGCCCTCGTTCGACACCTGGGAAACGACCAAGGGCCTGTTGGTGCTGGGCCTTGTCCTCTACGCGTTCGTGTTCACCCACTGGGACCGCGGCATGGTCGCGACCGTCGCCGGCGTCCTGATGCTGTTCAACGCCCGTTTCATGTCCGAAACCATGCTGGAGAAGGTCGACTGGGGCCTCCTGATCCTGTTCGTCGGGCTGTTCGTCGTCAACGGTGCTTTCGCCGAGGCCGGTCTGGCGGCGCGGCTGGTGACCTGGCTGCGGGGCATCGGGATCAACCTGCAGGACGCGGACGTGCTGTTCGCCGTCACCGCCGTGATGAGCGACATCACCTCCAATGTGCCGACGGTGATGCTGCTGCTGCCCTTCGCCGGACAGGATCCGCTGGCCGGGCCGCTGATGGCGCTCGCCAGCGGTCTCGCCAGCAACCTGATCATCATCGGCAGCCTCGCGAACATCATCGTCGTCCGCGCGGCCGGCGCGAAGGGATTCACGATCTCGTTCTGGAGCTTCTTCAAGGTCGGCCTGCCCGTGTCCGTGATCACGCTGGCCATCGCCTATCTTTGGGTCAAGCTGGTGGTGGCGCTTTGAAACGATGTCTCGCTCTACGCTTGGGCGCGCGCGCCGCCGCGTTCCGCCGGTGCAAGGACACGGAACCGTGACAGTCGGTACTAAATCACGACCGGTCCCTGCCAAGCACCTCCGTCCAATACCCACATCACGTTCACGGCGCCGTTGCCGTCGACGAAGAAGATGTCGATCTGGTTGTCCAACTGCCGGGCGGTGGCGATGGGAGCTCCGGGCGCCGCTGTCCCGGGAGTGGTCAGCCCGACCGGCCCCTGCCACGCGCCTCCGTCCACCACCCACATGACGTTAACCACGCCGCTGTTGTCGACGAAGAAGATGTCGATCTGATTGTCCAGCTGGCGCGCGGTGGCGATGGCGCCTCCGGGCGCGGCGACGCCGCGCGGTGTCAGCCCGACCGGTCCCTGCCATGCGCCTCCGTCCACCACCCACATGACGTTAACCACGCCGTTGCCGTCGGCGAAGAAGATGTCGATCTGGTTGTTCAGCTGGCGCGCGGTGCCGATGAAGGCTCCGGGGGCCGCTGTTGCGGGAGGGGTCAGCCCGACCGGTCCCTGCCACGTCCCGGCGTCCACCACCCACATGACGTTGACCACGCCGCTGCCGTCGGCGAAGAAGATATCGATCTGGTTGTTCAGCTGGCGCGCGGTGGCGAGGGAGGCCCCGCGCACGGCGGCGCCGCGCGGAGTCAGCCCGACCGGTCCCTGCCACGCGCCGCCGTCCACCACCCACATGACGTTGACCACGCCGTTGGCGTCGACGAAGAAGATGTCGATCTGGTTGACCAACTGCCGGGCCGTCGCAATCGGTGAGTTCGGCATCGCTGTCCCGGCAGGGGTCAACCCGACCGGTCCCTGCCACGCACCGGCGTCCACCACCCACATGACGTTGACCACACCGTTGCCATCGGCGAAGAAAACATCGATCTGGTTGTCCAACTGCCGGGCCGTCGCCAGCGGCTGGCCGGGCGCGACGGTTGCCGGGGCGCTGATCTCAACCGCGCCCTGATAGACGCCCGCTCCTTGCACCCACTTGACCGCCACCGAGCCGAAGCGGTCGGCGACGAAGACGTCAAGCTGGCCGGGCGTCTGGTCAATGGCGATCACGGACGCGCCTGGCGCCGTTACCCGCCCGTACACATAATCGACGCCAGCGGAATCCTGTGCGCTTGGGGCCACGCGTTGTCCGACGTTGGTGCAAGTCGCCGGATTGATAACCCTCAGCGTCGGCGGAGTATTGCTGGGGCGGTAGTGCATGATCGATCCGCAGTCGTAGCGTCCGACCGGAGCGGCTCCGGCCACCGTCCCGTAGTTAGGGGGACCGCCGCCTACGATTGTCACAAAAGCTCCAGAGTCCGGCCGCTGATGCTCGTGATAGAGGCCAATCGCGTGACCCAGCTCGTGGATCAGCGAGCCGGCGGCGAACCGGTTGGGCGAGAACGCCACCGGTCCCTGCCAGGCGCCTGCGTCGACGACCCACATGACGTCCAAACCGCCGCTGTTGTCGACGAAGAAGATGTCGATCTGGTTGCCCGTCTGCCGCGCGGTGGCGATGGGTGCTCCCGGCGCGGCGGTCCCCGGAGGGGTCAGCCCGACCGGTCCCTGCCACGCGCCCGCGTCCACCACCCACATGACGTTGACCACGCCGCCGTTGTCGGCGAAGAAGATGTCGATCTGGTTGTCCAGCTGGCGCGCGGTGGCGATGAAGGCTCCGGGCGCCGCCATCCCGCGCGGGGTCAGCCCGACCGGTCCCTGCCACGTCCCGGCGTCCACCACCCACATCACGTTGACCACGCCGTTGCCGTCGGCGAAGAAGATGTCAATCTGGTTGTCCAACTGCCGGGCCGTCGCAATCGGCGAATTCGGCGCCGCTGTCCCGGGAGGGGTCAGCCCGACCGGCCCCTGCCACGCGCCTCCGTCCACCACCCACATGACGTTAACCACGCCGCTGTTGTCGACGAAGAAGATGTCGATCTGGTTGTCCAGCTGCCGTGCGGCGGCGATGGGGGCTCCGGGCGCCGCAGTCCTGGGAGGTGTCAGCCCGACCGGACCCTGCCATACACCGGCGTCCACCACCCACATCACGTTGACCACGCCGTTGCCGTCGGCGAAGAAGACGTCGATCTGGTTGTCCAGCTGCCGGGCCGTCGCAATCGGTGAGTTCGGCATCGCTGTCCCGGGAGGAGTCAGCCCGACCGGTCCCTGCCACGCACCGGCGTCCACCACCCACATGACGTTGACCACGCCGCCGTTATCGACGAACAAAACGTCGATCTGGTTGTCCAGTTGCCGGGCAACTCCCATGGGTTGCCCGGCTTGGCCGACGCCCGGGCCGGTCAGGGCATTGGGCCCGCTCCATGTCCCGGTGCCAACGACCCAGTTGACCCGCAGCGCTCCGGCCCCGTCGAAGTAAAAACAGTCGACCTGATCGGAGAGCTGGTTGATCGCCGAAACCGCCGCGCCGGCGGGGATGGCCGGGAAAAAGGCGGCCTGAATGTCCTGACTCCCGCCCTTGCGGCCCACTTGGGAGGCGGTAAGCACCTCGTCCGGAATGAACCGCACGAAGTCCGCCTCGTTCTGACGCGGCACGATCCGCACCACGGCCGACGCGGTGTTCCACGCATTCACGGCGTTGTCGATGTTTGTCCGCTGAGGCGATCCAGACGGGAAAGACAGTTCGTCGATGGTAAAGGGCACCCTCGCGAAGGGCCATTTCTTGGTTCCGTCGAAGATTGTGTACGACACGATGCTTACTCCTTAGCAATGGAGCGGTTCAGGACGGCCTTTTCGATATCAGGGAAGCGATCGAACGCCGGCGACGGCTGGGCATGGGTCGCGGCAATGGCGAACGGAGTCCGGTCGATAGCGCGTGCTCTCCTCGCCAACCATCCGCACGTATCCTTGTCGTCAGCATTTCACGCGTGCCCGACTAAAAAATAAGCGCCAAATTAACTTAAGAGGAGCATTACTGCCCGGAGCCGAGTTTTCTTCGAGTTTTCTTATTGAAGAGTAATTTTACTCAAGTAACGATAATGCATAACTGTTCAAATGTCAATATTAACTCGATGCAATGTTGCTGGGCAATCGCAGATCCCATGTCCACTCCATGGAGCGGCACGGACCGTGGAATGACCGCTCCATCGGCCGTCGATCTTTTACCGCCGATTGCAATCCTTGCCTAAAACTAGAACAATGAAAAAACCGCGCGCGGCGAGGTCCGCATGCGATACAATTCGCGCGCATGATCCCGCCGCCGGGGTGATTGCAAGCGGCGAGGGCCGCCATGACGACGAGGAAGCGTAACGAAAGTCAAAAGGCTGACGTCTTGAAAACACCCGGAGATCCCGCGTCTTCGGATGCCGGCGATTTCGCGGTTGTCGGGTTGGGGGGCTCGGCCGGCGCTCTCGAGGCGCTCACCGCGTTTCTCGATGCCATGCCCGCCGGCAGCGGGCTGGCGTTCGTCGTCGTCCAGCATCTCGACCCCACCCACCAAAGTCACATGGTCGACCTCCTGGCCCCGCACACGGCGATGACAATCCTGCCGGCGGAAGACGGGATGCCCGTCCATCCCAACCACGTCTACGTCATTCAACCGGGGTCGTATCTTGAAATCAGAAGGGGAAAACTCCGGCTCTCGGAACCCAAGCTGGTCCACGGCATCCGGATGTCGGTGGACTTCTTTTTTCGATCCCTGGCCGCGGACCGGCAGCAACGGGCGATCGGCGTCGTGCTCTCGGGACTAGGAGCGGACGGGACGCTGGGCTTGCGGGCGATCAAGGGAAAAGGAGGCTTGGCGATCGCTCAGGATCCAAGCGACGCCGCGTATGACAGCATGCCTCGAAGCGCCATTGCGACGGGAATCGTCGATTTCATCCTGCCGGTGACGGCAATACCGGAAGCGATCATTAAGTACTCTCAGCAAACGAATAAAAACAATATATCCGGAGAAAACCTCGATGACGGCATGCGAGAAATCTTGGATGTTGTAGAACAAAAGACGCGCCATGATTTTCATTGCTACAAGCCCGGCATGGTGATGCGCCGCATCGAGCGGCGGATGGCGGTCAATTGCCTCGACACGCCCAAGCAGTATCTCAAGTTTCTGGCCGCCAATTCGCTCGAAGCCGATCGGCTTGCGAAGGATCTGCTCATCAACGTGACGAGCTTCTTCCGTCATCCCGAATCCTTTGAAGTTCTGGCGAAAGGCGTGCTCCCCGACTTCGTAAAGCGTCAAGGCGCGAACACCGCGCTGCGGGCGTGGGTTCCCGGATGCAGCACGGGCGAAGAGGCTTACTCCCTTGCCATGGTGCTGATCGAAAAGATCTCGGAGACCGGGAGAGCGGTCGAGGTTCAAATCTTCGCTTCGGATTTGGACGAACGCGGCATCGACTTCGCTCGCGCCGGGGTTTATCCGGACTCCATCGAAGCGGATGTGTCCGCCGAGCGTTTGACCCGCTTCTTCGCAAAGGAGGACCATAGCTACAAGATCAGTTCGGAATTGCGCGACCACATCGTCTTCGCGGTTCACGATCTGCTCACGGATGCGCCATTCTCGAGGCTCGATGTCGTTTCGTGCCGCAACCTGCTCATCTATTTGCAGCCGGAGATGCAAGAAAAAGTTCTCGACTTGTTTCATTTCGCGTTGCGCGATGGCGGCATCCTCTTTCTGGGGCCATCGGAGTCGGTGGGAGCGTCGAGCGAGCTATTCTCGCCCCTTTTCAAGAAGGAGCGGATTTTTCAGCGCACGGGACACAACCGCCCGGCCGGGGTGAAACTCCCGGCTGAACACGGCCCGGGCGCGCGGGGCCCCAGGACGCATCCGGAACGGCGATCCGCGGAGTCCCGCTCCGGGCACGCCGAACTTGTCAACCGGACACTCCTCGATACGTTCGCTCCGGCGGCGGTCCTGATCGATCAGGCCAATCGGGGGCTTTATTACTTTGGGCCGATCGACCGCTATCTGAAGGTTTCGCCGGGAGAGCCGCGTCACGATCTGATCGGATTGGCCCGGGAGGGATTGCGCCCCAAATTGCGCGCCGTCATCCGGCAAGCGGCGAGGGGCGACGAGCCCGCGACGGTCAGCGGCGCGCGCCTGAACCCGGGTGACCAAACGGCCGCGGTGACCATCCGCGCTCAACCGGTTACGAGCAACGGCGAGCCGCTTGTTCTCGTCAGCTTCATCGACGAGCCTCCCATCGAGCCGCGCGAGCCCGGCATCGCCATGACACAGGGGGCCGATGCGTCGGTAATCGAGCAGCTCGAGGGCGAACTGGAGGCCACGCGGACGGAGTTGCAGAGTACGATCAAGGAATTGGAGATTTTGAACGAAGACCTCAGGGCGGCCAACGAGGAGGCCATGTCCATGAACGAGGAGTTCCAGTTGACCAACGAAGAACTTGAAACCTCGAAAGAAGAGCTTCAGTCCCTCAACGAGGAACTGACGACCCTGAACACCCAGCTTCAGGAAACGGTCGAACAGCAGCGATCGACCGCCAACGATCTGCAAAACCTTCTGGTGAGCTCGGAAATCGCCACGCTGTTCCTGGACGTAAATTCCAAGATAAAGCGCTACACGCCCGAAGCGAAGAAACTCTTCAACGTCATTGCGTCCGACATCGGCAGGCCGGTCGCCGACCTCGCGCGGCGCTTCGACGATCCCGCGTTTTTCGAGGATATCGGCGCCGTTCTTGAGAAACTCGCGCCGCTTACGCGTGAAATCCGAACGGAGACCGGCGCGTGGTACAAACGGGAAATTCTGCCTTACCGGACACAGGACAACAGGATCGAAGGCGTCGTCATCACGTTTTCGGAAATCTCCGGTCTCAAGAAGGCGGAGTTCGCGACGGAGGCCGAACGGGTCTACGCCCAAAGCGTCATCGATACCGTCCGCGACGCGCTGGTCGTCCTCGACGCGGATTCGAATATCGTCTCGGCAAACCGATCCTTCTACCGGTTGCTCGCGACGACGGCGAAGCAATCGATTGGCCGGCCGCTCCACGATCTCGGCGGCGACGCACTGAATTTAGCCCAGTTGCGCCGGTTGCGGCGGTCGGCTTTTCGGGAAAAAGGAGCCATCGAGAACCTTGAGGTTGAGGTGGACCTGCCCCGGCTCGGTCGGCGCGTCCTGGCCGTCAATGCGCGCGCGATCGCGGCGAATGCCTCGGCGGAACCAATGATCCTTCTTGCGCTCGCGGATATGACCGATCGGCGCGCCCAAGAGTCGCTGCGCGCGGCCAAGCAGAAAGCCGAGCAGGCGAACGCCGCGAAATCCGATTTCCTGGCGGCGGTGAGCCATGACCTGCGCCAGCCCATGCAGACGCTCGATATCCTTCAGGGCATCCTGGCCAGGAGCGTGAAGGACGAGAACGTTCTCAAGACCGTGGCCACGATCGGGGTTACGTTGGGCGTCATGACCGAAACGCTGAATGCGCTGCTCGACATCGACCGGTTGGACAGCACCGCGATCGAGCCCGAGGTTACGGAGTTCTCCGTTCTCGACCTGATTGAGCGAATGGCCGGCCAATTCGGTGAAAATGCGCGGATAAAGGGACTGGATCTGCGTATTGTCCGGTCGCGCTCGGTGATCCGAAGCGACCCGCGCTTGCTCGCGCGGATCGTCGAAAATCTGATGTCCAACGCCATACGGTATACCGACGCGGGAAAAATCCTGCTGGGCTGCCGGCGTCGCGGCTCCCATTTGCGTATCGAGGTTTGGGATACCGGCATCGGCGTCGCCGAGCACCAGCTCGAGGCCATATTCACGAAATATACTCGGGTCGGACAGACACGTGCGGGACACGATCACGGCGTTGGGCTCGGTCTGACCGTCGTTCGGCGCGTCGCCCAACTCCTTGGGCATGAGCTGCATGTCCGGTCCACCTTCGGGGGAGGCTCGATGTTCGCCGTGGAGGCGCCGCTGGAACAGGACGCGACGGTTCAGGTCACGCCCAAGCGTGCGGAAGGTTCCGAGGCGCGCCTCGGCGAGCGCTCGTCGATCCTGCTCGTCGAGGACGACAAGGCATTGCTTGAGTTGCTTCAAACGTTGTTGGAGCTCGAAGGATACGACGTCAA
Source organism: uncultured Alphaproteobacteria bacterium (assembly GCA_963771545.1). Taxonomy (GTDB): domain Bacteria; phylum Pseudomonadota; class Alphaproteobacteria; order Rhodospirillales; family Defluviicoccaceae; genus CAKZLS01. The sequence goes on from CAVYTX010000003.1 coordinate 676,457, forward strand.
GGCGGCGCCGGGCAGCAAGGGCGCGCTCGCCCTGATCGAGGAACAGGGTTCCAAACCGGCGCTCATTGTCGCCGATTACAGCTTGCCGGGGGAGATGACGGGCACTCAGCTCATCTCCCGCGTCCGCGAGGCGACCGGCCACGGGATTCCGGCAATCATCCTCTCCGGCGTCGTTTCTTCCGAGAAGCTGCGCGAGATCGATGGATGCGACGCCCGCCATTTCCAAAAGCCCGTCAAGGCGGACGCGTTCGTGGCGCTGGTCCACGATCTGCTCGATGGCGGCGGAGTCCAGAAGCTCGGCGCGAGGGCCTTGGCGCGGTCATTGTCTCACCCGTCGAAATCCAAACCGGATTTGGCGGCATCGGGCCGGACGGTGTTCGTCGTGGACGACGATGACGCGGCCAGAAGCGCCATGCGGTTGCTGTTCGAAGGCGCGGGGCTGACGGTCGAAAGCTACCCCACGGGCGAAGCGTTTCTGCAATCCTGTCACCCCGACAGGGGAGGATGTCTGGTGGTCGATGTCCTTATGCCGGGCATGAGCGGACTGCAGTTGCAGAAAAAGCTGAATGAAGCGGGGGTGCCGATCCCGGTCATCGTCGTCACCGGACGCCGCGACGTGCCGATCGCCGTCGAGGCGACGCGAGCCGGCGCCTTTGACTACCTGGTGAAACCCGTTTCCGACGACAAGCTATTGGACAGCGTCCGGCGCGCCCTCGAGCATCGCCGGCAGACCGCCGCGTCCTTCGCCAAGAAGACGGAGATCCTGGCCCGGTTTCACAAGCTCACGCCGCGCGAGCGCGAAGTGATGGCGCTGGTCGCCGACGGTCTTCCCAACAAGGAAATCGCCGCCCGCCTCGAGATCAGCCAGCGAACGGTGGAAATCCATCGAGCGCGCGTCATGGACAAGATGGGTGTTCGTTTTTTGGCCGACCTGGTGCGCATGGCGGCCACCATCGACGACGGGGACCCGGCCGCCCAATTCACATAATACCAACGGTTACTAATAATGACCCACTGTGATCGTGTTTCACGCATCCTCGGCAGGAGGGGCCGCGCCGGCGCTGGGGGACCCATCGTCAAGCGGTCCGCCCCCTTTTGCGATTTTGGGGCCGAGGATGCGCGAAACACGACCCGGCGGGCAGTCTATCAAGGTTTCCTGGACAGCGTCCGGCGGCGCTTATGATGCTCCCGCATCACTTCGCACCACGCTCCTTGCCGGAAATCTTGATAGACCGTCACAATGGGTCATTATTAGTAACCGTTGGTATAAGCAGATCTACCTACGTATATCCGCGAACTGTTATTGCCAGGCGGCAATGTTTACTTTCCGTACTCGTGAACGCTCAGCACGTTCCCCAATCGCAGGTTTCATGCAGGCCGCGCCGGAAAGTTTGGTTTCTCCATGGACCCAATGCCTAGGGCGTATTTTGCACGGAGGCCTGAAATGGGAGAGGATGCATCGTCCTCTCCCATTTTTTTGCATGGACGCCGGACATGACGGATGCCGATGGTGAGGAGACCCACATGCGGCGGCGGAAAACGCTCCGCGCCGAGTGGGGGCGCGCCGGCGTTGAACCGCGTGTGGGCGCGCTGCTGAGTGATCCCATCGTTCGTCTGTTGATGCAAAGCGATGGCATCACGCCCGAGGAGGTCGGACGGGTTGTCGATGAGGCTCGCGCAATATTGGTGCTGAAAACTATGAAGACCATGGACAGGCACGATCAATAGAGAGCGGCGCCGGTTCGCTCGCGGTTTTGTTGGATCGCGGCTCGCAGCGCTTGCGCTTCCTTGTGAGAGGTGTCGATCGCCAGAACCTTGGCCACCAATCCGGCGGCGCGCGCCAAAGACGCCTCGGGATTGTCGCCCCAACCGTACCGAGCCTCGTTGAAGTATGACCAGCCCAGAGCCGCCCAGGCGCTCAAAAATTCCGGATCCAGGGTGACCGCCGTTCTGAAGAAAGACTTGGCCTCGGTATTGTCGGCCGGGGTGAAACGCCGGTAGTGCTCCAGCCCGATAACCGCCAGCCGGTAGGCTTCGGCGCTTTCGGCTTCGTTGCGCCAGGCGGCGGTGTCGAAATCCTGGGTGAGTTCGGCCCACACGCCGGTGGCGATGGTGTCGATCACGCCGTTCTCCGATGAAAATACATCCTTCAAAGAGGCATCGTAACGTCCGCCCCAGGCATACCGGTGGCCGTTGGTGTCGAACAATTGGGTGGTAATGCGCACGCGGTCCGCGGTCCGCCGCAGCGTTCCCCGCAGCAGGTACCGCACCCCCAGATCCGCGGCGTTCCGCTCGGCGATTTCGGCCGTTTCCATGCCCGGGCCCTCGATCCGCCCGGGGGCCACCACATAAAGGTCGGAAAACCGGTAAAGGGCATCGAAGAGTCCGTCGGAAATGCTCTCCGCCAAGAGATTCTGCTCCGAATTCCCGGTGAGATTCTCGAACGGCAAGACGGCGACCGATGGTTTTTCCATGAGCGAGACGCCGATGGGCCCCGCGGCCGGCTCCAAGTCGGGCACCGAGGGGCCGTTCCCTACGCTCAGGCCAACGGCCGCCGCAACGATCGCGATCGAGGCAAGGGCCGCCATCGCCCAGGGGGACGGCTTGGTCTTCGGTTGCTTGCGGCCGAGGATCTTACCGGCGAATTCCGGCCTCAGCAGCACCTTGAAGGCGCCGATGGGCTTGGCGATGTTTCTGACCTGGAGGTCGCCGAGGAATTCGAACCCGGCGTCCTCGGGAGGCCGCAGCGACGCGAAGTCGGCTTCGGAAACGCAGATACCCCCGGCGTCGGCGCGGCCGGCCAGGCGCGCGGCGATGTTGACGCCCTCGCCGAACAGGTCGTCGCCATCGGCGATGACGCTGCCGGTGTTGATGCCAACCCGGAACCGGAGCCTGCGATCCACCGGCACGCCGCCATTGCGCGCTCGTATGAGTCTTTGTGCGTCCACCGCTGAGCGGAGCGCCCGGGCGGCATCCGGCATTTCGGCCAAAAGCGCGTCGCCGGCGCAGTTGACGACGCGGCCTCCACCCTCGCGAATGATGTCCGACCAGGTAGCGAGGTGGGCTCTCAGGGCCCCATGGGTGCCCTCCTCGTCGCGCTCGGTCAGCCGGCTGTAGCCGACGACGTCCGCGAACAAAATGACGGCCCGCCCGCGCTGCATGCTTTCCCCCACGAAACAAGCGCAGCATTATACCATTCTTGGGGCCCGATTTGAAATACGACTGAATACCCACCGCGACACACAGAAAGGATTGGGGCATGCCGGAAAACTGGATCGACGCCTTTCCGGGACTGGCGAAGCTGGAACAACCGGCAAGGCCGATCCTCCAAAGAGCGGCGATGGTCGTCACCTTGCCCGCCGGAACCGCGCCGTTTCGCCACGGAGACTCCTGCGAGAGCTTCCTGTTCGTTCTCTCCGGAACCGTGCGCGTCCACATGGTTTCCGAAACCGGCCGCGAGATCGTGCTCTACCGCGTCGAGGATGGACAGACGTGCATCCTCACCACCTGCTGCCTGATGTCCAATGAGGACTATCCGGCCGAAGCCGTGACCGAATCCGAGGTCAAGGCGGCCGTTCTGCCGGCGGCGGGATTTCGCGAGCTGGTGGCGCGCTCGACCGTGTTCCGCGATTTCGTGTTTTCGACCTATGGCCGAAGAATCCTCGACCTGACGCTGCTGGTGGAGGAGGTGGCGTTCCGCAACATCGATCTGCGGCTCGCCCGTTTCCTCTTGGAGTCCATGGACGCCGAGGGCCGGTTGAGCCTCACCCATCAGGAGGTCGCGGTGGAGTTGGGCTCGGTGCGCGAGGTGATCAGCCGGCAGTTGAAGGAATTCGAGCGCCGATCCTGGGTGGCGCTGCGGCGCGGCCGGATCGATGTTGTGGATGCCGGGGCGCTGCGCCGCGTGACGGCCGCCGGCGCTGTGTGACCAAGTCACAGACGGCCCCGCTTCAATATGGTTTGGTGGTCCCGCAATCGGACATTGGTACGAAACGGAAAGGGACTGTCATGCAAAAGAACGAGGGAACCATCGATCGCGTCCTGCGGATCGCCATCGGCGTTGTGTTGATCGCGCTGGTCTTCGTGGGACCGCAGACCCCATGGGGTTGGATCGGCATTATCCCGCTGGCGACGGGGTTGGTCGGTTGGTGTCCGGCCTACAGACTGCTGGGCCTCCGGACATGCCCAATTGAAAAACGGGCCTGACGACGCGCATCCCGCTCTTCGCAAGCGGCGAAGGGCGGGCTATGCTCGGGTTGAACGCCGGCGCACGGGGATGCCGGCCCCATCCGGATGGTCGCGCCATGCAACTTCCCGCCACGGTCAAAATCGTCGAGGTGTCGCCTCGTGACGGTCTTCAGAACGAGCCCGGCGCGGTCGCGACCGAACTGAAGATCGAGCTGATCGACCGGCTGGCCGGGGCGGGGATCAAGGAGATCGAGGCCGGGAGCTTCGTCTCCGCCAAGTGGGTGCCGCAAATGGCCGACACCGCCCAGGTCCTCGCCGGCATCGATCGCCGGCGCGGCGCCCGGTACGCGGTGCTGACACCCAACGTCAAAGGGTTCCAGGCGGCGCTGGACGCCGGCGCCGACGAGGTGGCGGTGTTCGCGGCGGCGTCGGAGACCTTTTCGCAACGCAACCTCAACTGCTCCATCGACGCAAGTTTCGAGCGGTTCGCGGGCGTCTGCGAGGCCGCGAAGAGCCATGGGATACCGGTGCGCGGCTATGTCTCGTGCGTGCTCGGATGCCCGTACGAAGGCGAGGTCCCGCCGGACCGGGTGGCTCAAGTGGCCGGGCGGCTGCGCGGGCTCGGATGCTATGAGATCTCGCTCGGCGACACCATCGGCGTGGGAACGCCGGGCCGCGCCCAGGACATGGTCGACGCGGTGGCGCGGGTCGCGCCCGTGGAGCATCTGGCGGCGCACTTTCACGATACCTACGGTCAGGCGCTGGCCAACATCCTGGCGGTGCTCGAACGCGGCGTGCAAGTCGTGGAACTCATCGGCCGCCGGCCTTGGCGGCTGTCCCTACGCCAAGGGGGCCTCGGGCAACGTCGCCACCGAGGACGTGCTGTTCATGTTGAACGGGCTCGGTATCGATACCGGCGTGGATCTGGATAAAGTGGCGGCGGCGGGCATGTTCATATGCCGGGCTCTCGGCCGGCGTCCGGCTTCCAAGGCGGCCCAGGCGCTGGAGGCGCGGACGGGCGAATGACCGGATGACCCTTCATCTCATCAAGCTGGCGGTGGGGATCCAAGACGTGGATCATTTGGCGGCCGTCCAGGCGCTTCGCCTGAAACAGGCGCGCGCCGGCGGCCATCGCGAGGTTCTCCGCCATGTGACCCGCAACACGCCCCGGCGGGCGGCGGACCTGCTCGATGGCGGTTCCATGTACTGGGTCATCAAGGGGTTCGTGCGCGTGCGCCAGCGTCTCGCCGGGGTGGAGGCGGTGAACGACGGCGAGGGACCCCGGTGCGGCCTCGTCCTGGATCCGGAACTGGCGCCGACGGTCCTTCGGCCCCATCGCGCCTTTCAAGGCTGGCGGTACCTGCGTCCGGAAGATGCCCCGGCGGATGCCGCCGCCCGCGAGTCCGGAACCGGGATGCCGGACCACATGGCGACCGAGCTCAGGGAACTGGGTCTGTTATAAATGGCTAGCGGTGATTTCTTCGGGGTTTTCCCTTACCTGGTGTCCCCCATCGATGTAAACGGCGCGGTCATGGACGAGGTCCTCGGCCGCCTGTGCGAGCACGTCATCGCCGCTGGCGTCCATGGGCTGGCGCCGTTGGGCAGCACCGGCGAGTTCGCATACCTCTCGTGGGAACAGAAAAAGCGCGTGGTGGAGGTAACGCTGGAGGCGGCGGCCGGACGAGTGCCGGTGATCGCCGGCGTCGCCGCCACGACGACGGCCGAGGGGTGCCGTCAGGCCCGGGCGTTCGAGACCATGGGCGTCGCCGGCGTGATCGCGACGCTGGAAGCCTATTTCCCCATATCGGACGACGGTGTCGTCGCGTTTTTCACGGCGGTCGCGGAGGTCGTCTCGTGTCCGGTGGTGATCTACACAAACCCGAACTTCCAGCGCTCCGACCTCACCTTTCCGGCGATCGCGCGGCTCGCCGACGTGCCCAATATCCGCTACATCAAGGACGCGTCCACCAACACCGGACGGCTGCTTTCGATCATGGAGCGGGTCGACGGCAGGATCAAAGTCTTCGCGGCGTCGTCGCACATTCCCGCGACGGTGATGCTGATCGGCGGCGCCGGCTACATGGCCGGTCCGGCGTGTTTGATCCCCGCCGAGAGCGTTCGCCTGTACGAGCTTTGTGTGGCCGGACAATGGAACGAAGCGATGGCGCTGCAACGCCGGCTGTGGCGGGTCAACCAAGTGTTCGCCAAGTATTCACTCGCCGCGTGCATCAAGGGCGGGTTGGAGCTGATGGGACTCCCGGTTGGCGACCCGCTGCCACCCCAGGCCCCGCTGGACGCCGCCGGACGGGAAGAGGTGCGGGAGGTTCTGGTAAGCGTGGGCGTTCTCTAACCTCCGCCCCGTTTCGACGGATGGCGCCGCCTAGGTTTTTCGGGTGACGTCCCCTTGCCCGCACCGTCCACCGTGTTTGCATTTAGGCGCCGGAGCATCCTTAATAGAAGGGTATCGATGCAAGCGACCTCGGTTGCCGGCCCAGTTTCGGGAGAAGATAAATGGCAGAGTTTCCGGAAAGAGCGAACGTCGTCATCATCGGCTTGGGCGGGATTGTGGGAGCCTCGGTGGCCCACCACCTGATCGAGCGGGGCTGGGACGATATTGTCGGCATCGACAAATCGGCGATCCCGACCGACATCGGTTCGACCTCGCACGCATCCGACTTCTGTTACGCGACCAGCCATGATTTCCTCTCCTGTTGGACGACCCGTTACTCCATCGACTTCTTCGAAAAGATGGGGCACTACGTCAAGGTGGGCGGGCTTGAAGTCGCCCGGGCCGGCGATGATGCCCGCATGGACGAGATCAAGCGCAAGGTCGCATCCGGAAAAGCCTTCGGGACCGGCGTGCGGCTTGTGAGCCCGGCCGAGATCAAGGAAAAATTTCCGCTGATCGAGCAAAACCTGGTGCAGGGGGGCATGTGGGATCCCAATGCCGGGCTTGTCGTCCCCCGCTCCCAAACCGTCTCCGGCATATTGGTCGAAAACGCGGAGAACAGCGGCAAGCTGAAGGCCTTCGCCAACACGCCCGCCACCGGCCTGATGATTGAAGACGGGCGCATCAAGGGGGTCGAAACCCCGCGCGGCGCGATCGTGGCCGACCGTGTCATCGTCTGCGCCGGGCTTTGGGGCCGTCTCATCGCCGGCATGGCCGGTGAGGATCTGCCCGTCATGCCGGTCGACCATCCGCTTTTGTGGTTCGGCCCTTACGAGGAATTTGCCGGAACCGGCAAGGAGATCGGTTGGCCGCTGCTCCGCGATCAGGGCAACTCCGCCTACATGCGCGACACCGGCGATCCCAAGACCACCGAGGGCGGCATGATCGAATGGGGCTACTACGAGGAAACGGAGCCGCGTCTCTGCCACCCGCGGGACATCCTGGAGGCGACCGAAGCGCGCCTCTCTCCCTCGCAGCGTGACCTGGAAATGGACCAGGTCATGGAACCGCTGGAACGCGCGATGGAGTTGACCCCGATCCTCGCGGAACTGGGCTACGACGAAAAGCGATCCTTCAACGGCCTTCTCCAGGTGACGACCGATGGCGGTTCGTCGATCGGCGAAAGCCAGAAGGTCCGCGGTCTTTGGTATGGCGTTGCCATCTGGGTCAAGGACGGCCCCGGCATGGCCAAGCTGCTGGTCGACTGGATGACCGATGGACGCACCGGGATCGATCATCACGCCATTGACTATGCGCGCTTCTATCCCTTCCAGACCGACGCGGATTTCATCCATGCCCGCTGCGCCGAAACCGCGATGAAGATCTACAATCCCGCCGTCCATCCGCGCGAGCCCTTCGCGGGCGGCCGGGGCGTGCGCCGCAGTCCGTTTTACGAGCGTGAAAAAGAGCTCGGCGGCTATTTCATGGAACTCGGCGGTTGGGAGCGCGCCCACGGCTATGCCAGCAACGAACACTTGCTGGAGACGTATGCCAACCGGGTGCCGGTCCGCGAAAACGAATGGGACAACCGGCATTTCTGGCGCGTCTCGAACGCCGAGCACCTCGCAATGAGCGCCGACGTCGGTATGGTCAATCTTTCGCATTTCGCCATGTACGAGGTGACCGGCCCGGACCACGTGAAGTTCATGGAATTTCTCTGCGTCGCCAAGGTTGGCGGGGACAATCAGGTGGGCAAGGGCATCTATACCCACTTCCTCGACAACCAAGGCATGGTCAAAGCCGATTTCACCGTCTTCCGTATGGAAGACCGTTTTCGCCTCGTCGATGGGGCGGATGCCGGAAACCGGGACTTTGTCTACATGAAGCGCATGGCGGAGGATTTGGGTTACGACGTCGAGATCACCGACGTGTCGACCGACATCACCACCATCGGCCTTTGGGGGCCGAATGCCAGGGCCACGCTCCAGAAACTGGTGGAGGACCCGGACGGCCTCAGCCACGGGAACTTCCCGTTCGCGTCGTTCAGGCGGATCGGTATCGCGGGCAAGGATGTCACGGCCTTCCGCATCTCCTATGTCGGCGAGCAGGGCTGGGAACTGCACATGAAATACGAGGACGGCCTCGCCGTTTGGGACGCCATTCGCGCGCTGGGCGTCATGCCCTTCGGTGTGGAGACCTACGCCAACTCCCGCAGAATGGAGAAGAGTCTGCGCCTCCAGAATGCCGACCTCCTGACCGAATACAATCTTCTGGAGGCCGACCTTGCGCGTCCCAAGGTCAAGGAAGCCGACTTTGCCGGCAAGGCCGCCTATCTCGCGCAGCGCGCCCGGGACCATCAGCCGGCCATGCTCTGCACCTTGGTGATGACCGACAATAGAGATTCGAAAGGCGTGGCCCGTTATCCCGTCGGTATTCTGCCGATCATGGACCCGGAGTCAGGCAAGACCTTGGTCGATTCCGAGGGTCGCCGTTCCTTCACCACATCGATCGCCTACGGCCCGACAATCGGCAAGAACATCGCTCTCGGCTATCTGCCCCACGCGCACGCCGTCAAAGGCAAGAGGTTTCTAGTCGAGTACTTCGGCGATATCTATCCTATCGAGGTGGCCGGCGTTGGGTACGAACCGCTCTATGATCCGGAAAATCTGAAACCGCGGACATAATTTCACCGCGGACGAAGGGTAGGAAGCCGAACATGGCCCCGGCTTGACGTATTCGAAGGGACGGGCTCGATTTGGTTCGACAGTTCTTGCTTAGGTGTTCGGCGGATCGGCTTGTGCCATGAGCAGAAAACAGCGGTTCATCGTTCCATACCGAGGAACGATGCGCCGAGTTTGCGCGCGAGGCCCTCGCCGCCCCGTTTCATAACCGAGTCATGATTCCATTTGAAGATCGGTCGTGCCAGCGGCGCCAACCAATCCATCCAGCGTTTTGTGGTGCGCACATTCCAGTCGTATCGTGCTTCGGTCACCGTCCCGTCGCGGGAGAGGGTCCACCGGCCTGAACCTTCCACGTCGCCACTCACGATCGCTTCGAGTGCGCTAGGACGCTCGACGAGTGTGACTTGAGCATCGAACGCAAGCTCGTACGGCAAGCGGGTCCTCCAGTTGAGATGCCGGCGCGCCCCACGGCCGTTTTTGTCTCCCGGCTCCAGCTCGACCACGCTCTCCACATAATCCCACCACGAGGGCCGCTCTTCGGTATGGAAGAGGGCGTCCCATACCGCCTCTATTGGCGCGACAATGCGCCAGACGGTTACAAAGTTATACGCCGCCATGCTTCAGGATCTCCCAAACGCCTGCTCCTAGTGGTTCGCAATATCAACCGATTCTGACCCCGTCGCTCACGGCAACAGCCCCTCTATACCTGATCCCACGCCTCCTTGACCGCCATCGTTCTTACTCCCACGGGTTAGTGGTAATCCTCTCAATCGCTTCTTCGTCTATAGGAAGCGCATTCACCTACGTGCTGCCGTAGTTGGAACGCTAGTAGGCAGCCCGCTCATGGCCGTACTGGGAACAGAAGGAATTGAACGCTGCTTGGTGCGAGCCTGCTGGAGAGCGAGGTCTCGGAGTTCGCTATCGATCCATCTCACAAAGCGGAGTCGTCCCGCTCCTGCAACCTCCGTAGCGAGCACTAAGATTTCCTCTCCGCCGATTTCGACCCAGGCGACTGCTGTTCGAGTTTCCAGGGGAGGTCCTATGTTTGATCTTTGCTCCGAACCTCTTGTTCCAACGGACAGAACCTGTTCCTGAAAACCTCTCCACGTTCCGGGGAAATCAGGGCATCCATGTGCGTACAAGGATTCTATGATGACGAGATTAAGATGCTGCTGGCGTTCAATCTCATTTGTTACAAACTGCCTATGGAAAAATTCACCGCTCCCAAATGCAAGAGAAGGTAGACCGACAATTAACCTTCCCATATGTCCGAGCTCTTCAAGTCCAAAACTTTCTACTTCCTCAATCGCATCTTGTACTACTTGCGGCAAATCATGCCCGGCACCGGTGACCCCTTGCGCGGCGTTGCCAATTGTTTGTGTTTGACTTTGCATCGTCTCCCAATCCACGCTGCCGGCCAGGAATTCGCGATACAAAGCAATGACTCGACGACTATTTTCGAGTTGCGATCGCAATGCGTCGCAAACCTCTTCTTCATCGGTGGTCGTCGAGCCGGGACCGTTTTTGTGTTGAACCTGAACTGAACCTGCTCCACGCGTTGCACTATACCGGTCCAACAGGGACTCAGCCGATGCTCCCCTGACAACCGCATCTGCTACGGCGTCAGCATGCTGCTCATGGCGGTCGCCAGTTTTGCCCACACCACCTGGGAGTTGCACGCCAGCACGTTGCTGTACGATGTGCGCTGCCTCGTGCGCCGCTGTATGTAAATCCGGCGATTGTTTGAACGCGACGCTGTCGCCACGAGTAAAAGCTGACGATCTCAATTGTTCATTAGCCTCTCTAGCCGGACCACCGACAAATGCCCTAGCCCCTGTTAGAACATGCCGCCCGAATGACAATTGGATTGCTTCTAGGTAGGGCAGTGCCCGCGCGCTCCCGCTAAGTCCATAGCGTGCCAATTCATGGGCTCTCGGAGCCTTGCCCAAAAAATTGCGGAGGGTATCAGCTTCTGGATTCCGCATCACCTGTTCAGTGACGCGGTCTGCCTCCTGCCCATATTCGTCTCCCTGCTTATTGATCCCCAATTTCGTTTGTATTGCCTCTGCGGCCGGAGGATGTATCAGAATCCGGCGAAAATCGTGCCCGAAGTGAGGTGATGCCGTACCGGTTAATCCGGCTTTGAGTCCCTCGGCATGGGGCTGCAACATCCGTTGCACTGTGTAATTCCCAAGCGTGCCTTGTGGGTGCTGAATAAGATCTGCGCGATGATACGATTCTGGCATCGACGTGTGAGACCGAGCAGCGTTTGACGACACTGGCTTTTTAGGTTGATTCTGCTTTTGTGCAAAGGTCCGCATCCTTCATCTCCAATAGTGTTGCAGCAGAACTGCCCAACAGCTCGCGGAGCTCGCGTAGGGCGGAATGGCGGCGTATGCCGCCGGATGATTTTACACGCCCGGTTTGCCGACGTCGAGGTCGTCCACGCCATCGCCCGCCGGGAACGTCTAAAACGGCCGATCGAAGACCCACTGGACATGGTCGTGTTTCACCGGGCTGAGGTGCACATAGCTTGCGATCGGGTCGGGGTGACAGGACTGCGCCCGCTACCCTGTCTCGATCATGTTACGAGTTGCCCAGCGTTGCCGAGTTTTGAGCGTTTTCAAAAAGCAGGAACGGTCGGCTGCCGCACGCGGGACGAAGCAATGGGGTCAGATTCGCTTGAAAATCAAATGATTCTGACCCGTTGATTCTCATGGGTCATTGTCAATGACCGTTGGCATAATGTTGGGGCAGCGGGCGCGCTCGGCCACCGACCAGTCCACATAGTCCGTGGAACTCGTGGGTTTCCCAGAAGGCGCGCTCGTCGGCCTCGCTCTCGAACACGGGTAGCGGCTTACGGTTCCTGTCCATAGCGGGTTCTTTCCCTATACCAACGGCCCTTGATAGGAACCCATTGTGACGGCCTTACGAGGCTTCCGGCAAGGAGTGTGTCGCGCCGTGATGCGGGAGGGTTCCCGTTGGGTCTTCCGCTGCCGCCGCTGGCCCCTTTGGACGCCGCCGGCCGGGACGAGGTGCGGGAGGTCCTGGTCGGCGTCGGAGTTCTCTAATCTCCTCCATGATCGTCCGGTTAACTGCTCGACAACAGGGGATGGGGATTCTTGGCGGCCGTTCCACGACTTCCATAAGGACGGGTCATGATTTCCAGCAGATGACCGTTCGGATCATCGAAATACAGGCCGCGTCCATCGTCCCAGTGATTGATTTGATTCGGCTCCCTGCGGAAAGGGTCGGACCAATACGGAAGCCCTCGCTCGACGATGCGGGCGAAAATGTCATCGAACTCGGTTTCGCTTACCAGGAACGCGAAGTGCCGCTGCGCTATATCGCCGTCGGTTTCGACGAAATCCAGCGACGTGTCATCGACCTGCACGACCGCAAATTGACCCAGTATTTTGTGAGACGGCAGGCCGAGTATCTCGGTAAGAAACGTCGCGGTTTGCTCTTTGTCCCGCGCAACGACGATCGTGTGATTGAGGCTGATCGGCATAATTCCCGTGCTCCACGCCATATAGACTGGAGTTCCAAATGGTCCCGTTCCTTCCGGCAATCAACCGGCACGCGCTGGCGGTACATCTTTTGGCGCCCGAAGTGGCGCCTGGAACCCCGCGAGGCGGGCGGCTATAAGTCAGTCCGGCTTCGACGCCCTGGACGCGAAAGGGAACAACCGTGACCAAAACCTTCGATCTCATTCTTCGCGGCGGAGAGTGCGTGACGCCGGGAGGCGTCGTTCGGGCGGATATCGCCATCCGAGGAGATCGGATCGTCGCCATCGGCGATGTCGGGGACGCCGCGCCCGAGATAATGGATTGCGCCGGGCTGCACGTGCTACCGGGGGTGATCGACAGCCAGGTTCACTTTCGCGAGCCTGGCCTGGAACATAAGGAAGACTTCGGCACCGGTACGGCCGCCGCCGCGCTCGGCGGCGTGACCGCCGTGTTCGAGATGCCCAACACCAAGCCGTCCACCGTGACCGCCGCCGACCTCGCCGACAAGTGCCGGCGGGCCAAGGGCCGGGCGTGGGTGGACATGGCGTTCTATGTGGGCGCCACGCCGGAGAACGCGGACCACCTGGCGGATTTGGAGACACTCCCGGCGTGCGCCGGCGTCAAGATGTTCATGGGAAGCTCCACCGGCGATCTGCTGGTCGCCGACGATGCCTCGGTCGCCAAGGTGCTGGCCAACGGGTCGCGGCGCATGGCCGTGCACTGCGAGGACGAACGCCGCCTGCGCGAGCGCTTCACCATCGTCGAGGGCGGCGCCGATCCCGCCATGCATCCCGAGTGGCGGGACGCCCAGACCGCGTTTTTGGCCACCAAGCGCTTGCTGGAGCTCGCCCGCGGAACCCGGCGCCGGGTCCATGTCTTGCACGTCACCACGGCGGACGAGATGGCGTTGCTCAAGTATTACCGCGACCTCGCCACCGTCGAGGTCACCCCCCAGCATCTGACCCTGGCGGCGCCCGAATGCTATGAACTGTTGGACAGTTTCGCGCAGATGAACCCGCCGATCCGCGACGCGCGCCACCGCGACGCCCTGTGGACGGCGCTGGAGCAAGGCCTGGTGGACTGCATCGGCTCGGACCACGCGCCCCATACCCGCGAGGAGAAGAAGCGCCCCTATCCGCAAAGTCCGTCGGGCATGCCGGGTGTGCAGACGCTGCTGCCGGTCATGCTCGATCACGTGGCCAAGGGGCGGCTCGGCCTCGAACGCCTGGTGGATCTCACCAGCGCCGGCCCCGCGCGTATTTTCGGCGTCGCCGGCCGCGGCCGGATCGCGCTGGGATACGGGGCGCACTTCACGCTGGTGGATCTCAAGATGCGGCGGACGATCACCAACCGGTGGATCGCGAGCCGGTGCGGCTGGACGCCGTTCGACGGGCTGACGGTCACCGGCTGGCCGGTGGCGACCATCGTCGGCGGCCGGATCGTCATGCGCGACGGCGAGCTGCTCGGCGACCCGGCCGGAGAAGCGGTCCGTTTTCTCGAATGCCTGTAGCGCCATCCGGCCCCGCGATTCCTCCGGGCAAGCTGCGATCCATCATCACCTATCTGGAAATGCTTGCGCCGCCCTGGGGCGAGGGGGTTCCTCCGAACATCGCGCCGCCGGCTCCCGGCATCCGCCTGGAACTGTTGTCCAACCCGTCGGTGGCCGATTATCGATCCCTCTACGACGCCGTGGGTGAGGCGTGGTTGTGGTGGGAACGGCGCGTCATGAGCGACGCGGACCTGGCGGCCATCCTTTCCGATCCGGCCGTCGAGGTCCAGGTGCTGCGCGCGGGCGACGCCGTGGCCGGATACTCGGAACTCGACCGCCGGCGCGCCGGCGAGGTGGAGATCGCTTATTTCGGGCTGACGCCGGCGTTCATCGGCGGCGGGCTCGGCCGGTATCTGATGGAGGCCACGTTGCGAGCGGCCTGGACAGGGGAGGCCAAGCGGGTTTGGGTGCATACCTGCACCGAGGATCATCCCAAGGCCCTTGCGTTTTACCGGCGGGCGGGGTTTCGCGCGTACCACGCGGAAGCGGTGCTGATCGACGGTCCGAGGCCCACTTGCTAAACCGCCCCGGGCCGCGCCCACAGATTGCTTGAGAATCCACCTCAATTGGGGTAATTGTAAGCCGATTGCGTTACCGAAGGGTCGGTCATCCGCCCCCCCCCCCCCGCGCGTCTTTGTAGGTGTGTCGGTTCGGTGCCTTGGGGGAACTTGGCGTCGGAACCGGTTGGCGTATAAAGGAGATCTGTTTTGCGAATTTTTTGTTTGGCCGGGTCCGTGGCGGTCGCCGCCCTGGTATTCGGGTGTCTTCAGCCGGCGCAAGCGGCGTTGTTCTCCGTCGGCGGTATCGACGATCAACCGCTGCCCGCTGCCAACGACCTGATTCCGACACCAACCGCGGATTTCCAAGCCTTGGTCCCCGGCGGCGGCGTCATCGGCAATCCGGATGACAGCCGATTGTTCTGGAGCGGCGGCGCCCAATTATCCACGACCGCCGCCAATGTCACCATCACCTATGACTACATCGGCTCTTTTGCCGAGGCCACCAATGTATTCAACGCCGGAAGCGGCATGTTCATGAGCTCCGGTATCGGCGAGGACGGGGGCGGAGACTCGTCGCCACGGCCGAGTTTCAGCGTCCTTCAGCCGTCGGCCGGACTCGTTGACTTCGGGTTCACCACCAGTCTCGGTGGCGGGGCTTCCGTCGGCAATATCTCGGGAAACAACGCGGTTGGCGATCGTCTTATAAGCTACTTGATGTCTTATCTGGAGCCGGATGGCGTCGATGGCGATTGGAAGCTGACAAGCGATCCGACCAACACGATATTGATCCTCATGGACGACGCGGGACGGGGTATCGACGGCGGCGATTACGACGACCTCGGTGTCATTGCGGTCGCCACGCCCGTTCCGGCGGCTCTGCCCATTTTCGGCACCGCGCTCGCCGGCCTCGGCTTGATGGTGTGGCGCCGGAAAACGAAGAGTCAGACAAACGCGCGGGGACGATGAAACTGTATAACGTCGCGCTGTCGGGCAACTGCCACAAGGTTCGGCTGTTGCTGTCCATGCTTGACCTCGCGTACGACACCGTTCCTGTCGATTTCATTGCCGGTGAACACCGGTCGCCCGAGTACCTGAAGATCAATCCGTTGGCCCAGGTGCCGACCCTCGTGGACGGAGATCTGACGCTCCGCGACTTACAGGCCATATTGGTCTATCTGGCGCGCCGCTATGGCGGCGAAGACTGGTTGCCGACGGCGCCTGGCGAAATGGCCCGCGTGGTTCAGTGGCTGTTTACGGCCGCCAACGAAATCCAGCATGGTCCGGGAGCGGCGCGGCTGGCGATCCGCTTCAACGTGGAACTGGTCGTCGAAAGCGCCCAAGCGATCGCGCGAAAGATCCTCGAGTGCATGGAAGCGCATCTCTCGGGATGGGAATGGCTGGAACTCGGGCGGCCGACCATCGCCGATTTGGCATGTTATCCCTATGTGGCGCTGGCGCCGGAGGGCGACGTGTCCCTCGATCCGTATCCGGCGGTGCGGGCCTGGGTTCACCGGGTGGAGCACCTGCCCGGCTACGTCGCCATGCCCGGCCTTCCGCGCCGGTATTGACGCACTGATTGGCAACGAGGCGGAAACCGCATGGCGACGATACGCTTTTTGTCATCCTCTATCGATAAGACGATCACCGTTCCCGGCTTGCCCGGAGAGCGGCCAACCCTCTTGGCCATCGCCCGGGATCACGGCGTCCCCATTCTGTTCAACTGCGTCACCGGCGATTGCGGCGCCTGCGTCGTCCATGTGGAGACCCGATCGAGCGGAACCGAAGAGGTCGCGCCGCTGAGTGACAAAGAGAAGTTTCTTCTGCAAACCATGGTTCTGTTGACCGCCGCCGACGTGGAGAATGCCGAGGCGCGGGGCGTTCCTCCGGATGTCCGGCTTGCTTGCCAGTACAAGCCCGGCGACGAGGACATCGTCGTGATGTTCGAAAGCGGGTTGAGCTAAACCATCGCATAAATCTGACGGTCACGTTCCGGGGAGCCCGTCGCCGGTGCCGCCCATCGTTGACCTGCGGCCGTTTCGCGTCGACAATGGGTGTCAAGCCCGGAACCGCCGGGACGCGACAACCGCAAAACCAATAGGGGAGGATAGTCGATGACACAGGAGAGCGGATTCACGGCGTTGGTGCTGGACGAGACCGATGGCAAGGTGACCTCCAGCATCCGGTCGCTCGGCGACGATGCCCTTCCGGACGGGGACGTAACGGTCTCGGTGGCCTATTCCGACCTCAATTATAAGGACGGCATGGTGCTGAACGGCATCGGCCGGCTGGTCAGGACGTATCCGCACGTGCCGGGCATCGATTTCGCGGGCACCGTCGAAACCTCGGAGTCCCCCGCTTCAAGCCGGGCGACGAGGTGATCCTCACCGGCTGGCGCGTGGGCGAGGCCCATTGGGGCGGCTACGCGACGAAGGCGCGGGTCAAGTCCGACTGGCTGGTGCCGCTGCCGGCGGGAATGACCATGCGCCAGGCCATGGCGATCGGAACCGCCGGCTTCACCGCCATGCTGGCGGTGATGACCCTGGAGGATCACGGCCTCAAACCGGAGAACAAGGGCGAGGTGCTGGTCACCGGCGCCGCCGGCGGGGTGGGCGGCATCGCGATCGCCATCCTCGCCAATCTTGGATACCGGGTCGCGGCGTCCACCGGCCGGGCCGAAACCCACGCCTACCTGCGGGATTTGGGCGCCACCACCATGGTCGATCGCAAGGAGTTCGAAACGCCGCCCAAGGGACCCATGGGCCCGGAGCGGTGGTCCGGGGTCATCGACAACGTCGGCGGCAAGAGCCTCGGCGCCGTCCTCCCCGGAATTTGTTATTGGGGAAGTTGCG
This sequence comes from uncultured Alphaproteobacteria bacterium, assembly GCA_963771545.1. GTDB lineage: Bacteria > Pseudomonadota > Alphaproteobacteria > Rhodospirillales > Defluviicoccaceae > CAKZLS01. The sequence continues at coordinate 694,122 of CAVYTX010000003.1, forward strand.
CCTCGGTGGGAAACGCCGGGGGCATCGCGTTCGAGGCAACGGTGATTCCGTTCCTGCTCCGGGGCATCAACCTTCTCGGGATCGACTCCGCGACCTGTCCCACGGAGCGCCGAATGATCGCCTGGCCGCGGTTGGCCCGCGAGCTGCCGATGGACAAACTGGACGCCATGACTCACGTGGTGCCGTTGGCGGAGGCGCCGACCGAGGCCGGGAAAATTCTCAAGGGACAGGTGCGGGGGCGAACGGTCATTGACGTGCGCGCCTAATTTTGAGAGAATTTCACTCAACGTTTGCAACCTATGAGTAGATTTTTCGGATTTAGGGATACCGGCGGTGCGAAGCATGAGACGCATCATGGGACGCAGGGGGGTGGCGGCGCTCCTCGGGCTGGCGCTGTCCGGGTTCATCTCCGGATGCGGGCACGACGACCCGTATGCGGAGGCCGTGTCCGACTACACCCCGATCTATTGCTACCGGACGATCGGTGACGTCGACTGCTACAAACGTCCCCTCTTCGGGGGGGAGCGGCGGCTGGTGAATTACTACGGGCCGGCGCCGGAGGAGTATGAGGGGCCGGAACCGCTTCCCGCGCCGCGTCTCGATGCGCCGCCGCCGGCGAGGTATCCCGTCCCGGCCCCCGAAGCTCAGCCATTAGCGGCGCCCACGGCGGCGCCCGCCGCGGAGCCGGACGACGCGCCGACCCCGTTGTTGCGGTCCAGTCCAACCTCCACGGACGAACCGGAAGAAGCGGAGGGAGAGAGCAGGGCCGAGGCCGAGGCCGAGACCGAAGCCGAGGCGGCACCGGCGGAGAAAGCGGCGCTGCCGCCGCCGCGCCCGCGCCCAGTGACATCCGCGGCCGACAAGTCACCGTTGGTCATTGAAGTCGAGGACCGGTAAACACGATGCCCGCCCGCGCCCTTGACCCGTGTCACCGGTTTGGACATAGTGCGGGCCGCAATCGTCCTATCGGGGCGGAGTAGCTCAGCTGGTTAGAGCAGCGGAATCATAATCCGCGTGTCGGGGGTTCGAGTCCCTCCTCCGCTACCAAACAACCCCTTGAAAGACCACTACCCCAAAACGGAAGCTCGGCCCGCGTGCCGCCGTTTGCGTCGTACAAGGTCTTCCAAAAAACGCCTGGCTGGACGCGACGATCTGCGCTTGTCGAAAAATTAAGGTAGCATGACATCGAATTGCACATCATATTAAGAAAATTGAATATGAAGAACGGCGGTCGCGCCCGCGGCTGAGATCACGGTGGCTTAGAGGTATCGGTCCCTGAAAAGGATACTTTGCGCACAGAAGAGAGGTTGGCATGGCGGCGACATCGGGATCAGTAAGGGTGAAGGAATTGGCCCCGGAGATGAACGCCCGCGTGGCGTCCGAGCTGATGAAGGCTCTAGCGAACGAGAGCCGGTTGCGGATTCTTTGCGAACTGCTGGAGGGCGAACGCTGTGTGAATGTATTGGAACGGGTGGTGGGTCTCTCGCAATCGGCGCTTTCGCAGCACCTTGCCAGGCTTCGCCGGGACGGAGTGGTCAAGACCCGGCGGGATGGGAAAACGATCTGCTATTCCCTGAACGGCATGGAGATCGCTATCGTGCTGGAAACCTTGTATCGGCTTTTTTCGGAAGATGTGAAGCCGGGCGCCGCTTCTACGCGGATTGCCGGTAAAATGGATGCCGGACGAGCGCCCTCACCCCGCTGACGCGGCTTGAGGGCAATATGCGCCTATGGACGGAAATCGCTTACGATCCCGCCTTGCACATCCGTCGATCCGACCGGGCCCCGCGAATTCCCGTTAGACTTCGTCGTCTGTGTCGGGTTCCAGGCCCCCTTGGGGGCCTCTGGTGCGCTCCCGCAAGCAGTTGCCGAACGCGACCATCAGATTGAGCGTCTGAATCGTTTCGGGCTTGGCGAGGGAGCGGAGCACCCCCAGCAAGCCCTTTGGCGCCTGCGGTCCGTTGCTCCAATCCGCGGCCTCATAGAGCGACAGCTCCGCGTCCTGCGCGAGTTGGGCAACGTTCTGCGTCGCGAGGCTAGTCACCATCGTTTCCATGAAGCCATACAGCCGCTCGATCATTTGGTCGGTCATGGCGGAGCGCGCCGCCTGGAGCATTTCCGCGAGTTCGAGCAGCCCATCGAGGGAGCCAGTCGTGTGCATGGTTGTCAATCCGTCGAGCAACCGGTGCACGGCGACCCGCGTATCCTCGTCGTTGAGACGGTCAAGCACTTCGATGCCGTGGGCGGCGGTCGTCACGAGCCGTTCGACCATGGCGTCGTTCATTGCTTGCGAGGCCGCGAGCCCGAGGCTTTGAACCTCCAATGCTTCGGGGGTGATCTTCAATGGCGTGTCCATTTCCATTGCCTCTCCCATGTCCATTAAAGCAACCCGCCGGCCGACAACCAATACATCCGGTTGTAGGCAAGTTTCGCCCAGTGAACCATCTGTGTCGGGGGCGTCGGTTTCGGCGGGGTCTCGTAATTGAACCAGATGTACGTGCCGGTGTTCATGCCCGTTTCGATGAAGCAGAACACCTTGCCATCGTACTGGCGCGCCCAGCGGCCCTCCAGCACCAGGTGGGTGATGTTCTGGATGACCGTATCGGCCTCGAAGTGGGCGGTCGAGCCCGCCTTCGAGATGGGAATGTCGGTGGTATCGCCCACCACGAATACGTTATCCGAATCCTTCCGCAGAAGGTTCTTCGTATCGGTCGGGATCCATCCGTTCGCCCCCAACCCGGACTTTTCGATGACCGCGGCCCCCTTGTGCGGCGGGATGGTGATCAGGAGATCGTACGATAGGGTCTCGCCCTCTTCGGATGTGATCGTCTGCTTTTCGGGATCCACCTCCTTGGTGTTGAAAAACGTCTCGTATTGAATTCCCCGCCGATCGAATTCCGGGACCGCCCAGTGAGCGACCGGCTCGAGCCCGTGAAGGCGACCAATCGGGTAGGTGTAGGTGATCTCGGACTTGTCGCGGATGCCGCGTTCGCACAGGTGCTCCTCCAACATCAGAGTGACTTCGAGAGGCGCGACCGGGCACTTGTGAGGGACATTGATATTGATGACGATCCGACCGCCATCGAAATCGTCGAGAGCCGCGCGTGTCTTGCGGGCGCCTTCCAGGTCATAGAACTGATAGGCGCCTTCCTTGAGGCCGGGGATCATTTCGGGCGCCAAACGTGATCCCGTCGCAATAACAAGATAGTCATAGCGGTAGATCTTGCCGGACTCGGCTTCGACGCAGTTGTGATCGACATCGATTAGCTTTGCCGGATCCATGACGAAATTGACCCGACGGTTCAAGATCGAGCGTTCGGTACGAGACAGCTCCGGCTCGCGGGCGCGGCCGAAGGGCACGTAGAGAAGCCCGGGTTGATAGAAATGGTTCGGCGTGGTGCCCAGGATTGTCACGCTGGCGTCTCCGATGCGTAACTCGTTCGACAGGCTGCGGGCCAGACCGTTGGCGACGATCGTGCCGCCCATGCCCGCGCCTACGATAAGGATGCGTGTCTTCATGGCTTCCTCCTCAAAAGTCTCCTCATGCATTGTTCGACGTGACGTGGCGTCACGTCGATCTCAAAACGCAGCCTCATTGCCTAGCGGGCTGCTTAAAAATCAAAACTCGTCTCGTTCATCGCATCTTCTTGACGACAAACGACCAATAGTCGTCGATCCTTTCGTTTGACACCAATTCATGACCGACTTTTTTAGTCCACAGTGGAATGTCGTTGGCCGACCCCTTGTCCTTGGACAAGACCTCGACCTCGTCGCCGACCTCTTTTGTTTTTAGGGCGGCGATGAGCTCCATCATGGGACCGGGACAGAATGCCTTGCGGGCATCAATCGTGGTGCGGTTGGACATCTTCGTGCGCCTCCTCGTGCTGCTTGACAGAAACGATGAAAGGGAGCCGACGCGGCGGTCGGCCAATTCGCCTTGGTGGGGCGACGCTCAGGCGTCCATGGCCGCCGATCAGGGCGCGCGCCGCCGTCGCGCCGTGGACGAACTCGGCGAAGCGCCGAGGCCAAGGACGATCGCCGACGCCGCGCAGATGGCTGAACGAAGCCAGGGTCCGGCCGGTGACGATGCCGTCGTCGCGGCCGGTGATCCCATGGCCGCGGAGCACCTTGTAAGCGAAGCGGGTGTCGGCGCCGAGATTGTCGATGCTGGCATAGTGAAACTCATGGGCCGGAACGGACCCGCGGGTTCGCCCAGGCCATGGCGCGTTCACGGTCTCTTCGAGAACCACATAGCCTTTCCCTTGCGGGCGCGCGTGCATGACGGCATCGGCGTCAAGGGCGCCCACCATGGCCCGGCTTTCACCCTGCCAGCGGATACCGCGGCAGAGATACATCATGCCGCCGCACTCGGCGTACACGGGCAGCCCGCCCAGAACCGCGGCGCGGATATCGCTCCTCAGCTCCTCGTTGGCCTCGAGAGCCGCCATGTGGGTTTCCGGAAAGCCACCGCCCAGGAACAGCCCGTCGAGGTCGGGCGGCAAGCGGCGGTCGGCGAGGGTGTTGAAGGGGACCGGATCGCAGCCCGCCTCGGCAAGGCCTTCCAGATCGTCGCGATAGTAAAACCCGAACGCGGAATCGGAGGCGTAACCGATCCGGCGTCTCGACCCATGCCAGGCGGGCGCGGCCGGACGCAGGGCGGCGGGCAAGGCGCGGGCCGTTCTCGCGACGGTCAACAGCAAGGACAGATCCACCTGTTTGGCGACGATCGCGGCAATCCGCGCGATCGCCGACTTGGCTTCCGCCGCTTCGTTGGCGGGAACGAGACCGAGATGGCGTTCCTGGATGCCGAGTTGCGGAGAGCGATAAATGGCGCCCACCACGGGCACGTCGGTGTAGGTTTCCACCGCGCGGCGGAGCTTGGCCTCGTGCCGCGCGCCCGAAACCTTGTTGAGGATGACGCCGGCAATGGCGAGCTGTGGATCGAAGTGACGATAGCCGAGAAGCAGCGGGGCAATGCCGCGGGTCATGCCCTCCGTATCGATGACGAGCACCACCGGCGCCGCCAACAGACGGGCGAGCGCGGCCGCCGAGTCATGCCCGTCGGTGGCGACCCCGTCATAGCAGCCCTTGTTGCCCTCGACGATGACGAGATCGGCGTCGACCGAGTGCGCGGCAAAACATGTGCGGATCTCGTCCGGGGTCATGGTGTGGAAATCGAGATTGCGGCAGGCCCGACCGGTCGCCGCCGTCAACCATAGGGGGTCGATGAAATCCGGCCCCTTCTTGTAGGGTTGCACCGCGAGGCCGAGAGACCGAAAGGCGGCGGAGAGGCCCAACGAAACAATGGTCTTTCCCGAAGACTTGCGGGCGGCGGAGATGAACAACCGCGGGATCGCCCGTTCGGGTGTCATTCGAGAGGCGGCGCCCATCATATTCATCATGTTCATGTAGAGTCCTCCACGCCGAGGGGCCGCCCGGCTTCGGCTCGCCGGGCCGGCGCCACGCGGAACAGCAAACACCCCCCGAGCAGCACCAGGAGGGCGACCGCTACTCCGCCAAATCCCAGCAGCCACTCGGGCCAACGGGGCACATAGTGCGCCACGGTCCCGTCTCCGTACGGCGAAGAGACGACGAAGCCCGGCAAGATCGACTGCGGAAAAGCCTGCGCCGCGATCATGAAGACGTAAACTGTGGCCAGCCCGCCAACGATGACCGCGGCGGCGGCGGCAATTGGCTGTTTCTTGGCGATCAACAACAACGGAACCGCCGTTCCGAGAAGAATCTGGCCTCCCCAGAGGAGGACGGTGTACACCCCGCCTTCGAGCCAGACAAACCGGGTCAGGTCGCGGCCGGCGGGCGCGTAGAGGTTGAACGCGTACAGCGTCAGCGTCAGGTAGAACGAGATGGCGACAAAAATGGCAAGCAAGCGGCCCAGGCGCCGCTCAACGTCCGGTTCCGTCCGGCCCCCTCCCAACCACTCCACGGCGGGGAGCAGGACCAGGAGAACCGCCAGCCCATAGGTGAGGGCGTACGAAATGAATAGCGGCGCGAACATCGCCGATTGATAAAGTTCGCGGGCGATCAGCACGCCGAGATCGAGGCCGGTGCCGGTGGTGAGCACGAAGCGCCACAGGTTTGCGGAATGGCCGGTGATCGGGCTGAATCGGGCGTGGCGGCGATTGAGAAGCGTGGCCAGATGGGCGGTCGCGAGCCCCAGAAACACCGTGTAGAGAACCGTGTTCCAGGCGAAAATCGACCAGTTGTTGCGGTATTGCATGGTCAACAGCACCCGGTCGGGCCGCCCCAGATCGAGCACCAAAATAGTGAGCCCGCCGATCAGAAGCGCGATCGCCAGCATGGTCGAAAACGGCTCCAGCGGCTTGTAGACGGTCCGGCCGAAGACGGCGGCCAACATCGCCACATTGAGCGCGCCGGAGGCGGCGAGGATCAGGAAATAGGCGAAAACGTGGGGAACGCCCCAAGGGACCCGCTGGGTCATGCCGGTGACCTGATGGCCTTCGATATCCATGGCGAGGAAGGCCGCCAGGCCAGCCACCACGACGGCGGCGACAATGGCCATGACAGGCCACAGCCGCGCCGCCGGGGTTTCCAACTGGGCATATGTCATCGCCGGCATCGTCGGTCTTCTCCCCTAAAGGCTCTGGTAGCGGATGCCCTGGGCGAGGGCGAGGTCCGCGCGCAGCCGCGTCGCTGCCTTTTCGGCCAACGCCGCGCGGATCGGGCTGTTCGGGTCGTGAAGATCGCCAAAGGTCATGGCCCCGTTGGCCGCCGCGCACGCTTCGACGCACGCCGGCAGACGGCCATCATCGACGCGGTGGACACACATGTTGCATCCCTCGGCCGTTCCTTTCCCGCGAGGCGAATGGACGCGCTGATCGTGGACCGCATCGCCCAGGAAGAACCGAACGCCGAAGGGGCAGGCCATGACGCAGTAACGGCAACCGATACAGCGGTGCCGATCCACGAGAACGATCCCGTCGTCGCGCCGGAAGGTGGCGCTGGTGGGGCAAACATCGGCGCACGGCGGATTGGCGCAATGCTGACACAGCAACGGGACATGCGAAGACTTGCCCGTGGTCGGATCGGTGGCCTCGATGATACGGATCCACTGGGGCTCGCTCGCACCGCGCGCCTCCACATGCCAGCCGTGTTCCTGGCTGCAGGCCTCGACGCAGGCGGAGCAGTTTTCCCGACAGCGCGACAGATCGATCAACAAGCCCCAGCGGCGGGTCGCGCTCGCCGTCTGGCCCGCCGCCTTGGCCTCGCCGCCGAACTCAACCAGCAGAAGTCCCGGACCCAGCACCGTCGCCGCAAGTCCGGCAATGGCGGTCTTGAGAACCGTGCGCCTGTTGACGGGGTTGGGCGCGTTCATGGCTTTCCCTCCGCCGGGTCCGGCGCCATCGGTGTCGAGCGATGGCAGGAAAAGCAATCCGGGGCTACCGCCACCCGCATGTGACAGGCGCGGCAAAAGTGCCGCTCGTCTTCGTATGCCACCGCCACGCCGGCCTCGTCGTGAACGGCGTGGCACGCAACGCACCGGGTCAGGCTGGCCTCCGGATTGCGGATGCCATTGCGAACCGCCTTGGTCCTTTCCTCGAACAATAGCGCCTTGTGCTTGCGGCGCATCTCGGACGCCGGCAGCAGGCAGGGCCCCGGCAGCGCCGTTTTTACGGACGACTGCTCGCTCAGGTTCGACGGCCCCGCACTCAAGCCGGGCGCCAACAGCGCCACAATCGTCATGATCGCCACTCCGGTCATGGCCGCGACGGGCTTGAGCCAACGCCCTGACGTGAGCGGCCGCTTTGTCATTCGCCGAGCCCCATCTTGATGTATCCGGTCGGGCAAACGTCGTGGCAGATGTGGCAGCCAATGCAGCGGTCATAGTCGGTCTGGACGTAATGGCCAAGGACCGCTTCCGACCTTGGGACCCGGCTGACCGCCCGCTGCGGACAATAGTTGACGCAATTGTTGCACTGGATGCAGAGGCCGCAGCTCATGCAGCGGTCGGCCTCGGCAATGGCTTCCTCTTCGCTCAGGGCATACAGCCGCTCACTGAAATCGCCGACAACCTCCCCCGGGGCGATGGTGCGGCTGCGGCGGGGATGCCGCGGCGCGAAGGGATAATGACCGAGGTAGAGTTCTTCATGAGTGCTGATCTCGTGGGCCGAGCGGTCCTCGAAATTGTGGATGGCGAAATCGCTGGAATCGGTCCCCCGCGCCGGTTCCTCGCACGTCTCGGTCAACTGGCCGGCCCTACGCAGGCGTTCGGCCAAATTGAACGGAAGAATGTCAACGCGCGGGCGGCGTTTGGGTTCCATGCCCTGCAGATATACGTCGATGCTCTCGGCGGCGATCCGTCCATGGCCAATCGCCGAGGTCATCAGATGTGGCCGAAGGATGTCGCCACCGGCGAAATGCCCCTCGTGGCCGGCCACGCACATCCGCTGATCGGTGGAGATGAAACCGCTGCCGTTGTCCAGTTCGGCGAGATCGCCTAAGTCACCTTTCTGGCCGATGGCGATCACCAGCAGCTGACACGGAACATCTTCGTTCGTGTCGGCGATGGGGATCGGGTTCATGCCGTCCATGTCGCAGCGGCACGCCCTGAGGGTCCGCACTCGGCCTTCCTCGTCCTGCAGGACCTCGAGCGGCATGAGGCCTCCGCGGATCTCGACGCCCTCTTTGATTGCGTCTTCGACCTCGCGGCGGGACGCCATCATCCGGTCGATGGGGAACAGCGACGTGAGCACCACGTCCGCGCCTTCGCGCCGGGCGGTGGTCGCCACGTCGTGGGCGACCTGGCCTATCACCGCGATGCCGGGCCGGTCCTTTTCGTGCACCTGGGTGACATGGCCGAGGCGCCGGGCAACGGTGGCCACGTCGAGGGACGTGTCGCCGCCCCCGATCACCACCACTTGGCCGGTGACCGACTCGAGCCGTCCTTCGTTGAAGGCCCTGAGAAAGTCCACGCCGGTGATGCAATTGATGGCATCGCCGCCCGGGATGGACAGCGTGCGCCCCTGGTGCGATCCGAGCGCCCAGAAGATCGCGTCGGTGTCCCGCTCCAGCTCGGCGATGGGGAGATCCCGTCCCACCCTCGTATTCAGGTGGACGGTGAGGCCCATGTCGAGGATGCGTTGAAGTTCGCCGTCCAGCACCTCCCTGGGAGTCCGGTAGCCGGGAATGCCATAGCGCACCATGCCGCCGAGCGCCTCGTGATCGTCATAGAGAACGACGCCATGACCCCGCCGGCGGAGATGGTAGGCGGCCGACAGGCCCGAAGGCCCGCCCCCCACGACCGCGACCACCTTCCCCGTCATTTGCACCGGTTGAGGGAAGCCGAGACCTTCGGCGAGCGCCCAGTCGCCGACGAAATGCTCGATGGAATTGATACCGACGTAATCTTCCAGCTCGTTGCGGTTACAGGCATCCTCGCATGGCGACGGGCAGACGCGGCCCATGATCGCCGGAAACGGGTTGGCTTCCGTCATTCGCCGGAAGGCATACTCCTGCCAGCGCACGCCGTCCGCCGGCTTGTCGATGCCGCGCACGATGGACAGCCAACCGCGGACGTCGTGGCCCGACGGACAGGCGCCCTGGCAGGGCGACGCCTTGAGAACGTAGGTGGGGCACTTGGGCGACTTGCTCGCTTTGAAGATGTCATCCTGCAACAAGTCGTAGCGGCTATCCCCTTCGCGAAACCGACGGAAGGTCCTGGCTCGCGGTCCCCGGCTTACAGCTTCGGTCATTGCTACCATCTCCTCCCAACTCTGGACCCTCTGTCCGAGAGTCCTCTTGCGTTCGATCGGTCTCGTCTCCCTTTACGGGGATCCGCCGAGCCGTATCGCCCGGCCGACCAATTGATGGAGCGAAACCACCATCTCCATGGGGTAGTCGTAATAGGGCAGTACCTTGGTGAACTGGCTCTTGCAGATGGCGCACATGGCGACCATGTGCGTGACCTGCTCATCGTCGATCACCTGCTTCAATGCCTCCATCCGTGGCTTGGCGCCCTTGACACGCAGCTCCATCAGTTCATCCGTGAGGAGACCGCCGCCACCACCGCAGCAAAACGTCTTGTCGCAAATGGTATCGGGGTGCATGTCGACGAACCGGGGCGCCGACGCGCGGATCAAGTCGCGCGGAATGGTGAACTGGCCGCCCGGACGGTGGCCCAGGCGCGAGGCGCGCGCCACGTTGCAGGAATCGTGGAGCGTCACCGTCATGTCGGCGTTGGCGTCCTTGTCCAGCGTAATGGCGCCCGACTCCACCAGATCGAGTGTGATTTCGGCGATATGCTGCGGCACTGGGTAGCGCTGATCGAGGAAGTCCCAGGGTCCCGCCAGCGTATTCAGGAACGAATAGGCAACTCGCCACGCGTGACCGCATTCGCCGAAGATCAGCCGCTTCACCCCGAGATCGAGCGCGGCCTTGCGGATGCGGTTGGCGATGGTGTGCATCTGCTCGTAGGAGCCGATGAACATGCCGAAGTTCCCGGCCTCCGACGCATAGGAACTGAGGGTCCAGCTGATGCCGGCCTGGTGGAAGACCTTGGCGTAACCGATGAGGCCGTCCACATGGGGTTCGGCGAAGAAATCGGCCGACGGCGTGATGAGCAAGACATCGGCGCCTTGCACGTCCAGCGGGAACCGCACGTCAACGCCAGTCTCGTCCCGGACGTCCTCTTCGAGACCTTCGAGGGTGTTGGCGAGCGCCGGTTCGGGAAGGCCCAGGTTGTTGCCGACCTTGTGGACCTTGGTAATGACCTCGTTGCAGTACTTTTGTCCCATGCCGATGGTGTCCATGATCTCCCGCGCGGCCATGGAGATTTCGGCGGTGTCGATGCCGAAGGGGCAGAAGACCGAGCACCGGCGGCATTGCGAGCACTGATGGAAATAGGTGTACCACTCCTTGAGCACGTCTTCGTCGAGCGGCCGCGCCCCGGCCCAGTTGCCGAGCGCTTTTCCGGCGGTGGTGAAATAATAGCGATAGACGCTCCGTAGCAGGTCCTGGCGCGCCACCGGCATGTTGTTGGGATCGCCGGTGCCGAGGAAGAAATGACACTTGTCGGCGCAGGCCCCGCACTTGACGCAGATATCGAGAAAGACCCGAAGCGATTCGTAGCGGTCGAGCAGCTCGCCCATCTTGGCCACGGCTACCGTCTGCCAATCGTCCACCAGGGCGCCGGGAAAGCCGAGGGGCTCGTTGTGCGCCGGCTGGGCGACGTACGACCGGCAGGCCGCCATGGCGTTCGGCACCAACGGCGGCGGCGCGGACGTTTCCGGATCGGCGGTCAGCGGTGGCGTTGTGAACGTGTCCATCTGTCGGGTCCGTTCGCTCTCAACCGCGACGGCCGTCGAGCGGCTTCGCCCATGGGGCGACATGCCGATGCTCGCGCGCGTCGTCGCGCTGGTTGCGGGTGGGGCTGAAAAAGATGCCGGCGGCGTGCAGCAGCTTGGAGAACGGGGCCACCACAAGCAAAGCCGCAAACAGTAGAAGGTGAGCGGCGAGCAGGGAATCCCCGGGCAGGCCGGTCCACTGCAACCGCCACAGGCCGGCGAGGTAATCCTTGAGCGCGACGATGTCCGGCGTCATCCAGAAGGTCATGGCGAGGCCGGTGCCGCCCAGCACAAGCACGAGAAGGAGGATCGCCATATCGGTGGCGCGAGTGACATAGCGGATTCGGGGAAGAACGATGCGCCGGACGAGGAGGCCGGCGAGTTCCGACCATCATGGCGATGGCGGCCAGTTTGCCCACCGGCTGCAGCATGACGATGGGTAGAGGCGGCACAGCCAGAAAATAGCGCAGGTGGCGGAGCAGAACCACGAGCAACCCCCAATGAAACAGCATGGAGAAGACCCACAGCACCTTGTCCGCCCGGAACAGGCTTTCGAACAGGAAGACTTCGCGCGCCAGCCGCATGACCACACCTGCGCGGGTGAGAGGCGCCGGCATGGTGGGAATGCGCAAAGGCGACGGGGTCGCCGCATAGCGCCACAGCCGCCCCGCCATCGCGACCACGAAAAGCGCGAAGGAAAACGTCAGCAGAGTAGAGACGGCAATGGTCAAAAAGCTCATCGGTTCTTTCCGTTCGCCATCCGAGAATGCGGAGCGGCTGCCGTCGCGGCCTTGGCCGGCGGCGTTCGGCAAGCCGCTCCCATCGGCTCACACACAGCCGGTCGGTTTCGGCAGGCCGGCGATCTTGCACGCCTGTTTCGCGGGGCCGTAGGGGAACAGTTCGTACAGATACTTGTTGCTTCCCTTGTCCTGCCCCAGCCGTTTGCCGATCGCCTTGGTCAGTACGCGGATCGCCGGAGCGATCTGATATTCCTGGTAGTAGTCCCGCAGGAAATTGACCACCTCCCAATGCTCTTCCGTCATATCGAGGTCTTCGTCTTGAGCGATCTTCTTGGCGAGGTCTTCACTCCAATCATCGAGGTTGGCAATGTAGCCCTCTTCGTCATGTTCAATGGTCTTACCGTTCAGTTGATACATCGCGATTTTCTCCTTCTGTTTTCCGTTCGATGGCTCCCGGTTCATCAATCGTATTTTCAGAGCCATGATTGGACGGTTTGCCGCGTGACCGTGAGGTCCACGAAGCCGTCATAGTCGATGGGTTCCACGCCCTGGATGACCTGGCTGGAATCGAGCCCGCGGACGGCGAGGTCCGGCGTCAACACGAAAAAATCGTAAGCGTTGACGGCGCTGGCGACGAGGTCGGACTGGGCGGTGCCGCGCAGCGACGCGTACACGGCGTCCTCGAACAAAAGGATGGCCGATCCCGGAACCGCCCGTTTCAGGCAGGCTTGCAGATTGGTGCGCTCGAATGGTGATTTGTTAACGAGATGCAGCATCCCTCTTGCCCTTCTCAAGCGCTCAGGACGACGTCCATGGACTCCATCAGGGAGCCCATCTCGTCGCGCTTGAGCACCGTGGTGGGGAGGATGAAGTCGTCGGGCGTTAACCCGCGCTCTTCCATGGATTCTCTCTCGACGTAGATTTTTTCGACGCCGTAACCTTCGAACGCTCGATAGGTTTTCGAGAAATCCTTCATTTGCAGCGTGGAAGGATTCTGGTTCTTCTTGATCTGAAAAACGCCGTCGTCGAGAAAGACAACATGCACGTCTTGCTCGAACATGGCGGCGATAAGCACCATCTCGAGCTCCTCCAGCGCATAAACGGTGCCGTGCGGCGCCTTGCGGTTAACGTAGAGAAACCGCTTCACCACGATTTCGGCGGGGGTTTCGTCTGGCTGGGCCATGGATCGGTTCTCCTCAATCGCCGAAGACAACGGTTCGCCCGGCGTCGATGCAGGCTTCGATGAACTCGCCGAGACCGGTGATCCGGAATCCGTCCGCGAGGGTGTCGTCGGTGATTCCGCGCCTGAGCCCGGCGGCGACGCAGACGGCCAGGTCGACGGTATGGGTTTCCGCCAGCTTCGCCCACCGCTTGACGATGTTGCGGTCGTCGCTTTGGGGACTGGAGAACTTCGTCCCGTTCAGGACGCCATCGTAGTAGAAAAAGATCCGCCGGATCGTGTGACCCTTGCCGAGGGCGTGCGTCGCAAAGTGGTAGGCAGAATCGGAAGCCTGATGATTGTATGGACCTTCATTGACCATGATGACGTAGTCCATTGTTTCAGCCCCTTCGACGTTGACTTCGGTTTCTAGAAGTAGACATGTGTCGATGCATTGAGGCTCGGGCGCGCCAGACGCCAGTCGTCCACGTGGTACTTCGTGAACGGCAGGCCGGTGAGCTCGAAGAACCGCGGCCAGCCGATCCGGCCGATCCATTCCCCCATGCGCTCATACGGCCGGGCGTTGCTCTTGTAAGCATAGAGGATCGTGTGGACGACCTCGGTGACCTCCGGCCAGCGCGGCGGGTTGTTGGGGAGCCCCGCCGCCACCAGCTTATGAAAACTCGGTTTGGAGCGCGTCGACGAGTGCTTGCCGCCGACCCACACCGCGAGTTTGCTATGAACGGGATCATTGATCCGCATGGGAGGGCACGGCGGGAAACAAGCGCCGCAGCACACGCACTTCTTTTCATCCACTTCCAGGCTCGGTTTGCCGTTGACGACCGCCGGCCGAATCGCCGCGGTTGGGCAGCGCGCCACCACCGCGGGCCGTTCGCAGACCTGCGCCACCAGGTCGTGATTGATTGTCGGCGGTTTGGTGTGCTGAATGTTGACCGCGATATCGCCTTGGCCGCCGCAATTGATCTGGCAGCACGACGTCGTGATCTTGACCTGATTGGGCATCTCTTCATGGGTGAACTCGTGATAGAGCGAATCCATCAGGGACTTGACGACGCCAGACGCGTCCGTCGCCGGAATATCGCAATGGAGCCAGCCCTGGGTGTGGGAGATCATCGTCACCGAAGGTCCCGTACCGCCCACGGGGAAGCCGTGTTGCGCCAAGCTCTCGATCAGGGGCGCGACCCGGTCCGCCGATCCGACCATGAACTCCACATTGGAGCGCGTGGTGAAACGCAGGAATCCGTCGGCGTGCTCGTCGGCGATGTCGCAGAGCGCGCGGATGGTGTAGACGTCCAATTGCCGTTGGGTTCCGGCGCGGACCGTCCACACTTCCTCGCCACTATCGGCGACGTGATGAAGGACGCCGGGGCGCGGGCGGTCATGCCATTTCCACTGACCGTAGTTGCGTCTGAGCAGCGGATGCATGAACGGCATCGGATCGGGGACGCCTAATTCAATGGGTCGACGCGGTTGAGCCAAGGTTTTTCCTCCCTAACGTTCTTCGTTTCCAAGGACCCCAAGGCTCTTTGTTTCCAAGGACGCCTCGGGCTGCCCGGCGCGGCTATTCCGCGGCCGGAGCGGGCGCGGCATTCCGGTCCCGCCACTTGGCCACTTCCTCATCCCAGCCGTCGGTGCGGACATAGGAGTTGGCGCGCGGATGGCTGATCATGTTGGGATCCAGATCGACGTCTATCCCTTCCAAGAAATTCACCAGGCCGATGCGCTCGATCATCTCGCCGATCCGTTCGTGCTCGAGAGCGTTGTCGACGAAGAAGTCAAGGACGCGCTGCGCCACATCCAGGAGTTTTTCGTAGTCCTCGTCGGTCTTCATGCGCATGAAGGGGACCACCACCGTACCCATGAGGTCGCCGATCTTCAGCGTCCGTTTGCCGCCGATCAGAACCGTCACGCCGCGCTCGCGGCCGGGCTGCAGGGCCTTGGTGAGGACATTGATGCAGTGCATGCAGCGCACGCAGCTGCTGTTGTCGATCTCGAGCGTGTCGTCGTCGTTCAGCGACAAGGCGTCCGTGGGACAGAGCCGGATGACGTTGTCGATCATCCACTTGCGCCCGTTGCGCTCGACGTAGGCTTTGAATTCCTCTTGATCCACCTGGATGTCGTCGCGCCAGGTTCCAAACACGGCGAAATCGGAGCGATGGACCGCGTTGGAGCAATCGTTGGCGCAACCCGAAAACTTGAACTTGAATTTGTAAGGCAACGACGGCCGGTGGATGTCGTCGAGGAAGTTGTTGACGATGAGGCGCATGGCCTTGGCTTCGTCGTAGCAGGAGTGCTCGCACCGGGCGTGGCCGACGCACGAAATGGATGTGCGGATGCCTGCTCCGGCGCCGCCGAGATCAAAACCCATTTCATTGAGTTCGTCGAAGCACGGCTGGACGTTTTTGGTCCGACACCCTTGCAGCATGATGTCGCCCGTCTGGCCATGCAGGGCGATCAGACCCGATCCATACTTTTCCCACACGTCGCACAGTTGCCGCAGCGCCTCGGCGGTGTAGTGGGTGCCGGGGGGAGGAATGATCCTGAGCGTGTGAAATTCGGCGGACTCCGGAAACTCCTCGGCGATTTCGGAGAAGCGCGCGATGATGCCCGCGCCGTAACCGAGGACGCCCACCGTGCCCCCCTTCCAGTACCCGGTGCGGGTTTCGTAGGATCGCTCAAGTTGCCCCAGCAAATCCTTCATCATCGGTGCGTAGGGCTTGTCCGTCGATTCGGCCAACCTTTTCAGGCCGCTCACGAAACTTGGCCAGGGCCCGCTTTCCAACTGGTCAAGCAAAGGCGTCGCAGGCATCGGCTTGGTCATCGATCGCTCACCTTCCATCCCGTCGCGTGTTCGGATGGGGCTTCCGAAATCCGCCGATGATTGGCGAGACGGCAACCGAAAGGTGAGCGTTACGTCACGGCGAGCGGTCTACAAAAGATTTCATTCTCAGCGATACGTCGAATTCCGCCACCCGCAACAACATCCTCTCGGCTCTGAACGTTCGAGCTTCGATACCGTCATTTCCCAAAACATCGGCCGCGGAATTCCCGGCAGCCCTTCATTTTTCTCGGTTACCTGTGCCCGGAGAGGGAGAGTAACCCAATTGAGTTTGATATTAGTATATCCTGATACGTACGGCAAGGTTTTATTTCGATATCAGGACGGTTATTTCTTGCGAGTATTTGCGAATCATTGTCATCTTCCAAATATAACTGATAATCATTTTCAATAACCGGAGAAAACTCTCAATGAATTAAGCCGACGAAGCCGGCTAAACTAAGGCGGCGAATCCAAGGCGCGCCGCTTTCAATTGAGGCTGGCGTAGTATGCGCGCAAAACTTCCAGCACCTCGGGGCGGCTGAACTCGGCCGGGACGTTCCCTCCGTTCCTGAACATCTCGCGCAGCCGCGTACCCGAGATGTGCAGGCGGTCCTCGTCCCCGTGCGGGCACGTTCGCGCGGTGGCGATGCCGCCGCAGCGGTAGCAGTGGAAAGTCAAGTCCATCTTCAGCGGCCGAGTCATCAGGCTGTCTTCGGGCACGGTGTCGAAGATGTGATGGGCGTCGAACGGCCCGTAGTAGTCGCCTACCCCTGCGTGGTCGCGCCCGACGATCAAGTGTGAACAGCCGAAGTTCTGGCGAAGCAGGGCATGCAGCAGCGCTTCGCGCGGCCCGGCGTAGCGCATTTCGATGGGATAGCCCGCCTGTACGCAGGTGCCGGGAACGAAGTAGTGCTGCACCAAGGCGTCGATGGCGCGGGTGCGCACCTCGGCCGGGATGTCGCCGGGTTTGAGCGCGCCCAGCACTTGGTGGATCAGCACCCCGTCGCAGACCTCGACCGCCACCTTGGCCAAGTATTCGTGGCTGCGGTGCATGGGGTTGCGGGTCTGGAAGGCGGCGACCCGGGACCAGCCCTTCTCGGCGAACAGCGCGCGGGTCTCGGCCGGACGCAAATAGAGACCCTTGTAGCGTTCCGGATAGGCGCCCTCGCTCAGCGCCAGCACGCGCCCGGCGAGGTTGACCTCGGCCTTGGCCTGGACCTTGGCCACGCCAGGATGCGCCGGGTCGGTGGTGCGATAGACGTGGGCGCACTCGAAGTCGCGGTCCGCCGTGTAGGACTCGGTGACCTCGAGGAGGCCCATGATCTCGTCCGTCTCGGCGTCGCGAAGCGCCACTTCCTCGTCGGGCAGGATGGATTCGGCGAGGTCGCGCGCGCACGACAGCGTGATGGGAATCGGCCAGAAGGTGCCGTCGGCGAGCCGCATTTCGGCGCAGGCGCCGCGCCAGTCGTCGAAGCCCATAAAGCCGTCGAGCGGCGTATAGGCGCCCATCGCCAGCATGATGAGATCGGAGGTTTCGCCACTGGTCATGGGCACCTGTTTAAGGGTCCGCGCGCGCTTGCATTCCTCGGCGCGCTCGGTCTCGGGGATCAACAGCGGCTTGAGTTGCCCGCCGCCGTGGGGCGCCACCAGATGGGTCATCGAGAGCGGTCCTTTCTCCCGCGCGCGTCTAGCCGGCGGCGCGTTTGCGGGCCTCGCGGTAGCGTGCGATCAGCATCGCCGCCGGGCGATAGTAGACGTGCGCGAACTTCGAGAACGGCGAGTAGGCGAGCAGGAAGAACACCAGGGTCAGGTGGACGAAATAGGTGGTGTAGGCCATGCCTGGCAGCTCCGCGGCCCTGGTGATCTGGGAGAGGAACCCGGTCACCGCCACCAACAGCAGCACGCTCACGAAAAGCCAATCGTTGTAGGTGGTTTTGCCCGCCTTCTCCTTGTCGACCCAGCGCCGGATCATGAACACCAGGCAGGCGACGATGACCGCGGCGCCGCTCACATTGCCGAGGATCTTCAGCGGATGGGACTGCGCCATCGGCGGGAAAAAGTCGAACCAGTAGATGCCGATGAACAGCCCGGTGGTGGTGATGAACAGGCCGCCGAAGCCGAAGAACACGGCTATATGCGAGTGCGGCAGGTGGGCCTTGTAGGTGGGACGGTCGCCGACCCGCTCGCGGTCGCACTTTGTAAATTGGCGATGAAGCAGAATGTCGCGCGCCACCGCCCAGACGGCTCCGGCGCTTGACACCTTGGCTCCGTTGAAGCCGCCGATCTGCCGCACCGCGCCCCGCCAGTAGCGCGACACGCCGACCCCGGCGGCCGCCAGCGCGAAGACCACTGCCGCGACATAGATGACCTCGACATACAGGAAGGGTATGAAGGCGCGGAACAGGATATCGCCCGGGGGCAGCCCGGTCAGGGTCCCGTTGATGGCCAGCGCCACCAGCAGCAGGAGCACCGGCACGGCGAGCAGCAGCGGAAGGTAGCGGGGATCGTTCAGCCACTTGCCGAGGAGGCGGGGAAAGGCGTGGAACGCGACGCTGTACTCCCGGAGCGCCGCCATTACGTTGGCGGGCTTGGCCTCGCGCGGGCAATAGGTGGAGCAGAGTTGGCACTGATGGCAAAGCCATATGGCCGGATCGTGCATGAGGCGTTCCTTCAAGCCCCACTGCGTCCATACCATCTCCTTGCGGGGAAAGGGATCGTCGTCGGTGGAGATCGGGCATGTCACCGAACAGGTGCCGCACTGGTAGCAGCTGGTCAGATCGCCGGAATCGAGCCCGAGGACAGCGCGCTTGAAGTCGAGGTCCGGCTGCACGGCGATGGACGGGCTCATGGTGCTCAGGATGTTCATGGTCTGCGCTTCCCGCTCTAGTGGGGCGTGTACCGGAGTGGATTGACGCCGAGCGCCCGGGCCTTCTCGACCACGTCGTTCAGCATGCCGGGGATCCGGTCCGCCTCGGAAATCTGCACTTCCAGGTACTGCACGCGTTCGGGTTCCAGCGCCATCCGGTCCATGACCTCGCGGATGTTGTCCATTCGTGTCTGCAGCACCTCGCTGCCGTGGATGAAGTGGCACTGGTAGTCCTCGCCCGAGCGGCATCCCATCAGCGCCACCGCGTCATAGCCCGCGATCACCGCGTCGGCGACGAGCGCCCTGTTGACAGAGCCGAGGCAGCGTACCGGAACGATGCGCACCGAGCCCGGCAAGGTCGCGCGGTTGATGCCGGCCATGTCGATCGCCGGATAGGCGTCGTTCTCGCAAGCCAATACCAGGATGCGCGGCGCCGCCCCCTCGCCCTCCGGAAGCGAGGCGGCTCGGACCATGGACGACAGGATGTCCACCGAATAGTCGGCGAACGAGATCACCTGCACCGGGCAGCCGCCCATGCAGGTGCCGCAACGCCGGCAGCGGTTGGGGTTGACCCGGGGTGTGCGGGTAGCCTCGTCGACCTCGATCGCGCCGAACGGGCACTCCTCGGTGCACCGCCAGCACTGGGTGCAGTGGCGGGTGAGAATCTGCGGATAGGTCAGATCGCCGGCCCGTGGATGGACCGCGGCGCCGGCCGTGGACTGTTCGATGCACTGGACTGCCTTGAGCGCGGCGGCCGTTCCGTCGCGCGCGCTCTCCGCCATGTCCATCGCCTTGCGCACGCAACCCGCCGAGTAGATGCCGGTGCGCCGGGTCTCGTAAGGAAAACAGATGTAATTGGAATCGGCATAGCCGAAACGGTTCACCGGCAATCCCTCGCCCTGCAGGTAGGAGAGATGGAGGCCATCGATTTCGGGCGAAGCGGGCTGCATACCGGTGCCGACCACCACCAGGTCGGCGGCGATCCGGACGCGGCCGCCAAGGAGCGTGCTGTCGAGCTCGATGGAGACCCGCCCGTCCTCGGCGGCGCTCACCGTGCGTTCGGCGGCGCGGGTGAGGAAGATGCCGGGGTCGCGCTGGGCCGCCTTGTAGAAATATTCGTTCTGGCCGGGCGCGTGCATATACCGATAGGCCACGTAAACCAGACGCTCGGGATCTTCGGCCCGCAGATAGCGCGCCTGCTTGAGCGCGACGAGGCTCTCGACGTTGCCGGAATAGGGGATTTGCTCCGCGTCGGCGGCATCATCGACGCTGATGAGCGCCACCGTCTTCACCGGGCCGCCATCGGAGGGGCGTTTCACCGCGCCCTTGGCCACCATCTCCTCGAGTTCGAGCGAGGTGACCACGTTGGCGATCCGGCCGTGGCCGTAGCGATAGACCCGTGCCTCGTCCGCCGGCTTCCAGCCGGTGGCAAGGACGATGGCGCCGGCGACGAACTCCAAGGGGGAGCCGTTCCGCGCCACCGTCACCTCGAAGCGGCCCGGCTGCCCGGTCACCCGCGCAACTCGCGAGTCGGTATAGACGCGAATGCGCTTTTCCGCCTCGACCCGCGCGATCATCCGCTGGATCGGAATGTCTTCGAGCGCGTCATAGGGCGGGCGCGTGGGGTATTGCCGATGAAGCCGCGCGGCGACACCGCCCAATCGCGGCTCGCACTCGATCAACCTCACCTCGAAGCCGGCCGCGGCCGCGTCCAGCGCGGCGCTGAGCCCTGCGATACCGCCGCCGACCACCAGGACACGTCGCTCGTTGGCCTCGGTATAGGGGTCCGGCGGCGTGCGCTTGGCGGCCCTGGCGATGCCCATGCGGAGATGGTCCTCGGCCATGGCCTGAGCCTCGGGATCGCCGGCGGGATGACACCAGACCACCTGCTCGCGGATATTCACTCGTTCCACCGTGGCTGGGGGAAAGGCGAACACGTCAGTGTTGACGCGCTGCGAGCAAGCGGCGATCACCACCGCGTCGACACGCTCATCGGCCACGTCGCCGCGAATTTGCTCCACGTCCTCGAGACAGAACGCCGCCGAGGACCTGATGACCGGGCTGTCGAACTCGTCCCTGGCGATCTCGGCCAGGCGGTCGGCATTCAGGCACTCGCCGATGCCGCAACCCGAACAGACGTAAACACCGAGTTTCCTTGTCATCGGCCTGATCCCATTGCCGCGTTCTGGATTGCCCCGATCGCCTTCATCGCCGCCGCGGTCGCGTCCTGGACGGCGGTCGCCACGTCCACGGGGCCGCGGGCACAGCCGGCCGCGTAGATGCCGGGAGCCGTCTCGTCGGCGACCACGAAATGGTCGTCATCGAAGGCGATTTTCCCCTCCGGCTTGCCGTTGTCGAGGGCCGCCGCCATGCCCGAGGCCAACACCACCATGTCCACCGCCACCCGGCGCTTGACGAAAGCCAAGGTATCCTCGGCCTCGACCACGAGGTCGCCGCTGTCCTCGACGATCTTCGCCACCTTGCCCTTGATCAGATTGACGTTGCCCGAGGCCTGGATCTTGCGCGAGAAGGCGTCGTAGCCGCCGGGCGTCCGCAGATCGATGTAGAAGATGGTGACTTCGGCGTCCGGTTGACGCTCGATCACGTAGGACGCCTGCTTGAGCGACGCCAGGCAGCAGATCGCCGAGCAGTAGCCGAGATGGAGAGCATCGCGCGAACCGGCGCACTGGACGAAGGCGATGCGCTTGACTTCGCGCCCGTCGGAGGGGCGCGCCAAGCGCCCGCCGGTGGGGCCGTTGGCCGCGGCGAGACGCTCCATCATCATGTTGGTGACGATGTCGGGGTGCCGTCCAAAGCCGAGGTTGTCGATACGCGCGGCATCGTAAGGGGTCCATCCGGTGGCCATGACAACGGCGCCGGCCTTGAGCTGGATCGAGCGCGCCTGCATGGCGAGGTCGATGGCGCCGTACCGGCAGACGTCGACGCACCTGGCGCAAGCCTCCAGCTTGCACGCCGCGTCGTCGATCACGTACTTCATCGGAAAGGCCATTGCGTGAGGCAGATAGATCGCCGTGGTCGTGCCCATGCCCAGGTTGTAGGCGTCGGGCCGGGTCTCGGGGCAAACTTCGACGCAGGCGTTGCAGGTGGTGCAGCGGTCATTGACGTAGCGCGGATGCTGCATGACGGTGATATCGAAATCGCCGGGCCGGCCGCCAATGCTCGCGACCTCGGCCATGGTCAGGAAGCGGATCCGAGGGTTCTTCTTGATCCGCTGGAAGTTGATCTCGAGTCCGCAGGTGGGCGAGCACAGCTTCGGGAAGTACCTGTTGAGTTGCGCCACCCGGCCGCCGAAATAAGGGTTGCGCTCGATGACGGTGACGTCGTAACCGGCCTCCGCCGCCTCGACCGCCGCCGAGATGCCGGCGATGCCGGCGCCGACGACGACGATCGATCGGTTGACCGAGCGATGCTGGGGTTTCGCCATGGGTCCGTGCCTCCTTCCAACACCTGCTCAATCACATGCCGGGATGTAGGGCTTCTTCGACATCTCCCACTGACCGGTGGCCGGATCGCGGCGGGAGTTGACGAACACCTTCCAGTTCTCGTCGTCGAGCTTCGGATGGTCGGCGTTGTAGTAATAGCCGGGCCAACGCGTCTCTTCGCGGAACTTGACGTGCTGAATATGGCACTCGGCGGACATGGTTCGGTCCCACAGCTCCCAGCACCTGAGGAGATCGTGGAGGTCGCGGGCGCCAAGGTTTCCGAGGTCCTCCTTGAAGCCCTCCAGCAACTCCATGCCCCGGTCCAGGAGCGGCCCGTTGGTCATGTAGTAGGCGCCCGGCCCACCGACGTACTCGTCCATGAGCTTCTGCAGCCGTATCAACCCCATCTTGGGCAACAAGTAGTTGGGGTTGAGGTCCTCGCGGGTGGAAGAGCCGCGGTGCTTCTCGAAGTGCTCGATGGGTTGCCAGATGCCTGCCTTGACACCGTCGATCTCGGCCTCGTCGATCTGGGGGGCGTCGGCCAGGTCGACGACGTAGGCGACCGCCGACTTGCCGGCGAGCCTGCCCTCGGTGAACGAGCCCGAGGAGAACTTGTGGCCGCTGGCGCCCACCCCATCGCCGGCGGCGAACAGGCCGTTGACCGTGGTCATCCGGTTGTAACCCCACTGATACTCCTTGGGCGACACGTCCTCGGGCCCGCTGACCCAGGCGCCGCAGCCGGTGGCGTGGGAGCCCATCAGGTAGGGTTCGGTCAGGTAGACCTCGGACGGCGTTTCCGCCGGGTCGATATTGTGGGAGGCCCAGAGCAGCGCCTGCGACATGGTCATGTCGAGGAAGTCTTCCCAGGCTTCGCTCTCGATCTCGCGGATCTTCTCCACCGTCTGGCCGGCGTACAACTTCTGCAGGGCTTCGTCGGTGCGCATGTAGTGCGGACCGCGCCCGGCTTTGATGTCCAGCAGCATCTGGTGGTTGCGGAGCGGCGTCGGCACTGGGACCATGCCGCCATAGGGCAGCCAGTTCTTGAGCTCGTCGTCGCGGGTTTGGTCGTAACGCTCGCCGTAGGCGTTCTTGATCACCGATTTGAACAGCAGGAACCACATGCCGACGGGGCCGTAACCGTCCTTGAAGCGGGTCTGCACCAGGCGGTGCTCCATGGAGGTCATCTCGGCGCCGGCGTTGATCATCAGCTTGTAGACCGAGCCGGTGTTGAACACCGAATACCAGATCCGCCCCAGGCCCTCGCCCACCGCGTGCGGCCGCCAGACGTTGGTGGCGCCGCCGCAGGCGCAGACCACGGCGCGGGCCTTGAACACGTAAATCTTGGGATCGCGAGTGGAAAAGCCGATGGCGCCGGCGATCCGGTTGGGGTCGCGCTTGTCCTTCAAGAGATGGGAGACGAAGACCCGCTGGTAGATGTTCTCCTCGCCGATGGCGGTCTTGGCCGCCTCGGCGACGATCGGCTTGTAGGACTCGCCGTGGATCATCACCTGCCATCGGCCCTCGCGCACGTAGCGCCCCTCGGGAGTCTTGAAGAAGGGCAGGCCCCACTCCTCGAACATGTGAACGCTGGCGTCCACGTGACGCGCGATGTCGTAGACCAAGTCCTCGCGCGAAATGCCCATGAGATCGTTGCGGACGTAACGGACGAAGTCCTCGGGCGTGTTCTCGCCCCACTTCATGCCCATGTAGCAGTTGATCGCCGAAAGTCCCATGGCGACGGCGCCGGAGCGCTCCATCGCCGCCTTATCCACCACCACCGCCTTCAGGCCATGCTGCTTGGCCCAATACGCCGTCTCGTAGGAGGCGCCGCAGCCGGCCATCCCGCCGCCCACGACCAGCACGTCGCATTCCACGACTTCAGTTTCCGGACGCCGCATGGTTCATGTCCTCCGTTTTGATTGACTCTTCGTTGGCGTTTTAGTGGCCGGGGGCTTTTTGGTGGCCGGGATGGGCAGCCGGTCGACGCCGAGGTGGTTGTCCTCGCCGAAAAGCGTCGGCGCCTTGAGGTCGTTCCCACGCGGGCGGTCCCGCTCCGGAAAGGGCTCGATGCATCCCCAGGAGGTGGATCGGATGGGAAACTTGAACCGCTTGATGCTGCCGTTGCGGTAGCGCACCGTCCAGGTGATCGCGTTGGTTCCGCGCAACGGCGTCAGCCTCCCGCCCATGGGAAAGTAGTCGGCGCCGCCCCGCATCTCGATGGCCGACTGCGGGCACGTCTTCACGCAGGAGTAGCACTCCCAGCAAAGATCGGGCTCGTGATTGTGGGACTTGCCGATGAGCGGGTTGAGCTGCATCAAGTTCATCGGACAGATATACATGCAGGCGGGACGCTCCAACGCCTTGCAGCCGTCGCACTTATCCGGATTCACATAGGTAGGAATGGCACGCCTCCCCAAGGTTGGACGCTCCGGCTGGCCGGAGCGAGAACCCTCGATTAACAGCGAGCCGACGGATGGAAGGGCGTCGAACGTCACGGGGAGCGGTTGAGAAAGACTCTCACTCTCAAGGACTGATCGCACTCATTCTCCCAAACCATCGGCCGCGGTTTCGCCAGCAGCCTTTCTTATTTTTCCTGCTACGCCTACCCAACCGGGGAGGGTAACCGAATTGGCGTTGATATTAGTATGCACTAATGCGTACCGCAAGATCTTATTTCGGTTGAGCAAAGATATTTCTTGCGGTTATTTGAGAATGATTGTCATTATTCGAAGTAATTGAAAACAATTTGCAATACCCGCAAAGGAACTACTGATGGATGAAACCGGCGAGGCCGAGGTGACCACTGTCGGCAAGATCGACGCCCCGTGGAGCAAGGAAATCACCGTTCAAGCGCTTCATTTCCGCAGCGGCCTTACCCTTGCCCGACTTCGCATCCGCGAGGGCCGCCGCTTTACCGTGTTGGACGTGGATGAGCCCACGGCCGCGCTGCTTTCCGACATGCTCGCGAAGGCGCTCGAGGCCGGCAAGCCATAGGTCTAGGGGCCGCTCAGTCGCTCGGCTTCGGAAGCGACGCGTGGGTCGGTTGAGGACGCATTCGACGTCCTCGCATCGGATAGCGATTGTGGCACCCATAAGGGTATGCTAATATGTCAGACTCCACGGTCGGAATGTTCATGCCGGGAATTGATCATGAGCAGCATCGTCACCGCCGACGACGGTAAGAGATATCGATTTCTCGTGTGTCTGGACGGATCCGAAGAGTCCTTCCGCGGGTTGCGCTACGCGGCGAGACTGGGCAAGGGCGTGGATGTGGATATCGTTCTGCTCTACATTCGGTCCATCGACCGGTCCTTGAGTTACGACAGACTCCGCGACAGACCCAAGGGCGACAGTCTTCTCGCATGGGGAGACGAGGTGCCCGGAATCAATTACCTGAAAAAGGGCCGTGACCTGCTTGTCGAACTGGGCGTCATGTCCATGGACTGGTCGGAGGAGTTCGATCACGTCCCCGTCGTCGGCGACCCGGTCGGCGACAACAAGGTCGTCTTGCGGAGTGAAGTGGGCAAGGAGGTCGTCCTCAAGCTCAAGGTCGCGCCGGACATTGCCACCGGCATTCTCGACCAAACCAAGATCAAGGATTACGACCTGATCATCCTGGGCGCCGCCGACACGTGGCGAACAAGCAATCTGGGGGGATTGTGGGACTCATCGATGCTCGATAAGGTCGTGAAGGAGGCTCCCTGCTCGGTCCTGGTGGCGCGCGATCTGGAAGTCGGACATGGGCACTTGATTTGCACCAACGGTTCCGACAGGGCGACCGACGTGGTTCGCGCCGACGCCGTGCTGGCCAACCGGTGCGAATGTCCAGTTTCGCTGATCTCCGTCGCCGCCAACGAATTGAAGGAGGCCGAGGCTAGGCGTCATGTCGAAAATGCCAGAATGATGCTGGCCGGTTTGGGGATCGAGGTGCAGGATGCCTTGACCCCGGTGGGCGAGCCGGTGAGGGAAATCGTGGAGGCGGGGCCGGACTATTCGCTGATCGTCGTCTCGGATTCCAATGTGTCGGGGCTGCAACGTTTCCTCACGGGCAGCGTGAGCATGAAGGTTCTGAAAGAAGCCTACAACTCGGTCATGATCGCCCGTTAATACCAACCGTCATTATTTGTGACCGTTGGTATAACTTCCGCTCTGATCCGCTCGTTCCTCGGATGCCGGTTCCTCGGCTGTTTGCGGCTCCTCCAGCAATAGGGGGCGGCGCTTTCTGTCGCCGAGCCTCTTGTAGATGGAGATGAGCGCCATATCCTCGGTCGGGAATATATTGGCGTCGCCGCCGATAATTATGAACAGCCCGGTGCGCCGCAGCACCTCTTGCACCTGCCGCTTGAGGCCCGAAAACACCATGGTGACACCGCTTTCCCTCAGGCGTTCCACCATTTTGTGGATGACTTCCACGCCGGACGCATCAAGCTCGTTTATTCCGTCTCCGACAACCAGGATGTATTTGGCGCTGGGTTTGGCGGCGACGGCGTCGAGGATCATGACCTCGAAATAGGCGACATTGGCAAAAAAGAGCTGGCCATCGAAGCGAATCAGAATGATCGACTCGTCCGTGGGAAGCTTCGGATGAATGCGAATGTCCCTGAGGGTGCCGTCCTTGAAGCGTCCGAGGATGGCGACGCGGGGACGCATCGCTCGGAACAGATAAAGGAAAATGGCAAGGGCGGCGCCGGCAATGATTCCCTTGTCCAGATGGGGTGCGAAAGCCAGGGTGGCGACGCAGGTTACCAAGGCGGCCAGGCTGTCATGCCAGTTCGCGCGCCATATCTGGACAAACGCCTTTAAGTTCACCAGACCGGTGACAGCCATCATGATCACGGCGGCCAGCACCGCCTGGGGAAGGTGGTAGAGCAGCGGCGTCAGGAAAAGCAATGTCGCCAGGACGACCACGGTGGTGAACAGCGACGATATTCCGGTTTTCGCTCCGGCGTTGAGGTTCACCGCCGAGCGGACGAAGGAACCGGAGACCGGATAGGATTGGGACAGGCTGCCGACAACGTTGGCGATCCCCTGTCCGATCAACTCCTGATTGGGGTCCAGCCGGTCCTTGGTCTTAATGGCCATGGCCTTGGCGATTGAGATGGCTTCCATGAACCCGACCAGGGAGATCACGATGGCGCTGGGCAGAAGGTGGCGCAGAGTGTCGAAATCCAAGACGGGCCAGGCGATGGCGGGGAAGCCTTGCGGAATCGGGCCGACCACTTTTCCCCCATTTCCTCGAAGCCCAAAAGCCAACTGGCGACGGTGGTCAGCGCGACCGCGACAAGCACGTTGGGAACCTTCGGAACGTACCGTTTCAGGATCCACATGATGGCGAAGGCCACGGCGCCGAAGATGAGTGTCGGAACGTGGGTCCGCGGAATTTGCAGCAGCACCGCCCAAATGTCGTTTATGAAGGTCTCGCTTCGCGCCGACTTTACGCCGAGGATGTTCGGGAGTTGCGAAAGGCCGATGATGATGGCCGCCGCATTGGTAAAACCCAGGATGACCGGATGAGAGAGAAAACTCACCACGGCGCCCAACCGGAACAGGCCGAGGCAAAGCTGGAACACGCCGACCAGCAAGGCCAACATGATCGCCAACGCGATGTAATGTTCGCTCCCCACTGCGGCGAGTGGTGCGAGGGATGAGGCGGTAAGCAGCGACACGATTGCCACGGGGCCGGTCGCCAACTGTTTGGAAGACCCGAACAAGGCCGCCAGGGCGCCAGGCAGGAAGGCGGCATAAAGGCCGTAATACGGCGGCAGACCCGCCAGCTGTGCATTGGCCATGGACTGAGGGATCAGGACCAGGGCAACCGTAACCCCGGCGATTGCGTCGGCTTGCAGCCATTCCCGCTTGAGCGGAAACCAACCGAGAAATGGCAGGAACCTTCGGGCACGTATCATTTCAATTCATTTCATTTTAGTTCATCGGCCTCGCTGCTTAAAGCCTCCACGCTCGGCAGCGTCACTGACGGCGTCCGAACGGCGATCCAGACGAAAACTTGCTATTCCCAAACGAGCCCGGGAACTCAGCGGTCAGTTGTTTTCCATCAGCGTCCTCGCCCCCTTGCGACAACAGTCACGGCTTGACCCCGCCGGCGCGATCCCCCGCCGATGGATTAGGAAACGCGATCGTATGGGTGCCATGGTCGGAATCTGACCACGGCCTAAACCGCGATCCCCCGCAATTGCATTGGTAACGCCTCCGCGTCCGTTGCCGCCACCGGCTGGAACCAGTCGACGCTATCCGCGAGCGCGACAACATGGCCAACAATGATCGGCGTGGGCGGTGCAAGACCTTCATGGTGGACCTGCTCCGGCAACGTCGCAACGGTGCCGAGCACGCGCCCCTGGGCCTCGGTCGTATCATTTTCGATGGCGGCGGCCGGAGTGTCGCCGGGTAGCACCTCGAAGGCGATGCCATGGCGGGCGCGAAGCGCCGCATCCGCGCCTTCATTCAACCGAAGCGCCTTGACGGTCAACAGGTCCGGATCGCCCGGTCCGGCGCCCACAAGGTACACGCGTCCTCGTCGCATTGGATCCTCCCCGCGTAAATCGCTTGCCTGGGTCCGTTGCTTGGACTCGATTTTGATATTAGGCTACACTGATATGAGTGAAATCTAAAGTGTCTTTTTCGAAGAGCGATTGATCGCCGGATCCCCCTAGTACCGACCTTCACGGTTCCGTGCCCCATGTGACGGTCTTCCGAGGCCCCCGGCGGCGTTGCGGGCCGCTTGTGATGCTCCCCCCCCAAGCATCATGGCGCGCCCCGCGCCTGGCTGGACGACCTCGGAAGACCGTCACATGGGGCAGGGAACCATGAAAGTGGGTACTAGGCGTCGATTCATTCAGGGCCGCTCACGCGCCGTCGACTCCCATGCGTCGGGTCAGCGGATCAGATGATGGCTGATCGGCAATGCCACCATGATTCCCAACACGGCGCCAAAAAAGAGATCGCTGGGATAATGGTGACCGGCGGCAAGCCGCGCCCAGCCGATCATCAGCCAGAGCGGGGCCAAAGCGGCAATCGCCAGCGGGTGGCTTAGGGAAATCGGAATGAAGGCGACCGTCGCGGTCATGCAGTGGCCGCTCGGGCAGGAATAGCGATCAAGCGGCTTGAATAGGGTGCCGAGAGTTGAATCGCGCTCCGAGGGACGCGGCCGCGCCACCGTGGCCTTGATCAACCGGTAAATGGCGTGGGCCACGATCAAGGATAGGATGGTGACCGCGACAACAGCCAAGCCGTCGGTGGCCGCGAACAGCAGAATCGCTCCGATGATCGGATACAACCAGCCGTCGGCGGCACGATTGAGCACAATCACCGCGACGCGACCGAGCGGCCGAGAGACCACACTCGCTTGCCGTCGAACAAAGGGAAGCTCGACCATATCCAATCGGTTGAACAGGCGATCGACGCCACGCCGTTGCCCGCCGACCTCCGGTAGTATCACGGTCTCCGGGGGAACCGCGACAATCTGTTCGACCGCTGTCATACCAATTCTACATGCCAACTCTAAAAGGAAGCCGCTCCGCGGGCGCTCGAAAAAAAAGGCGAATTACTAACAAACCAGTTGACGATGATGGTGCGCCCGCGAAGGAGAGTCAAAGCAAAAAGCTGTTGCCGATGCGCCGTCGATCCTGCATCTTCCCGACGCTGCCGCCGCCATTCGCTTTCATCCAGGCAGAATTATTAATCACAGGGGAAGAGCATGGAAGCGGACGTCAAAGGGTATCCCTTGGCCTTTCACATCGCGCTCGATGGAAACGGCGTCAACGGGCTTGAGGGAATGGCCGGTGTTTGTTTGTTTCTGTTCAATCCGGCCGACAATTCCTATGCTTACAAGATCCAATACTACGACGGCGTGGCCGCCGGCCATGCGGTCTCCGTCAATCCCGCCGGTTCTCACGGTTTTCTCGGCAACGCCGGCCAACATCTCCTGTTCTACGACGCCCGCACGCTGGAAGAGGTCGATCGCATTTCGACGTTGCGGTTCGAGCCCGTCGAGACTTCCTTGCAGGGCAGCACTCACTTGGTCTGGCTCAACGACCGGGAGTTCATCACCGCCATCGGAGACTTCTTTTACAGGTTCGATTTGAACGATCTGACGCGCGGCGAGAGACTGGGACCTCACAAGGTGAAGCTGCCGCACGCCATGAAACTGACCAAGTCCGGCCGTTATCTGTGCTATGGCTCGATGGACAATCCCCGTTTTGGGGCGGACGGCGAAGCGCGGCACGTCGGCGTGTGGGACATGGAGACGGGCGAGGCCGACGTGATTCGCCTGCCGACCACCTGCTGGCACGTGGCTCCCCACGCCACCGAGGACATCTTCTACGGCATCTCGTTCCGGGTCCTGCCGCAGGATTACGTCGACTACCACGAATGGGCGATGGCGTTTCTCAAGGAATACGCCTTCGAAATCGACGCCCGGGAAAAGCGGGTTATCCGCCACTGGGCGTGCAGCCGCGAGACGCCGGCCCACATCAACTCCGACGTCATCCTGTCGGATCGGGAACTGATCTTCTGCAACGGCGCCAGCCAGTCGATCGTGTGCATCGATCTACAAGACTTCGCCAAGTTCCGGGTGATCGACGAAAGGCCCGATCTAAAAACTACTCTAGAGGACCACCCCCGGGAGGTCGCCGCTCAGCTTTACGACGCGTTCGCGCGCGGCAACTTCTTCACCAACACGCGCCACTACCTCGGCGCCCTCAGGGTGAGCCGCTTCAGCCTGCTCGATTCGATCTACGCCTGCCAACTGTCCCGCGATCAGACGCTGATGTTCACCGCCAATCGCGGGCTGAACCACATCACCATCTACGACTATCCGTCGGCCGAACCGCGCCTCAGGGTGAAGATGCCCGAGATACAGGCCTATGTGCCCGAATTTTCGCCGTTCGGCGATCCGCGACTCGGCTTCCATCACGCGACACTGCTCGGCTGAACTTCAACCCTCGCCCTCGATTAGGCTTGCGGCGGCCTCCAGGGTTTTGCGGAAGTTTTTGGGTATCAGGTTGCTGACCACGGATTCGGCAACGGCCGATAACGGTCGCGCCAGCGCCCCGCTCAGCGCCGCTTGGCCAGCCATATCGATGTCAAGGGTGCCCTCGAAGGTTACGCGCGCGCCCCGTCCGCCCATGGCTGGCGCATAAGTTGATGCGCCTTCGCAGCGGATGCTGCCGGGCAGAAAGGACGGCTCAATGGTCCACCGGCAGCAACGATCCTTTTCGCTCCATTCGGCGCGGTCGAGCCAGCCCAGGTCGTCAGCTTCAACTACCTTGGCCAACATCTCCGGGATCTTGGTCCGCGACCGCCATCGGTTGACCTGGCGAACGACGCCGTCGCGGGCATCCTCATGTTCGACCACCGTGACGGAGTTGACGTCGTCGAGCATCGCGGCAATCTCTGGGAGACGATCGCGGACGGTAACCCACACCAGATCAACCGGATGATTGACGACTACGATGCTCTTGAACGGCTTCATCGGCTTTCTCTCAACTTGTTCTCCTGTTCGGCGAGGATCCGCCGCGCATCGTAGACCTCCCGGCTCAAGTGCATGCCGATCCGCGTCTCGCGCGAAACATGGGGGCTCGGCGCCAGCCAGGAGACGGCTTCGGCGAGCGCGGCGGCGGCGGGCATGGGCGCGAAGCCGAGCCGCGCCAGCTTGTCGTGGGAGTACCAATAGTATCGGCCGAGCATCTTGGCCTCGAAGCGGGTGCCCATCGGCGGGCGCCGCTCAAGCCGGGCGCGTAGCTCCTCGATCGCCGCCGCCGCATAGCATTGCGCGCGCGTGCCCGTCGCCAGGGGCGCGGGAACGCCGCAGAGATCGGCGACGATGGCGTGAATGGCCGACCATTCCAGGTTCTCCGAGCCGAGAATGTAGCGCTCTCCCGGCACGCCGGCCTCTGCCGCGAGCACGTGACCATCGGCGACGTCGCGAACCGATACGATGTTGCAGCCGCCGGGAAAGGTCATCCGCAATGGATTCGCCAGATAGGCCACCACCACGGCGTTGCTCGGACCCAAAGTGGATCCGTAGGGACCGATCGACATGGTCGGGCAGACGATGACGAGTTCGATGCCGAGGCGCTCCGCTAGGGTGACGGCCGTCTCGTCCTGGCGAATCTTAGCGGCCACGTATGGCGATTCGTCCTTGGGATCGGCCAGATTGGCGTCTTCGTCCAGAACCACCGGCTGCTCGCTCCAGCCGAGGACCACCGACGAAGAGGTCATCACCACGCGGCGGACGCCCGCCTGCTTGGCGGCAACCAGGACGTTCCGGGTCCCCTCGACGGCGGTCGCTTCCAGGTGCTCCGGATCGTGCCCGGTGTAGGCGAAGTAAGTGGCTGTATGGAACACGACGTCACAGCCTTCCGCCGCGGCGACGAGACTGTCGGGGTCAAAGACGTCGCCCCGCACGATCTCCGTGGGCAATCCCCCGAGGGTGCCGAGATCGCTGGTGGTACGGAGCATCGCACGGACGCCGTCGCCGTTCTTCAGCAACGCCCGCACCAGATTGGCGCCGATGAGCCCCCGCGCTCCGGTTACCAGCGCCTTCACGACGGCTAGATGTCCCGTCCCCGAACAGGTGCGGCCATTTCACGCTTCGCGGCTTCTCCGAGATCGCCGACGAAGGTGACGATCTCGCCGGCGACCCGCTCAAGCAGGACGTCAACGGAATCGGTTCGCTCGACGCCCGCCGAATCGACGACCGAATCGACGGCCGTGAAATGGGCGAAGCCATCCTCGTCGATGCGCGCCGCCGCCGGCGACGCGGTCGAGCGCCGCAAGCGTTCCACGAGGTCGCGCCCAAGGGTATCGCCATACCTGTCCTTGAGCGCCAGCATCGTGTCCCACAGCCCGTCCATCGGCAACGGCTCGCCGCCGGGTGCCTCTTCGGGATCATGCCAGGGCCGGCCGATGCGGACATCCCGCCCTTCGGCGACGGCTTCCAGATTGGCAAGGGTGCGCGAGAAAAACGTGGTGTAGGCGTGAGTGACCAAGTCGGCCTTCAGGCGGGGATAGAGGTCGAGCTTCATGGCTTCGAGGATCGGCGGCAGGGCAAACAGCTGGCGGCCGACAATGCTGACCCGGGTTCCGTCCTCATCGCGCGCGAACGTGACGATGCCGTCGTCGTAGCGGGCGGATTGGTTCTCGCTGAGGATGGTTTTCCAGAACATCCTGTGGCGATCGGCGCGGTACTCGGCGAACTCCAGCTTGGTGACGTCGATCACGTCGCCCGCGTAGAGCACCAGGTAGTTCGGTTGCGGCAGATACAGATTGCGTTCCGCCTGGTGGGTTACCCGGCCCAACTCGTCGCGCGCCACCGGCACCGCGACGCCGCCGATGTAATCGTTCATGAACTGAATGGTGCGGCTGACGTCGACCCCGGCCACGAAATCGTCGAACGGCATGGGGATGGTCCGGGCGAATTCGAAGATGACCGCCTCGCCCTGATACCGCCAGCGCAGTCCGCCCGCGTCCGCCGGCACATCGCGGAGCAACTCGACGAGCGGCAGCAACTCCTTGGCCGCGGCTTCATAATCGCCAAGCGCATAGGTCTCGAGATCGAGGCCTAGCGGCACCTCCCGCCGGCGCAGGCGGTCCTTGTCGTAGAGCACTTGATACGCCTCTAGGCTTTGGCCGAACCAGGCGAGCAGGTAGTTGGCGGCGACCGTCGTCCAGAAGGCGGTGCGGTCGTCGTTCAGACCGGCGAAATACGGCGCCAGCGTGGCGTTCGCCTTGACGTCGACCGGGTTCTTGAGCGGAAACAGCTCCGCGTCCAGTGACTGCAGCCACGGTTGCAGGGCGCGCGCGACGGCGGGCGAGGCGTCGCGCCGGCGCGCCGAATCCGCAATCATCGGCTCGACGTTGCGCCAGCCGGGGTAGGGCGCCAGGTTGCCGTCGATGCGGTAGGCGGCGGGCAAACCGATGACGCGCAGCGCCTTGGCATTCACCGGGGAGACGTGGGGGTCGAGACCCATCTTGAGGGCCGCCGCGAAGTCGCAGAGCAGGGCGTCGCGGCAGGCGATGAGCGTATCGGTCATGATGGCGAGGGGAGCGCGGGCGCCGCGGTTGCCGTGGCAGCTCACGGTCGCGTCGATCAGGGCGAAGTGCGGCGGCACGGCGGCTAGCAGCTCCCGGACGACGTCACCCGGCTCGGCGCGCAGGCGGTAATAGTAGTCCTTGTCGGCGAGCGGCAGCACGCCGAGCAGGCTGTCGAGACAGAGCGCATAGCCGTTGCGCTCGTCGGTCTTGTTCTTGGCGAAGCAGATGCGAAAACCCGCGTCACGCCAGGCGCGGGAAATCTTCGAGCCGTGGAGCACGTCGCCCTGTTGCCAATCTCCCGGTGCCAAATCGTCCGCCAAATCGACGACGTCATAGGGCCGTCCCTGGGGGGTCACGTACCGGTAGCCAAGCAGATCGGCGCTGACCATGACGTCGCGGTTCTCGGCCCACAACGACGAGCTGTCGGGCGCCGAGGCGACCTCGACGCGGGTGAAGCCGGCATCGTGGAGGAGATCGATCAGCGCCTCGACCAGACGGGGATCGGTGGCGGCGGCCGATCCCGATTCGAACGCATCGAGGTCCGGCTTGATGATGACACGGAAATCTTTCGCAACGACACCCGCTACGGCCAGCGCGGCGTGGATCGCCTCCCAGAAGCCGGCGCGCGCCAAAACCTGGGTCAGCCGTTCGTCGTTATCCAGACCCGGCTCGTCGGCGATCGCGGCGATCGCGGCGATCGCGCCAATCGCGGCCGTCGCTTCGGTCACTGGCTCGGTGTGCTTTTCGGCGCTTTCGGGGTGGGTTTGGCCTCCCGCAAAGCCTTCTTCGCCGGGGCGGGTTTCCCGCCCGTTTCCACGCCGGCCAGCGAGAACAAGGTACGGTAGTAATCGGCGCCCATGGCCGCCACGTCCTGGTAGTATCGCGCCGTCTCGTCCAAGGCCAATCGAACGAGGGCCTCCGCATAGGCCTTGTTGTCCAACTCGCCGCGCCCGAAGCGGGTCAGGATGTCGCTGTAATTCTCGACGGCGGCCGTCCGCCGCGCCGCGAACGTGCGCGCCATCTCGGTAGCCGTCCTCTCGAAGTCCCGCAGTCGATCACTCACGCCACACTCCCTCCTTCGCATCGAGGTTTCCCGGTGACTGATGGCGCCACCGCCGCTCGAGAGCGACGCTGAAGCGTGCGCCATCGCCGCGCTCGAGCTTCCAGCCTGTCTTATCCTCGGGGCGAGGGCCGTGTAAAGCAAGATCCCATCTACCTACCAGACGAGCGCGAGCGATTCCGCGGTGAGCGCGGGTTTCTCTTCGCCTTCGATTTCAAAGGTATTCTGGGTTTTCAGAAGCTGGTGGCCTTTGCCCCGATCCTCGACCGAGAGCAGGGTCACCCGCATGCGGATGCGCGATCCCGCCATGACCGGTGTCAGGAAGCGCAGCTTGTCCAGACCGAAGTTGATCGCCTGTCCCGCGTCGTCGGGGATCACGCCGATTTCCTGCTGCATCGGGGCAAGCATGGATAGCGTGAGATAGCCGTGTGCGATGGTGCCGCCGAACGGCCCTTCTCGCTTCGCCCGCTCGACGTCCACGTGGATCCACTGGTGATCGCCGGTGCACTTCGCGAATGCGTCGATCCTGTCCTGATCGATCAGATGCCAGTCCGAGAGCCCGAGCTCCCGGCCGACGAATTCGGTCACGGTCTTCATGGCGTATCCGGGTATGGCCATCAGTCGCTCCTTCCAAGTTAGACACTTCCGCCAAAGGTATATCGCGGTTTGCGTGGTGAACCGCGCCGCGTTCAGCCCGGCGTGCGGGAAACCCAATCCCTGAACGTTTCGCGCAGTTTGGTCTTGAGGAACTTGCCGGTCGATGTGCGCGGCACGGCGTCGACGAAGGCGAAGTCGTCGGGCAACTGCCATTTGGCGAAACGGGGCGCGATGAAGGTCCGCAGTTCCTCGGCCGTCACGTTCTCGCCCGGGCGCTTGACGACGACCGCCAGCGGGCGCTCGTCCCACTTCGGATGCTTGACCGCGATCACCGCGGCCTCGGCCACCGCCGGATGACCCATAATCGCGTTCTCGAGATCCACCGAGCTGATCCATTCGCCGCCCGATTTGATCAAGTCCTTGGTGCGGTCCGAGATGCGCATATAGCCGTCGGCGTCGATCGTGGCCACGTCGCCGGTGCGGAACCAGCCGTCATCGGTGAGCTTTTCGTCGTCCGGCGGCTGATTGTGGTAGCCGCTGGTGACGATCGGGCCGCGAACCTGAAGTTCGCCGACGGATTCGCCATCCCAAGGCTGCGGGCCGTTGTCTCCCATGATGCGCAACTCCATCAACGGAATCGGAAGTCCCTGGCGGGCGCGGATCGCATACTGCTCCTCCACCGGCAGGCTCGTGTGCTCCGGCTTGAGCCAGGACAGCGTGCCGACCGGGGTCAACTCGGTCATACCCCAGCCATGCTTGATCGACAGCCCGTGCCGCTCGAGGCCGGCGATCAGCGATGGCGCCGCCGCCGAACCGCCAACCATCATGCGCGTGCCATGGCGCAGCTTCCAGCGGTCCGGTTGCTTGTCCAGGGCTTGCTTGATCGCCATCCACACGGTCGGCACGCCCAGAGCAAGCGAGACCTGCTCATCCTGCATGATGTCGAGCAAATCTTCAGCGCCCATGTGCTCGCCGGGGAGGGACAAGGTGCAACCGACCATGGCGGCCGCGAACGGAATGCCCCATGCGTTGACGTGAAACATGGGCGTGACCACGAACACCGAGTCATGACAGGAAAGGTTGAGGCAATCGGGCAGCGACACCGAAAGCGCATGCAGAACCACGGCGCGGTGCGAGTGCACGACGCCCTTTGGACGCCCGATGGTGCCGGAGGTATAGCACATGCCGCATGGGGCGTCTTCGTCCAGCACGGGATAGCGGAAATCCGCGGCGTCGCGAGCGATGAACGCCTCGTAGTTCTCGTAGCGCGAGGGTACCGGGGCGCCGCTGGTCGGCACCACGATGATGCGTTCGATGTCGACCAACGGCAGCACTTGTTCGAGCAGCGGCAGCAGGACGTCGTCGACGATAACCAAACGGTCGCCCGCATCCTTGACGATATAGGCGATGTCCTCCGGTGAGAGGCGGAGATTGAGGGTATGCAGAATCGCCCCCGCGGCCGGGATGCCGAAATAGGCCTCGAGGTGCCAGGCGCTGTTCCACATCAGGGTGCCGACCGCCGCGCCGGGCTTCACACCCGCGTCGACCAACGCTTGGGCCAGCCGCCGCGCTCGGTCATACAGCGCGGCATAGTTGGTGCGTGATATCGATTTGTCCGGGAGACGCGAGACGATTTCGTGCTTGCCGAAGAACAGTCGACACCGCTCAAGCAGGTGATTCACGCTCAATGGAACCTGCATCATCGTGGAATGCATTCTCGTTCGCCTCCTCAATTTCCGATTTCGCGTCGCTCGACACGAACGCCACCCACGCACGCGTGGAAATCGAGAACAATCGGATCAGGCACCTGGTCCCTCGCTATTCTTGCCGAGCACCCGCTCATGCCACCCACAATTATATAATGCATAACGAAATTACGGACTGCATTAAACGACGCTTGCTTCCCGGCGTCAAGCTTCGTATTGAGGGGTCAGTCAAATTTGTTGCGTACGGCGAACGATATAAGTGCGAGTGTGGAGAGGTGTTCCTGTTGGCTTCGCCGTGGTAGCAGCGTTGGCTTCCTCGCGGCCACAGTTTTGATGCCGCGTCCGGCAAAGCAATTTTCGACTAATTTTTCGGCCGTATCACGATCGTAATCATGTCGGCGGTGACCGAAGATCAGCGCGCGGTCGCGTCTACTGGAACATGCCCAGCGGATCCGCGGATCCGCCGGGCTGTGTCTCAAGCGCGTCAGTCTCGATTCGCGGGGAATCAAGCCTTGGTGGTCGACGCGAAACCCTTGAACGTAATTTTCTTGGCCTCCTCGGTGAATTCCTTGCCGAGCGCCGCCATCGCCTGGGCATCGGCGGCAAGCTTCTCGCCTACGGTCTTGAGGAAATCCTGCTGCTTGCCGACATACTCCTTAAGATCCTCGGCGCTGGCGATATTGGAGGCAGCCTTGAGTTGGCTGAAGTTCAGATCCGAATACTCGCGCAGACTGGCGAGTTGGAGTGATGCAAGCTGCTCAAACTTGGCAATGGCTAACTTGTTGAGCTCTTGCGATGGGGCCAGCAGCTTCTCGGACTGACCCTTAAGAGTGTCTAGGACTTGGTCATTCATGGTAGAACCTCGATGTACATGATGTGCTCGATTGCTGCAGTGCAGCATAAGACGGTCCTTATCGCAGTGCAACAAATATTGTCACGCGAAACAGCGGTTATCCATATCGCCGTACCCGAAGCGGGTTTCCCTCATCTCCCTTCGTAGCGCGGCTTTCTCTTCTCGGCGAAGGCCTTCATGCCTTCCGTCTGGTCGCGGCTGTCGAACAGCAACTGAAAGGCCTTGCGTTCCAGCATCAGTCCGGTTTCCAGCGAGGCATCCTGCCCCGCCAGCATCACCTCCTTGATCTGCATCACCGCCAGCGGCGGCATGGCGGCGATCTGCTCCGCCAATTTCAGCGCCCGATCGAGCACCTCGGCGTCGGGAACCACCTCGCTGACCAGGCCCATCGCCTCCGCCTCGGCCGCCGTCACGGGTCTTCCGGTCAGGACCATCTTCATCGCCTTGAACTTGCCGACGGCGCGGGTGAGACGCTGGATTCCGCCGGCGCCCGGCATGATCCCGACCCGGACCTCCGGCTGGCCGAAACTAGCGCTCTCGCCGGCGATGATGATGTCGGCGTGCATGGCGAGTTCGCAACCGCCGCCCAAGGCATAGCCGTTGACGGCGGCGATGACCGGCTTGGGACACGAGGCGATCGCCCGCCAATGCACGTGGGACCGGCGCAGCATCATTTCGATCGGCGTCGCCTCGGCCATCTCGCCGATATCGGCGCCGGCCGCGAACGCCTCTTCATCACCGGTCAGGACGATGCATCGGATGTCGTCGTCGCCGCCGAGCCGGGTGAAATGTTCCGTCAGCAGCTCGCGGACCCGCATGTTTAGCGCGTTCTTGGATTTCGGGCGGTTGAGGCGGATCAGGGCCACATGGTTGCGCGGCGTTTCGATCAGGACTTCGAGCATGCGGTTCTTTTTCCTTCGCACAGGCCGTTTCGATGTTCCCAGCTACTTGCCAAGATAGGCCTCTCTCACTCTTTCGTCTTCCAGCAGTTCCCGGCCCGGTCCGGAAAGCACGATGTTTCCTGTTTCGATCACATAGCCGCGATCGGCGACGTTCAGCGCCGCGGCGGCGTTTTGCTCGACCAGAAAGATCGTGATGCCGCGGCGCTTCAATTCGTCGATGGTATGGAAGATCTCTTCGATCAGGATCGGGGCGAGACCCATGCTGGGCTCGTCCAGCAACAGCAGTTGAGGCCGCGCCATCAAGGCGCGGGCCATGGCCAGCATCTGCTGTTGGCCGCCGGACAGGGTGCCGGCGGCTTGTTTGCGCTTCTGTTTCAGAATCGGAAACAACAGGTACATCTGTTCCAGATCCGCGGCGACCTGATCGTCACGGGGCCGGGAATAGGCGCCGAGCAGCAGATTGTCCTCCACCGACATCGGCGCGAACACCTGACGACCCTCGGGAATCAAGGCGATGCCCATCTTGACCCGGCGGTCGGCCCGCAGGCGATTGATATCCTGGCCGTTGAATTTCATGGTACCGCCGCTGATGGCCTGCAGGCCGGAGATCGTCCGCAGCAGCGTGGTCTTGCCGGCGCCGTTGGAGCCGACCAGCGCCACCAGTTCGCCCTTGTTGATCTCCAGATTGATGCCGTTGAGGGCCTGAATGCGGCCGTAATGGGTGGTCAACTCGTTGATCCCAAGGATTTGATCAACGGCGGGCGCGGTCGCCGCCGCATGCGTGCGCTCCAAGCCCAAGCCGATCGGGGCCGGCGCATAGTAGGCAATCGCGCTTTGCAGTTGGCGCAGCTCGTCCTTGACGACCTCGCCGAAGCCAGGATCGTCGTAGCGCAGGTACTGTTCGTTGATGGCCTGCCAGTCTTCCTTGCTCAGGGAATCCAAGACGCGGACGTGACCGAAGTGGCCGTAGAGACCACCGCCCAAACCCAGGATTTGGGCCTCGGCCGCAGCGGCCTTCTCGCTGTCCTCGGGCGGTGTCAGCCCCAGTCCCATGGGAGCCGGAGCATACAGGGTCAACCGGCTCTGCAAGTGTTCGAATTCCGCCTTGGAAGTCTCGCCTATCACTGGATCGAGCAGATGATCGAAGTGTAGATAACCTTCGTTGATCGCCTCCCAGTCGCTCGGGGTCAGGTGTTTCGCGGCCATGGGAATCATCTCGGTCTCTTCCTTGGCCATATGGACATGCTGCTGATGATTGAATTTCTCCAG
Source organism: uncultured Alphaproteobacteria bacterium (assembly GCA_963771545.1). Taxonomy (GTDB): domain Bacteria; phylum Pseudomonadota; class Alphaproteobacteria; order Rhodospirillales; family Defluviicoccaceae; genus CAKZLS01. The sequence goes on from CAVYTX010000003.1 coordinate 734,931, forward strand.
GGCCTCGATGAATGCCTGGCGCGCCTCGGGGGAGCCGTCGCGGCATTCGCTCAACAGCTTGCGCAGACGCTCCAGGATTCCGGGTACCGTTCGGTGATCACTCTCGAGTTCGTCCAGGAGGGCGTGGGATTCCGGACTGCGGGCGCGTAACGCCTTGAATAGATAGCGCTCTTCCTTGGGAAGATGGGTGCGCGCGTAGGAGTCGGTATAGTCGAAGAGGGTGGTAAACAGCCCTGCATTCGGCCGCTGATCGGTTTCCCGGAGGTTGTCGCACATTTCGTTGACGAGCATGAGAACCCGCCGGAGGCGGGCATGTTCGGAGGCGATGACGGCAATGGCTTGTTGCATGGCGGTCCTCCGTCCGGTTCAGGCGGCGCCCAGATAGGCGGCGATCACATCCGGATTGGCGCGTATCTCGTCCGGCGTGCCCTCGGTGAGTTTCTTGCCGAAGTCCAGCACAAGGATATAGTCCGAGATATTCATCACCAGCTTCATGTCATGCTCCACCAGCACCACCGTGACGCCGGTTTCCGCGATCTTTTGAATCAGTTCATCGATCTCGGCTGTTTCCTTGGCGTTCAGGCCCGCCGCCGGTTCGTCCAAGAGCAGCAATTTGGGCTCCACGGCCAGTGCCCGGGCGATCTCCAGGCGTTTGAGGGCGCCGTAGGGCATGGAATTGGCGTCTGCCTTGATGTATGAACCGGTGCCGACGAATTCCATCAGTTCCGCCGCCTTTTCCCGGCAAACCCGGTCTCCCCGAACCACGGCCGGAAAACGGAACATCGCCGCCAGGAAGTTCGTGTTCAGGTGCAGATGACGGCCGACCATCACGTTTTCCATGGCGGTCATGTTCATGCAGATCTGCAGGTTTTGAAAGGTCCGGCTCATGCCGCGGCGGGCCAACTCAAAGGGGGCCTTGCCGACAATATTCTCGCCGTCCAGAACGATCTTGCCCTGCGTCGGCGTGTACACCGAGGTAATCAGGTTGAACAGCGTGGTTTTGCCGGCGCCGTTGGGCCCGATCACCGCGTGGATGGTTCCCGGCGCAATGCCGAAGGTCAGCTCGCTTATCGCATCGACGCCGCCGAAGGACTTGCCGAGATCCTCGGTTTGCAACAGGGTGTTGTTCATCAATTCCCTCCGGTGAGGCGCCTGAGCGCGCCCGCCAGGGTCGGCACCAGTCCGCTCGGCATAAAGATCAGGGTCACCATCAGGATCAGCCCGAACACCACCATCTCATAGTCCTGGAGGCCGGTTAGCAACTGCGGCAGCAGGGTCAGAATCACCGCGCCGACCACCGCGCCGAAGGTCGATGCCATGCCGCCGAGCACCACCATCGTGACCAGCTCGATGGAATGGAAGAAGCCGGACTGAACCGGTGTGATAAAGCCTCCATAGTGGGCGGAGAGGCTGCCCACGATGCTGGCGAGGATGGCCGAAATCACGAACAGCAGCACTTTGTAGCCGGTCGTATCCACGCCGACCACTTGGGCCGCCACTTCGGAGCCGTGGACCGCTCGCAATGCCCGTCCCGGGGGAGAATCGATGATATTTAGGGCCATCCAGACGCTGAGCAGCAATAAAGCCCCGATCACCCAATACCAGTTTTCTTCGCCGTAAAGCTTCCATCCGAACAGAGAGAACGGCGGAACCGCCATGCCATCGGGACCGCCGGTGAGCCAACCTTCGCTGGTAATCACGATGGAAATGATGATTCCCAGACCGAGTGTGGCCATGGTCAGATAATGGCCGCTCAGACGCAGGATGGGGCGGGCAACTCCGAAGGCGATGATCCCGACCAGCGCCATCCCGGCCAGCAGCGCCAACAACGAGGACCAGCCGTAATGGGCGGTGAGAATGCCGGTGGTATACGCGCCCATGCCAAAAAAGCCGGCGTGTCCCAGGCTGATCTGGCCGGCGTAACCGATCAGCAGATTCAGACCGACCACGACTATGGCGTTGATGCCGACGTGGATGGCCACGTCATAGTAGTAGTTGTTGGGAAAAAACAGCGGCAGTACAATGATGACGAAGGCCAGTATCGCCATGCCGCCGAAACGGGGAGATGTCAGTTTGGCCATCATCAGACGCGCTCTGTCCCGCGGGCGCCGAACAGGCCCCGGGGCATGAAGAACAGAACAAGCAGAATCAGCACAAACGGAACGGCGTCCTTGTAATCGGACGAGATGTAGCCCGCCGCCATGGCTTCGACGATGCCGAGCAACAGGCCGCCGACGATGGCGCCCACGGCACTGCCGAGACCTCCGAGCGTCGCGGCGACGAAGCCCTTGAGGCCCAGCATCACGCCGACGTCGTAGGACGTCAAAGCGATCGGCGCGATGATGATGCCGGCCATCGCGCCGAGCAGGGCGGAAAGCCCGAAGGAGAAGAACAGGACAAACTGCGTGTTGATGCCCATGAGCTTCGCAGCGTCGGCGTTGCAGGCGGTCGCCACGATCGCCTTGCCCAGCATGGTGCGTTTGAAAAACCAGGCCAGCGCGATCACGATGATCAGGGTCACCCCCAGCACCCACAGGCTTTGTGGCAAGATGGTGGCCCCGGCGACGACGATCGGCTGATCGCCGCTGAAGGAAGGCAGGGCATGGAATTCCTTGCCCCAGAAGACCTGAGCCAGCCCGCGGATGAAAATCGACGCGCCGATGGTGATGATGATCAGCGTTACCACTCCGGCGTTTTTAGCGGGCTCCACGGCCAGTTTTTCCAGCGCTAGGCCAGTCAGAACGGCGAGTATGACGGCACAGATGATAGCCAGCGGCATCGGGACCCCGAAGCCCAGCAAAAAGACGGTCGTCATGCCGCCGATCATCACGAACTCGCCCTGGGCGAAATTGATCACATGGCTGGCGTTGAAGATGATGGCAAAACCGACACCGACCAAAGCATAGGTGGCGCCGATCGTGACCCCCGAAAAGAGATATTGCAGAAACTCCGTGAACATACGCTTACCCCATCGGTCCAGCGCACCTTGCCGGCCGGCAAGGCGCGAATTGGGAAAGGCTATTGTACCACCATAACCATGCGCCGTCCCTAATCTACAACTCTTATGATTTACACTCCAATACGCGTCCCCTTGCGGGTCCTCCTTCCCGTCTGCTTTGGCGATGGACTCCCTAAAAAAATCGAACACCTCCTGCCTCCCCGCCACAGCCGGGGAGGCTCGGTTGACGGCTTAGTGCGACACCGCCGGCGCTACATCCAAGCCGGTCTCGGCGCTAACCTCCTGGTCATCGAAGGCCGCCCGCTCCTTGGCCGCTCGCGCGCTGGTATCCGTCACCGAACCGAGCCATGCGGCAAGAAACGCAAGCGGCATCGAGAACAGGGCCGGCTGCTCATATGGGAAGATCGGCGCTGGATTGCCCAGAACGGTCACCCAAACGGCCCCGGACAGAAAAACGAGCAAGACCGCCGACACCAATCCGACGACGATGCCGATGACGGCGCCGCGCGTGGTCAGTCCCCGCCAGTACATCGAAAGCAGGAGCACCGGAAAGTTCGCCGAGGCGGCGACGCCGAGCGTCAGGCCGGTGAGAAAGGCAAGGTTGTGCTTCTCGAACATGATGCCGAGGATCACCGCCACCACGCCGAGCGCCAACGTAGCGATCCTCGACATCCGCATCTCCTCGCCCTCCGTGGTCTTGTCACGCTTGATAACCCCTCTATAGAGGTCGTGCGATACGGCCGACGCGCCGGCGAGCGCGAGACCGGAGACGACCGCCAGGATGGTCGCGAAGGCGACAGCCGCCATGAAGCCGAGCAAAAAGCTGCCGCCGACCGCATGGCTGAGGTGCAACGCGACCATGTTTCCACCGCCGATCAGCTTGCCGCCGAGTTGTCCGCCTTCGAAATACTCCGGGTTGCCGCCGACGATCACCACCGCGCCCAGCCCGATGATGCCGATCATCAGAAAGAACCAACCCATCAAGCCGGTGGCGACGAACGCGCTCTTGCGCGCTTCGTGGGCGTTGCTTACGGTGAAGAAACGCATCAGGATGTGCGGCAGGCCCGCGGTGCCGAACACCATGCCCATCGCGAGCGACACCGCCGAGACCGGATTGGAGAAGAAGTTCCCCGGGGCGAGGATCTTGAAGCCGTCCACGTGTATCGCCGCGGCCTTCTCGGCGAGCGTCTCGAAGCTGAAGCCGAACTGGGCAAAAGTGAGCAGCGCAACGATCGTCCCGCCGGAGATCAACAGCACCGCCTTGGTGATCTGCACCCAGGTGGTGGCAATCATACCGCCGAAGGTGACGTAGATGACCATGAGTACGCCGACCAGCACGACCGCCATCCAGTACTCCAGGCCGAACAACAGCTTGATCAACTGGCCGGCCCCGACCATCTGCGCGATCAGGTACATGATCACCACGGCCAGCCCGCTGCATGCCGCCGCGGTCCGCACCGGGCGGTGCTCGAGCCGGTAGGACACGACATCGGTAAAGGTGTAGCGGCCGAGATTGCGCAAACGTTCTGCCATCAGGAACAGAATCACCGGGAAGCCGACGATCAGGGACAGGCAGTACAGGAAACCATCATATCCCTTGGCGAAGATCAGACTGCTGATGCCGAGCAGGGTCGCGGCCGAGAGCAAGTCGCCGGAGATCGCGATGCCGTTCTGCGTGCCCGTGATCGCGGACCCGGCGGCAAAGTAGTCGCTGACGGTCTTGGTGCGCTTGGATGCCCAGTAGGTGATGCCCAGAGTGAGCGCGACGAACAGGAAGAACATCAAAATGGCGGGTACATTCAATGGCTGCTTCTCGGTCTGCGACGCCGCGAATGCAAAGCTCGCCGAGGCAATCAAAGCACCGGCCGCCGCCACTGTGAAGACTGGCGTTCTCATTACAGCACCTCGTCCAAAATCTGGTTCTTGAGTACGTCGAACTCGCGCCGTGCGCGATGAAAGTACACTCCGGTCAGCACCCAGTAGACGACGATCATCGCGACGCCGATCGGAACGGCGATCGTAGTTGCCGCGCCCTCGGCGACCGGCGTCGCCAGCACTTTCGGGTCGAACCCGATGATAAGCACGAACGTGAAGAAGCTCACCAGGACGATCGCGGCGAGCGACCAGGACAGCCGCCGCCGCCGCCTGACCAATTCCGGATACTTGCTGTTATTGCGAATTTTTTCATAGACAGAAGTAGACATTTCTTCTCCTTCCCTGCGTGCTCCCCGACAAGGTTGCTTTGTTTTTCTAATCGGCGCGCGCTTCAAGATCTCGCGACACCCGACCACGCGGAGCGCCCCGCGGCGCCACCTGGGCACGCGCCGCGGTAAACCCGGCTCGTTGGCGAAAGCCTCAAACTGCCTCGAAGATCCCCGCCGCGCCCATGCCGTGCCCGATGCACATCGTGACCATGCCATACTTGAGCTTCTCCCGCTTTAGGGCATGGACGAGGGTCGCGGTCTTGACCGCGCCGGTCGCCCCGAGCGGATGGCCGGTGGCGATCGCGCCGCCAAGCGGGTTGATCTTCGACGGATCCAGTTCGCAGGTGCGGATCACCGCCAGAGACTGCGCGGCGAAGGCCTCGTTCAGCTCGATCCAGTCCAGGTCGTCCTGCTTCAGACCGGCCTTCTGGAGTGCGGCGGGAATTGCCTCGATCGGGCCGATGCCCATGATCTCGGGCGGCACGCCCTTCACCGCGAAACTTACGAAACGCGCCATCGGAGTGAGGTTGAACTGCTTGAGGATCTTCTCCGACACCAGCAGCACCGCGGCCGCGCTGTCCGACATCTGCGAGGAGTTGCCCGCCGTGACCGAACCGTTGGCGGCGAACACCGGTTTGAGCTTCGCCAGCTTCTCGAGATTGATGTCGGGGCGCACGCCTTCGTCGTCCTTGACGACGCGCTCGGTCTCCTTGACCTGGCCGGTGTCGAAATCCGGCACCCGCTTCTTGACGGTGTAGGGGGCGGTCTCGGCGTTAAACGTCCCATTTTGGATCGCCGCGATCGCCCGCCGGTGGGATTCCAGGGCGAACGCGTCCTGATCTTCGCGCGACACCTTCCACTGCTCGGCGACGTTCTCCGCGGTCAAGCCCATGCCCATGGCGATGCCGAGATTCTGCGGGTCATCGTAGACCGCCGGGTTGAGCACGATCTTGTTGCCCAGCATCGTGACCATGCTCATGGTTTCGGTGCCGCAACCGATCATAATGTCTTCGTCGCCGGTGCGGATGCGATCCGCCGCCATCGCCACCGCCTGCAGGCCGGACGAGCAGAAGCGATTGACTTGCACGCCGGGCACGCTCTTCGGCAGTCCGGCCATTATGGCGCCCAAGCGCGTGACGTTCAGTCCTTGCTCGGCCTCCGGCAGGGCGCAGCCTCCGATCACGTCGCCGATGAGCGCCGGATCGAGGGCCGGGGCCTGAGCCAGCACGGCCTTGATGGCGTGGGCCAGCATGTCATCCGGGCGCGTGGTCTTGAAGTAGCCGTTGCGCCGGCCGATGGGCAGTCGCGCGGCGGCGACGATGTATGCGTCTTGTAATTGCTTGCTCATGACAAATCCTCCTGGTCTTGCATTCAGTTGCGCAGCGGTTTGCCGGTTTTCAGCATGTGCGCCATCCGTTGTTGCGTGGCCTCGGTCTGGGCGAGCGCTACGAACCGCTGGCGTTCCAGGGTCAGCAACCAGTCCTCGTCGACCAGCGTGCCCGGGTCGACGTCGCCGCCGCACAACACCATCGCCGCCGCGTCCGAGACCGCGTAGTCGTGCGCGCTCATGAAGCCGCCTTCGCGCATGTTGACCAATTCCATGCGCAACGTCGCCCGGCCGGGGGCGCCGATGACCTTGATCCCGCGCGCCGGCAGCGGCGGGTGATAACCGGCGTCGGAGAGCGCGCGCGCCTGCGTGATCGCGACATACGGCAGTTCGCGCGCATTGAACCGCACGATATCGCCCGCAAGCGCGTAACCCATCTCGCGGGCGCTGACCGCCCCGCGCGAGGTGACTCCGCGGATAATGTTCCGGAACGCCCTCTGGATGTCTTCCCAGGGATCGTTCTGGGCGCGGCCTTGGGCGGCATCGGAAGCGCGCCGCACCATCTCCTTGCAGCCGCCGCCGGCGGGAATCAGCCCGACACCGGCTTCGACCAGTCCCAACTGGCTTTCCAGCGCCAGCACGCGGTGCGCGCAATGCATCACCACTTCCGCGCCGCCGCCGAAGGCCATGCCGTCGACCGCCGCGACCGTGGGCACCTGGGCATAGCGCAGCGCCTTGGTCGCGTCCTGGAAATGGGCGACGGCGCGATCGACGGCGTCCCAATTGCCGGCTTCCGTGAATTCAAGGAGCTCGGTGAGGTTCGCGCCGACCCCGAACGGCGCCGGGTGCCAGATCACCAGCCCATCGAAATCCGCCTCGGCCCGCGCCACCGCCTCATGGATGCCTTCGACCACGTCTTTCGAGAGCGCATGCATCTTGCTTTTGAAAGACAGGATCGCGATGCCCGCGTCGATTTTCGGCATCCGCCACAGGCGCACGCTATCGTTCTCGTGAAGCGTTTCCCCCTTGTCAAACGTCTCGCCGAGGATTGGGTCCGGGAACAGTTGGCGCTCGTAGACCGGGAGAGTGGATCGGCCCTTCAGCGTATCCTCGGCGGGCGAATACGCATCGCCGCCCTCATAGACGTTCTCACGCGCCATGACCCAAGCCGGAAGCGGCGTCTTGACCATTGCCTTCCCAGCGTCGATATCCTGCTGGATCGCCTCGGCCATCGCCTTCCAGCCGGCCGCCTGCCAGATCTCGAACGGGCCGACCGACCAAGCCCAGCCCCAGCGCATGGCGAAGTCGACATCGCGCACATTGTCGGCGATGTCGGATAGGTGGTAGGCGCTGTAGTGGAAGATGTCGCGCGTGGTCGCCCACAGAAATTGCGCGTGTTTATCCTGGCTGGCGCGCAGCTTCGCGAAACGCTCGGCCGGATCGGCGATCCGAAAGATCTCGGATACCTCGGCGGAAGCCTTGGCGCCGGAAGGCCGGTAGTCCTGGGACGCGAGATCCAGAACCTGGATGTCCTTGCCGGCCTTGCGGTAAATGCCGCCCCTGGTTTTGAGACCCAAGGCGCCTTTGGCGACCAGCCCGGCAAACCAGTCCGGGGCCTTGAAGTACTCCCGCCACGGATCATCGGGCAGCGTCTGATGCTGGACGTCCATGACGGTGGCAAGGGTGTCGAGCCCGATCATGTCGGCGGTGCGGAACGTGGCGCTGGGCGGGTGCTCGATCAGCCTCCCGGTCAAGGCATCCACCTCGTCCAAACCGAGGTCAAACGCCTTGGTATGGTGCATGACCGCCAAGATGGAGAACAGGCCGACCCGGTTGGCGACGAAGCTTTGGGTATCCTTGGCGCGCACGATATTCTTGCCGAGGCGGGATACCAGCCAGGATTCGATGTTGTCGAGCATCGCCGGGTCGGTCTGCTGGCCCGGAATCAACTCGACGAGGCTCATATAGCGCGGCGGGTTGAAGAAATGCATGCCGCAAAAATTCTTGCGCGCGGCGGCCAGGAGCAACTCGGCGAGCTTATTGATCGACAGTCCCGAGGTGTTCGACGCCACAATCCCGTCGGACCCGATGTGCGGCGCGATCTTCCGGTACAGGTCCTGCTTGATATTCCAGTCCTCGGCGACCGCCTCGATGATCAAGTCGCACGACGCCAGTTGCTCCAGATCCTTCTCGTAATAGCCCACATCGATATAGGCGCTTCGGTTCCGGGTGACGAACGCGCCCCGGTCGGTCTTGCTCAGCCCCGCGATGGCCTTGGCGGGGTCCGCGTTCGGGATCCCACTCTCTTCCGACATCCCGAATAGAACGACCGGGACGTCGGCATTGGCCAAATGCGCGGCGATGCGCGTGCCCATGACGCCGGTGCCCAGCACCGCCGCCTTGCGGATGAAGAAATGTTTCGAGCTCATCTGTGCCCTCCCTTTGTGACTTGATAACCTGCGTGGCGTTGCGGACGTCCCAATGCGTCCGCGTTCCGCGACCGCGCTCCATTCAGTGCGACCGCTCTACCCGCGGCCGAGTTTGCTTTCCGACCCGTTCATTTACGTCGCGCCCTCGGTCGCCATCTCTTCCGGAGATAGGTAGCTAAAGACCTCCAATCCCCCGACATGGTACGCGGTGGTTAAGCCCACGGCGCTCGCGCCCATGTCCAGGTATTGATCGATGTGCGCATGGATCGCGACCCCGCCGAGCCCGATAACCGCGACATTGTCCGGTAGCATGGCGCGAAACTGTCGAACCTGGCCAAGCGCGATGGGCCGCAGCATCTCGCCGCCCATCTGTCCGAAGGAATCGGTGCCGACGACCGAGCTGCCGTCGGGCTCGAGAAACAGTGTTTTTGGATAGGGTCCGCAGCATACGACCGCAGTCACCGGGGCATCTCCGCCGGCGCCGATCGCCGCCGCCATGCTTTCGAGCACGGTGGGCTGCATCGGCGAGAACTTGAGCCATAGGCCGCCGCGTTTGCCGTGGAAACGAACGGCTGCCTCGCCGAGCAGATTGGAGAGCGCGGAGGGGTCGTCCGAAAACGTGTGCCTCACGCCTCTCGCGCTCAACAGGCAGGGCCAGACGAGATTCATTTCGACCACGTCCGCGCCGGCGGCGAAAGCGCGCTCGGCGAGATCCAGGTAGTCGTCGGCGTCGTTGCCCGCGACGTTCACCACCAAGGGCTTCCCCGCTTCGCGCGCGGCGGCGGCCAACGCCGCAAGCTCCGTTTCCCACGCGGCCATCCCCGGATTCGGGAAGCCGAACCCGGTGACCGACCGGGCGCCGTCGCACCAAAGCACGTCGCCGTTGTCCAGGCCGTAGGGCTCCGTGGTGATGCTGCCCACCACCAGCGCGGCGGACGGCGACGCGAGGATTTTGCGCGCATCGTCGGGGAACTTGGCGCAGCCCGCGGCGAGGAACAACGGATTCTGTAATGAGATGTTGCCGATTTCGATCACGGTGTTTCTCCTATTGAGCTTTTGGTATTGAACGGGCGCCGTCGAAGCGATCCGTGAGCGGTGCGAGAAAGTCCGCGAGCGCGCGGTTGAACTCGTTGGGCTTTTCCATCGGCAGCGCATGGTGCGAATTCGGGGATGACGACCATGCGGGCATTGGGCAGGCGATCGACGTAAGTCTGCTTCAATTCCACCGGCGAGTAGTCTTGATCCGCCGCGATGAACAGCACCGGACAATGGATGTCGCCCAGGCGTTCGACCACGCCCCATCCCGCGAAGATTCCGCGCAGAGACGCGACGTAAACGCGTTTTTCGTTGCCCGCGATGCGCTCGACGAAGCCGCTGCGCAGATCCCCTTGCCCGGGCTCGGGGAACAGTCGTTTGGCGATCATTTTCGCCATCCTGCGCAATCCCAGCACATGGATGTACAGTAGCCGCACGTACAGCGGAACGCGCTGCTTGAAGGTCCGCGCCGGCACCTCCGGCCCGCTGTTGACAATGGTCATGCTCTTGACCAGCTTCGGCGCGTCCACCGCGAGCTGGAATGCCACCATGCCGCCGAGCGAAATTCCCATGACATGAACCGGGCCGGTCTCCAGCTTATCGAGCAAGGTCGCCGTGTCTTGAGCGAAGCCCCCGATGCCGTAGCCGTCGCGGGGCTTGGACGAACGTCCGTGGCCGCGCAGATCGAGGGCAATGACCCGATAGTCGCGGCGAAAGTACTCGATCTGCGGGCCCCAGTCCTCGCCGCAAGAGCCCAGCCCGTGGATCATCAGCAATGGCTCGCCTTCTCCGGCGATCTCGCAGTACAACCCGACGCCGTCGACGCGAACCCGGCGCGATTCGGTCCGGGCGGGGCTTTCGCCGGTCACGGGCAACCCCCCGCGCAGCGCACCGCTTCTCCGGCAGTCACTTTGCACTCCTTCATGCGATGACGCGGGGCGCTCATGCCGGCTCGCCCAGAAAGGCGTCGACCATCTCCGCCACCTCGTCGGCACACGTGAGAACGAACAAGTGACCGCAGTCCACCAGCTTCAGGCGGGCATTCGGAATCCGGTTGGCGATCGTCTGCGCGCTCGTCGGCGATACGATCGGATCGTCCGTTCCATGGATGATCAGCGTCGGCTGCTGGAGCTGGTGCAGCCAGTGTAGGCTGGTCCACCCCATCAAGGCCATCATCTGGTACATGACCGAACCCGCCGCGTCGGCGCCGGACGCCAAATGCTCTGTCAGGTTGCCGAGCGCCTGAGGATTGTCACGCAGTTTGCCCCCATACATCTTCATGGCGTTGTTGGTCACGTAATCCTTCTCCATGAAGCGCATGGGATTCATCATGGTCATCATGGCCATGGGGTTGCGGGGAATCGTCATCGAGGTCGGCGAGGTGGCGCCGAGGATCAAGCGCCGACAATGGTCCGGGCAGGTGCGCGCGAACTGCTGCGCCAGCGCGCCTCCCCAAGAGATGCCGAAAACGTCCGCCTGGGAATGGCCGTAGTGCGCCAGCAGATCGGCCATGGTCTCGGCCAGGCTGGCCATGGTGAACGGGCGCGAGGGCTTAGGCGACCCCCCGACACCGGGAACGTCGAAAGTGATGACTCCAATCTCGGGATTGAGCACGTCGATGAAGCCGTTCAAAGCTTCGATTTTTGCGCCTATCCCGCTGAGCAGGATGAGCGGCGGACGCGTTCCCGAGCTCGGCCGCATGGCGGCTCTGAGCCGGGTCCCCTTCACGTCGATCATCTCGACGCGCAGGGAGGGGTCCCGGCGCCGCTTCTTCTCGTTGGTAATCATCTGGATGGCCCGCAATGGTGTGTTCATTCGAAAACGTAAGTGCCGGGCGCATCCGTCAGCGCCGGATGTTGCGCACTTCCGAGTGAGTCCGGCGCCTTCTGCATGTCGCCGGAGCGTTTGGTGATCCAGTCGCGCCAGTACAACCACCAGCTCGAGTCGTGCTCGGTGGCGCCCGCGAACCAAGCTTCCGGATCCACCGGCTGCTCGGCGCCCACGTGGAATTTCGCCCTGGGATTGCTCGGTGAAGAGATCATGCTCTGAATGTGGCCGCCATCACTGAGCACGAACTCGCGCTTGCCGCCGAGCAGTTGCATCGAGGCGTAGCAGGCTTGCCACGGAGTGATGTGGTCGGCCGACCCGGCCATCCAGAACTGGTCGCAATCGATCGCGTCGAGCTGAATCGGTGTTCCGTTCACCTTGAACTCGCCGCGTGCCATGGCGTTGTTCTTCACCAGATCAAGAATGGCGAGGTGCAGGCCGGCCGCCATGCGAGAGGTGTCCGCGTTCCAGGCAAGCACATCGAAGGTCGGCGGCTCATTGCCGAGGAGGTAATTGTTGACCCAATAGCTCCAAATCAGATCGTTGGGGCGCAGCATGGCGAAGATCCGTCCCATCTCGGAGCCTTCCATCACGCCCTTCGTGGCTGAGTCTAACTTCGCCAGTTCGATCAACCCGGGACCGGAAGCGATGGAGCCGAGTTGCGTTTCCGCGCTGGTGTCGATCATGGTCACCATCAGCGTCGCCGAATTCACCTTGCGCTCGGCGCGCCCGACCTGACTGGCGAGCAGCCCGGCAACCGTGAGGCCTCCGATGCACCCCCCCTCGATGTTGCAGTCGGGAGAGCCGGTGATCTCGGAGATCACGTCGATGGCTTCTTCGATCGCCGCAATGTAGGTGTCGAAGTTCCAGTCGCGGTGCTCCTGCGTGGGATTGCGCCAGCTCAGGGTGAACACCTGCAGACCGGATTCGACCGCGAAGCGGATCAGGCTCTTCTTGGGCGACAGATCGTAGAAGTAGTACTTGTTGATTTGCGGCGGCACCATCAAGTACGGCCGGGCATGCACCTCATCCGTCATCGGTGCGTATTGGATCAACTCGAACACCTCGCTGCGATACACGACCTTGCCCGGGGTGTTGCCCATGTCCTCGCCGACTTTCAGCACCCCACGCTTGACCATCGACGGCATGCCGTTGTTGTGCATGAGGTCATCGACAATGTTGCGCAGTCCGCGTATCGCGCTCGCGCCCCCGGTCTCGACGTAGCGCTTCAACGCCGCCGGGTTGCTCGGCCAGTTGGAAGGCGCCAGCGCCTCGGTGAACAGCGAGAGCGTGAAGCGAATGCGCTCGGCTTCCTTGTGATCGACCGGCAATGCATCGACCCAATCCTCGAGGCAATTGCGCACCGACACATGGGTTTGCATCGCCTGCTTGTACAACGGTTGGTTCGACCAGGCAGGATCGTCGAAGCGGTGATCCCCCTTCGCCGGCGCAAGATCGGATGTCCCGGTGTAGATGCGAAACTGCTCCGTCCAGAAGCGCGTGATCTTGTCGTAGGTCACCTCCGGCTGCTTGAACATCAGGTTCATCATGCTCTGCACCGCGGAACTGATGTCGCCAAACTGGGTGCCGGTGAACGGCTGCAGGCCCGATATGTATTGGTAGTCGGCGACTTCCCCGACCGGTGCGACACCTTCGTCGGTTCCGTCCGCGGACTTGCCCGGCGATCCTCCGCGGGTGAGCGCAGCCACTAGCTGCTGAGCGGCGTCCTGATAGCTCTGCAGGTTGTCCGCGATCTGTTTCGTGACGCCTCCGTTCGCGGTGCTCTTAGTCTTTTTCGTCGTGTTCTTAGCCATTTTCAACCTCGCTTGACGATGTCTTCCGGACGGCAATGCGAAGACGCTAGTCGACCAGCGTCCATTGCCCGTTCTTGACCTCGAGTATGCGGAACGCGCTGGCGTCGAGGCCCATGTGGTCGTCAGGGGACATATTGTAAATTCCAGTCGTGCCGACGAGGCCGTGGGTGCTCTCGATGGCGTCACGGACGGCGGCTTTGTCGCTCCCACCGGCGCGTCCGATGGCGTCGACGGCAATCTTGAGCCCGTCGTAGGCGTAACCGCCGAACGTGGACGGCGCGTCGCCGTATTTGTCTTTGTATTCCTTGATGTATTCTAGAACGACCTCTCTTTGAGGATCGTCTTGCGGCAGCTTGTCGCCAACGAGCAGGGCGCCGGCGGTAATCCGCACGCCCTCGGCGGCCGGGCCGGCAAGCTCGATGAATTTGTCCGAAGCGGCGCCGTGGGACTGATAGAGCGGCAGATCGATGCCGAGTTGGTGGTAGTTCTTGGTCACGATGGCCGGCCCTTGACCAAAGTCGAAATTGAGAACGGCCTGCACGCCGGGGGTATTCCGGATCTTGGTGAGCTGGGCGGTCATGTCCGTGTCCTTGGGACCGTAGGTCTCGTCGGCGACGACCTCGATGCCCATTTCCGGAGCGACGGCCAAGGTCTGATCGCGGCCGGACTTTCCGAAGCCGCCGGTGCCGGATATCAATCCGATCTTGGTGATGCCCCGCTTCTTCATGTCCTCGAAGATCTTTTGCGCGGCTTGACGGTCGGTGGCGGGAGTTCTTGAAAACCCACTTCTTGACCGGATCAACGATCTCCACGGAGCCCGCCAGCGAAATGAACGGCGTTTCCGCGCGCTCCGCGAGGGGAACGGCCGCCATGGTGGCTCCGGTTGTCGAGCCGCCAACGATGATATCGACTTCGTCGGACTCCAGGAGGCGCTTGGCAAAAGTTCGTGCGTTCTCGGCGCTGCCGGCGTCGTCGTAGTGGAACAGCTCCAGCTTCTTGCCCGCTATTCCGCCTTCGGCGTTAATCTTGTCGACATAAAGCTGAAGGGTTTTCATTTCGGGATCGCCGAGCAAGGCGGCGGGGCCGCTCGCGGAGACAAACGATCCGATTTTGATGGTGTCGCCCGCCTGGGCGCCGGCGGTTAACAGCAAAGCCGTGACGGTGGCGGATAGGATCCCGAATAACATTTTGCGCATTTGTTTTTCCTCCCTCTCGCATACTACAGTTTCAGCGAACCGTTTTCGGTCGCCGGTGGTTGGTGTTTTTCCGGCGGTTCCACCGGATTAAGTATGACCCATTTGTTGGGACATGGTTCGCGCCGCGCTTTTGAGATTAACGGCGATCACGCCATCCCAACTCGAATTCGAAACTCTCTTCATAACCGAACACGGTCAACGTAAAGGCGATCTCATCGGAACGATTGAACACGGGAGCGGAAAAGGAGTTCATTCCAGGCATGCGAAGTCCGCGACCGCGGGCGAGACCACGCTCGCGGACTTCGGAGATGATCTGGTCGACATCCTTTCGAACCTTAATCGCACTCGGATCCAGCGATCGTGACAAAGCCTTCAACTCTCGTTTCAGAAATGGCTCCGTTTCCGAGGCGGGCAGGAAGGCAAGGAAAGTTCTTCCCGTCGACGAAGCCAAGAGGGGAAAGACGGTTCCGATCCGGGTGCTCGCGCTGATGGGTTGGCGGCCGGCCTGCCAGTCGATCACGGTCGGCCCGTGAGTGCCCCAAACCGCGATGAACGCGGACTCGTTCACTTGATCGACCAAGCCGCGCATCGTCGCGGCTCCGATCCTGTTCGCATCTATTCTCGCCATGTACGCCAAGCTGAAATCGAGGCCGTACGGGCCGAGATCATAGCGACCCGTTCCCGGGTCCTGCATGATCAACCCGCTGCGAATGAAGCTGACCATGTAGCGGTGGACCTTGGCGGGATGCATGTTCGCCGCATCGGCGACCTCGCCGAGGGTCGCCGGTCCTCCCAAGCCCACCAGTGCTTTAACAACCTCCAGGCCAACCTCGATCGAATTGACCCCCATCCTGTCGTCTAACGCGCCCCTTTTCATTGGAATGACTGTTCGCCTCCAATCTATTTCGTCGTCGGCCGCGCATCGTGATGGGAGCATCGTTTCACACACATTGAGATTTCGCAATGCATAACAAATTTAACTAATCCGTAATACGACACTTGACGATGGGATGCAAGTATTGTTTAGTGCCGTTGCGTAACGATTGCGATTGCGGAACATCATTGCGCACGAGAAAAAGGCGCGCAAGGACGCGAGTCGCGATAAGGGTAGTGAGGGACCGGGTGCCTGATCCAATTTTGCTCGATATCCACGCCGGCGTGGCGACCATCACACTCAATCGGCCGGAAAGCCTCAACAGCCTGAACGAGGACATGCACGGGCGGTTCGGCGACGCCCTGCGCCGGGTCGGGAAGTCGGAGGCTCGCGCCGTGCTGCTGACCGGAGCCGGCCGGGGGTTTTGCGCCGGGCAAGACCTGAGCGACCGCAACGTCCAGCCGCGCGCCGAAGCCCCCGATCTTGGGCGCTCGCTCGAAAAGTATTACAATCCGTTGATCCGCAATCTGCAAGGACTGGAAGTGCCCGTCGTATGCGCCGTCAACGGTGTGGCCGCGGGCGCGGGCGCGAATATCGCTCTCGCCTGCGACATCGTTTTGGCGGCGCGGTCGGCTAGCTTTATCCAGGCGTTTTGCAAGATTGGCCTGATTCCCGACTCCGGCGGAACGTTCGTGCTGCCGCGCCTGGTCGGCACGGCTCGCGCAATGGGCATGGCCATGTTGGGAACGAAGGTCACGGCGGAACAGGCCGAAGTTTGGGGGCTGATCTGGAAGTGCGTCGACGACGAGCGGCTGATGCCCGAAGCGACGGCGTTAACCGCCCATCTGGCCAAGCAGCCGACCAAGGGCCTGAGCCTCATCAAGCGGGCAATGCAGGCTTCGGCAAGCAACTCGCTCGACCAGCAACTCGATCTGGAACTCGATCTCCAGCGTCAGGCGGGACGAACCGCGGACTATCGTGAAGGCGTGAGCGCGTTCATGGAAAAGCGCGAACCCGACTTCCGAGGACGGTGACGTGGCGGCGTTACGGACCGATCGACGGGTGGGCTTGATCGGCGCCGGCACCATGGGCGCCGGCATCGCCCAGGTTGCCGCCGCGGCCGGTCATCCGGTGCTGCTCTTCGACGTCGAGCCGGACGCGGCGCGGCGCGCGATCCAGAACATCGACTCGGCTTTGCAACGGCTGGTCGCCAAGGGCAAGCTACCGGACTCGGACAGGGTGGCGCTGATCGGCCGCATTACGCCATGCGAGGATCTCGCCGCCATCGGTTCGGCGAGCCTGGTTGTCGAAGCCATCGTCGAGGATCTGGACGTCAAGCGACGGGTCTTCGGCGATCTGGAGGAGATCGTCGACGGCGACGCGATCCTGGCTAGTAACACGTCGTCGATTTCGATCACATCCATCGGCAATGGCTTGCGAAATCCGGAGCGGCTGATTGGAATGCATTATTTTAACCCGGTCCCGCTCATGGCGCTGGTGGAGGTGGTCAGTGGTTTGGCAACGGCGCCACGGGTGGCCGAAACGGTGTTCGCCACCGCCGAATCCTGGGGTAAGCGCCCCGTTCACACGAAGTCGACACCGGGCTTCATCGTCAATCGCGTGGCGCGACCGTTCTACGCCGAGGCGCTGAGGGTCCTGCAGGAAGGCGGTGGGGATATCGCCACCTTGGACGCCGTCATTCGCGAGGCGGGCGGTTTCCGAATGGGGCCGTTCGAACTGATGGATCTGATCGGGCACGACGTCAACTTCGAGGTAACCCGATCCGTCTACAACGCCTACTTTCAGGACCCGCGGTTTACACCGTCCCTTGTCCAGCAGGAGCTTCTGGCCGCCGGTTTCCTGGGTCGCAAAACCGGCCGGGGCTTTTACCGGTATGGCGATGACGCCGAGCGACCCGATCCGAGCACGGCCCCCATGGCTTCGCCGCCAAAGAAAGTAATCGTGCACGGCGACGGCGGCCCGCTGCGGCCGTTGGTGCCGTTGATCGAGACCAAACTGGACGCCGCGGTGTCGCGTGCCAATATCGATAAGGGCGACGTTTGGTTGGAATTGGACGAGAGAGTGGCCGTTGCGATCAGCGACGGCCGAACGGCCACCCAGCGGATGTTCACCGATGGAACGCTGCCTTTGGTGTTGGTGGATTTGGCGCTCGACTATTGCGAGGCGGGACGCGTGGCGCTGGCCGCCGCCGATCAGACGCCGCCGGACGATCTCGAGAGGGCGGTCGGGTTTTTCCAGTTCCTGGGTAAGACCGTGTCCGTGATCGACGACGTGCCGGGCATGATCGTCATGCGCACGGTCTGCATGCTGGCCAATGAAGGCGCCGACGCCGTTTATCAGGGGGTCTGCGGCGCGGAGGCCGTGGATACGGCGATGAGGGGCGGAGTTAACTATCCGCTGGGTCCGATGGCTTGGGCCGAACGCATCGGGATCGAGCGGATTGTGGCCACGCTGGATAACATGGCCGGCATTTACGGCGAGGACCGCTACCGGGTATCGCCACTGCTGCGGCGCCGGATGTTTTCGGGGAGCGTGCTTCTATGAACGAACACAAGAGCGCCGACGCGACAATCCACCGTTCGGCGACAGAGGATGAAGCCGCCCTTGCGCGACGCGCGGGCGAAGCCATGTACGCCAACGACGTGGCGGCGCAGAAGCTCGGCATCGTGCTGGAGGAAATCCGCCCCGGCTATGCGCGAATGCGGATGACCGTGCGCGAGGATATGTTGAACGGGCACGCCATCTGCCACGGCGGTCTCGTTTTCACTTTGGCCGACACGGCGTTCGCCTATGCCTGCAACAGTTACAACCGCACGACCGTCGCCGCGAGCGCCGCCCTCGAATTCCTCGCGCCTTCCCGCGTGCACGATGTCCTCTCGGCTGTCGCGGAAGAGCAGCTTCGAGGCAGCAAGCTTGGCATCTACGACGTTTTGATCACCAATCAGAACGGGCAACGTATCGCCCTTTTCCGCGGTCGTTCGTACCGCGTGAAGGGCACGGTCGCCCCCGAGGACGCGCCCGACGTCCCAGGCCATTCCCGGAGCCAGCAATGAGCGAAGCTTTCATTTGTGACGCAATCCGCACGCCCATCGGGCGCTACGGCGGCGCCTTGTCCTCTATCCGGGCGGACGATCTCGGGGCCATTCCGCTGACCGCGCTGATGGAGCGGAATCCCGGTGTCGACTGGGCCGCGGTCGACGACGTGATTTACGGATGCGCCAATCAGGCCGGCGAGGACAACCGCAACGTTGCCCGAATGTCGTCGCTGCTCGCGGGCCTTCCGGAAGAAGTGCCGGGAACGACTGTCAATCGTCTCTGCGGTTCGGCCATGGACGCGGTCGGCATCTCCGCCCGCGCCATCAAGGCCGGGGAGGCCGGCCTGATGATCGCCGGCGGCGTGGAGAGCATGTCGCGGGCGCCTTTCGTCATTCCGAAGAGCGGCACCGCCTTCAGCCGGAAGGCCGAGATCTACGATACGACCATTGGCTGGCGTTTCATAAACCCGAAATTGAACAAGCGGTTCGGCTCGCACTCGATGCCGCAAACCGCCGACAACGTCGCCGCCGACTTCCACGTAAGCCGCGAAGATCAGGACAAGTTTGCCCTTCGCTCGCAGCAACGCTGGGCGGCCGCCCAGGCCGCCGGCCGCTTCAGAGACGAGATCGTGCCGGTCAAGGTGCCGCAAAGAAAGGGCGAGCCTCTTGTCGTCGATACCGACGAGCATCCGCGGCCGAACGCGACCCTTGAAGCGCTTGCCAAACTGAAGGGTGTGAACGGTCCCGACCTGTCCGTGACGGCCGGCAATGCCTCGGGCGTAAACGATGGAGCCTGCGCGCTGCTTCTGGCTTCGGAACAAACCGCCGCGAAATACGGTCTTCGGCCGATCGCGCGCGTCGTCGCTTCGGCCGCCGCGGGCGTGGCGCCCCGGATTATGGGATTTGCTCCCGCGCCGGCGACGCGTAAGGTTCTGACGAAGGCCGATATGGATCTTTCGCGGATGGATGTCATCGAGCTCAACGAGGCGTTCGCGGCGCAGGCGCTCGCCGTCCTGCGCGATCTCGGAATTCCTGACGATGCCGACTACGTCAATCCGAATGGCGGCGCCATCGCCATCGGGCACCCGCTCGGCATGAGCGGCGGACGCCTGGTGATGACCGCGATGTATCAACTACGCCGCACCGGAGGTCGCCATGCCCTGTGCACCATGTGCATCGGTGTCGGGCAGGGAATCGCGACCATCATCGAAAGGGTATGAGTTTGGGTGAGGGAGGAAGTAATGGACAAAAACTATAAGCCACAGGGGCTGGACCCCATCGAAACCGCCAGTGAGGACGAGATTCGGGCGCTGCAGTTGGAACGCCTGAAATGGTCGGTTCGACACGCCTATGACAATGTTGAGCATTATCGGGCCAAGTGCGAAGCCGAGGGAGTGCATCCCGACGACCTCAAACAACTGGGCGATCTGAGCAAGTTCCCATTCACGACGAAGCAAGATCTGCGCGACACTTACCCGTTCGGCATGTTCGCCGTGCCGATGGAGCAAGTCATGCGCATTCATGCGTCGAGCGGCACCACCGGCAGGCCGGTGGTGGTCGGCTACACCAAGAACGACATCGATGCGTGGGCCGACGTCGTCGCCCGATCCATCAGGGCATCGGGCGGGCGTCCTGGAGACAAGGTCCATGTGACGTACGGTTACGGGCTGTTCACCGGCGGGCTCGGCGCCCACTACGGCGCCGAGCGCCTCGGCTGCACCGTGATCCCCATGAGCGGCGGACAGACGGAGAAACAGGTTCAGCTGATTCAGGACTTCAAGCCGCGGATCATCATGGTCACGCCGTCCTATGTGCTCAATATCGCCGAGGAGATGGAGCGCGAAGGGATCGATCCACGCGAGTCCTCACTGGAGATTGGCATCTTTGGCGCGGAGCCCTGGACCGGTGAAATGCGAATCGAGATTGAGAGACGGTTTGGGATCGACGCCGTGGATATCTACGGTCTCACGGAAGTGATGGGGCCCGGCGTGGCGAACGAGTGCGTCGAGACGAAAGATGGTCTCGTAATTTGGGAAGACCACTTCTACCCGGAAATCATCAATCCGGAGACGGGCGAGGTGGTGCCGGACGGAGAGATGGGCGAATTGGTGTTCACGTCTCTGACAAAGGAGGCGTTCCCGGTCATCCGGTACCGGACTCGTGACTTGACTTGCCTTCTGCCGCCCACGGCTCGGTCGATGCGGCGCATGGGCAAGATCACGGGACGGTCCGATGACATGTTGATCATCCGCGGCGTGAACCTGTTTCCGAGCCAGATCGAGGAGTTCGTTCTCAAAATGCCGGACTTGGCCCCGATATACCAGCTACTGGTTAGCCGCGATGGCCACTTGGACAAACTGGAGGTGAAGGTCGAGATGCGCCCGCACGCAAACTCCTCTAAGGCCGCGGCTTTGGCCAAGGAGCTCCAACACACCATCAAAACCTACATTGGCAGCACAAGCACCGTAAACGTTTTGGAGCCGGACGGCATCGAGCGTACGCACGTCGGCAAGGTTAAGCGGGT
The DNA here is from genome assembly GCA_963771545.1 of uncultured Alphaproteobacteria bacterium. Taxonomy (GTDB): domain Bacteria; phylum Pseudomonadota; class Alphaproteobacteria; order Rhodospirillales; family Defluviicoccaceae; genus CAKZLS01. The sequence continues at coordinate 756,176 of CAVYTX010000003.1, forward strand.
CATCGATACGCGCCCCAAAGGTTGATTTTGGGCTACCGTCGCCACAAATAGATAAATAAAAGGGTCAAGTCAGAAACCTTGACCCGGCTGTACGATGGAGAGCGGAAATGTATGCGCAAATGGTGGACACGGGCACCGGTCCCGTTAGGTCGCTCGAGGAGATGGCGCCGGAAGAGCGGGCGTTTCAGGAACGGATCGACGCCGGCATCAGGATCGAGCCGAAGGACGCGATGCCCGACGGTTATCGCAACACCCTGATCCGGCAAATATCGCAGCACGCCCATTCGGAGATCGTGGGCATGCTGCCGGAAGGCAACTGGATAACCCGCGCGCCGAATCTGAAGCGAAAGGCCATTCTCCTCGCAAAGGTTCAGGACGAGGGCGGGCACGGGCTGTATCTCTATTGCGCCGCCGAGACCTTGGGCGTTTCGCGCGACGAGCTGCTTGAAGCCCTGCACGATGGCAAGGCCAAGTACTCGAGCATCTTCAATTATCCGTCGTTGACGTGGGCCGACATCGGGGCCATCGGCTGGCTGGTCGACGGCGCCGCGATCATGAACCAGGTGCCCTTGCAGCGATGCTCGTACGGTCCCTATGGCCGGGCCATGGTCCGGATCTGCAAGGAAGAGAGCTTTCATCAGCGCCAGGGCTTCGATCTCTTGCACACGATGTGCCGAGGCACCGAAGAGCAGAAGAACATGGCGCAGGACGCCCTCAACCGATGGTGGTGGCCGTCGCTGATGATGTTCGGCCCGCCCGACGATCAGTCGTCACATTCAGTTCAGTCGATGCAATGGAAAATCAAGCTCGACAGCAATGACTCGCTGCGGCAGCGGTTCGTCGATCAAACGGTGCCGCAGGCTGAATTCCTGGGTCTCGAGATTCCGGATCCCGATCTGCGCTGGAACGAAGAGAAGGGCCGCTACGAATTCGGAGAAATCGATTGGAGCGAGTTCTTCCGGGTGATCAAGGGCAATGGGCCTTGCAACAAGGAGCGGCTGCGGGCGCGTGTCAAAGCCTACGAGGACGGGCGCTGGGTGCGGGATGCCGCCACTACTTACGCTCAGAAGCACGAGCCCCATCATCACGCCGCCTGAGAAGGGAGGAACGACCATGAAAGATTGGCCATTGTGGGAAGTCTTCATTCGCAGCCAGCACGGCCTTGCGCATCGGCACGTGGGCAGTCTCCACGCCCCCAACGCCTCCCACGCAATTCGCAACGCCCGCGACGTCTACACGCGCCGCAACGAAGGAGTCAGCATCTGGGTGGTTGACTCCAACCACATCGTTGCAAGCGCCCCGGGCGAGAAAGAACCGATGTTCGAACCCTCGAACAGCAAGATCTATCGGCATCCGACGTTCTACGACATTCCCGATGAAGTAGGGGCGATGTGATGAGTGATCGGACCGATCCGCGCTTCGAGTACCTGCTCCGGCTTGGCGACAACGCGCTGGTTCTCTCGCATCGCCTGTCCGAGTGGTGCGGCCATGGGCCGGTGCTCGAAGAGGACCTGGCGTTGACGAATGTGGCCTTGGATCTGATCGGCCAGACGCAGTTTTGGCTCGCCTACGCCGGAGAACTCGAGGGCCGGGGACGGGACGCCGATGCGTTGGCGTACCGGCGCGACGTTTGGGATTTCCGCAACGTCCTGCTCGTGGAGCAGCCCAACGGGGACTATGCGCAGACGACGGCGAGGCAGTTCTATTTCGATGCCTGGCACCTTCTTGTGTTGTCGGCGCTGACGGACTCGACCGATCCGCGCATCGCCGAGATCGCGGCGAAAGCGCTGAAGGAAGTCAAATACCATCTCGATCGCAGCGCGATGTGGGTCGTTACCCTGGGCGACGGCACCGACGAGAGCCATGAACGCATGCAGCGCGCCATCGATGATCTGTGGAGTTATACCGGCGAGCTGTTCGAAGTCGACGACGTCGAATCTTCGTTGATTTCGGACGGGGTGGCGGCCGACTTGCCGCGGCTCGTCGAGCCTTGGCGGGCCAAGGTGAGCGACACCCTGCGCCAAGCGACCTTGGACATGCCGGAGACCGGCTGGATGCAGAGCGGGGGCAAGAAAGGCGTCCATAGCGAGAACCTGGGTTTCATTCTTGCCGACATGCAGTTCCTGCAGCGGGCATACCCGGGGGCCACTTGGTGAACACCGCCAACAAACCGGCACCTCGACCCGATGCGGCTCGGATCTGGGACTGGCTCCGCGAGGTGCCGGATCCGGAAATACCCGTCGTCTCGGTCGTGGATTTGGGAATTGTCCGGGACATTCGCTGGGAGCCGAAAGAGCTGGTGGTGACCATTACCCCGACTTATTCAGGTTGTCCCGCGACGTCCTTGATCGCGCTGGAAATCGAGCGCGCCATTCGCTATCGCGGGGTGAGACACGTGCGCCTGGAGATGCAAATCTCGCCGCCATGGACCACCGACTGGATTTCGGAGGAAGGGCGGGAGCAGCTGAAGGACTTCGGCATCGCCCCTCCCCCGAGGATCCGGCAACTGGTCGAGCGGATCGGCGGGACCGAGGCGCCCGCGGAATGCCCGCGCTGCGGCTCCAATAAGACGGTCCGCGTTTCGGAATTCGGTTCGACACCGTGCAAGGCCCTGTACAAATGCAGGGATTGCCTGGAGCCCTTTGACCTTTTCAAATGCCACTGAAGGCAAGCCTCGAGAGCTGAGACGGAATTTAGAAATGGCCAAGTTTTTTCCACTGACGGTCGCCGCTGTGCGTAAAGAAACCCGCGACTCGGTCGTGCTCACGCTCGAGGTGCCGGCGGATCTCAGGGAAACCTTTCGATTCAAACAAGGCCAATACTTGACCTTTCGCACCAAGATCGACGGCGAAGAAGTCCGCAGATCCTACTCGATCTGTGCCGCCGTGCAGGATCCGAACTTGCGCGTCGGGATCAAGAAGGTGCCCGACGGGCGTTTCTCTGCTTGGGCCAACGATCATCTTGCGGCCGGAGACGTTCTCGATGCCATGCCGCCCATGGGAAGCTTCTTCGTTCCCCTGGATCCCGCGACCCGAAAACATTACGTCGCCTTCGCGGGCGGCAGCGGCATCACACCCGTACTCGGCGTCATTAAGACTACCCTTCTGACGGAGCCGGAGAGTTCGTTCACGCTCTTTTACGGAAATCGGGCCTCGGGCACGATCATGTTTCGAGAGGAGCTCGAGGATATCAAGAACACTAACATCGGTCGATTTCAGCTCGTCCATATTCTGGATCGGGAGCAGCAGGACGTCGAACTGTTCAATGGAATTCTCGACCGCGAAAAATGCGACTTACTGCTCAAGCACTGGGTGAACGCATCGGATATCGATACGGCGTTCATCTGTGGCCCGGAGGCCATGATGTTGCAGGTTTCCGAGGCGCTCCAGGCGGCCGGCCTCGACAAGCGGCAGATCAAGTTCGAGCTGTTCGCGAGCCAAAGCCAGAAGGGAGGCCGAAAGGTTCAAGCCCGGCCGGTTCCCAAGATGGAAAACGCGTGCCAGGCAACCATCGTCTTGGATGGCCGAGCCCGGGCGCTGGATATTCCGAAGGGCGCCAAGACGATTCTCGATGCCGGTCTTGAGGATGGACTGGAGCTGCCTTACGCGTGCAAGGCTGGCGTCTGTTCTACCTGCCGCGCTCTGTTAAGCGAGGGAGAGGTGGAAATGGACGCGAATTTCGCGCTCGAGGATTACGAGGTCAAGCGCGGCTACATTCTGACCTGTCAGAGCTATCCCGTAACGGACAAGATATCGGTCGATTTCGACCAATAGCGGCGCGAGGGCGAATAGAGATGAACGATGAAATAGGATTGGTGGATTATGTCGCCGGTGGCGGGAAACTCACCTCGCCGGCCAACGCCAACGCACGCTATCGAGGCGAAATCATGCGTCTCATGGCCGTGTTCGTCGAACTCGGAGATGGCTGGGGCATCCGGTTTCGCGGATTCCATCAATCTGGCGCCTGGCCTGAAGGACCGAATGGTCGCGGCGCGCATGGTGCTCGATAAGTTCGGGCATGCGGAGCGCGTGCTCAGAATCATGGAGGAATTCGGGGCCAACACGTCGCGTTATGTCGAGCAGCATCCCTGGGCCAATCGTCTGGATCGGAATACCGATTTGGGCACAAAACGAATTGATGGGGACATGCGGCTGAATGTCTTTCACTATCCGATCGGCGACTGGTGCGACGCGTTGACCATGAACACTCTCATGGGGTGCGCGACGGTTATTCAACTGAAGGAACTTTCGGGTTGTTCCTACCAGCCGCTCGCCGATGCCTTTTCCGAAATTTTGCTCGCGGAAGCGCGCCACGCCCATCTCGGCGAGACCGGATTGCGGCGGCTTCTCGCGGATGGTTACGGCCGCGCCCTGGTCCAGGCCTCGGTCGACTATTGGTATCCCAGGGTAGCGTCGACGTTCGGTCGAGCAAGCTCGGATCACTTCGATACGTACCGCCAATTCGGTCTGCGGCAACGGAGCAACGAGGAATTGTTCGCGAGCTGGCGGGAGAGCGCTCAGCGCATTTTGGTTGGGCTGCGGCTGGACGTTCCAACAGCCGCCGTTGAATGACGTGCCCATCGGCCACGAATCCCTCTTGCCGGAGAACAGATGATGGATGTCTATGAAATCGATGGACTGGTTCCCGTGGTCGATCCGACGGCTTTCGTTCATCCAACCGCGGTGTTGATCGGCGACGTCATCATCGGTCCCGGTTGCTACGTGGGGCCATCGGCCAGTCTCCGCGGCGATTTCGGCCGCCTGATCCTGGAGCAAGGGGCCAACATTCAGGACACGTGCGTCATGCACGCCTTCCCGAACATCGACTGCATCATCGAGCAAGACGGCCATATCGGCCACGGCGCCGTGCTTCACGGTTGCCGCGTGGGCCGGAATGCCATGGTGGGCATGAACGCCGTTGTCATGGACAACGCAATCATCGGGGAAAACAGCGTCGTCGCCGCCATGGCGTTTGTCAACGCCGAGCTCATCGTCCCGCCGCGTACCCTGGTCGCCGGGGTTCCGGCGCGATTGATCCGCGAACTCAGCGATCAGGAGATTGCATGGAAATCAATGGGCACCGCGACCTACCATGAATTGGCGGTGCGCAGCATGAAGACGATGAAGCTCTCCGCGCCGCTTGCGGCGGTCGAACCCGGGCGCCAGCGCATTCAGGTCGGTGAAATTTATCCTCTCAATGAAGCGCGGCGCAAGTTCGGCGACTAATCCAAGTGTACCCGCCAATAAGGAGAACATCATGAAGAGCAGTTTTTTCGATCGCCATCGTGAAACCCTAGAGAAGGCGGTCGAGGCTATCGGACATCGCGGCTACTGGTCGTCCTATCCCGAGATGCCGAGCGGAAAGATCTACGGCGAAACCGCGAGCGACGACGGAAAGCGAGCCTTCGAGTCCCGCCTCAACAGCTATTTCGAGATCGATCAACCGGGAACGGTCGGAAAGGTGGGTTCCGAGGTTTCGCCCTTTGGCCTGAAGCTCGGCGTCACGTATCCCAAGATCGACGCGAATGTTCTTCTGCCGGCGATGCTGCGGGCGAAGGAGGCCTGGCGCCGCGCGTCCGCCGATGACCGGGCCGGAGTGTGCCTGGAAATTTTGAGCCGGCTCAACAAGCGCAGCTTCGAAATCGCCCACGCGGTGCATCATACCACCGGCCAGGCGTTCATGATGGCGTTCCAGGCGGGCGGACCGCACGCCCAGGACCGTGGATTGGAAGCAGTCGCCTATGCTTACAAGGAGATGAAGCGCGTTCCGGCGACCGCGAACTGGGAGAAGCCGCAGGGCAAGAATCCACCTCTCACCATGACCAAGACCTACCACATCGTACCGCGCGGGATCGGGCTCGTTATCGGGTGCTGCACGTTTCCCACCTGGAACGCCTACCCCGGCTTTTTCGCCAGCCTCGTGACTGGCAACGCGGTGCTGTCGAAGCCTCACGGCGGCGCGATTTTGCCGGTGGCTCTGACCGTCGAGACGGCTCGGGAGGTGTTGAGCGAGGCCGGCTTCGATCCGAATATCGTTTGCCTGGCCGCCGAGGATCCGGGCGGCTCGCTCGCTCCCGAACTGGCGATGCGGCCCGAGGTGACCATCATCGATTTCACCGGCAGCAGCGCCAATGGCCGCTGGCTCGAGGAAAACGCCCGCCAGGCGCGTGTCTATACCGAAAAGGCGGGCGTCAATTCCATCGTCGTCGACAGCGCGCAGGATTTCAAGAGCGCTGCCCGCAACATCGCCTTCTCCCTCAGCCTCTATACCGGTCAAATGTGCACGTCGCCGCAGAATATTTTCGTGCCCCGCGACGGCATCCGTGTCGAAGGCGGTACAATGAGCTTCGACGAGGTCGCACGGTCCATATGCGATGGCGTCGGCAAATTGCTCGGCGATCCCGCGCGGGCGGTCGAGGTGCTGGGCGCGGTCCAGAACGACGGCGTCGCCGAGCGTGTGGAACGGGCCCGAGGGACGGGAGAGATCCTTCTCGATTCGAATACGTTGGAGCACCCGCAATATCCCGATGCCCGGGTGATGACGCCGCTGGTCGTCAAGCTCGACGCCGACCGGGATCGCGATACCTATCGCCAGGAGTGGTTCGGCCCGGTATCGTTCATTATCGCGACGGACTCGACGGAGCAGAGTCTGAGGATCGCCGCCGACACCGCTCGTGAGCAGGGTGCGATCACGTTTTCGGCCTATTCCACCGACGAAAAGGTCCTCGAAGCAGCGGAGGAATCCGCGATCGCGGGCGGCGTTGCCCTCTCCTGCAACCTCGCCGGCGGTGTTTTTGTCAATCAGTCCGCCGCCTTTAGCGACTATCACGCCACGGGCGTCAATCCGGCGGCGAACGCGTGCCTGACCGACAGCGATTTCGTCGCCGGCCGCTTCAGGGTCGTTCAGAGCCGAAAGCACGCCGCTTAGGCAATGGTCGGCGCGGGCGTCTTGTAGTCATGGAAGATGGAAAACCACGAGATCAGTCGCCGCCTGTGACCCCGCGATCCGGGTATCGGCAGTTGATGGGCTACCGGCTCGTGGATTGGAGCGAGGGTCTCGCGGTCGCGGAATTGATCGTCGGTCCGCACCATCTCAATATCGACGGCGTTCTGCACGGCGGTGTGCTGATGTCGCTGATCGACACCGTCTGCGGCTATGCCGGCTGCTTCGGCGCCGAGCCCGGCCGCGGACGGCGCGCCATCACTCTGTCTCTGACAACAAGCTTTATGGTCCCGGTGACCAGGGGCGTCCTGAAAGCGGTTGGGCGCGCGCGCTTTCAAGGCCGCCGGACGTTCTTTGGCGATGCCGAGGTCTTTGACGGAAATGGCGACTTGGTGGCCATCGGCCAGGGGACTTTTCAGTATCGTCGCGACCGCGTTGGGTAAGCGTCCTCGGTTCACCAAAACACATCCGCCGGATTGGACGCCGAAACGACTTTCCCGTCGGAAATGGTCAGAAGGCTATCGATGTAACCGATGAACAAGCCCGACGTGACAACGCCGGGTATCGAGGATAGATCCACGTCGAGCCTTGCCGGGTCCGTTTCGGTCGAGAACGTGCAATCGTAGATCAGATTTCCGGAGTTGGTTTCAAATGGCGCGCCGTCGACGTTCGTGCGCAACCGCGCTTCCGCCCCGAGTTTGCGGAGGAGCCCTTCCGAGTATTCGTGCCCGAACGGCACCACCTCGACTGGTAGCGGAAACCTGCCTAGACGTGCGACCAGTTTCGCGTCATCCGCGAGATAAACTCGGCGCCGCGACGCCCGGGCGACGATTTTCTCCCACAGAAGGGCGCCGCCTCCTCCTTTCGTCATCGACAGGTCGCGCGATACCTCGTCGGCGCCATCGATGCACAGGTCCGGCATCGCCTCCGCCGTGGGGGCCACGATATTCAGCCCGCGCGCTTCCGCTTTTCCGGCGCTCCCGCGCGACGTCGAGACGATCGTTAACGCGGAAGCGGCGAAATCTTTCCGCGCTAATTCCTCTATGAAGAAATCCACGGTCGAACCAGTGCCCAGTCCCAGCACCATGCCCGGCTCAACCAGTTCAACCGCCGCGCGGGCCAACATTCTTTTCTGATCGTCCTGACTCATCGGCTGCGTCATTTGCTCGCACTCCCCCTTTCCATTGCCTTTTTTTATCATGAGGAACGCCTCGCGTCATTTGAAGACCATTCCAAAACGAGATTGGCCGATGCGGCGAGAGGGGCTATGGTCCGCGCTATGTCCGAGCGCGTTCTCATCATCGATTTCGGCTCCCAGGTCACCCAGCTCATTGCCCGGCGGGTGCGCGAGAGCGGCGTTTATTCGGAGATCCATCCCTACAACAAGGCGGACGGGACGTTCATCGACGCCTTCCGGCCGGACGCCATCATCCTGTCCGGCGGGCCGGCCTCGGTGCTGGACATCGGCACGCCCCGGGCCGACGAGCGGGTGTTCACGTTGGGCGTGCCGGTCCTGGGTATCTGCTATGGCCAGCAGACCATGGTGGAGCAGCTCGGCGGCGTGGTGGAGACCTCCGAGCACAAGGAATTCGGCCGCGCCTACGTGGAGGTGACCGGCGATTGCGCATTGTTTCATGGCGTTTGGGCGCCGGGCAGCCGCGAGCAGGTATGGATGAGCCACGGCGACCGGGTGACCGCGCTGCCCATCGGGTTCCAGCCGGTGGCGGTCTCCGGCGGCGCGCCGTTCGCCGCCATCGCCGACGACGAGCGCCGGTTCTACGCCGTGCAGTTCCATCCCGAAGTGGTGCACACGCCCCACGGCGCGCAGCTGCTGCGCAACTTCACCCATGACGTGGCCGGTTGCGGTGGGAATTGGACCATGGCCGCCTTCCGCGATCAGGCCATCGAGCGGGCGCGCGGACACGTGGCCGACGGCCGGGTGATCTGCGGGCTTTCGGGCGGGGTGGATTCGTCGGTGACGGCGGTGCTGCTGCACGAGGCGCTGGGCGACCAGCTCACCTGCGTGTTCATCGACACCGGGCTGTTGCGCCTGGGCGAGGCCGACCAGGTGGTGAGCCTGTTCCGCGATCATTACAACATCCCGCTGGTGCACCGCGACGCCTCGGAGCTGTTTCTGGGCAAGCTCGCCGGCGTCGACGATCCCGAGGCCAAGCGCAAGATCATCGGCGCCACCTTCATCGACGTGTTCGAAGACGAAGCCAACGCCATCGGCGGCGCCGAGTTCCTGGCCCAGGGCACGCTCTATACCGATGTGATCGAGTCAATGTCCTTCGCCGGCGGTCCCAGCGTCACCATCAAGTCCCACCACAACGTGGGCGGCCTGCCGGAGCGCATGAACCTGGGCCTGGTGGAGCCCCTGCGCGAACTGTTCAAGGACGAGGTGCGGGCCTTGGGCCGCGAACTAGGCATGCCCGAAAGTCTGCTGCGGCGCCATCCGTTTCCCGGTCCCGGCCTGGCCGTGCGCATCCTCGGCGATGTCAGCCGCGCCAAGGCCGACACGCTGCGCCAAGCCGACGCCATCTATCTGGAGGAGATCCGCAACGCCGGCCTCTACGACGCCATCTGGCAGGCGTTCGCGGTGTTCCTGCCGGTGCGGACGGTGGGGGTGATGGGCGATTGCCGGACCTACGAAAACGTGGTCGCGCTCAGGGCCGTGACCTCCACCGACGGCATGACCGCCGACACCTTCCCCTTTGATCATGCGTTCCTGAGCCGCGTCGCCGGTCGCATCATCAACGAGGTGCGCGGGATCAACCGGGTGGTCTACGACGTAACCTCCAAGCCGCCCGGCACCATCGAGTGGGAATGAAACGATGTGATGCTCCTGATGTGGGTCGCTGGTAAATCGCACTTCCGAAACGGCTGACATGATCTCAACTCCGTCCGCCTTCGCCTCCGGGCTCCACCGCTCGACCACAACGAGGGCAGGACGCGGGATGGCAGGCGCGGCACGACACTTTGCCGCATGCCGGGCAGGGTGTTTGGCCGGCGGGTTCGGTCAAATGCAGTTTCTCGTCGCAGACCAGGCGCACCCGATCCAAACCCAGCCCCCAGTCGCAAGGAGGTGGTTCGGCCAGCCGCACCAGCGGGTGCCAGTCGAACCGGATTAGTCGTTCCCCCTTGCGCCGGCGAATCAGCACGTGGAAACGCTGTACCGGTACAAACAATTCCAGCGCCTGGACTGGCTCCACCGTCACGCCCAACGCATAATTATGGCGCAAGTCATCGAGCTTGGCGCGGTATTCGCGTTCGACCGCCGTTACTCGCAACTGCTCGCGCCGGCGGTCGGCTTCCGCTTTTTCTCCTTCAACGCCGGCAAGTGCGCCGAGCCGTTTGAGCGCCGCGCCGCGCAGGTCGTCGTGATAGGCATACACCCGGCTTCGGTCGCGGTCGAGACGGCGGCGCATGGCGCGCAGGAACGGCTCCAATTCGCGGCGGACCCGATAGTTCAGAAGCGGTCGGACCCTCGCTTCGAGAGCCGCCGCGTCCCAACCGGGGCCTGCCGCAAGGCGCACGGCCGGTTCGGGTGCCTCCCAAGCCTCTTCTCCGGCCAGCACCGTTCGCAGCCCGGCCAGCACCTCGCCGAGCACGGCGCCGGTACCGAGATTAAATCCTAGCCAGATCAGACCCTCCCGTTTTTCGTCGGACACGGCGGTATGGCGAAAGGTCAAGATCAGGCAACGGGTCCAGGTCGCGGTCAGGCGTTGAAAGCGGCAGACGGCGTTGGGCAACTCGAGGGCGTGACCGAGCAGGCGCTCCGGATCTCCCGGCGCCGGCGGCGCTGCTTGCGTCACTTGCCGCTCTGCCCAGCGCCCCTGCCCGCCGAGCAGAGCGGCAAAACGATCGAGCCAGTCTCCTTCCAGCCCAATCCGCACCGTCTGTTCCGGCAACTCTGCCCCGAAACCGAGTCGTGCCAGCTCCGGCCAGCCCATGGCCTCCCGCAGCGTCGCTGGCGCCAACACCTCCAGCCCGTCCGGCTCCACCGCCTCGACCGCGGCTCCTCGCAGTTCCAGGACCTCGGCGACAAAATCCCGCAGCGTTCCCATCGCTCACCCCGCGCTTCACGCCGTCTCGAAATCTTCGCCGAACAGCGCATTATCCAGCGCCTTAGCGTCCTCGTGCTTTCGTCGAGCCTCGTCCAGACGCTGGCCAATGACGTCCAACGCCTCGAGACGGCTGGCCTCGGTGGTATCCAGCCACGCATCGAGCACCATTTCAGCAAAGTCGCGCTCTTCCTCGATACATCCCAAAATCGCCCCGACTTCGCCCACCACCGTCTCGAACATGGAGATCTTTTCTTCAAGTAAACGCAGCACCTGCTCCTCGAGTGTGCCGCGGGTCACGAGGTTGAATACGAACACCTCGCGCTGCTGGCCGATACGGTCGATGCGGCCGATGCGTTGCTCGATGGCCATGGGGTTCCACGGCACGTCGAAGTTGATCATCGTGTTGCAGAACTGGATGTTGCGTCCTTCGCCGCCTGATTCGGTGCAGAGCAGCACCGGCACATTGTCGCGGAAGTCGGCGATAGCGGCGTCCTTGTCCGGACCGCTGAGACCGCCCTCGAAGCGCGCGAAGGCGATGCCGGCACAGGCCAAGAGATCGGCGAGATGAGCCAGCGTCTCGCGATAGTGGACAAATACCAGCTTCTTCTCGGACGGGTTGCGCCGCAGCAGTTCGAGCAGTGCCGCCTCCTTGCCACCGGTGCCAAGCGCCGCCCACCGGTCCGCCAGCTCGCGCCAGACCGGCTCGTCTGCGTGGCGGGCAGAGAACCGCGCCAAGGCGCCGGCCGCGGCGGCCGGCGACGATCCCGCCGCCCCCAACAGATGACGCAGCGCCAACCGGTGGCGACCCGCACCGCCGTCGGCGGCGAGCCGGCGCGCATGCTCGGCGAGATCTTGGTGGGCCTCTCGCTCGTCGGCCTGCCCGTCCACGCGCACAGTGGCAGCATGGCGGCGTGGCAACCGCAAAGCGACAACGGCGCGCGTGTTGCGGATCATGGCGCCGCGCATCAACTCGCGCAGGCGCTCTGGATTGGCCGGCTGGCGCGGCTTCCGCGCGGTTACGTGGACGGCGCGGAATTCTTTCAAGGTCTTGAAGATGCCGGGCTTAAGCAGCGTCAAAATGTTGTAAAGCTCGGTCAGGTCGTTCTGCACGGGTGTTGCCGACAGCAGCAGCAGGAAACGCTTGTTCAGCGCGTCGACGAGTTTGTAGCCCTGGCTGGTCCGGTCGCGCAGGTGATGGGCCTCGTCGACGATAACGAGGTCGAAACTTCGGTCAAGCAGGCGCTCGGAATGGTCGCGCCGGCGGGCCACGGCCAACGACGCAACCAGCCGCGGCTGGCTCCAGAAGCGGTCAGGGTCGTTCCGCAGCATAGGGTCGTGGGTAGTCGCACAGGAGATGTCGAACTTCGTCTCCAACTCTTCGCGCCACTGTCCTACAAGCGATGCCGGCACCAGCACCAGCACGCGTTCGACCATGCCGCGCAGCAGGTACTCCTTCAGCACCATGCCGGCCTCGATGGTTTTGCCCAGTCCCACTTCGTCGGCCAGCAACACCCGGCCGCGGAACTGCTTCAGAACCTTGCGCACGGTCTCGACCTGATGCCAGAGGGTTTCGATGCCGCGCAAGTGAGGCAGGCACAGCAATTCGTCGAAACCCTGCGCAAGGCTAAGATGGGCAAGGCGCTCCCGCAGCTGGTACCAGCGACCGTCCGACTCCGGCCGGCTTTGGGTCGCGGCCAGGATGGGCGCCAAATCGAGTTCGGCCCCAAACGGGATGTTGATGTCCACTCGCGGGAGGCCGGGCAGGGCGGTCGACACAGGCGCGACCTGTGCGGGCACCGCCTTCCGCGGACGCTCTTCCGGCCGGGTCCTGGCCGCCGGTTTGGACGGCGCCCTGCTTTTGCCCGACGCTGGGCGCCGTCGGCTCACCGACCTCTCCCGACCCATGATGGTGCCGAGCCGCTCCGACAGCCACCTGCTTCGCGCCACGCCGCCGGGAAAGGCGCTCATGGCGTTGTGCCAGTGGGTCAGTCCATGGCGTTCGAGCAGCGCGCGCGCCGGGCCGAGCTTGTTCTGTTGAGCCAGCGCCAAGGCACGAAGCAGGTGATCGGTAGCGGTGGCCACATAGCGCTTGGACAGCCGCTTCAGAAAAACGAGGGTGCGCTCCGTACGGCCGTCAAACAGCGCCGCCGTCGCTGCAAGGCATAGGATCGTGGCATCTCCGGGACAGGCGCGTACCGCTTGCTCCGCCAGCGGCAGAAAGCCTTCAGTCCGCCGCGGATCCGCGAAGGCATGGTAAAGAACCTCTTCCCATTCGCCTGCGTCGTTGGGCTGATCGCGCTCCGAGGACATTTGATCGAGAGGGGAATAGGACATTGAGATATCACGTTGCCGACGACGGTTGTCTCCGTCGATAGCTTATAGATCCTTGCCGAAGGTTCAAGATGCTGCCGCGGCCGCGGCACGACGAAGATGAAACCATTCGCACTCGCTGGCACTTAGGATGGAAAACGGCTTCTTCCCAAGAGTGCTCCTAGGAATGCGCGGCAAGAGATCCTAGGAATGCGCGGCAAGATATGATCACTCACCGCGAAACGCAATTCGTGACCCCAACCTAAATCGTCGACGGTAGCGCCTGCTTTGCGATCCCATCAAACGAAAAAACTCCGCCCGCCATCCGGCGCGCTCGCTCAATCTGGCTTCAATGGCGCCGCGATCCTACTCGCCGCGAGCTTGGTGCCGCGCGACCTCACGGAAACTTGAAGGTTCACTGTACTTCGCGCGCTACGTCGCCCGCGTCAGCATGAGCACTAGGCCGACCGCCATGATCACTACGCCCAGCACCGCGAAACCGATGGCAGGGTGCCGCCGGTCAGCACGCCCGCCATGCCGGCCGGAGCGAGGCGCGCGACCTCGGCGAGGTAGACGCCGTTCCAGCCGATGGCGGTCGCGTCGAAGACCATGCTGACGAGGATGAACGCGATCACGGGCCAGTCGGGCGCAAACGCGGTCGTCAGAAGCGACGACGCTCCCATCGCGATGGCGAGCGTGCCGAGGAGGCGGCGCGGCGCAACCCAGCGGTCGGCGGCGATGCCCCACAGCAGGCGCCCGCCGGTGCCGGCGCACTGAGCCAACGCCAGCACCAGCCCCGCGGTGACGAGCGGCATCCCGATGTCGGTCGTCAAGTAGGCGACGAGGTAGGTCGCCAGGCACAGCTGAGTCGCGCTCAAGAAGAAGCTGCAGATCGCGAGGTCGCGGATGCGCGGATGGGCGAACACCAGCCCAAGCGGTCTGAGCACGCCCGCGGCCGAAACACGTCGCGCCGGATCGCGGTCGTCGTCGAAACCCGCGCGTGTCGCTTGCGCGAGGAAGGCCATCAGCACACATGCAACGCTCACCGCGACCGCCCGCCCCCCGCCAGCCCCACAGCGCGACGAGGGCCGGCACCAGCGCGCCGGCGAGCGCCCCACCGAGCGGCACGCCGGTCTGCTTCAGCGAGAACATGAACCCCATCAGGTGCGACGGCGTCGTGCGCGCGAGAATTTGCGAGTTCGCGGGCGTGACCGGCCCATAGCCGACGCCGATCAGGAGGGCGCTCGCGACCATCAGCGGCACCACGCCGGCCGCGGTCAGCGCGAGGCCGGCGGCACGCAACACGAGGCAAACCTGGCTGACGCGGATCGCGCCGAAGCGCCCGACCAGATCGCCGCTCGCGAGGCTGGACATCATCGCGCCGAGGTAGATCAATGCGACGAACACACCAACCAGCGTTACCGGGATGCCCAACACGGCCGCGGCCTCGGGGGCGAGCACGGGCGCGGTCAGCGCGGCCATCGACACCAGGGCTTGCACGGCAAGCGTCGTCGCCAATGGCGCAAAGACCGGACTCACCAAGCGCATCCCCCGCCGCGCTTTTGGAGCCCCCGTGTCGTCGAACAGGTCATGGGATTGAAATTTAATAATAATTTCATGATGTTATACCAACGGTCGTTATTAACGACCGTTGGTATAAGGTCATCGGTTGGAACCGGATCAACGCTATCCGTTACATCACGATCCGCCGGATGTCGGTTAGGCTTTCGCCAAGATGCCTGAGGAAGCGCGCGGCGGCGGCGCCGTCCACCGCACGGTGATCCCATGACAGGGCGAGCGGCTGGATGAGGCGCGGCACGAACTCCGTACCGGTCCAGACCGGCTGTATTTCCGCCCGCGTTGCGCCGAGAATGGCCACCTCCGGCGCGTTGATGATCGGCGTGAAGCCGGTTCCGCCGATCCCTCCGAGCGAGGAAACCGTGAAGCAACCACCGGACATTTCGGCGGACGTGAGCTTGCCCTCCCTTGCCTCGGCGGCAAGGTCGGCGGTTTCACGGGCGATCTCCATGAGGCCCTTGCGGTCGCAATCGCGGATCACGGCGACGACAAGACCGTTCGGTGTGTCGGCCGCGAAACCGATGTGGAAATAGTGCTTTTGGATCAACCCTCCGCCGGCGAAAGACACGTTGAACTTCGGATAGGCCTTCAGGGCCGCGACCGACGCCTTCATCATGAAGGTGAGCATCGTGATCTTCACGCTTGTAGAAGCAGTCGTCCCGTCGTTGAGCTGCTTGCGGTAGGCGTCCGTCTCGGTAACGTCGGCCTTGTCGAAATTGGTGACATGGGGGATCGTCACCCAGTTACGGGCGAGATTGCCCGCCGATAGTTTCTGGATGCGCGACAGTTCGGCGTGTTCGATCTCACCGAATTTTGAATAATCCGGTTCGGGCCAGGCGGGCAGATCGATGGCGAAGCCGACCGCCGGCGGCGCCTCGGGCGCGGATGCGCGGCTGGTCGATGACTTGACGAAGGCTTGCACATCTTCGCGCAGGATGCGGCCCTTCGGACCCGTGGCGGTCACCGACAACAGATCGACACCCAGCTCACGCGCGTATTTGCGAATCGAGGGCCCGGCATAGACGTGACCGCTTGGGATTGCTTGCGGGAGCGGCGTGGAGACGGCTTGGTTCCCGGCCGATGCGGGTTCGGACTTAGGAGACTCAAGGGGTGCCGAAGCCGTCTCCGGTTTATCGGCCGGCGAGGGGGCGGTGTCTTCATTACTATCCGCCGGAAGTGCGGTCAGGATCAAATCGCCGGAAGAAACCGTGTCGCCGATCGCGACCTTGATTGCCTCGATGGTCCCGGCGAACGGCACGGGAACTTCCATCGTCGCCTTGTCGGACTCCAGCTCGATCAGCGGGTCTTCCGCTTCCAACACCGCGCCCGGTTCGACGAGGATGCCGATCACCGGCACGTTCTTGAAATCGCCGAGATCGGGAACGAGCACGTCCTTCGCCTGGCCCATGATCCTGCCTCCTCAAACCGTCCAGGGCGCGGGGGCGCCGGCATCGATGCCATGGCGCTCGATCGCCTTTGCGAGCGTGTCGCGAGGGGTCGCCCCGTCGCGCGCCAGCAGATCGAGGGCGGCGAGGACGATGTTGCGCCGGTCGACCTCGAAGAACCGCCGCAGCGCGTCGCGGGTATCGGACCGGCCGAACCCGTCCGTGCCGAGCGCGGTGAACCGGCCCTCGACATGAGGCGCGATGAGCTGCGGGACGGCGCGCACATAGTCGCTCGCGGCGATGATCGGTGCATCGCCCGCCAGCAGACGCGCGATATGGGAGACTTCCGGCTCCGCTGTCGGATTCAAGCGATTGTTCCGTTCGACCGCGCGTGCGTCGCGCTCGAGCTCGGAGAAGCTGGTGGCGCTGAACACCTCCGCGCCAACGCCCCAATCGTCGCGCAGCATCTCGGCGGCGGCCTCGACCTCGCGCAGGATCGCGCCGGACCCCAAAAGCCGGACCCGGCCCTCCGCCTTGTCCTTGGGCTTGACCTCGCGGAGACGGTAGAGACCTTTGACAATATCGCTCGCGACCCCTTCCGGCATCGACGGATTGCCGTAGTTCTCATTCATGACGGTGAGGTAGTAGAACGCGTTGTCCTGCTCTTCCATCATGCGCCGGGCGCCATGATCGAGCAGCACCGCCACCTCATAGGCATAGCAGGGATCGTAGGCGCGGCAGTTGGGAACCGCCGCCGCCATCAAGTGGCTGGAGCCGTCCTGATGTTGCAACCCCTCGCCGCCGAGGGTCGAGCGTCCCGCCGTCGCCCCGACCAGGAAACCGCGCGAGCGCTGATCCGCGGCGGCCCAGATCAGATCGCCGACCCGCTGGAAGCCGAACATCGAATAGTAGATGTAGATCGGCAGCATCGCCTCGCCGTGGACACTGTAGGAGGTGGCGGCGGCGGTCCACGAGGCGAGCGCTCCCGCCTCGGTGATGCCCTCTTCAAGAAGCTGCCCGTCCGCCGCCTCGCGATACGCGAGCATCGACGATGCGTCTTCGGGTTCGTAAAGCTGACCGCCGGGCGCATAGATGCCGATCTGGCGGAACAGGTTCGCCATGCCGAAGGTGCGCGCTTCGTCGGCGACGATCGGCACGATCCGGGGGCCGAGCGTCTTGTCGCGCAACATGCCGCCGACCATCCGCACGAAGGCCATGGTCGAGGACATTGCCTTGCCCCCGGATTCCAGCGCGAACTTGGCATAGCTTTCGAGCGGCGGCACCGCGACCGGCGCCGCCTTGGTCCGCCGCGCGGGCATGAAACCGCCGAGCGCTTCGCGGCGAGACCGCAGGTAGCGCATTTCCTCGCTGTCCTCGGCGGGCTTGAAGAATTCGAGTGCCTCGACCTGGACGTCCGACATCGGCAGAGCGAAGCGGTCACGGAACGCCTTCAGCGCATTGAGATCGAGTTTCTTCGACTGATGCGCGGTCATCCGGCTTTCACCGGCATCGCCCATGCCGAAGCCCTTCTTTGTCTTGGTAAGGATCACTGTCGGACGGCCTTCATGTGCCGATGCTTCGGTAAAGGCCGCATGCAGTTTGCGAAAGTCATGTCCGCCCCGGCGCAGGCGATCCACGTCGTCATTGCTCAAATGCGAGACCAACGCCGCCGTCTCGGGGTCCTCCTCGAAGAAATGCTTGAGGTTATAGGCCCCATCCTTCGCACCGAGCGTCTGGTATTTGCCATCCACCGTCGCGGCGAAGCGGCGCAGCAGCGCGTGCTTGGTGTCGCGGGCGAAGAGCGCGTCCCACTCCGAACCCCACAGCACCTTGATGACGTTCCACCCGGCGCCCCGGAACAGCGCCTCGAACTCCTGGATGACCTGACCGTTGCCCCGCACCGGTCCGTCAAGGCGCTGAAGATTGCAGTTGATGACGAAGGTCAGGTTGTCGAGTTTCTCGCGCGTGGCGAGGCCGAGCGCGGCGACCGATTCCGGCTCGTCCATCTCGCCGTCGCCGAACACACCCCAGACGCGCCGTCCGCTCGTGGGCCGCAGGCCGCGTGCGTCGAGATACCGCATGAACCGCGCCGCGTAGATTGCGCTGATCGGACCGATCCCCATCGAGCCGGTCGGAAACTGCCAGAACTCCGGCATCAGCCAGGGATGCGGATAGGAGCATAGACCCCCGCCGCCGACTTCCTGCCGGTATTTCGCAATCGTCTCGTCGCCGAGACGTCCTTCGAGATACGCGCGCGCATAGATGCCCGGCGCCGAATGCGCTTGAAAGAATACGAGATCGCCGTCGTCTCCGGCGCGGAAGAAGTGGTTGAAACCGACCTCGAATATCTCGGCGGCGGAGGCATAGCTCGCGATATGGCCGCCAAGATCGCCATAGGCCGCGTTAGCGCGCATCACCATCGCCAACGCATTCCAGCGCAGAATCGCGGTGACGCGTTCCTCGATGCGGAGATCGCCGGGATAGGGGGGTTGTTCCTCGAGCGGTATGGAATTGCGGTAGGCGGTGTAGGGGAGCGGCCGGCGCTTGATGGCCAGATCCTCCGCCCGCGCTTCCAGCGCATCGAGCATCGCCTCGGCGTGCTCGCGCCCGCGATGCGCGACGAGGGCGTCGAGGGATGCGAGCCACTCTTCGCGCTCCAGATCGAAATCGTCCACGACACCCTCCATTCATCTCGCTATATAAGCGTTTGTAGTCTGTATCGATAAAAAAAAGATAGTTCGCACGACGATAGAAGGTGCCCGTGGGAGGAGCGGAAGTATGTCGGCTATCGAACGCATTGCCCATCTTTACGACGACATGGCCGCGTGGCGGCAAGACATTCACGCTCATCCAGAAACGGCGTTCGAAGAGGAGCGGACGTCGGCTTTCGTAGCCGATAAGCTTGCCAGCTTCGGGATCGGCGTACATCGCGGCCTAGCCGAAACGGGAGTCGTCGGGACATTGAAGTCAGGGACGGGCCAGCGAGCCATCGCCCTTCGGGCCGACATGGATGCGCTTCATGTTCAGGAGTTGAACGATTTTGCGCATCGGTCCCGCAACGACGGCAAGATGCACGCCTGCGGCCACGACGGGCACACGGCCATGCTGCTAGGAGCGGCGCGTTACCTGGCGGAGACGCGGAGCTTCGATGGAACGGTTCATTTCATCTTTCAACCGGCGGAGGAAAATGAAGGCGGCGGCCGCGTGATGGTCGAACAAGGACTGTTCGACCAGTTTCCGGTCGAGTCCGTCTATGGCATGCACAACTGGCCAGGCCTGCAAGTGGGGCGGTTCGGGGTCCTGAAGGGACCGGTAATGGCGGCCTTCGACGTATTCGAGATCATGATCGAGGGGCGCGGCTGCCATGCCGCCATGCCACATCTCGGCGTGGATCCGGTGATCGCGACCGGGACCATTATCCAGGCTGTGCAGACGATCGTTAGTCGCAAGGTCAGTCCACTCGATTCCGGCGTCGTCAGCCTGACGCAGATTCATGGCGGTGATACCTGGAACGTTATCCCGGAGATCGTGATAATGCGTGGCACGACCCGAAGTTTCAGACCGGAGACGCAGAACCTAATCGAAGCCTCGATCCATGATATCGGCAAGGCCGCCGAAGCGGCCCACGGTGTCAAGGTTTCGATTCGTTACGATCGGCGCTACCCGGCCACGGTCAACACCTCCGAGGAAGCGGAGTTGGCCGCGGCGGCGGCGAGCGAGGTTGTCGGCGCCGAGAGTGTCCTAACAGATCTCGATCCCAGCATGGCTTCGGAGGACTTCGCCTTTATGCTCCAGAAGCGGCCAGGCTGTTACGTATGGATCGGCAACGGTCCCCAAGAGGGAGGCTGCATGCTGCACAGCCCCCATTTCGACTTCAACGACCAGAGCCTTCCGGTCGGCGCCGACTACTGGGCCCGTCTGGTGGAGAAAATACTACCGTTGTCAGTGTGAACCACAGGAAATGAGTGGAAAATGCATAGAGCTCTAGAATCACAAGTCGAAGCCTGGAAGCTTCATGCCGTAGTTCTTGCACTAGTCATTATCTCCGAACTCATATATATCATCCAGATCCCTGTCGGCTTTGGAACTATTCTACTTCTTCCTCTGCTGTACTCCTTCGTTCTCGGTGGCCTGATCAATCCGAACGTCACGGGAATTTTCAAGAAGTACATCGGTGAACGGGAGGTAAAGGAGGCGACGCCGCTGATCGTCATCGCCATCATGCCGTTCATCGCCAAATTCGGGACGCTGGTGGGCCCAGCCATGGACACCCTCATCAAGGCGGGACCGGCTCTCATTCTTCAGGA
Organism: uncultured Alphaproteobacteria bacterium; assembly: GCA_963771545.1. Taxonomy (GTDB): domain Bacteria; phylum Pseudomonadota; class Alphaproteobacteria; order Rhodospirillales; family Defluviicoccaceae; genus CAKZLS01. The sequence continues at coordinate 776,765 of CAVYTX010000003.1, forward strand.
ACTCGGCAATCTCGCCACCATGGTGATCGCCCTGCCGCTCGCCGTTCTGGTCTTTCGTATGCGGCGCGAAAGCATCGGCGCGACCTACTCCATCGCCCGAGAGCCCAATATCGCCATCATCGCCGACCGGTACGGACTGTCCGGCGATGAAGGGGCGGGAGTCATGGGCGTCTACGTGGTGGGCACGATGTTCGGCACTATTTTCTTCGCGCTCTTGGCATCTTTCGCCGCCTCAATCGAACTCTTCCATCCGCATGCCCTCGCCATGGCGTGCGGGGTTGGTAGCGGCAGCATGATGGCGGCCTGCGCGGGGTCACTGGCCTCCCTGCTTCCCGACATGAAAGAGGAGATTCTTGCCTTTGCCGGTGCCAGCAACCTCCTGACTTATGCCACGGGTCTTTATATCGGCTTATTCATCGCGTTGCCGATCGCGGAGTGGCTTTACCGCTTGATGGGTCGATGGAGGCCGCCCGAAAAGGCCGAGGGAGAACCGTCATGAAGGCTGCGGCACGCCCCCGGATCGATCTGGTCGACCATGCGGTCGTCCTGGTCATCATCCTGCTGATCGGGCTAATTGGGAACACGATTGGCCCGGACATCCCGATCGCGGCCGCCATACCCGGGGTGCTGATCCTCTACGCCATGACCATGATCGGGCTTGTGCTCACGAAGTTTGCGCCGTTCTACCTGCCGAGCGTGGCGTGGATCTCAACCGTCGGAATCGTCCTGACGTTGCCGTGGACGCCCGGGTCGGAGTGGATCCTCAAACACGTCACGCAGGTGAACGTCCTCGCCCTGGCCACGCCGGTCTTGGCGTACGCCGGTCTTGCGATTTCGAAGCACGAGTTCGAAACGTTCAAGCATTCCGGCTGGAAGATCATCATTATCGCGATTTTGGTCTTCATCGGGACCTATCTCGGCTCGGCTCTGGTCGCCCAGATCGTCCTTCAGATGCAGGGACTGATCTGATGCGCTCGGAAGAACAATATCTACGATCCGGCGGTCGGTAAAGCCCGAGTCGAGTCCGATTGTTGGGTCCTTGGAGCGACCGACCTGGCCGAGCGCCCAACATCTTCGCGAGCGCCATTAAGTATGGCGCTGACTTGATCACATTGTGGGGACGGAAGTGGAGCGCCGGTATGCAAATGCGAGTGTTTCCCCCAGGAGCACCCGATCGTTTTCAGTGACGGCGGCCGATGCTTTCCTTGCACCTCCCCGAATGCTACTTTTCGCTCGGCGCGTTGGGTCGCGTGAGTGCCCCATCTAGGGTGCGCGGGGATCGCGGTGCCCAGCGCCAAGATTGGATTGCCAAAAAACAATCGGCGACATCGGTGTCGCCAATCGAAACAAGAGCGGGGAGAAAAAGATGCGCAAAATAGGACTTTTGCCACGACTGATCATCGGTTTGGCGACAGGAATTCTCATCGGATATTTGTGTTCGCTCGCCGGATTGGAGTGGCCGGTACGGCTGCTCGCCACCTTCAGTGGCCTGTTCGGCGGTTTCCTCGGGTATATTATTCCCTTTATCATTCTCGGCTATATCGCTTACGGCATCGCTGATCTGAGACGGGACGCCGGCAAGCTTCTGCTTTTGACGGTCGTCATCGCCTACGGTTCTACCGTCGTGGCCGGCACCTTGGCCTATGGCACCAGTTCCATCTTGTTGCCGGGAATCGGGGCGGGCCGCAGCATCGAAAACCCGGAGCACGCTTTGCTCACCGCATTCTTTCAAGTAGACATGCCGCCATTGATGGGTGTCATGACCGCGCTGATCACCGCGTTCCTTTTGGGGCTCGGCATGGCCGCCATCGGCAGCCAGACGATGTATTCGTTTATGAAGGAATTCGAGGCGATCATAAGCAAGACCATCCACAGCGTCATCATTCCGCTGCTTCCGATCTACATCGGCGGCATCTTTGCCAACATGACCTTCGCCGGGCAGGTTTGGGAAACAATGGCGGTGTTTGGCCGGGTGTTTGCGCTGGTCATTGCCATGCACCTCACCTACATCATCGTGCAATATCTGCTGGCCGGCATGATCGCCGGAAAAAATCCGTTGCGGGCGTTGCGCAACATGTTGCCCGCCTATGTGACCGCCATCGGCACGCAGTCGTCCGCCGCGACCATTCCGGTGACCCTGCGCGGCGCCAAAAAGAACGTTTCGGACGACGTCGCTGACTTCGCGATTCCCCTCTGCGCCACTATTCACCTCTCCGGCAGCACCATTACCCTGACCACTTGCGCCATGGCGATCATGTTCATGGGCGGCACCACACCGACCTTTGGGGCCGTGTTTCCGTTCATCCTGATGCTGGGCGTAACCATGGTCGCGGCACCCGGTGTCCCCGGCGGCGCCGTGATGGCGGCTCTCGGCCTGCTATCCTCGATGCTGGGCTTCACCGACGCGCAGCTGGCACTGATGATCGCGCTATACCTGACGCAGGACAGCTTCGGCACCGCCGCCAATGTGACCGGCGACGGCGCCATCGCGCTGGTCGTCGACCGGTTCGCCAAGCCCAGCAAGCCGGCTCCGGCAGAGGTCGCCGCGCAGGCGGAGACGGCGTAGTCCGCCTTGCGGCCGCGGCGGCCAGGTTCAACGATGGCCGCCGCGGCTCCGCATCGGGAAGACCCGTTCCTGATGACCGTTGGCATTATACCAACGGTCATTAATAATGACCCATTGTGACGGCCTATCGAGGTTTCCGGCGAGGAGCGCGGTGCGCAGTGATGCGGGAGCATCATAAACGCCGCGCGACGCTGTCCGGAAACCTCGATAGGCCGCCCGCAGGGTCGTGTTTCGCGCATCCTCGGGGCGTCAGAACCGCTTGACGATGGGTCCCCATCGCCGGCGCGGTCCCTCCTGCCGAGGATGCGGGAAACACGATCACAATGAGTCATTATTAACGACCGTTGGTATTACTCCAGGATGGCAAACGCGCCGTCCCGCATGATCAACACGACGGCGCCCTCGGCCGTGCCGGGATCGCGCCGCGGCGAGAACCAGAAGGGTCCCAGCACGCCGTCATGGTGGGTCTGCATCAGCCCCGCGCGGATGTTATCGCCGTTGGTGTCTCCAGCAAGATCGATCGCCGCGGCGATGATATGCGCGGTGTCATAGGCCTGCGCCGCGAACTGATCGGGATCCTGACCGTACTTCGCCCTGTAGGCTTCGACGAAGCGCTGATTGGCGGGGTCGGCCCGGCCCAGGAACCATGGGCTGCCGACGAGGACGCCGTCGGCCGCGGCGCCGGCGTCCTCACCCAGCTTGGGCGAGTTGAAGCCGTCGCCGCCGATGAACACCGTGGACGGCGGAATGTTGAGCTCGCGCGCCTGCATCAGGATGGCGGCCGCCGGTTCGATGAGCGCGGAGATCACGACGGCGTCGGGCTTGCGCTCGGCAATGCGGGTCAACTGCCCGGAGAAATCGTCGTCGCCGTGGCGAAACGTCTCGGTTGCCAGGATCTCGATGCCGAGGCTTTCCAAATGGGTTCGGAACACCTGGTATTCCGAACTGGTGAACGCATCGTCGATGCCGTAAAGGATGCCGGCGGACTTGATGCCATAGTGTTGCCGCGCCTTTTCCAGCAAGACCGGAATGACACGCGAGGCGGGAAGCGCGGTGCGAAACACATACGGCCCGATATCGGTGACGCCGAGCGCGGTCGCCGACGAACTGACGAGGGGCACACGCCGCTCAACCGCGAGGGGACCGACCGCGAACGTCCCGATCGAGAGCGTGGGCCCGATGATGAGTGGGACGCGATAGCTGTCGATGAGACGGCGCGCGCCGAGCACCGCCCGCGCGGGCTCACCGGCCGAATCCTCGAAAATCAAGCGCAATTGCCGGCCGCGCAGCACGCCCCCCGCGGCGTTGATTTCGGCCACGGCAAGCTCCAGACCGTTTCGGATGGCGGCGCCATAAGGCGCGTTCGGACCGCTCAGCGCCTGGATCGCGCCGAGCATCACGTACTGCTGTTGCGCCGCCGCGGAACCCACACCGGAAGCCAGCGCCGCAGACAGCAAAATGGCTAAAACGGTCCTCATGCCAACACTTCCTCCCAGGGAAACATTTCGGGGAAACATTTCGGTCTTTCGTACTGTTCTGAAATCAACAATAATAGCGTAACAACAGCGGACACAAGCCGGGACTCGATCACCGGCGCGGGGCACCGGTCATCTCCTCGATAAGCGTTACCGTCCGCCGAGCCGCCGCCGGCGACGTCGGCGGGAGAGGCGATAGAGCCATTTCCGGCAAAACGGGAGGATGGGTACCATGGCGCGGATCACGATCGACGACATCCGAACGGCGGCGAACGCCATTGCCGGCTCGATACCGGTCACGCCCGCGATCTCTTCTTCGATCCTATCCGAGCAGTTTGGCTGCCAGCTGACGCTGAAGCTGGAGAACCTTCACCACACCGGTTCCTTCAAGGAGCGGGGCGCGCTCAATAAACTGAGCGGCCTCAGCGACGACGTCCGGCGGAAGGGGGTTGTCGCCGCGTCGGCCGGTAATCATGCCCAAGGCGTCGCCCATCATGCGACCCTGCTCGGCATCCCGTCGACCATCGTCATGCCGCGTCAAACGCCGTTCACCAAGGTGTCGCGCACCGAAGGCTTCGGCGGCCGGGTGGTGTTGATCGGCGACAACCTCAGCGAGTCGCAACTCCACGCCGACGGCTTGGTCGCCGAGCAGGGGCTGACGATGGTTCATCCCTTTGACGACGCGGCGATCATCGCCGGTCAGGGTACGGTCGGGCTGGAACTGTTGGCGGCCGCGCCCGATCTCGACGACATCGTCGTGCCGATCGGGGGCGGCGGCATCATCTCCGGGATCGCGGTGGCCGCCAAGGCGATCAATCCGGACATCCGCATCACCGGCGTCGAGGCCGCGCTTTATCCCTCAATGAGCGATGCATTGAAGGGGAACACGCGCGACTACGGCGGTCCGACCCTGGCCGAAGGCATCGCCGTCAAGAAGCCGGGAGCCCTGACCCGCGAGATCATCGGCGAGCTGGTCGATGACGTTCTTCTGGTCGACGAGCCTATCTTGGAAGAAGCCGTGCACCTGATGCTCACCTCTCAGAGACTGCTCGTCGAAGGGGCCGGCGCCGCCGGCATCGCGGCCATCATGCAGGCTCCAGAGCGGTTCGCCGGACGGCGCGTCGGCGTCGTCATCACTGGCGGCAACATCGACGCGCGGCTGGTCTCGTCGATCTTGATGCGGGGACTGGTTCATGACGGCCGCCTCGTCCACCTCGTCGTTCGGATCGACGATACCCCCGGCGCCCTGAGCCACGTCACCGGCCTGATCGGCCAGTGCGGCGGAAACATCCTCGAGGTCGACCATAACCGGATGTTGCTCGACGTTCCGGTCAAGCGCGCCAACGTCGATGTCGTCGTCGAGACACGAAACAGCGGTCATGTCGACGTCATCAAGGCCGAGCTCGCCGCCGCCGGTTTCGCCGTTAGGCAAGGCGGCGGTATAATACCAACGGTTGTCGATAATAACTCATTGTGACGGCCTTTCGAGGTTTCCGGACGGCGTCGCGCGGCGGCCATAGTAAATCAACAAGGGCATGATGCCCGCGAGAATCCACACGCCGATCATCATGCCCACCGTCATCAGAATGGCGATCGAGGGCAGGCCGACGCTGGCGACATGATAAATACCGGCTTCCATGTGAGCCCAGCGATAACCCCATTTCCAGGCGAGAACACCGGTGATTATTATGCCTGGGCCTATACGGACAGCAGCCTGGGTTGCCAACCAAATGTCAGCTTGCTGACCACCACGTAAAGCACCGTCGCAACCACACAGCCGATCAGCGGTCTCTCTACCCAGCCGGCATCGAAGAGCAGCAACAGTCCCGCACTGGTCACACATCCGCCGAGCATCGCCGCTAGCGCGCCGATGGCGTTACCCCGCCAGATGGCGGAAACAAACACCGGCCCTACCAGTGCCGCAAGTAGCGTACCGGTTCCGAGGATACCTAGAAAGGACAGGAAAAACGGTGGTGCGAATATCATCATCAATAATCCCACCAGCCCGAACACGAAGATCGCGGCACGGTTGATGAACAAGGCGGTATGCGGGTTCGAGTGGTGGGGATTGATCGCCAGGCGCAGATCGTGAGAGGCCGCGGACGAGACGGTATGCAGCAGAGAGTTCGCCGTCGATTGCATCGCGAACAGGATGCACAGCGTAATGAACCCAGCTAGTACCGACTTTCACAATTCCGTACCCCATGTGATCGCTTTTCCGGCGTCCTCGGCAGGAGGCGGTGCGCCGGCGATGCCGGAGCATCGTCAAGCGCCGTCGACGCCCCGAGGACGCGGGAAAAGCGACCCTTCGGGCGGTCTTCCGAGGTCCCCGGCGGCGTTGCGCGCCGCTTGTGATGCTCCAGCATCACGGCGCGCCTCGCGCCTGGCCGGACGACCTCGGAAGACCGTCACATGGGGCACGGAATTGTGAAAGTCGGTACTAGCATCGGATGCAGGAAGGTCTCCAAGTAGACCGGCATCGCCTGGTCGGCCTGCTCAAATGGCGGCAGAGTGGCGCGCACGTACAGGCCGACGAGGGGAATCACACTCAGGATGCAGCCGAATGGCGCTACATAAAGCGCCACCTTATGGAACTTGATGTCCGGCCTAAAGGCGAGAAAGCGCACGGCCATGTAAGGTAGCACCGCCGCGAACATGAAGGCATAGGGCAATATCAAAAAAACGCTGTCCCGGCTGCTACCGTACGGGTCCGAAGTATCGGGATTGAGCAATTTCGGATCGATTTCGTTGAGCCGGGCCACCAGTTCACCGACTGAAGTATCGCCAAAGATCTGCGCGCAAATGATTACCGAGGCGATCAGCATTCCCATCAACATGAGCGTGTCGGTCCATGCCACTGCCGTCAGCCCCCCAAGCACCGTGTAAATGATGATGATGGTGATCATCAGCGTCGCTGCCCAGGTTTCCGAGATGTCGAGCCAGCCGGCGGCCAGTAGCCCGACCGCTTTGATCTGGCTGGTGAGAAACACCAGTAGCAGAACGATCGTAACAAAGGCGGCAACGCCGTGGATGGCTTGCCGCCAGCCGCCGATGCCGTGTAGCTGCGCGACGTATTCCGGGATGGTGCAGGTGCCCATGCGCTCGGCGCGCTTGGCCAGATGATTGGCGAAGAACAATACCGCGATGGTCATCGCCGGGGCATAGAAGAAGTTTCCCAAGACCTCGATCGTCCCGAACTCGTATGCTACGCCGGGCGAACCCATAAAACCCCAGCCGCTGTAACCGGTGGCCACGATGGTGGACGCGCCCACGAAGGCGCCCAACGAACGGCCCGCGACCAGAAATCCCTCGTCGGCGTCGTCGTGCTCATGGACGACGGCGCTGGATTTGAAGCCCAACCAGATTAGCGCCGCGAAAGAAATCAGCATGATCAGCCAATTTAGCCAAAGCAGATCATTCATATTTGCTCCTCCGCTCGGTGTTGAGTTATTGGAGGTTTTAGTTCCCGGATCGGTGTTTGAGTTCCCGGATGGCATACATCACGACCGTCAGCGCCAGGATTGCGACGTTCAGATAGACAAACCAGGTCATTGGCCAGGAATCGAATAACATAGGCCATACCTCCTTTATGATGCGCCGGGTGACGCCGCTACTTCCCGATGATGGTGCGCTCGGGGCCGAACGGGAAGCCGGTGATGTTCTCCGCGCCCGTCTCGGTGATCACCAGGATGTCGTGCTCCCGATATCCGTCGGCGCCCGGCTGATCCTCGGGGATCATGACCATCGGCTCCATTGAGACCACCATGCCCGGTTTCAGCACGGTCTCGATGTCTTCACGCAGTTCGACGCCCGCTTCACGGCCATAGTAGTGGCAGAGGGTCCCGAACGAGTGGCCATAACCGAAGGATCGATACTGAAGCAGGCCGTACCCCGCGTACATTTCGTTCAGCTCGATGGCGATGTCGCGGCACCGGACCTCCGGACGGATGAGTTCGAGGCCCCGCCGGTGAACGTTGCAGTTCTGCTCCCAAATGCGCAGATGGGCGTCGCTCGCGTGCTAGCAGAAGAGAGTGCGCTCGAGCGCCGTGTAGTACCCGGAGGTCATCGAAAAGCAATTCAGGCTGAGGATATCGCCGGGCTGAACCGCGCGCGAGGTCACCGGATTGTGCGCCCCGTCGGTGTTGATCCCCGACTGAAACCAGGTCCAGGTATCCATCAGTTCCACATGGGGGAACGTCCGGGCGATCTCGCGGATCATCGCGTTTGTCGATGCGATCGCCACCTCATACTCTGGGACTCCCGCCTTCACCGCGTTCGCGACGGCCGCTCCGCCGACATCGCAGATGCGCGCGCCTTCCTTGATGAAAGCGATCTCCTCTGGCGACTTGATCGTCCTCATCCACATCGTGGGCGTGCCGACGTCCACGAACTCGACACCGGGCAGCGCCTCTTCGAGCCGCGTCCTGTCGTCGAGATTGATGTGATCGAACTCAATTCCGAGCCGCTTGACGCCCCCGGTCAACCGCTGGACGGAGTAATGAAAATTGTCCTTGCGCCAGTCGGTATAAGTGATGTTGTCCCCGAAGGTTCTTCGCCAAGGCTGGCCACCGTCGATGCCGGCGGAGATGCTGGTCGCCTTGTCCTGATCGACCACGAGGCCGTACTTGCGGCCGAAGTAGCAGTACAGAAAATCGGCGAAGTAGTTGATGTTGTGATAGGAGGTCAGCAGCGCGGCGTCGATGTCGTGTTCCGCCAGGTATTCGCGGAGGTTGTCTTGCCGGCGCTGCATTTCCCGGGCAGAGAAAGTGGGTTTAACCTTCTCGCCGTTGTGCATCGTCAGGGTGCGTTGATCCCGCAGGCTCGCATCGACATTGGCGGATTGGATGGCGGTCATTGCTCCTACCCCTCGCTATCTTGAAATGAAGGAAGCGCAACATGTCCACGCAATTGATGAGCCTATCAGCGCAGTGCTCATTTTCGAAATTGATTGTTTTGATGGAATGATTTGCCGTGATTATACACGCTCGCGGTGATATCGTTGCCTCCCCGAAACAGCGGGCTCCCATGCAAAACCTTCCGACGGACCTTCTGCGCACCTTTGCGATGCTCGCCGAGACCGGCGGGTTCAGTCGCACGGGAGGAATTGTCGGACGGTCCCAACCGGCAATCAGCCTGCAAGTCAAGAGGCTCGAAGAACTCGTCGGCAGTCAGTTGGTATCGCGGACCGGCAAGAAGGTGGAGCTGACGGAGGCGGGCGAGACCTTGGTGAAGTACGCGAGACAAATACTTTGCCTGAACGACGAGGCCTTAGGGCGCCTCATTGATAGGCACGCCTCCGGCCCTATCAGGGTGGGGCTGCCGAACGACTTCGCCGTCTCGTTCTTGCCTTTCATCCTCGGCGACTTCTCCCGCGAGCACGCCGCCGCGTCCCTCAACGTGGAATGCAAGATCAGCGCTGAACTTATGCACGGGCTGCAGAAGGAAGAGTACGACATCGTGATTGCCCTGTGCGACGACGCGCCCGCCTCAAAACTGGTGAAGTCGTGGACCGAGCACGTCTATTGGGTCGCTGGCAAGAACAGTTCCGTCTACCAGGAGGACCCGGTGCCGCTTATCGTCTATCCGCCCGGCTGCTATTTCCGAAAGCGGATGACTCAGTCGCTCGATCGATATGATCGGAGGTGGCGCGTGGTCTTCTGCAGTTTGAGCCTCGCCAGCCTCGTCCCGGCCGTTTCCGCGGGCCTCGGCGTCACGGTGCTTTCTGAGAAGACCGTTCCCTCCGATTTGAGAGTGCTATCTCCCGAGGAAAGCGGGCTCCCCAACCTGCCCGACATTGAAGTGGGAATATTCTTCAACCGTTCTCAGCTGTCTTGGGCCGGTGTGGCGCTGGTCAATCACATGATAGAACGCCTTGAGGAGAAGCACCCGCGTTAGGCAAGGCGGTCGATTGCTAATTTGCTCTGCTTATCAAGCAATTTAGACAATAAATTTCGCTAATCTACGGCCCGGCGCTAACGTAATTCTGTAGAGCAGCCGAGTGACACAGAAGGCTGGAACTGACGTAATGACAAAATTCTCCATATTTTCCCTGACCCGCAACGCGCTGAGCTACCACGAGCGCTGGCCGCGCCAGTGGCGGAGTCCGGATCCGAAACCATCGTACGACGTCGTGATCGTCGGAGGCGGCGGCCACGGGTTGGGGACGGCTTACTACCTCGCAAAGGAGCATGGAATCACGAATGTCGCCGTGTTGGAAAAGAACTGGTTGGGCGGCGGGAACACGGCCCGGAACACGACCATCGTGCGCTCGAATTATCTCTGGGACGAGAGCGCCCACCTCTATGAACATTCTCTCAAGTTGTGGGAAAAGCTGTCGCAGGATCTGAACTTCAATGTGATGTTCAGTCAGCGCGGCGTCATGAACCTGGCGCATAGCCTGCAAGACGTGAGGTCGAGCAAGCGGCGGGTATACGCGAACCAGCTCAACGGCATTGACGCCGAGTGGCTCGACGCGGGGCAAGTCAAGGCCTTCTGCCCTATTCTGGACGTCTCGCCGAACGCGCGCTATCCGGTGATGGGAGCGACGCTGCAGCGCCGGGCCGGCGTTGCGCGCCACGATGCCGTGGCATGGGGCTACGCGCGGGCGGCCGACTCGCGCGGCGTCGACATCATCCAGGGCTGCGAGGTCACCGGCATCATGCGCGAGGGGAACCGCATCACGGGCGTCGAAACCACGCGCGGTGCGATTAAGACGAACAAGGTGGGAATCGCCGTGGCCGCGGACACGTCCGTGCTGGCCGCGATGGCGGGTATTCGCGTTCCCATCCAAAGCCGTCCCTTGCAGGCACTGGTCTCCGATTCCATCAAGCCGGTGCTCCACACCGTGGTCATGTCGGGCGCGGTGCATGTCTACGTCAGCCAGTCGGACAAGGGAGAACTGGTCATTGGGTCCGGAGTCGACCCCTTGATCTCCTATGGCCAGCGCGGCAGCTTCCACATCATCGAGAGCCAGATGGCGGCGTTGAAGGAACTCTTCCCGATTTTTAGCCGGGTGAGAATGATGCGGGCCTGGGGCGGCACGGTCGATGCGTGTCCGGATGCCAGCCCAATTGTGTCGAAAACCCCGGTTGAGGGTTTTTACATCAATGGCGGCTGGGGCACGGGTGGCTTCAAATCAACACCTGGCTCCGCATGGTGCTATGCCCACACGATTGCGAAGGACGAGCCCCATCCGTTGATCGCGCCGTTCTCTCTCGGCCGCTTTGTAAGCGGGTACTTGATAGACGAGCACGGCGCGGCCGCGGTGGCTCACTGATCTATTGCGCGGGGACCTATTGCGCGGGACCTATTGCTCGGGAGGGAATGATGCTGCTGATCAGCTGTCCATATTGCGGACCACGGCCGGAGACCGAATTCCACTACGGCGGGGAAGCCCATAACGAACGTCCGCAAGACCCTGACGCGCTGTCGGACGAAGCCTGGGCCGAGTATCTTTTTATGCAGGCCAACACAAAGGGGTGGTACTACGAGCGGTGGATGCACTCGGCCGGCTGCAGACGCTGGTTCAACGCCCTTCGGAACACCGTAAGCAACAAGATTTATGCCACTTACAAGATGGGTGGCGAAAAGCCTCTCCCCCCGGTCTCAGGAGCTTAGGGACATGGCCAGTAGCTTTCGACTTCCGGAGGGCGGACGGATCGACAGATCGAAGCGCCTGACGTTTCGCTTCGACGGCCAACCGTATCAGGGCTTCGCCGGCGATACCCTGGCTTCGGCGCTGATCGCGAACGGCGTTCACCTTGTTGGGCGCAGCTTCAAGTATCACCGGCCGCGGGGATTTCTCGCGGCCGGAAGCGAGGAGCCGGGCGCTTTAGTACAGGTTGGCGCCGGCGCTCGGACCGAGCCGAACGTTTGCGCCACGCAGGTCGAGCTCCATGACGGCCTTGAGGCCGCGAGTGTCAATGCTTGGCCGAGCCTCGGCTTCGACGTGAATGCCATCAGGGGGTGGTTCGGGAAGCTGTTACCGGCCGGATTTTACTACAAAACCTTCATGCCCTCGCAGTGGCTTTGGATGAAGGTCATCGAGCCCTACATCCGCGAGGGGGCCGGCTGGGGCCGAGCGCCAACGGAGCCCGATCCGGACTACTACGACCACAAGCACGTGCATTGCGACGTCCTGGTGGTTGGCGGCGGGCCCGCGGGCCTTGCGGCCGGGGTCGCGGCGGGTCTCACGGGAGCACGCGTCATCATTGCCGACGAACATTCCGAGTTCGGCGGCAGCTTGCTTTCGCTGAGGCGCGAAATAGACGGGAAGCCGGGCGCCGGCTGGGTCGCCGAGCAAGTGGCGGCGTTGAACACCATGGAAAACGCCCGTCTCCTCGCGCGTACCACGGTCTTTGGTTATTACGACCATAACTACTTGTGCGCGCTGGAGAGTCGCACCGATCACACGGGAGAAGGTTCCAGCCCCGCGAAGCCCCGGACCCGCTTGTGGCACATGAGGGCCAAGCACGTTATCCTGGCTTCGGGAGCGCACGAGCGACCGCTCGTCTTCGCCGACAACGACCGGCCGGGCACGATGCTGGCCAGCGCGGCGCAGACCTATGTAAACCGATATGCCGCGGTCCCAGGCCGTAAAGCATTGATCTTTACGAATAACGATAGCGCCTACGAGGCCGCGGTGGATCTCCACGACGCTGGGCTGCGGATCGCGGCCGTTGTCGACACGCGCGCGGACCCAAAAACCGAAACCGCCGAGCAGTTGCGGCGGAAAGGCATCGACCTTCTTGCGGGGCAAGCGGTGACCGGTGTCAAGGGAGCGAAGCGCGTGCAAGCCGTGCAAATCAGGCCTTTGAGCAAGGACAAACGGTCGGTGCTCGAGCCCGAGCGGACCATTTCCTGCGATGTCGTGCTGATGTCGGGAGGTTGGAGCCCGGTCGTACACCTCTTTTGCCAGTCGCGCGGTAAGCTCGTGTTCAACGATAGCACGGCTTGTCTTGTGCCGGGCCAATCCATGCAAGAGGTCGCGGCGGTCGGAGCCTGCAATGGTACCTTCGATCTTGCCGGGTGCCTTCGCGAAGGCGCTACCGCCGGCGCTTTCGCGGCCCAAGCGGCAGGCTTTGGTGGCAGCGCGCCGACGACCCAGGAGTTTCGCGTGGCGGCGCCCGAGGCATTTACCATCGAGCCACTTTGGCTCGTTCCGTCCAAGCAAAAGCCGGGCCACGGAAAAGCGAAGCATTTCGTCGATTTTCAGAACGACACAACGGCCGCCGACATTCAGCTCGCCGCGCGCGAGGGCTATGAGTCCGTGGAGCTCATGAAACGCTACACGCTCACCGGCTTCGGCACGGATCAAGGCAAGACCGGTAACGTCAACGGGCTCGCCATCTTGTCCGAATACCTCGGCCGATCGATTCCCGAGACGGGCACGACCACCTTCCGCCCGCCTTATACGCCGCTGCCGTTTGGCGCGATGGCGGGTCGAGAGCTGGGTCTAGTAAGCGCCCCGGTTCGCGTGACCGCCATTCACGACTGGCACGTCGCCAACGGGGCGAAGTTCGAGGACGTCGGTCAGTGGAAACGGCCATGGTTTTTCGCGAAACCGGGCGAAGACATGCACGCGGCCGTGAACAGGGAGTGTTTGGCGGTGCGCAACGGGGTTGGGGTGCTGGATGCCTCGACGCTCGGCAAGATCGACGTCCAGGGGCCCGATGCGGCCGAGTTTCTGAACCGCATTTACACGAACGCCTGGTCCAAGCTGGAGGTCGGACGCGCGCGTTATGGCGTGATGTGTCACGAGGACGGGATGATCTTCGACGACGGCACGACCTCACGCCTGGCCGAGAACCGCTTCTTGATGACGACCACCACCGGCGGCGCCGCGAACGTGCTTGATTGGTTGGAGGAATACCTGCAAACTGAGTGGCCGGACCTGAAGGTCTACTGCACGTCGGTGACGGAGCAATGGGCGACCGTCTCCGTGGCGGGGCCGAAATCCCGCGCTGTCCTGGAGAAGATATGCTCCGGTGTGGATCTCGGTCCGGATACTTTTCCGTTCATGAGATTTCGAGACGGGACCGCCGCCGGCATTCCGGCGCGTATCTTCCGCATCAGCTTCACTGGCGAGTTGTCTTACGAGATCAATGTGCCTTGGTGGCATGGCCGGGCGCTCTGGGAAGCCGTAATGGAGGCGGGACGAGAGTTCGGCATGACGCCGTACGGCACTGAAACCATGCACGTGCTGCGGGCCGAGAAGGGCTTCATCATCGCGGGTCAGGACACGGACGGTACGGTCACGCCCCAGGATCTGGGCATGGATTGGCTCGTCTCCAAGAAAAAGAAAGACTTCCTGGGTAAGCGTTCTTTTGCCCGGGAGGACACGCGCAGACCCGACCGCAAACAGCTTGTCGGCCTGTTTCCCGAGGATCCGAACGAGGTCCTGCCGGAGGGCGCCCAACTCGTGGACGACCCGAAGCTTCCCGTACCCACTCCCATGACCGGACACGTGACCTCGAGCTATTACAGCGCGTGTTTGGGCCGCTCATTCGCCTTGGCTCTGGTTCGCCGCGGCCGCGAGCGTTTGGGCGAGCGGGTCTTCGCGCCTCTTGAGAGTAAGACGGTTGCCGCCCAGATCGTCGAGCCTGTTTTTTATGACCCGGAAGGAACGCGCAAAGATGGCTGAAACGAGCGTTCGCGAGAGTCCGTTGGGCCCGCTCAAAGAGAGGTTGGCGCGGAATTCCGGTGAGAAAACCGTCGTTCTTCGGGAAGCGCCGTTTCTGGCTCAGATCGATCTGCGCGGCGATCCCAATGATAAAGGCTTTCTCGACGGTGTCGAGAACGCGTTGGGCGTCAAGCTGCCGGCGAACGCCAACGAGGTGGTCATCGCGGGCGACGTGCGGGCCCTGTGGCTCGGTCCGGACGAATGGCTGATCGTAGGCCCGGAGGGAGCACAAGACCGTTTATTCGACAAACTCGAGAGTACCTTGGCCGGCCGGCACCGTTCCATTGTGGACGTTAGCGGCCATCGGACGGCGCTGGAAATATTCGGTTCTCATGCGCGAGATGTCTTGGAAAAGGGTTGCTATCTCGACCTGCACCCGCACGCATTCGAGCCCGGTCGTTGCGTTGGGACCATCATCGCCAAGACTCAGGTCATTCTGGAGCAGACGGACAACAAGCCGTCATATCGCCTATACGTCCGCGCATCGTTTGCGCGTCACCTGACCACTTGGCTCTTGGACGCGATGGTGGAGTTCGTCCGTTGATGGCGCGCTCGTCCGAAGGCAAGAGTGCCCTTAAAAAAACTCGCCGACGAACCGATGCTGGATATCACGTTGGACAAGCCGCCGGTCTCGGTCTGAGGCTTGACGGCCTTGGCATACCTCATGAGAGCAGGCCCAACTTGGTCGTCACGCCGATCGGTTGCCGCACGCAGCACGGGAACGGATTTGGGAGAAACGTCGATGCCCCTGAGTGTCTTTGACCTGTTTAAGATTGGGATTGGGCCTTCGAGTTCGCACACCGTTGGGCCGATGTGGGCGGCGCACCGCTTCCTGCTCCAACTCGAAGCGCGGGATTTGGTCGAGAGGGTCGCGCGAGCCGAGGCGCACCTTTACGGTTCCTTGGCGCTGACCGGCAAGGGACATGCAACGGACAAGGCCGTGATCCTAGGTCTTGCCGGCGAGGTCCCCGATCAGGTGGACGCGGATACCGCGGACGCGTTGGTCGCCCGGATCCGCGAAACCGCTCGCATGTTATTGTTCCATCGGCATGAAATCGCCTTCGACACCGAGAAGGACGTGGTGTTTCATTTCGAGGCGTTTCTGGATAAGCATCCCAACGGCATGCGTTTCGTTGCCTATGACTCCTCGGGAGGAATTCTTCTCGAGGAGACTTATTACTCGGTCGGCGGCGGTTTTGTGCTCAGTGATACGGAGATCGGCAAAGGCAACGATACGGCGGGCAGCAACGTTCAAGTGACCTATCCGTTCAATTCGGCGGCGGAGCTGCTTGAGATCGGCCGCCGGACAGGCCTGTCGATCGCGCAGGTCGTCCTCGAAAATGAAAAGGCTTGGCACGGCGACGAGGAGGTCCGCGAAGGGCTCCGAAAGCTCTGGCAAGTCATGGAGGCCTGCATCGAGAGAGGTTGCCGGGAGTCGGGAGAATTACCCGGTGTGCTTGGAGTCAAGCGACGGGCCAAGCCACTCAAGGACGAACTCCTCGCTCGCCCGGAGAAGGCCCTAACCGACGCGCTCACCGTGATCGACTGGGTCAATCTGTATGCCCTTGCCGTGAACGAAGAGAATGCGGCCGGCGGGCGAGTCGTGACAGCGCCCACCAACGGCGCGGCCGGGGTCATCCCCGCGGTGCTCACCTACTACATGCGCTTCGTACCGGGAGCGGGCGAGAACGGCATGTTCGTGTTTCTGGCGACCGCCGCCGCCATCGGCATGCTGTACAAGACCAACGCCTCGATCTCGGCGGCCGAGATGGGCTGCCAGGGCGAGGTCGGGGTTGCGTGTTCGATGGCGGCGGCCGGCCTGTGCGCCGCCCTTGGCGGGACCAACGCGCAGATCGAAAACGCCGCCGAGATCGGCATGGAGCACAATCTGGGACTGACCTGCGATCCCATCGCCGGGCTGGTCCAGATCCCCTGCATCGAGCGCAACACCATGGGCGCCGTGAAAGCCATCAACGCCTCCCGCCTGGCGCTGCGCGGCGACGGCCGGCACTTCGTCCCCCTGGACAAGGTGATCGAGACCATGCGCCAGACGGGGCAAGACATGAGCAACAAGTACAAGGAAACGTCGCTCGGCGGCCTCGCGGTCAACGTCGTCGAATGCTGAGGCATGTGGACGGCCCGGAGCGCTTACCGACGCCATAAGAGGGAGATAAACCAAATGACCAGCACATTTTTCAGCGCCGGTCTCGCTCAAACCGATCCGGCGGTCGCGGACGCCGTTGCCGGAGAATTGGGCCGACAGAACGATCAGATCGAGCTCATCGCGTCCGAGAATATCGTCTCGCGCGCGGTCCTCGAGGCTCAGGGCTCGGTGCTCACCAACAAGTACGCCGAGGGCTATCCGGGGCGGCGGTACTATGGGGGTTGCGAGTACGTCGATGTTGTCGAATCACTGGCGATCGATCGCGCAAAGCGGCTATTCGACTGTGGTTTCGTCAATGTCCAATCCCACTCGGGCGCCCAGGCCAATGGCGCGGTCAAGCTTGCCCTATGCCGGCCGGGAGATACCATTCTCGGCATGTCGTTGGACGCCGGCGGCCATTTGACCCACGGCGCCAAGCCCGCGATGTCCGGCAAGTGGTTCAATGCGGTGCAGTACGGTGTCCGCCAGCAGGATGCGCTCATCGACTTCGATCAGGTGGCGAGCCTCGCGAAAGAGCATAAGCCGAAGCTCGTCATCGCCGGCGCCTCGGCCTATTCGCGAATCATTGATTTCGTCAAGTTTCGCGAAATCGCCAATTCGGTCGGCGCCTATCTTTTGGTCGATATGGCGCATATCGCGGGACTGGTGGCCGCCGGGCTTCATCCCTCTCCCATTCCGCACGCCCATATCGTCACGACAACGACACACAAGACGCTGCGCGGCCCACGCGGTGGGTTGATCCTCACCAACGACGAAGCGATCGCAAAAAAGATTAACTCGGCGGTCTTTCCCGGTCTTCAAGGCGGTCCCTTGATGCACGTGATCGCGGCAAAGGCGGTGGCGCTCGGCGAGGCGCTCACCGCCGACTTCAAGCTCTACTCCCAGCACGTGGTTGAGAACGCGAAGGCGCTCGCGACGGTGATGGTCGAGCGCGGCTGCGCGATCGTGTCCGGCGGCACGGACAATCACCTGATGCTCGTGGACTTGAGGCCCAAAGGCGTTAAAGGCAATGCAGCCGAAGAGAGCCTCGAGCGCGCCAACATCACCTGCAACAAGAACGGTGTTCCTTTCGATCCGGAGAAGCCCACGGTGACCTCCGGCATCCGCCTCGGCACGCCGGCCGGCACGACGAGGGGCTTCGGCGTGGCGGAGTTCCAGGAGATCGGACACATGATCAGCGACGTGCTCGATGGCCTCGTCGCCAATCCCGACGATAACTCAGAGGCGGAGAATACCGTTCGAAATCGGGTTGCGAATCTCTGCCGCGGCTTTCCGATTTACGAGCCCAGCAAGAATGACTGATGCCCGGCCGGTTTCGTCCTCCGGATTCGCTGGTGTTGGAAAGTCGCTGGCTACACTCGGTTCGAAGAGCATCGTTGGTATAACGGCTCACCGCGCGCTTTCCTCGGGCGTATTCAAGCGACGCGACCAGTCTTCGACCGAATGGCGCTCAAGCCGACGGTGGGCAAGCTTACGCCAGGACGGGGTCAGAAACTCCAATTCCGCGAGCCGGGTAAGACAGTCTGCATTCAGCGTATCATGGTAGAGGACGCGCAGAATTCGCTGAAGCGTCCAGTCCTCGGCCGGACGATCCATGAGATCAATCAAATCGCCGGCGGCGACCCGGCCTTCTTCAAGTGCCCGGTAGTACCAGCCGGTGCGCCCCGTGGTCTGAACCTGCCGGGCCATGGAGGAAACGCGGAAACGCTCGTTAAGCCGCCAACAAGGCTGTCTGCCTTGGGAGACTTGAACAAGCGCCGTACCCAACCGATAGATATCCCCGGCGCAGACATCGGATTCCGTTAGCCCTTCCGTCGATATGTTCTCGCCGAAGGCTCCCTCGTTCTCCAGCTTTTCCGCAATCTGCGGAATCTCCGCCCGCCACAGGGCATAGTGGTCAAACGGGTAATGATGGATGGCTTTTTCCGGCCCGCCGTGATGCGTCTTATCGCCCTGCTCGTCGCCGATCAGCCCCGTGCGGGTCACTTCGATAGGTTTATCGAGCGGCTGCTTGAATATGCCGCTGTCAACGCCGCTCCTGCCCAGCGGGGCAACGGTGCCGACAAGCACCGAGCGTATCGTCGTGTTCATTCCGCGCCGTCCCTGGTTTCTACCGTGACAACACCAAGTTCGGTACTAGCGGTCCTCGCCCCACGAGCGCGGGCCGTACAGCGAATAGGGCTTGCCCTGTTCGCCGGTGCCGGCGCCACGCACCCGCGCGGCGCGATTGAACGCCGACGCCAGGCGTTCCTGCTTGATTTCCTTTTCCCACTGGCGGCGTTTGATCCACACCGCCACGACCGCGACGATCACCACGGCGACAACGATCCAGATAAGCCCGCCAACGGCGATCCAGTCGCCGCCGAGCACGCGATCGGTCATCTCCTTGAAAAAGGTCAGTATGGGTTCCATCGTCCTCACGCCCGCCGCAGCTGGCCCCTGATCGACCCTCTATGCCTGATCGACTTTCTACGCCTGATCGACCCTCCCTATAAGTATGCTACAACTTTGGCTTTCGTTCATCTGTTGATGCGGCAGTTGTACACACGGAGGTCTTGCGCGTCGGTGCAATCTTGCACCCGCCAGCCGGTGGTGTCGAGAAGCGCCTCGAACTCCGCGGCGGCGCGGTCGTTGAAATATCCGCGGGCACGCCGTTCGCGAATGGACATGGAACTCGCCGGCCGGTAGCTGACGATCAGGCGGGGCGCGGCGCTCGCCGCCCGTTTCAACAGACCTTCCACGCCGTGCACGAACTCCAGCACATCGAGCATCACCACCACATCGTGGGCGCCTTCCGGAAAACCGCCGGCGTTGAGGTCGATTACCACGGTCGCGGGATCGAAGGGCAGGAGGTCGGCGGGCGCATAGACGCAATCCGGTGGCAGGGCGTTTCGCAAGGCCATGACGCCCGCCCCGATGTCGAGAACGCGCGAGCCGGGTTCGACCCATCCGGCCGCCAGGGCGGCGCGCTCGGCGGCGCCGTCGCGCATGGCTTCGAAATCGGCCCAGCGGGCGGCGTCCGTCGCCTTGCGAGCGATCAGCATCTCGGTGGTGGCCGCGCGCACTTCCGGATCGTCGGGGGCCCTTTCCAGCGGCGGCAGGGGTTCGGGCTGGCGTTTGGGCTTGTCGTAGACCGCCAGGCGTTCCAGGTCCGGCGCCAGGGCAAACACGTTGTAGCATTCGGGCGTTGGCGCGAACGGCGCCAGCGGCCCTCCCATGGTCGGGTGGGGAAAGCGAAATTGGTGGTACCCGCGGGCCTCCAGCGCCCGGCACATGGCCATCATGGCCTCACGGCGCTCGCCCGTCCGAAACGCCAAACCGTGTTCCCAGATGACGGCGGCGACGCGGCCCGAGTCCAGGATGTGGCGGGCGCCTTCGATGACCTCGGGCTCGTAGCCTTCCACGTCGATCTTCAGGATCATCCGGCGCTGGGCAAGCTCGCGCCGCTCGGCCAGCAGCAGATCGAGCGGCAGCACCGGCACCGTGACCTGGCCCAGCCGGCCGGCGCCCTCGGGAAGGCCGAGCCCATGGAGGCTGTGACCCATGGTCGAATTGAATACCAGCGGAGCCGACCCGGGTTTGGCGCCGGCGGCGACACAGATGACCTCCACCGACGCGCCGAGGCCGTTTCCCGTCACGCCTTGGGTCAAGGGGCCGATATTGCCCGGGTGAGCCTCGATGGCGAGCACGCGCACGCCGCCGCGATGACGGGTGGCGGCATGAAGAGTGTAGATTCCCCAATGGGCGCCCACGTCGATAAACAGATCTCCGGCGTCGAGGTGAGCATCGATGAATGCCCGGGTGGGGTATTCGTAGCCGCCGCGTTCGGTCTCGCCGCGAACCAGGGCGCGCACGCCGGGATCCTTCAACGTTCCCGCCGGCAAAACCATGGTGAAGCGTGGCTTGCCGCCGGGGGTCGGAAAAGCGGCCGTCAAGCGAGCCGATTGGCCCGCCCGCGTGGCTTCGCTTGACGGTTTTGGGGTTTTCAGGCCATGCCTCCGATGGTGGCGGTTGGCGATGTCGCGATGGCGTTCTCCTAATAGCCGGTCAAGGACCCGCCCGTCCATGGTTGAACCGACCACGAGAGGAGAGGGTGCGATCGGCGTCATTGCGCCGAATCTGATGCGACACGACCGGCGCGTGCGGGTAGGATTTTGAGCGGCGCCGGGGAAGGGGCGGCGGATGCCGGTTACCGGCGGTATTTATCGAGGGTGTCGAGGAAGGCGGAGGCATTGATGGCCAAACCCCGTTCGTGGTCGCCCCCTTTGGTCACGCCCATGATCATGCCGACCACGAACGGCCCCTCCGCGGTCATGATCATGAGCGGCGATCCCGAGGCTCCCCAAGTGGCGTCGCACGTGTGGATCAACACCGGCCCTCCGTCCACGTCCGCCGAGACACCGCAGCCATTGTGAAGCGACAAGAGGTGAGGACGATCCTGGCCGTAACCCGCCCGCATCAGGCGATCTCGGGGAAGGGCCGTCAAATTGTGCGCCGACAGGCTTCGCACCGGGATCGGCTTCGTGGCGATCGGCACGGCAAGGATCAGCACCGCCCAATCGTTGGCGGCCCGCGTCAAGCCGCTCGGGCCGGTGAACGAGAACGCCGCCGGGTGGAATAGGGCACGGGCCACGGCATGGGCCACATAGCCGCCCCGGCGGTAGCCGCCCACGAAATGAAGGCCGCGGGGCGCGACGCGTTTTCCCGTTCGGTTATCGTACAAACAGTGGGCTGCGGTCAAAACCAGGTTGGACGCGACCAACGTGCCCGTACAAAACCCGCCGGTATCGCGATTGACCCGTCCGACGGCGGCCCAAGGCCACGCCGACGTATCCAAAATGACCCGGTCGTCGCTTCCGAGGATACCCGGAAGACGATCACGAGCCGTGTCGCCGCCCGCGGCGGCCCGCGCGGCGCCCCCTGCGACGCCAAGGAAAAGACAAAACAGGACAAGCGCAAGCGCTGAAAGCATCCGCACGTTCGACCAACCCTTCACAGTTGCCGTGCTAGCCGGTACCAGTCGGTACTAGAAAGCCCACAAAGTCAAGGTGCGCCGTTCCGGCCGACAAGGGAATGAAGACTTCGGACTGTGGTTCATGGGTGTTCGCCACCGCACAAACCCCGTTTTCCGGACGCGGTCACGCACGCTCCGGCATTGGCATTGGGGGGCCGATCACGTCCACCGCGACAGTACCCTTGGTGGGGGCTCGCGGTCGATGGCTGGAGGCACGGACGTTGTGCGGACGGGGCCGGTCCGCAATTTAGTCCTGGTATAGTAGCGAATACTCGCGCTTTCCGACCTGTTCGCAAGCGCACCTAAAGGCGCAAGTTGTACACATGTCGGAAAGCGACAATGTCCCGCGTTTCCAAGACCAAAGAGCACTCATTGGGAACCCATCCATCCCACATGGGGTAGAAAAAAACTATATATATCAAATAATTACAGTATTGCCATTTTTTTAGGCAATATACAGAAACGCCTCGGTACGCTCCGGTCTTCGACGCGGCCGAATGCGGTTATCAACAAACTTACCCACAGAAATTGTGAATGTTACGTAAATGTGAATACCCGCGGCCGTTCTCCTAACCTGGCGCGCGAATGCCCGCGCCACGGGCGAAATCGTGATGGCGAGGAAGACGTTACCGGATTGGCCGCTCGTGGTTGTCTCGACCGTTTTTTTCGAACGCGAAGTTTCTGAAGGCGCGGAAGAGATCCATGTCGAGGTGACCCTCGAACGTGCTCATCAGATCGAGGGCTTCTTCGTTGGTCATGGCCCGTTTGTAGGAGCGATTATCGATCAACGCCGAATAGAAATCCGCGATCGCGGTCAACCGCGTGCTGTCGCTGATCCGCGCGCCGGACAGACCGTCCGGATAGCCGGTTCCGTCCAGCTTCTCGTGATGGTGAACGGCCATGGCGATGGTGTCCGGGTCCAAATCGTGCTCGCGCAGCAGAATCTTGCGCGAGAACGCCGGGTGTTTCCGCATGATCCGCCACTCGGAGTCGTCGAGCTCCAGCGGCTTGTCCAGGGTCTTCAAGGGAACCTTGGATTTGCCGATGTCGTGCAGCAAACCGCCAACGGCCAGCCGTTTGAGATCGCGTCCCCCGGTACCGATCGCATGGGCGAAGTAGGTCAGGGTGCCGCAGACGAACATGCTGTGGCGGAAGGAATAGTTGTGGTGGTTGGCGAGAGCGTCGATCCAGGTGTCGAACGCGCCCAACCGGGCGGCGGCGCGAATGTGTTGGGAACTGAGGCAAAGTACATCCATGGGTAAGGGCTCGCCGCGCCGGGCCCGCGCGAAACAGTCCTCGAAGCACGCCAGGCTCTGGCTGAGGGCCGCTTGCGTCGTTGGGTCCAAGTCCATCCACGACTGTTCGGTTCGGCGATTGATGGTTTGCCTGATGACCTGGCGGAGATCCTCGCCATCGACCGGCGGCACGAAGTAATCTCGAAAACCGAGATCCCGCAGCCGCGAGACGCTGTTACTGTTATAAGTGGGGAAAACGAACACTTTTGCGCCATCGCAGATCTTGATGGCCTTGCGAACGTTCTGGAACTGTTGGTTCGAGAGGAGGCTCGAGCAAAAGATATAAAGCGTCGCGTCCGAAACGCCATTTGCGAGGACGGTGTCGAGTTCCTCCACGGCTACGCGAAAGCGCGCCGCCACACGCGAAACGATGTCCGCGATCCGTAGATTACCGTCGCGAACGATTGCCACGTCCATTGTTGGGTTCCGCTTCTTTCACAGCCAACTCGGGCCATGACTATACGTCCGCGGGCTTAACGTTCGGTTTCCATGGGGGAGAAGCGGGATGCTCTGTCAGCGGCGCCATGTGGCGGTTCGGGCGCCAAACCGTCTCATGGGTGATCCTTTCCGCTGACGCATTTGGCAGAATAAACGAGGGCTGCATGGGCGCTTGTCTGCACCGCCCACAACGTCCTCAAACTCCAAACGGCCACTTGAAAGCGATGCAAATTGCTACACACGGCAACCTTCGTTGGTCGTTACTCGGACAAGCTCCGAGTGCTGTTGCGTCTCAAGCTTCCTTCTCGCCCGAAGAGAGATAGCGAGTTCCTTTTGGAGCCAAACGACTTTCTTTCTTAGTTTCGCCTCGGTCTCCCCGGTAAACCGGTCCCATAGCTTCCGAAACATCGCTTTTCCTCTCTAACAGGCGCGGCAAATCCGTGCACGGACGGCGGCGCCGGGCTACCCCGCCGCGGGAC
Source organism: uncultured Alphaproteobacteria bacterium (assembly GCA_963771545.1). Taxonomy (GTDB): domain Bacteria; phylum Pseudomonadota; class Alphaproteobacteria; order Rhodospirillales; family Defluviicoccaceae; genus CAKZLS01. The sequence goes on from CAVYTX010000003.1 coordinate 800,877, forward strand.
AGGCTGGCCCCGCTTCGAGCCGGACGCAGGTCCCATTCGGCGAAATGGGCGCTCCGCGATAGACGGCCGCGCGCACCATATGAGAACAAGCTAATACTCTTTCGCCTACTTATCAAGGGTTTTATTGCACTGCAGCATTGCGCAACTGGAGGTGGTTCTTTTTTTGCCACATAATGATTTAGCCCTTGGAAAGTGTCCATTAGCCAATTGTTGCAGTGCAATATTTATAGCTGCAACAGATCTCTCAAAGAGTTCTTCGCAAGAACGGGTTCAGCCCTAGCGACGTACCGCGGGTTTTTGTGATTGCTATAATCCAAGGCCTGACCCATCGCCTTTCGGTAACGTTCAAGCCAAGGCTTGACCTCGTCGGTCCACGCCCGTGCCCGTTCATTCGGATCACCGGTGATGCGACTGGTGAGCTTGCGCAGCTCCGTCTCAAGAGACCTTTCGGAGAGCGAATTGACGGCACTGCGGATTTTGGATTCAGACTCGATTGAAAATCAAATCATTCTGACCCCTTGATTACATGATTCAAGGTAACATGTCCTCGGAACTCGTCCTCGCAAAGACGGCGTCGGTCAACGGGTCCGATTCAACGCCGCCGGTCTTTCAAACCGGACATCCGGGGACGGAAATCCAGGGACATGTTACATATTTCAGGTGCGGGCGGGGAACATGCTGCTTATTTGACATCCGCCCAAGGAACAAAGGGGGCGCAATTATTTATCACCTTTCCTGTGTCACGAGCCCTCCACCGTTTTGGCCGGTCCCATCTTGATCGGTTACGGGGTAGGGCACGTCGCGCCTATTGGCGGCGGCCTTGATGCGTTCGAGGAGCGGCACTGCAAGCAAGATGCATCCCCTCTTGACGGACAACCAAGGTTGAAGCTATGCCCAAACGGGCATATATTGGAGGAAGGCACGGGCACGTGGCAATTACGCCCCCCGAGGACCAGCCGAAGCCGGTGCGCTGGGTTGGCGGCGCCAAGGAGGACTTGAAAAGAGTTCCCGGAGGATGTCCGGAGGCGCGTCGGTGGTGCCCTGTGGGACGCGCAGCTTGGCCGCAAAGCGCCCTACGTCAAGCCGTTGAAGGGCTTCGGCGGAGCTGGCGTGCTGGAAATTGTGGACGACTTCGACGGCGACAGCTACCGCGCCGTCTACACCGTGCGTTTTGCCGGGGCCGTCTATGTGCTGCACGCGTTTCAGAAAAAATCGAGGCGGGGCATCGCCACGCCGAAAGCCGAGTTGGATCTGATCGAGCAGCGACTCAAGCGAGCCAAAGAGGATTACGAGCGATGGTCAAGAAGCAAGACGCCGAAATCCCGGTGACGCCGGGCAGCGGCAACGTGTTCGCCGACCTGGGCTTCGCCCAACCCGAGGAAGAGCTCACCAAGGCGCAACTCGCGAGCCATATCCGGCGGATTATCAAACGCCGCCGCCTGACCCAGGTGGCCGCCGCGTCGCTCATGGGCATCGACCAGCCCAAGGTCTCGGCCCTGCTCAACGGACGGCTCGCCAACTTCTCCAGCGAACGGCTGATGCGCCTGCTCACCGCGCTCGGCCAGGACGTGGAGATCACGGTCAAGGCGAAGCCCCGCAACCGCGCCCAAGGACGTATTCACGTCATCGACGCCGCGCACGCGTGACTTGGGCTGAACGTCGGCGTCAAAAGGAGCACCGTCGAAACAGGGCGATGGGCTCCTGTTCGTTCGCGCGCCGCGCCTCGCCGTCTCGGCGCGGGCGCGCGAAGATGCCGCGTTGCTTTCAGGGGTTCCGGGGACATGTTATCTAATTGAACATCCGCCCGGTAGACCGCATTGTAGCAAGCGCGTCGGTAATTTTGATGGAGGTTCTTTGACGGGTGGAGAAAAACCCGCCTGGGGCACCGACTGATCCTTTGGGGACGCCATTGAAAACGGCGGTGATATAGGATAGTATTCCCCTTTCCTTGCCGGACGGGGCGCCGTCGGAGGGGAATTGCCCAGACTCCGAGAGAAATTTTCTCATCCGGAAACGGACACGCCGACAATTCGCGCCACGTTCGTTAGTCGGAACGAACGGTCCAGTATGACGACAAATGACGACATGGAAGGCGGAACGATCCGGGGCCACACGGGCGTGTTTCGTTGAATATCAAGGACTTACGTCGTTACGGAGCGAGAATAAGCGCTCCCGAATGTTCGTTTGATATCAATGGGTTACAGACAAAAATGACGACAAATGACGACTTTTGACGACATTTTAGCCCATTTTGTTTCGGGCCAAGGAAATCAGCCACTTAGCGGATGTCAAGTCGTCAAATGTCGTCTTTTTCGCGAAAAATGTCGTCATTTTCGGCGGTTTCTTGACGACACGCGTCGTCATGGGGCCATCCGCCAAATTTGATCGTCGCGCGGCCAGGAATACACGTCGAGCGGGTATCGCCCAAAGCGCGGAGGCTAGGCGAGCGGCGCCATGTGACGGTTCAGGCGGCGTTCGAGCAAGCGGAAGGCGTTGGTGAAGAGGAATGTCAGGATCAGGTAGATGGCGCCGGCGGCGAGGAAGATTTCCACCGGCATGTAGGTCCGGGCGATGATGGTCCGGGCCATGCCGGTGAGGTCGAGCAGGGTGATGGTGCTGGCGAGCGCGCTGCCCTTGAGCATCAGGATCACCTCGTTGCCGTAGGCGGGCATGGCGATGCGCCAGGCCTGAGGCAGGATGATCCGCCGGTAACAGACCGACCGCGACATGCCGAAGGCGCGGGCGGCTTCGATCTGGCCCCTGGGGACGGCCTCGATGGCGCCGCGGAAGATCTCGGCGGTGTAGGCGCCGGTGTTCAGCGCGAAGGCGATGATGGCGCACCAGAATGGCTCGCGGAGGATCGGCCATAGGATGCTGTCGCGGACGGCGTCGAACTGCCCGAGGCCGTAGTAGATCAGGAAGATCTGCACCAGCAGCGGGGTGCCGCGGAAGAAGAAGATGTAGGCGTAAGCCGGTCCGCGCAGCAACCAGTTCGGCGACACCCGCATCAGCGCGGTGGGCAGCGCGAACACCATCCCCACCGCGAGGGCGAGCGCCACCAGCTCGACGGTGAGGACCACGCCTTCGAGGAGCTTGGGGAAATTGTCGACGATGACTTCCAGGTTCACGGCCGTTCCTTACGAGGCCATCTTGGGAACGCCCTTGCTCGCGGCGCGTTCGGCGAAGTGCAGGGCCACCATGGTGAGGATGGTCATCAACAGGTAGAGAACGGCGGCGGTGAGGTAGAAGGTAAACGGCTCGCGAGTGAAGCCGACGGCGATGCTCGCCTTGCGCATGAGCTCCTCGAGGCCGATGACCGAAATCAGCGAGGTGTCCTTGAGCAGCACCAGAAACAGATTGCCGAGGCCCGGCAGCGCGATGCGCCACACCTGCGGCAGGATGATGCGCCGGAAGGTCAGCGTCCGGCTCATGCCGAAGGCGCGCGCGGCCTCGATCTGGCCCTTGGGGATGGCCTGAATGGCGCCGCGGAACACCTCCGTGGCGTAAGCTCCGAAGGTCAGGCCGAGCGCCGTCACCCCGGCGGCGTAGGGGCTGAGCTCGATGAACTCGTCGTGCCCCATCCAGCCGGCGACAGTCGTCAGCATCGCCGACGAGCCGAAATAGATGATCAGCACCACCAGCAGCTCGGGCAGGCCGCGCACCACCGTCGTGTAGGCCTCGGCGATGGCGCGGGCCACCCAGACCTCCGAGAGCTTGGCCATGGCGCCGGCCAGCCCCAGGACAACGCCGACTGAGAGCGCCCCGAACGCCAGTTGCAACGTCATCCATGCGCCCAGCAGCAACTGGTCGCCGAACCCATGGAAATCGATCATCGTTGACGACCGCTACGCCGAACCGCCGTCCGCCCCATCAATAGATGCTGAACGGGAAGTACTTGGCGTTGATTTTTTCATAGGTGCCGTCGGCGACGATGGCGGCAAGCGCGTCGTTCAGACGCTTCAGCAGCTCGGTGTCGTCCTTGCGGACGGCGATGCCGATGCTGTCGTTGATGTTCACCGGCTCGCCGATGAACTGGAAGCGCTCGCTCGCGCCCTTTTGAAGCCATTCGTAGGTCGGCAGCATGTCCGCGAGCACCACGTCGGTCCGCCCGGATTCCAGATCCAGATAGGCGTTTTCCTGAGTGTCGTAGAGCTTGATCTGCACGTCGTCTTTCAGATTGTCCTCGAGGTAGATGGCGCTGACCGTCGCGCGCTGGGCGCCCACGGACTTGCCCTTGAGGTTGGCGGGATCGATCGTCGAGTTGATGGGTGCGACCCAGCGGAGCTTGTTGGAATAGTAGGGATCAGTGAAGGCGACGGCCTCCTGCCGTTCAGGGGTAATGGACATGCTGGCGACGATGGCGTCGTACTTCTTGGCCAGCAGTCCCGGGATGATGCCGTCCCAATCCTGGGTGATGAACTCGCACTCCACCTGCATTTGATTGCAGAGCGCCGCGGCGATATCGATGTCGAAGCCGATGACGTTGTTATTTTGATCGATCTGATTGAATGGCGGGTACGCGCCTTCCGTGCCGATGCGCAGTTTTTCCGCCGCCTGGGCGGATCCCGCCACAAAAATACCGAGAACGGTGGCGATGAAGATTGTCCGAATGCTCATTTTGATCTCCCCTTCGGTTTTGGTTCAAACGTTCTTGGACGTTTTACATTACGTTACAGGTGGCCGGTAAGGAACTGGCGGCATCGGTCGGATGTGGGGTTCTGGAAAACCTGGGACGGCGGGCCTTGCTCGTGGATGCGCCCTTCATGCAGGAACACGACGTCCGTCGAGACCTCATTGGCGAAGCGCATTTCGTGGGTAACCACAAGCATTGTCCGGCCCTCCAGGGCTAGCGTCTGCATGACCTGCAGGACTTCGTTGACCAGTTCCGGATCGAGGGCCGAAGTGGGCTCGTCGAACAGAAGCAACCTCGGCTCCATGGCCAGCGCGCGGGCGATGGCGGCGCGCTGTTGCTGTCCGCCGGACAGTTGACCGGGGTAGACGTGGCGTTTGTCGGCGATGCCGACCTTGTCCAGCAACGCCTCGGCCCGCCCGGTGGCTTCGACCTTGGAGAGCTTCGCCACGTGAACCGGCGCCTCGATGACATTCTCCAGGATGGTCAAATGGGACCAGAGATTGAAACTCTGGAAGACGAAACCCATCTTCGCCCGAATCCGGACGATTTGTTTGGGATCGGCGGCCACCAGGCCCACCCCCGGCTTCGCCTTCAGCGCCAGTTCCTCGCCGGCAACATGGATGCGGCCGTGGTCCGGCGATTCCAGCAGATTGAGGCAGCGCAGAAAGGTGCTCTTGCCCGACCCGCTGGATCCGATGATGGAGATCACGTCGCCGTCGCGGGCGGTGAGCGAGATGCCCTTGAGGACCTCCACCGATCCGAAGCTTTTGTGGATGTCGTCGGCAACCAGCGCCGGCGGGGTCGAGGCCATAAATTTGCGTCCTTCGCTGGTCGCTTCGGTCTATCGCGAGGACAATATATGACGTGCTTGACACGATGGAAAGCGAAGTGCTCTGACTTGCTGGTACAGCGAAAAGAGAGGGTCGGGTGCGCGGCGGCTATCTTCGCCCCATGGCCCGACGGCGCGCGGTCAATTAAACAGAGGACGACATGGCGTATCTGATTCAGGGTGAAACCGGCGATTGGGAGGCGGTGATCGGGCTTGAGGTCCACGCCCAGGCCATCACCAGGACCAAGCTGTTCTCCGGCGCCGCGACGGACTTCGGGAGCGACCCCAACAGCCAGGTTTCGTTCGTCGACGCGGCGTTTCCGGGGATGCTGCCGGTGCTCAACGGCAAGGCCGTCGAGCAGGCCGTGCGGACCGGTCTTGGCCTCAATGCTCGGATCAATCTGGACAGCGTGTTCGAACGCAAGAACTACTTTTATCCGGATTTGCCGGCCGGGTATCAGATCTCGCAGTACCAGCAGCCGGTGGTGGGCGAGGGAACCATCACGCTGGATCTCGCGGACGGAAGCACCAAGGACGTGGGCATCGAGCGCCTGCATTTGGAACAGGACGCGGGCAAATCGCTCCACGACCGGGATCCCAGGCGGACCTTTGTCGACCTCAATCGCGCCGGGGTGCCGCTCATGGAGATCGTCTCCAAACCCGATATCCGCGGTCCCGAGGAGGCGGGCGCCTACCTGCGCAAACTGCGCGCGATCATGCGCTATCTGGGAACCTGCGACGGCAACATGGAGCAGGGGTCGCTCCGCTGCGACGTCAACGTCAGCGTACGGAAATTCGGCGAAAACACCCTACGGACACGGACCGAGATCAAGAACGTCAACTCGGTTCGTTTCGTCATGCAGGCCATCGAGCGCGAAGCGGAACGCCAGGTAGGGGTGTACGAGTCCGGAGGCGAGGTGGCGCAGGAAACCCGGCTCTACGACCCGGGCAAGGGCGAAACCCGCTCCATGCGGGCCAAGGAGTACGCCCACGATTACCGGTATTTCCCCGACCCGGACCTGTTGCCGCTCCGCTTGACGCCTGAATATGTGGACCGGATTCGCGCCACCCTTCCGGAACTCCCCGACCAGCGCAAACAACGCTACGTCGAGTCCTATGGGCTGAAAGCCGAGGACGCCAGTGTGCTGGTGGCGGAAAAAGAGGCCGCCGAGTATTTCGAACAGGTTGCCAAGGGACGTGACGGCAAGACCGCGGCCAACTGGGTCATGACCAACCTGTTCTCGGTGTTGAACAAGCAGGGCAAGGCCGTTACCGAATCGCCAGTGTCCGCCGAAAACCTTGGAAGGCTCCTCGATCTTATGGCCGACGGCACCATTTCGGGGCGGATCGCCAAAGATGTTTTCGAGATCATGGCCGACACCGGGGGTGATCCCGTCGCCATCGTTAAGGAAAAGGGACTAACGCAGATTACCGACACGTCCGCCATCGAAGCGGCGGTGGACAAGGTCATCGCCGACAATCCGGGGCAGGTGGAGCACTTCAAGGCCGGAAATCAGAAGGTCATCGGCTGGTTCGTGGGCCAGATCATGAAAGCGACGCAGGGGAAGGCAAACCCGAAGCAGGTCAACCAGTTGTTGAAAGCCAAGCTGCCCGATTAGAGCGACAGCGCCGCTTTTTGCCGGGCGCCGAACGAAAAAGCCGTCCCAGGGGAGGGACGGCTTTAACGGGATTGGGAGGAGGTCAATTCGAACCGGGTCTTGGCTCCGGTTGAGCGATCGCCGGTTCGACATGGACGCTCGCGGGACAAGTGAAGTTATAAAGCATTCCGTCACCTTCGCGCAAAAGTTTTAATTGCTCGCAATTTCTTTCTTTCTCCTCGCTCCGCCCTCCGCTACCGCCGAAAGACCTGTTCGGCGCCGGCGCGCGCCTTTTCCTTGGCGGCGATGGACTCGCGGACGCGTTCGATCTCCGCCTCAAGTTCGGCAATATACTCGTTAAGGGCCTCGATGGACATCTCGTCGAGGTTTCTCGGCGGGGGCTTTTGTTTCTTGGGTTCAAGGTCTTCCGGTTCCATGGCACGTCCTTTCCTTGACCGCTGGCGCTCCGAGACACTACACCGAAATATGTAACCGAAAAAGCCGGAGCCGGAAATGACCCAGTCCATCCCCGAGACCATGACCTGCATCGAAATCACCGAGCCCGGCGGGCCCGACGTCCTGAAGCCGACCACGCGGCCGGTGCCGGAACCGGGACCCGGCGAGGTCTTGCTGCGGGTGGCGGCGGCGGGGATCAACGGCCCCGACATCTACCAGAGGCAAGGCGCCTATCCGGCGCCGCCCGGCGTGACCGATATCCCCGGTCTGGAGGTCTCCGGCACGGTGGTGGCCATCGGCGAGAGGGTCGATCAGTGGCGCAAGGGGGATCGGGTCTGCGCCTTGACCGCGGGTGGCGGTTACGCCGAATACTGCGTGGCCCCCGCGCCGCAATGCCTGCCCATCCCCAAGGGGCTCGATCCGGTTCAGGCGGCTGCGCTCCCGGAAACTTTCTTTACGGTGTGGACTAACGTGTTCGAGCGCGCCCGGCTGCTTCCCGGTGAGAGTCTCCTCGTCCACGGCGGCGGAGGGGGAATCGGCACCACCGCCATTCAGATGGCCAGCGCCCTCGGCGCCCGGGTGTTCGCGACCGAGGGAGACGCGGATAAATGTGCCGCATGCGAGCGCCTTGGCGCCGAACGGGCCATCAATTACGCCACCGAGGATTTCGTGGCCGTGGTCAAGGACCTGACCGGCAAGAAAGGTGTGGACGTGATTCTCGACATCGTCGGCGGCGACTATGTGGCCCGCAATATCTCCTGCCTGGCCCGCGATGGACGATTGGTCAATATCGCATTTCGAAAGGGAAGCAAGGTTGAAATCGACCTCATGCCGGTCATGCTGAAGCGGTTAACGCTCACCGGATCGACGCTGCGGATACAGCCGGTGGAGAGAAAAGCGGAGATCGCGGAAGCCCTGAAGAAACGAGTGTGGCCGCTGATCGAAGCCGGTAAGATTGCGCCGTTGGTTCACTCCCGGCTGCCATTGTCCAAGGCGGACGAGGGACATCGGATCATGGACGCCGCGGAACACATCGGAAAGATCATGCTGGTTGTTTCCGATGTTTGACCGAGGTTGCCTCAAGGTAGTATTTAAGCACTAGTTTTCCTTCAAACAGCGTTCTGCTCGGCTCTGTCCCGGTGAGGACGAGCTTTCCATTGGTATTGGCCGCGAGGTAGAAAGAATGACACAGCCCATCATGCCCAAGGCGACGGCCGTGTGGTTGGTAGAAAATACGGCGCTCACATTCGAGCAGGTCGCCGACTTTTGCGGCATGCATGTTCTGGAAATTCAGGCGATCGCCGACGGCGAGGTGGCCATCGGAATCCAGGGCAGGGACCCTCTGGCCGCGGGGGAACTCACCCAAGAGGAGATCGATCGCTGCGCGGGCGACCCTTCGCAGAGACTCAGGCCCGCGGAAAAGCGGATTCCGACGCCGGAAGCCCGTCCCAAGGGCGCCCGGTACACACCCGTGTCCAAGCGCCAGGATCGGCCGGACGCCATCGCCTGGTTGTTGAAAAACTATCCGGAACTCACGGATGGACAGGTGTGCAAGCTCGTGGGGACCACCAAGCCGACGATCGACAAGGTTCGCGAAAAGACCCACTGGAACGCCCCGAATATCAAGCCGCGGAATCCGGCGAGCCTCGGTCTCTGCAGCGAAGCCGAGTTGGAGAAGGAGGTCGATCTCGCTCGCGCCCGCGCCGGCACGGTTCACGGTGCTTGACGGTCTAATCCCACTCGGAAATCAGGCGGTGGGGCCGAAGACAATCCCCTGAGCGAGCGGCAGGTCGGTGGAGTAGTTGATGGTGTTGGTTGCCCGGCGCATGTAGTTTCTCCAGGCGTCTGAACCCGCTTCTCGGCCGCCGCCGGTTTCCTTCTCGCCGCCGAACGCGCCGCCGATCTCGGCCCCGGACGGGCCGATGTTGACGTTGGCGATGCCGCAGTCGCTGCCGCCCGCGGAAAGAAACAGCTCGGCTTCGCGCAGATCGTTGGTAAAGATGCTCGATGCCAGGCCCTGCGCGACGCCGTTGTGAATTCGAAGAGCGTCGGATAGTTCGCCGTAGCGCATGACGTAAAGGATCGGCGCGAATGTTTCCTCGCGCACGATTTGGGTCTGCCCTGGCATCTCGACGATCGCGGGCTCGACGTAAAAAGCTTTGGGATAGTGCGTCTCGAGCGCGCGGTCGCCGCCGAATACGCGCCCGCCGTCTGTGGCCGCCGAGGCGAGGGCCGCTTGCATCCGGTCGTAAGACCCGTGATCGATCAGCGGTCCCACAAGGGTTTGCGGATCGAGCGGATTACCGATGCGGATCGATCGGTAGGCCGTCTTCAGTCCGCCGAGCAGATCGTCGTAAACGGCTTCCTGCACGATCAAGCGCCGCAAGGTCGTGCACCGCTGACCCGCCGTTCCGACCGCCGCGAACACAATGGCGCGCACGGCGAGGTCCAGGTTGGCGGACGGGGCGACGATCATGGCGTTGTTTCCGCCGAGCTCGAGCAATACGCGGCCGAACCGCGCGGCCACCAGCGGCGCGACCGCGCGGCCCATGGCGCAACTTCCCGTGGCGCTGACCAGCCTGGCCCGAGAGTTGCCGGCTAGCCGCATGCCGGCATCGCGGCCGCCGATCACGACGCCAAGCAGGTCGTCCGGCGCGTCGGCGCCGAATTGCTCGCAAGCCCGCCCGAATAGCGACCGGCAGGCGAGCGCCGCGAACGGGGTTTTTTCCGAAGGCTTCCAAACGACCGGATTTCCGCATACGACAGCGAGCGCGAAGTTCCAGGCCCACACCGCGACCGGAAAGTTGAAGGCGCTGATAACGACCGCCGGTCCCAGCGGATGCCACGTCTCCATCAGCCGATGACCCGGCCTCTCGGTGGCGATGGTGAGACCGTAAAGCTGCCGCGACAGGCCGACGGCCAGGTCACAGATGTCGATCATTTCCTGGACTTCGCCGAGGGCCTCTTGAAGGATTTTGCCGGTTTCGATGGTCACCAGCCGGGCGAGAGCCGCCTTGTGCGTTCGAAGCTCCAGGCTGAACAAGCGAATGAGCTCGCCGCGCCGGGGAGGCGGCACCGCGCGCCATGCCGGAAACGCCGCCTCCGCCCGCTCGATCGCGGTATCGGCGTCCTCCGCGCGCTGGGTGGTCACCCGTCCGATCTCCGCTCCGTCGATCGGCGAAGAGACCGGCAGCTCGCCCCGCCAAATGTCATCGGCGGCCAAGCCCAAATCGGCCCACACCTCGTCCATTGTCATTGCGCGCCCTCTTGCTTTATCGCTCGCGCGAACCGGCATAGCCGATGTTCTCCAGCGCTTCCTTGATTTCGTCGAGGATCGCCGGGTCGTCGATGGTCGCCGGCATCTTCCATTGCTCGTTGTCGGCGATCTTCTGCATGGTGCCCCGAAGGATCTTGCCCGAGCGGGTTTTCGGGAGGCGGTCGATGACGGTGGCCGTCTTGAACGCGGCGACGGCGCCGATCTGCTCGCGAACCATCTGGACCACCTCCTTGACGATTTCCGCGTTCGGCTTCCTGATGCCCGCTTTCAACACCAGGAAACCGACCGGAAGTTGCCCCTTGAAGGAGTTGGCGACGCCGACCACGGCGCACTCCGCCACGTCCGGGTGCTTGGCGAGCACCTCTTCCATCCCGCCGGTAGAAAGGCGGTGCCCCGCCACATTGATGACGTCGTCGGTGCGGGCCATGATGTAGACGTAGCCGTCCTCGTCGACGTATCCGGCGTCGGCGGTCGTGTAGTAGCCGGGGAATTCGGTCATATAGGAATCGATGAACCGCTGGTCGTTGTTCCACAGCGTCGGCAAGCTGCCCGGCGGCAACGGCAGCTTGAGGCACACGGCGCCGATGTCGCCGGGCGGAACCTGTTGCTTGTCGTCGTTGAGAACGTGAACGACCCACCCGGGGGCCGGTTTGGTCGGCGAGCCGGGTTTGACCGGCAGCAATTCCAGCCCCAGGCAATTCGCGGCAATGGCCCAACCGGTTTCGGTCTGCCACCAGTGATCGATGACGGGCCGGTTCAGGGCATTCTCGGCCCATTGCAGGGTGTCGGGATCGGTGCGCTCGCCGGCCAGGAACAGGGCCTCGAACTTGGACAGGTCGTAGTTTTTCATCAACTCCGCGTTCGGGTCCTCGCGTTTGATGGCGCGAAACGCGGTCGGCGCCGTGAACAGCGTCTTGACCCCGTGCTCGGCGGCCACGCGCCAGAAGGCGCCGGCGTCGGGGGTGCCGACGGGCTTGCCCTCGTAGAGGACGGTGGTGCAGGCGTGGAACAGGGGGCCGTAGACGATGTAGGAGTGGCCCACCTGCCAGCCGAGGTCGGACGCCGCCCAATACACGTCGCCCGGGTCGGCGTTGTAGACGGCCTTCATGGTCCATTTCATCGCCACGAGGTGGCCGCCATTGTCGCGGACGACGCCCTTGGGCTCGCCGGTGGTGCCGGACGTATACAGGATATAGAGCGGATCGGTGGCCGCCACCGGCACGCAATCCGCCGGCTGCGCCGAGGCCATCGCCTCGCGCCAATCGACGTCGAAGCCCGGGTTGAGTTCGCATGGTTGCCGCGGCCGTTGCAGGATTATCGCGTTGTCGGGTTTGAACGCGGAGAGGCCGATGGCGCCGTCGAGCAGCGGTTTGTAGGGAATAACGCGGTTGCCCTCGATCCCGTAGGACGCGGAAACGATGACCTTGGGTTTGGCGTCGTTGATGCGGACCGCCAACTCGTTGGCTGCGAAACCGCCGAACACCACCGAATGCACCGCGCCGATCCGCGCGCACGCCAGCATGGCGATCGCGGTTTCGGGCACCGCCGGCATGTAGATGATGACCGTATCGCCCTTGCCGACGCCATGTGCGGCGAGGACTCCGGCGAACCTGGCGACTTCGTCACGGAGTTCGCGGTAGGTGAATTTGCGGACCGCGTTGCCGGTGACCGGGCTGTCGTGGATCAGCGCCACGCGGTCGCCGAGGCCGGCGTCCACGTGCCGATCCAGCGCGTTGTAGCAGGTGTTGACGACGCCGCCGGTGAACCACCGGTAGAAGGGAGGATTGGAATCGTCGAGGACTTTGTCCCATTTCTTGATCCAAACGACGTCCTCCGCCGCCTCGCCCCAGAATCCCTCCGGATCTTGTATGGACCTTGTGTATGCTTGTTCGTACGGTCCGGTCATCTTCCTCCCTCTCTCGCCAGTTTTCGGTCTTCCAATAACAAAACAGGCACGGAGACCGAAGCCCCCGCGCCCTTTTCGTCTTGTAATCCAGCGCCCGGTTACTTGCGGGAATTCGCGTACCCAATGCCTTCCAGGGCCCCCTTGATTTCGTCGAGGATCGCCGGGTCATCGATGGTCGCCGGCATTTTCCAATCCTGGTTGTCGGCGATTTTTTGCATGGTGCCCCTGAGGATTTTGCCAGAGCGCGTTTTGGGCAGACGGTCGACGACCGTGGCGGTCTTGAACGCGGCCACCGCCCCGATCTGGTCGCGGACCATTTGCACGACTTCCTTGACGATTTCTTCGTCCGACTTGGTGACACCCAACTTGAGAACCAGGAAACCGACGGGAAGCTGCCCCTTGAAGGAGTTGGCGACGCCAACAACGGCGCACTCCGCCACGTCCGGATGCTTGGACAGAACCTCTTCCATCCCGCCGGTGGAGAGCCGATGTCCGGCGACGTTGATGACATCGTCGGTGCGCGCCATGATGTAGACGTAGTCGTCCTCGTCCATATAGCCCGCGTCGGCCGTGGCGTAGTAACCGGGGAATTCGCTCAAATAGGACCTTACGTACCGCTCGTCGTTGTTCCACAACGTCGGCAGTGATCCCGGCGGCAGAGGCAGCTTGACGCAAATGGCGCCGATCTCGCCGCGCGGAACCTCTTGGCTGTTTTCGTCCAGGATCCGGACATTCCAACCGGGCGCCGCCCGGGTTGGCGAGCCCGGCTTGACCGGGAGCGGTTCCAAGCCCATGCAGTTCGCGGCAATGGCCCAGCCGGTTTCGGTCTGCCACCAGTGATCGATCACCGGACGGTCGAGCGCCTTCATGGCCCAATCCAAGGTGTCAGGATCGGTCCTTTCCCCGGCCAGGAACAGGGCCTCGAACTTCGAGAGGTCGTAGTTCTGCATCAGCTTGGCGTTGGGATCCTCGCGCTTGATGGCGCGGAACGCCGTCGGCGCGGTGAACAACGCCTTGATCCCGTGATCCGCGATCACCCGCCAGAACGCACCGGCGTCGGGCGTGCCGACGGGCTTGCCCTCGTAGAAAACCGTGGTGCAGCCATGGATCAGTGGCGCGTAAACGATGTAGGAGTGGCCGACCACCCAGCCCACGTCCGAAGCGGCCCAGAACACTTCGCCGGGATCCATGTTGTAGATGTTTTTCATGGACCAGTTCAGCGCCACCAGATGGCCGCCGTTGTCGCGGACGACGCCCTTCGGTTCGCCGGTGGTGCCGGACGTATAGAGAATGTACAGCGGATCGGTCGCCGCCACCGGGACGCAATCGGCCGGCTGGGCCGACGCCATGGCCTCCTGCCAGTCGATGTCGAAACCCGGCTTGAGTTCGCAAGGACTCTGCGGACGCTGCAGAATGATCGTCTTATCGGGTTTGGCGTCCGAAAGCTCGATGGCGCCGTCGAGCAGCGGCTTGTATTTGATCGTCTTGGCGCCTTCGATGCCACACGAGGCCGAAACGATCACCCTCGGTTTTGCGTCGTTAATGCGCACCGCCAACTCGTTGGCGGCGAAACCGCCGAAGACGACCGAGTGCACGGCGCCGATCCGAGCGCACGCCAGCATGGCAATGGCGGCTTCCGGCACCATCGGCATGTAGACGATCACCCGGTCGCCCTTGCCGACGCCCTGAGCCGCGAGCAGTCCGGCAAATTTGGCGACTTCGTCGCGTAGTTCGCGGAAGGTATATTTGCGCACGGTGTTGCCGGTGACCGGGCTGTCATAGATCAGGGCCAGGCGGTCGCCGTGTCCGGCGTCCACGTGACGGTCCAGCGCGTTGTGACAGGTGTTGACGACGGCGCCCTTGTACCAGCGGTAGAAGGGCTTATTGGAGTCGTCGAGCACCTTGTCCCATTTCTTGATCCAATCGATCTCCTCGGCCGCGTCGCCCCAAAAACCTTCCGGGTCTTGTATCGACCGGTTATATGCTTGTTCGTAAGGTCCGCTCATCTTCCTCCCCTTCATCCTGGTTGGAGTTGTTGTCCCGTCTCAATTTAATCGGACGGGGTTGACCCGCATCTTCGCGCGATCCGGAGTTTGTTGCAAATTGGCATTTTTTGCAAAGCCGGATTATGGCAATCTGCCACCCTCTCACGGGAACCCATGACAGCTGCAAAAAGCCAAGGAAACCGGTCAACGCCCTATGAACGCCAGCACCCCACCTGTCAACCCTTTCGAAACCGATCTCGGTATGAACCCGGCCAATCACGCGGCCTTGACGCCCCTCGGTTTCATCGAGCGGACGGCCGAGGTCCATCCCCGGCATCCCTCGGTCATTCATGGATCGCGACGATTTACGTGGTCGGAAACCTATTCCCGATGCCGGCGGCTGGCCTCCGCCCTGACCGCGCGCGGGGTGGGGGACGGCGATACGGTGGCGATCATGGCCGCCAACACGCCCGAACTGTACGAGGCTCATTTCGGCGTGCCGATGACGGGCGCGGTCCTGAATGCACTCAATACCCGGGCGGACCCGGGCACCCTCGCGTTCTCGCTCAATCACGGCGGCGCCCGGGTGCTGATTACCGACCGGGAGTTCGCGGAAGTCATCGAACCGGCGCTGAAACAGGTCCGGCGCGAGATCGTCGTCATCGACATCGACGATCCGGATGCCCGGGTCCGGGGCGCGTCGTTGGGTGAAATGGATTACGAGGCTTTTCTCGCCACGGGGGATCCGGCGTTCGCGTGGCGTCCGCCGCCCGATGAATGGCAAGCGATCAGCCTGAACTACACCTCTGGCACCACCGGCGATCCGAAGGGTGTCGTCTATCACCATCGCGGCGCGTACCTGCTCGCGATGGGCAATGTTCTCGCGTGGGACTTGGCCCATCATCCGGTCTATCTTTGGACGCTGCCCATGTTCCACTGCAACGGATGGTGTTTTCCATGGACCATGGCGGCGATCGCCGGAACCAGCGTCTGCCTGCGCCAGGTCACCGGCGAAGCCGTTTACGCCGCCCTATCCGAACACAAGGTCACCCATTTCTGCGGCGCGCCCATTGTATTGAGCATGGTCGTCAATGCCGCCGAAAATGAACGCCGGCCCTTTGACCATGAGGTGAAGGTGATGACCGCCGCGGCGCCGCCACCCGCGTCCACCTTGGAAGCCATGCAGCGGATGGGTTTCAAGGTGACCCATGTCTACGGCCTGACCGAGGTCTATGGACCCGCCGTGGTGTGCTCCTGGCAAGACGATTGGAACGAGTTGCCCATCGAGCGGCAGGCATCCCTGAACGCGCGCCAGGGTGTCCGCTATCACGTGCTCGAGGGCCTGTCGGTGATGGATCCCGAGACCATGCGGCCGGTTCCCGCCGATGGCGAGACGCTTGGCGAGGTGATGTTTCGCGGCAACGTGGTGATGAAAGGGTATCTGAAGAACAAGGCCGCCACCGACGACGCATTTGCCGGCGGCTGGTTTCATTCCGGCGATTTGGGCGTGATGCACCCCGATGGATACATCCAACTAAAGGACCGGTCGAAGGATATCATCATTTCCGGCGGCGAGAACATATCGTCGATCGAAGTCGAAAACGTTCTGCATCGCCACCCGGCGGTCGCCATCGCCGCCGTCGTGGCCAAACCCGATCCGAAATGGGGTGAAACGCCCTGCGCCTTCATCGAACTCAAGCCCGCGACTGGAAACGTGAGCGCCGAGGACATCATCGGCTATTGCCGGGACAACCTCGCGCACTACAAATGTCCCAAGGCGGTCGTGTTCGGGGAGATCCCAAAAACGTCAACGGGTAAGATCCAGAAGTTCAAGCTCCGGGAGAGAGCGCGAAGCTCCTGAGCCGGGCCCATTGGAGCCGCGCGGCGACTCCAGAGAACCGGCGGACACAAACCCGCGCCCGCCGGATGCCTCCCACGGAGGATCCGGCGGGGAGTTGTTTCGCCGTCAGGCCGTTATTGTTTAGCGGATAAGTTAGCGAGTTCGTCCTTGA
Organism: uncultured Alphaproteobacteria bacterium; assembly: GCA_963771545.1. Taxonomy (GTDB): domain Bacteria; phylum Pseudomonadota; class Alphaproteobacteria; order Rhodospirillales; family Defluviicoccaceae; genus CAKZLS01. Next base: position 817,573 of record CAVYTX010000003.1, read on the forward strand.
TTTGGAGCTTTTGCTTCTTGAGTCTTATGATTTCAAAATCATCTGGATGCGGTCGGTTGTTTTCTTCTTCAAGCGCGATTTCGAGGGCATTATGCTTGGCTTTAAGCGCCTCAATCCTCTCGTGCAAACTCATGGCTAATATCCTCCGCTATAACCAGACTTTCATAATAGACGAACACACCCGAAATTGCCAATGCCGAGGCGCACCATTCCGCCAACGCAACGGCGCTTTGGCCGGCCCGTTCGACGATTTGAGCGTGGACGATAACGGTGGGCCATCGCGCGGTCCTTTTTGGCGTGAGAAACAAGGGCGGTACTCTTCACCTGTGGTTTTTTGATGGTGCGGCGACTTGCGCGGAGCGCCCACTTCCATATAATCCGCCGCTTTTCCGGCCCCGGTAGCGATACCACCAGATCACGGAACAAGGAACTCGGCGCATGCCAGCCACACCCCCCGTCGTCGCCATCATCATGGGCAGCCAGTCGGATTGGAGAACCATGCGCCACTCTGGCGAAACATTGGACCATCTGCATATTCCTTGGGAGGCGCGGGTCACATCCGCCCACCGTACGCCCGACCGGTTGAACGAGTACGTCGGCTCGGCCAAGTCCAAGGGATTCAAGGTGATCATCGCGGGCGCCGGCATGGCGGCGGCCTTGCCCGGAGCGGCCGCGGCCATCAGCCCTTTGCCGGTGCTCGGCGTGCCCATGGACGGCAAGTTGATGGGTGGGCTCGATGCGGTCCTCGCGATGGTTCAGATGCCCGCCGGCATACCGGTCGGCACGGTGGCGGTCGGACGCTCCGGCGCGGTGAACGCGGCCTTGTTGGCGGCCGCGATCCTGGCCCTTTCCGATCCCGATCTCGCCCACCGTCTTGACGCGTTCCGGGAGGCTCAAACGGCCGCCGTTCCGGTGGACCCGGCGGATGGGTCGTGAACGATTGCGGCGAACCCATTGAGATCGGCGATGAAGCGCCGGGGCTGGCAGACGTGCGGTGAGTGATCCGCGCCTTCGTAGATCACAAGCGTTGCCTTCGGCACCGACCGCTCGACGTACCGTGCCGTCGCGACGCCGTAGTAGTTGCTCTCCGAGCCGTACACCAGAAGCGCCGGCACGGTGATGTTCGGCAGGACCAGCCGGTAGTCGGCCTCGATCAGACTCTTCCAGGTGGCCAGGAGGGGCCTGGGATCCACCGACGCCAGATACGCGCGCAGCCGCTTGGTGCCCGGGCCGTCGGCTTCATAGCTCTCTCGGGCCTGGCGATTGTGTCCGAACGCGATCAATCGCAAGACGGTTTCCACGAAGTCCGTCTCCAGCGCGGCCACGAACGCGGCGTCGCGTTCACGCGGCCAATCTCCGTAGATGCCCATGCTCCAGGTCGCGTCGGTCAACAAACGAGGCGACTGGTCGATCACGCATATTTTTGAGAGCCGATGGCAGCCATGGTGGTGAATGTACTCCCACAGGGTCAGCGCTCCCATGGATGCGCCGACGACGATCGGCCGTTCCAGGTCCAGATGATCCATCAGGGCGGCCAGATCCTTGGCCATGCGCGAAACCGTTGGCGCCTCGGAACCCAGGATGGGATGGCCGCCATGACCGCGCGCGTCCCAGCGGACCACGGTGAAATCCTCCCGCAGAATGCCGGCCAGGGGTTCCCAGATGCGATGGCTGGATCCCCACTCGTGAAGGAGAACGAGAGGCGGGCCCGACCCGGATAGCCGGTAGAAAAGGTGCTCGCCGTCGTCGGTCACGAAGTATTGCATGGAGATCGCTTTTTTCCGCTATCGATACGACTGTAGACCAGCCGGCCTCCGATTTGCCATATAAGAGCCATGACGGGGGCAGTTGCAATGCAGCAGGATCGGCAGATGACGAACACAGGATATATCCGACTGGAGGATCGCGGCGTTCTCGAAATCGCAGGCGAGGACGCCCGTGAATTTTTGCAAGGGCTGATTTCCAACGATGTCCATAAGGTTGCCGCCGGCGCCGCCGTCTACGCGGCGTTCCTCACGCCGCAAGGTAAGTATCTCCACGATTTTTTCATTGCCGAGCTCGGTGGCGCCCTGTTGCTGGACTGCGAGAAGGAGCGGCTAGCCGACCTGAAACGTCGGCTGGGCATGTACCGGTTGCGTTCGAAAGTCACGCTTTCGGATCGGACAGAGGACTTTGTGGTTGCCGCGTTGATCGGAGACGGGATCGCCGAGAATTTGGGTTTGCCACCCGGACAGACGGGAGCCGCCGTTCCCTTGGGTCAGGGGATCGCTTATGCGGATCCCCGCCTCCCGGCCATCGGTATCCGGGTTGTTCTACCCAGGGACGGCGCGGCCGCCGTACTGGAGGGCGCCGGGTTGGCGGCCCTCGACCGAACGGATTACGACCAACTCCGCATTCGGCTTGGACTTCCCGACGGCAGCCGGGACATGCAGGTGGAGAGAGCGATCCTGCTCGAGAGCGGGTTCGACGAACTCCACGGGATCGATTGGGACAAAGGCTGTTATCTCGGGCAGGAACTGACCGCGAGAACCAAGTACAGGGGACTGATCAGGAAGCGATTGATGCCGGTCGAAGTGGACGGCCCCATGCCGCCGCCTGGAACCTCCGTAATTCTCGAAGACAAGGAAGTGGGCGAGATCCGCTCCGGAAGCGGCGGTGTCGCCATCGCATTGATGAGATTGGAGGTCCTGGAACATGCTCCGGAGATGCGCCCGGTGTTGTTGGCGGGACGCGCGGAGATCACGCCGTTCAAACCGCAGTGGGCGAAATTCTAGAACAGCGAACGGAGCGGGGATGCCTCCGTCGGCGACCCGCCGCCGCCCGCTAAGCCGCCTTGGCCCTCTGGATGCGCTTCTTGAGACGCCGTAACTCGGGCGTCAGGCCAATGCTTTTGGCATCGAGCAGGAACGCGTCCAGGCCGCCTTTATGTTCGATGGTTCTGAGTGCGTTGGCGGACACGCGCAACCGCACCATCGTACCAAGCGACTCGCTCAGCACCGACGTCGCCTGCAAATTGGGCAGGAACCGGCGGCGGGTCTTATTGTGGGCGTGACTGACGTTGTTTCCAGTGAGAACACCCTTTCCGGTGAGGCCGCAGCGCCTGGCCATTTCGTTATTCCTCCTGAACGGTAGACGGGCTGAAGGGTAAACGGGGCCGCTTCGGCTCCGCGAAGAGCCGTTTTTCTAAGCGATCGCGCCCCGTTTCGTCAAGAGCGGCGGAATGGGAACCGCTTTATCCGCGGCGCTTTTGCAGGTTTTGGTCCAGCTTGTCGAGGAACTGCTGGGTGGTCATCCACGGCTGGTCGGGACCGATGAGAAGCGCCAGATCCTTGGTCATATCGCCGCTTTCCACGGTATCGACGCAAACGGCCTCGAGGTCGCGAGCGAACTCGACGACGTCGGGGGTTTCGTCGAAGAGGCCCCGATAGTGAAGTCCGCGGGTCCACGCGAAAATGGACGCAATCGGATTGGTCGAGGTTTCCTTGCCCTGCTGGTGCATGCGGTAATGGCGGGTGACGGTGCCGTGGGCCGCCTCGGCCTCGACCGTGTGGCCATCGGGGGTCATCAACACCGAAGTCATCAAGCCCAGCGACCCAAAACCTTGCGCCACCGTGTCCGACTGCACATCACCGTCGTAGTTCTTACAAGCCCAGACGAAACCGCCCTCCCATTTGAGCGCCGCGGCGACCATGTCGTCGATCAGCCGGTGCTCATAGGTGATCCCCTTGGCCTTATACTTTTCGGCGAACTCGGCGGCGAATACCTCCTGGAACAGGTCCTTGAAGCGGCCGTCGTAGGCCTTGAGAATGGTGTTCTTGGTGGAAAGGTACACCGGCCAGCCGAGATCGAGGCCGTAGTTCAAGCATGCCCGGGCAAATCCCCGGATGGATTCGTCCAGGTTGTACATGGCCATGGTGACGCCGCTGCCCGGGAAATCGAATACCTCGTGCTCGATCGGGGCCCCGCCGCCGTCCGGAACGAACTTGATGGTGAGTTTGCCGGCGCCCGGAATCACGAAATCCGTGGCCCGGTACTGATCGCCGAACGCGTGACGGCCGATGACGATGGGCTTCGTCCATCCCGGAACCAGGCGAGGAACGTTCTTACAAATGATGGGCTGGCGAAAAACAGTGCCGCCGAGAATATTGCGGATGGTGCCGTTGGGCGACCGCCACATCTGTTTCAGGTCGAACTCCTCGACCCGCGCCTCGTCGGGCGTGATGGTGGCGCACTTGACGCCCACGCCATACTGTTTGATGGCATTGGCCGCGTCGACGGTGATCTGGTCGTGGGTTTCGTCCCGTTTTTCGACGCTGAGGTCATAGTACTTCAGGTCGATGTCGAGATAGGGGAGGATCAGTTTTTCCTTGATGAACGCCCAAATGATCCGCGTCATCTCGTCGCCGTCGAGTTCGACGACCGGATTTTTCACCTTGATTTTCGCCATTCCGTCAATCTCCCGCCTCTATCGGTGAGCGTTGGTATTACGCAGCCGAACCGGTTTTGGCAAGGTCGGCGGACACGGAGGATAGCCGCGACGATCACAAATGGCTGGTCAGCACCTCTTCCTTGGTTTCCGGAGCCGCCTCCAGGGCCGGGAACACCTCCTCGGGCGTGGAAACGAAGGTGAAGAGCTCGGCGACGGCTGGATGGGCGAATTCCCCGGCGATGATGGCCTCGATCAGGGCTTTCAAGGGGTTCCAGTACCCGCCGGCGTCGAGAACGACAATCGGCGCGTTGTGCAGACGAAGCTGCTTCCAGGTGACGATTTCGAAGGTCTCGTCCAGGGTTCCCAGTCCGCCGGGCAGGGCGACGAAGCCGTCGGCCATTTCGAACATCCGCCGTTTGCGATCGTGCATGCTATCCGTGACCACCAGGTCCGTCAGCCGCCGATGGCCGACCTCGCATCTCATCAGGAATTCGGGAATGACGCCAACCGCTTCCCCGCCCGCTTCCAGGACGGCGTCGGCGACGACCCCCATCAGGCCGATGGAGCCGGCGCCGAACACCAGGCGAACGCCGCGCTCCGCGATGATGCGGCCCAAGCGCCCCGCCGCCTCCCGGTAGGCGGGATCGTTTCCTAGCCGGGAGCCGCACAAAACACACAGGGAGCGAATTTGGCTCATTCAGACGTCCTCGCAGTTGCCGTGGTCTGGAGTTCGCGAACCTGTTTACCCGGAACGTCGCCACCAACTCAATCTTGCGTTGACGAACGCGGCCCGATTGACCATGTCACTGCAAACACCATTCAGGTCATATCAGGGGAGATCCTCATGTCCGATCGCGTTTACAAAAAGGTGGAACTCGTCGGCACGTCGGAAATCGGCATCGAAGACGCCATTTCCAATGCCGTCGCCACGGCCGCCCAGACACTTGAGCACATTGACTGGTTCGAAGTCATCGAAACCCGCGGCCATGTCAACGACGGCAAGGTGGCCCACTATCAGGTCGTCATCAAGGTGGGGTTCAGGCTGGACCGGTAGGGCGGGGACGTTGATATCAGTGGCCGAGTTCGAAACGCATAGAGTCGCCGGTAAAAAGGCTTGCAGGCTTCAGCGACGGGTCGCAAGGCATCTGAAACGGCCGGAATTTCGGGGCGATAAGGGGCGAAGCCGGTGGATGTCTCCACGCTGCCATACCAATGATCGGCCCAGACGCCGTCCGTCGGCCTCCGCCCCGGTGGCCAATTCAGCATTGTTTCCGAGAACGTCACCCCGACCGCATCACATACAAGTCCCAGCACGCGCCGGGGGTTCTGCAGAACGTCGCGGCTGTCCAAGACGGGCGGCACGCGGCCCGTGCGTGAGTGCACGAGGTCGAAGATCTCCATCTGTTGGGGGAAGCCGAGATCATGGATGGTGGGGTTGGGGCGGGTGCGGGCGTAGGAAGCCGCCACCTCCCGAGGGTCGCGGATCAGAAAGCAGTTGACGACCTTGTCCAGCCATTCGCGATCGATCTCCGGTAGCAGATGAAGGGTCATATGTTTTTGGTAGAAAACGCTCTTGCCATTGGGGATGGGGCCGGTCAACGCGGCGATTACCTTGCGCCAGTCCGTTTCCTGGCTGGCGATGACGTCGTCTCGTCCGGGATGGTCCAACCCGGTCTTGAGAAGATAGTGGCCATAAAGGGGCTCGTCACAGACAACGGTATCCGAGCGGTTTTCCCACGCGCGCATCATCGCCGTCGAGATATTGCGCGGCCCCGACCACATGGCCATTCGCAAACCCTCCATCATGGTGTTCAGGAGCCCGCCCCGGGCGGTGGGCACTCCCTGTCAAGCAGTTGCCTGTATAGTTGGCTCAGGCGTGGCGCCAAAACGCCCACGCCACCGTCGCCGATGGTCCGGCCGTCCACTTCGACGGCCGGGACGACGCCTCCGAAGGTTCCGGTGACAAAGGCTTCGTCCGCGCCATATACATCGGTGAGGCTGAAATCCTTCTCGAAGACGGGAATTCGGTTGTCGCGGCAAAGCCCAATCACGTTGGCCCTGGTCACGCCGTTGAGGCAATAGCGTCCGGTCGATGTCCAGACCTCGCCCTTGCGCACGATGAAGAAGTTCGTGGAGTTGCACGTGGCCACGAACCCATGGGGATCCAGCATCAACGCCTCGTCGGCGCCCGCCTTGGTGGCCTGGATGCAGGCGAGAATGCAATTGATCTTGCTGTGACTGTTGAGCTTGGGATCCTGAACGTCCGGCTCTCCGCGCCGCACGTAAACGGCGGACAGCCGGATACCCCGGCGCGCGGCATCCTCCACGGGGATTTTGTACTCGGGAATGATGACAATCGTTGGACCGCCGATGTTCAGGCGCGGATCCTGGTGCGGAGTTCGCCTTGATCCCGCGACTCATCATCAGGCGGATGTGAACGTCGGAGACCATCCGGTTGGCCGCCAAGGTGCGATGAATTTCCTGGCTCACAAACTCGCGCGTGAATCCGATCTCGAAGTCCAGCGCCTTGGCGCCCTCGAACAGCCGATCCAGGTGTCGATCGAGAAAGGCCAGCTTGCCGTTGTGCAGCCTCAACCCTTCCCAAACGCCGTCGCCAAGGATAAATCCGCTGTCGAACACCGAAATCTTGGCCTCCGAGCGCGGCGTTAGTTCGCCATTGACATAGACCCGCACCGTCTCGTTGCGCGGATCCTCCCGATAGTCGTGCGTTCCCGTGGCCATTGCGCGTCGTCCCTGTCGCTTTCAGTGGAAGGGTATCCTTACGGCAAAGATTAAAAAACCGTAATCTTCCGGTAACAGCCGCGTAAGGTCCAATCTGCGATCCTATCAATTATGCTTACTTCGCCAACTCACGAGACGAGCAGTTCATTGGAACAGACCGACTTCCCTAAGCGTTCGTCACCCAGGAGCCGTCCGCGACTCCCCGCCGCCGGCGCCACTTCCCCACGGTGACGGAAACTGGCGTAGCCCTCCTCACAAAAGAAGCGCCAGCGGGCCCCGATCCTTTCCCCCCGGGATCGGGGCCTTACTCTTTCGTTCAAAGCGGCCGGCGATCCATGTACAGTCCCGCCATGCGTATCCTCGTCGTTGAAGATGATCTCGAAACAGCTGATTACCTCCGCAAGGGGTTGGGGGAAAGCGGTCACGTCATCGATCATGTCGCCACGGGCCCCGAGGGACTGGCGATGGCGGTCGTCGGTTCCTACGATGTTTTGATCGTCGATCGGATGTTGCCGGGGCTCGACGGGCTGACCCTGATCCAGACCCTGCGGGACCAGAGCGTCTTGACGCCGGTGCTGATTCTCAGCGCGCTGGGCAAGGTCGACGACCGTGTCCGGGGATTGAAGGCGGGCGGCGATGACTATCTCACGAAACCGTTCGCATTCTCGGAACTTCTCGCCCGCCTGGAGGCCGTGGCCCGGCGTTCCGGCGCCGCGGAAAAGGTGACGACCAGTTTGCGCGTGGGCGATATGGAGATGGATCTGCTGTCGCACACGGTGACACGCGCCGGCAAGGCGATCGATCTGCAGCCGCGCGAGTTCCGGTTGCTCGAATATCTCATGCGTCACGCCGGCCAGGTGGTCACCCGGACCATGCTCCTCGAAGCCGTGTGGGACTATCACTTCGATCCCCAGACAAATGTTATCGACGTTCATATCAGCCGGTTGCGCGCCAAGATCGACAAGGATTTCGACGAGCCGCTGCTCCACACGGTGAGGGGCGCGGGGTACACGCTTCGTGCGTCCGCCTAACCTCGCCGGCACATCCGCATTCCGACTCACTCTGCTCTACACGGGGGTTTTTTCGGTCTCCGTCTTTGTCTTGCTCAGCTTTATCTACTGGTCGACGGTCGCCGTTATCGAACGTCAAACGGCCGAAACCATCGAATTGGAGATTCGCGGTCTCGCGGAACAGTACCGTCAGCAAGGCGTCACCCGGCTGGTTCAGGTCATCGGCGAGCGCAGCGGTGAAATGGGGGACCGGAACAACGTCTATCTCCTCACCGACGGGAACCTGGAACGCCTCGCCGGCAATGTCCGCAACTGGCCGGCGGGAGCCAACGCCAGCGGGCAGTGGGTGAGCCTCGGCCTGCAAAGACGGGAGGACGAGCGTATCGTTCCGCACGAGATCCGGGCCCGCACCTTCACGCTTCCGGACGGCCACCGGCTGCTGGTCGGGCGTGACATGTACGAGAAAACGAAATTCAGAAACACCGTGGTCGAAACGCTGGCCTGGTCGCTGGCCGCGACCGTGGTTCTGGGTCTGATCGGCGGTCTGTTCGTGAGCCGCCGGATGCTGAGGCGGGTTGACCAGGTTACCCACACCGCGCAAGGCATCATGCAGGGCGATCTCTCCCGCCGCATGCGAAAAAGCGGCAGCGACGACGAATTCGACCGGCTGGCGGAGAGCCTGAACGCCATGCTCGATCAGATCGAACGCCTGATGACCGGGATGCGCTGGGCCACCGAAAGCATCGCCCACGACTTGCGCAGCCCGCTGACACGTCTCAGAACCCGGATCGAATTGGCTCTCAGGGAGGCGCCGGCGGCGGGCCAGGACCGCGAGGCCCTGGCCGACGCGCTGGCGCAAACCGACGCCGCCTTGGCGCTGTTCGACAGCCTTCTCAAGATCGCCACGGCCGAGGCGGGGGTGGCGCCATCGGAACTCACCTGCCTGGATCTAGCCGGATTGGCGCGGGACGCGGCGGAGCTCTACGAGCCCGTCGCGGAGGACAAGGGCATTGCCCTGGAGATCGACATTTCCGGGGCGGCGCGGGTTCGCGGTCAAGCTCAACTGCTGGCGCAGGCCGTCGCCAACCTTCTCGACAACGCGGTAAAATATACCCCTTCGGGAGGACGGATAACGGTGTCCATCGAGAACGACGAACACAAGGTCGTGCTCACCGTCGCCGACAGCGGCCCGGGCATTCCGGAAGCCGATCGGGAGCGCGTCCTCGAACGATTCGTTCGCTTGGAACCCAGCCGCCGGGGTCCCGGAACGGGCTTGGGGCTCAGTTTGGTGGCCGCGGTGGCCAAGCTCCACGGCGCGACCCTGCGCCTCGACGACAACAATCCGGGGTTGAGAGTTTCTCTCCGGCTGCCCACCTTCCGCGAAAGCGCTTGATCCTAGACACGCATCGATCAATGCATGTGGCGGATGGGGTGGGATTCGAACCCACGATGGGCTTATGACCCATACTCCCTTAGCAGGGGAGCGCCTTCAGCCGCTCGGCCACCCATCCTTAAATCAGCGCGGAACTTCGCGCCGGATCTCCGCATTATAAACTACGCCTTGTATAAGAGCGCCGTGGGGTGTGTCAATCAAGCCTCCTTGGCGATTTCTGTGGAGATCGTCCCTCCGGTAGCGCGCGCAAGGTCGACAACCGTCGTGGCGAATACACAATGGGGATGTCCGGCCGCCGCGTAAACGATGGCGAAGCGGCGCAGACCGGCGTCGATGACGACGGGCAATTCCTGTTTAAGTCCCACCGGGGCGACGCCACCGATTGCGAAGCCCGTGACCGCGCGAACGGTGTCCGCGTCGGCCCGCCGGACGGGACCGTCCAGCTTGAGCAAACCCGGTAACGTTTCCTCCCGGCACCGGCGGTCGCCCGAAACCAGCACCATGACCGGTTGCCGCCCGACGAGAAAAACCAGGGATTTCACGATCGAACCGAGATCGGTGCCGATCGAACTCCGCGGCGTCTTGCGCGCTGCGCGCCGTAGCGGCGAGAGCGGTGATCCGCGCATCGATGCCGGCGTCCTCCAATGCGGATTGCACGCGCTTCACGGACTCGTTTTCGAGAATACTCATTGATCTCCCGGTTGATCCGCGGTTGCTGCGACGGCTCGATCACGGTGAGGCCGCTTCCACCATCAACAGTGTAATAACTCTAATTTGCACACTAGCGAACGGCTTGCGAGAGGTATACCCTTAACCTCCCTAGGGCATCGTTTACAGCGGAGAAACTGGTGATCGACGTATCGGGCAACGCGGCCTCCATACAGGCTCAGGTGGAGGCGGTCCATGCCAACCTTCTGGATGACCTGCCCGATATCAACCGCGTCGCGGTGGCCGTCTACGATGGCCGCACCGATACCCTGAAAACGTTCGTTCACAGCACCCGCGGCGAAACGCCTTTCACCCACTACGAAGCCAAATTGGCCGAAGTCCCGTCTCTCGCCGAGTTGGCCCGAACCCGGAGCGAGCGGATCATTGGCGATTTGCGCGCGTCTCGGGAAATCCTCGGGCGCCATGATCGCCACTTGCTGGAAAGCGGCTATTCGTCCAGTTACACGAAACCCTTTTTCGACCGGGGCGAACTATCGGGGTTCATGTTCTTCGACTCCGAAAAAGGCAACTATTTCAGCCCCTCCGTCGTTCGGCACCTGACGATTTACTCTCACCTGATATCGCTCCTGATCATCAACGCCCTGGCTTCGGCCAACGTGCTCCGTTCGGCGGTCGATGTGGCCCGCGCGATGAGCCATCTGCGCGATGAGGAAACGGGCGCTCACCTGGACCGCATGTCCCGATACGCGCGGCTGATCACCAAGACCCTGGCCGATCAGGAGGATCTCGACGATGAGTACGTGGAGTTCGTGTTTTTGTTCGCTCCCCTGCATGACGTCGGCAAGATCGCCATTCCCGATCGAATCCTATTGAAGGCGGGGAAGCTGACGCCGGATGAGTTCGAGATCATGAAAACCCATGTCGCGAAGGGCGTCGCGATTATCGAGAAAATGGTGAAAAGCTTCAGCATCGGCGAGGGCGCGCACATCGATGTGCTTCACAACATTGTCCGGTACCATCATGAATCCTACGATGGCAGCGGCTATCTCACCGGCCGGGAGGGCAAGGATATTCCCCTGGAAGCGAGAATCGTCAGTGTCGCCGACGTGTTCGACGCGCTGACCACGAGGCGCCCCTACAAGAACGCGTGGTCGAACGACGATGCGTTTCGATTTCTCGATGACCTGACCGGAAAAAAATTCGATGCCGACTGCGTGGGCGCGCTTTCATCGAAGCGGAAACAGATAGAGACCATCCAGCGGCAGTTCCGATTCGCCAAGGGGCAGTTCGAAGGCTTCCACGAGGCTTATCTCGACGATCTCTAGTACCGACTATCACGGTTCCGTGCCCCATGTGATTGCTTTTCCCGTGTCTTCGGCAGGAGGCGGTGCGCCGACGATGCCGAAGCATCGACAAGCGCCGTCGACGCCCCGAGGACGCGGAAAAAGCAACCCTCCGGGCGGTCTTCCGAGGCCCCCGGCGGCGTTGCGGGCCGCTTGTGATGCTCCAGCATCACGGCGCGCCCCGCGCCTGGCTGGACGACCTCGGAAGACCGTCGCATGGGGTACGGAACCGTGATAGTCGGTACTAGGGCCGATTGAAGTGATCGAAGGTCATCTGGCGGAACGGCGGCGGTCCGGCGGCCGTTGGTATTACTCCTTGATACCAAAATCCTTGAACCGCCTCTTGAACTTGGCCAACTGGCCACCGCTATCGACCAGCCGATGGACGCCCGTCCATGCCGGGTGGGTCTTGGTATCGATGCCCAGCTTCAAGGTTTCGCCGGGCGTTCCCCAAGTCGATCGGGTGTTGAAGGTGGTGCCGTCAGTCATTTCGACGGTGATCTCATGGTATTCGGGGTGTATGTCTTTTTTCATCGCGTCGCTCCAAAAGCAGCGCCCTATATACTGACCGGAGGCCCAGTTTGCAATGTTTGCGCAAAGGATGTTTGCCGTAAACGGCGCTTGCATCCAAGCGCGTTGAAAAAGAGGGGTCAAAACCGTGGCGATCAGCGAGAGCGAGTTCGAGGTCCGCGCGGATGAAATCTTGGAACATCTGATGGAAACGCTCGAAAAAACGCTGGGGGACGCACTCGATGTGGATCTCGAGGACGGGATCCTCTCCATCGAACTCGATTCGGGCGGCGAATACGTCATCAACAAGCATCGGCCGAACCGGCAGATCTGGATGTCGTCTCCGGCAAGCGGCGCCTCGCATTTCGAATACCGCGCCAACTCGGGATGGGTGGGGACCCGCGGCGCTGGAAACCTAGTGCAGATCCTGGGCCGGGAGCTTTCGGCGGCCACCGGACGAAGCGTTCAGTTCGAGTGATGCCTGTCGAGTGATGCCTGCAAACCACCAGCGATCAGGCTGGGTCGCCCGGTTGTTTCGCGCGCAGGTCACGCGCAACCAGCTTGAGGGACCATAAGCTCAGCCCGATGACCGCCGCCATCACCATGGCGCCGCCCAGAAACGGCCAATCCTTCCCGATGAAATAGAACAGGGCGCCGGCCCATCCGGGTCCCATCACCCGGGCCAGCGTGGTGACGGACCGGGCGACGCCCATGGTCCCCCCCTGCAAGTCCGCGCCCACCTGCAAGGAAATGAGGCTGTTGAGCGATGGCGACACCAGGCTGAACCCGAGGGCGACGATCACCATCGCCGCCAGCAATGGGGCCAGCGATGTGGAGAACGGGATCATCAGCATTCCCAACGCCAGCGCGATCGAGCCGAACACGACCAACCGTCCTTCGCCGAACCGCTTCGCCAACCGTCCGATCAGCCCCCCTTGGATCGCCGCGCTGAGCAGGCCGACGAAGGCGAACAGATATCCGTTTTGCTCCGGCCCCCAGCCGAACGACCGGCGCGACCACATGGCGAAGGTGGTCTCCATGCCGGCGAATACGAATGTGGCCAGAAACGATATGGCGAGGAGCAGACCCACCGATGGCCGGGCGAGGGCCGTTCTGAAAAGCCGCCATCGGGTGGGCGCCGGGATCGCCGCCTGGCGAGCGCGGGTGGCCGGAGACAGCGACTCCTTCAAGATCAAGGCCGTCAGCACTAATGCCAGGCCGGAGAGCGCGGCGGCGATCAACGAGGGCGTGCGGTAGTCCGCGGCGAGCGGATCGGAACCCGCGAGCGCGCCGCCGATCGCCGGTCCGAAAATAAAGCCCAGTCCGAACGCGGCGCCGATCAAGCCCATGCCTTTTGCCCGGTTTGAAGGCTCCGTGACGTCCGCGACATACGCAAACGCGGTCGAAATATTGCCGGCCATGGCGCCACCGGCCAGCCGTGCGGCGAACAGCATCCACAGGGTGTCCGCGAATCCCAGCCAGATGTAAGCGCCCACGGCCCCGGCCATGCTTGCCAGCAACACCGGCCGCCGCCCGATCCGGTCGCTGAGCCGGCCCCATAAGGGAGCCGCGAGGAACTGGGTGAACGAATAGGCGGCCATGAGCAGCCCGACCTGAGCGGGAGTGGCGCCGAAGTGCTCACCGAAAAACGGCAGCAGGGGAATGATCACCCCGAAGCCAACCAAGTCGACAAAAACAATGAGAAACAGAACGGGCATGGCGAATGGTACTGCCGAATCCGGATGTTAGAGTCGGACCACTAGAGGGTCCCCGGTCGGAACTCAAGCCGGGAGGATGCGCCGATCGGCTCCCGTCTTCGAAATCGACGGTGTCGACGAGGTCTCGACCCGTCTCGCGCAACGCACAAATGGTGGACTTTAACGCTGGGTGAGCTTCAGTTCGATGCGACGGTTGCGGCGATAGGCTTCTTCGGTGTCCCGGTCGTCGAGCGGGTGGAACTCCCCGAAGCCGGCCGCCGCCAGGCGCCGGGGCGGAATACCCTGCTCGATGAGAAGTCTCACCACCGAGGTCGCCCGCGCCGTCGATAGTTCCCAGTTGGAAGGATACAGGATGGTATCGATCGGCCGCTTGTCGGTATGGCCGTCGACCCGCAGAACCCAGTCGATGTCGTCGGGGATCTTGTCGCTGATTTCCTTCAGGGTATTGGCGACTTGGCGGAGTTGGAGCCGGCCGTCGTCTTCAAGCTCCGCCGAGCCCGATGGAAACAGGACCTCGGACTGAAACACGAAGCGATCGCCGACGATGCGGACACCGGGAAGATCGCCCAGCGCTTCGCGCAGACGTCCGAAGAACTCGGAGCGGTAACGCTGCAACTCCTGGACCTTGCTCGCCAGCGCCGCGTTGAGACGCTGGCCGAGGTTGACGATCTGAACATCTTGATTTTTTTCCTTCTCCTCCGCGGTCTCGAGGGTGGCCGTGAGTTGCCGGATCTGCTCGCGGAGCGCCGCCGTTTGCTGGTTGAGCAGCGCGATCTGGGCGCGGGCGCTTTCCGAAATTCGGCGCTCTTCGATCAACGCCGAGTCAGATTGCTCGGACTTGGCCGCCAAGGACGCGGCCTCTCGCTCAAGCTCCTCTTTCAACGCCCGCAACGCGGCGATGTCATTAGCCAACTGGGCCAGTTCCCGGCGTTGAGTATCGATGGCCTCGTCCTTGGACTCGACGGCCGCCGTGGATTCCGACAACGCGCGCTTTAAGTCCGCCGCCTGGCTCTCGGCGCCTTCGGCCCGCTCGTTCAGCGCATGGACGGCGGCGGAAAGGTCGTCGCGCGCGCGCAGCGACGCCTGAAGTTCGGCGGAGATCTGTCCGATATTGGTGCTGAGTTGGTCGCTGGCCTTGCGCTCGAGCGCGAGAAGTTCGGCCAGTTCATCCACTTGTCCCTGGAGCCGTTTCAACGCCGTGTCGCGGCCGGATAGCGCTTCGGCGAGGAAGAACTGGGCCAGCACGAATACCATCAACAGAAAGATGATGACCATCAACAACGTCGCCAGGGCGTCGACAAATCCCGGCCAGGTGTTGTCGGGACGGCGGCCGCGGAGCGCTCGGGTGGCCATGCGTACGGTCCCGTCCCCGCGTCAGCGCTCGGCGTCTTCGGCGAGCGCCGCGATCGTGCGGGCAAGCAGCCGGATCTCGCTTCTCAACTGCTGGATGATGTCTTCCCGCCCGGCGCTCACTTCTTCGAGCAAGCGAGCCGCGTAGACCTCGAGGTTACGGACGTGCGTGCGCGTCGCTTCATCCAGGCCGGTGCTTGCGCCTTGGCTGGTGCTGTCGGCCAACCGGGCGAGAACCGGCCGCAATTCGCTCTGGCCTTCCGCCAGCCTGAGCATCAGACCCTGCTCCGCGCGCATCTGATCGGTGAGGGCGCCGATATTCTCGCCGAGCCCGATCAGCTGGGAATGAGTCGACACCCGGTTTTCCTCCCCGCGAGCGATGGTTCGCTGCAGTCCGTCGAGACTTTCGGCCGTCTGCTCCAGCAAGGCCTGAACATAGGCGGGAACGGAATGCTCGCCTTCGCCCGACAGAGCGCCGCTGGAAAGCCGGGTCACGCCGGAGAGCCACTCCTCGAGGTCGTTGTAGAAACGGTTCTGAGCCTGACCGGCCTGCAGGTCGAGAAATCCGAGGATCAGGGAACCTCCGAGGCCGAAAAGCGACGATGAGAAGGCCGTCCCCATCCCGGAGAGCGGCGCCTCCAAACCCCGCTTCAGATCGGTGAAAACGGTGGCGAGATCGCCACTTTCCACCGACAGCCCGCGAATGACGTCGCCGATGGAGCCGATCGTCTGCAGCAGCCCCCAAAACGTGCCCAACAGCCCGAGAAAGATCAGAAGCCCGATCGTATAGCGCGACAGATCGCGAGATTCGTCAAGCCGCGACGCAATGCCGTCCAGCAGCGAGCGCATCGCCATTGCCGACAGCGACAACCGGCTCTTGCGTTCGCCAAGCATGGTTGCCATCGGCGCTAACAGCTTCGGCGGCTTGCCGCTGACGGCGCCGATCCGTTCGCCGCGGAAGCTCTCGATCCATGTCACCTCCGGGCCGAGCATGATGACCTGGCGGAAATTGTAGAGAATGCCAAGCACCATGACGCCGAGGATCAAGCCGTTGAGCGGGGCGTTCGCCAGGAACGCGTCTCGCAACGGCGGATAAAGCAGGGCTGAAAGGACCGCCACCGCAACCACAAACACGGCCATGCGGACCAAGAAACGTCGCGGCCGGGTCATCACGACAGACTTTTCCAGTTCTTAAGAAGGTTAGAGTACACGCATTATCGCTGGACGACTTTGACGTCAACCCGGTCCATGGGGGCTGAAGGCGCTTTGTCGCCCAAGGCGCGCACGTCGATGCGGCTGGTTTTGATCCCGTTTTCGATCAGGTAGGACCGCACCGATAATGCGCGCGACAGCGACATCCGCCGCGCCTTGCTGGGCGATAAATTCTCGCCGTCCGCGTAAGCCAGGAGTTGCAGTCGCAAATTTTCCTGCGATCGGAGCCGATCCGCCAAATCCTTGAGTTCGGCGCGCGACGAACTGGTCAAGCTTGTATCGGTCGCCCCGAACTCGACTTGGAGCAAGTCCCCCGTCGCCTGGGTCCCTTCGGAGGGAGGAAGCGAGCCTTGCTCCATGCGTGCCGCCGGCTGCAGCGCAACCGACTTCTCATCCGCCTGGGGGAGGGGCGTTGTCACGGCTTGTTTCGTCGCGGGGGCGGACGGGGGTTCGATCGCCGCCGCCGACCCGGATGCACCGGTAAGCTCCTGGCTCAACGGAGGCGTTGATGCCGTCTCTTCTCCCGGCGGCAAGGCCGGTGGGGTGGACAATTCGTGTTCCGCTTCGGGAGCGGAAGCGGCGCCGGTCGCCGTTGGGGCGATGGCCGCCACATCGGCGGCTGGACGCGGCCTTGGCCCAAGGCGCGCCGGGCCGGTGTCGTCGGGGCCCAGAATTTGAGGCCGCGATGGCGTGGGGCCGACAACGGCTCCCGTACGTGAGGGCGCCGTGACCGCGCGCGGCTCCTGACCGATGCTTGTGGCTGCCCCTTGAGGGCGCGGACTTGTTTCTTGAGGACGGGGCGCGGGCGTCAGATCGGTCAGCTCAAGGGCCCGCAATCGAGGTGATTGCCGCTTGGACCCCGGCGGTCTCAGATTCGCCGTTCTTTGCCGAGGCGGATTCAGCGTCGCGTATGGAAGGCTGTCCGGATCCGGTTCATAAAGTTGCGACTGCGGAAACACGTCCGGCCTCGGCATGATCAGGCCGCCAGGCCGTGCGAGCGAGGGGCGAGTCGACCCCGACCCTTGGTCCTCGATGACGCTGAGATCCACCGTGACGCTGGGATTGGCGGGCGCGTCGTCCTGGGCGCGCGCGGCGGCGGCAAACAGCACGGTCGCGGCGACCGCTGCCGCAAAACCAGCCTTGGCTCCGCTGAAATGCCTGCGTTCGGATGAGATCACGATGCGCAAGTTATCCTAGACGATTGAAACATCGACAAACCAGACTAACGAAGAACCCAATTCCGCACAACGGTCTTGCTCGCTCAGTATTATCGAATATAGATACTTCGATATTGTAAACTTACGTCTTGTTAATTTTGCCCCTTTCCCGGCGCGCTGGCTTTTGAGATCAAACTCATGAGCGGGCCATGAAGCGCGCTATTGGCGGACAATATACCGCCTCCGGCAAGCATGCCGGTGCCGCCCGAGATGTCCGTTACGAACCCTCCGGACTCGCGCACCAGAACGATCCCGGCCGCTACGTCCCATGGGTTCAAGCCATTTTCCCAATAGCCGTCGTATCGTCCCGCCGCCACATAGGCCAGATCCAGCGCCGCCGAACCATATCGCCGAATACCCGCGGATACCTCCATTACAGACTGCAATTGTTGCAGAAACAAGGCGTGGTCGGGGATCCCCAAGAACGGTATGCCGGTTGCGAAGATCGCTTCGTTCATGTTCTTGCGGGCCGACACCCGGATGCGCCGGCCGTTGAGGTATGCGCCGAGCCCCTTCTCGGCGACGAACATCTCGTCGTACACCGGCGAATAAACGACGCCGGCGAACAGGTCGCCATCGCGTTCCAGTGCGATCGATATGGAGAAATGGGGAATGCCATGCAGGAAGTTGGTCGTTCCGTCCAGCGGATCCACGATCCAGCGGTTGGACGTGTCCTTGCCCTCGAAGCCGCCGCTCTCTTCCATCAACATGCCATATGCCGGCCGAGCCTTCACGAGTTGGGCGCGGAGGACCTCTTCCGAGCGCCTGTCGGCCTTGCTGACGAAGTCCGCCGGACCTTTCTTGGAGACCTGCAGGTGCTCGATTTCACCCAGATCTCGAATAAGACCGCGCGCGGCCTTCCGTGCGGCCGCCGTCATGACGTTCAGCAATGCCGAGCGTTGGATCATAAGAAGGTTTTCGCTTCCGGGGTCAGTCCTTGGCGCGTTCCACGTAGGAGCGGTCGGCGGTATTGATAACGATGCGCACGCCGGATTCTATGTGAGGGGGCACCATCACCCTCATTCCGTTCTCGAGCATAGCGGGCTTATAGGACGACGACGCGGTTTGCCCCTTGACCACGGCGTCCGCTTCGGTCACCTCGAGGGTCACCGTGTCGGGGAGTTGGAGGCTAATGGGTGAACCCTCGTGGGACTCAATGGTGACCGTCATGTTCTCCTGCAGCATCGGCAACTGGTCCTCGCCGATCACCTCCGGCGCGAGTTCCATTTGTTCGAACGTTTCGTTGTCCATGAACGTGTAGGAGGTCCCATCCGTAAAGAGATACTGATAGAGCTTCTGATCGAGCCGGACCCGCTCGACAGTCTCGGCGGAACGAAACCGTTCGTTGAGCTTGGTTCCGTCCAAAAGATTTTTCAGTTCGACCTGAAGATAAGCTCCACCCTTGCCCGGCTGCGTGTGCTGGATCTTGACCGCGCGCCAAAGGCGCCCCTGGTGCTCGATGACCATTCCGGGGCGAATGGCGTTACCGTTGATTTTCATGGGTTCATCCGTGTCACTGAAAAGCGCCCGAGTTGAGGCGCGGAAGCTAGCAGGTCGAAAAGATGTGGGCAATGGGCGTACGGCGCGGCTGGCGATGCTGGGGACAATCCTGGTTATCCACGTCCGCGAAGGGTGTCGTTGAAGCGCCGGACGGCGGCGGCCGGTCCATCTGGGTATTTCCAAACCCCGGCGGAAACGGCGAGGAAATCCGCGCCGGCCTCGACGAGCGGACGGCAGTTGTCGACGGCAATGCCGCCGATGGCGACGCACGGCACGGTCATCAGTTCCGCCCACCACTCCAGAAGGGCGGGTTGCGCCCAGGTAGCCGGTTCTTTTGTCGATGTGGGATAAAAGGCCCCGAACGCCACATAGTCGGCGCCGGCGTCGGCGGCGACCATCGCCAAGTGACGTGAATTGTGGCAGGTCACGCCCACAATGCGGTCCGGGCCGACCCGGTCGCGCGCTTCCCGGTAGGTTCGATCGCTTTGACCGATATGCGCCCCGTCACAGCCGGTTTCGACGGCGAGGTCGGGGCGGTCGTTCAGGATCATCGCCACGTCCCTGCCCTGGACGATGGGTCGGAGCACGTCGCAGGTTCGCCGGATGGTGTCGTCATCCACATCCTTGAGCCGTAACTGAACACAGGCGACATCGCCGGCGTCCAGCGTCGCCCCGAGGAGGGACGGGAACGCCGCCGGGTCAAGGCGCGCCGGCGTGATTAAATACAGCCGGCAGGAGGTTGGGGAAGTCACGCGAAGCCGTCTCTCAACCCGCCGATGCTTCCTTTCCGAGATAGATGCCGATGATCCGGTTCAGCATATCGAGTGCTTCCTCGCGCGGCCGCTGGAAGGTATTGCGGCCGATGATCGAGCCGTTGCCGCCGCCGTCGCGGATATCGCGGGCATCCTGAAAAATCTGGTCGGCGCCTTTCTTGGCTCCGCCCGAGAACACCACCAGTCTTCGTCCGTTGAACGCCGCCTGCACGCAATGGCGAACGCGGGCCGCCTGCGTCGAGACATCGATGCCTTCGGCTTCGTACACCTTTCGAGCCTCTTCTTGCTCGATGTCGGCGCTCGGAAGTTTGATCTTGATGATGTGAGCGCCGAGCAGCGCCGCCATGTGGCACGCATAGGCGCCGATGTCGACGGCGAGTTCACCCGCCTTGGACAGGTCTCCGCCCCGGGGGTACGACCAGATGACGGTGGCGATTCCCTTGGATTTCGCTTCGCTCGACATCTCCCGGATGTCTTCCATCATGGTGAAGGCCTCATCGGAGCTTGGATAAATGGTGAAGCCGATGGCGGCGCACCCCAGCCGCACGGCGTCATCGACCGAGGCGGTGATGGCTTGCGATGGAGCCTCGACGCTCCGGTATAGCGTGTTCGAGCTGTTGACCTTCAGGATCAGCGGGATTTGCCCGGCATAGGTGTCGGCGACCGCCTCCACCATTCCCAGCGGCGTCGCATAGGCGTTGAGACCCGCATCGATGGCGATCTGGATATGATACGAGGGATCGTAGCCCGCCGGGTTCGGCGCGAAACTGCGAACCGGGCCATGCTCGAACCCCTGATCGACGGGCAGGATGACGACCTTACCCGTGCCGGCCAGCTTGCCCGTGCACAGAATCCGCGCGATGTTCGCTTTTGTCCCTGGATTGTCGCTTTCGTAGTTCGCGAGAATTCTTTTGACGCGCTGTGTTACCTTCATTTTTGTCATTTTCCCGAATATTCGAGTGTCAGAGTCTCTCAACGATTCAAGTACACGAGGCAATTCCGCTTGGCAACGCGCTTGAATTCAGCATCCGCGTTGGGACAGCCAGCTTCGGCACGCGCAAACGGGTTCGGGACAGTCGATCAAATCTAGAGCGGGAGGCCGCTCGCGAACGACGGTCGCGCCCGTCTGCCGCGCGATGTCGGCGACCCTGGCCAAAGTGGCCGGCGGAAGATCAACCCGCACGAATCCAACACCGTGACGAAAGGCGGCGAGCGCGAACCCGGCATCCCTGCCGCAGTCGAGAATGCCGATGGCGTCAATTCCGGGAAATTCCGCGGTCGCGGCGTTGATGATTTCACGAAACATCGGCGCCCCCATGTAAGCCGCGGCGCTTGGCGCGCTCCAGAGCGCCACCGGCAGGCCCGTGCCGGCCGCCGCCTTCAGGACCGCGCGCGCATGGTCTACACCGTGAATGACAAAGGCATGCCTGTCTAGCGGGCTGCGCATGTACGCTGTTTTCGCGGTTGCGCTCGGCATGAGGCAGCAAAAAAAGAGCAGGGCCCCGGGGCCCTGCTCTCGTTCTTCGCAAACAATTTCGGATTTAAACGGCCGCCCAGGCGATCGCGGTGTCGGGCATCCGGTTGGAGAAGCCCCATTCGTTGTCATACCAGGCCATGATGCGCACCAGCGTGCCATCGATAACCGCGGTGCCGGACGCATCGAAAATGGAGCTGCGCCGGTCGTGATTGAAGTCGATGGAGACGAGGGGCTCGTCGTTATACCCCATAATCCCGTTGAGATGACCGTTGGCTGCGTCCTTGATCATCGCGTTGACCTCTTCCTTCGACGTCGGCTTCGACGACACGAACTTCAGATCAACGACCGAGACGTTCGGTGTCGGAACCCGCATGGCCGAACCGTCCAGCTTGCCGGCCAGTTCCGGCAGCACCAGACCAACCGCCTTGGCCGCGCCGGTGCTGGTCGGAATCATCGACAGTGCCGCGCCGCGCGCCCTGCGGAGATCCTTGTGCAGGGTGTCGAGCACCGGTTGGTCGCCCGTGTAGGCGTGGATCGTGGTCATGTAGCCTCTTTCCAGACCGATTTCCTTGCTGAGCACGGAGACCGGCGGGGCAAGGCAGTTGGTGGTGCACGAAGCGTTGGAAACCACCTTGTGTTCTTTCGTCAGCGTTTTGTGATTGACGCCGTAAACGATGGTGGCGTCGGCGCCCGAGGACGGGGCCGAAACAAGCACCTTGGACGCGCCCGCCTCGAGATGCACGGCGGCCTTGTCACGGGCCGTGAAGATGCCGGTGCACTCCATCACCACGTCGACGCCGAGGTCGCCCCACGGCAACTTGGTCGGATCGCGCTCGGCGAACACCTGAATTTTATGCCCGTTCACGGTCATGCTTTTGTCGTCGGAACTGATGTCGCCTGGAAATGTGCCGTGGACCGAGTCATACTTGAGCAGATGCGCGTTGGTCGCGACCGGGCCGAGGTCGTTCACCGCCACGAACTCGACATCGTTGCGGCTGGCTTCGGCCGCCGCCCGCAATACCAGCCGCCCAATGCGGCCAAAACCGTTAATCCCTACCCGTACCGCCATTCGTTCTCTCCTTGGAATTGCTAGGACGCCAAAACTTGCAACTCACGCGAATACGTTGATTGTGGATTTTTACCGGAGCAACCCATTCAATCCCCATTCCGCGTGGGGTAGCGTCCTATTTTATGAATGCCGCACAATCGTCGGATTGTTACCCTGCGTCAACGGCTTTTTGGGTTTTTCGACGGGAGTTGACGGCTTCCAGGGGCCGCGCCTATGCTCGCTCCCGTCCACGGCGAAACCAAAGTTTGGTGAACAAAACACGGGCTTGCAGATGGGAACAGAGTTGCAGCGGCGCATTGAACGGCTATCGAACGCGGTGGCCCGTCTGGAGGAAGCCGCCCAGGTGGCTTCGCCCCCCAGGGGCGCGCAAAATGTTGAACGCCTTGTCCAGGAGTTGTCCGCGGTGAAAGACGAAAACAAGGTGCTTCGGAGCGCCCACGAAGCGGTCATGGGTCGACTGGACACGACCATCGCCCGGCTTCGCGACGTGCTCGGCGGATAAACGCCATGGGTCAGGTCTCTCTCACCGTTAATGGACACCAGTACGACGTGGGCTGCGACGACGGTCAGGAATCCCGCCTGTATCAACTCGCGGAATATCTGAACAGCCGGGCCGGCGAACTGGTTGGCGGAGCCGGCCAGATCGGTGAAGCCAGGTTGCTGCTGATGGTGAGTTTATTGATCGCCGACGAACTGATGGAAGCGAAAGCGGAATTGCAGGGAGGGCGCCAGGGAACCGAAGGGGAGCCCCAGGACCGGAATTCACTGGACGAGGCGGTCGGTCTTCATCTGGAATCTCTGGCGGGCCGGTTGGAGGACATTGCGGAACGGCTCAAACCCTCATAGATTTGAGAGGGCGGTTGCTGCGCGGTTTGACAGGCCTCAATATCCCTCGGGCCAACAGTGATCTCTAGGGAGCTGTCCCTGTCGGGTCCGTGGACCCGGTATACGGCGCCCACCTGCGCTAGCAGGCCAGAGAGGATCGCATGGCCATCGGCCAGCGTGGCGCCGCCTGTTCCTGGAGCCCGGCACGATTATCGCGCCGCGCTCCGTGTCGATTCACACGGTATCGCGCTGACTTGCCCAGCCTGCCACCTGGTTTAAATCCCAATTATGTCCATCGCGGAACAGAAAAAACAGCTGCGGAAGCGAATGCGAGCCATGCGTCTCGTCGCGGATCAAAAGGAAGGACCCAACGTGGCGCGCGCGATCGTGGCTCACTTCTTGGGAGCGCTGGATGATTTCGAAATTGGTTCCGGTACGATCGTCGCGGGCTATTGGCCCATCTCAACCGAGGTCGACGTTCGGCCGCTACTCGCCCGTCTCGAAGACCGGAGCGTTACCTGCGCCTTACCGTTCATGACGGCAAGCGATGAGCCGCTGCAATTCCGCCGCTGGCGCGTCCTGGACACTCTTGAACCGGGGGTGTTCGGAACGTCGCATCCCGGCGCGGACGCTCCGGTGGTGACGCCGGAGATCCTTTTGGTTCCGTTGCTGGCGTTTGACGACGATGGTTTCCGTTTGGGCTACGGAGGCGGTTACTACGACAGAACGCTGGCGGGGTTGCGGAGCAAGGGGCGGCTTGAAACGGTCGGTGTCGGTTTTTCCGTTCAATGGACTTCGCGCGTACCGCGAAATGAGTCGGATCAGCCATTGGATTGGGTGCTGACGGAAGATGCGTTGACGCAGGTGAAGCGGTGAGGGTCCTCTGTTGCGGCGACGTGGTCGGCAAATCCGGACGCCAGGCCATTCTCGCGCGTATCCCGGAACTCAGAGAGCGCCTTGATCTCGATTTCGTCGTCGTTAACGGCGAGAACGCCGCCCACGGCTTCGGCATCACCGAAGCCATGTGCCGGGCGTTCTATGACGTGGGCGTCGACGTCATCACCACCGGCAATCATGTTTGGGACCGGCGCGAAATCGTGGATCATATAAGCGCGGATCCGCGTCTGTTGCGGCCCCTCAATTATCCCGAGGGCACGCCCGGATCGGGATCCAACATCTATCCCACGGGCGATGGCCGCCGGGTGATGGTGATGCAGATGATGGGACGGTTGTTCATGGATCCGCTCGACGATCCGTTCGCCGCGGCGCAAGTTGCGCTGCTCAACCACCGGCTGGGCCAGTCGCTCGATTGCATTATCGCGGACATCCATGCCGAGGCGACAAGCGAGAAAATGGCGATGGGGCATGTCCTCGACGGACGCGTGTCGCTGGTGATGGGAACCCACAGCCACGTGCCCACCGCCGACGCCCGGGTGCTGACGGGCGGCACCGCTTACGTGACGGACCTTGGAATGTGCGGCGATTACAATTCGGTGATCGGCATGAAGAAGGAAGAGGCGACAGCTCAATTCATCCGCAAGATGTCCAAGGGACGGCTGGAGCCGGCCGACGGCGAAGCGACGCTGTGCGCGGTGTATCTTGAAACCGATGATCGCACCGGCTTGGCCCGGCGCGTGGCTCCCTTGCGAATCGGAGGGGGCCTCTCACCCCATTGGCCGGTGTAGCGATGCTGCGTTAGCGGGGCCGAGGAAGGCCCCAATAGCGCCACAGTGGCGCGATACTTGGGTTTAAGGCTCCGATCCATCATGCCCATCAAATGATGCCTTGTTTTGCGCTCTATGTGGTACACGAAACTGGGTTAATCCACGTTATCCTTAAAGGAGTCCGGATCAGCGAGAATGGCGGGTCACTCACAGTTCAAGAACATCATGTATCGCAAGGGCGCGCAGGACGCCAAGCGCGCCAAGGCGTTCACCAAGATCATCCGGGAACTGACCGTGGCGGCGCGGTCCGGAATGCCCGATCCGGAAATGAACCCGCGCTTGCGCGCGGCGATCGCCGCCGCCAAGACGGCCAACATGCCCAAGGATACCATGGAGCGCGCCATTCGCCGTGGCACCGGGGAGGATGGCGGCGCTCAATACGAGGAAGTCCGCTATGAGGGGTACGGGCCGGGGAGCGTCGCGGTGATCGTCGAGGCCCTGACCGACAACCGCAATCGCACGGTCAGCGAGGTCCGCTCGGCGTTCGGTAAACACGGCGGCAACCTCGGGGATACCGGCAGCGTCGGCTTTCTGTTCGATCGTATCGGTCTCGTCCACTACGCCGCCGGCGCCGCATCGGCGGACGGGATGTTCGAGGCCGCGCTGGAGGCGGGGGCGACGGATGTGGAATCCAGCGACGCGGGGCATGATATCTATTGCGCGCCGGATGATTTGAACGTTGTCCGGGACGCGCTTGAAAAGCACTTTGGTCCGCCCGAAGCCGAGCGTTTGGACTGGAAACCGCAAACGCTCGTGCCCGTGAGCGAGCAGGATGCGGCGACGCTATTCAAGCTGCTGGACGTCCTGGATGACAACGACGACGTTCAGCGGGTCGTGGCGAATTTCGACGTCGCCGATGATGTTTTGGAGCGGCTGAGCGCTTGAGGTGTTCCGTTCGGATGACCATGCCCGGCGACCGCCGTGTTGAATGCAACGGGCCTCGTAAGAAACGAGCGTCATGAGGCTTATCGGACTTGATCCCGGATTGGGCGTGACCGGCTGGGGGATCATCGATGTCGTCGACAATCGGCTTATCCATGTCGCGGACGGGGCCGTACGCACGGATCGGTCTTTGCCGTTGGCGCGGCGTCTGGTGTATTTGGCCGATAGCCTCGTTGCGGTCATTGAACAATTCCGGCCGGCGGAGGCCGCCGTCGAGGAGACGTTCGTCAACAAGAACGCGGTGACCACGCTTCGACTGGGGCAAGCGCGAGGAATCGTCTTGATGGTGCCGGCGCGGGCCGGTCTCGCGGTCGCGGAGTATCTGCCCAATCTGGTGAAAAAATCGGTCGTGGGCAGCGGTCACGCCGCCAAGGAACAGGTGCAGATGATGGTCCGAGCGATTTTGCCGACCGCCGACATCGCCACGGCCGACGCGGCCGACGCGCTGGCCGTGGCCATATGTCACGCCCACCACCGGCAGACCGCGCAACGGATCGCGAGGCGCGCGGAGTGATCGCCAAGCTCACCGGGGTTGTCGACGCCACCGGCGATGGCTGGGCGGTGATCGACGTGGGCGGCGTCGGCTATCTGGTGTCTTGTTCCGCCAAGACCCTGACCCAACTGAGTTTCGGCCAATCGGCGAGCCTCCTGATCGAAACCCATGTCCGCGAGGACGCCATTCAGCTTTACGGCTTTGTTCACGCCGACGAGAGGCTCTGGTTCCGGCTGCTGACGACGGTCCAGGGCGTTGGCGCCAAGGGAGCGCTCGCCGTGCTCTCCGTGCTCGCGCCGGACGAACTCGTTCATGCGATCGCCCTGGCGGACCGGACCGCGCTTACGCGGGCCTCGGGCGTCGGTCCCAAGCTCGCGGCCCGGGTAATCAGCGAGTTGAAGGACAAGGTTCCGACCATCGCGGCGGAAACGCCGTCGGCCGCGATACCGGCATCCCGTTCGCTGCCGGCCACCATCGAGGGCGAAGCGGTTTCCGCGCTGGTCAATTTGGGCTTCAAACCGCTGGAGGCGCGG
Source organism: uncultured Alphaproteobacteria bacterium (assembly GCA_963771545.1). Lineage (GTDB taxonomy): Bacteria > Pseudomonadota > Alphaproteobacteria > Rhodospirillales > Defluviicoccaceae > CAKZLS01. Next base: position 844,502 of record CAVYTX010000003.1, read on the forward strand.
ACCGCCGTTATCCACGCCGCTGCCCGGTTGGGGTCGAGCGCGAACACTGAAACACTGATCCGTGGCGGCCTCGCCGAACTGACGACCGGGAGCCACGCCCAATGAGCGAGCTTCGATCCGTGGATGACGGCGACGCGGAAGGTCGCTTGGTGGGAGCATCACAGGTGGAGGAGGACGCGGCGGAGGAGGGGATTCGGCCGGCGACACTCGAAACCTTTGTCGGACAGCAACGGCTGCGCGAGAACCTCCGCGTCTTCCTGACGGCCGCCGGGCACCGCGGCGAGGCCTTGGATCACGTGCTGCTTCATGGTCCCCCGGGTCTCGGCAAGACCACCTTGGCCCAGATCGTCGCGCGTGAAATGGGTGTCGGCTTTCGAGCGACCTCCGGGCCGGTGATCGGAAAGCCGGGAGATTTGGCGGCGATCCTCACCAATTTGCAGGAACGGGACGTTCTGTTTATCGACGAGATTCATCGCTTGTCGCCGGTGGTCGAGGAAATCCTCTATCCCGCGATGGAGGATTTCAAGCTTGATCTGATGATCGGCGAAGGGCCGGCCGCGCGCTCTATTCGCATCGATCTGCCGCCGTTCACCCTGGTGGGCGCCACCACCCGCGCCGGTCTCATCACCACCCCGCTCCGCGAGCGCTTTGGGATTCCCTTGCGCCTCCATTTCTACGATGCGTCCGAGCTGGAGCAAATCATCCGGCGCGCGGCGGCGCTGTTGAATCTCGACCTGACCGATGACGGCGCTCATGAAATCGCCCGGCGCTCGCGCGGCACGCCTCGGGTGGCGGTTCGGCTTCTTCGGCGGGTCCGGGATTTCGCCCTTGTGGACGGATCGGGACCCACCGACGCCGCGACCGCCGATTCCGCCCTTCTTCGCCTCGACGTGGACCAACGGGGTCTCGACGCGATGGATCGACGCTATCTTCTCTGTATCGCCGACAACTACAAGGGCGGGCCGGTGGGAGTGGATACGCTCGCCGCGGCGCTCTCGGAGCAACGCGACACCATCGAGGACGTGATCGAACCCTATCTCATCCAGCAGGGGTTTATCATGCGGACGCCGAGGGGCCGGATGTTGGCGGAACAGGCGTACACGCATCTCGGCATCCCGAGGCTGGCGGGCGCGGATGAACTGGATCTGGTGGGCGGGGATGTCCGTGAATAAAGAGAATCTCGGAGGAACTCGCGGACAACGTCCACGTGTTTCCGATTCGCGTTTACTATGAAGACACCGACGCCGGGGGCATCGTCTACTACGCCAATTATTTGAAGTTTGCCGAGAGGGCGCGGACGGAATTGCTGAGGATGGCCGAAATCAGTCATTCGGAGCTGATGGACGGCGATGGGGTGGCATTCGCCGTCCGTCATTGTTCGGCGGACTTCCTGAAACCGGCGCGTCTCGATGACGCATTGGCTGTCCATACCCGGGTTGTCGAGGTCAAGCGAGCTTCAATATGGATGGACCAAGCGGTTAAACGCGACGGCGTCGATATGGTGCGTCTGCGGCTAAAGCTCGCTTGCATGACCAAGTCCGGACGTGCCGCCCGCATTCCGGCTTCGATACGGACTCTTTTAGAGACTTTTTTCAACCGGAAAATGGCAAGCGTTGATGGAAACTAGTGTGATTGAAGCGGCCAGCGATCTGTCCATGTGGTCCTTGTTCTGGCGCGCCGACTTAGTGGTGAAGGCCGTCATTTTGATCCTTCTGTGTGCGTCCGTGTGGTGCTGGGCGATCATTTTCGAGAAGTTCTTTCGCCTGCGCCGGCTCAATACTCAAGCAAGCCAGTTCGAATCGTCATTTTGGTCGGGTGGCGCAATCGACGATTTGTACGACCGAATGGGAGCGCAGCCCCGGGACCCCATGTCCGCGGTTTTTGTCGCGGCGATGCGGGAGTGGCGGCGGGCGGTCGGTCGCGGCCGCGCCGAGGACGGACAGTCGTCCTTCGGTCTCCAGGACCGGATCGACCGGGTGATGCAGGTCACCGCCAATCGCGAGATGGAACGCGTCGAACGGTACATGACCTTTCTCGCTTCCACGGGATCCACCGCGCCTTTCGTCGGACTGTTCGGAACTGTCTGGGGCATCATGAACAGTTTTCAGGCGATCGGCGTCACCAAGAATACCAGCTTGGCGGTGGTGGCGCCGGGCATCGCCGAGGCGCTGTTCGCGACGGCGCTGGGGCTTCTGGCGGCGATCCCCGCGGTCCTCGCGTACAATTTGCTGTCACGGAATGTTGACCGCTACGCGGGCCGGCTGACCAGCTTTTCCGAGGAATTTCTGGCCATCCTGTCGCGCCAAAAAGAGGAGAGGCCCTGACCATGCCCGAAACCGTTGGGCGGCACAACGGCGGCACGCGAACTAAGCGGCGCCGGACACGGCCGATGAGCGAGATCAACGTGACGCCCATGGTCGATGTCATGTTGGTTCTTCTGGTGATTTTCATGGTGACCGCGCCGCTGTTGACCGTTGGCGTGGAGGTGGACTTGCCCAAGGTGGCCGTGCCGGCGATCAAGGGCCAGGACGAACCGCTAGCCGTCACCGTCGACCGCGATGGCCGAATTTTCGTGCAAGATACGGGCATCGAACTCGAAACGCTGGTCGCCCGGCTGGAGGCTGTTTCCGAAAGTAACCGCGACGTTCGAATCTTCGTCCGTGGCGACGAAGGGATCAATTATGGGCGGATCATGCAGGTGATGGGCGCCATTCACGCTGGAGGCTTCACGAAAGTGGCGTTGATAACCCGGCCGTTGGATGCGAGCCCGGCGGACGGGGAGCGCCCCAAGTAACGACCATGCGTCGAGCACTGATTTATTCACTGGTTCTGCACGCCGCGGTGATCGCCATCGGGACCATCGGCGGGTTTTTCTGGCGTGCGGATCTTCCCCCAATGGAAACCGCCGTCGTGGTCGAGGTCGTGCCGGTATCGGACAAGACCAACGTGCCGGTCCGGAAAAAGCAAGAGGCGGCGGCCAAGTCGCCGAGCGAGCAGCGCCCGGCGGCCACGCCCGACGAGACCCCCGTGCTCAAACGGGCCCCGCCGAAGCCGAAGGTTGCCCAGCCGGCCGCCGAAACGCCTCGGCAGACCGCCAGCGTCGCCGCTCCCAAAGCCGAGCCGGCGCCCAAACCCGCCAGCGCCGAGCCGGCGCCCGAACCGAAAGTTCAGGAACCGGCGGCGGAACCAGCGCCAGCGAGCCCGGAACCGCAACCCAGTCTCGATGCCGCCAAACCGAAGCGAAAACCCGAACTCGACAAAACGCCGCCAAGTTCCTTTGAGTCCGTCCTGAAAACGGTCGAGTCGCTCACGCAGCAGTCGCCGTCGAAAGACAAGGCGGAAAAACCGAAGGACGACGAACCGGGTGATTCGTCCGAACAGGCGGCGAGCGACGCGGTTTCGCCGTCGCAATCGCGGGACTATCAAGCCAGTGAACCCGTGTCGATGAGCGAGATCGATCGGGTGCGGCGCCAGATCGAGAGATGCTGGAATCTGCCCGCCGGCGCCAGGGGGGCGGAGAACATGGTTGTTTCCATTCGCGTGGAAATGAATATTGATGGTACGCCGGGCGCGGCGGCGGTTCTGGAACAAGAGCGGATGGGCGGCGATCCGTACTTCCGCGCGGCGGCCGAGAGCGCTCTGCGCGCCGTGCTCAACCCCAGGTGCCATCCCTTCGGCTTGCCCAGGGAGAAATACGAAAGCTGGAAAACAATGACCTTGGTCTTCGATCCGAAAGAGATGTTTGGAACATGAGGAAACGCACACAAGAAAATCGCGGCATTATTGGCGTAGCGCTGGCATGTTTGTTGATTGCCGCCTCGGCTCCGCCGGCATGGGCTGAGCTGCGAATCGACATCACCCAAGGCGTCGTCGAGCCCATGCCCATCGCGATTATGGAGTTCTCCGGGAAGGACGCGGAAACCAGCCGGTTGGGACGCGACATCGCCGACGTGGTGGCGGCCGATCTGGAACGGTCCGGCCTGTTTCGTCCCGTCGACCGCAAGGCGTTCATTGAAGGCAAAGTGTCCATGGATACGCTCCCGCGGTTCGGCGACTGGCGCGTGATCAACGCGGAGGCATTGGTTCATGGCCAGATCGAGCGTCTGGACGATGGCCGTCTGCGAGTGCCGTTCCGGCTTTGGGATGTCTTCGCCGAACAGCAGATGGAGGGAGCGGCCTTCTCGACATCGCCCAAGAACTGGCGTCGAGTCGCGCATATCATCGCGGACGCCATATACAAGCGAATCACCGGCGAAAAGGGTTACTTCGATACACGGATCGTTTATATCGCCGAGTCCGGGCCCCACGACCGTCGCGTGAAGCGGTTGGCGATCATGGATCAGGACGGCGAAAATCACCGGTATCTCACCGATGGCGAGAGCCTGGTTCTGACCCCCAGATTCTCGCCTACCCTGCAAGAGATCACCTACCTCTCATATTCGGGCGGGATTCCCAAGGTGTATGTGCGCAAGGTGGACGAGGACAGACAGGGACTGGTCGGCAATTTCCCGGGGATGAGCTTCGCTCCGCGCTTTTCTCCGGATGGCGAGAAGCTGATCATGAGCATGGCCGATGGCGGCAATTCCGAAATCTACACGATCGACGTGAGGACCCGCGCCCGCAAGCGCCTGACCTCCAATGCCGCCATTGACACCTCTCCCAGCTATTCGCCGGACGGCAAGATGATCGTGTTCAATTCGGATCGCGGCGGAAGCCAGCAATTGTATACGATGGACTCCGATGGGGCGAATGTTCGGCAAATCAGCCACGGCGACGGCCGCTATGCCACGCCCGTGTGGTCGCCCCGTGGCGATCTGGTGGCGTTTACAAAAATCAAAGACGGCCGGTTCTATATCGGTGTCATGAATCCCGATGGGACCGGCGAACGATTGTTGACCGAAGGATATCACGTGGAAGGGCCGACGTGGGCTCCAAACGGCAGGGTTTTGATGTACTTCCGCCAGGAACCTGTCCGAGCCGATGGCACCGGCGGCCGATCGCGCCTGTTCTCTATCGATTTGACCGGCCGCAACGAGCGGGAAATCATGACGCCGATCGATGCTTCCGATCCCGCATGGTCGCCGTTGCCTTCATGATCGATGCTGCATATGGTTGTTCGTAAACCCTTCGTCGTGAACCCGGGGAAAAACCCGGGACAGAACCGCCTCCACTGTTCGAGACATATTCCCGGGGCCGTTTTGTGGGTTGCTGATGAGAGGCTAAGCTAGTGTTCGGTAAAATCCTAAATGCTGAGGCGTCAATGTGTTTCAAGGCCGTGGGTTTGTTTGCCATCGTGGCGTTGGTCGGAGCCTGTGAAACCAGCTCCGAGGACGGCGCGAGTTCGAGCACAAGTGGGGCGGGAGGCGTCGATTCGGCGTCCGCGATGGGCGGGATGTCGGGGTCGGGGTCGGGTTCCGATTCGGTCAGCCGGGAATCCCTTCCCGCGGCGGAAGCCCTCGTGGACGTGGGCGATCGCGTCTATTTTGGCTACGATCAAACCGATCTGAGCGCCGAGGCCCGCGCGACCCTTGAGAAACAGGCCGCGTTGCTGCGGAAATACCCCGCCGTCGACATTATCATTCAGGGGCATGCCGACGAGCGGGGCACCCGCGAGTACAACTTGGCGCTGGGCGAGCGGCGGGCGAACTCCGCGAAGGACTATCTTGTGGCGCTCGGTCTCAACCCCTCCCGGATTCGGACGGTGTCGTACGGCGAGGAGCGTCCGGCCATGGTGGGTTCGAACGAATCGGCATTTGCCCAGAACCGGCGCGCGGTCACCGTCGTTGCGGGCGGCGCGCCAAGTAGCTGAACCGTCCGAAGGCCCGACCCTGAAGTAAAGCAACGACAATGAACGGTTGTATTGTTCTGCGCCAGACAACGCGAAGTCTCATTCTGGGCGTCACTCTCGTTTTGGGTGGCGTGCTCGGGGCATACTCTCAAAGCGCCTCTGCCAGGGACCTTGAACGAGCAATTCCACCGAGTACGGAACAACACGGGATCGTTGTCGCTCAAGGCGCGGCATCCGATGCCGCCGTTGCCCGGCTCGAGGTCAGATTGTCCGAACTCGAGCGGGATCTGAGAGCGTCGACGGGCAGGGTCGAGGAACTGAGCTATCAGGTGAGGCAGCTTAGCGACCGTCTTGAGAAACTATCTTCCGACGTTGACTATCGGCTCGGTCAACAGGGCGCCGGGGCCACCGGAACTACCGTTGCCGCGGCCCCAAATCAGCCCGTTCCGCCGCCGTCCCGAGAACCCGCTTCGCCTAGTTATCGGACCGGTTCCGAAGATGGACCGACGGTTTTAGGAAGGCTTCCGGAGTCCGAGGCGAGAACCGCGACGGCGCCGCCCGCCGCGCCCGAACCGGCGGCGCCGGCCGAAAGCTCCACTCAAACCGCCGCCGCGGTGACCACCGGCACGCCACGCGAGCAGTATGCCCAGGGGTTCGGTCTGCTGCGCAAGGCCAACTATGACGAAGCCGCGATTGCATTCACGGAATTCCTGAAGAACAATCCGGATGACCCCCTGGCGGATAACGCCCGCTACTGGCTGGGGGAATCATACTATGCGCGAGGGCAGTACGCACCGGCGGCGGAAGCATTTCTCGACGCCTATCAGAAGAATAAGGCCGGTCCCAAGGCCCCGGATGCGTTGCTCAAGCTTGGAATGTCCCTGGGCAGCCTGAACAAGGTTCCGGAGGCCTGCGCGACGTATCACAAATTGAGAACGGCGCTTCCGGACGCCCCCGTCAGCATCAAGAACAAGGCGGAACAGGAGCGGCGGACTCTCGGTTGCAAGTGACGCCTCGGTCGAATGCACGATCAGACACCGTTGAGTCCTGAAGACTTCGACGCGGCCATGGCCGTTGTGGGGCCATTCGAGGCCTTTCCCCATTTGGCGGTCGCCGTGTCCGGCGGCGCCGATAGCTTGGCCTTGTGCCTTCTCGCCAGACGTTGGGCCGGGGCGCGCGGCGGACGGGTGACCGCGCTTACGGTGGATCACGGCCTGAGATCCGGGGCTCGCGTGGAAGCCATGCGGGTGCGGGGCTGGCTGAACGAACGTGCGATCGAGCACGAACTGTTGACTTGGGTGGGGGAAAAGCCCACCGCCGGGATTCAGGAGGCCGCGCGCTTGGCTCGCTACCGATTGATGTCCCAGTGGTGCCGGGAGGCGGGCGTGCTTCATTTGCTGCTTGGTCACCACCAACAGGACCAAGCCGAAACGGTTCTGATGCGTCATTGCCGGGGAAGCGGCGTCGACGGGCTCGCGGGGATGGCCGAGGTCGTGGAGACCGCGGCGGTCCGGCTTGTCAGGCCGTTGTTGCAAACGTCGCCCCAGCGTCTTCGGGCCATATTGTCCGCCGCCGGACAACCGTGGATCCAGGACCCCTCCAACAGCGATCCGGCGTACACGCGCAACCGCGTCCGGGCCTTGCTTTCGCGGCTGGCGGAAAGCGGCGTTGCGGTCCCCTCGGTGGCAACCAACACAGCGCGGATGACTCGGGCGCGACGGGTCTTGGACGATGCCGCTTCGACGCTGCTGGCGCGATGTTGCCATCTCTATCCCTATGGGTATGCCCGCTTCGATGCGCGAGCCATGGCGTCCGCGCCGGACGCGGTATCCACGCGGGCGCTGGGGTGGTTGCTGAGGACGATTGGTGGACGGGCATACGCGCCGCCCATTGAAAAGCTGGAACGCATTTTGTCCCGATTGATCCGCGAGAATTCGCTTGCCGCCGCGACACTTGGGCGATGCGCAATGGTTCGCGCCGACGACGGCGTTTTGGTCTGCCGGGAAGCGCGCGGTCTACCGTCTCCGCAAGCGGCGAATGCCGGCGGTTCGGTGCTTTGGGATGGCCGATTCTTGATCGATTTCGCCGCATCGGCGGTCGGCGGCGGACGGGAGATCCGCTTAATCGCACTCGGTGCCTCCGGGGACAAACAGATTGCTCGTGGAGACGCTTCTTGGATTTGCCGCCGCGTTCCCCGGCGGGTGAGGGCCGCGCTTCCCGCTCTGGCGGACGACGACGGAATTTTGGTCGTGCCGCATCTACACTATGTTCGCCGCGATGTCGGACGACTGCCCGTTCGCTTTCGCGCGGTCTCGTTCCGGCCGCGGCAGGCGCTAGCGGAATCGGGGCGGCAACTTGCATGAGTTCAACGGAAGATTATCTCATACAAGAAGATGGCAATCTGTTACCATGGAACGAGCTTGTGGACGCCGTTGTCGTTTTCGGAAAGACCACAAACGAAAATTTTGCCACTGCAGTAGGTAACCAGAGTGAATATTAGCCGGAACTTGGCGTTATGGGTGATTATCGCGCTTTTGGTGTTTGCCCTGTTCAATCTGTTTCAGGGTTCATCCCCGCGCGGCGCGCAGCAACCGCTCGCCTACACCGATTTCATGGCGCAGGTGGAAAGCGGCGACATCAAGGAAGTAACCATCAAGGGGCAGCAGGTGACCGGCAAGTTCCGGGACGGCCGTTCCCTGGTGACCTTTGCGCCCGATGACCCCAACCTGATTCCAAAGCTTGAAAAAAACGGCGTGCGGATTTCCGCCCAACCCTCGGACGACGGATCGCCGACGCTTTGGAGCGTGCTGATATCGTGGTTCCCCATGCTGCTGCTGATCGGCGTCTGGATCTTTTTCATGCGTCAGATGCAGTCCGGCGGCGGCAAGGCGATGGGTTTCGGCAAATCGCGCGCGCGGCTTTTGACCGAGAAGACGGGACGGGTGACGTTCGAGGATGTCGCCGGCATCGACGAAGCCAAGCAAGAACTGGAAGAAGTCGTCGAGTTCCTGAAGGATCCTCAGAAGTTTCAGCGTCTCGGCGGAAAGATTCCCAAGGGGTGCCTTCTGGTCGGGCCTCCGGGCACGGGTAAAACCCTGCTTGCGCGCGCCATTGCCGGTGAAGCCAACGTGCCGTTCTTCACCATCTCCGGATCGGACTTCGTCGAGATGTTCGTGGGCGTCGGCGCCTCGCGCGTCCGTGACATGTTCGAGCAGGGCAAGAAGAACGCGCCGTGCATCATCTTCATCGACGAAATCGACGCCGTCGGCCGGCACCGGGGCGCCGGTCTCGGGGGCGGAAACGACGAACGTGAGCAGACGCTCAATCAGCTTTTGGTCGAGATGGACGGGTTCGAGTCCAACGAAGGCGTCATCTTGATCGCCGCGACCAACAGACCGGACGTGCTGGATCCGGCGTTGCTCAGGCCGGGCCGGTTCGACCGGCAAGTGGTGGTTCCCAACCCCGATATTCTCGGCCGGGAACAGATCCTCAAGGTTCATATGCGCAAGGTCCCGCTGGCTCCGGACGCGGACGCGCGCGTGATTGCCCGTGGCACGCCCGGGTTCTCGGGCGCCGACCTGGCCAATCTCGTCAACGAGGCCGCTTTGCTCGCCGCCCGCGCCGGACGGCGGGTCGTTTCCATGATCGATTTCGAGTCCGCGAAAGACAAGGTGTTGATGGGTGTCGAGCGCCGGTCAATGGTGATGACCGACGATGAAAAGCGGTTGACCGCCTTTCACGAGGCCGGTCACGCGATCGTCGGCCTGTATGTGCCCAAGCACGATCCGCTGCATAAGGTGACGATTATCCCGCGTGGAAGAGCACTGGGCGTGACCATGGCGCTGCCGGAGCGGGATCGCTACAGCTATTCCAGACTTGAGCTAGAATCAAAGCTCGCGGTGATGTTCGGTGGCCGGGCGGCGGAAGAGATCGTATTCGGCGAGGACAACGTCACCACCGGCGCCGGCAACGATATCAAACAAGCGACGGACATGGCGCGGCGCATGGTCACGGAGTTTGGGTTCAGCGACAAACTGGGGCCCTTGCGGTACTCCGACAATCAGGAAGAAGTATTCCTCGGCCACTCCGTCACCCAACACAAGAATGTCTCCGATGCGACGGCTAAGCTGATCGATGAGGAGGTTCGCCGCCTCGTCGACGAGGCGGAGATCAAGGCGACGGATATCCTGGTTGCGCACCGCGGCGATTTGGACGCGGTGGCGGAAGCTCTGCTTGAATATGAGACATTGAGCGGTGAAGAAGTCAAAGCCTTGCTGAAAGGAAACCCCATCGTTCGTCCGGACCCGGATGACGAGGGATCCAAGCCCACGGGCCGCCGCGCCTCGGTTCCCTCTTCCGGGCATAAGCCGGGAAAAGACAAGAGTGGCGGAGGATTTGAGGCTGAACCGCAACCGGAGAGCTGAGCGCAAGCGGCGCGCCGCGATCGCGATCGTCGTTCGACCCCTTGGTTAGCGTGATCCGTGCGAATAGGCAGGGAATTCGCGGGGCTATCCCTTCATCGTCCGAGACTGATGGGCGTGGTGAATGTCACTCCCGACAGTTTCTCCGATGGCGGCGAGGCCTTCGACCATCGCGCGGCGGTGGCCCGCGGTTTGGCCCTATTGGCCGACGGAGCGGACTTCATCGATGTTGGCGGTGAATCGACCCGGCCCGGCGCCCGGCCGGTTTCGGAGGCCGATGAGCTTTCCCGGGTGCTCCCGGTGGTGCGTGAACTGGCGGCGGCGGGCGCCACCGTATCGATCGACACCCGGCATGCGTCGGTCATGGAAGCCGCCATCGATGCGGGCGCGAGGATCGTAAACGACGTGACCGCGCTGACCGGAGACGATCGGTCGCTGGAGGTGGTGGCGAACCGTTGTGTTTCCGTCGTTCTGATGCATATGAAGGGCGACCCCCGGACCATGCAGGCCGACCCGCGTTACCGCGATGTGGCCGCCGAAGTGTTCGAGTGGCTGTCTCGCCGGATCGCCGTTTGCGAAGCCGCCGGTATTCCCCGAAGCCGTCTTGCCGTGGACCCGGGAATTGGCTTTGGCAAAACGGTGGAGCACAACCTGCAAATTCTAGCCCAACTGGGGGTTTATCGCTCTCTCGGGTGCGCGCTACTCATCGGCGTCTCGCGAAAGAGCTTCATCGCCCGGCTTAGCGGCAACGAACCTCCCCGGGAGCGTCTGGGCGGTTCATTGGCGGCCGGTTTGGCGGCAGTTCAACAGAATGCCCACATATTGCGCGTTCACGATGTCGCCGCGACTCGCCAGGCGGTCCGTGTATGGCGGGCCATTGCCCAAACTGGCGCGGCGAGTGCCGACGATTGCTAACGAGTGACTAACGGTTTTGTGCTAGGTTGTATCACCGGTCGTTCATAATGACCGTTGATATTTAAAGACCGTATCGGACATTATTTCGGGAAATTTTTCCATTCCGGGCATCCAGCTGTTATTTGGGGGAACAAGGAACTGGCCATGGGCAAAAGGCTTTTTGGAACAGACGGCATTCGCGGCGCCGCCAATCGGGAGCCGATGACGGCCGAGACCGCGTTGAAGGTCGGCATGGCGGCGGGCCTGCTTTTTCGCAACGGCCACCAGAGCAGCCGCGTGCTGATTGGCAAGGATACGCGGCTTTCGGGCTACATGTTGGAAGCCGCCCTGACCGCCGGTTTCGTCTCCGTGGGCATGGATGTCATCCTGGTGGGGCCCATGCCGACACCGGCCGTGGGGATGTTGACTCGCTCCATGCGATGCGATCTCGGGGTCATGTTGTCGGCCTCGCACAATCCATTCGGCGACAATGGCATCAAGCTGTTCGGACCCGACGGTTATAAATTGAGCGACACGATGGAAAGAGCGATCGAAATTCAGATCGCCGGCGACATGACGTCGAAACTGGCGTTACCCGCCGCTCTGGGCAAGGCCAGGCGACTGCATGACGTGCATGGCCGCTACAACGAGTTTGTAAAGCGATCTTTCCCTAAGGGCTTGACGCTCTCCGGTCTCCGGGTTGTCGTCGACTGCGCGAACGGCGCCGCGTACGACGTCGCCCCCGAACTCCTGTGGGAATTGGGCGCCGAGGTCATTCCCGTCGGCGTTTCGCCGGATGGGTTCAATATCAACTCGAACTGTGGCTCCACGGCCCCGGAGACCATGTGCCGGACGGTCAAGGAGTATCGGGCCGATCTCGGCATCGCCCTTGATGGCGACGCGGATCGGGTGATGGTGGCCGACGAGACGGGAACGTTGATCGACGGCGACCAGGTCATGGCCGTGATCGCCGACGAGTGGGCGCGCCGCGGCCAGCTGAGAGGTGGCGGCGTGGTGGCGACGGTCATGTCCAATCTGGGTTTGGAGCGGCACCTGAACGCCAAGGATCTTCGCATGGAACGGACGCAGGTTGGCGACCGGTACGTGGTCGAATGTATGCGCAAGAAAGGCTATAACCTGGGCGGCGAACAGTCTGGGCACATCATTCTCAGCGATTACACGACGACCGGGGACGGATTGATATCGGCTTTGCAGGTTTTGGCGGTTGTCGTCAAATCCGGAAAGCAGGCGAGCGAGGTTTGCCGCGTGTTCGATCCCATACCCCAGCTGTTGCGCAATGTTCGCTTCGAAAAGGGCAAGCCGCTGAGCGAGAAATCCGTGATCGATGCCATCGCGGAGGGCGAGAAGGAATTGAGCGGCACCGGCCGGCTGCTGATTCGGAAATCCGGAACCGAACCGCTGATCAGGGTCATGGCCGAGGGCGAGAACGAGGCGCTTGTGGGGGCGGTCGTGGATCGGATCTGCGGCGTTATTCAAGCCGCCGCCGTGTAATATCAAAGGACACCGGTTATGACCCGGAAACGATCATGCGCGGCAAGGTCCTGATCGTCGCCGGATCGGATTCCGGCGGCGGCGCGGGCATTCAGGCGGACATCAAAACGGTCACCGCGTTGGGCGGTTACGCCATGACCGCCATCACCGCGCTGACCGCCCAGAACACCATGGGCGTGCACGGCATTTTCGAGGTGCCTCCGGAGTTCGTCGTTCGGCAAATGCGCGTCGTGCTGAACGACATCGGCGCCGACTGCGTCAAGATCGGCATGCTGCACCGGCCCGAGATCGTCGAGGCCGTCTGTGGTGTCCTGAAAGCGGAAGCCGGCGATATCCCCGTGGTCGTGGATCCGGTAATGATGGCCAAGGGCGGCGCTTCATTGCTCACCCCGGAATCCGTGACGGCGCTCAAGACCCATTTGATCCCGCTGGCGCGGTTGCTGACCCCCAATCTGCCGGAGGCGGAAGCGCTCGCCGGCGGCGGCCGCCGTCCACCGGAACTCGCGGCGGCGGTTCTCGGGATGGGGCCGCGAGCCGTGCTGCTCAAGGGCGGGCATGGCGCCGGACCGACGCTGACCGACATCCTGGTCGAGAACGGCCGCGCCATGGAGATGTTCGAGGGGCCGCGCATCGACACCCCGCATACCCATGGCACCGGCTGCACCCTGGCGTCGGCCGTGGCGACGGGCCTGGCGCAGGGATTGGATCTGCGATCGGCCGTGGTTCGCGCGCGCGCCTATGTCCTCGAGGCCATCTCCACGGCGCCCGGGTATGGGCACGGACACGGGCCGCTCAATCACGCCCACACCGCGCGCGCCTTCCCGGACCGGTAATACCAACGATCACAATGAGTCATTATTAGTGGCCGTTGGTATAAGACTTCGACCAACATGACAGATGGAGCCAAAATGTTTTAAGATCCGGGACGAATGAGGGAGGCGTTCCATGAACCTTGAAAAGGTCATCTTCGGGTTTTTTATCGTCCTGGCCCTGACGTTGAATTTCAGCTTCGTTTACGGCGAGATCGGCGATCCCGCTCATCACCACGTCCTCGACTTTTTCTTCGTGGTCGTGGTCAACATCATCGCCACCACGCTCAAGCTCGGCGACCGCTCGCAGATCGGCGCGCTGCTGCTTGCCACCAGCTTGGTCGCCGACCTGCAGTTGATCGCCGCGGCCATGGCCTGGACCTATACCGAGCATGTCGCCGGGACGGGTATGACGCCCGAAGTCATGAGTCTGATCGTCTCCCTGGCCGCGGGCGCGCTCCTTGCCAATATCGTTTCCGTGACCATCGTCGTCTCCGAAACGCTGATGCTCCGGCGTTAGAGCCGAACCGGAGGTCAATCATGGCCGGGGCCGCGCGATCGCATCGGGTCACCTACATCATCCTGCGTTTCATGCGCCGCCCGATCCTGGTGGTGGTGAGCGTTTACGCCATGTCCATGGCCGGCTGGGTGCTGATTCCCGGCGCCGATCCCGAGAATCCGACGGAGTCCCTGAGCTTCTTTCATGCCTTCTATTTTCTGACCTACACGGCGACCACCACGGGTTTCGGCGAGATCCCCGACGCATTTACCGAACCGCAACGCATCTGGAGCATGGTGTCGCTCTATTCCGGTGTCGTCGCCTGGCTCTACGCGGTCGGGGCGATCATCCGGTTGATGCAGAACCCCCATTTCCGTCGCGAGATCGCCGAGGCGCGGTTCGCGAGGAATGTGGCCCGTCTCCGCCAGCCGTTCGTCATCCTCTGCGGGTTCGGCAACACCGGAAGCCTGCTCACCCGCGGTCTCAGCGACAACGGCATCACCGCCGTCATCCTGGACAACGACGAGGATCGGATCATCGCGCTGTACCTGCGCGATTACCGGGTGGCGATGTATGCGCTGCAGGCGGACGCCCGCGTTCCCGACCACCTGATCGAAGCCGGCCTGATGATGCCGAACTGCAAGGCGGTGGTGGCGCTCACCGCCGACGAGGATCTCAACGTCAAGATCTCGGTGACGGCGCGTCTCCTCAATCCCGGTGCGCGGGTGATCACCCAATCGACCCACGAGATCCATGACGAAACCCTGGCGACCCTCGGGGGCGACGTTCATATCATCGATCCGTTCCAGACCTATGCGCGCTATCTCGGCGGCACCATTCACAATCCACTGATCCACATGCTGAACGAATGGCTGATCGGCGCGCCGGGCGCCAATCTGGCCATGTATCCGGACGTGCCGCGGGGGACGTGGATCGTCTGCGGGTTCGGGCGGATGGGCCGCTGCATCCAGGAATCGCTCGCGGCCCTCGCGATCCCCACCGTCGTGATCGACCCCGACATCGCCCCGGAAGAGGCGGAAGAGCGGGACGACATGATCGCCGAGCGGGCCTCCCAGCGGGCGTTGCTGGAGGCCGGAATCGGACACGCCGCCGGCATCGTCGTCGGCACCAACAGCGACGCCGACAATCTCAGCGTGGTGCTGAACGCCCGGGTGCTGAACCCGGATATCTTCGTGCTGGTGCGGCAGAACCGCCACCGCAACCAGATGCTGTTCAGTGCCGCCGAGGCCGATCTGATTATGCAGCCGAACCTGGTCGGCGCCCGGCGGATCCTGTTCCAGTTGATCGCGCCGCTGCTGAGGACGTTCTTCGGTCACGTCCGCGAACACCCGCTCGACGCCCGCGACCAGTTCCTCCGCAACGTGGTGGAGCAGTTGCGCGACAAGGTGGGCGGCACCACTCCCCGTCTGTGGACGGTCCGGATCGGCGACGACGACACGGCCGCGCTGACCCGGATGCTTCACGGCGGAAGCATCGTTACCTTGGGCGAGATCCTTCGGGATCCCTCGGATCGCGAGCACGACCTGGCGTGCGTGCCCATGGTCCTCAAATCGGGCAACCGGGTGATCATCATGCCCGAGCTCTCGCACATCATCGGCGAAGGCGACGAAATCCTGCTGTGCGGGCGCAACGCGGCCTACAATCTTTTGGACAGCACCCTCAACAACGAATACACGCTCCGCTACCTGATCACCGGCCATCGACGAGCCGCGCGGCCATGTCATGAAATGGGTGGCGCGCCGGTTTTTACCGCGGCAAACCACGCTGCAATCCTGAAAAGCAGCGTTGGCAGAACGCGTCGTCGGTATCGACGCCATGCCCTCACCCTCCCGCTACGCGGGCCCCTCCCTCTCCCGCGAGCGGGCGAGGTTGATTTCAAGCGAACCGGCCTAAAGTCTCCTCGCCCGCTCGCGGGAGAGGAAGGGGCCCGGTGCGAAGCACTGGGAAGGTGAGGGCGACGCGGAGCGGCGGGGTGAGGTTCGAAAAATCCTTTGATCATCCCCGACATTCGGCGGCAAAATGGGACGCGGGGGGCCCATGAGCGATATCTTCATCAGCTACGCCAGCCAGGACCGTGCGATAGCGCAAAGGCTTGCGACCGCTCTGGCCGGCGAGGGCTGGTCGGTGTGGTGGGATCGCACCATCATGCCCGGCAAGAGCTTCGCCCGGATGATCGAGGAGGCGCTCAACGACGCCAAGTGCGTGGTCGTTCTGTGGTCCACGGTTTCGCGGGACAGCGACTGGGTGCAGAACGAGGCCCGGCACGGTCACGAACGGCGCGCGCTCATTCCGGCTCTGATCGAGGACGTGAAACCGCCGTTCGAGTTTCAGCACATTCACGCTGCGCCGCTGATCGGCTGGGATGGCGACGCGGCGCATTCCGGCTACCGCCAGCTCGTCGCCGCCATCTCCGGTCTCGCCGGCGCGCCGCCGGAGGAGGAGGAAGCGAAACGAAAGGCTCAGGAGCGCGAGGCGAAGCGCGCGGCCGAGGAAGAGTCCAGGAAAAAGGCGGAAGCAGAAGCCGCGCGAAAGAAGGAACAGGAGGAGCGGCAAAAAGCCGAAGCGGAGGCGAAGCGCGCGGCCGAGAAAGAGGCGGTGCGTCGGGAAGCCGAAAAGCAGGCCCAACAGAGGGCCGAAGCCAAGCGCAAGCCGTCGAAGGCACCGTGGCTAGCCGCCGGAGCTTTGGTCGTGCTCTTGGCCATTGGGCTGGCCGTTGGTCAGCCTTGGCGGTCCTCAAGCGGGGTGCTGCAGACCGCTGAACGGAGCGATACCAAACCGGAGACCAAGCCGGACGTTGCAACCGGAGCGAAGCGCCTCCAGCCCGGCGAGACCTTCCGGGACTGCGACGCATGCCCGGAGATGGTTGTGATTGCGGCGGGCTCGTTCTCGATGGGCTCGCCGGATACGGACGCGGACGCGGACGCCAACACCGACGAAAAGCCCCAGCATCGGGTAGACCATTGCCCAGCCGTTCGCGGTGGGCGTGTACGAGGTGACACGAGGGGAGTATGCCGTGTTCGTGGAATCGACGAACCATGACTTAGGCGGAGGTTGCTATGCGTGGACCGGAAGCGACTGGAAAATGGACAACTCGAAGAGCTGGCGGGATCCTGGTTTCACTCAAACGGATGCCGATCCGGTGGCGTGTGTGAATTGGGAGGATGCGAAGGCCTATGCCGACTGGCTGAGCAAAAAGACGGGCAAGGACTACCGGCTGCCAACGGAGGCGGAATGGGAGTATGCGGCGCGCGCGGGGACCAAGACGCGTTATTCCCTGGGCGATACGATTGCCGAGAAGGATGCAAACTTTAACCGGAATGTGGGCAAGACGACCCGGGTGGGATCGTATCCGGCCAACCCGTGGGGCCTTCATGATGTCCACGGCAACCTATGGGAGTGGGTGGCGGACTGTTACGACGGGGACGCTTACAAGACCCACAAGAATTACCCGGCGATGGTCGGAAGTTGGCAAGATTCGTGCGACCGCGTGCTGCGCGGCGGTTCCTGGGTCAACGATCCGAGGAACCTCCGGTCAGCCAATCGCAGCAGGGACTATCCCGACAACCGGGACAACAACGTCGGGTTCCGCGTTGCCCGGACCCTTTAGTTAGGACTTGAATATTTACCTCTTTACCGCTTGGGTCCAGGGCGAAGCCCTGGTCCAATTTTCTGGAGGCGCATTTTCTTTTGCCCGACGGCAGCAAACACACCGGTGTCGCGTTGGAGAAGGCCTATCAGTTCACGCTGTGGCTGATTCCCACGGTGGAGAAATTCCCCCGGAAGCAGAAATTTCTGCTCGGGGACCGGATCGAAACGGCGGCGCTTGACATTTTAGAGGGAATCGTCGACGCCACCTACACCCGCAACCGCAAGCCCATCCTTCGTAAGGTCAATCTACGACTGGAGAAATTGCGGCTGTTGTCTCGGCTGTGCGTCGACCTCAAACTCATCGATGCGCGCCGCTACGAATACGCCGTGCGCAATTTGGATGAACTGGGGCGCCTGGTCGGCGGGTGGATGAAGAGGAGCGATGGCGAGGAAGACGCACGATAGGCTGTTCGACCATATCGCTAATTTCCAGGCGTTGCGGGCCGCCGCGCGCAAGGCCATCAAGGGCAAGCGCAACAAACCGGCGCCGGCGGCGTTCATGGCAAATCAGGAGAAAGAGCTCCTGCGTCTGGAGCGCGAACTCCGGGACGGAAGCTACAGACCCGGCGGCTATGTGACGATCTTCATCAAAGACCCGAAATCGCGAATGGTCTCGGCCGCGCCGTTCCGCGACCGCGTGGTTCACCACGCGCTCCGCGCCGTCATCGAGCCGATCTTCGAACGCGGGTTCATCTTCGACAGCTATGCCAATCGTACCGGCAAGGGCACGCATCGCGCCGTGGCGCGGTATGAAAAGTTTCGCAACCGGTCCAGCCACGTGCTTCGCTGCGACATCCACAGATACTTTCCCTCCATTGACCATGAAATCCTCAAGCGGGACGTTCGCCGCCGCGTCGCGTGCGGGCGGACCCTTGGGCTCATCGATACAATCATCGACGCCTCCAACCCCCAAGAGCCTGTCCACATTCACTACCCTGGCGACGACCTGTTGACGCCTTTCGAGAGAAAAAGGGGGCTTCCGATCGGCAACCTTACCAGCCAGTTTTTCGCCAACCTCTATCTCGACGGTCTGGATCACTTCGTAAAGGAGAAGCTGAAAGCCAAGGGATATGTCCGTTACGTCGACGATTTCGCTCTGTTTCACGACGACCCGGCGACGCTGGAAAACTGGCGGCAGCGCATCGGCGTTTTCCTTCACGGCCGCAGGCTTTCGCTGCATGCAAAAAAGACGCGCATTCAGCCAACATCCGAGACGACGCCTTTTCTCGGCTACGTGTTGTCTCCGGGTTGTCGCATGCTTCCCGAGGACAATGTGAGGCGGTTCCGCAATCGTCTTCGCGGGTTGCGAGATCGATTGCGAGCGGGCACGGCGACGACCGAGGAGATCCAGCAAAAAATCGGAGCGTGGATCGCCCATGCGCGGCACGCGAATACCTGGCATCTCATAAACGCGATTTTCCAGGGTAAATCATTGCACCCTGCCCTGGAACCGAACTTCCGTGATGGCCCGAGTGGCCCCAAGCGGGAGCCTGGCCGGTCCCGTATTGCAACCGCGTGCTGCGCGGCGGTTCCTGGAACAACAATCCGAGGAACCTCCGGTCAGCCAATCGCAACAGGAACAATCCCGACAACCGAAACAACAACAACGGGTTCCGCGTTGCCCGCACGCCCTTAACAGCCAGAGCCGGTGCGTTCAAGGACGGGCCGGGCGCGCACCAAAGGGTGTCCAGGACCGGCCATGATGATAACCAGGTCCGGCGTCCGTCTTGACTGCCTTCGGTGGTGACGGACGCCGGAATCGCATTACACTTAAGGAAGAGCTCTTTCTTGGCCCCATATGCAATAGGAATGAGGATTAAACGCATAATGACCGATGAACTGTTTCGCGAGGACGGGTATCTGAAGAGTTGCGAGGCAACGGTGACCGCCGTTAGCGACGATGGGGGCGTCGTCCTCGACCGCACCGTATTCTACGCCATTGGCGGGGGGCAGCCCGGGGATAGCGGCGTGTTGCGGACCGGCGATGGCCGGGAGGTGCGAATTGTCGATAGCGTCAAGGACCGGGAGAGCGGGGCGCATCTGCATGTGCCAGCCGACGGCGCTGCGGCTTTGAACCCGGGCGACCGAGTGACCGCCGAGATCGACTGGGAGCGGCGCCACCGGCTGATGCGCATGCACACTTGTCTACACTTGCTGTGCTCGCTGGTGCCCGGCGCGGTGACCGGCGGGTCGGTGGGCGACGGCAAGGGGCGGCTCGACTTCGACGCGCCGGAGGCGCTGGACAAGGAAAAACTCTCCGCCGATCTCAACCGGTTGATCGCGGAGGACCGGGCGGTGCGGTTTTCGTGGATCGGCGGCGACGAACTGGCGGCAAGGCCCGATCTGGTGCGGACCATGTCGGTGAAGCCGCCGAGCGGGCAGGGCCGGGTGCGGATCATCGAGGTCGACGGCGCCGACCTGCAGCCCTGCGGCGGCACCCATGTGCGCTCGACGGGCGAGATCGGCGGTGTGCGCGTGGGCAAGATCGAGAAAAAGGGCCGCCTCAACCGCCGGGTTAATTTGGTGCTGGATGAGTAGCCGGGATGCGAGCCTGGAAGGAGCGAAGCGCATTCCGGGGATCGAGGGTCCCGTATTGCGCGGTGCACCATACCGGCTACGAGACTGGAATCGTCATTGCGAACGGAGTGAAGCAATCCAGACAACTGATACCAACGGTCACTAATAATGACCCATTGTGACGACCTATCGAGGTTTCCGGCAAGGAGCGTGGCGCGCCGTGATGCGGGAGCATCACAAGCGCCGCGCGACGCCGTCCGGAAACCTCGATAGGCCGCCCGCAGGGTCGTGTTTCGCGCATCCTCGGGGCGTCGGGGCCGCTTGACGATGGGTCCCCATCGCCGGCGCGGCCCCTCCTGCCGAGGATGCGGGAAACACGATCACAATGAGTCATTATTAGTGACCGTTGGTATGAGTTGATAACAGGAGGAATCGAATGTGGTGCAACCCCTCCGGAGTGATCATGTTTGCCGTCGGCGCGGGGTTGATGATCGCCGCCGTTGCCCTGGGTTACGGGATCCAACCCGATGTCGCGAAATTGGGGATGGATGCCTACCACGAGCAATCCGGCGTCATGGGATCGGCGCGCTTCGTGCTGTTCGCTTTTGGCTTTCCGCTGGGCGTCGGCATCGTCGCCATCGGCGCCATGCGCGGCGGCGGTACGCCGTGGCGGCGGTTGCCGTGGTTCGGCGCGCTGGTGGTTTGCGGCGTGTCGGCGGCCGTCCTAGCGCCGCTGGTGTTCGGCCGCGGTCTCGGCGGGGCCTTTTTCGGAACCGGCGGCATCCTCATCCTTATTCTGGTGCTGGTGACCACGTGGTTTTGGGGGGCGAGCCGCGCCAAATTGCCGCAAGGCGCGCGGCTATCCGCCGATCTTCAGGGCGGCGGCTATGTCTGTTTCGCGATGGCGGCGTGGAATCTGTGCGGGGTGGGCGACATGCCGTCGTTCGCCCTGGCGCCCGACACCATGCTGGCGGTGGGATCCCAGCCGTTCGCCGTGGGGCAGATGAAGGCGATCATGGCGCTGCTCGTGCTCGGATGGGCGCTGACGGCGCTCGGGCATCGCAAGGCCCTTAAATAACCGAAGGTTGCGCGCTACATAGGCGAGGGAACCTTGCCCTCGGCTGCCGCACAGCACATGAGCACTCCATGAACGTCGCGCGTTTTCTGAAAGTGGCTGTTTTGCTGGTGGTTCTGACGGGCTGCAGCCGGGTGCAGCTCCTGTACGGTCAACTCGATTGGCTGATTCCTTACTATCTCCAAACCTACATGGAATTTTCGGACGAGCAGCGAGGGGTTCTCGACCGGCGGGTCGACGCGTTGCTGACGTGGCACTGCCGCACCCAACTCGGCCCCTATGCGAGCCTGCTGCGGTCCGCCAACACCGACTTTCAGGCCGGCACCATGACGAAAGAGCGCATCCGGGAATACACCACGCAACTGGAAGGGTTCTGGCGGGCGCTTATGGTTCAAGCAAGTCCGGCCGTCGCGGACCTGCTTCTGACCGCCAGCGACGAACAGATCGAGAGATTGTTTGCCGTCTTCAAGGAAAAGAACGAGACGTGGCTCGCGGAATTCAAGGATCAATCGGACGAAGAGCGGCGCGAACAGTATCGAGAGCGCATGGCCGAAGAGCTGGAGCGCTGGTTCGGTCCGTTGAACCCGAAGCAGCAACAGGCGGTCCAGGAGTGGAGCCGCGGTCTCGCACCGCCCGGGCTTGAAGGTTTGAGGTCGCGCCAGGGATGGCAGGCCAGCCTGCGCGACGCGATCGGCGACCGCGCCGACGAGACCGCTTTCCGCGCGGGGATCGACGAGCTGTTCGTCAATCCAAGCATGCTCAGATCCCCGGCCCTGCAAAAGCGCTTCGACGACAACAGAGACTTGGCGCTGGACTTGGTCTACCGGATCGGCGCGCACATGGATGGCGAGCAGCGAACACACCTGGCGAACCAAACCGCTTTGGTCGCGGGCGATTTGGAGGACTTGGTTTGCGTGCCGGAACCGGCGGGCGCGCGGAAACCAGACGCCAAGAGGCCGGGCACGCCATCCAAGCGAAATGACAGGCCGGATCCATAGCGCCGGAGTGATCGCCGGTATTACGATCTAGACAGCAGATAGGACGCGGCCGGGGGCAGCACGAACTTGAGGGCCCGGGGACGGACCTCGAAGCGAACGGTGTGAAAGGGCGGAGACGGCTCGCCATCGAGATTGAAGAATTCGATCTCGTCCTCGGCCAATTCCACAGTCAGCCCCGGAGATCGCAACGCGAACACGAAGCGGTTTTGCTCCGAGTCCGGCTCGCTGATTTCGCGCGCCACGGCCGCCGCTTCAACGGTTGGAAAATCCCTTACGAAGGTCGCGTCGAGCAACCCGTCGTCCAACAATGCCTTGGGTGTGATCGCGAAGCCGCCGCCGCTTTGGCGGCCATTGCCAATGGCCATCATGACCAAGGTTTCTTCACAAGCAAAATCGGCCGACTGGATGCGGACGCGTCTGGATTCGTGTCCAAGGATGACCGTCGCAAAACCCATGAGCGCGTAGGCGGCGCCACCGAGCGCGCGTTTCAATTCGTCGGGAGTGGTCGCCGTGACTTGGGCGCCGAAGCCACCGGAGGCGACGTTGATGAAGAACCGGTCGTTGGCCTTGCCAACGTCGACGGGCGCGGCCGATCCTTCCGCAGCCAACCGGAGAGCCAACATCGGATCCTCGGGAATGCCGCAGCTCGCGGCGAAATCGTTGGCGCTGCCCATGGGTAGAACGGCGACGGCCACATCGCCGAGGTCCGCCGTGTCGCCGTGCATGACACCGTTGACCACCTCGTTGAGCGAACCGTCGCCGCCGCCGGCCACGATAACCGAGATATCGTCCGCCACGGCTTCGCGTGCAAACCGCGCGGCGTCGCCGGCCTCCCACGTGACCCGGACGGAAACGTCGTGCCCCTGGTTCCGCAGTTCCGCGACGCCGTCACGAAGCTCCGGCACGTCGGATGACTTCCCGTGGAGGATAAGACGGAGCGACTTCATGACGGCACTTCCCTCGGCGATAGGACGAATAGTGGCTGAGTGAGAAACTCGGTTCAAGGCTCGCTTGTTCCGTGAACGCGTGGACGATCCGCAGGGACGGCGACAGCCTTGTAGTATGGGCCGGACTGTGAGAAATCGTGCCGATGGACAATCTGGTTTATGCGCTCGATCTGCTTGGGGTCGCGGTGTTCGCCACCAGCGGGGCGCTCAAGGCGTCGCAGAAGCGGATGGACCTGTTCGGTTTCATCTTGGTGGCGGCCGTCACCGGGATCGGCGGGGGAACGCTCCGCGACCTGCTCCTGGGAATCCGTCCGGTGTTCTGGGTGGCCCGGGTGGAATATTTGGCCATCTGCGCGGCGCTGGCCGTTTCGGTGTTCTTCGTCGCTCACCGGTTGCGCTCCCGGCAGCGCTGGCTCGTCTGGGCCGATGCCATTGGGCTCGCGACCTTTTGCGTGGGGGGCGCGCAGGTCGCCCTGAGCGTGGGTACGCCGGCGGTCGTGGCGGTGCTGATGGGGGTGATGACCGCCACCTTCGGCGGGGTGATCCGCGACATTCTGTGCGGCGAGGTGCCTCTCATTCTCCACCGCGAGATTTATGCCACGGCCGCGGCCGCCGGATCGCTGGTGTACGTTTCCGTGCTGGGCGTGACGTCGAGCGAGCCGCTTGCCGTGGCGTTGGCGCTCGCCGTTGCGCTGGTGGCGCGCGGCGCCGGTATCGTCTTTCAACTCTCCCTGCCGAGCTACAGCAAGAAGGCGTGAAGTGTCCATCCGCGGCCGCTCCGTCACTCAGTCCGCGACAACCGCATCCGCCTCGATCTCCACCAGCCATCCGGGATCGATGAAGCGGGAGGCCTGGATCATGGTGCTGGCCGGGCGGATGTCTCCGAAAATCTCGCCGTGAACGCGGCCGACGGCTTCCCAATCCTCGATGCGGGTCAGAAAGGTTCGGGTGCGGATCACGTCGTCGAGGCTTGCCCCGGCCTGTTTCAGCGCGTGTTCGATGATCTCGAGGCAGCGCCGCGTCTGCGCGGCCGGATCGCCAGCGCCGACGGTCTTGCCGTCCGGCCCGATAGGGGCGGTTCCGCCCACCGCGATGAAGTTGCCGATGCGCACCGCCCGCGAAAAACCGATGATCGGCTCGTAGGGGCTGCCGGTGGAAACATTGCGCCGATGCGTTTTGTTCATTTTGATCCTCCAAGGGTCGCTGGACGCTCCCCATGCCTTGGTATTTAATGGTTGGCCGATGTCTCGCGTTGCGCTGTCGCGCGGATACGATTGACGAACATGACGGATTACGGGGGAACGCGATCATGGCAAAAACAAACGTAAGCCCCGGAAAATCCCTGACGTACGTGGACGGCGGGTGGTTCGAGGGCAATCCCAGGATTCTGGGTCCGCGGGATCACGCGGTTTGGCTCGCGTCGGTGGTGTTCGATGGCGCGCGCGCGTTCGCCGGGGTGGCTCCGGACCTCGGCCTCCATTGCGCGCGAACCGTGACATCGGCCCGAATGATCGGGCTGGAACCGCCGATTACCGGGGCCGAGATCACCGAACGGGCATGGGAAGGGATCGGCCGGTTTCCGAGCGGGTCGGAACTGTATATTTGTCCCATGTTCTACGCCGAGGAGGGTTTCGTCGTTCCGGATCCGAGCAGCACCCGGTTCGTGTTGACGCTTTACGAGGCACCGCTTCCCGCACCAGTGGGTTTCAGCGCGTGCCTTTCCGGTTTTCGCCGGCCAGCCAAGGACATGGCGCCCACCGAGGCCAAGGCGTCGTGCCTCTATCCCAACGTAGCCCGGGTCGGCCGCGAGGCCACGCAAAAGGGGTACGACACCGCGGTGGTGCGCGACCCCAACGGAAACGTCGCCGAATTCGCCTACACCAACTTGTTTTTCGCGAAAGACGGCGTGGTCCACACGCCGGCTCCCAACGGAACCTTCCTCAATGGAATCACCCGCCAGCGGGTCATCGCCCTGTTGCGCGGCGCCGGAATGGAGGTTGTCGAGCGGGCCATCGATTTCGCCGAACTGCTGACCGCCGACGAAATTTTCTCTTCCGGCAATTACGCCAAGGTTCAGCCATGCGTTCGCCTCGAAAACCGCGAATTTCCGCCCGGGCCGGTGTATGCCAAGGCTCGGGAGCTTTACTTCGAGTTTGCCAAATCCTGCACGGGCGCATCGAAGCCGCGCTAATTTTCCGGTTGGCCCGACGAGGGGAAACAAGATCATGCCGAAGTCCATCGCCATCGCCTGCCAGGGCGGCGGCAGCCACACGGTGTTCAGCGCCGGCGTGCTTCAGACCATTTTGAGCGAGAATGTGGCCAACGACGCGTTCGAGATCGTTGCCCTCAGCGGCACGTCCGGCGGGGCGTTCTGCGCCCTTCTTGCCTGGTACGGGCTGATTAGGGACGGCCTCGAGACTCCCGGCGGTGTTGTCGACGGCAAGCGCGACGCCATCCGTCTGCTCAACGACTTCTGGACCAAGGGCTGGCCGGAGGGCAACAGCGCCCAGACCTATCGCGAGGCCGTGCGCACGTTCGTCGAAGGCCTCCAATCCATGCCGCCGTGGGAGGCGGCGATCCCCTTGGCCGACCGGGCGCGCAACGACTTTGTTCAATGGGCCGGGCAATGGATGGCCACGCCCGCCGTGGCCGTTTATCCGGAAGTCAGCCCGTATTTCCTGACGGCCTTGCTGGATGTTCCCGGGCTTTCGTTGATGCCGGGATTCGAGGTCCTGAAGCGCGAAATCGATGTCCAGGAGGCCTTGAGGTTGTTGATAAGCGCCTATGTGGATTTCGATGAGATCGAGGATATCGCAACCCGGGACGGGTATCGCCCGGCATTGCTGGTGGGCGCGGCCGATGTCTTGGCGGGCCGGTTCAAGATTTTCACCAGTAAAACGGACCGCTACCTGTGGCGCGAGAATGGGATCACGGCGGATGCCGTGGTCGCTTCGGCCGCCATTCCAACAATCATGCGGGGAGTGAAGCTCGGCGGCAGCGTTTTCTGGGACGGCCTGTTTTGTCAGAATCCGCCGTTACACGACCTGCCCGGGATTCACTTGGACGGCGATCCGCCGAGGAACCCGGATGAGATCTGGATCATCCGCATCAACCCGGTCAGAATCAGCGAGGAGCCCCGAACCATCACCGACATCCAGGACCGGCGCAACGAAATGGCCGGAAACGTGTCGCTCGGTTTCGAAGTCCGGACCATCCGCAAGATGAACGAGCTTGTGGACTCAGAGGTGATCCAGGATCCTCACTACAAGCACATCGACATCCGCGAGATCGCCATGAGCGAGTCCATCGCGAGGGACTTGGACGCGCTTTCGAAAATGGATCGCAAGCCGAGCCTCATGGGCAGGCTCATGGACGATGGCAAACGCCAGGCCGCCGCCTTCCTCCAGGACTGGAACTCAACGCACGGCTCGTAGCGGCCTCGTCAATTCACGCCCAGCAACTCGTGAATATTGTCCACTGTTTGCTTGTTGAGCCCGAGCCCATCGGCCAGTCGGCGCATATAGTCCCGCTCGGCGGCCGTATCCACTTCGATGGCGAGAAGCGAGGCGGCATAGATCTGAACCGCGACCTCGGGACTTTTCACCTGGCTCACCAGCCCATCAAGATTCAGGGGCTTTTTCATCTCGCTTTCGAGAAAAGCCTGTTCTTCGTCGCTGATCCCGTCTTTCTTCAGTTTTCCGACGATGCGCTGCATTTCGGCGCCGTCGATTTCACCGTCGGCCTTGGCGGCGTTGATCATGCCCTTCAAAATCAGGACGGCGTAATCCTCCAACTGCTGTTGCTCGGCGGCGTTTTCGGGCGGTCGCACGCCGACGGGAGCCTCGCGGACGAACTCTTCGGGGCTCGCCGGCGCCGCGCCGCCCTTGTTCCAGTCGCGAAGCGCCGAAACCGCCAGGGTTCCGAGCAGCGCCATGCCTCCGCCTTTGAGCGCGCCGCTCATGGATCCGCCGCTCAAAACGGCGCCGGCCAGCGCGCCCAGTCCGCCGACGGCCATGGGATCGCCGCGTTTGACCGCGCCCGTGGCGCTGCCCAGCAGTCCACCCAACATATCTCCGAGGCCGCCGCCCGTTGTTTGCCCGCCGGCGCCTCCCGGCGCTTGTCCGCCATCGAAAATGGCCGCGAGCGGGTTTCCCTGACGCCCCATTCCGTGGGGGCCCATGGCGTGACCCATGCGGTTCACCCCCGAGTTGCTCATCCCGGACCCGAGAAGCTGGCCAAGGAGATTACCCGCGTCGATCATTCCATCCTCCTGCCTGTTGACGCCTTTTCAGCGCTTTGTCGTCTCTTGGATCATTTCCGCGCCGTCGTTTGTGAGATGTTGGCCATGGCGGCGGTGTTTGCAAGCACATGCGCTAAAAGCTGGCGGCGTTGAAGGTGTCGCAGGCGCTTAGGTTTCCGGTGTCCAGGCCCTGTTTGAACCAGTGAACGCGTTGGGCGGAGGTGCCGTGGGTAAAGGAGTCCGGGGTGACATATCCTCCCGCCTGGCGCTGCAGGCGATCGTCGCCGATGGCGCTGGCCGCCCCCAACCCCTCCTCGATATCGCCGGCCTCCAGAATGTTGCGCGCCTTGTTCGCGTGATGGGCCCAGACCCCCGCGAGGCAGTCCGCTTGCAGTTCCAGCATGACCGAAAGTTGATTGGCTTCGGTCTGGCTTACCTGGCCGCGCAGCTCGTGCACCTTGGGAAGGATGCCAAGCTGGTTTTGCACGTGATGGCCGATCTCATGGGCGATCACGTACGCCTGGGCGAAATCGCCGGGCGCCCCGAGGCGATCGCGCAATTCCCGGTAAAAGCTCAGGTCGACATAGACCTTGCTGTCGCTGGGACAATAGAACGGGCCAGTCGCGGCGGTGGCGAACCCGCACGCCGAGCGCACCTGTCCGGAGAACAGCACCAGCGTCGGTTCCCGGTAGGCGCGGTTCATTTGGCCGAACAGGGCGTGCCATGTGTCCTCGGTGTCGGCCAGCACCACGGAGACGAAGTCCGCGAGTTCGTCCCCGCCGCCGGATCGTGGCGTCTGTTGGGTGTAGGACGACGATGGGCCGGGGGAAGTGGCATCCTGGAAAAGGCCGCCGAAATCGCCCCCGAAGATCATGAAGACCACGACGACGATGACGATGAGGCCGATGCCCCCGATGCCTCCCCGCCTGACACCACGGGACATACCGCCGCCGCTGCCAAGGCCGCCCGGGAATCGCATTCCCCGGCCGAAACCGCCCGGTAATCGCATGCCGCGCCCCGACGCCGACGACGGGCTGGCGCCACGCTGATCCTCCACATTCCCGCTCCGCCGACCCATTCGCCACCGCATGCCGCGACCCTTTCCGTTTCCGCGCTCAGGTCCATTCGTGAAGCGACATTAACCAACCGGTGCCGGGCCCGCCAGATTTTCCTCGACGGCCCCAGCGACGGCGGATTGGAAATGCAACCGAGACCTATGGTATCAATCGTCTAAATTAGGATAAGGCGTAATGGCCCGAAAGGTTCCAGAACCCAGCGTTGCCGCCACCAAGCGCGATCTCGACAAGGCATCGGCCGCGCTCGACCAACCGGGAGCGGGCGCTCTCGCCAATCGCGAATGCCGGGTCAGCGACCTGCAAGTCCGGTTCATTGCCACGCCGGCCCGGACCCTCGACGATATCGAGGCTCGCCTCGAATTGATCCGGACAATGGTCGCGTCCCTGGGTCCGGCGGGCTATCTCCTCAACGTGGTGGACGCCACCCTCGAGGATATACGGGCCATGAGGACACGGGGCGAGAACCCGGCAACGCGTTGAGGAGCCGCCTGGCATGGAGGATTAGTAATATTAAAAATTGCATTAACGGCCGTTCGCCAACAAATGGGGTTGTGATTTGCACGCGAAGGTGGTGTAATGCGGACGGTTACACTATACGTTCCTAAATGCGGGGGAAGCAGCATTGAAGGTTCTGTTCGTTCACCAAAATTTTCCCGGTCAGTACAAGCACCTCGCGGCCACGTTGGCCGACGACGATCGGAACGAGGTTGTCGCGATCGGCGAGATAGGGAACATCGGCCGGCTCCAGCACCCGAAAGTCAAGGAAATCGGGTATGAAAAGCCCCGGGGCGCGAAGGCCGAGACGCACCATTATGTCCGCGGCCTTGAAAACGCGGTCCGCCGGGGACAAGCGGTCACCCGGGTGGGGCTAGCTCTTTTGCGCCAGGGGTTCGTTCCCGACGTTATCTGCTGTCATCCCGGTTGGGGCGAGGGGCTGTTTCTCGGCGACCTGTGGCCCAAAAGCAAGCGTCTCTATTTCATCGAGTTCTATCATCACGCCCGCGGGTTCGACGCGGGTTTCGATCCGGAATTCCCGCAGGAATTCGACGAGATCTTCAAGATCAGGGCGCGGACCGCGACCATGCTCCTCAGCCTGGAGACCGCCGACTGGGGGGTCGTGCCGACGCGATGGCAGCTCTCCAGTATCCCCGAGGCCTACCAGGCCAAGATCAGCACGATCCATGACGGGATCGACACTGAACTCGTCCGGCCGGACCCCGATGCGATCCTGCCGTTCAAGAACGGGATGACCTTGTCGAAATCGGACGAGGTGATCACGTTCGTCAATCGCAACCTGGAGCCTTACCGGGGCTACCATATTTTCATGCGGGCGCTTCCCGAAATTTTGCGGCGCCGGCCCAATGCCCGCGTACTGATCGTCGGCGGCGACGAGGTCAGCTATGGGCGGCGTTCCGCGGATGGGAAGTCGCACAAGGAAATCTATTTGAACGAGGTGCGCGACAAACTGGACATGACGCGGGTGCACTTTCTCGGCCGCATCCCTTACGAACAATTCGTGAAACTGGTGCAGATCTCTTCCGTGCACGTCTATCTGACGTATCCGTTCGTGTTGTCCTGGTCGATGTTGGAGGCCATGAGCGCCGGTTGCCTGGTGGTGGGATCCCGAACGCCGCCGGTGCAGGAGGTCATTTCCCATGGTCACAACGGTCTGCTGGTGGATTTTTTCAAGCCCGACGAGATCGTCGACGCCATCGACCGGGTTCTGGACCATCCCGACAGGATGCAGAAGCTCCGCGATCAGGCCAGGCGGACGGTGGTCGACCGCTACGATCTCAAGACCCGATGCCTGCCCAAGCATGTGCAGTTGGTCAAGACATTGGCCATCGGGAAGCGTCCCCGGGTCAAGGCCGCGTAGGCCATGGGCGGGGAGAACCATCGTTCGGGCCATGATCTTCGCACTGATGTTTCACGGGTGTCCATGATGTCCGGCTTGTCCATTCGCCCATGTCCCCCGGGAACCATTCCCGACGTGAAACTCGTGGAGGCGCGGGCGTACGACGACTTGCGCGGATATTTCTCGGAGGTATTCAAGCAGTCGATTTTCGCCGCGGCCGGGCTTGAGTTTGAAATCCGTCAGATCAGTCAGTCGTACTCCGTGCATCGCGGCACGATGAGAGGGCTGCATTTCCAAACCCCGCCGCATTCACAGGCCAAACTGGTCCGGGTTCTGAGCGGCGCAGTTCGCGACGTGGCCGTGGACATTCGCGCCGGCTCGCCGACCTATGGTCAATGGGTTTCGGCCTTGTTGACCGCCGAGAACCGCACGCAGCTTTTCGTGCCCCACGGATTTGCGCACGGATTTTTTACCCTGAAGCCTGGTACATTGGTGGTGTACGCGGTGGATCACGAATATGCGCCGGATCATGAGGCGGGGGTCTTATGGAACGATCGCGGTATAGCGATCGATTGGCCCGACGTGGGTTGTGACGCCGTACTCTCGGACAAGGACAGGCATCAGCCGCTGTTGGCCGATTTACCCCCGCATTTTTTTTATGAAGGTTGAACGAGGGGTGGCAGTCTGATGAAAATCATCGTTACGGGAGGCGCCGGCTTCATCGGATCGGCGGTCGTCCGGCACCTCCTCTACCAGAGCGATCACGACGTGATCGTCATCGACAAACTCACGTACGCGTCGGATCCGAGCTTCGTGACCTCGGTGTCCCGGAACCCCCGCTGCGCGTTCGAAAAAGTCGACATCTGCGACGGTGGGGCGATATCGGGCGTGTTCGAGGCCCACCAGCCCGACGCGATCCTGCACCTGGCGGCGGAAACCCATGTGGATCGTTCCATCGAGGGGCCGGCGGCATTCGTTCAATCCAACGTGGTGGGAACCTATACGCTTCTCGAGGCCGGGCTGCGGTACTGGCGCGGGCTCAAGGGGCGCAGACACGATGCGTTCCGATTTCAACACATCTCCACCGACGAGGTGTTCGGGTCGCTGGGGCCGGACGGCGAGTTTACGGAAGACTCGCCCTATCGGCCGAACTCGCCGTACGCCGCCAGCAAGGCGGCGTCGGACCACTTTGTTCGGGCCTGGCACGCCACCTACGACTTTCCCGCCATCATCACCAACTGCACCAACAATTACGGCCCCCATCAGTTTCCGGAGAAGCTGATCCCGCTGATGATCATCAAGGGTCTTAAGGGCGAGCCGCTCCCCGTTTACGGCCGGGGCGAGAATGTCCGCGACTGGCTGTTCGTCGACGATCACGCGCGCGCCCTCTGCCTGATCCTCGAACGCGGCGTCGTCGGCGAAACCTACAACATCGGCGGGCGCTCGGAGCATACCAACCTGGACGTGGTGCGGCGGCTGTGCGCGCTGCTTGACGAGATGTGTCCCGGCTCGTCCCATGGACCCCATGACCGTCTGGCTACGTTCGTACCCGACCGTCCCGGACACGATCTGCGCTATGCTTTGGACTGCGGCAAGATCGAGCGCGACCTCGGCTGGCGGCCACGGGAAACCTTCGAAACAGGATTGCGAAAAACCGTCGCGTGGTATCTGGAAAACAGCGACTGGTGGCAACCGATCCTCGCCAAGACCTACACCGGCGAGCGTCTGGGAATGGCTCTCAAGGCCGCGGGCAACGGTTAATTCATGCCTCGCATTCTTGTCACGGGCGTTCCCGGTCAGGTGGGAACCGAGCTTCTGCGCCGGGTCCGGCCGGACGACGTGGATATCCGGGGGTTCACCAGGGAGGAGCTGGATATCACCGATGCCGGGGCCGTGGCCGCCGCCGTCCGGGGCTTCGACCTGTTGGTGAACGCGGCCGCGTACACGGCGGTCGACCAGGCCGAGACCGAGCGCGACCTGGCCTACGCGGTGAATGCGCGGGGGCCCGGCCTCCTGGCGGAGGCGTGCGCGTCCAAGGGCATTCCGATGATTCATATCTCCACCGACTATGTATTCGACGGTTCCAAGCATGGTTCCTGGACGGAGGACGACGCGGTCCACGCCATCAGTGTTTACGGCGCATCGAAGGAGGCCGGCGAGCGCGCGGTCCGGGCGGCTCACGACGGGCACATCATTCTCCGCGCGAGCTGGCTTTACGCCGCCCACGGCCATAACTTCGTCCGCGCCATGCTGCGTCTGGGCACGGAACACAAAAGCCTTCGCGTGGTCGACGATCAAGTGGGCGCGCCCACCGCCGCCGGCGATGTTGCCGCGGCAATCCTGGTAATCGCGGGCAAGATTCTGGCCGGTCATGGCGGTCCTTTCGGCACGTATCACTACGCGTCGGAAGGGCAAACGAGCTGGTTCGGTTTTGCCGACGCCATTTTCGAATGCACCGAGGCGCGCTGGGGATGGCGTCCGCAAGTGGAGCCCATCCGGACGGTCGATTATCCGACCCCCGCCGCGCGGCCGGCCAACTCGGTGCTCGCTTGCGGCAAGATTATCGAGGCGTTCGATCCGCCGAGACGGCCCTGGCGGGCGGCTCTGGAGGAGGTGATGACGGAGTTGCTGGATCAGGAAACGGTTGGGGCAAGCGCATGAAGGGAATCATTCTCGCCGGCGGGTCGGGGACACGTCTCTATCCCATCACCAAGGCGGTCAGCAAGCAGCTGATGCCCATCTACGACAAGCCGATGATCTATTATCCGCTGACCGTGCTGATGTTGGCGGGGATTCGCGAAGTTCTCGTCATCACCACCCCCCACGAGCAGGGCCTGTTCCGGACGCTGCTGGGCGACGGCGGTCAGTGGGGCCTGAATATTTCCTATGCCGCGCAGCCGAAACCCGAGGGGCTGGCCCAGGCCTTCGTCATTGGCCGGGAGTTTATCGGCCGGGATCGCTGTGCCCTCGTGCTGGGCGACAACATATTCTATGGCCACGGACTGACGGAACATCTGCGCCAGGCCGCCGCGCGCGCCTCCGGCGCGACTATATTCGCCTATTTCGTCGACAAGCCGCAACGGTATGGCGTCGTCGAGTTCGATGCCGGAGGGCGCGCCATCTCCATCGAGGAAAAGCCGGCCAAGCCGCGATCGCGCTGGGCGGTCACGGGGCTCTATTTTTACGATAACGATGTCGTCGATATCGCGGCGTCCCTGAAACCATCGGCTCGCGGGGAGTTCGAAATCACCGACCTCAACCGGGTCTATCTGGAGCGAGGTTTGCTGGCCGTGGAACGGATGGGGCGCGGCTATGCCTGGCTCGACACCGGCACCCACACCTCGCTACTGCAGGCGTCCGAGTTCGTCCGCACGATGGAGGAGCGGCAAAGCCTCAAGATCGCCTGTCCCGAGGAAATCGCTTATCGCATGGGGTTCATCGACGCCGGCCAACTGCGAGACCTCGCCGAACCCTTGAAGGTGAGCGGTTACGGCCAGTATCTCATTCAGCTTCTGGAACATCCCTTCTGAGGCTTTCGGCCGGGACGGACAACGTCCCCGCGAGCTTAAGCATTTTCTAACATTGCTTGGCGACAATACAGTTCGCCGTGGTGTTTTCGAGACACGAACTCAGCCACCCGGGCATACCCGTTGCACGGCGATCGGGAATGTCCGCCGCGGAGAGCGAAGCATGTTTTACGGCCTCAATCAAAACGAGGGTAAGGTTCTCAACCACGTCCTCGGCATAACCGACAGCCTGTACAAAAAAGTCTTCCACGCGGACATGCTGATAACATGCGAACGGTGTCTTGGGTTCATGGAGGACGAGAAGTTCGTCGCGACGCTGAAAAAGGTCGCGACAAGCGCGCAGGAGCGCAGCTTGGTGTGGCGGCTTCATACCCAGATGTGGGCCGCCCAACAGTGTCTCGGGTTGCCGGGCGAATTCATGGAGTGCGGCGTTTACAAGGGGTTCTGCAGCGATTTCCTGGTCAACTACCTCGACTTCGCCAGTTCCGGAAAGACCCTGTTTCTGCACGACACGTTCGAGGGCATTCCCGAGGAACACCGCGCAGGCTCGCCGGTTCGTGCGGGCGGATACAACGAGAAGGGTCTGTACGAGAGCGTGGTCGCGCGTTTCCGGCCGTATCCCAACGTCAAGGTGATCAAGGGAAAGGTCCCCGATGTCTTCGCCGGCGGCTGTCCGGAAAAGATCGCCTATCTGCATCTGGACATGAACTCGGCGGCCGCCGAGATCGGGGCGCTGGAAGCGGTGTTCGACAAGCTGGTCCCGGGCGGCATGATCGTGCTCGACGATTATGGTTGGGAATGGTACCGGGCGCAGAAGGACGCCGAGGACAAGTTCTTCGCCGCGCGCGATCATCGGGTTCTGGAACTGCCGACGGGGCAGGGACTCGTCGTCAAGCGAGGGTAGATCAGCCGGCCTCGCCGATCACCACCTCGCGCTCCACGGACACGACCGGCTCGCTGCCGCGGTTGAGCGTGTATATGCCGCGATAGGCTCCGGGCTTCCATCCGTCATCGGGTCTTTTCAGTCCGCTGAAGGCGAACCAGCTGATGTTGCTGGCTTCGAGGACGTCCTCGTTATCGTGGATCACCCGGCCATCGGGGTCCAGGATGCGAAAGCGCTGCTTGTCGCCTTCCTGCGTTCCGAAAAGGTCGACCCACATCACAAGCGCTTCGGCATCGGCTGGTAGTCGGCCGCCGGCATAACCGCCGTCCCGCGCGGTTTCGGCATTTGCCCGTCCGCCGGCAAAGCCGGCGATCAGCGCGCCCGTCGCCCGGTAGTCCAAGTCCTCGAGCGCGGCCGGCGACCACAACGGCCGGCGGCTGTCGCCGCACGCCTCGAAACGGGCAAGTCCGACGAACGGATCCAGTTCCTCGCCGTTGTGGCGCATGGCGAACTCCACATGCGGAAACTCGGCCCGGCCGGACATGCCGATGTAACCGAGATGCTGCCCCGTTTCCACCCTGTCGCCCTTGTTGACGGCCACGCTGCCGTTCCGGAGGTGGCTGTATTGGGTGACCCACCCGTTGCCGTGATCGATGACGACCCCGTTGCCGGCATCGCGGCCCAACAGCGCCGCCGCGCCGATCTTGCGCACGTCCACATCGGGCATGCCGTCGCGCATGCCCTTGACCACCCCGGGCGCGGCGGCGACCACGGAAATGCCCTGTTTCATCGTCGGCAGATCCGGCACGCGGATGTCGGTGCCGTCATGACCATCATAGCTCAGCCGGCCACACGCGTAGTCCATGCGGCCCGGGCCAGGGTCGTGATCGAAGTAATTCTGGATAGTGCAGACGGCGCCCATTTCGCAAACGACCGGCAGTTCGAACCGAGGGTTCTCGGCCGCCCCCGGAGACGCCAGGGTCATGAGCCCGAAGGTCAATGGCAGGAGCCAGAGGTATCGGATTTTCAAGCGGATGTTCACAATGGCGTGTTTACAGGAGGTTAGGTGGATCCACAAGCGCCTATTGCCCGTTGTTTGGCCGAGGCCACGAGGTTTCCAAACGAGAAGTGTGGGCGTTGAAAAAAGAAAGGCGGTGGGGCCCGCTGAGGCCGCCACCGCCCATCTCAAAGCTTACCGCTTAAGATCGTCGATCGATCTATTGCAGCTCCGCCCAGATCTCCGGCGGATAGAGGTCTTCGGCCTGGTCCGGATCGGCGCAATCGACCGGCGGGCACTCGTACGGAAGGTGCACGAGATCGAAGTCGTCGGCGTTCTTGCCCGAGGTCAGCGGATCGGTGAAGGTGGCGATGCCCATGTCGAACTCGGTCTCGATGTAGGGATACCACTTCGCCACCGCGGCGTCGTCGAGGAAGATCTTCTGGCCGTTGGACAGAAGGATCATGACGTCGTCGGGAAGCTGGTTGCCGTCACCGAAGAAGGCGCCGAACTGGATCTTCACCGGCACGAATTCCGGCTGACCGCACAGGCGGATGACGTCGGCGTCGCCGCTGTACGGGTTGTTGTTGGCGTCCCAGTCCTCGATCACGTCGACCGCGTTCTGGAAAGCGTAGAAGTTGATGTCGTCCTGGTGGAACTCGAAGGTATCGGAGCCGGTGCCGCCGGACATGGTGTCGTTGCCCGATCCGGGAACGATGAGGTCGTCGCCGGCGCCGCCGTTGAGGACGTCGTTGCCTTCGTTGCCGGCAAGCTTGTCATCGCCGTCACCACCGTTGACCGTGTCGTCGCCGTAACCGCCAACGACGACGTCGTCGCCATAACCACCGTCGAGGAGGTCATTGCCGTAGCCGCCCTTGACGCAGTCGTCGCCCGCGCCGCCGCTCACGGCGTCGTCGCCGTAGCCGCCGCTCATGACGTCGTCGCCCTTGCCGCCGTCCATGACGTCGTTGCCGGCATCGCCGTTCATGTGATCGTCGCCCTTGCCGCCGGACAGGTTGTCGTTGCCTTCGCCGCCGGAGATGGTGTCTTGGCCGTCGCCGCCCTCGATGACGTCGTGGCCGTAGCCACCGTTCAGCTCGTCGTCGCCGTAACCGCCGTCGATGGTGTCGTTGCCCTGGCCGCCGCTGATATAGTCGTCGCCGGAACCGCCGAACAGCAGGTCGTTGTCGTCTTCGCCCCAGATCTGGTCGTCGCCGCCCTGACCGAGGACGGTGTCGTTGCCGGCGCCGCCGCGAATGACGTCGTTGCCGTCGGTGTAGTTCTCGAGGACCTCGTCGTCGCCGGAGATCCAGTCGTTGCCGGTGCCGCCGTCGACTTCGTCGCCGTCGCCGCCGGCGATGACCTTGTCGTCGCCGCCGCTGGAGCAGATGTCGTCGGTGCCGCCGCCGGTCTTGATCAGATCGGCATAGTCGGTGGACTGCATGATGCCCAGGCCTTCCGGAACGATGTAGTGCGCCGGCGCGATGATGTCGGGGCCGTTCGGATTGGTCCGGCGACCGCTCGCCGCGGACTCGTAAGGGGTATAGTTAGCCATAACAGTTTCTCCTCCGTGTGTGTATTCGATACTATGACGAGCGCGCCCCATTGGCGCTCTCTCCGGCAGGCTGTAACAACAGCACATGCACACTCATAACGAGCAACATACGCAGAAGCACTACCTGAGAACCCCCCAATTTGTGTAGGAAGTTGTTCCTGCTCTCGAATCCCTACGCCACGCCGGATTTTCCATGCCGGTTGGGCCGCTGAAAAGGAACGGCGGCGAAGCCGACCGAGACCGCCATTACCCCGATCCAATCTCGTAATCGATGGCGGAAGCGTAGGGATCAATCCGGCGTCTTGGGCGCGGGAAGAGACTGGAAACAGTCCGAATTGGCTTGATAGGATCCCCGGGCTGGAAGGCACCTGATTCGGCGGCACGGAATCTCAAGCGGATTTCACGGAAGGCGGGGCCACAAACCTGACGCCGGCATACGGTTGCCGGCGTCCGTTGCTGAAAGCTTACATGTAGGGGGCCGGCTCTGCTATATCCGGGCCTAATGTGCGGGTATCCTGGTGCAGACCGTTAGAGGGCGAGCGCGCTTGAACGGGAGGCACTGTGTGAAACCGAGGCGATCGTAACGGGCATGCGTTGCTCCATACCGGAGTCGGTGCGCAGCTGACCGGCGCCATCGACCAGCCGCCGCACCATCGCGGCTTGCCGGTTGACGCCCATCTTCAGGAAAACGTCCTTGAGATAGGCGCGGACGGTATGAACGCTGATGCGCAATTTCTTGGCGATTTCGTCCGGGGTCAGCCCCTGGCACATGAGGACGGCCAGCCGCGACTCCACGCGGGTCAGTCCGTAAAGGTCCTGTAGCCACTCCTCGCGCGGGGTGCCGAGTTGCTCGGGATCCGAGAGGAACACGGCAATCAGGTTCCGGCGGTTGCCATGCGCGGCGGTTCCGTTATTGACCCGTGTCAGAATCAGGTGGAGCGGCGTTTTTCCGTCGGGACGCGAAACCGCCAACGCCTTGCTGCTCTCCGGCGAAGCCTCCGATGACGGAACCAAAAACTCATCGACGATAGCCTGAAGCTGAATGTTTTCCTGGGGCAAACTCAACGAAAGGCTGCCGTTAAAGGCGCTGAGGGTGTCTCCGCGTTTGAGAACTTCAAGCGCCTTGAGGTTTAGCGCGGCGATCTGGCCGCCGTGGTCCAGCAGAATGATGCCGAGGGTCAGCCGATTGAGAACGTTCCAGGCGGCGCCGGTATGGGCGACGCGCGCGCGCGCCGAACGTTCCATGCGCCAGGCACTGCCCACGGCCCGCAGCATGACGCCGAGGCACGCCGCCTCGTTTTCGGTGAATGGCGGCTTTTCGGACTTGCGGGCTAAAACGAGGCAGACCACCGTTTTACCCTTTCGTTCGATAACGCCGAACATGTGGTGCACCAATCCCTGCGGCTTCATCCACTCGTTGTAGTATTGACTCTCCATGAGCTGCGGTCGGGTCAAGAGGTGCTTGTCCATCCAAACCGTCCCCGGGATCCGGAAGCGCTCTTCCGGGCGCAGCCAAACATCGCAGCGGGAATAGCGGCTTTCATAGGAGGCCAAATGGTCCGGGTCGACGCCCGAGGCGTGGGTAAACCGGCCGTGGCCGGTTTCATAGTAGTGAACCGCAATGGCGCAGACATCGGCGTTGATCGCGTCCTTGAGTTCACTAACGGCTTGTTGCCAGGTCGCCGAGCCCTGAACCGCGGTGGCGTTATGACCCTCATGACCGGAGGGCGTTGCGTCGACCAAACAGCTTGAAATCCCCATGGCGTTTCCTGTGTCTATGTTGTGAAGCGAGTGGCCGGGACCACGGTCCCCGTCACGATTCGGGCGGCGAGTTTTTTTTGGATATCAACCATAAGTGGTAGAAATCCGTTATGAGCCGCAAACGTAAGAGCCTGGTATCGGGTGAAGTAACCCATGAGCCTAAATGGCATGAGGAATATTTCTATGAAATAAATTTATGTAAAAATATGAGGCAATATCGATAAAATAAAATGAGATCAGAATTCGACATTGATTATGGATTCTATTGATGGTGAATTCGGGCCAATTGCGTCCATTATCTCGATAAAATACGCGAATTACAAGAAAAACTTTATAATTCCTCCACCTATACTTTTACCCAAAACGGGCATGGCTACCAGCATTATAACCTACTTGTGGTAGGCGATGGGTCATATGGGGCAGAGAAAAAGCGGTCGTCCGCGAAACACGGATCCGTTTAGGTACGATAGATAGATCGAAATTCCAAAAAACTCGCATAGAGGGAAATCAACCGGTCTGGCTTAGGCCCGGCCACGCGGGGGTTGGCCAAGGGGATGCGGCGAGTGACGGGGATAAATGGGACGACGCCGAAAGAGATGCTTGGCGGGTTAATAAAAAATTAAGACCGCCGGTCGTTTAGTCGTGGATTGGGGGATCGGCCGAGTACGCACTCAGTGTATGCGAGGAAACCGACCATGGATGATCCGCGTGTTTCGGGAGGGCGCTCAAACTCTTCCGTCGAAATTCAGCCGGACAAACGCTGGTTTGGGACGCTGCTCCGTTGCCTCTCGGCGCTCGTCACGACAGTCTTTTTCGTCCTCGTGACCCTATCTTTCCTGTCGACCGGCGACCGGGATCTTGCCAGAGGTCAAGACCAAGCCATCGAGCAATTGTCACCCTCCGGTAGCATTGCTCGCGACTGAGTCGCCGCCATAAGCGCGGAACTTATACCAACGATCATTATCAACGACAGTTGGTATTCGCGAATTTCGGGCATTACCCTCAAATTTTATGGTCGGCGCCTCGGATCCGGGCCGGTCGGTCTTTCATTGCTCGAAGCGTCTTGGCAAGCGCGGCGGGTTCTGTATGATACGCGGCCATTCCGAGGGCGGAGAGGGCATGACCATAAAAGAGGCGCTGGCGTTCGACGATGTGTTGCTGGTACCCGCGGCGTCCAGCGTCCTTCCGAGCCAAGTCGATACCGGAACACGGCTAACGCCGTCGGTGGAATTGCGAATTCCGCTGATCTCGGCGGCCATGGACACGGTCACCGAGAGCGCGCTGGCCATCGCCATGGCCCAGGCCGGCGGAATTGGCGTCATCCACAAGAACATGGATCCCGAAACCCAGGCCGGAGAAGTCTGGCGCGTAAAGAAGTTCGAGTCCGGCATGGTGGTCAATCCCGTCACCATCGGACCGGCGGCGAC
Source organism: uncultured Alphaproteobacteria bacterium (assembly GCA_963771545.1). Taxonomy (GTDB): domain Bacteria; phylum Pseudomonadota; class Alphaproteobacteria; order Rhodospirillales; family Defluviicoccaceae; genus CAKZLS01. Next base: position 884,952 of record CAVYTX010000003.1, read on the forward strand.
GCTGGGCGATGCGCAGGCGTTGATGAGTTTATACCATTTCTCCGGCGTTCCGGTGGTGGAGGAGGACAGTGGCCGGTTGCTGGGGATCCTCACCAACCGTGACGTGCGTTTCGCCAACGATCTCCGCCAACCGGTCAGCGAGCTGATGACCCGCGACACGCCGGAAAAGCCGTTGGTCGCCGTTCGCGACGGCGTGGACCGCGAGGAGGCCAAGCGGCTTTTGCACAAACACCGGATCGAGAAACTCCTGGTGGTGGATGAGCAGTATCGATGCGTTGGTCTCGTCACCGTTAAGGATATCGAGAAGGCGGAGCGTTATCCCCACGCATGCAAGGATGAACGGGGCCGGCTTCGCGTCGCCGCCGCGACCGGCGTTGGCGAGGACGGGGTGCTCAGGGCGGAAGCTCTGCTGGACAAGGACGTGGATGTGATCGTCGTCGATACCGCCCACGGACATTCCCGGGGCGTCATCGAGGCGGTTGAGCGGATCAAGAAACTCAGCAACTACGTTCAGGTCGTTGCCGGAAACATCGCCACGCAAGATGGAGCCAAGGCGCTGATCGATGCGGGCGCCGACGCCGTCAAGGTGGGAAATCGGGCCGGGATCCATCTGCACCACCCGAATGATCGCCGGCGTGGGCATGCCCCAGTTCTCGGCCATTCAGGAGGTGGCGGAAGTCTGCGGAAAACACGGCGTGCCGCTGGTCGCCGATGGCGGCATCCGATATTCGGGCGATTTCGCCAAGGCGATCGCGGCGGGCGCCGACAGCGTCATGATCGGTTCGCTGCTCGCCGGGACCGACGAAAGCCCGGGCGACGTGTTCCTTTATCAGGGGCGTTCCTACAAGTCCTATCGCGGGATGGGTTCCATCAGCGCCATGGCGCGGGGCTCGGCGGATCGCTATTTCCAGCAGGAAGTGGCGGACGCCCTCAAGATGGTTCCGGAGGGGGTCGAGGGGCGCGTACCCTACAAGGGACCGGTGGGAACCGTGATACACCAGTTGGTGGGCGGGCTGAGGGCGGCCATGGGGTATACCGGAAACCGGACCATCGGCGAGTTGCAGCGCAACTGCACGTTCAGGCGGACGACGCTGGCCGGATTGCGCGAAAGCCACGTTCACGACGTGACCATCACCCGCGAGGCTCCCAACTATCAGGCGTCGGACTAATCCCAAGAATCACTGCTAGAGCGTATCCGGTTTAGACGGAATAGCCTGCATTTGGGAGATAGTTTCTGCATTCGGCGGGCGGATACTCATTGAGGGCGTTTCCGATGGCCTTCCAAAGATCGTCGACGGTTCTGGCGCCAAGCTTTCGCAGGATTGACTTGAGCTTGGCGAAGACCTGTTCGATGGGATTGAAGTCGGGGCTATAGGGCGGGAGGTAGAGCGGGGTCGCGCCGACCGCCTCGATGGCCTCGCGGACGCCGGCAACCTTGTGGGACCCGAGGTTGTCCATGATGACGATGTCGCCCTCGCCCTTGGCGAGGGTCGGGACCAGAGCTTGCTCGACCCAGGCGAGGAAGCGCGCGCCATTGATGGGCCCATCGAACACGCAGGGTGCGGTCATCCTGTCGTGGCGCAGGGCGGCAAGGAATGTGGTTGTCCTCCAATGGCCATGGGGAATGGCCGAGCGCACCCGCTCACCGCGCGGTGCCCGCCCATGGCGCCGGGCCATGTTGGTGCGTGCCCAGGTCTCATCAAGAAAGACCAATCGTTCGGCCGTCATCCCGGGCTGCTGGTTGCGCCAGATGGCTCGCGCCGCGGCAACGTCAGGGCGCTCTTGCTCGGCGGCGTGAGCGGTCTTTTTTTTCGCGTCAACCCCTGAGCCAGGAGAAAGTCGCCCAGCGTCGAGCGCTTCGCCTCGATCCCTTCGGCGGCAAGGGCGGTACGCAACTCGTCGATGGTGATGTCGCAGGTCTCGGCCACCAAAGCCCGGATACGATCGGCATGGGGAGCCAGTTTCGGCTTCTTCCAGCCGCCGTACTTGTCGGCTTTGATCGTTCCCCGCCGCCGCCAGCGCTGCATCAACTTGACAACGAAGCTGATGCTCACACCAAACTGCTTTGCCGCCGAATTCCGCGACGTCCCCAACTCAACAGCGCCAACAACACGCTCACGAAGGTCTTCCGAATAAGGTCGTACCATCCAGGGATGGCCTCCTCTATCCCAGCCCTTAGCTTGAATCACTTTCCGCGGCCTTTGGGAATCCCATTTCGATTCTATCTGACACGGATTTGCTCTAGTGACTTATTGTGACCATTGGTATTGCGGCCGCGCCGTTGATTAGGCGACGCGGCCGCGAGACGGGCCCGAGTCAATGAAATTTGTTTCAGAGCTGGGTCCGGTCGAGGAACTCAATCGTTCGCCTGGCAATGAGCGAGCCGTATTCCTCGAGAGCGAAGTGGCCCGTGTCGAGCAGGTGAAACTCGAGATTCTCCAGGTCGCGCTTGTACGGATGAGCACCCTCCTCGGGGAAGATGGCGTCGTTCTTGCCCCACATCAAAAGCGCCGGGGGCTGGTGCTCGCGGAAGAGGGCCTGCCACTTGGGGTATTCTTCGAGATTGGTTCCGTAGTCCAGGAACAGTTCGAGTTGCACGTCCTGGTTTCCGGGGCGGTCCAGGAGATATTGCACGTGCCAGAAATTGTCCGGGTTGATCAGCTCCGGGTCCTGCGTGCCGTGGGTGAACTGCCACTTGGTCGCGTCCAGTGTGAGAAACGCCCGCAACTTATTGCCATTTTCCGCCGATGGGTCCGACCAGTAGGCGCGGATGGGATCCCAGAACTCGCGCAAGCCTTCCTCGTAGGCATTGCCATTCTGAATCACAAACGCGGATACCCGCTCCGGATCCTCGGCGAACATCCGGTAACCGACGGGAGCGCCGTAGTCCATCAGATAGACGGCGTAGCGCCCGATGTCCTTGCGATCGATCAAAGCGGTCATGATCCGGGCGATATTGGCGAAGGAATATTCGAAGGCGTCCGCTGCCGGCATCGCCGAGGCGCCAAACCCGGGGAAATCGGGCGCCAGTACATGATATCGCCGAGCGAGTTCGGGTATCAAGTTGCGGTACATGTGTGACGAGGTGGGGAAGCCATGGAGCAACAAGACGGTTGGACGCGCGGGGTCGCCCGCCTCGCGATAAGCGATCTCCACTCCGTCAATCGACTCGCTGCGGTAGTGGACCTGAGCGGTGGTGATGTTTGGCGTAATCGTCGCGTCTGCCAAAACGGGGGAAGGCGCTGCGAGCGGCGCCACGAGAGCGAATGCGAGCGCGTTTGCGCCAACAAGGGTGCGAATGTCGTGAATCATAGCGATCTCCTTTCGATCTTGGATTGCTGTCAGGTTCGGTCACGGAGTGCGGCTTTGAGGGAGGCGTTCTCCGCTTTTAAGCGCGCAAGTTCGTCTCGCAGCGGAGCCAGGTGCACCTCGAATTCTTCGAGTGTCAGACGTTGGGGAATATGCTGGGGGCAATTCCAATCGACGGCCTCGATGGTAATCACCACGGCGCGTTCCGGCCGGGCGCTGTACGTCGCGCTATGGAGACGTTTGACCAGCTCCGCGTCGTCGGCAATGTCGACGATCCTGGCCCGACCCCAGATTTTCAGCCGCCGGCGGTTCGGATAATCCATCAGGATCAGTGAAATCCGATCGTTTTCTTCCACGTTGCCGACGCTCAGATATTGGCGATTGCCGCGGAAGTCGGCATAGGCGATGGTCTGGTCGTTCAGCACTTTGAGGAAGCCTGGCGGACCGCCCCGGAATTGCACGTACGGCCATCCCGTGTTGGTTACCGTTGCCTGATAGAAACCGTCCCGCGCGGCGATGAACCGCAGTTCGGAGTCGCCGAAGCGATCGGCGCGGTCCGCTTTAGGGGTGAGAAATTTGGCGTAGGCGCCGGCCGAACCCTGACGCTCCTGCACGGCGCGAACGGCTGGGGTGAAGGCGATTTCCGCAAAGGCGCGAGCCATGATGTCCTCCGGTGTATCGTTAGCCCGTATCGGCTGGGTGGAGCACCATCGACTATTTCTTGGAAATGGATAATATGTGAAATTATCAATAAATTATTCCTTCAAGTGGAATTAATGGATCGATTTCGCGAACTCTCGACGTTTGTCTCGGTTGCCGAAGAGGGCGCATTCAACGCCGCAGCGCGGCGGCTTCACATGTCGCCTCCGGCCGTCACACGGTTCGTAACGGCGCTTGAGGCGCGTCTCGACGTGCAACTGTTCACGCGGACGACCCGGCAAGTGGCGCTGACCGAAGCCGGGCGGCGGTTTCACACCGATGCCGTCCGTATCCTCGCTGAACTGGAGGAGGCCGAGGCTTCCGCCGCGGGAGACCATGACGCGCCTCGGGGCGAGTTGCGGATTACGGCGCCGGTTATCTTCGGCCGGCGTTTCATCGCGCCGATCCTGTGCGATTATCTCGACGCCTATCCGGCGGTGAGGGCCAGCACGTTGTTTGTCGACCGGATTGTCAACCTGATCGATGAAGGGCTCGATGTCGCGGTGCGGATCGGCGACCTGCCGGATTCCTCGCTGTCCGCCGCCAGGGTCGGCTCGGTGCGCCGGGTGACGGTCGCCGCGCCGGATTACCTTGCGCGGTCGACAACGCCGAGGACCCCCGAGGATCTCCATGACCATCGGATCATATTCCCCACGGGTTTGGGGACGGTCCCCAAATGGGAGTTCATCAGGAGCGACGAGAGGCGCTCCGTCGGTTTTCAACCGTCTCTGGCTGTCAACACCATGGACGCGGCGATCGACGCCACACTCGCCGGTTGGGGTCTGACACGGGTTCTGTCATACCAGGTCGCGGATGCACTGATGTCGGGCGCGCTCGTGGAAGTGCTGAGGGACTACGACGACCATCTGATGCCGATTCACCTTTTGCATTCCGAAGGCCGGCGGGCCGCCGCCAAAATTAGGGTATTCGTCGACGTTGCGGCAACGCGGCTTCGCGGCGACGCGGGTCGGCTGTCCGCGCTGTAAGTCGATCCGATGTCTTGATCAGAGTGATGTGCACGGGGTTTTCGACCCCCGTGACCTGACTGCTTCAGTCGCCTCTCTCCCTCGGCTTTTTTCCCCGAGAGAATCGGCCAAATCACGGTCGCGCCCATCTTGTGCTCCTATATGCAACCATAACAGGCAATTAACAATAAAATCTCCTTAAAATAGTAGTAACCGCTTGACGGCGCCCCGGATAACCCATATGGAGTAATTATTGCGAGCATAAACATCAAATACACACGTATATAGTGTATTTGAACCGGCGGAAAAGGAACCTGGAAATGCCGAGACAGATCGACGGAATGGCCCGCGAAGCTTCTTCGATCGCTCGGCGGATTTCGACGCTGGTTCTGATCGTGTCCGTCCTGATGACCGCCCTCGTCCTCCATCGGCCCGCCGCCGCCGCCGAAGATCGCCGGAGCTTCTTTCACAGCATCGAGATTCGCTTCGACAAGATGGACGCATTCCGGAAGTGGAACTCGGCCGTCGCCCGCTATGCCCAGGAGCAGGACCGGACACGGGGGCAGGAGTGCCGGAACGACGACTCGGCCGCTTGCGCGTACCGGCGCCTCGACTCCTTTCTCGATACCCTTCGCGGCAAGACCCGCCACGAGCAGCTCGTCGCCGTCAATGCGCACATGAACGCGCGGCCTTACGCGCCCGATACCAAGACCTGGGGCCAGAAGGACTACTGGGCGACTCCGGCCGAGTTCATGACCCACTCCGGCGATTGCGAGGATTTCGCCATCGCCAAGTTCTTCGCCCTCAAGCGCCTGGGCTGGAACGCCAACGCGCTTCGTCTGGCGGCGGTGAAGGATCTGAAGCGCGGCGAGGGGCACGCGGTGCTCGTCGCGTTCGATGGCGCCAAGAGCTGGATGCTCGACAATCAGATCAAGCAGGTGGTCGAAACCGACACCGTCCGCCACTACGAGGCCGTTTACTCCATCAACGAGAACTTCTGGTGGCGCCACAAGGTAATGACCGCTTCACGCAGCGCCGGCATCCAAACGGCGGCGCGGTAGCCCTCTCCAATCCATCCAATCGAACGGCCGACGGTCGGGGAACGGCCCGCCGTCGCACCGATGAGCGCTTTCCTTTTAAATTAGAAATAGTGTATGTAATGGCACGGCAAAACCGGGGTGATCGGCGATGAGTGGCTGGGGCTGTCCCAATGAATTGAAGGGTACGTGTCTGCGGGTGGAAGGGCGCGAATGCGACCCGGGCATGAAGGGTTGCGTCCTGTTCGGCCGGTTCGTATTCAGCACGGACGAAAAGAACATCTCTCGCCATGCTCGCGCCGCCGCCGAGCGGAAGGACGCGGCGACCCCGTCCGCCGACGCCGCGACGGCGCGCCCCAAGCCGCGGGGCTGACCCGCTCGTTCGATCGCGTCTCAGATCGGCCAGACGCGCCGGGATAAAAACTCCCCAATTTTCCGGTCATGGGTGGTGATGTGATGCATCAGCCAGTGCTCGAGATATCGGGTGACGGCGACGGCTTCGATCTTCTCCGTTCCCCTGACCAGCTTTGCCAGGAACCTCTCCGCGTCGCGCATCAGCTTGGTGTGCTGGGCCTTGTGCTGGTCGTGGTCGTCGTAGCCGATATCCACCATTATTCGCTCCTCGTGGGCGAAGTGCCGGCGCACCCGGTGGATGAACAGGTGATAGCGAAGGGCGAATGTGTGGGCGTCGCACCCCCGGCTCAGGGCCTCGAGCAATGCGTAATAGTGCGCGATCAACCGCTCGTGCTCGGCGTCGATTTCCGGAACGCCGATCATCGCCGCCTCGATCGTCTCGGCGCGGAGTTGCTCGAGGGTCGGGGCCGGTGGCGGTTCCGGCACGCAGGTCGTCGGCAGACCCTTGGCCACGTTTTTGGGCTCCGGCTTTTTCTTGGTTTTGTCTTGACCGGCCTCTTCGAGCGCCTTCCGGTCGCGGGTGACAGCGGACGGGGTTCAGCGCGTTTCATTAAGGCGCGGTCGTTTTTCGTTCACGGTCGCGACCGCGGGATTCGAGAGTCCCGGCCTCAGAACCAGCTGGAGAAAACACCCTCGATCTTGCAGCCGCCATGGGTATAGACGTCCTGCACTCCGCAGTCCGGCCACATCTCGATGACGATTTGGCCGCTGGAGCACGACGGCGGCCGTCCATAGAAACTGTAGCCGCTCACCGTTCCGTCTCCCCTGTTTTGTCCCGCCGCGAAACGCTCCGTCTGCCACTGGACATCCGTCATATCGCTCATGGAAAGGCGGTGCTGTTTCAACTCGAACTCGGCCCGCGACGCGCACGGATTGTCCTGAGCCCACGCGGTTCCGGCGGCCACGAAGACAACACCGGCCGCGATCATCGATCTGATAGCTTTCATTAGTGCGTAACCCCCTTCCTGGATTGCTTAATTTCATCGTCCATCACTTACGGCTTAAGATGATGGCATCGCCGGGAAGGCATGTACAGTCCCTACGGTGCCGACAAAAAGCTGTTATTGATCGAAGCGGGCCTTTCGGTGCACTATCCGAACCGGTGTATTTGTATGGCCGAACGCGACTATTCGTTTGGCCGCGTCTACAACAATGGGGAATTAAGATCATGCGAAAGATTCTGTCTGCTGCCGTTGTGGGTGCCTGTCTGGCTTTCACCTCGGCTCAAGCGGCCGAAATGAACCCGAGAGACAAAGCCGTCTTCGACATGCTATCGCCGGAGCTGCAAGAGAAGGTGAAGGCGCGCTTGACGGACGGCAATACCGTGCGCGGTGTCCTTGAGACCATGTTGCTCAATGAGATCTCGCAGCTTTTCGCGACCAACCGTATCGAAGCGGTCGATTTCGAGGATGGCGTCGCAATCGTCGAAAAACCCGACGGCGATGTCGATACCGTTTATTTCATGACGGAGACATTAATGATCAAGAAATAACGGAGCGGGCGCCGGCCGGAAGATCGGCGCCCATTCTTCCGTGTCGCGGTCGTGATAAGATGCTCGACGACCGCATTAAAACATCCCGACAGAGTGAGTGCGTCCTGTGATCCTGATCGTCGCCGTTTTCATTGCCTTGGGCGTCGGCCTGTTCGCGCGGATGGCCCGTCAGCGCTCTTTCGTCCTCTGGGCTTTGATCACCTTCGCGATCCTGTTCGTTTCCGAGATGGTGATCCGTGGCATTCTTGTGTTGCTGTTGACGGGGGTCACCGACACCACCGCGCTCACCATCATCATCTACATCAGCTTCGGCGGCATGGTGCTGCTCTGCGCCGCCATCCTGCCTGCCGCTCCATCCGAAACCGACGGGTGATTCGCCAAATCCTCGGAATGCCGTGTCAGCCGATCTGATCAAGAAAATCATCATTGCCGTGATAGGCGTTTGCCTGATCGTGTGGATGCTGCTCCTGGTGCGAACGCTGGCCTCGTCGCCGCTTGTCTGAGCGACCCTTTCCGTAATCGTATCCCGATCTTTTTGGTGGGGGCGATGCCGAAGGAGTGACCTCCCATGGTCGCTTCGCACATGAGTATGGCCAACGACAACCTGTTTGGGGTATAAAGTCGGCAGTTTGACCCGCGAATGTGACCCGGTTCACAGTCACGCTTCGAGCCATCGGTCATCATCTACGGTGTTCATTTGGCCGCGCGAATCAGCAGTTGTTGAAAAAAGCACCCATTCGGGTTATCACAGAATGCGCTAAACGGGGTGGTCGACTTATGAAATCCAAGGTCGTTACCGTTTTTCTCCACAATCTGGTTCATCGTTGGGCGGTCCGCATCGGTCCCGGCGTCGTTGCGGCGAGCGCCCTGGTGCTGGTTTTGTGCGCCGACGCGACGGCGGACATCGTCGGCGAGGCGCGGATCATCGATGGCGACACCATCGAAATTTCGGGCGAACGCATCCGTCTTCACGGCATCGACGCGCCGGAAACCCGTCAAACCTGCGAGGTGGCGGGTGTTCCGTGGCGGTGCGGCGAGAGCGCGACATTGGCTCTCGTGGATGGAACCGTTGGGCACCCGGTGACCTGCAAGGGCGATAAGAGAGACCGGTACGGCCGGATTATCGCCGTGTGCTACTCCGGTGAACGGGACCTGAACGCGATGATGGTGCGCGAGGGCTGGGCGCTCGCGTATCGGCGCTACGCCAAGGACTACGTCGACGACGAAACCGAGGCCCGCGACGCCGCGAAGGGGATCTGGCGGGCGGATTTCGTGGAGCCTTGGAAGTGGCGGCGCAACAAGCGGCAAACCGCGCAAAGGTAGGCCGATGCCGAGGTCGCTCGACACAACGTTGAAGTCCGCGGGACTGATCGTCAGCGAGCACGCCGCGTCCTCGGGAGAGACCGTTTACAGGGTCAGCGGCAAGACGTTTACCCATCGAAAGCTGTTCCGGGAGCTGGGCGGTCAGTGGAACGGGATGGAGGAAGTCTGGACTTTTTCCGGCGCCGATCCGCGCGCGGCCGTTACCGAGGCGCTTGCGGGCGCCGAAGCCGCCCGGGGATTGTCGGACGTGCAGCCCGCCGGACTTGTCCGGCCGAACGAGCCTCACTACTGGGGGCATCGCAAGCGTTTGCGCGATCGTTTGCTTGCCGGGGACGAGGACGCTCTTCCCGACTATGAACTGCTCGAGTTGCTGCTGTTCTATTGGAACAAACGGGCGGATACCAAGCCGCTGGCCAAGCAACTCCTGGACCGGTTCGACCAGAGCCTGCCGCGCGTGCTCAATGCGCGGCCCGAGCAGCTCGAAGAATTCGAGAACATCGACCGGCGCGCCCTCGCTCTATTCAAGGCCGTGCGTTTGCTGGCGGCGCGGATGGTCAAGGAGGAGATGTCGGAGCAGCCGGTGCTCGACACGTGGGACAAGCTGATCGAGTACCTGCGGGCGAGCATGGCCCACAGCATGATCGAGCAATTCCGGGTGCTCTTTCTCGATCGGATGAATGTCCTGATCAGCGATCAGGTCCAGCACGAAGGCACGATCGACCACACCGCCGCCTACCCCCGCGAAGTCGTCAAGCAGGCGCTAAAGGTGGATGCCTCGGCGATCGTGGTGGTCCACAATCATCCGAGCAATCACCCCAAACCGTCCAAGGCGGACATCGCCATGACCCGCGATATCCGGGAAGCCGTGGAGAAGGTGGGTGTCATGCTGCACGACCATCTGATCATCTCCAGGCGCGGTCACACCAGCTTCCGCCAGTTGGGCCTTCTCTAATACCAATCTGCGTTGATACGGCCTCGATAAAAAAAGTCCGCCCCGAGGGGCGGACTCTGTCGCATGCAGACCGGTCTGTCGAAACGGAACGCACCATTCAGCCGGCAAACGCGGCGAATGGTCGCGCGTCAATCGGCCGACCCGTTCATCGCGGATTGCAAACTTACTTGCGTAGCGTTTTTTGGAACATCCGCTCGGCTCTCTCGGCCGCCGCATTCGCCGCCGCCGCCGCGTTTCGGGCTTCCGCCGCCGCCGCCGCCGCGTTGTTCGACGCCTGCAAGGACATCTCCTGGGCTTTCACCGATTCGGCTCTGGTCGCCCGCACCTCGTCCCTGAGTTGCGCGACATCGCTCCGCAATGCGTCAACGTCGCTCTGCGACGCACACGCGCCGACGGCCAAAGTGGCGGCCACGAGCGCAAACGGAACGGCTCTCTTAAAAGCCACTTTCATACTATCCTCCAAATTCACTTTCTGATTCGGCAGGTGCCGGTACGCGGCAAGGCCATCGCCACGCCACCCCCTCGTTTAGAAAGACCGCCGGCGGAAATCAAGCTTTCCGTCGTGGTGGGATGGCGGAATGATCGAGTTCGGCCTTCCCAGCAAGCCTTCAGGGCCGAATCTCAATGGGCGTGCCTTCGGGCACGGCATCCCAGATCTCGTCGATTTCCCTATTGGTAACGGCGATGCAGCCCTCGGTCCAGTCCCAGCCCTTGCCATCGAAGCCGATAGCGCTCAGGTGATTCGGCTCCCCATGAATCATGATGGCTCCGCCAGGCGACACGCCCATGGCCTGGGCGCGCGCGCGATCGGTCTCGTTTGGATACGAGACGTGAATGGATCGATAAAAATTGCTCCGCGCGTTCCGCGTGTCGAGGGTGTACCACCCCTCGGGTGTCTTGCCGTCCCCTTGCTTGAGCTTTTTGCCGGATGGCGTGCGCCCAAGGGAAATGCGATAAGTCCGAAGGACCATGCCGCGGCGCAGAAGGTGCATGCGCCGCTTGCCTTTGAGAACCAGGACCTTGTCGACCGTAAAAGGGCGGAAAACCTCGGCGCGCACTTCCGCGCGCGATTGAGGCGGGCTAACGACGCATATGGCGATGAGCAAAACGCCGAGCAAACCGAACAATGATAAGGATCTCAGCACACAACTCCCCGAATCAGTGGTTGAAAAACCAATGACACAACCTTTTGGCGAAATCAACCCCGTCGCCACCATCGCGGGCCGTTTTCAAGCATCTGTGGCCGCCAAAACACTCCGATAAGACCTTTTCGGGATTCGCCGATGCGAATTCATCGCTTTCTCCGGCGCCTGGCGTTCGGCCAGTTTGTACCAAATATACCCATAAATTTTGGTAAACGGAAACATCGCCGGTGAGCATCCGAAATCTGGACTTTCTCTTCAAGCCACGATCCGTGGCGCTGATCGGCGCGAGCAAGGACGACTCTTCGGTGGGCGCCGTGCTGGCCCACAATCTGTTCAATGCCGGCTTCGACGGGGCGATCATGCCGGTCAATCCCAGGCACGCGGCGATCGAAGGGGTGCTGACTTGCCCGGATATCGAATCGCTTCCGATGGCGCCCGATCTCGCGGTCATCGCCACACCGCCGCCGGCGGTGCCGAGGTTGATTTCGGCTCTCGCGGAGCGCGGAACCAAGGCCGCGGTGGTGATCACGGCCGGTTTTGGCGAGGGTGGCGACGAAGCCGGCGGCGAGCTGCGGCAGGCGATGCTCGATGCCGCGCGCCCGCATATCCTTCGGATCGTCGGTCCCAACTGTCTTGGCATCACGGCGTCCCAGGCGGGCTTGAACGCGAGTTTCGCCCACATCCAACCGAAGCCGGGGAACCTCGCCTTTGTCGCCCAATCGGGAGCGGTGATGACCTCGGTCCTCGATTGGGCGACGGCGCGGGGGATCGGGTTTTCGCATTTCGTGTCCCTCGGCGACATGAGTGACGTCGATTTTGGCGACATGCTCGATTATCTGGCGAACGAGCCGAAGGTGCGCGGGATCCTCCTCTACATCGAGGCCGTGACCCATGCGCGGAAGTTCATGTCGGCGGCGCGGGCGGCGGCCCGGATCAAGCCGGTGATCGTGGTCAAGTCGGGGCGTCATCCGGCGGCGGCCCGGGCGGCGGCCTCCCACACCGGCGCCCTGGCCGGGCGAGACGCCGTTTACGACGCCGCGTTCCGCCGCGCCGGAATGTTGCGGGTGTTGGATTTCGGCGGGCTGTTCGGCGCCGTCGAGACCCTGGCGCAAGGCCATGCGGCCAAGGGGGACCGGCTTGTCATTTTGACCAATGGCGGCGGTGTGGAGGTGATGGCGACCGACGCGCTGATGGATTTCGGCGGGCGTCTCGCGGCGCTGTCCGCGGACACGATCTCGGCGCTCAACGCCATGCTGCCGCCCACGTGGTCCCATGGCAATCCGGTGGACATCATCGGCGACGCCTCGGGCGAACGCTACAAGAAGGCTTTGGAAATCCTTCTCAAGGATCGCGGCGCCGACGCCGTCCTGGTTCTCAACTGCCCCGTCGCCGTGGCGTCGGGGACCGACGCGGCCCGCGCCGTGATCGACGCGGTGGCCGGGGGCAGGCACTGTGTCCTGACGAGCTGGCTGGGCGAGGAGGCGGCGCGCGAGCCCAGGCAACTGTTCTCCGAGCACGGTATCCCCAGCTATTTCACGCCCGAAAGGGCGGTCCGGGCCTTCATCGACATGGTGAACTACCGGCGCAACCAAGACGCGTTGACGCAGACCCCGGATTCGATCCCCGAGGCGTTCTCGCCGGACGGGGAGGCCGCGCGCGCGGTGATCGCCGGCGTGCTGGAGGATGGCCGCGAATGGCTCACCGAACCCGAGGCCAAGTCCGTGCTAAGCGCCTACGACATTCCCGTGGTTCCGACTCACGTCGTCAAGGACCCCGAAGAGGCCGCGAAACAGGCCGCCAAATTGACCGGACCAGTGGCCCTGAAGATATTGTCCCGGGATATCTCCCATAAATCGGACGTGGGCGGGGTGGCGCTTGACCTTCAGACGCCGGCGGCGGTGTGCGAGGCCGCCGAGGCGATGCTCCAGCGGGTGAGCGCGAAGATGGCGGACGCGCGCGTCGACGGCTTCACGGTCCAGCCCATGGTGAAGCGGCCGGACGGCTTCGAACTGATCGTCGGCGTGATCGATGATCATCAGTTCGGTCCGGTCATCCTGTTCGGCCACGGCGGAACGGCGGTGGAGGTGGTCGAGGATACGGCGCTGGCGCTGCCGCCGCTCAACATGCATCTGGCCCAGGAGGTGATTTCGCGGACCCGGGTGTCGCGCCTCCTCCAAGGTTGCCGGGCGACCCCCGCCGCGGCGATGGACGACATCGCGATGACGCTGATCAAGGTTTCGCAACTGATCATCGACATTGGGCAGGTCACCGAACTGGACATCAATCCGCTGCTGGCGGACGAGTTCGGCGTCGTCGCCCTGGACACGCGTATCCGGGTGCGCGCGACGGACGAACCGGCCACCCGCCGCCTCGCCATCCGACCGTATCCGAAGGAACTGGAAGAGACCATAACCGTGCCCGACGGGCGAAGCTTCCTGCTGCGTCCCGTCCGGCCGGAGGACGAGCCGGCGGCTCAGCGCCTGTTCGCGCAGATGACGCCGGAAGATTTCCGAATGCGATTCTTCGCGCCCCAGAAGTCCCTGAGCCACACGATGGCGGCGCGGATGACGCAAATCGACTACGACCGGGAAATGGCGCTCGTTCTGGCCGAGCCGGGCATGCCGGGACAATCCGAGATATAGGGTATCCACTTCGCTCTCGTAAGGTCTAGATTTGGGTGTGACCGTTGAGCTTTCCGCCCACGAGCGTCTTGTATGGCACGGGTTGCAGTTGCGCGGCTTGCTGGAGAAGACGGTAGAACAAGAGGCCGCGAGCTTTCGATCGGCGACGGTTGAAACGGAATGTAAATTCGTCGAGGTAGTAGTCGAGCTGGGAGGAACGGATGGCCCCATGGTGAATTCCCAGCCACCACCGATCGAAGAGAGCGGCAACGCGGTGAACACGAGGCATGACGATATGGGCTGGGTCGCCGCTGGCGGAAATGTTCTTCGGCAGGTGTTCGAAGCCGACGTCCGTGAGACCGTTGTAGGCTCGCCAGCCGTCGGTTCGAACCGTCGCACCTGGGCATACGGACGTTTGGACGAACGGAACGAGGCTCTCGGCAGATACGTCTCGGACACACGCCATGCGGATACGACCGGTGCCCCGCCCGCGGATTTCAGCGGCCATCGCGACAATCGATTTTTTCTTTGTTTTGCGACCGATAACGCCAGTCTCATGGCCGCCAACGTAGGTTTCGTCAACCTCAACATCGCCCTCCAGAAGGTCTCTGCCCGGGCGAACCATGGCGCGGCGAAGCTTATGAAGCCACGCCCAAGCCGTCTGGTAGCTGCCAAGGCCAAGGATCCTCTGCACCCCCAGGGCACTGACCCCATGCTTCTGATTCGTCACGTACCACATCGCCTGGAACCAGAGCCGCAACGGCTTCCGCGTTCCCTCGAAAACCGTCCCCGCCGTCGGCGATGTTTGGCGATCGCATCCACCGCATCGAAGCTGGCCCCGGGCCGTCGTCCATGCCACCGTCGCCCCGCAGGCCGGACAGCGGAAACCTTCCGGCCAACGAACACGCCGAAGATAATCCGCACAGGCGGTCTCGGAAGAAAACCACTCATCGAATTGCTGAAGCGTGCGTGGATAGTCGATGCCGCCAACGGGATGGGCTGCTTGCTCGGCCATCCCCACATATTGTCATTACGAGAGCGAAGTGGATACCCTGTTCCGAGATTTATGGCGGGGTGCGTATCGTCGCCGATCCGGACGGCGAGAAGGCGGAGTACGCCATCACGGTGCGGAGCGACATGGGGGGCCATGGCCTCGGGCCGCTGCTGATGCAACGGATCATCGACTATGCCCGCGGCCGGGGCATTCGGGAGATCTTCGGCGAAGTGCTGCGGGAGAACAAACGCATGCTCAAGGTCTGCGATCAGTTCGCGTTTTCGCGCACGACCAACCCGGACGATCCAAGCGTCATCGACGTCCGGCTGACCCTGTAGGCGCAACCCGACGGCATCAAATGACCTTACGAGCCCGCAACCGGTCTCGTTCCTCGGCGTCCAGGCCGAGCACCTCTTTCAGCACGGCGTCGGTGTGCTCGCCCAGAAGCGGGGGTAGATGGTGGTATGTCACCGGCGTCTCCGAGAACTTGATGGGGTTGCCGATCAGCCGGACCCCGCCCCCGGCGAGCGGATGATGCATGGAGATCTCCATGTTCCGGTGCCGGTGATCCCCATAACACGGTAAAGGTAAACGCTGAATTGACATCAACGAAACCAACGGGACGTTTCCCGGTGTTAGCCGACATGAGATCATCGAATTGTCCGATGCCCGGCGACCGGCTAGCTTGCAACGATATTGCCATAAGTTTCGGTAAAGGGAACCATCGGCGATGAGCACTCGAAACCTGGACTTTCTCTTCAGGCCACGATCCGTGGCGCTGATCGGCGCGAGCAAGGAACGATACTCGGTGGGCGCCGTGCTGGCTCACAATCTATTCAACTCTGGGTTCGATGGGCCGGTGATGCCTGTCAATCCCAAGCACACGGCCATCGAGGGGGTGCTAACCTATGCGAATATCGATGCGCTGCCGATGGCGCCCGAGCTTGCGGTCATCGCCACTCCGCCGCCGGCCATTCCGGGGCTAATCTCGGCTCTGGCGGAGCGTGGAACCAGGGCCGCGGTCGTGATCACCGCCGGCTTTGGCGAGGGTAACGGCGAAGCCGGCGGAGAGCTGCGCCAGGCGATGCTCGATGCCGCGCGCCCGCATATCCTTCGGATCGTCGGTCCCAATTGCCTTGGTATCACGGCATCGGAGGTGGGCTTGAACGCGAGTTTCGCCCACATCCAACCGAAGGCGGGCAACCTGGCCTTCATCGCCCAGTCGGGAGCGGTGATGACCGCGGTGCTCGACTGGGCGACGGCGCGGGGAATCGGTTTTTCCCACTTCGTGTCTCTTGGCGACATGAGCGACGTCGATTTCGGCGATATGCTGGATTATCTGGCGAACGAGCCGAAGGTACGCGGGATCCTGCTCTACATCGAGGTCGTGACCCATGCGCGAAAGTTCATGTCGGCGGCGCGGGCGGCGGCCCGGATCAAGCCGGTGATCGTGGTCAAATCGGGCCGCCATCCGGCCTCGGCCCGGGCGGCGGCCTCCCACACCGGCGCCCTGGCCGGGCGCGATGCTGTTTACGATGCCGCGTTCCGCCGCGCCGGCATGTTGCGGGCTATGGATATCGACGGATTGTTCGACGCCGTCGAGACCCTGGCACAGGGAGGTTCGGCCAAGGGGGACCGGCTTGTCATTTTGACCAATGGCGGCGGGGTGGGGGTGATGGCGACCGACGCGCTGATGGATTTCGGCGGGCGTCTCGCGGAGCTTTCGGAAGACACCATTGAGGCTCTCAACGCGGTGCTGCCGTCTATGTGGTCCCATGGCAATCCGGTGGACATCGTCGGCGACACCTCGGGCAAACACTACAAGGAACGCTACATGAAGGCGTTGGAAATCCTTTTGGAGGATCGTGGCGCCGATGCCGTCCTGGTTCTGCACTGCCCCGTCGCCGTGGCTTCCGGGACGGAGGCGGCCGGCACCGTAATCGACGCGGTGACCGAAAAGAAGTGCTGTGTCTTGACGAGTTGGTTGGGCGAGGAGGCGGCGCGCGAGCCGCGGCGGATGTTTTCCGAGCACGGTATTCCAAGTTATCTCACGCCCGAGCGAGCGGTCCGGGCCTTCATGGACATGGTGAACTACCGGCGTAATCAGCTGGCGTTGACGCAGACCCCCGAACTCGATCCCCGAGGCGTTCTCGCCGGATGTGGAGGCCGCGCGGGCGGTGATCGCCGCCGTGCTGGAGGATGGCCGCGAATGGCTCACCGAATTCGAGGCCAGGTCCGTGCTAAGCGCCTACGACATTCCCGTGGTCCCCGCGCATGTCGTCAAGGCCCCCGAAGATGCCGCGAAACAGGCCGCTGAACTGGCTGGGCCGGTGGCTCTGAAGATCTTGTCCAGGGACATCTCCCATAAATCGGACGTTGGCGGGGTGGCGCTTGATCTCCAGACGCCGGGGGCCGTGCGCGCGGCCGCGGAGGCAATGCTCCTGCATGTGACCACCAAGAAACCGGAGGCGCGCGTGGACGGCTTCATGGTCCAGCCGATGGTGAGACGGCCGGATGGCTTCGAGTTGATCGTCGGTGTGATCGACGATCAGCAGTTCGGTCCGGTCATCTTGTTCGGCCATGGCGGAACGGCGGTGGAAGTGGTCGAGGATACCGCGCTGGCGCTGCCGCCGCTGAACATGCATCTAGCCCGGGAGGTGATGTCGCGGACCCGGGTGTCGCAGCTCCTCCAAGGTTTCGGGGCGACGCCCGCCGCCGCGCTGGACGACATCGCCTTGACGCTGATCAAGGTCTCGCAACTGATCGTCGACATCGGCCAGGTGAGCGAACTGGAGATCAATCCGCTGCTGGCGGGCGAGTTCGGCGTCATCGCCCTCGATACGCGTCTGCGGGTGCGCGCGACGGATCAACCGGCGACCAGCCGCCTCGCCATCCGTCCGTACCCGAAGGAGCTGGAAGAGATCATAAACGTGCCCGACGGGCGAAGGTTCCTGCTGCGTCCCGTCCGGCCGGAGGACGAACCGGAAGTTCGCCGCCTGTTCGCGCAAATGTCGCCGGAAGATATCCGCATGCGGTTCTTCGTTCCCCAAGAATGCTTGAGCCACACGACGGCGGCGCGGATGACGCAAATCGACTACGACCGGGAAATGGCGCTTGTTCTGGCCGAGCCGGGCGCGCCGGGACAATCCGAGATCTTTGGCGGGGTGCGTATCGCCGCCGATCCGGACGGCGAGAGGGCGGAGTACGCCATTTCGGTGCGGAGCGACATGGGGGGCCATGGCCTCGGGCCGCTCTTGTTGCAGCGGATTATCGACTACGCCCGCGGCCGAGGCATTCGGGAGATCTTCGGCGAAGTGCTGCGGGAGAACAAACGCATGCTCAAGGTCTGCGATCAGTTCGCGTTTTCGCGCACGACCAACCCGGACGATCCAAGCGTCATCGACGTCCGGCTGACCCTGTAGGCGCAACCCGCCCGCAACGACTATTATATGACCTTGTTGGCTCTCAAACGGTTTCGTTCGTCGGCGTCCAGGCCGAGAACTTCTTCCAGCACGGCGTCGGTGTGCTCGCCCAGCAGGGGCGGCGGCAGGCGGTATGTCACCGGCGTCTCCGAAAACTTGATGGGATTGCCGATCAGCCGGGCTTCGCTCCCGGCGAGCGGATGGTGCATGGAGATTTCCATGTCCCGATGGCGGATCTGAGGGTCGGCGAACACTTGATCGAGGCTGTTGACGGGGCCGCAGGGAACGTTGACGGCCTCCAGCCCCTCGAGCCAATGACGGACGGTCCGTTCGCGGATGATGCGCTCGATAATCGCCGCCAGGGTCGCGCGGTTCCGCACCCTTTGCCGGTTGGTGGCGAAATCCGGGTCCTCGGCCAATTGGGGGTTTCCGGCGAACACGCAGAACCGGCGGAATTGGGCGTCGTTGCCCACCGCCACAATGATGTAGCCGTCGGACGCCTCGAACGCCTGATAGGGGACGATGTTGGGATGGGCATTGCCCAGCCGCCCCGGCGCCGTCCCCGACGTCAGATAGTTCAGCCCCTGGTTCATGAGCCAGGCGACCTGGGTGTCGAGAAGGCCGAGATCGATGTGCTGGCCTTGCCCGGTGGCGTCGCGATGGCGAACGGCGCCGAGAATTGCGACCGCCGCGTAAAGCCCGCAGACGATGTCCGCCACCGCCACGCCCACCTTGATCGGCGGACCGTCGGCCTCGCCGGTGATGCTCATCACGCCGCCCATGCCCTGGATCAGAAAATCGTAGCCGGGACGGGGAGCGTATGGCCCGGTCTGGCCAAACCCGGAAATGGAACAGTAGACCAATCGGGGCGCGTCGGCGCTCAGATCGTCATAGGCGAGCCCCCAGCCCGCCATCTGCCCAACCTTGTAGTTTTCCAAAAGAACGTCGGAGTTGCGCGCCATCCGGCGCACGAGTTCCTGCCCCTCGGAATTGCCGAGGTCGATGGTCACCGAGCGCTTGTTACGATTGGTGCTGAGATAGTAGGCGCTTTCGGTCGTGTCGGCGCCGTCGGCGTCCTTGAGGTAGGGGGGGCCCCAGGCGCGCGTGTCGTCCCCCATTTCCGGTCGTTCCACCTTGATCACGTCCGCTCCCAGGTCGCCGAGGAGCTGGGTGGCGCATGGACCGGCGAGAATGCGGCTAAGGTCGAGAACGCGGAGGCCCGCGAGGGGACCGGGGACAAGTGGCCCAGGGACAAGAGGCCCAGCGGTAAGGACTAGGGCCCAGCGGTAAGGGGCCCAGCGGTAAGGGGCCCAGCGGTAAGGGGCCCAGCGGTAAGGGGCCCAGCGGTAAGAGGCATTGCATCGTCTCCGATGTTGACGGCGGTTTACGGGGCGGCCGGACGCCGAACAGGCAAAAGATCCGGCCATGCTTTCTTGCAATATCAGATATTGACCGCCAATGGTTTTTCGCTTTTTTCGCGATTGCGAACAGGTTGAAGGGGTTAACGGTCACGATCGGGGCGTCCAATGCAGGTTTTGTTTTGACACTCTCTATAAACGGTCTTATTTTCGGCGATCTTTCGGGGGGATATTCTCCCAGGACACGGACAAAACATACTCGTTGAGCCTTGATGTCGCGTGTTTGTGCAATGCGGCAACGGTGCGATATCAAAACGAGCAGTAATTAAATCGCCGGCGGTTTCGTGCCGCTGGCAGGGTGGGGAACGTGGAGCTCGGCACGACCGAATGCTCCCGAGTGAGGACCATGACCAACCATGCCTCTCGATGCGAAAATCCTCCAAGCCTTTAAAGAGCGCCGCAAGAAAATCCTCGTGGGCGGCGGTGAAGCCAAGATCAAGAAGCGCCATGACAAGGGGCTGATGACCGCGCGCGAGCGATTGATGTACCTATTCCAGCCGGACACGTTCCAAGAGGTCGGGGCGTACATCAAGCATCAATGCACCTCGTTCGACATGGAGAAGGAAGACTTCCCCGGCGACGGCGTCGTCACGGGAACCGGCTTCGTCGACGAACGCCAGGTCACCGCTTTCAGCCAGGATTTCACGGTTCTGGGCGGCTCTCTCGGCAAGATGCACGCGCGCCGGATGGTTCTGGGCATGGACTACGCCCTGAAGAACGGCACGCCGATGGTCGGCATCTCCGACTCGGGGGGCGCGCGCATCCAAGAAGGGGTCGACGCCCTGTCCGGGTATGGCGAGGTGTTTTACCGGAATGTGGTCCTGTCGGGCGTGATCCCACAGATTTCCATCATCGCGGGGCCCTGCGCCGGCGGCGCGGCCTATTCGCCGGCGCTGACCGATTTCATCATCATGACCAAGGAAAACGCGCAGCTGTTCATCACCGGCCCGCAGGTCATCAAGGCGGTTACCGGCCGCGAATTCACCATGGAAGAGGTCGGCGGCGCGAACATGCACGCCACCGTCAGCGGCAACGTCCACTTCGTCGCCGACGACGACCGTCACGCCCTCGACATCGCCAAGCAGCTGTTGAGTTTCCTGCCATCGAACAATTCCGAGGATCCGCCCCACCGTCCGACGCCGGCCGTAACCATGACCGAAGACGCCGGAATGGACAAGCTGGCCCAGTCCGATCCCTCGGTGGCCATGGACATGGGCAAGATCGTCAGGCGCCTGGTCGACGACGGCAACTTCCTCGAGGTCCATGCCGGCTTCGCCAAGAACATGATCGTCGGCTTCGGCCGGGTGGAGGGGATCGTGGTCGGCTTCCTCTGCAACAATTCCATGGAAAAAGCCGGTTGCCTGGATATCGATTCTTCCGACAAGGGCGCGCGGTTCATCCGGTTCTGCAACGCCTTCAATATTCCCATCTGCACGCTCGTGGACGTGCCGGGGTTCATGCCCGGCATCGAGCAGGAGCGCGGCGGCATCATCCGCCACGGCGCGAAGTTGCTGTTCGCGTACTCTGGCGCCACCGTTCCGAAGATCACCGTCCTCTGCCGAAAGTCGTACGGCGGCGCGTACCTGGCCATGTGCAGCCAGGATCTGGGCGCCGATGTGGTTCTGGCTTGGCCCACGGCCGAGGTGGCGGTCATGGGAGCGGATGGCGCGGTCAACATTCTCTATCGCAAGGAGTTGAAAGAGGCCAAGGACCCGGCGGCGGAACGCGCCAAACTGGTCGCAGAGTACCGGGCCGAGTTCGCGTCGCCCTATTTGGCGGCCGCGCGCGGTTACATAACCGATATCATCGAACCGTCGCAGACGCGGTCTCAGGTGTCGATGACGCTCCGCAAACTCCTCGGAAAGCGCGAGCTGCGTCCGCCGAAGAAGCACGGCAACATCCCGCTCTGAGGCAGCAGCACTAAGGATAACGCGAGGAATACCCATGGAAACGACCACGGACGCTACCGCACAGGCCGCCGCGATTGGTGTCGGGGACGCATTTTGGACTGCTTTGCTTAGCTACGGGCTGACGATCGTCGTCGCCATGATCGCGGCGGGTCTGATCTGGGCCATTGTTGTCATTCTCGAAAAGATACAAAAGAAGCAAAAAGCCGTCGCGACAGCCGTTTCGGTTGCTGTCGCGCCCGAGCCTGAACAACCCGACGAAACGGCCCAGCAGGTGGCCGCCGTCGCCGCCGCCGTCTATGCCACTCTGGGGGCGGCACGGCTTGTTTACATCGGAGAAGCACCGGGTCGGTCGGCGTGGACGACCGCCGGCCGCACGATCCATCAGACCTCACACATGCCGAAGCGCAAGCCCGAGTAATTAATCGGAAGGATCCTAGGGGACGACCAATGGCGAAACATTTGAAGATCACCGTTGAAGGCAAGGTTTACGACGTCATTGTGGAGGACGTCACCGAGGACGCCGGGAGCACGTTTTATCCACAACCCGGCCTGAACGCGGGAGCGGCATCGGCTCCCGCGGCGGCGGCTCCGGCCAAGACAACGGCCAAGACGGCGGCCGCTCCGGCGGCGGCCGGCGCCAAGGACAAGATCGCGCCCTTGGGCGGCGTCGTCGTGGAAGTTAGCGTCAGTGTCGGCGATCAGGTGAAGGCGGGCGATCAGGTGGCGGTGATCGAGGCCATGAAGATGAAAACCATTGTCGCCGCGGAACATGACGGCAAGGTGACCAAGATCATGGTGAAAGCCGGGGATGCGGTCGATTCAGGCCAAGCCCTTATGACCATCGAATAGGGCGCGGAGAAGCGCCATGGGCGATTTAGACTTCCTGCAGATTTTCCAGGGCGTTGCGACCCTGGTGGACTCCGAGCCGGCGATCATGATCGGCCGGGTGGCGCTCATCGCCGTCGGCTTGCTGCTTATCTACCTCGGCAAAAAGGGTGTGCTCGAAGCGCTGATCATGATTCCGATGGGGGTCGGCATGGCCACCATCAACGCCGCGGTCATGTTCGTAACTCCTAGGATGGCGCTCCCGGCCGATGTTGATCCGGCCACCGGGCTCGCCAAGGGCACGCTGTTTCTCAGCCCGCTGATCGCCGAAGGGGACAAGTGGATCGACATCCTGCAGATTCAGTGGCTGCAGCCGGTCTACTCGTTCACCTTCTCCAACGGTATGATCGCCTGTCTGGTGTTCATGGGCATCGGCTCGCTGCTCGACGTCGGTTTCGTCATGGCGCGGCCGTTCAAGAGTATGTTCATCGCGCTGTGTGGTGAACTCGGCACCTTCGTGGCCCTTCCGCTCGGCATCCTCATGGGCCTGCCGCTGGCCGACGCGGCCGCCACGGCGACCATCGGCGGCGCCGATGGTCCGATGGTGCTGTTCGCGGCGCTGATGCTGTCCGAGAACCTGTTCGTGCCGATCACGGTGGTGGCGTATCTCTATCTCGGCCTGACCTATGGCGGCTATCCGTTCATGATCAAGGCCGTGGTGCCGCGCCATATCCGTGGCTTGAAGATGCCCATGGAGCATACACACAAGATCACATCGACCGAAAAGATGGTGTTCGCGGTGGTCGCCGCGGTCGCGCTGTGCCTCCTGTTCCCGGTGGCGGCGCCGTTGTTCATGTCGCTGTTCATCGGTGTCATTATCAGGGAGAGCGGCCTCAACCACTACCAGGAGCTGTTTAGTGGACCGCTGCTTTATGGTTCCACTTTCTTCCTCGGGCTGTTGCTGGGCGTGCTCTGCGAGGCCAGCATCATCCTCAAGCCGGAGGTGCTGATCCTGCTGGTCATCGGCATCATCGCGCTGACTTTCTCCGGGCTCGGCGGACTGATGGGCGGGTATGTCCTGTACTTCTGGTACAAGCGGAAGGGCATCAACTACAACCCGGTTATCGGTATCGCGGCGGTGAGTTGCGTGCCGACCACCTCGAAAGTGGCCCAGAAATGCGTCTCCGAGGTTACGCCCGACGCAATCATCATGCCGCACGCGCTCGGCGCCAACATCAGCGGTGTGATCACGTCCGCGATCTTCGCCGCCGTGCTGATCACCATGGTTCGCACGTCCGGAGGCGGCGCGTTCTAGCCGGTGACCGAAGGCGGCGAACCACGTTCGATATGGGCGAGGCTGCCCCGATGGCTTTACTGGGTCGTCGGGGCAGCCGTCGCGATCGCCGGAGCGATCACCGCCAAGGGCATCGGCGACCGGTTCCCGCTCGATAAACGCCTGCCCTTCTGGATTGCCGGTACCGCGATTATCTTCGTCGGGCTGTGGATTCTGTCCGTTGGAAGCAAGGCGCGGCACGACGGCGAATCAAAAGAGGCTCCGCGCAAAAAGAACTGACATGCCGGCGAAAGAGGCGCGAAACGACCGAGACTGGAGCGGGCGAAGGGAATCGAACCCTCGTCTAAAGCTTGGGAAGCTTTCGTTCTACCATTGAACCACGCCCGCCCGCGCGCGACGCACCTGTATTCTGTATAGTCCGTTGCCGTTTCCGGCGCAAGCGGGCGCCCCCCGCGGCGACCGGGCTCACGATTATGTTATGCTTTGTCACTTGGCATTCAGGGTCCGGGAGGCTAACCAAGGACCATGGCCGGTGTTTCGGTCAACCAGTGCGAGGGAACGGATGCCTCCTGATACCAACCTGGCCATTGCTCGCGAGCCGGAGCTCGCCAAGTTCCGCGATCCCGACGTCACCGCCAAGGGCGAGCCGCGGGCAAGCGTGTCTCTCTCGCGGCTGAGGACGCTGTGGTTCAATACCGGCAGCCTCTGCAACATCGCGTGCGACACCTGCTATATCGAATCCAGCCCCACCAACGATCGCCTGGCTTATATCGGCGCCGCCGAGGTCGGGGGTTATTTCGACGAAGCCGAGCGCGAGCGCATGCCGGTGGAGGAGATCGGGTTCACGGGCGGCGAGCCGTTCATGAACCGCGAGCTTCCGGCGATGCTGGGCGATGCGCTCGGGCGCGGCTATCGCGCCTTGGTGCTGACCAACGCCATGAAACCCATGCACCATCACCGGAACGCGCTGCTGGCTCTAAAGGCGGCGTACGGTGGCGCGCTAGCCTTGCGGGTTTCCATCGATCATTACACGCCCGAAAGGCACGAAGAACTGCGCGGCGAGGGGACATGGAGCCCCATGATCGAGGGCCTTCGCTGGCTGGCGGCCAGCGGATTCAATGTTCACGCGGCCGGGCGGACCGTCTGGGACGAAACGGAGGCCGAGTTGCGCGCCGGTTACGCCGCGTTGTTCGCCGCGGACGGCATCGCCGTCGATGCCGGCGATCCGGCGGCGCTGGTGCTGTTTCCCGAGATGGACCCCGGCTCGCCAGTGCCCGAAATCACCGTGCACTGCTGGGGCATCCTGGGCGTCCGGTCCGAGGATATGATGTGCGCTACGTCGCGCATGGTGCTCAAGCGCCGGGACGCCGAGGGGCCGGTGGTCGTTCCGTGCACGCTCCTGCCCTATGACCGCCAGTTCGAACTCGGCTCCCGCCTTGCCGAGGCAACCGGAGCGGTGAAACTCAACCACCCCTTCTGCGCGCAGTTCTGCGTGCTCGGAGGAGGCTCCTGCTCCGGGGGTTAGGGGTCGCCTCCGATCGGCGGCGCCTTCCGGTCGTTGCCGCCCGCGCGACCCTGGACAAACTCGCGGCCAAGCCTCATGTAAGGGACATGATCAGTTCAAACGGTCGGTAGTGGGCGCGGAGGCCCTTCGAGGAGAGACGCGGTGGCGAGCAAACCAGGAGGTGGACCTCCGGCCTACGAGCAAACGACGCGGGGCATCACGGTCCGGGTGCGGCCTTTTTATCTGGAAGAGCAATCGTCTCCGGAATCGCGGCATTTCGTGTGGGCGTATCATGTCCGGATCCAGAATAATGGCGCTGAAACCGTGCAGCTGTTGAACTCGCTACTGGCGGATTACCGATTGCACCGGCAACGTCCAGGAGGTCCGGGGCGAAGGCGTGGTCGGCAAGCAGCCGATCCTCAAGCCGGGCGAAGTCTTCGAATACGCCAGCGGCACGCCGTTGTCGGCGCCGTCCGGAATCATGGTCGGCATCTATTACATGGAGACCGAAGACGGCGAGCAGCTGGACGTGGATGTTCCGGCCTTTTCGTTGGATAGTCCGCACCAGAGCGCTTCGGTGCATTGAATTGGGAGATTGATGGTGAGCACGGTGAAACCCGTAAGTGTCGTGGGCGGGACCAATGATCAAAAGACAACGGATGAGCAGTTCGCTCCTGCGGATAGGCCAAGCCGCGAGGACGCCAAGGAGGCTGTCCGCACGCTGATCCGCTGGGCCGGCGACGATCCCGAACGGGAGGGATTGCGGGAGACTCCCCGCAGGGTCGTCGACGCCTATCTGGAGTTTTTCCAGGGCTACGAAGCCGATCCGGTGGAGATCCTGCGCCGCACCTTCGAGGAAACGGACGGCTACGACGAGATGGTTCTGCTGCGCGACATCCGTTTCGAGTCGCACTGCGAGCATCATTTCGCGCCGATCATCGGCCGCGCCCACGTGGCCTATCTTCCGCATCGCCGGGTCGTCGGGATCAGCAAGCTGGCGCGCCTGGTGGAGGTCTATGCCCGCAGGTTGCAGATCCAGGAAAAGATGACCGCCCAGATCGCCAACACGATCAGCGATATTCTCGAGCCCAAGGGGGTGGCCGTGGTCATCGAGGCGTCCCATCAGTGCATGACCACACGCGGCGTTCACAAGCCGGGCGTGGTCATGGTGACCAGCCGGATGCTCGGCGCGTTCCGCGAGAATGCCGCGACCCGCCGCGAGTTCCTGGCGATGATCGGCAAACCCACCGGCGGCGAGGGTATTCTCGCCTGAACCGCGAAAGTGCGAAAGCCACGGGCGCTGTAGTCGCGACGATCCTTTCTTTACGCAACACTTGGGAAAGCGGGACTTGACCGGACCCGCCGGAAAGGTTTGGTTGTCGATAGCTTATACCAACGGTCATTATTAACGACCGTTGGTATTAGGGGGATCAAGCCGGTTAATGGACGTACGCCCTGTCTTTCTGATCGTCGGCATTTTGCTGACCACCCTGGGCGTCGGCATGTGCGTGCCCGCCCTGGTGGATGCCTTGGTCGGCAATCCGGACTGGCAGGTGTTCGCGGTGGCTTCCGGCGTTACGGTGTTCGTCGGTGTCGCCTTGGCGCTGACCTGCCGGACCCCGCGATTCCGCTTTACGGTCCAGCAGGCCTTCGTGATGACGACGGTGAGCTGGGCCATGGTCACCGTGTTCGGGGCGCTGCCGTTCGTGTTCAGCGAACTGGAGCTCAGCGTTACCGACGCCTTCTTCGAATCCATGTCGGGGATCACCACCACCGGGTCCACGGTGATCACCGGACTGGACAACGCGCCGCCGGGGATTCTGCTGTGGCGGGGCATTCTCCAATGGCTGGGAGGCCTCGGGATCATCGTCATGGCCATCGCCGTCATGCCCATGCTGGGTGTCGGCGGCATGCAGATGTTCCGGGTCGAGGCCTTCGAAACCGGCGAGAAGGTGCTTCCCCGGGCGGCTCAGATTTCGGCCGGGCTGTTCCTGATCTATGCGGCCTTCACGCTGGTCTTGATATTGATGCTGTGGGGCGCGGGAATGACGGTTCTGGAAGCCGTGGTGCACGCCATGACCGCCATCGCCACCGGCGGCTACTCCACCAGCGACGCCTCCATCGGGCACTTCGACAGCGCCCTCGTCGACTTCATCCTCACCATCGGCATGATCGCCGGCAGCCTGCCGTTCTTCCTCTATCTGAAGAGCGTTCAGGGCAGCGCCCGGGCCTTGGTGGAGGATACCCAGGTGCGGTGGTTTCTGGCCGTCCTCGGAGCCGCCGTTGTCACCGCCGCCCTGTTTCTGTGGCTGGATACGGGGTTCGACCTTTTGCCGGCCATGCGCTACGCTTCGTTCAACGTCGTCTCCGTCATGACCGGGACAGGTTACGCCAGTTCCGACTACTGGATGTGGGGCGCGTTCGCGGGGCCGATCTTTTTCTACCTCATGTTCATCGGCGGCTGCACCGGCTCGACCACATGCGGCATCAAGATCTTCCGCTTCCAGGTGCTGTGGGCCGCGGCCAACACCCAGTTCCACCACCTGCTCCGGCCCCACGGCGTGTTCATTCCCTACTACAACCGCCGGCCCATTCCCGACGAGGTGGTCAGCTCGGTGCTGAGTTTCTTTTTCGTGTTCGGGGTGTGCTTCGCGCTGCTGGCGGTGGGACTGGGCCTGATGGGTTTGGATTTCGTCACCGCCATTTCCTCGGCCGCCACCGCCATCTGCAACGTGGGACCGGCGCTGGGGTCCACGGTCGGCCCGGCCGGCACCTTCCAATCGCTTCCCGACGGCGCCAAATGGATGCTGTCGGCCGGCATGCTGCTGGGCCGGCTGGAGCTGTTCACCGTGCTGATCCTGTTCACCCCGGCGTTCTGGAAGAACTGACGCCGCCATGCCCTCCGATCCATCACCCCACATCGCGCCCATCGGCCTGCTGCGCCGGCTGGTGGCCTTCGACACCACGTCGGCCAAGTCGAACCTGGAGCTGATCGCGTTCGTCGATGAATTTCTCGACGGCCACGGCATCGAGGCCCACGTCGTCCCCAGCGAGGACGGCGCCAAGGCCAACCTGTTCGCCAGCATCGGTCCGAACGTCCCCGGCGGGGTGGTGCTTTCGGGTCATACCGACGTGGTGCCGGTAACCGGCCAGCGGTGGACCAGCGATCCCTTTACCCTGACGGAGCGGAACGGACGGCTGCATGGCCGGGGGTCCGCCGACATGAAAGGCTTCATCGCCGCGGCGCTCGCCATGGCGCCGGAGTTCAAGGCGCGCGCGCTCGCGGTCCCCATTCACCTGGCGTTCTCGTACGACGAGGAAGTGGGGTGCCTGGGCGCGCCGCGCCTGTTGGAACGCCTGGCCGCACTGGCGCCCAAACCGGCGCTGGCCATCGTCGGCGAGCCGTCGGAGATGAAGGTGGCCAACAGCCATCGCGGCATCGCCGCGTTCGAGACCAGGGTGACCGGCCGGCCCGGCCACTCGTCCGATCCGGGCGCCGGGGTCAACGCCATCGCCGAGGCCGCCGAGTGCATCGCCTTCCTCGGCCGGCTCGGATCCGAATTCGGCGCGGGACGCGAGCGCGGAGAAGGGATGGCGCCGGACTGGACGACGGTCAACGTGGGCACCATCGAGGGCGGCACGGCGGTCAACATCATCGCCGAGCATTGCCGGTTCCGCTGGGAATGCCGGCCGGAAGCCGGAACGGACGCGGACGCGGTGCTGGCGCGGCTGAGGAATTTCGCCGAGACCGAGGTGCTGCCGCGCATGCGGGCGGTAACCCCAGACGCGGCCATCGCCACCGAGGCGGGGGTGACGGTCCCGGCGCTGGCGGCCGAACCCGATTCCCCGGCCGAAACCCTGGCGCTGGCGCTCACCGGTCACAACCACTGCGTCAGCGTGCCGTTCGCGTCCGAGGCCGGGCTGTTCCAGCGCGCCGGCATCCCGGCGGTGGTCTGCGGCCCCGGCAGCGCCGCCCAGGCCCACCAGCCGGACGAGTTCGTGACCGTGGATCAGATCGAGGCCTGCGTGGCGTTCATGCGCCGCCTGGCCGACTGGGCCGGGCGCCGGTAGGGCGCGCAATGGGCCGAAACGCCAAATCCGGTTCTGACGACACGTGTCGTCAAAAAAAGCCCGAAAATGACGACATTTTTCGCGAAAAAGACAACTCTTGACGACTTGACATCTGCTAAGTGCTTGATTTCATTGGCCCGAATTAAAAGGGCTTAAAATGTCGTCATTTGTCATCATTTGTCGTCAAAAAAGTTTAGAACCCATTGATATTAAATGTACATTCAAGAGCGCTTATTCTTGTAGCGCAACGACGTAAGGTATTGAAAACAAACAAAACACGGCGTTGCGGAGCCGGATCGTTCCGCTTTCGATGTCGTCATTTGTCGTCATATCGGACCGTTCGTTCCAGTTAACGAACCCCGCCCGATCCGGTGCTCGGAACAAAAATATTTAGGAATGTTATCTGATTCTTGAGCGAATTTCAATGGCTGGTGCTGGGTCTGCCGACTGCTTAACAGCGGCCGCACGCGCCGTCGCATCAATGGGGGAGGTCTTAGCCAAATTCGGACGCCCTAGTTTGTTGGTGCAGCCCTTCCCGTGTGGCATGCATAAGCTGTCACAAAATAACGCGTTGTGGCGCAATGACCGAAACTCGACTTTATGGCGAGAGTTCGCTAAACGGATGGTATGGAGTGGCTCACCCCTCTCTTCCCAGTCACAGTGATCGCGGCCATCGTTCTCTTCGTGATTAAGGAAGTTGTCGAAGGCGTTAGGCGGAGGCGAGCCAACGATCGGAAAGGACGTGCTTTCCGAATATTGCTAGCGCGTGAGTGTGAACTCAACCACTGGACCTACAAACGGCTCAGGGAAGCCATTCTCATAGTCCAGGAAAATTTTGAGAAGGGAGTATCGGCAAAGTACGCGATCGAGCGGCGACCGACAGGCGATGAAGTTTTTGTGCACCTACGCGAAGGCGCATTGGGAGGCTCGTGGCCCCTGCCGACAGTGCGTATCGACTTAACTGAGCAACGCAATGCTCGACGTTGCTATCCTGGATAGATCACTGTTTACTCTTTTGGAGGCTGCGTACGATTCCGCCCTTGAAATGAGACATTTGCGAGAGAGCCTGATAAATTTCATTGAGACCGACCAAGAACATGTCAAGAAGTATTTTGAGACCTTTCCAGAATACGCTTTGTCGAACTTGCCCGAAATACTCACTAGCCTGGACAACCTGTACAAGGAGTGCACAGGCGATGATCTGAAGTTTATTCGATTACGCTAGCACCTGTTGTCAATTCGAATGCCTTCCAAGGGTTGGAATGTCTGAACCGGGTCAAAACCTCCCCTACTTGCCACGCCAATTCAACTTCCGCTGCCGATGGTCAAGCCGACGAAGTCCATCGGAAGGCGACTCACGGATCTCGGGCTCCCGTTTGTTTAGAGACAACGAGAGAAGAAAGGGTGTCAAATTTAAGTTGAAAAACAAATAGTGATGCAATGGTGTCAGATTCAGTTGAAAAACAAATGACTCTGAACCCTTGATTTCTCGGTGCGGCCTTCGGACAATCGGATTATGGCCACGTCCAGCCCACCATTCTGGGTTCCCTATTATCAGCACCGTCAAAGACTGCATGCGCCAACTTGTCGCGAAATTCGGGGGAAAGCTCTAATTCCAGTAAGTTTGGCGACCTTTCTCTAATCGAATAAGGAAGCGGCGGAAATCAGCATGGATCTATTGATATTACTCAAACGCCGATAATCGGGTACCAAGCATACAAATAAGTCATCTTGATCCGTAGGGCCAGTAAATACCGACGCAAAACAAAACCATTCGTTTTGATCAAACCTAATTTTGGGAACTGCTGGTCTGTCACTTGTTTCGATTATGGGTGGGACATAGTCGGTATTCTCACGGATTATTTGATACGTACTGTTTCCCTTATTCTGAAGTTCGACCGACCGCACAAAGAGGTGGTGATCATGTAGTGCATTTTCAGCATTTTGATGGGTTTGATGTTGGCCTCTTGGCGTTTGTTTTGAAAAGTTACCTCTGCAATCACGTATAAAATATTGTTGAGTTTTTGAAATCGGCCTTCCACAAAAGTTGTTATTTCGAAGCCGCCCCCCAATATTCGTGAAGTCGTCCCTCCCCTGAAGAGACCTCTTGTGCGAGGAATTTACCGATCGTGAGGAAAGTTCGTGTGATCTCGCGAATTGACTGATTTGCGAAATCTCCTTTTGTCGCTGACCAACTTCATCGTGCCCGCAACCTCAACGTAGGATGGCGCGCCACTGCCCAACGCAATCACTTGCTCAAATAAGGGAAAATCATAGTTTGCCGGTGGTCGAGGATTACGCTCGGAAGAAATAAAGGTTATTGCGCCAGTTTGTCGTCCATCTATAATGTTGATATACGCCACAAAAACATCAAAATGGCCAAGGCCCGCTTTCGTATCTTCATCATTCAAATAAGCTTCGATTAATTCCATAAAGTCGTTTGGACTATATATGTTTTTTTTATTGTATAGCTCGCCTAGGTATTTTGCAAAATCTCGATAGTAAATTTTCGTGCCGGAAGCCGCTACGGCGAGATTACTATTAAGGATAGCGACTTTTTGACCCAGGCCAAATATTTTGTGTTCTGTATTGTTAAGAACGACACCCCCAGATATCCCAATTGTGGGCAAGTTAAAGTCATTGACTGAGTTTATTGTAGTAGAAATGATGATGTCAGAAACGAAAACTAGGCGAGCGCCGTCGCCGAAACCATGATAGGCGATTAGGGTCATCCATCACTCCCGGGACGCGGGTTGTGTGACTACTTGGCGTCCAATCGCGCAAACTCCTCAGTTTACATCGTCTCTTGAACAAGGCCTTATTTACGTGAAAAACAAAGGACTCTGACCCCTTGATTTCCATTCCCCGACGCATCACCGTGAACATGAAAAACGCGCTTCGCCAAATCCAAACCAGTGGTGCTAATCTGCATGACGGACGGCTCCTCTCCGAGCGGTCGATGATGACAACCACCTTATGGCACTTCGATGCCGGTGAGCAGGGTCCGTCCACCCCATCATATTGGAACGGCCGTTCCCGTTAGCACATTCCGCCTCACCGGTCTCCGGACGGACCGGGATTGGAAAATTAATCGATAGCGGGCAAAGTATCAATCCGGGATCCCGGTTGAACGGAGCGAACAATGAACGACCCTCGTGAGACGGCGTTTGAGATCATCTTGTGGGGCGCCACAAGTTTTGTTGGGAAGGTTGACCGCCGAGTTTCTGATGGAGCGTCACGGCGCCGGTGGCGGGGTGCGCTGGGCCATCGGCGGACGCAGCCAATCCAGGCTTGACGCTCTCAAGGCGGAACTCGGCGCGAGCGCGGCGGATCTGCCGACGATTGTCGGAGACGCCCATGATACCGCGTTCCTGGACCGGATGGCGCGGATGACCAAGGTCGTCGCGACGACCGTTGGTCCGTACATGACCTACGGCAAGGACCTGGTCCAGGCCTGCGTGACCGCCGGGACGGATTATTGCGACCTGACCGGGGAGATCGCCTTCGTCCGGGAGATGAGGGACCTGCACGCGGACGCCGCCGAGGCGAGCGGTGCCCGAATCGTGCACTGTTGCGGCTTTGATTCCATTCCGTCCGATCTCGGTGTCTTTTTCCTCAACAGGGCGTCGAACGAGCGCCACGGGGAAGGGGTGAAATCCGTCTCGGCGCGCGTTCACGCGATGAAAGGCGCGCTCAGCGGCGGCACCATCGCCAGTTTCGCCGGGTCGCTGGCTCGGGCGAAAGCGGATCCAACCTTCGCCCGGATCCTGAAAGACCCGTACGCCATTTGCCCGGCGGGCCGCCGCGGTGGTCCCCGACAGCCGGACTGGGCCACGGTGAGTTACGATGAACGAACGAAGTCCTGGCTGACCCCCTTTCTGATGGCGCCCGTGAACACCCGCGTCGTGCACGCGACAAACGCCATTCTGGACTTTCCGTACACACCCGATTTTCTCTACGACGAGAGAATGGTCGCTCGGAACGCGATCGCGGCCCATGGCATCCGCGCCGGCCTGTTCTTGGGTTTAAGCGCCCTATCCGTTCCGATGATCCGGTCGTTGCTGACCTCGCTTTTTCTGCCGAAACCCGGCGAGGGCCCGGCGCGGGCTTCGCGGGAGGCGGGCTTTTTCGACCTCCGGTTTTACGGGGAAAGCGTGAATGGCGAGCGCGTGAGCGCAAGGGTCGCGGGCGATCGGGATCCCGGATACGGGTCCACATCGAAAATGTTTGGCGAGGCCGCCTTGTGTCTTGCGCGCGATATTCCGAAGTCCGACGTTCGCGGCGGGTTCTGGACACCCGCTTCGGCCATGGGCCGGCATCTCGTGGACCGGCTGGCCGCGCACGCGGGCCTGACTTTCGAAATCATGGATTAATGCCAACGGTCACAGGTCGTTATCAATGATCGTTGGTAATACCTGAGCGGCGATCGCCCGGCATGGATCAAAAGTAGAAAAAATCCGCGTCGTCCAAGGCCGGTGTCGTTCTCCACGGTGATCTGTCCGCCGCCCACGGCGATGACCGTATGTCCGCCGGCGATGGTGATGTCCGCGTCGGCGTCGTCGAGCACGCCGCTGCCGTCGGTGTCGAGAGCGGCGAAGTGGGCGACCAGGCCGAAGGCGAAGCCGATCCGATCGCCGGCGCCGTAATCGGTGATGGTCTGATTGCCGAGCGCTCCCGAGAACACGAAACGGTCGTTGTCCGCGCCTCCCGTCAGGGTATCGACCCCAAGCCCGCCGGCAAGGGTGTCGTCGCCGCTGCCGCCAACGAGCGCGTCGTCGCCATCTCCGCCCACGAGCGAGTCGTTGCCGCCGCCGCCATCGATCGCATTGCCGCCGGTATCGCCGGTCAGGATGTCGCCGTGATCGGATCCGGTCAGGTTTTCAATGCCGCTGAGGGTATCGCCGGCGGCATGGCCGCCGCTGTATGTTCCGGTCAGAAGATCGACGTTGACCGCCGCGTCGGAACCGGCATAGGACGCGAGGTCGTTGCCGTCGCCGCCGACGAGGGTGTCGGCCCCGGACCAGCCGATCAGGACGTCATCGCCACCGCCGCCGTCGATCGAATTGTCGCCGGTATCGCCGGCCAGGGTATCGCCGTGGCCGGATCCGGTCAGGTGCTCGACGCCGCCAAGGGTGTCGCCCGCGGCATGGCCGCCACCATGGGTTCCGGTCAGAAGATCGACGTTCACCGCGGCGTCGGAGCCGGCGTAGGACGCGGTGTCTTCTCCGGCGCCCCCGATCAGGGAATCGGCGCCGGACCACCCTATCAATACGTCATCGCCTTCGCCGCCATCGAGGGAGTTGCCGCCCGTATCGCCGGCGAGGGTGTCGCCATGGTCGGATCCGGTCAGGTTCTCGACGCCGCCGAGGGTGTCGCCGGCGGCATGGCCTCCGCTCGCCGTGCCGGCCTGGAGGTCGACGTCGACCGCCGCGTCGGAGCCCGTGTAGGAGGCGGTGTCGTTACCGAAACCGCCGATCAGCGAATCGCTTCCCGAACCGCCGATCAAAAGGTCGTCGCTGGCGCCGCCATCGAGCACGTTGCCGCCGCCGTCGCCGACGAGGGTGTCGGCGTACAGGGTGCCGAGCACGTTTTCGATGCCCACGAGCACATCGCCTTCGGCATGGCCGCCAATTCCGATGCCGGCGCCGAGGTGAATGTTCACGCCCGCGCCGGATCCGAAATAGGATGCCGAGTCCGAACCGGCGCCGCCCAGGAGGGTGTCGGCGCCGCCGGCGCCTCTGAGCCAGTCGTCGCCGCCGCCGCCGCTGAGCACATTGCCGCCGTGGTCGCCGGTCAGGGTGTCGCCGTATTCGGAGCCGTCCAGGTTTTCGATGCCGCCGAGGATGTCGCCGCCGGCGTGACCGCCGCTGTTGACATTGGTGAGGAGGTTGACGACCACCGCTACGTTGGATCCGGCGTAGGAGGCGGTGTCATTACCGCCGCCGCCCACCAGGGCGTCGGCTCCCAAGCCGCCGATCAAGACATCGTCGCCGGCGCCGCCGTCGAGGGCGTTGCCGCCATCGTCGCCGGTCAGGGTGTCGCCGTGATCCGATCCGGTCAGGTTCTCGATGCCCGCGAGCACATCGCCTTCGGCATGGCCGCCGGCGGCGGTTCCGGCCAGAAGGTTGACGTCGACCGCGGCGTCCGAACCCCGGTAGGACGCGGTGTCGTCGCCGGCGCCGCCCGCCAGGGAATCGCCGCCGTCGTTGCCGATCAGCACGTCGTCGCCCATGCCGCCGTCGAGAACATTGCCGCCGCCATCGCCGGTGAGGGTATCGCCGTGATCGGAGCCGATCAGGTTCTCAACGCCGCTAAGTGTGTCGCCCGCGGCATGACCGCCGCTACCGGCGCCGGCGTCCAGGTCGACGTCGACGCCGGCGTTCGACCCGGCGTAGGACGCGGTGTCGATGCCGTCGCCGCCGAGCAGCGAATCGGCGCCCGCGCCACCGGACAAAACGTCGTCGCCGCCGCCGCCGTCGAGGGCATTGCCGCCGGCGTCGCCGGTCAGGGTGTCGCCGTGAGCGGAGCCCGTCAGGTTTTCGATGCCGTCGAGCGTGTCCCCGGCGGCGTGTCCGCCTGTATGAATACCGGTCTGAAGATTGACGTTCACCGCCGCGTCCGAACCGTCATAGGAAGCCGTGTCGCCGCCGTCGCCGCCCGCCAGCGAGTCGGCGCCGCCGTTGCCCATCAGCACGTCGTCGCCGGCGCCGCCGTCGAGGACATTGCCGCCGCCGTCGCCGGCGAGCGTGTCGTCGTGGTCGGAGCCCGTCAGATTTTCGATACCGGCGAGGGTGTCGCCGGCGGCGTGGCCGCCGCTGGGGGTTCCGGTCTGGAGATCGACGTTCACGGCCGCGTTGGAACCGGCGTAGGAGGCGGTGTCGCTTCCGGCGCCCCCCACCAGCGAGTTGGCCCCGGCGAGGCCGATCAGCACGTCGTCGCCGTCGCCGCCGTCGAGGACATTGCCGCCGCCGTCGCCGATGAGCGTGTCGTCATGGTCCGATCCGACAAGGTGCTCGACGCCGCTCAGGGTATCGCCGGCGGCGTGTCCGCCGGCGCCGGTGCCGGCGGCCAGGCTGACGGACACACCGGCGTCGGAGCCGGCATAGGACGCGGTGTCGCTTCCGGTTCCGCCGAGCATCGAATCGGCGCCCGGCCCGCCGACCAAGGAGTTGTCGCCGGTTCCGCCGCTGAGGGTGTCGTCGCCGTCGTTGCCGATCAGGGTATCGTCGCCGCCGACACCCGCGATCCGATCGTCGCCGGCGAGGCCGTCGATCGAATCATCGGCGCCGTTTTCGCCGACGATCACGTCGTCGCCGGCGGTCTCCGTCCCCACGTTCACACCGAGGTAGGTGGCGAGAGTCGCGCTTCCTTCGAAATCCGTGGGCAGGTCGATCGGCAAACCCCACGCCTCGAGGATTTCGATCGGTTTGCCTCGGAAGAACCGG
This sequence comes from uncultured Alphaproteobacteria bacterium, assembly GCA_963771545.1. GTDB lineage: Bacteria > Pseudomonadota > Alphaproteobacteria > Rhodospirillales > Defluviicoccaceae > CAKZLS01. The sequence continues at coordinate 921,792 of CAVYTX010000003.1, forward strand.
GAGAGAGTGAGAGATCCTCCCGCCTGGAAATTGAAGATCAAGTCATCGCCGATCCTCTCGACCAGGGTGACCTCGACGAACGGATCGGCGCCCTCGAACCGCAGGGTGTCCAGTCCGCGATAATCCTTGATGACGTCGTGATCGCCGAGCGGCCCGGAAATCAAATAGAGATCGTCCCCGGAGCCACCTTTTAATGTGTCGTTTCCGGCTCCTCCATCAATCGTGTCGTTGCCGCCCCCCGCCGCCAACCGGTTGTCGCCGGCATTGCCGGTGAGGCGATTGTCGAGGGCGTTGCCGGTTCCGTTGATGTCATCGGCGCCGGTCAGCTCCAGATGCTCTAGCGTGGCGGCGAGGGTATAATGGACCGCGCTTTTCACTTCGTCGATGCCGCCGCTCAAAGCTTCGATCACGGTGTCGCCGCGGTCGTCCACCACGTAGGTATCGTCGCCGAGGCCGCCGACCAGCCGGTCGCGTCCGGCGCCGCCGTCGAGCACGTTGGCGCCGTCGTTGCCTTTCAGCACATTGTTGCCGGCGTTTCCGGTGCCGTCGATATCGCCGGTTCCGGTCAGGTTCAGGCGTTCGACGTGGGCCGAGAGCGCGTGACTGACGGAGCTTTCGACGACGTCGTAGCCGCCTTTTTCGGCCTCGATCACCGTGTCGCCGGCGTCGTCCAACATGTAGGTGTCGTTGCCGGTCCCGCCGGTCATGGTATCGGCGCCCGCGCCGCCGTCGATATGATTGGATTTGGCGTTGCCCGCCAGCCAATCGCCGAAGCCGCCGCCGATGAGGCGTTCGATGCGGGTCAGGGTATCGGTTCCCGCGCCGCCGGTGTTCTGAGCCCCGCTCAGAGCCAGATCCACGGTCACCGCGCCGACGGCGCCGGCGTAGGACGCGCAGTCCGCGCCGCGAGATCCATCAAGAACGTCGTCGCCGTCTCCACCGGCTAGGGTGTCGTTGCCGCCGCCGCCCCTGAGCGTGTCGTCGCCGTCGCCGCCATCGAGAGTGTTCGCGAGGCCGTTGCCGATGATCTGGTTGTCCAGGGCGTTGCCGGCTCCGGCGGCGGCCCTGTCGACCAGTGTCAGATGCTCCACATGGGCGCCCAGCGTGTAATCGATCGCACTCTTGACGGTGTCGTTGCCCTCGGAGGCGGCTTCGGTCACCACGTCGCTGGCGTCGTCCACCACATAGAGGTCGTCACCGTCGTCACCCGCCATGATGTCGGCGCCGCGCTTGCCGTTGAGGACATTGTTGCCGATGTTTCCGGTAAGGTGGTTGTCGAGGGCATTGCCGCCGCCATTGATGTCGGCGGTGCCAGTGAGAACGAGGTCTTCGACGTGCATACCCAGCGACAAGGAGAACGAACTCTCGATGCAGTCGATTCCCCCGTCCGCTCTCTCGATCACTCGGTCACCGCGACTGTCGAAAATGTAAGTGTCGTCGCCGAGGCCGCCGATCAAAAGGTCGCCGCCCGTTCCGCCGTCCAGCACGTCGGCTCCGTCGCCACCCATGATCCTGTCGTTGCCGCCGCCGCCGGCGAGGGTATCGGCGCCGTCGAAGCCCATCATCACGTCTTTCCGGCCGTTGCCGGTCAGCGAATCGTTTCCGGAAAAGACCTGGGAAAGGAAGCCGCCGGTATCGTTCGCGAGGCCGAATTCCTCGAACGCCGTCCAGGACATGGCGAAACCGGAGATTGTGAATCGCGGAATTCCGTCTCTGATTTCCGATAAACTCGTGACGGTTCCGAGTTCGGGCGCGCCGCCGCCGTCGGGCACGAAGCCGTTGCCCGTCAGACGCCGAATAACGTTTCCGTCGTTGAAATAAAAATCTACCTGTGTTGGAGTGGTCTCAACGTATTCATAGTCGAAAATTCTTCCGATTTTGAAAAAATCGGCACGGAATGTGCCTAAATTTACATTCAAAACTGCCATCTAGGACTCCGCCACTACGAAACCGTCAACAGAACAAGGTCAGCTTATAACCTTGATTGTGCTTTTTGGTTTCGGTGCGTCTTATAAACTTTGGCGCCTAAGGTGCCCCGGGGGTTTTCGGCGCGGAATGATCGCCGTCAATACAACCAAAAGGTAACATAAAATCATATATACACGTATTACGGGAAATTTAATAGTAAAAAGTGGTGCCGGGGCGCATCGATCCCGTGCCGCCGGTTAAGGGGTTGGTAAGACTTCAGGAGATAAACTGCGACCGTGGGGCCACACCGTCGCCAAGGTTGACGTGTTAGGCACCATATTTACACACCCTGCTCTTGGCAGCGGGTTTATTTTGGTCTAAGCAATGCCGTGCTCGTGGGGACGGCGTATCGAAATAAAGAAATCACCGTGAAACTCAAAAATTTCTCCAGGTTCTTCTTTGGCAACGCGAAGGTGGTCAGCCCGATTGAATACGGGGTGGTTACCGGCGTTCTTTCGACCGCAATGGTGACCGGGCTATTGGCCGTCGGCCACGCCCACCTCGCGGTCGCGCAAGCGCAGGTCGTCGAGGTTGTCCAGCTCGTCAATAGCAGCCTGTAAACGCCGATGTTCTCCGCGACCGCCGTCGCGGAACCCGAGGACCGTGTAGACCGCGCCTAATAGCGTAAGTTTGTCCGACACACTCAGTTCGCCGGCGTCCGCGTGCGGAAACGAATCCAACAGGTATAGTTCGGCTTGGCCCGGCGGTACGGCCTCGGCGAACGCCATGCTTTCCGTTTCCGGAATGATCGGATCGTCGCGGCCATGCACCAGTACGAATCGAACGTTGAGGGCGCCGAGGTCCCGGCGTTTCGGATCGAGGGCGGTGATCTCCGCGGTTACCGCCGGAGGCAGCGCCGCCAGCAGTTCCGGAACGCGATTCGGATCGCGATTGGTCAACAGCGCGTATACGGCTCGGCCCTGGGGCCCGAGGCCGCCGGCCAGGTCGGAGATGTCCGCGTTCTCGTCGTCGACTCTGCGCTCGGCCATGGTCATCAATGCGATTCGGTCGCCCGGATCGTCGAGCCCGCGTGCGTTCGATAGCACGAAAACCCACTTGCCATAGACATTGGGGCGGCGGTAGCGCCACGCCGCGTCCGGGCCGGTCCGGAAGTAGCCGGTGGTGAAGAAGCTGATCACCGATTCGAGATCGTAATAGCCCCCGACGGAGATCATGAAGTCCACCCGGTCGGCGACCCCGGGTTCGAATAGGGCGCCGACCATCGGTCCGGCCGCGAACGAGATCGCCGTCATCCCGAGCGGACGTTGGGGATCCAGAGACCCGAGGTGGATCGCCGCGTCGGCGATGACGCGGGCGTCGCCGCTGCTGACACGCAGCGCCCGCATGCCGGGAAGATCGGGCACCAGCACCCGGAAGCGCGCCCGGGCGAGGCTGGTGGCAAAGGCCACGAGGCGGCGGTCGTCTTTGCCGGCGGGCGCGAGTCCGGGCACCAGAACCAGGCCGGCCAGCGGGGAGGGCGGGGTATACAGGTCGCCCACGTGGCGGCGGCCCTCCACCGCGAAACCGACGGTCTCGCGCCGCGGCCGAGGCGTTATCTCCTTGAGGGAGCTGGGCCCTTCGCCGGCACCGATGTCGGCGAGCACGCGGGTTGATTCCGCCACACGGCTCGGCGAGCAGGCGCCCGCAACCGCGAAGACGGTCAGGACCGCGAAGAAGTTGTGGGCGAGGCGCGGCAAGGGTAGAGTCCCATAAGAGCGCTAAGTGACCCAGTCGGCCAAATATTTTTTAATGGCTTCGGTCATGGCCGCGTCGAAGTCCCTCATCACCGCCTGGGTGAGATCGATCCAGGCGCGATCGCGCTCGTCGGCGGTCAATCCTTCCTTGAGCGAGCGGGTGCGGCTCACCCGGGCGCTGGCGCCCTTCAATCGGCGGCCCGAAGCATCGAAGATCTCCAATTGTCCTTCCAGGGTGGCGGTATAGCGGACCGCCGGTTCGATCTTGACGCGATCCAGCAGTCCCGTGTCCGTCGGCAGGCGCTCCTCGACGACCGAGGCCTGGAGGATGGTGAATCGGCTGGTTTCGACCACGCCCACGGATCTTAGGCGATGGTTCGCCCACTGCCTCATCGCCTCCTCCGGCGGAATGGGAAAGCGGTGGTCCACGTTGGGCGGCGCCCGGGGAGGCCGATAGGCCGAACGCGTCTCCGTAGTGATCACATTCAGGTTTATGGGCTCAAGATGATCGAACGTCACGTCGGGACGGGGGGGCGGCGGCTTCGATGAGCACGCGCCCGCGACCAGGAGCGTCATCACGACCGCGACGATCCGATTCGCCGCCTGATGTTTCATGACAGCCGGCTCCCGGCGGCCGGCGGGAAAGGCCAAAGGGAATCCAGTTCACCTTGATCGAACACATACGCGGCCTTGCAGAACTCGCATGTAACGGAAAGGCGGCCGTCTTCGATCATGGATTCCACTTCGGGTTTGGGGAACGACCGCAGGGTCCGCTCGACCCGGCGACGCGAACACCGGCATTCGTGGCGCAGCGCCCGTTGACGGTACACCCGAACGCCATCCTCGTGGAACAGACGGTAGAGTATGTCCGAAGCACTCAATGTCGAGCCCAGCAACTCGGCGGCGGTCACCGTGCTCATCATCACGACGGCGCGGCGCCAGTCATCATCCTGGTCGTCCGGATCGGCGGATCCGGCGGCGGGGAGCCGCTGGATCATCAGCGCCGCCGAGCGCCAGGCGCCAGGCGTGTCCGAGGGCGTCTCCGAGGGTGTTTCCGCTGGAGGCGACGCGCACAGCGTGATCGCCGTATCCAGTTGCTCCGATTGCTGGAAGTAGGTGTGGGCGCAGTCGGTTAGGGTGGCGCCCTCTAGCGGGGTGATGCCCTGATAGCGCTCGGTGTCCGGTCCCTGATCGACGGTGAACGCCATGTGCCCCGCGCCCAGAAGGCGCGGCACCGGGCTTTCGGCGCCGCGACCAGACTTCTCCAGGCGTTTGGAATCGAAACGCGCGTAACCCCGGATGGCGCCTTCGCTGGTCATGTCCGCGACCAGGAGCGAAACCGGTCCGTCGCCTTGAATCTGCAGGGTGAATATTCCGTCATATTTGAGACCGCTGGCCAAAACCGCGCCCATGCACAACGCCTCGGCCAGGATCCCGGCCACCGGCGCCGGATAGCCGTGGCGCGCGAGCACGCCGTCCACCGCCGGCCCCAGACGCACCAGCCGCCCGCGCAGGCCCGGGCCCTCGATCTGGAAGGGTTGAACGTAGTCGGTAAAAATATCCGCGTGATCCATGATCTTATGACCGATGGTGATAGAACCGAGGGAACACGGTGGTGGCTCGCCGATCACGTTTCCCCGTTTTCAGAAAGGCGCGATCGGCTTTCAGCCCAGGCACCAGGCGAGAATTCCCTTTTGGGCGTGCAGGCGGTTTTCAGCCTCGTCCCAAATCACGGACCGGGGACCGTCCATCACGCCGGCCGTGACTTCCAGACCGCGATGGGCCGGCAGGCAATGCATGAACAGCGCGTCCGGCTTGGCCCGGGCCATCAGGGCTTCATCCACGCGGAATGGACCGAGCAGATTGTGCAGGTTCTCGTCATTCCTGCTGCCCATGGAAACCCAGGTGTCGGTCACCACCAGGTCGGCGCCCTCGACGGCCTCTTCCGGGGAGTCGGCAAAGGCCACGTCGCCGCCCTCGGCGCGCGCCCAGTCGAGCAGTCCGTCGCGGGGGCGCAGGGACGCCGGACACGCGAGACGAAGCCGGAAGCCGAAGAGGACGGCCGCGTGAACGAAAGATCGCGCCACGTTGTTGGCGTCGCCGCTCCAGGCGATGGAGCGCCCGGCGATGCCGCCCCGGAATTCCTCGTAAGTCATCACGTCCGCCATCAGCTGACACGGGTGGGATCGATCGGACAGACCGTTGATCACCGGCACCGTCGCGTGTCGCGCCAGTTCGTCGAGATTGCGGTGGTCGTTGGTCCGGTACATGATCATATCCACGTAGCGCGACAGCACGCGCGCGGTATCCGCGATGGTCTCGCCGCGCCCGAGTTGGGATTCCTTGTCGCTCAGTACGATGGCATGGCCGCCGAGCTGCAGCATACCCACTTCGAAGGAAACGCGGGTCCTGGTGGACGGCTTTTCGAACAGCATCGCCAGCGTCCTGCCGGCAAGCGTTCTGTCGCCCCCGGGCACCTCGCCCCTCTTGAAGGCGGCCGCCAGGTCGAGGATCTCGCGAAGGGTGGTCCGGTCGAATCGGTCGAGATCGAGGAAATGCCGGGGCGCACCCATCGATCAAGCCGCCCTGTCCGCCAGGCTGGCGCAACCGCGATCCAGGATCTCCAGCGCTTCGCCGACGTGAGCGTCGTTCACCACCAGTGGTGGCAGAATCCGCACGACGTCGTCGGCGGCCGGGATCGAAAGCATGCCGTTTTCGAGCAGGCGCGCCACCAGGGCCGTGTTCTCCACCACGCACTTGAGGCCAAGCATCAGCCCGCTTCCGCGGACCTCGGAGAGCACGCCCGGGTGTTTGGCGGCGAGACCGTCCAGTCCCCGGCGAAGTCCATCGCCCACCGCGCGCACGTGGTCCAGGAAACCGTCCTCCAGGATAACGTCGAGGACCGCGTTGGCGACCGTCACGGCGAGCGGATTGCCGCCGAAGGTGGTGCCATGGCTTCCAGTCGTCAGCGCCGCCGCCGCCTGTTCCGTGGCGAGGCAGGCGCCGATGGGAAAGCCGCCGCCGAGACCCTTGGCGACGGCCATGAGGTCGGGGGCGATTCCCGCCCATTCGTGGGCGAACAGCCGCCCGGTCCGGCCCATTCCGCACTGCACCTCGTCCAGGAACAGCAGCAGGCCGAACTCATCGGCCGCGGTGCGAAGGCCGCGCAGGAATTCGACGGTGGCCGGATGGATGCCGCCTTCGCCCTGGATCGGTTCCACGAGGATGGCCGCCGTCTCCGGCGTTATCGCCGCGCGCACCGCGTTGAGATCGCCGAACGGAACCTGATCGAAGCCGTCGACCACCGGATCGAAGCCGGCCAGGTGCTTCGGAGACCCGCCGGCGGCGATCGTCGCCAGCGTTCGTCCGTGAAAGGCGCCGGCCATGGTGATGACGCGGTAGCGTCCGGCGTTTCCGTCCAGATCGTGATAGCGGCGCACCAGCTTGAGGCCGCACTCGATGGCTTCGGCGCCGGAGTTGCAGAAGAATACGGAGTTGGCGAAGGTGGTATCCACCAGCCGTCGCGCCAGCCGTTGCTGCTCGGGAATGCGATACAGGTTGGAACAATGCCACAGGCGCCCGGCCTGACGGTGCAGGGCCGCGACCAGATGGGGATGACAGTGCCCCAGCGACGCGACCGCGATCCCGGCGCCAAAGTCCAGATACCGCCGGCCATCGGCGGCATACAAGTATGCGCCTTCGCCGCGCTCGAACGCCACGTCCATCCGCGCATAGGTGGGCATCACAGCCGGTATCACAGGGACCTCCAAAAACACGTCGGGCCGGCAGCGCGCGCCGACCCTAATTTAGAAGGCGGTTATGTTAGGAGCCTGCCGGGCCGCAGTCAACGCCCGCAAGCCACGCGCTTCCGTCATGATCAGGCCTTGAGCTTGTAGCCGGTGGCGAACATCCAATAACACAGGATCCAGAGCCCAACGTTGACGCCGGCCATGACCGCGACGCCAATCGCCGGGTCCATGTCCGCGCGTCCGATGAAGCCGTAGCGAAAGCCGTCGATCATGTAGAAAAACGGATTGGCGTGGGCGATGGTCTGAAACAGCGGCGGCAGCCGGTCGATGGAATAGAACGTGCCCGACAAGAACGACAGCGGCGTGACGATGAAGTTGGTGACCGCCGCCATGTGGTCGAACTTCTCCGACCAGATCCCCCCGGCGATGCCCAGCAGCGACAACATCAGCGACGCCATGAATGCGTGATAGAGAATGAAGCCGAGGTTATGGACGTGAACCGAAACGAAAATGCTCATGGTCAGGGTTACGACGATGCCGACGGCGATGCCTCGGGTGACGCCGCCCATGGCGATGCCGAAGGTCAGTTCGTGGGCGTTCAGCGGCGGCATCAGGGTATCGACGATGTTGCCCTGAACCTTGGAAATGATCATCGAGGACGACGTGTTGGCGAAGGCATTCTGGACGATGGCCATCATCACCAGGCCGGGAGCGAGAAACTCCATGAACGGCACGCCGCCCGCCTTTTCCACCGCGCGGCCCAGCGCCAGCGCGAAAATCGCGAGAAACAGCAGCGTCGTCACTACCGGTGCAAGGATGGTCTGGTTATAGACCTTGGCGAAGCGCCGCACCTCCCGCCAGTACAGCGTCCATAGCCCCAGCCAGTTGGATCGGGTCAGCTCGGTTCCGAGATTGGGTTCGAGCGGGTTGATATGCATATCGGCTCATTTCCATCAATAAGACGTAAAAACCGCTTCTCTAGCAAGGCGGCGAACCGGGCTGGCAGGCAGGCAAGGCGCTGTCTCTTAGCATCTCTCCAGTCCGCTGATTAACGTTTCTTACGGCCGAAGCCGAACCTCCAGCGGGTCAGTTTTAGCTTGCGGGATGAGGGGATTTGTGATTCGGCGGTTTCCTTCGCTTCGGGTTCAGGCGACCTCGGCGAGGATTTTAGCTCGGCCGACGGCTGGAGCTGTGACCCTGGCGGCGATTTATCCGAGAGACCCTTACGGTACTTGTAGTCGAAGGCGCCCCTCTGCGGGTAATCGAGAATGTTCTCCATTTCCCACCGAAGGCCCGGATCGAACTCGGGAAACGGCAGCTGGTTATGTTCCCGCCAGTCCTCGACCTCCGCTTCGGCCTTGCGGCCGCGTTCGGCGTCCAGGCCATGGTCGCGTGAGTAGTACATGGTCTGCGACGGGAAGGCGAATCCGGTTCCCGCTTCGCCGATAATGTCGGCCATGCGCAAAAGGAGGTCCTCCTGGATGGCGAGAAAGTCGTCCTGATCCTCGCAGCGCAAATAGGCGAAGACCTCCAGATCGAGCGAATAGGCGCCGTATCCGACGAATCGGATGCGCGCGGGCGCGGGGGTCACCATGGGGTGGCCGAGCAGAATCTTGCGCAGCTCCGCCAAGACATAACGCAGTTGTTCCGGCGTCGTCTCGTATCGCAATCCCAGAACGGTCTTGAATAGCCGTTGGTCGCGGGCCGCGAAGTTGTCCAGCTTCATTTGCGAAAATTCGGCGTTGGGGACGGTGACGAGCGTCCGCTCAAGGGACCGGATGCGGGTCGAGCGCAAGCCGATCTCCTCGACGGTGCCGATCTCATCGCCATAGCGGCAAAAATCGCCAACCCGCACCGGCCGGTCGGCGAACAGGGTCAGGCCGCCGATGACGTTCTCCAACGTCGGGCGGACGGCGAGTGCGATGGCGAGGCCGCCAACGCCGAGACCGGCAACCAAGGGCGCCACGGGAATGCCGATAAGCTCGGCCGCGTAGATGGCGAGATAAACGAGAATGACAATACTCAACAAACGGAAAACGATCCGCATGAGAGCGGCGTCGACCTTTCGCTTCTCCAAGGGTTTATTCTGGTTTTGGGCAACACCGTCGGCCAGTCGATCCGCAAGGATCAGGACCAGCCATGCAAGGCTGCCGACTCCCACGGCGATCGCGATATAAGACACGATCGCGAGCGGAACGCCAAACAACCCAATGACCTTAATGGCAACCTTGCTTATGAGGAAGGCGATGACGACGGTGCCGATGAGGGCGAGCGGCTTGCCAAACCGCAGCCACGCGGATCCCTTCCGTCGCCTTGAGTCCCACCACTCCCCGGCACGAAACATCAGCCACGCCAAAAAGCCCGACAGCATTAGATAAAGCGAAATACCGACCCACTGCCAAATCGCTTGGCCGCCGGCCATTTTTTTTGCCCACGCCGGAAATTCCTCGGCATAATTTTTCGGCACCCAAACTCCAGGGCTCGACAGAATATTTTCATAAAGATTGATAAATGCGCCTCTTTTATAGGGCAGGTCCTTGGCCATTTCGTAGAAGTTATCGAGTTGCGCCAGGGTCTCTTTCGTGAACACAAACTCTCCGGCCCTGGGCCCTTCTTCCGCTTTTGCGATCTCGATCTTGGTGTTGGGAATGGTCCAATGGGTGATGTCCTGACCGGCAACCTCCTCGTCGCCGGGAATTTGTTCGAAAGGCGGTAATTCGATCCGGTCGAGGATCTCCCTTAGGAAAGCCATTTTGATAGCCGCGGCCGCAAGGCGATCCGTGGTCGCAAGCTCCGTGGCGTCAAAGGTTTCGCCGGCACGGTAGAGCGCCCTGTAAATGGAGACGTCGGGCTCATCATTCCGCCAGGCCGCCACGGCTTCGTTGAAGTCGCGGACGAAGCTGCGAAGAGTGTCGCGGGGGCTTGATGTGTCGGCGGTTCGCAGCGGATACGGATCATCGATCGCGCTGAGGATCGCGTCGAGGTCATTGGGCTCCGCCGCGGCTGGAACCGCGACCACCGCGACGATGATGGACAATGCCCAGCCAACCAGGCCGAGACGGAGGTGCCTGTTCATAAAATACGATCGCCTGTGTTGACTCACTTCAATCCGGCCTCGGCGAAATACTTCGAAGCACCCGCGTGCAGGAGTGCCGTTCGGCCGCTCGAGACCGTTTCCGGGGTGGTCAAGGACGAGAACAATGGGGACGCCTCGCGAAGGCGATCGAGGTTCTCGAAGAACGCCTTGGTAACCTGATAGACGACCTCCGGTTTGGCCCTCGTTGTGGTGACCACCGTTGCGACGAGACCGAAAGTCGCGATGTCCCGGGACTGCCCAGTATAGGTTCCCTTCGGGATGACCGCCGCCACGTAAATCGGGCTCGTGCTCACCAGCTTGTCGATGGCGGGCCCCGCAACGGGCGCGAGCACGGCGCGGCACGTGGCCACGGCCTCTTTAACCGCCGGGTTCGGGTTTCCGATTGTGTAGACGAATGCGTCTATCTCATTGTCGCACAGGGCTTCGGCGACGCTGGACGCCTTAAACTCGGAGATATCTTCGATCTCGTCGCCGTTCCAACCCAAGGCGTCCAAGACAACCCGCATGGTTTCGCGCTTGCCCGCCCCGGGCGGGCCCGTGTACACGCGCTTGCCCTTGAGATCCTCGAAGGAGTTGATGCCCGCGTCGTCGCGGGCGACCAATGTGAAGTGCTCCACATACGGTGCGAACATCGCGCGCAGCTCGTCGAACGGGCCATCCTCCTCGAACGGCCCGATGCCCTTGACCGCGCTGTATTGCGAGTCGGATTGAACCATGGCGAGGGAGACTCTGCCTTCGCGCAGATCCTTGAGGTTGTCCGTGGACCCGCCGGTGATTTCAACGGTGCACGCAATTCCGACCTTGCCGGTCGCGATGGTCACGGTCTGTCGTACGTCGGCCGCGCTCGCCTCGCCCACAGAGGACCGAATGCGGCAACGAAGACCGCCGCCGCCGTCATCGAGACGGCGCGCTTGCAGCGTGAATTCATGCCCGTGTTTCCTTCCAAGGTTCGGCTTTTAGCCGTTTTTCAAAGGTCCATCAACCCGATGGCGATCCGCCGGAAAATCAAAACGATGGTCATGGGCCCCGGCTATCTCTAATCCCCCTCGGTCTCGATGTGGATGGTCCGGCCGCAGTGCTTGCAGTGGATGGCGTCCGGATCGTGGCGGCTGAGACCGCAGTCGGGGCAGGCGTATCGGACCTTGTGCGGCCGGAAGATGGTTTGGACAAGCCGCAGGAACAGCGCGACCCCGACCACCATGATGACCACGGCCAACAGCCGCCCATGCGTGCCCTCCAAAGTTATGTCGCCAAAGCCCGTGGTGGTCAGCGTGGCGACCGTGAAGTAGAGGGCGTCGATGTACGTATTGATCTGCGACTGGGTGTGAACTTCCAGAACGTAGACGAGCGCCGTGAAAAAGAAAATGAAGACGACAAGATTCAGAGAGCTGCTCAGAACATCCTCATTGGCCTGGAACCACGCCGACTTTGATCTGAGGTCGCGAAGGAGATGATAGGAGCGAAGGAGCCGCAACGCTCGCAGGACCCTAAGAAAGGCCCAATTTTCGATAAACGGCGCGGCGACGAGTGTCCCGATGACGATAAGGTCGGCGATATTGAGGGGTTCGGCGAGGAAATGCAGCTTGCGCCTCGCAATCAACATCCGCGCGGCAAAATCGAGGATCAGAAATACGGCGATGGTATACTCGACCGCGAGAATCGGTAACGACTCCGGAACCATCGAGGTGATGATGAAAAACGCGATGGTCGCCACGTCGAAGATCAGAAGCGCGTAACGGAATATTCTGGCGTTTGGCGATCCGCCGAAATAGAGGCCCTGGAGGCGTGATTTCAGCGTTTTCATCGTCTGGGGTCCATTGGCTATTTGCGCTTCTGCTTTTGCTTGTTCGCGGAGGCTTTCTTCCGACCGCCTTTTCCTTTCTCCTCCCCGGACGCGATGGCGTGGTACCGCTTTTCGATTTCGCCGATATCCACGGTCGGCGGCGGGAACCTCATATCCAGCAATTCCATGTATTCGGAGACGATCCGCGAGATGGCGAGATTGCGGAACCATTTGTGGTTCGAAGGAATGATGAACCACGGGGCGTGCGCGGTGCCGCACTTGCCGAGCGCGTCCTCGAAGGCGGCCGTGTAGGCGTCCCAGAACGGGCGCTCGGCGTAGTCGCCGTCGCTGATCTTCCAGTGCCGGGCGGGATCGTCGATGCGCTGCTTGAAGCGCCTCAGTTGCTCGTCGGGATCGATGTGCAGGTAGAACTTGAGGATGTGGGTGCCGTTGTCGCTCAGCATCTTCTCGAAGTTGTTGATGTGGCGGTAGCGCTGGGACCAGACCGACTTCGGAACGAGATCGTGGACGCGCACCACGAGGACGTCTTCGTAGTGCGAGCGGTTGAAGATCGCCACCTGTCCCTTGGCCGGCGCCGCCTTATGATAGCGCCACAGGAAATCGTGGGCCGCCTCTTCCTTGGACGGAACCTTGAAGCCGGTAACCGTGCAACCCTGGGGGTTCATGGCGCTCAGCACGTGATTGATGGTCCCGTCCTTGCCCGCCGCGTCGCGCCCCTGAAGGCAAATGAGCAGCGAGCGCTTGCCCTCCGCGTACATCAGGTACTGGAGGTCGTGCAGCTTTCGGGTGTGGGCCTCGATTTCCGGCAACGCGTCCCGGTGCGACCCGTGGGTGTCCTTGAAGCCGGCGTCGACCTTGGCGAGATCGACCTTGCTGTTTGGGTTAACGCCGAATCTATCGATGTAGTTCATCCTTTTCGCCTCGCTTTTCCCGCATCCGCGACGGTGTGCGCGGCGTGCCGCCCCATGAGAAACCGCGTATACCAGTGCGGCCGGCCGGCGCCGCGGCCCTCTTTGCCGAGGAGCGCCAGCTTCACCCAATCGAGGACGAACATCCACGCCAGCATGTAGAGCCAGACCAGTCCGATGATGGTCCAGGGAAGCGCGGTCACGAACCAGCCGAACCCGCACATCAGGACAGCGAGGATCTGGGTGCCCACAATGGCCACGACCAAGGGCATGGCCGGCCAGGGACGGGTGAAAAACGGCCCGCGGGCGCGCATCACGAACAGCAGCAGGTGACCGCCCGCGACGATCTGCAGGAAGACGGCGGTCTGGATCTGATCCTGGGTCAGCTTGATCCACGATTGCCACTCGGGATTGCTCATCCACTCCATGCCGATGAGCAACAGACCGAAGCTTTGCGCCACCGACATCAGGCCCATGAAGCCGGAAACGAACAACAGCCGCCGCATGTTCCAGCGCACCGGCTCCTTGGGCAGCAGGGTATTGTCATAGGCGATGGTCATGATCGGGATGTCGTCCAGCAGGGCGAGCAGGATGATCATCACCGGGGTCAGCGGCGAGAAGCCGAAGAAGATCGTCGCCAGCACCACCACGAACATGATGTCCAGGGTCATCGCGACCCGGAACATGATGTAGTTGATGATGCGCTCGAAGATCCTGCGCGCCTCGTCGATGGCGTCGATGATCGTGGACAGGCCCGGGGGCGGTGAGGATCAGGGCCGCCGCCGCGCGGGCGGCGTCGGTGGCGCCGCTGACGGCGATGCCGCAGTCGGCCTGCTTGAGCGCCGGCGCGTCGTTGACGCCGTCGCCGGTCATGGCGACGACATGCCCGCGGTCCTGCAGCGCCTTGACGATGCCGTACTTGTGCTCGGGGAATACCCGTCCGAAACCGTCCGCCTTGTCGACTTGTTTCTCGATCCGGCTCGGGCAGATGGTCCATGTCCATGTCCTTGGTGAACAGGTCCGCGGCCGCGATCAGATGGGAGCCCATGCCCAACTGCCCGGAGATCTGGTTGCCGATGGCGACATCGTCGCCGGTGACCATCTTGACCCGCAGCCCGTGCTCCTTGGCCTTTTGAATGGTGTCCTTGGAGTCGTCGCGCGGCGGATCCAGCATGGGCAGGATGCCGAGGAAGCTCCAGCTTCTGCCGCCGTCGGTCGACTCCGCGACGCCGAGCGCGCGCATGCCCTTGGCGGCCAAGTCCGCCACCGTCGTGTCGGCCTTGGCTAACGTGTCGGTGCCGAGTTCGCAAAGGTCGGCAATCACCTGTGGCGCGCCCTTGGTGAATTTCAGAGCCTTGCCCTGGGCGTCGGTGACGTCCGCTTCGGTGCGCTTGCCGACCGGGTCGAAGGGCACGAACCTGGTCACCCTGTAGCCGTTCAGGACATTGGCGTCTTTCAACCCGCCGCTCACCGCCTTGTCGATGGCGTCCTCGCTGCCGGTCTCGGAGGCGAGGGCGCCGGCGAGGATCAGATCGTCGGCGGACTTCGCGGCGAACAGGATCGGATCGCCGAGGGTCAGCTCGTTCTTGGTGAGCGTGCCGGTCTTGTCCGAGCACAGGGTATCGACCCCGGCCAGTTCCTCGATGGCCTCGAGCCGGGAGACGATGGCCTTTTTCCTTGCCAGGGCCTGCGCGCCCAGCGAGTTGGTGACGGTCATCACCGTCGGCATCGCCACCGGAATGGACGCGATCAGCAGAACCAGCACCATGCGCGCGATGTCCGCCAGGTCCGCCCATTGCCAGGGATGTGTCTGCACGATGTCGCGGTAGACCTCGAAACCCACCAGGACGACGCAGAGGATCACCGAGGTGACGATCAGGAAGTTGCCGATCTGGGCCGTGGCCTTCTGGGAATGCGAAGGCCCGCCGCCGGCGCTGGCGACCAGGCTGGCGGTGCGGCCGAAGAAGGTATTGTTGCCGGTGCCGATCACCACCGCGCTCATCTCGCCTTTCTTGGCGATACTGCCGGAGTACCCCTCGTCGCCGATCTTCTTGCTCACCGGCAGCGATTCGCCGGTCAGCGCGGCCTGGTCGATGCTGATGTACTCGCCGTCGATAAACCGGACATCGGCGGGGACGACCTCGCCGAGCTTGATCCGCACCACGTCACCGGGAACCAACTCGGCGGCGTCGATGGCGGAGAATGCTCCATCGCGCAACGCCGTCGCCTTGGGGGCCAGCCCGGCCTTCAACGCGGCCAGCGCGTCGGACGCCTTGCGCTCCTGCCAGAAGCCCGAGATGGCGTTGTAGAGCAGCAGCACCATGATGATGGCGAGATCCGCCCAATGCCCCATCAACAGCGACAGCAAGGCGGCGGCCTCGATCATCCAGGCGATGGGCCCCCAGAAAAACCGGAGGAACTTCTCCAGATCGCTGGCTTCCCGGTCGGCCAATTCGTTTTGGCCGTATTTTTCGAGCCGCTCTTTCGCCTCGGACGAGGTCAGCCCCTTGGCCGAAGTCGCGAGCTTCGCGTACACCGTATCGAGATCGCTTTTTTCGAGGTCGTCCGTGTCTCCGGGAGATGCCGTGTCGGGCATCGATATGAGATCAGCCATTGTTGTCGCTCCTCATCGACGTGCCTCGTTGCCGGATTTTTGGCGCATGTTCCAGCCGATAACTCCCACCGTCCACCGAAAAAACCGGCCCGATCACGACGGGCCATCATCCTTGAGCGTTGGCGTTGATTCCGCTGCCGGAGCCGGTTTGGGGCGGTTTTGGTAAGCGCGCACCGCGGCTTTTATGGTTGGGAAGCCTGGTCCCAATTCGACCTCAAGACGTTTTTTCGCCCAAGCGCGCGTAAAGAATCGGGCCAGATTGCGTTTGGTGCGGGCATGGGCGAGGACGATGCCTTGTGCCTCCAACTCCTCCCGAAGCTCATCGATCTTTTGAATCGCGGTCACATCGATGACATTGATCGGGCTGGCGTCCACCACCACCCACTCGATGGGCGTCTTGGCGGCGGCGATCGCCGCGTGCACACGCTGTTTAAAATAGTCGGCATTGTAGAAAACCAGATCGGAGTCGAACCGGTAGAGCAGGAGGCCCGGAATCGTGGTCGCTTCCGGGTAGTCCTCGACATTGTGGAAACCCTTGACACCGGCCATGCGGCCGAGGATCTCGTCATGGGGCCGGGATCCGGCATAGAGCAACCAGATCAGCGCGAGCGCGACCGCCAGCAACACCCCGGGCAGGACGCCGAGAACGAGGGCGCCCAAGGTGGTAACCAGCGAGAGCGCAAGCTCGCGGCGACTCATATCGTACAGGTCGCGCAAGGCCGCGAAATCGAACAGGCCGGCCGCCGACACCATGATGACCGCCGCCAGCGCGGCATCGGGGACGAGGGCGAGCGGCGCCGTCAGAAAGAACAGAACAAGCAGCATGGCCCCGGCGGCGACGATACCCGACATCTGGGATTTGCCGCCCATGGCGCTGTTGACGGCCGTGCGCGAATCCGCGCCGGTAACCGGAAATCCCTGTGCCAGGCCCGATGCGAGGTTGCAGGCGCCGAAGCCGATCAATTCCTGATTGGCGTCAACGTCGTAACCATTACGCCGCGCGAAGCTCTTCGACGTCAGCACGCCGCTGGTGAAGCTGATCAGCATGATGCCCGCGGCGTCGCGAAACAGATGCTCGTAGGTGTCCGGTTCGAGCAGCGCGAAGTGAAATGTCGGGAGTCCCGCCGGAACCTGGCCGAGAACCGTGACTCCCAGGTTTTCCAGAGACATTGCCCAGACCAAGAAAATGCCGGCAATGACGACGACGAGGGCGCCGGGAACTCTCGGGAGCGACCGCCGCAACAGAACCAGCAATGCCAGCAGGCCCAGGCCCAGGATCAGCGTCGGGATGTGAGTTTGATCGAGGTTGCGGACGAACGCCAGCAATTTGGGAAAAAAGCCGGAGGCTTCGCCGACGTATCCGAACAGCGGCGGAAGCTGCCCGACGATGATGATCAGGGCGATGCCGTTGAGGTATCCGGCCAGGATGGGCTGAGCCAGAAAATTGGCGATGAAGCCCAGTCGCGCGATCCCGGCAACCACGTAGAGGACGCCCGTCATCAGGGTCAGAACCACCATCAGGGCCAGGTATCTCTCCGTATCGCCGCCGGCCATGGTGCCGAGACTGGCCGCCACCATGATGCAGGTGGCGGCGTCCGGTCCGGTCATGAGTTGGCGGGACGATCCGAAAAGCGCGTACGCCAGAAGCGGGAAGATCGCCGAATACATGCCGACGACCGGCGGCACGCCCGCCAACGCCGAATAAGCGATTCCCACGGGCAGGGCGATGGCGGCCACCGACAGACCGGCCGCCGCGTCGTAGCGAAACCAGGACCGTTCGTAGCGGCAAAGAGTTTCCAATCCCGGCGCGTACCGCTGCGCCAAGCGCCGAAAGCCGCCACCTTGCTGTTCTTCACCCGCCATTTTTGCTCCTTCGGTCGGTCTCCCGGACGACCGCTTTGACCGACCACTAGACGTCCGGGTCAATCCTCCTGGAGCCACCGCATGGCCTTGTCGCGCTGATCCAACGGGAAGAACCGGACCGTTGCGCGCTTGGCAACGTCGGCGATGCGTTCTTGTTCGCCTTGCCATTTAGCGTCGGCGACAACGGCGACGCGTTGGATCATGTCGCTCAGCATCTTGCCCGCTATGGTCCCGGCCGTCTTGGCCCCTTGCTCCCATCCTTCGAGGTCTTGCCAGTCTTGAAGCACCCGAATCCCGCCTTTCGCGCCGCCCGAAAGGCGCACGCCCACCTGGGGGAATCGGTCCTCCAGATTATCCAGCTCGCTCTCGATGTCTGCCTCGGAGACCTTGCCCTGCATTTCGATGGTGAGAATTCTCGTGGCTTCGTCCATGGTGACTTTGATCATTGTTGCCTCTAATCCCTTCGGTGTTCCTGCACTGACGTATGACTACCATGGGCCGGTCCGGGACCGCTAGAATACGCCATGGCCCGGGCCCCTCGCAAAGCCACGCCGCAATCGCTGGAGAACGCCGCGCTCTATTATCTGCGGCGGTTCGCGTCTTCGGCCGAAAACCTGCGCCGGGTGCTGATGCGCCGGGTGGAACGCTCGGTGCGCCTGCATGATACCGACCGGGAGGAGGGCCGGGCGTCGGTGCACGCGCTCGTGGACCGGTTCCAGGCCTCGGGCCTGCTGGACGATCGCGCCTATGCCGAAAGCCGCGCCTTGACCCTTTACCGGCGAGGCGCGCCGGCCCGGGGCATTCGCGCCCGGCTGATGGAAAAAGGAGTGGCTCCCGATCACATCGAGGCGGCATTGGCCGGATTGACGGAAGCCGGCGAAGTCACGGATTTTTACGCGGCGGTCAATCTGGCGCGGCGCCGGCGGCTGGGCCCCTACCGCCCGTGCTCCGCGCGGGTTGAAATGCGCGAAAAGGATCTGGCGGCGCTGGCCCGCGCCGGTTTTTCCTACGCCATCGCGCGGCGGATCGTCGAGGCCGAGACGCCGGAAGATTTGGAACCGTCCGATTGAGATTTGCCCCGCGCTTGCCAAAGCGGCGACAGCGGGCAAGATTGCTGGAACTAAAGTTTGGAAGGGGAACCCGTGCCTATCCGGTTAAGACAGATACCCACTACATATATAGAGTAAACGACGCGCCATGCCGACACCGCCCAATCGGCCGGTTATGACCCGTTGCGGACTCTGACCGGCGTAGGTCATCGTTGCTCGCCTGGGTCCGCTGTCGTAGGATTGCTGACTTACCTGGAGCGGAGGCGCTTCGACGCGATTAGCCGCAAACGGGCTTGGGAGGGTTTATGGTAGCCTTCGTAAGGAGGCAATTTTGACCACGCTTGCGATTCATCACCAGACGACCTACCGATACCACGCACCGATGGAGTTCGGTGCGCACAGGATGATGCTTCGTCCACGCGAGAGCCGCAATCTGCGTCTCATCGCGCACGATCTGACGCTGAAACCCGCCGCGACCGTCGCATGGGCGCACGATGTATTCGGCAATGCCGTTGCGACCGCGACGTTTCATGAGAAGTCGGACATGCTCGTCATCGACAGCTTTGCCGAACTCACGCTCGACGTTGAACAGTGGCCCGTCTTCGATATCGCTGCCTCGGCAGCGAACTACCCCTTTCTCCTAACCGAGGACGATATGACGGACCTCGGCGCGTTGCGGCTTCAAGGTTATCTCGATTCTTCCGGGCAGCTTCGCGCGTGGGCGCGGGAATTCGTTGCGGGAAACCCGACTGGGACCCTTGCCCTGCTCAAGGATATCTGCGCCGGCGTCGCCGCGCGGGTCGCCTATGAAGTTCGCGAAGGAGAGGGCACCCAGTCGCCAGGGCAAACGCTTGCTCGTAATCAGGGTTCATGCCGCGACTTCGCCGTCCTCTTCGTGGATGCCGTACGTAGTCTTGGTTTTGGCGCGCGGATCGTATCGGGATATCTCTACGATCCGGATCGGGGCGCGCTCGGTTCAGCCGGTTGCGGATCGACTCATGCGTGGGCAGAGGTCTATGTGCCCGGCGCGGGCTGGATTACGTTTGATCCAACCAATCGAAGTGTCGGAGGTTTCAATCTCATCCCGGTTGCCGTCGCTCGCCACATTCGGCAGACCATGCCTGTCTCCGGCAATTTCGTCGGTGGTCAAGATGCGTTTGAAGGGATGGATGTGCGAGTGGAGGTTGCACTCTCTGGACCGTCACCGCACGCCCACGTTGACACTGAAGCATGTTGAAGGCCGCGTCGGGTCACGATCCACCGTACCCGTTCCGCATGAAACCTTCCGCTATCCCATCCAGAGGCCGCCATCGGGCAAGCGTGCCGCGCCGCTGTCAGCCAAGTCCGCCCCTGGCTTTGTGTCACGAGGATCGCCGGTCCAAACGGCGGTGCGCAACTGAAAGCAAGGGGGTCAGAGTCATTTGATTTTCAAACGAATTTGACCCCCTTGCTACGAAAACGGCGGCGGCGGGCAAGATTGCTGGAACAAAAGTTTGGAAGGGGAACCCGTGCCTATTCGGTTAAGACCGATACCCACTACATATAGAGTAAACGACGCGTCATGCCGACACCGCCCAATCGGCCGGTTATGAACATCCCGCCGGAAATTTGAAGAGGAAATCGTCGGCGACCTTTCGAATTTTGGTGCTGATATAGCGCTTCGCGCTTGCCTCCGGCGGGAGTATTTGAAGAGCGATGATGTGAGGTTATGGTGGTCCTGCGGTACAGGCTGGAGAGCCGATGGCCGCGAGCGGTGATGGTATCACCTTGAACGGCTCGTCTTCTGACGGGCCGTTCTCACGATCGACTGCGGGTGGGCCGCCGGTCCGGTGGCAGTTGTCAGGGCAGGACTGCGGGTGGATGGTTTCATCTGGGGCGCCTGGGAGGTCTCCCTGAGTGTCGATTCTGTAGGGGCGGTCCTGGCGCAGCATCTTGAAGATGACGCGGCAGAGGTGCCGGCCGAGGGCGCGGATGGCCTGATTGTGCGTCTTGCCTTGGCTGCGCTTTTTCTCGTAGTAGCGCTGGGATTGGGCGACCTCTTTGCGGTGGCGGTCGAGGGCGGTCATCATCGCGGCCTTGGCGCGGGTGTTGACATGCTTGGGCGATTTGGAGCCGCGCAGCTTGCCGGAGCTATGATCCAGCGTGGCCATTCCGAGATAGAGCGCCAAGCTGGCCTCGCTCTTGAAGCGGGCTATGGTGCCGATCTCGCCGGCCAGCTCGGCCGAGCAGACGGCGCCAAAGCCGGGGATGGAGGCGAGCTGACGCGCAGCGCTGGAGGTCTCGGCAACCCGCGCGATCTCGTCGTCCAAAGCCTTGATCTGGCGCTTGAGCTCGAGAACCCGTAAGGCATCCTGATGGATCATGGTGCCGACCAGGCCGGCATCCCGGCTGAAGCAGGCGCTTGTCTGCCAAGCCTGGATACGATCGGCATAACAAGCGCCGATCGCCGGCAGCTTCAAGAGGCTGGCGCGGCGGACCCCGGCGAGCTTGCGCAGGTCCTTGCGACAGGTCAGAAAATTCAGGAACCAGAGGTTCGCGACATCGCGCGTGATCTCCACCAGGCCCGGCGCGGCGGCTTGGAGATCGCTATGCAGAACGCTCGTCAGGCGCACACGCTCGTTCACCAGGCGCCGTCGGCGCCGGGTCAGGCGTTTGAGGACGTCGTTCTCCTCGGGCCTGGCCATGACCTCCTGGAGCACATCGGCGGCCAAGGGCAAATGTTCGCGCAACTGCAGCAGCTCAAGGGTCTTGCGGGTGTCGATCCGGTCGCTCTTGGCGGCCGCCGGAAAGATCTCCTTGAAGCGGGCCAGTTTCAGATTGTTGACATTGAACAGCGACCAGCCTCGCTCCGCGACCAGGCCGTCGAGCGGCCTGGCGTGGCCGCCGTAGCCCTCCATGGCGACGGCAACCGGAAAGGGGTGGCCCTCGGCTTGCGCCTCGATCCGTGAAAAGAATTCCTCGAAGCCCGCCGCACTATGGGGGATCTCGAATTCCTCCAGCAGGCGGCCGTCCGACAGGCCGATCGCGACCGCGTGGCACCGTGAGCCGATATCAACGCCGACATGCAGGTGCCGAGAGATGGGGGAAAGCATCGTTTGCTCCTTCGGCAGACAAGACCATCGGATCATCCTCCGGGTCTCGTCTACCAGCAGAGCCACGCTCGCCGCAGCGATCGGCACCATCCCGGTCGACCCGTCGGATGATGCAGGTGACGGGGGCGGCATTTCAAAAGGGGTGAGCCCGGCTCGCCGGGCCACTGACCCAAAGTAGCCACACCCCCGTCGGCCTCAGACTAGCCATCCTGCGCCGCACGCGCCACCTGCACTCCAGGGAGAGCCGCCCAATAGGCCGCTCTCTCCGGAGAAATTCGATGGTAGACCCGTTTCAGACATTCCGAAGATCCCGATCCAAGTCATTTGACGTGACGCAACCTAACCCGTCGGGCTAGAATGCTTCACGGAGTTTCTGCACGGAAAGTCGGGGGGGCCATGGAACGCAAGCTCACCGCGATCTTGCATGCCGATGTTGTCGGGTACAGTCGGCTGACCGGCGCCGACGACGAAGGCACCGTCGAAGCCTTAAAAGTCCACCTTGGCGCATTAAAAAAAACGATTGAGAATCATGGCGGGCGCATCGTCAATACGGCCGGGGACGCTGTGCTGGCCGATTTCGCCAGCGTTGTCACGGCGCTGAAGTGTGCGGTGGCGGCGCAGCGGGATCTGGCCGAACGCAATAAGGATCTGCCGGAAAACCGCAAACTCCAGTTCCGCGTGGGTGTCAATCTCGGCGACGTGGTGGTGGATGGCGAGGAGATCTATGGAGACGGTGTCAACGTGGCTGCTCGCCTGGAGACTTTTTCCGACGCCGGCGGAATCTGTATTTCTAGGCGGGTCCTCGAACAGTTGGGACCCAACGTCGACGTGGGCTTCGCTTTTCTCGGTAAGCAAAAGCTTAAGAACATCGAGAAGCCCATAAACGTTTACAAGGTCCTGCTCGATCCGAAGGACGCCGGCAAAATCATCAACCTCGAAAAGCCGAAGGCGCCGGCGTGGCGGTGGTCCGTCGCTGCGGCCGTCGTTTTGCTCATCGTTGTCCTCGCCGCCGCCGCCATGTGGATGCGGCCAACAGCACCAGCGTCGGAGAGCATGGCCGACGTCCTGACCATGCCCACCGGGCCATCCATCGCCGTACTTCCGTTTGACAACCTGTCCGGCGATCCGACCCAAGAGTATTTCTCCGATGGCATCACCGAGGAGATCATTGCCGCCTTCACTCGCTTCCGGGACCTCCGCGTTCTAGCCCGCAACACGACCTTCCAGTACAAGGGGCGAGCGGTTGATATCGAGGAACTCGCTCGCAAGCTTGACGTCGATTACGTCCTTGAGGGCAGTGTCCGCCGGTCCGTCGACACAATCCGCGTAACGGCCCAGTTGATCGATGGCGCGTCCGGCGCACATCTCTGGGCGGACACGTACGAAGCCGAGCTGACCCCGGCGAAGGTGTTCCGGGTGCAGTCCGAGATAACCGGCAAGGTTGTGAGCGCGATAGGCGCGTCCGTCGGCGGTGCGATTGCTGCGCGCCGCCTGAGGGATGTTCGCGGCAGACCGCCAAAGCTACTCTCCTCGTATGAATGCGTGCTAACGGCCGGAGAATTTGGCAGATCGCTTTCAGCAACCGCGGCGAGGCGAGCCTACGCCTGCCTCAAGCAGGCCGTCGAAACGGATCCCAACTATGCGTCCGCGTGGGCGATGCTCTCGCTATTGTACGCAAATGACTACGCGTTCGAGTACGGCCTTCAACAAGACAGTTCCTATGATCCGCAGAAGCTCGCCTTGAAGACGGCGCGCCGGGCCGTCGAAATCGAACCCGATAGCTCCCGTACCCATTTTGCACTTGCGCGAGCTTATCTGTTCAATGGCGAGCTGGAGAATTCGTACGCAGAGTTTGAACGGGCGCTTGCCCTTAATCCTAACGAGAATTACAGCCTCGGCACGCTCGGCGCTTGGATGTCTTTCTCAGGCCGATGGGAACAAGGACTAACCCTGACGGAGAAGGCCATCGCGCTCAACCCGACCGCGCACCCGAAATGGTGGCATTGGGGGTGGGCGAAAAATCATTTCCGAAAGGGTGAATACGAAAAAGCGCTGGCCGCCTTCCAACGCGGTTTCATCCCTGGATCCTGGCTGAGCCAACTGCAGTTGGCCTACACCTATGGCTGGCTCGGCGATAAAGAGAAAGCACAGAAGGCGGTTGCCAAACTGCGGGAGCTGAAACCCGGGTTTACGATCGAGGATGCCGTACGATTTTATCGAGTGTACATGTTCGAGGACTTTTACATCAACCGCATGGTAGAAGGCCTTCGAAGGGCCGGCCTTCCTGAACGCACCGCTGCCGAGCTTTCCGGTGTGAAAAAACTGCAGTGAGCGTCGCATCCTGTACCGGGGAGCGCCCACGCCAAGGTCCCCTCTTGGTTAACCTTTCCCCTGACGGACTAGGGCCAGCCACAGCGGCAATATCCTCAGCTGCGGACCATCTCTTAGCGTGACGCTGACCGTCACTGCCGATCCGAAGCGGCCATTCGCAGCTCCAAGCGAGTGAGGCTGCTGACACGAGACGGGACTACGTTGCACGGGCGCGCTTGATTGAATTCACCAAGCGAACCAACTCAATTTTGAGTACGATTTTGTTCATAGGCGGGCCAGCATTTCATTTCTCCGAACCCGCCCAATCGCCGACCGCAAGTCCCGCTCTTGCTGATAACCTTGCGCCTTGCCTATTTACGGCCGTTTCCAGGTCACCTCATGTGGCACGATGAACATTCGCATTCCTTCGGCTGGCGGTTTTGGATACTCAACGGTAAAGCGTGCCTCGCCCGATATTCCCGAGTACTTGCCAGTACCCCCGATCAGCGTGTGCACACCGCCAGGAGGTTTTGTCGACGATGTGAAGGTGAAGTCCGTAAATACTTCGTCTCCGTCTTTGTCGACTTCAATACAACCGCCTTGGCCTTCCGTCACGCCA
The DNA here is from genome assembly GCA_963771545.1 of uncultured Alphaproteobacteria bacterium. Lineage (GTDB taxonomy): Bacteria > Pseudomonadota > Alphaproteobacteria > Rhodospirillales > Defluviicoccaceae > CAKZLS01. The sequence continues at coordinate 946,559 of CAVYTX010000003.1, forward strand.
CTTTCCGAGGAATAGATCCCGACACAGCGCGCCGTCATATGGTTGAACATGTCCTCGCCAGCATCATTTTGCGTCAGCCCGGTAAACTCGGTGATAGTGTGACTCCGGCCTTCACCGAGCTTGAGTGTGGATCCAGATTTGACCGTGTAGTAGGTCGTGTAAGACGTTTTGCCCTCGTCGCTTCTCGCAATCGATTGCACCCCGGAAACAACTAAAAATGCGAGGACGGCGACGCAAAAACACCCGTACCTTTTTATGTGCATGACGTTTTCCCACCCCTATCGGTTGCCTGAGCAGCCAACTAGCGACTACCCAGCCAAACTTTTCCAAGAAGATGCCCAAAAGGGCAAACGAGGCCACTCCATATAAGGCCTGCAGTTGGACGCAATTGTGATCCGAATTTCGTCGCCGCGCAAGCGGTTGGCCATCGCCGAAAGAGCGTCGCAGCTGTTTCCAGAGATCCGAAGTGCTCCTGCCCTTGGAAGACCTTGCCAAGGCTCACAGTTTGGGTATCGATCTTTGGAAGCCTTTCTCGCAAGGTCGTGACCTATCGGTGATCAACTTCCGTCGGAGGAGCTAAGGTCGGCTCATGGCTAATTGCTGCCATAAAACGGATGTGTGCGGCGACCCTATATGTAGTGGGTGTCTGTCTTAACCCGATAGGAACGGAGGAACCGATGACTGTCACCATCTATCACAACCCGCGTTGCAGCAAATCGCGCGCGACCTAATCAGGGGGGTCAGAGTCATTTGATTTTCCGCTTACGCCCAAAGCCGCGCCGTAACCCTTCACCGGCGTGGCGTGGCGGCCCGGGGGATTCGCGCCCGGCTTATGGAGAAGGGGTTGCCGACCGATGACATCGACGCGGCGCTGGCCGGGCTGCTGACCGAAACCGGCGAGAACACCGACTTCGCGGCGGCGGTCAATCTAGCGCGTCGCCGGCGGTTGGGCGTTTACCGCTCATGCTCCGCGCACGCTGATATGCGCGAAAAGGATCTGGCGGCGTTGGCCCGCGCCGGCTTTTCCTATGACATCGCGCGGCGGATCGTCGAGGCCGAGACACCGGAAGATTTGGAACCGTCCGATTGAGATTTGCCCCGCACTTGCCAAAGCGCCGACAGCGGGCAAGATTGCTGGAACAAAAGTTTGGAAGTGGAACCGGTGCCTATCCGGTTAAGACAGATACCCACTACATATAGAGTAAACGACGCGCCATGCCGACACCGCCCAATCGGCCGGTTATGACCCGTTCCGGAAGTAACCGACTGCCATAAAGCGATGCGGAAGAATTGGCAGGTTGGGAAAATACCGAACCTGTGTTCCACAAAGAAAAGGCGGGGCCGAAGCACCGCCCTTACCACTCGTTCTACTGTCCGGATGACTTACAGAAGAAGGTCATCGGGGGACGTTTCTGACAAATCCACATCCAAGAACGTTACCTCGGGTCCGCCGAGGCTCTTCAGATCGAGGACAACGTCGTCGCCATCCTCGCGGACCAACTCGGCGAGGGCATCGATATCCTCGAACCCGAACGCCGTCAGGTCGACCGCATCCTCGCCCGGCGTGAAGTCGGTGACGATGACAAAGCCATCGCCGGGCGTGAACACGAAGACATCCTCGCCCTCGCCGCCGATCAGCGCATCGTCGCCGCCGCCCCCGTCGAGGGTGTCGTCGCCGTCATGGCCGTCGAGCACGTTGTCGCCGTCATCGCCCTTGAGCACCGTGTCGCCATGGGACCCGACGGCGTTCTCGATGCTGCTCAGCGTCTCGGTGACGCCGCTGCTATGGAACGTGGCCAAGTCGGCATTCAGATCAATCACCAGCGTGTCGGAGCGGCTGTAGCTATAATCGACGGTGTCCGAGCCGCCGCCGCCGTCGAAGCTGTCCTCACCGAGGCCGCCAACCAGCGTATCGTCGCCATCCCCGCCGAGCAGCGTATCGTCGCCGCCACGTCCTGAGAGGCAATCGTCGCCGTCGTCGCCGTCGAGAACGTTGTTGCCGTCATCGCCATAGAGCTTCGTCCGGCCCCGCGAGCCGACGGCGTTCTCGATGCTGGTGAGCGTCTCGGTGACACCGCTGCTTTTGAAGATGGCTTGATCTTTCTCGAGGTCGATCTTCAGCGTGTTGGACTTGCTGTACCGATAGTCGACGGTGTCCTTGCCGTCGCCGCCGTCGAAGCTGTCTTGGCCCGTGCATCCGATCAGGGTGTCGTTGCCGGCAAGGCCGAAAAACCATTCGTCATCAGGGCTGCCGACGAGGCGGTCGTCCTCGGGTGTGCCCTCGATTATGGTGACGAGCCCTCGCTCCAGCTCGAAGGCGCCGATGTCGGGCCCGGCACCTTGCGGGCGCGCGACGCCGCGTTGGTCCGTGGCCGAGGTCAGGGCCGGATCGCCCGCGTCGAGGGCCGGATTGGCGGCATCGTCCAGCAGCGCGATGGTTTGCGTCGGCCCGCCGTTGTCGGCCAACACGCCGGCGAAGATGCCCCGCGCGATTCCGTCGTGTCCGCAAAAATGCGTGCGACCATCGCCGCCGATGAGGCTCGCGGTGTTGGCGTAGGTGCCGGCGGAGACGTCGTCGAGTCGCCGGTGTTGAGCTCCACGTTGCCCAAGACGATGCTGTTGGTCAGGGTCACTGCTGTCGCCCGGCCAAAATGCCGCCGCCGTTCGGCGTCGTTGCCCGCTGTCCGCCTGTTGCCGCTGACCGTGCTGTTGGTCAGGGTCACGTCGTCGCCAGAAATGCCGCCGCCGCCGGCCAACCGGCTCGCGGTGCTGTTGTGGCTGACCGTGCTGTTGATCAGGGTCACGTCGTCGCCAAAAATGCCGCCGCCTGGGCGCCAATGCCCGCAGTGTTGTGCCGCTGACCGTGCTGTTGGTCAGGGTCACTGGCCATCGGCCATAAATGCCGCCGCCGCTCGGCACCGTAGCCCGCCGTGGTGTTGCCGCTGACCGTGCTGTTGGTCAGGGTCACATCGCCCCGGCCATAAATGCCGCCGCCGCTGGCGTCATCGCGTCATCGCCCGCCGTGCTGTTGCCGCTGACCGTGCTGTTGGTCAGGGTCACCGCGCCTCGCCCATGAATGCCGCCGCCGCTGGCACCGTCGCCGGCCGTGCTGTTGCCGCTGACCGTGCTGTTGAGCAGGGTCAGGTCGCTGTCCGTGCCGGCGCGGATACCGCCGCCGTGCCAGCCGGGTCGATCGACGAGTTGGCTGTCGTCGCCCCACCGGTGAGGATCAGGCCCTCCAGCGTGACGGTGCGGTCGCCGGCGATGTGCATGACCCGGCGCGCCTGGAAATCGGGGCCGTCCTGACCCAGCGCCGTGGTGGCATCGCCGTCGCCGTCGGCGTTGGCATCCAGCGTGATGTCCGGCGCGCCGTCGTCGTTCAGGTCGCCATCGATGGTGACGTCGCTGTCGACCAAAAGTTGCGCTTCGAGCGTGATCACGCCGCCGGCGAGGCTCGGCGCAAAGGTGATGACATCCGCCTCTGGCGTCGTCGCGGCATAGGTCAAGGCCTCGCGCAAGGTCAGCTCGCCGTCGCCGGTGTGGTTGTCGGCGAGCGATGTCACTTCCGTCCCCGTATCACGTTCCGGGGGGGCTTCTCCCCGGTCAATTTCAAAGGCGCCGATGTCGGGCCCGGCGCCTTGCGGGCGGGCGACGCCGCGCTGGTCGGTGGCCGGGGCAAAGGCCGGATCGGCTGTGTCGAGGGCCGGGTTGCTGGCATCGTCCAGCAGCGCGATGGTTTGCGTCGGACCGCCGTTGTCGGCCAACACACCGCCAACGACGCCCGTGGGCGCATCGCCGATGCCGTCGCCGTCGCTGTCGGCCAGCACCTCGTCGGTCATCGCGAAGATCGTCGATGCATCGCCGCCGATCAGGCTCGCGGTGTCGATGAAGGTTTTTGCGTAGACGTCGTCGGGGCCGGCTGCCGCCACATTGCCCGCGACGATGGTGTTGGCCAGGGTCACATCGCCCCGGCCATGAATGCCGCCTTCGGCGTCTTCGCCCGCCGCGCTGTTGGCGCTGACCGTGCTGTTGGTCAGGGTCACATCGCCCCGGCCATAAATGCCGCCGCCGAGGGCGTCATCGCCCGCGGTGCTGTTGTGGCTGACCGTGCTGTTGATCAGGGTCACATCACCGCCAGAAATGCCGCCGCCTGAGGCGCTACTGCCCGCCGTGCTGTTGTGGCTGACCGTGCTGTTGGTCAGCGTCACTGCACCGCCAGCAATGCCGCCGCCGTCCACGTCGTCGCCCGCCGTGCTGTTGCCGCTGACCGTGCTGTTGGTCAGGGTCACGCTGTCGCCGGAAATGCCGCCGCCTGAGGCGCGACTGCCCGCCGTGCTGTTGCCGCTGACCGTGCTGTTGAGCAGGGTCACGTCGCCTTGCCCAAAAACGCCGCCGCCGCCGGCGGCCCTTCCCGCGGTGCTGTTGCCGCTGACCGTGCTGTTGGTCAGGGTCAGGTTGCTGCCTTCACCGGCGCGGATGCCACCGCCTTCCTCTCCTTCGGCCGTTGTCGCCCCGCCGGTGAGGATCAGGCCGTCCAGGGTGACGGTGCGGCTCTCGGCGATATCCATCACCCGCCGCGCCTGGAAGTCAGGCCCGCTCTCGCCGAGCGCCGTCGTGGCATCGCCGTCGCCGTCGGCGTTGGCATCCAGCGTGATGTCCGGCGCGCCGTCGTCGTTCAGGTCGCCGTCGATGGTGACGTCGCTGTCGACGAAAAGTTGCGCTTCGAGGGTGATCGCGCCGCCGGCGAGGCTCGGCGCAAAGGTGATGACATCCGCCTCTGGCGTCGTCGCGGCGTAGGTCAAGGCCTCGCGCAAGGTCAGCTCGCCGTCGCCGGTGTGGTTGTCGGCGAGCGTTGTCACATACGTCCCCGTATCACGTTCCGGGGGGACTTCTCCCCGGTCAATTTCAAAGGCGCCGATGTCGGGCCCGGCGCCTTGCGGGCGGGCGACGCCGCGCTGATCGGTGGCCGGGGCGAAGAGCGGATCGGCCGTGTCCAGCGCCGGGTTGCCGCGATTATCCAAGAGCGCGATGGTTTCCGTCGGCCCGCCGTTGTCGGCCAACACCCCGCCTTGCACGCCCGTCGGGGTATCGCCGATCAACACCTCCTCGGTCATGGCGAAAATCGTCGCTGCATCGCCGCCGATCAGGCTTGCCGTGTCGATGAAGGTTCTTGCGTAGACGTCGTCGGAACGGTGGTCTGCCGCCACATTGCCCGCGACGATGGTGTTGGTCAGGGTCACATTGCTAATAGCGCTAATAGCAGAAATGCCGCCGCCGCGGGCCGGGCCGTCATCGCCCGCCGTGCTGTTGCCGCTGACCGTGCTGTTGGTCAGGGTCACATCGCCCCGGCCACAAATGCCGCCGCCGCGGGCATAGT
>CAVYTX010000004.1:0-539767 GCA_963771545.1 uncultured Alphaproteobacteria bacterium
CCAGTGCAAGCGCTTCAATATCGACATCGTGTCTGGTGTCTCTGCCGGCGAAATGAAGGCGGCCAAGATTGGTACACTTCCGGACGGTGAACTTGTTTATGACTTGGATGGTGGATCTACCGAACGCCCATCAAAACCATCCGCGGCGATTACCGCCTACCCGATGGCACCACCGGTAACAAACTTAGGCGCTGGGAGGTGCACGACTTTAAGCCGCGCGCCGATGATATCTTTCAGGAACGGCTCTACTGTATTCAGTGGATAACGAAAGAGACTTTGTGCAAGGGCCGGCAGGAGACATTCTTTGCTTCCGTATCAGAGGAGGATCTGGAGCGGGAGCGGAAGGTGGAGGCGATCGTCGCAGAGAACCTAGCCCGATGGCAGGAGCAGGGGCTGGTGCCCTACATGCCCATCGAGCCGGGCGAAGAGACTACGCGCCTGGGCCGCGAGCGCGGCTGGACCTATTGGCATCACTTATTCAGCGCACGACAATTGTTACTCTTGTCTACAATAGTGTCATCTTCTTCGCCTCAGAGGAGCACGCCGATATTCTTAGCTAACGAGTTAAATTTTCATTCTAAATTGTGCGGCATAAATCCGAGGACGGCTGGCTCTGGTCGAGAGATGTGCGTAGACCGCGTGTTCATCAACCAGGCCCTAAATACGCTAACAAATTACGGCGTCCGGTCAGCAGCATATCTGGCTGCAAATAGCGAATTGATGCGTAGTTTTTTTATGCCGAAAGTGAACTGTCAAATAGAAACAATACCAGCAGAATCTACTAAAAGTGATGCTGATATTTGGATTTCTGATCCACCCTATGCTGATGCAGTCATGTATCATGAGATAACAGAATATTTCATTGCATGGCTTAGAGGCAAACCCACGGAGGCATTCAAGAGTTGGGTTTGGGATAGCAGGCGCCCACTAGCGATTGTCGGTAAGAGCAATGAGTTTCGCGGGCAAATGATTGCCGCCTACGGGGCAATGACGAAGCACATGTCCGACGACGGCCTGCAGATCATCATGTTTACGCACAAAGATGCCGGCGTTTGGGCTGACATGACATCCATTGTCTGGGGGGCCGGACTTCAGGTCACTGCAGCTTGGTACATTGCGACGGAAACGACATCCGAGCGGAAGAAAGGCGGTTACGTGCAAGGCACCGTGCTTCTCGTGCTACGCAAGCGCCTCGCCAACGAAGGCGCCTACCGCGACGAGCTGGTGCAGGAGGTGCGGGACGAAGTCGCTCGTCAGATCGAAACCATGGTTGGCCTTAATCAGGCGACGCAAGGTCACGGCCGCTCTGAAAATCTGTTCGAAGACGCCGACCTTCAGATGGCTGGCTATGCGGCAGCTCTCCGTGTGCTCACCGGCTACAGCCGCATCGACGGGCAGGACATGACCGCCGAGGCGCTGCGGCCCCGCGCCAAGGGGGAACGCGATATCGTCAAGGAATTCATCGATTACGCCGTGCAGGTGGCGAATGAGCATCTCGTCCCCGACGGCGTGCCGCCGTCGACCTGGGAGCGGCTGTCCGGCCCCGAGCGCTTCTACATGAAGATGCTCGACATCGAGGCGGTGGGGCTAAAGAAGCTCGACAACTACCAGAACTTCGCCAAGGCCTTCCGCGTCGCCGACTATGGCGATCTCATGGGCTCGATGAAGGCCAACGACGCCCGCCTGAAGCGCGCCGCTGAATTCAAGAAAGCCGGGTTCGACGGCGAGTTCGGCCAATCCCCCCTGCGCGCGTTGCTCTATGCGCTGTGGGAGCTTCAGCGCGAGGTCGATATCGATGAGGTGATGGCCCACCTCCACGATCAGGTTCCCGGTTATTGGACCCGCCGCGAGGACCTGATGGCCCTTGCTCAAGCCATCGCCATGAAGCGCGAAACGACGGCGCCGGAGGAAGCGGGAGCCGCCCGCATCCTGTTCACCCGCATCAAGAACGAGCGGCTGGGGGGATAAGGGCATGGACGCTCCGACCGCAAATCATCAGGCAGGCAATCCGCTGCTCAACCGCTTCAGTTCCCGGCAGAGTCGGCTTGCCCACGTTTTCCTAAAGGACCGTTTAGCAAACGCCAGCGCTTACGACGCATCGCCGGCTATTTCCGTTCTTCGATCTTCGAGTTGGTCAGCGAGGAAATCGCCGGCATCGACAAGATCCAGATCGTTTGCAACAGCGACCTCGATCCGCGCGACATCGCCATCGGCAAAGCCTCCCAAGTCGCCCGGGAAACCGCGCTCAAGGAAAAATGGAACGAGGGCGCGGACGAGATCGACAGCCTGATGCACCGCCCTCGCTATCAGCGGCTCTACGATTTTCTCAAGAGCGGCAAGGTGGAGGTCCGTGTCGTCTCCGCCGTCGATGCGCCCTTCCTGCATGGGAAGGCCGGGATCATCGAGCAGCGCGACGGGTCGGCGTCAGCTTTCATCGGTAGTCTCAACGAAACGCGCGAGGGCTGGAACGAGCATTACGAGATCGTCTGGGAGGATCGCTCGGAAGAAGGCGTCGCCTGGGTCGAGGCGGAGTTTCGCCATCTGTGGGACCGCAGCGTTCCTCTTCCGAACGCCATCGTTGAGGAAATCGGCCGCTGCGCCCGCAAGGTTGAAGTTCAGGTCGAGGATCTGTCACCCGGCGATCTTGCCGCCGCTGCGCTTGTCGAAGCGCCGATCTATCGCCGTGGCGAAGAACTGAAGCCTTGGCAGCGTTCCTTCGTCGGCCTGTTTTTGGAGCATCGGGAAATCTACGGCGTCAGCCGCTTCGTTCTCGCCGACGAGGTCGGTGTCGGCAAAACGCTCTCGCTCGCCACTTCGGCGATGGTTGCGTGCCTGATGGGCGACGGACCGGCGCTGATCTTATGCCCGGCGACGCTGTGCCAACAGTGGCAGGTCGAGCTTAAGGACAAGCTCGGCATCCCGTCCGCTGTCTGGATGTCCAATCGCAAGGTGTGGCTCGACCCGAACGGGCATGTCATCAAAACGCGCGGAGCGGAGGACATCGCCCGCTGCCCCTTCAAGATCGGCATCGTTTCAACGGGACTGGTTTTTCACGGCGCAGTGGAAGCTGACGCCCTGTTGGAGCGTCGGTTCGGCACGGTGGTGCTTGACGAAGCGCATCGGGCGCGGCGCGCAAGGGGCCTCACCGTGAAGGGCGACGAGCCCAACAATCTGCTCAAGTTCATGCGCAAGATCGCCAGCCGGGCGAAACACGTCATCCTGGGAACAGCAACGCCAATCCAGACCGATGTCGAGGAGCTGTGGGACTTGCTGGACGTGCTCAACCAGGGCGCCGATCACGTCCTGGGTCGTGACTTCAGCACGTGGCGACAGTCCAGGACAACATTGCCGCTCCTGACCGGCGAGAAACTGGTGGAGGATGACGGCGAAGCCTGGAACCTGATCCGCAACCCACTGCCGCCCCGCCGCGACGATCCATTGTTCGATCACGTTCGCAGCGACCTGAGCATCCCAAAGAGCAAACACTATACCGATCGCCCGATCACGGACTTGGAGGAATTTACCCGTGCCGAGCTTTCCGACGCACTGCGCGAAAGGCGGGAGGGACTGAGCTTCTTCCAGCGGCACAATCCGATCCTCCGGCACACCGTGCTGCGCAAGCGGGCGACACTTGAGGACATGGGTCTTCTCGACCGGATCGCGGTCGATATCTGGCCGAGTGAGACCGAAAGCCTGTCCATGTTTGAAGGGCTGGGCCTGCTCACGACAGCCGAATTCGACACGGCATACGAGGCTGCGGAGGACTTCACGGCGGCGCTCTCGAAGCGTGGCCGGGGCGCTGGGTTCATGAAATCGATGATGCAGCAACGCATTTGCTCAAGCATCGCGAGCGGGCGCTCGACAGCCGAGAAGCTGTTGGCGAAACACAAGGCTCCCGCGCAGGATGAAGACGAGGCGGAGCTGTTCGAGGCTGTCGAGCAAGTCGTTGATGAGGAACGCTATCACCTGGAGACGGATCATCGATTATCTCGGCAGAAAACCCACCGACCCCAAGCTCGACGCGGTCGTGTATTTTCTCGTAGACCGCAACTGGTTGGACCACGGCTCGATCGTGTTCAGCCAATACTACGACACGGCATACTGGATCGCGGAAAGCCTGACGCAACGGCTCTCGGAGGAGCGGGTCGCCCTGTATGCGGGCGCCGACAAGTCGGGACTTTTCTATGCCGGTGAGTGGCGCACGTTGATCGCGAGGACATCAAGCGTGCGGTGCGCGACCGAACGATCCGGCTTGTCGTCGCAACGGACGCCGCGTGCGAAGGCCTGAACCTGCAAACCCTTGGCACGCTCATCAATGTCGATTTGCCTTGGAACCCGTCACGTCTGGAGCAGCGCATCGGACGCATCAAGCGCTTCGGCCAGACGCGCGATCGGGTGGATATGCTCAACCTGGTCTACGCCGATACCCGCGACGAAAGGGTCTATCGGGTTCTCTCCCAGCGGATGAAGGACCGCTATGACCTGTTCGGCTCCCTGCCCGATACGATCGACGACGACTGGATCGACGATATCGAGAAGCTGGACGAGCGCCTCAGCCAGTTTACGGTGCAGAAGAAACGCGCCAACGCCTTCGACTTCCGCTACGCCGACACCGTGCAGCCGGAAGGCCCCGGCTGGGAGCTGTGCGAAAAAGTCCTCGCCCGCCGCGACGTCGTCGACCGCCTTAGCGAGGGGTGGTGAACTGCATCTCCAATTTCGAACCTGATTGCTCTTGCCACCCTTACGCAATCGAACTCGTCACAATCTCGATTCTTACCAAGCCATTGATTTGAAAGAAAACCTAAGCTGGTGACTTTTGGCGCAGTCACCAGCTCCCAGAGAAGACGCAAAGAGAGAACGAAACCGAGGGGCCTCAGCAAGTTACGGTCACCGGACGCGCCGGCAAACCCCTTTGAAATAACGGCTTTTTTTGGTCGCTCAGGCGGAGAAAAGTTTACCGAGGTTAGACTGGCGGAGGGGGTGGGATTCGAACCCACGGTACCCGGCAAAGGGTACAACGGTTTTCGAGACCGCCCCGATCGACCACTCCGGCACCCCTCCGCTACGATTTTTTAGGAACTTGCAACGTCGTTCGGAAGAACGACAATGAACGTTGCCACCTAACTGGCACCTTTTATGTTCCGGTCTTGTATCGCCTCGCGCGGCGCTTTGTCCACCTTCAAGGCCGCATCCATCCGAGACATCCATCATGACCTATTGGCAGCGCAGACGAGCGGCGAAAAAGCCATCCATCCCACCTTGGCCGGCGAGATGACAGGGCAGGGTCCGGAGGTCGCCGCCGGCGGTGAACAGGTCGCCAAGGCCCCCCACCTCGTCGGAAGCCACGGGAACCCGGCGAAAGGTTGGATGCCGGCCTCAGGAATGACTCGATCAGTTCCGGTCCCTCCTCCGGCTGCAGCGAGCATGAGCAATAGACCAACAAGCCGCCGGGCTTGACCATTTCGGCGGCGGCGGCCAGCAGACGGGCTTGGACCGGAACCAGGCTGGCCACGTCGCTGCTCCGCTTCAACCAGGCCACGTCGGGATGGCGGCGGATGGTGCCGGTGGCCGAGCAGGGCACGTCGACAATCACGGCGTCGGCGGGTTGCGCCGGCCGCCATTCGCGGGCGTCGGCGGCCACGGTTTCGGCGCGCAGCCGCAAGCGCGCGAGGTTGTGTTCAAGCTGCCGCAGCCGTTCGGGAACGCGGTCCACGGCCGTGACGCGAGCGCCGGCCGCCGCGAGCTGCGCCGTTTTTCCGCCCGGCGCGGCGCAGAGGTCGACCACATTCCGATCGCGGACGTCGCCCAACAGCCGGGCCGGCAGCGCCGCGGCCATGTCCTGCACCCACCACGCTCCGTCATCGAACCCCGGAAGGGCGGTGATGGGTCCGCGATGACGGAGCCGCAGGGTCCCGGTGGGGAGCACGATGGCGTCCAGCGCCACGGCCAATTCAGATGCGTCGTCCCTGAGCGTGATATCCAGGGGCGGGTCCCCAAGGTGGGCCTCGGCGATGCGGCGGCAGGTGTCTTCGCCGTAGCTCTCCGTCCAGGCCCGCCACAGCCAATCCGGGGTGTTCAGGCGCGGCGCGTCTTGAGCATCGGCGATGGAGCGGCCGTCGGACGCCAGGCGCCGGAGCACGGCATTGATTAGCGCCGCATAGCGTTCTCGGCGGCGGCCTCGGGCCAGGGCCACGGTGGTATCCACGGCCGCGTGGGCCGGCGTCGCCAGAAAGATCAACTGACAAATGCCGAGCCGCAGCAGATCCCGTACGCCCTTCGCCTCCGTCGGCAAGGGATGGCTCAGGCTATGGTCGATGAGGGCATCGAGCTGGCCGAGGCGTCGAAGGGTCGTGGCGGCTAGGTTCAGGGCGAACGCCCGGTCGCGAAGTTCGAGACGCGCCAACGACTTGTGAGCGTGGAACGCCTCGTCGAGGGGGCGGCGGTGGCCGAGCACCGCCGCCAGCAAGCCCAGCGCCATGACCCGCGGGGAAATTGCCGCGCCGGCTGGCGAGCGGAGCGTCTGAGCGCTTCGCCGGGATCGATGCGGTTTTTGGCCCGGGGCGCGGCCCGGCGCTTGTTTCATGACGCGGGCGACCGCTTGGAAGCTTCAGGCATGGCAACGCCGAAAACGGCAGATCAGCCCCATGGCCCGGCCGTGCCCTTCTCCACCGCCAATTCGCGCAGCGCGCGAACGCGGTTTTCGGTCTTGGGGTGGGTGGCGAACAGGCTGTCCATGGACCTCATGTGCAGCGGGTTGACGATGAACAGGTGGGCGGTGGCGGGGTTGTTCTCGGCGACCGGGTTGTCCACCCGCTGGGCGCCCGCTTCCAGCTTTTGCAGGGCCGAGGCAAGCCAAAGGGGCTGACCGCAGATCTCGCCGCCCATGCGGTCGGCGCCGTATTCCCGGGTTCGCGAAATGGCCATCTGCACCAGCATGGCCGCCACGGGCGCCAGGATCATCAACAGGATCGTTCCGACGAACCCGAGGGGGTTGTCGCGGTTGCCGCCGAAAAACAGGGCGAAGTTGGCGATCATGCCGATGGCGCCGGCGATGGTGGCGGTCACGGTCATGATCAGGGTGTCGCGGTTTCTCACGTGCGCCAGTTCGTGCGCCATGACGCCCGCGATCTCCTCGTGATCGAGAAGGTCGAGCAGACCCGTGGTGGCGGCGACCGCGGCGTTTTCCGGATTGCGGCCGGTGGCGAAGGCGTTGGGCTGGGGGTTATCGATGAGGAACAGCCGCGGCATCGGCAGTTCGGCGCGGTGGGCGAGCTGTTCGACGATCCCGTAGAAGCCGGGCGCCGAGAGGGCGTCCACCTCGCGCGCGCGGTACATGCGCAGCACCATCTTGTCGGAGTTCCAATAGGCGAACGCATTGGTGCCGAGCGCGAACAGGAACGCGATGATCATGCCGGTTTGGCCGCCGAGCAAGAATCCGATGGCGAGGAATAGCGCCGTCAAACCGGCCAGCAAGATCCCTGTGCGTACCGTGCTCATTTTCCAAACTGCCTGTTGCCATCGAGCGTGGTATGATAACGACCACGTATTGTAGTAGTATCGCAACGGCCGAGCCGCAACCTCTACCAACGAGAAATTCATGACCAAGACAACCGACGCCGGCGCCCGGGCCGGTCACGATACAGCGGCAGAGACCGTTCTGCCCGAAACGGTCCCCGTGTCCGAAGAAAACCGGAACACGATCGAGGGGGCCAGCGCCGCCAAAGCCGAGAAAGAAATCGGCGGCCCGCCGGGCCCCGAGCCCACGCGTTTTGGCGATTGGGAGAAGAAAGGCCGCTGTATCGATTTTTAGCCGGCGGATGGGTGGATCGGGGCCAACGATAACACGTTTCGCCGGGGACTGCCTTCGACTATATGTATTGAATGACCCGTTGCGGGCCGTGGCTCGCGAAAACAATGAAAAAGAGCCCTTTGGGGGGTAAAGCGAATGAAGGCGATCATGTTGCTGACGGCGGGGGGACCCCTGGTAATCCTGACCTCCTATGAGAAGGCGACGGACACGAGGCTGCTTGAGAAGCTTGAAAGCAAGGGGATCACCAAGTTCGTCTCATGCGAGATTCCCCTTGAAATGGCCAAAGCCCGCTATGGCGGCCATTTCTCGACGGTCGAGCACGACCTGCGGCAAACCGACGACATGCGTGTCCTCGATTATAGCGGCGATCGGATTTTCGCGCTGTTCCGGTTCGAGGAACTGGGGCCGCCCACCTCATACGACGGGCCGGGCAGCCCGGCGGACACCGTGGTCAAACCGGTCGAAATCCCGCTGGCGGTGCCGCCGGTTCCAGCCGGCACGACGCTTCCGCGGGCAACCACGACGTTCAAGGTGCTGGTCGCCGATCTAGCCGGCGACGACGCCTCCAAGTCCCAGACCCTTCATGTGGTGGCGGCTCTGCAACGTCACCCCGAGATCGCGGTGGAGCGCTGTAACCGCACGCTGAGCGCCGAGGGCCCCGGAGATCCGGTCGAAAACCTCGCCGAAGCGCTGAGAACCGGGCGGGCAATCACCCGCAATGCCGGCGCCGACGTTCTGGTGTGGGGCGAGCGACCGGAGGGTGACAGGTCCATACGATTGCGGTTTCTGTCCGCGGCGGTCACGCCGCGCGGAGATGTTCGGGCGTACCGCCCCGTGAGCAACGTGCTCGAGCTTCCCGACGATTTCGAGGAAGACCTGGGAGAGGTCATCTATGGCGTGGCGCTCACCGGTATCGATCCGGCGACCGAGGCCCAGGCGCAAAGCCTGCTGGCCTTGCTTGTTCCGGCCGCGGAGGTCGCCCGGGGCATCCTGGAAAATCCGCCAAGCAGTCTGACCGCTCGCGGTCTGGCGCGTATCCGCGCCGCCCATGGCGCGGCGGCGGCGGCCATCGGCGATATCGCCAACGATCCCGAGTGGCTGGAACGCGCCGCCGCCGACCTGAGAACGGTTCTGCAAGAGACCAGCCCCGTCGAGACCCCGAATCTCAGGGCCATGGCCTTCAACGCCCTTGGCAACACTTTGAGGATGCTGGGCGAACTGGAACAGCAGGTCGGCTATCTCGACGAGGCTCTGACGGCTTACGGACAAGCCGAGGAGATTTACACCCGAAACCAAATGCCGCTGCATTGGGCCATGCTCGAAAACAACCGCGCGGTGGCGCTGTGGACGTTGGGCAAACGCGGAGAGGCCACCGCGCATCTCGAACAAGCGGTCACGGCCTACCGCGGCGCATTGGAAATTATCACCAAGGAACGCCTGCCGGTGACGTGGGCCATGACCCAGAACAATCTGGGCGTCGCCCTCAGAACGCTGGGGCAGCGTGAAGAAGGGACCGAGCACCTCCACGAATCGGTGGCGGCGCACAATGCGGCGTTGGAAACGCTCACCCGCAATGCCTTGCCACTGCACTGGGCGATGACCCGCAGCAGCCTGGGCGCGGCCTGTCATGCCCTTGGCGAACACGGCGAGGCGGCGCAGCGTCTGGACGACGCTGTGACGGCCTATCGGTCGGCGCTCGAAGTGTTCTCGCGGGACCGCCTGCCCGTGGAGTGGGCGATGACTCAGGACAAACTCGGCGGAGCGCTGTGCGCGCTCGGCGGCCGGCTGGGCCGAACCGTCCGGCTGGACGACGCGGTCCAGGCCTTCCAGTCGGCGTTGGAGGTTTTGACCCGCGACCGTTTTCCACTCGATTGGGCCCATACACAGATCAACCTGGGCGACGCCCTGCAGATGTCGGCGGAACGCGAGGAAGGAACCGCGCCCCTGGAGAGCGCGGTCGCAGCCTACCGCGCGGCCTTGCAAGTGCTCACCCGCCACCACCGTCCGCTTGACTGGGCGAAAACCCAGAACAGTCTGGGCGCCGCGCTCTCGAACCTGGGTGGCCGCGAGGAGGGAACCCGGCATCTCGAGGAAGCCGTGGTCGCGTACAAATCGGCGCTTGAGGTCTACATCCGGGACGAACTTCCCTTCCACTTCGCCATGACCCAGAACAATCTGGGTACCGCGCTGTGGACCCTGGCCAAGCGCGAAGAGGGAACATCCCATCTGAGGCAAGCGGTCACGGCGCACCGCGCGGCGCTCACCATGTACAATCGCGGTCAGTTTCCCCTCGACTGGGCGGCCACCCAGAACAATCTGGGCAACGCCCTTCGCACCCTCGGCGATCGCGAGGAGGGAACGGAGTTTCTGAGCGAGGCCGTGGCGGCCTACCGGGCGACCTTGGAGGTGCGAACGCGCGAGCGCTTCCCGCTGGCCTGGGCCATGACCCAGAACAATCTCGGCAACGCCCTCCAGACGTTGGGCGAGCGCGAGAGAAACGTCGAGCAGTTGAAGGCGGCGGTGGACGCCTACAAGTCGGCCCTGGAAGTTCGGGCGCGCGAACGGCTGCCGGTGCACTGGGCGCTGACCCAGATCAATCTCGGCAATACCCTATGGGCGCTCGGTGACCGGGAAAACAACCCAATCCAATTCACGGAGGCCCTGTCCGCCTATCGCACCGCGCTCGCCATCTTCCAACGGAGCGGCGCCGACTATCACGCCGGCATCACCCGCCGCCGGATCAAGCGCCTGGAAACCCTGGCCGCCGCCCGCAAGGCCGGGTAGCGCGGGACGCCATCCGCCCGGGCGAGTGAAATGCCCAAAAAAGCGGGACCTCTCGGCCCCGCCTCTCTTTTCAACCGCAACCGCGGCGCATCAGCGGTTCTGGCGATTGTCCACCAGATCATCGACCACGGCGGGGTCGGCCAACGTGGACGTGTCGCCGAGAGCCTCGGACTCGTTCTCGGCGATCTTACGCAGGATCCGGCGCATGATCTTACCGGACCGGGTCTTCGGCAAGCCGGGCGCCCATTGGATGAAGTCGGGCGAGGCGATCGGTCCGATCTCGGTCCGCACCCACTTGACCAACTCCTTTCGCAGCTCCTCGGAGGGTTGTTCGCCGGCGTTAAGAGTCACGTAGGCGTAGATGCCTTGGCCCTTCAATTCGTGGGGGCAGCCGACCACGGCGGCCTCGGCCACCTTGGGATGGGCCACCAGCGCGCTTTCCACCTCGGCGGTGCCCATGCGGTGCCCGGAAACATTGATGACATCGTCCACGCGGCCGGTGATCCAGTAGTAGCCGTCTTCGTCGCGACGGCAGCCATCCCCGGTGAAATACATGCCGGCGTACGTCGAGAAGTAGGTCTGCACGAAACGGTCGTGGTCCTGGTATACCGAGCGCATCATTCCCGGCCACGCGTCGACAATGCACAGGTTGCCCGAGCACGCCCCTTCCAGCGACTTGCCGTCGGCATCGACAATTTCGGGCTGCACGCCAAAGAACGGCAAGGTCGCCGAGCCGGGCTTGAGCGCTGTCGCCCCTGGTAGCGGGGTGATGAGGATGCCACCCGTTTCGGTCTGCCACCAGGTGTCGACGATGGGGCAGCGCCGTTCGCCGATCACATTATAGTACCAGTTCCAGGCCTCCGGGTTGATCGGCTCGCCGACGGTGCCGAGGATCCGGATCGACTTGCGGCTGGTCTTGGTCACCGGTCCGTCGCCTTCGCGCATCAACGCGCGGATGGCGGTCGGCGCCGTGTAGAAAATGTTGACCTTGTGCTTGTCGCACACTTCCCAGAAGCGCGAGGCGTTCGGATAATTGGGCACGCCCTCGAACATCAGCGAGATGGCGCCGTTGGCGAGCGGCCCGTAGACGATATAGCTGTGTCCGGTTACCCAGCCGATGTCGGCGGTGCACCAGTACACCTCGCCGTCCTTGTAATCGAACACGTACTGGTGGGTCATGGCTACAAAGACCAGGTAGCCGGCGGTGGTGTGCAACACGCCCTTGGGCTTGCCGGTGGAGCCGGAGGTGTAGAGGATGAACAGTGGGTCCTCGGCGTTCATCTCCTCGGGCGGGCAGTCGGCCGAGGCCTTGGCCATCAGATCCTCGTACCAGAGGTCGCGGCCTTCGGTCCACGCGATTTTGCCGCCGGTGCGCTTGACGACGATGCAGTTCTTGACCGATGGGCAGGTTTTGAGCGCCGCGTCCGTATTGGCCTTCAGCGGGATCGGCCGGCCGCCGCGCAAGCCCTCGTCGGAGGTGATGACTAGGTTTGAATCGCAATCCTGAATGCGGCCACCCAGCGAATCCGGGGAAAATCCTCCGAACACCACCGAGTGGATGGCGCCGATGCGGGCGCATGCGAGCACGGAGATGGCGAGTTCGGGAATCATTGGCAGATACAGGGTGACGCGATCGCCCTTTTTAATTCCCAGCGATTTCAGGGCGTTGGCAAGCTTGCAGACCTGTTCGTGGAGTTCCTTATAGGTGATGGCCCTGCTGTCCTTGGGGTCGTCGCCTTCCCAAAGGAGGGCGGTCTGATCGCCACGCTTCGCCAGATGGCGATCCAGGCAGTTGGCGGACGCGTTCAGCGTTCCATCGTGGAACCACTTGATATGGACATCGGGCGCTTGAAAGCTGACATCCTTGACCTTGGTGTATGGTTTGATCCAGTCGATCCGCTTGCCATGTTCGCCCCAGAACCCTTCCGAGTCTTCGACCGACCGTTTGTACATTTCCAGATATTTGTCGTGGTCGCACCAAGCCGACTTGGCGATGGCCTCGGGAACCGGATATACGTGCTCTTCCGTCATGATCGTTCTTCTCCTCCCCTAGGATAGGTTAGCGACTTCTTGTTGATGCCCGATTGGGGGCGCCGTACCATTGTGACTTAATGAATTCGGTCGCGGGCTTACCAACTAAACATTGCCGCAATTATCTCGAAATTTCCGCCCGATACAAGTGGGCCAGGTGATTTGCACAGAGTCCGATGGGAGAGTCAATCCGACAGAAGGATGACGCCATCGCGAATCTCGAACGGCGCCGCGCGGAGGCTTTTCCCGGCGCATGGTCCGGATACGCAGAAGCCATCCTCGATGCGAAACAGCGCCCCATGCGTGGCGCAGAGAATATGGGTCTTTTCCGAATTCAGAAACCGTCCCGGCGTGAAATCGAGGGGCGAGCCGAGATGCGGACATGAGTTGTCGTACAAATAGACGTCGCCGCCGCGGCGAATGGCCATGTAGAACCGCCGGCCACCCGGAGCATCGACGTTAAAACCGGCGGATCCGCCATCCGGGATGTCGTCCACACGGCCCAGCGGGGTCTCGGTCACGATGGGGCGCCACCCAGTTCGGAAATAATCCGCCAGGCGTCGTCGTCCAACGGCATGACCGACAGCCGGGACTGTCGGACGAGCGCGGTTTGGTCGAGCCGGCCGTCGGCCTTGATCTCCGCCAGCGAAACCGGACGCGCCAGCGGCCCCAGCGCCTTGAAGTCCACCATGCCGAACCGCCTCGACGCATCGGTGGGGTCGGGATAGTATTCCCTCGCCACCTCCAGGATCCCGATCACCGCTCGTTCGCCGCCCGAATGGTAGAAGAATGCTCGATCCCCTACCTTCATCGCCTTCATGTTATTGCAAGCTTGGTGATTGCGCACGCCATCCCATTCGGCAACCCCCGCCGCCATGTGCTCATCCCATGACCACGCATCCGGTTCGGATTTCACCAACCAGTAAGCCATCCGTTTTTTCCGTCGTCCGCCGTCCGTTGATTGGCCGCTTAGGCGACCGCCTTTACCACTTTCGCAACCGACTCGAGGGCCTTGCCGGTGGCCGCGACGAAATCTTCGACTCTTTGAATGCGCTTCCGGGCATCCTTCAAACCCTTGATTCCGGCGCGCAGATCGCTCTCCAGCGGTTTCATCTGCTGAAGGGACCTCTTCAATTCCGCGTTCTCCAGATCGCGGATGGCGCCCTGAATTTCGTTGAGGGTCCGGACGTAACTTCGAAACGCCGGCACCCCGGCCGCGCTTGCCGCCATCCAGTTTTCCCGGCGAAGCATGTCGTTGCGCGTGGTTTGAAGTTCCTTGACGGTGACATCCTTCAGGTCGTTGCCGTCTTCCTTGACGTTCGCAGCCATGACATTTCCCCGTTTTCCTGCGGGCGCGCGCCTAATTCGCGAGTGCCGCAACCAATTTCTGAGTGGCGTCGATGCGATTTTGCAGGCGGATCAAGGTGGACTTCTCCGGCCCTCCGCCCGCCAGTTCGCGCCAGGCGATACGCAACTCCGCCATGGCTTCCTCCGCTTTCATCGCGGTCGCGATCTTCGCTGGCTGGGTCAGATACTCGATCCGATTGTCTATCCATCCCGGTGGGAGTTTCTGCTTATTGCTTTCGTAGCTCTCGAACAACGGAGTTTCCAATCCCGCGATAACCCATGCCTCTTGATTCCTTGCCATGCTCTGACCCAAGGCCTTCAATACCGACTCCTGCAAGGCAAGCTCCGCGTCGATGGCGGCCCCGTGCGCTTCAAGTTCTTTTCGGAGCGCCTTGCTCTTCAGGGCCACGACGACAAAATTTCCCGTCGGCTTGCCGGCCTTCTCCACCGAAATGTCCATTGAATTCCGTTCCGGGAGCGCATCGCGAACAGCCCCCATGCCGACGATCAGGTCCCTCGTCGCCGCACCGAGATCTTCGCCCACGTCATCGTCTGTGAGTTTGCCGATGGTTTGAAAGTACTCCTGGAGAAGGACGACGTGTTCCTTCATGCCCCTAAGAAGTGCTTCGGTTTGCTGGAGATCGGCGTTGGCTTCCTGCAATTGGTCTCGAAGCTTGGTGGTAGATATGCCCGGTTCCCGGCGGATCAGTTCCAGAGTCACGCTGTCGGCCCGTATCGCCGATTTGTAGTAGGCATCATAAAACCCCGGCAGAATTTTCGTGAGTTCCTCGCCCTCCTTGGCGACCTCCGAGCCCTCATGAACCCGCTGCGCGGTCGTGCATGCTTGCAGCGCCACAGCGACCGCCAGAACGAACGCAACCCCCTGGAAACGCCTCATTGTTTGCATCGCTAACCCCCGGTCGTCGCGCGTCTCGCCCTTATTGCCAAATCCCTTGCGTTAATCTTGATTGGACAGCTCCATGACGAGCTTGGCGGTTAGGTACAAACGGGGTGCGATGCTGTTGAGTTCCGCGTACTCATCCGGCGTATGTATCTTTGCGCCGACGATCCCCAGCGTTTCCAATACCGCAGGTTTGGGGCTGTCCGGCGAATACGCATAGCCTGCATCGGTTCCAAATCGCATGGCGACGGTGCCAAGTTCATGGCCGATCGCCTTATAAATCTGTATGGCGAGCGCCGCGAGTTCGTCCGATGCTTCGTTGGGCGAAAGCGGCGGGCGTCCCCTATCAAGACTGAATTCGACCTCGGTATCCGGGATCAAGTGATTTTGAACGATGTCGGTCGCGGCCTTTGTGACGCGCTCGATCTCGCTGTAATCGGAATAGCGCATATCGCCTTCGGCATTCGCTTCATCGGGGATAATGTTGCGGCGTGTTCCGCCCTTTACGATGGTCCAATTCACCGTGGTTTTCTTCTCGGGATTGCCCAAGTCTTGAAGTTGAAGCAGCTGATGCGCCAATTCGGTGACGGCGTTGCGCCCTTTTTCCGGCGCCGACCCCGCGTGCGAAGCGACCCCCTTGACCTTCAGAAATACATAATTGATTCCATTGGTCGCGGTCGTGACGTTTTCCTCTTCGGGAGGTTCAAAGGACAGGGCGTAGTCATGCTGGCTCGCGAGTTCACGGATCAGCTCACGTGAACCAAACGATCCCTTTTCTTCATCGGGATTGAAGAACACCGTCAGGGTGCCGAACTGATCGAAATTCAAATTCTTCAGCAACTCGACCGCGTGCAATATGAGCAGCGTTCCGCCCTTGGCATCCGCTACACCGGGGCCATAAAGACGCGTGCCGTCGTTGCGAAACGGACGCTTCGCGGCTTCGCCCGGCTCAAACACCGTATCATAGTGACACATCAGGAGAATTTTACGGCTTCCGGCGCCTTTCAGGGTGCTGATGATATTGTTGCCGCCGAATTTTTCAGCGGGTTTCAACTCCACCTCGGCGCCGAGCGCGCTCAGCCGATCGACCAAGATCGCTTCGACCTTGGAGAGACCCTCCACATTGCCGGTTCCCGTGTCGATGTTAACGAGCTGCTCCAGGGTTTCCAGAAGCGCGGGTTGTTGTGCTTCCGCAAGCTTCAAGATTTCATCGGCCGATGTCTGGGCTTTGGCGGTTGCGTCGGCGATCCAGCTTCCGGTGAACAGCAAAGCGAGCACTGCAATATAGGGCGATTTTCTCAACACGGGTCACTCCTCCCATATCTGGTTGTCGGATAGGGACATACGACGTGACCGTTGCGCGCGCGGTATTCAAGAGGTTTCTGTCGGGACGAGACTAAATCGCCGCTCACTTTCTTTTTTGCCGCGGGCGACGCCGGGCGAAGCGGAGTGTTACTCGGCCGGGATGACCTCCTTCCACGCCCGGATGGTCACGCTCTCGAACAGGCCCGCCTTGTTGTAAGGGTCGTTGGCGGCGAACTGCTCGGCTTCCTTGCGATCGGTGAGATCCAGGATCAGCAGGCTGCCGTTCATGTGCTGGCCATCGTCCGTCAGGGTCGGGCCGACCGCCACCGCCCGGTCCTTGAAACCACCGAGATATTCCAGATGCGCTTGGCGGGTGTCGAGCCTGAGCCGTTCATGGCCCGGTTTGTCGTTGCAGAAAATCATGAAAAGCATGATCGGGTCCTCCCTTCTCTTGGTGCTGTCATAATCCGAGAGTCTCGGCCTTGAACGGCCGCGACAGCAATCCGTCGATCGTGCCGTCCAAATCGGCGCCGGCGTTCAGCACCGCGTCGACGGCGGCGCAGATGGGCATGTCCACGCCCTGGCGGCGGGCCAGCTCGGTCACCGACCCGGCGGAAAAGACGCCCTCGGTCACGGCCGTGCGGCCGGCGAGAATATCCGTCAACGCCTCGCCTCCGCCCAGCCGGACACCGAGCGAGAAATTCCGCGACTGAATGTTGTTGCAGGTCAGCACCAGATCGCCCATTCCCGAGAGCCCCATCAGCGTTTCGGGCCGCGCGCCCTTGGCCGCCGCCAGTCGCGCGATCTCGGCAAGGCCCCGGGTGATCAGCGCCGCCCGGGCGTTGTCGCCCATTCCACGCCCCTGAACGATGCCGCAGGCGATGGCGAGCACGTTCTTGACGGCGCCTCCCACCTCGGCGCCGATCACGTCCTCGGACGAATAGATGCGAAACCGCCGGGTTCCGAGGGCGGCGGGCACCATTTCCCGCGCCACGGGGTCGGCGCAGGCGAAGGTAACGGCGGTGGGCAGGTCGCGAGCCACCTCACCGGCGAAACTGGGTCCGGACAACACCGCGACCACGGCGTCCGGCAAGGCCTCGCTCACCACCTCGTGCATCAGCGCGCAGGTGGTGTCCTCGATGCCCTTGGCGCAGACGATGGCGGGTACGCCCCGTTTCCATCCCGTCGCCGCCCGTTCCGCCACCCTGCGCAGGAATTGTGCCGGCACGGTCAGCAAAACCGCGTCCGCGCAGGCGGCCTCGCCGGGATCGGCGGTTGCCCGGATCTCGGGGTCGAGGCGAACGCCAGGGAGAAACGCGGTGTTTTCATGATTCTTGTTGAAGGCGTCCACCACGCCAGGCTCGTGGGCCTGGATGACCACGTGGCGGCCCGCCCGCCGAGCGGTGATGGCCAAGGCGGTCCCCCAGGCCCCCGCGCCGATGATACCGATCCGATCCATCACCCCGTTATGCCGTTGAAGAGGAGCGGTCGCAAGAGCGGTCGGAGGAGCACCCATGGAGGATTGAGAAAATCTTGGGCCGGGACGCGGCGGCACGGCTACGAATGAACACGTGGTGCCGGCGCCCCACGCAACAAGCCCTCGGTGCTCAAGTCCTCGTCCACTTCGGGCCAGTGAATGCCCAGACCACCGCCGCAAATCTCCCACCGCCGACGCTGCTCGGGTGTCGCCGACATAAGGCGAGGGTACCAAGCCAATGGTACCGTGATGGTGCGACCGTCCATCAGATCCACGCTAAGCGTCTCGGAATCCACACGCACGTGCTTAACCCGCTCGTCAGCGTTTGGCGCTAAAATACCCATTCCATGCCTCCAAGAGATCGTCTTGCCGCTCTCTTATGACCGCCGCCAGATCTCCCAGTTCCTTTGCCGAAAACCCACTGTTGCGGGCAAGCCCCAGGGGCTTGAGCCAAAATTTAACCGTTTCGCCACCCCGATCCACGTGAACATGCGGTGGCTCGTTTGGTTCGTGGCTGTAGAAATAGAACCGATGGCCACGCCAGCGGAGAACAGTGGGCATTCAGGTGTCCCGGCAGCACTCAAACTCACATATTATCACGAATAGCTGCGCGTGCAAAAAGTGCGCGGGCGCGGCCAGTTTAGCTCAAGCCTTCACCCCGGCGAAAGCCGCGGGGGGCGCGTCCGGGTCCAGGGGCCAGCGCGGGCGCGGGCGGAAGTCGAGAGGGTCGGCGAGGCCGAGGCGGAGGCGTTCGATGCCGGCCCAGGCGATCATCGCGCCGTTGTCGGTGCAGAGCGCCTGGGGCGGCGCGATCAGTCGCATGTCCTCGCGCTCGGCCAACTCGGCGAGGCGGGCGCGGAGCACGGCGTTGGCGGCGACGCCGCCGGCAACCACAAGAGTCTCGGAACACGGATAGCGCGCTCGAAACGCGCGAATGGCGTTGCCGGTGCGGTCCAACAGCGCATCCGCGGCCGCCGCCTGGAACGACGCGCATACATCGGCGACGTCGTCCGAGCAAGGATCGCCGGCTGGCAGGCTGGCGATGACGTGCTTCACCGCCGTTTTCAGCCCGGAAAACGAGAAATAGCAGCCCGGACGCCCTTTCATGGGACGCGGCAGGGCGAAGCGGGCCGGGTCGCCGTTGCTGGCGGCCCGCTCCACCGCTGGTCCGCCCGGATAGCCCAGATCCAGCATCTTGGCGACTTTGTCGAAGGCCTCTCCGAGGGCGTCATCGACGGTGGTGCCGAGCCGCGTGTAGGCGCCGACGCCCTTCACCGCCAGCAGCTGGCAGTGGCCACCCGAAACCAGCAGCAACAGATAGGGGAACGGCACGTCGTCGGTGAGTCGCGCGGTCAGCGCGTGCCCTTCCAGATGATTGACGGCCAGGAACGGCAGATCATGAACGGTGGCGATGGCCTTCGCGGTCATCACCCCGACGATGACGCCGCCGATCAACCCCGGTCCGCCGGTGGCGGCGACGCCATCCAATTCGGCGAACCCCACGCCGGCTTCATCCATGGCCTCGGCGATCAGTCCGTCCAGGTATTCCAGATGGGCGCGCGCGGCGATTTCCGGGACCACGCCCCCGAACGGCCGATGATCGTCCAGTTGCGACACGATGCGATCCGAGAGAATCCGCCGGTCGCCGGTGACCACGGCGGCCGCCGTTTCGTCGCAACTGGTCTCGATCCCGAGCACGATCATGGAAAAAGTCCTTAAGTGTTCTTGAAACGGACCTTACTCTGTGACGCTGAGGAACACCAATCTCGTGAACCATAAAGATCCATGACCCCACCCTTGTTGCGTATCGGCACTCGCGGAAGCCCGCTGGCACTAGCCCAGACCGAGGAGGTCCGTCGTCGGCTCGCCGACGCCTTTCCAGTGCTGGGCGAGGCGGGCACCATCGAGACGGTCACCATAAAGACATCGGGCGACACGTTCGTCGACCGGACACTGGCGGACATCGGCGGCAAGGGCCTGTTCACCAAGGAGATCGACGAGGCGCTGCTGGCGGGCCGAACCGATCTTGCCGTGCATTCCATGAAGGACCTGCCCACATGGCTGCCGGAAGGGATTGCTTTGGTCTGCATGCTCCCACGCGAGGATCCCCGCGACGCTTTCATCGGCCGTCCCAGCTCCACCCTGGACAGCCTCGCGCCGGGGTCGATCGTCGGGACCGCGTCGCTGCGGCGCAAGGCGCAGGTCTTGCACCGCCGCCCCGATCTACGGGTGGTGCCCTTGCGCGGCAACGTCCAAACCCGCCTCGCCAAGCTGGCCGCCGGAGTGGTGGACGCGACGCTGCTCGCCATGGCGGGGCTAAATCGCCTGGGCATGGCCGCCGCCGCGACGGCGGTGATCGAGACAGACCAGATGTTGCCGGCGGTGGCCCAGGGCGCCATCGGCCTGACTTGCCGGATCGGCGACGATCGCGTCGCCGCATGGCTGGAAGCCCTGAACCACGCGGCAACAACCATCGCGGTGACCGCCGAGCGGGCCATGCTTGAAGCGTTGGACGGTTCCTGCCGCACGCCCATCGCCGCCCTCGCTCGTTTCAACGGGGATGGAGGCCTGGAGTTGAGCGGCCTCGTCGCCCGCCCAAACGGCTCGGAGGTTCTCCGGGCTTTCCGCGCGGGGCCGCCGGATCAGGCGCGATCTTTGGGATGGGACGCCGGGATGGAGCTTCGCGGACGCGCCGGCTCCGGCTTTTTCGATGATCGCGGTTGAACGGTGCGGATTCTGATCACCCGGCCGCGGGAGGATGCCGAGCCGCTGGCCGCCGCGTTGCGGGCACACGGCGTCAATTCGATGATCGCGCCGCTGATTGAAATCCGTAACCTGGACGGCCCGCCCCTGGATCTCGGCGGCGTTCAGGCCTTGTTGGCAACCAGCGCCAATGGCGTTCGAGCGTTCGCTGCCCGCGAGCCCGCCCGCGACCTGCCGGTGTATTCCGTTGGCGACGCCACCGCGCGGACCGCGCGCGCCGAGGGCTTTCAGGCGGTGGAGAGTGCGTCCGGGGACGTCGTGGCGTTAGCCACGCTGGTGCGCGACCGTCTCGATCCCCACGCGGGCGCGTTGACGCACGTGGCCGGCACCAAGCTCGCCGGCGATCTGTCCGGCATGCTGAGAGCGGCCGGTTTCCTCTATCGCCGGGAGGTCCTGTATGAGGCGCGCACGGTGGACCGCCTGCCTTCCGCCGCCGCCGAGGCTCTCCGCGACCGATCGTTCCAGGGGGTCGTCATCTACTCCCCGCGCACGGCGGCGACCTTTGTGGATCTCATCCGTAAGGCCGGCCTGGACGGCGACTGCGGGTTTTTGAGCGCTTTCTGTCTGAGCCGCGCGGTGGCGGAGCGAGCCTCCGGCATCACCTGGAAACGCATCATCATCGCCGCCCATCCGGATCAATCCGCCATGGTCGAGGCCGTGATTGTCGTGAATAAATAACCGGCAATTGCGGCGGCGACGGTTTTTTGTTCCCAAGCAAGGCGTTTTCCTTGTTAGTGTGTAGCGCTATAACGAGTGTTCGGCACCGAAATTGAGGGATGCGGGAATGACCGACCCGACCAAAAAATACGATAGCGCCCAGACAAGCGACAAGGCCAAGGCCGTGAAAAGCGCCATGACGGGAACGTCCGGCGCGGATGCGACATCGCCGCCGGCGGGCAAACCGATGGAACCCGTCAAGGGGCCCCCCAAACCGGATACTCCGCCGAACGCGGCGCCGAAGCCCGCTCCGGCGTCCACCGTCAAACCGGCGGAAGCCGGCAAGGAATCTCCGAAGCCGACCACGGCATCTTCGGCGGCGGCAATTCCCGCGGCGCCCGCCCGAGATCCGTCGAAGGGATCGGTGCCTCCGTCGCCGCCAACACCATCGGGGCCAACGCCATCGGGGCCGGCATCATCGGGTCCCGGCGGCACGCAGCCCCCGAGAGGCCCCGGCGGCCCGCAAGGTCCGGGTGCTCCCCAAGGTCCAAGCGGTCCCAAAGGTCCGGGCACACCACCGCCGGGCGCGGCCGCCAAGGCCCCCCAACCTAAGAGGCCGGCGGCCACGCCCAAGAAGAAGCGCGGTTGCCTGGGAACTCTGATCTGGCTTGTGGTGATCGTCGCCGCGCTCGCGGCCGGCGCCTATTACACATGGCCTTATTGGCCGGACGTGGTGAAAAGGCCCGTGGAGGCCAAGTTCGCCGAAGTGATACCCGAGGTGCAGACGCCGGAAGAAAAGGCGGCCCTCGAGGATCGGCTGACCAAGTACGACTCGCGACTGGCCGCGCTCGAAAGCAAGGTCGCGGACGTGGCCGAACGCAATCCCATGACGGAAGCCGACGTCAAGGCACCGGTGGAAGCCGAGCGTGGAACGGGCGACGCGAACGCCGAAACGAATGCCCAGGTCAGCGCCCTCACGTCGCGGCTGGACGCTCTCGAATCGGCATTGGCCACCGTGAAGTCCTCCGATACGGCTGACACGGGCGCCGCGGCCGCGGTCGGCGCCTCCGTGCACGCTCTATCCGAGCGGATCGCGCAATTGGAGACGGACCTCGCCTCGGCCAAGGCCATGGAGAGCCGTCTGACGGACATGGAAGAGCGCGCCCAGGCCGAGCCATCCGGTGAGGCCAAGGCGGCGGTGGTGCTGGCCGTGAGCAACTTGGAGCATGCGGTGATGAGCGGCGGTCCGTTCGCGTCCGAGCTCAATTCGCTGAAGGCCGTCGCCGGTGACGATGCCGCCTTGACCGGCCCGATCGGCGAGCTCGAGCCACAAGCCGCGTCGGGGATTCCCACCCTGATCGAGCTCCGCGCCCAGTTCCCGGCGGTGGCCGACGAGGTGAGCCGTGTGTATGCCGAGTGGACCGGCGAGGACTGGGTCGATAAGGCGCTCAGCCGCGTGACCTCCCTAGTCAGCGTCCGAAAGACCGGGGAAGACGCGGTGGCGGCGAAGGGTACGGACGGCGCGCTCGCGCAGGCGGACGCGGCACTGGCCGAGGGTGATGTGGCGGCGGCGGTGAAGTTGCTTGAAGATCTCGAGGGACCCCCGGCGAAGGCCGCAGCTCCATGGTTGTCGGAGGCGCGGAAGCGGCTGGCGGCAGAGGCGGCGCTGAAGGAGTTGCGTCAACGGGCGATCGCGCTCCTGGCAGCGGGGGGCTGAGGCCATGTTCCGCTGGATCCTCATTCTTCTGGTCCTCGGGGTCGTCGCCTTCGCGGCCGGCTGGCTCGCCGAACACCCGGGTTCCGTCACCCTCGAGTGGATGGGCTATCGCGTCGCCGAGTCGGTGGCGGTCCTGTTCGTCCAGGTGGTAATCATCGCCGGCGTTGCCGCGTTACTTTACCGCATCTGGCGTTCATTCATCCGCACTCCCCGATCCATTAAGGATTGGCGAAACGAACGGCGCCAGCGGCAAGGGTACGAAGCGATGAGCCGCGGCTTCGTGGCGGTGGCCGCCGGCGATGGCGAAGCCGCCGCCCGCCACGCGCGCCGGGCGGAATCGCTGATCGAGGACCGGCCGCTGACCATGTTGCTGTCGGCTCAGGCTGCCCAGCTTCAAGGCGACGACAAGGCGGCGGAGAAATTTTTTACCGCCATGCTGGACCGGCCCGCCACCGAATTTCTCGGCGTTCGCGGACTCCTCGGTCAGGCCCTGAAGCGGCAGGACTGGCAAGAAGCCCTGCGACTGGCGCGGCGGGGCCATCGCCTCAACCCCAAGAGCGAGTGGGTGACGGAAACTCTTTACGATCTGCAGAAGAAGACGGGCGAATGGGCCGGGGCAACGCAGACACTGGAAGAATCGGTGAAGCTGAAACTCATCCCGCCCGGACAGGTACAACCGCAACGCGCCGAACTCCTCCATAACAGCAGTCTTGAGGCAACAGGGGCCGAGGCCATGCAACGGGAGAAGAAGGCCTTCAAGGCCGATCCGGGTTTCGTTCCGGCGGCGGTGCGCTACGCCCGGCTGCTGGTGGCCGAGGGAAGCCTGCGCAAGGCCGCGGGCGTGATCGAGCAGGCCTGGCAGCATAATCCGGATCCCGAACTGGCCGAGGTCTACGATCTAGCCCGCAAATCGGAAGACGCGCTGCAAAAGCTGGAAGCCGCCAAGCGTCTGGCCAAGAAAAACCCCAGTCATCCGGAAAGCCGCATCAATGTGGCGACGGCGGCCTTGGAAGCGCGGCTGTGGGGCGAGGCGCGGTCCAATCTGGAGCCGCTGGCCGGAGACGATGCGTCGCCCCGGGTATGCCGTCTGATGGCCGAACTGGAAGAGGCCGAGCACGGCGATCTCGCGCGTGCCCGCACCTGGCTGATGCGGGCCACGGATGACGGCCATGGTCCGGAAATGTCTTCGCCGGTGTCTCCAGCAGCGGCGCCCTCGGAGCGGGGCGCTTAGGCGCCTAGGGAGTGCCGGTCAGCCCGGATCCCGGAGACGTTGACGCGCGCCAAGCGCGCCGGTAAAGAGAGCACGAGGCGACCGGAGGCCACCTTAGCTCAGTTGGTAGAGCATCGCATTCGTAATGCGAGGGTCGTAGGTTCGAGTCCTACAGGTGGCACCATTTAATATCAATGGGTTGGATCCAGACCACGCGGGGCGAAGAACGTCCCGCCGTCTTATTGAGAGAATTAGGCGCCCGTAGCTCAGTAGGATAGAGCACAGGATTCCTAATCCTGGGGTCGCAGGTTCAAATCCTGCCGGGCGCGCCAATTTTTCCACTCTAGTTCAGTGGGTTAGTCTCTCCTGGGAAAAGGATGCCTCATCAAGCGGAAACTTTTTCTCGATGTTTTGTCGATGTTTTTGCTTCGCAAATGGCTTCGACTAGCAGTTCCCTTGGGGCACGGAGCCAGACCACATGCGCTATCCTCCACCTAGCCGACCTTCGAGGCCAAACGTCGGCTTTCTCCTCACTTGGTCGGCTCGACCCCCAGCTACGGACCATCACTCAGGGTGACGAGAACCGTCACTGATGACCCGTTGCCGACTCCGGCCGGCCTGGATCATCGCCGCTCGCTCGGGTCCGCTTTCGTAAATTGCGGACCACTGGAGGGCGGAGGCCCATCGACGCGATTAGCCACGAGCCGACCATAATCCGGAGGGGGACTGGGATAAGGGCGCGAATTCTTATCCCTATTCTCCTCTGATCGCTCTTAGTTTCTCATCTGCCAGTGGTATAATTTCACCTTCGGCTTGGGCACTTTTCATAAGGAGGCAAGCTTCTTTGAAAACCGTTTCTTTTTTATCTTGTTCGATTATAGCCATAGTTTTTCTTATGGTTTCGGGTAATTCGCTCAACATTGCCGGGATCACGTCTGAAGAGGGGATACGGCTCAATTGCGCAATAAATGGGTCGTGGACGATTTCGATCCCTGAGTGGTGATATTCCTCCGCTTCTGCAAGCGCCCTCAGAGCCTTCTCATTACCACTGCCGCCTGCTCGCATCGAATCTATCAGTGTCTCACGGATCGCGTTCAGTAAGTCCCGAGTATCATTTGCCACCGCGCCAATTCCGGCGCCTTTGTATAAGAGGTCATCAATAGTTTCTCTGATAGGAGCAAAGTCATTTACTGTTGCAAGTTCTGGCAGCTTCTCAATGTCGGATGCTAGATCGACAACTTCCTGCTTTAATTTGGCTGCATCCTCCTGATCTCTCTCTCTTGCTTCGTCAATCTGCTCCTGAGTTACCTCTCGTTCAGTTTTAGGGAACAAAGGATTGTTTTGCTTGCGTTTTAGATGTCCCTCAAAGCACCCTGGATTCTCGCTCCATTCACCGTCTGGCGGCAGCGTCGCAAAATGAGCGTCATTAAGACTTTCGAACTGCTGCGCGAGCTTGGAATCAGGGTCTTCATCACGCATCTCTATTAGTGCTAGCCAAGTTCTACCGATGGCACTCGCATCCGGTTTCTCACCGGTGTTGGTGAAGTACACTTCCGAGAGGAATTCGACGAGCTTTTGTGCTTCTTGAGACGAACGACGCAGGAGGCCCTTGCCGATCCCCGACACTATTGCCTCGCCGTCCTCATTTTTCTTTTTTTGTATATCTTCGTCCGACCAAATTTGTTTCTGTATGAGCTGCGTGCTTCCATCAGGTGCTTTCGTAAATTCTAGCCGACGCCCGCCGTCCTCGAATATTCCTTTGTTTAGGCGCTCTGCGGCCGCAATACCTTCCGCAAGGGTACGAGTATCGGGATCGGCAATCTCGGCAGCTTCGCGTCGCATTTTCTCCCATGTTTCGGGATCGTTGTCGTAGGCAATTCCGTGCTGTTCTATTAAATCTCCCCTTCTTTTTGAATCTTCTGCCCCAAAAACCGCCATATAGGCGTTTCGCATGGCTGCAGCTGATTCAGCGCCGGAATTGAACGGACCCTGCAATGCCCAGACGGGGAAAACCTGCTTTGCTGCTTTTCGCGCTTGCGAACGCACGGCAAATATACCAACGACCACAAGTCCAACAACAACGAACGTCACTAAAATAACGATATCGACGAGTTCCACTGGCTCAATCCGATGCCTGCCAACGATCCTTTACGCCATAGGCGCGTCGCTAGTTATTCGAGACAATTCGTTCCACAAATAGCACTGTTAGTGGTTTGCGGAAAGGTCTGAGCGACTTGCGTTTTGGTATGCACGTT
The DNA here is from genome assembly GCA_963771545.1 of uncultured Alphaproteobacteria bacterium. Lineage (GTDB taxonomy): Bacteria > Pseudomonadota > Alphaproteobacteria > Rhodospirillales > Defluviicoccaceae > CAKZLS01. The sequence goes on from CAVYTX010000004.1 coordinate 26,258, forward strand.
GTCCGATCCGTTTCACGTCCAGCCTAACACGGTCGGACCAAGCGAGTCGAGCAATCTGGGGTCTTGCCGAACCGATTAGGTTGAATGCTGCCCTCGCGGCCAAATCGTCGGTTATGCTCCCGAAACTCCCCGTGCGCGGCCACTGGCCGGCAAGCCCGAATTTAGCCGCTTGCGGATCTGGCGGAAGATGGTATGCCGACTTTCACGTGATGGCTAATTCACGCTGACCCGATATTGTTGCCAAAATCAGCGCAGCGTAGTTTGCCTAATTTTGGTAAATGCAATCGTCTGGATGCGCCCACAGCCATTCTGGCCAACGCGAGTAGAGGGTAAAATTGGAAGTCATTATCCAGCTTTTCATCGCATTTGGAACAATTTCTTTAGCTGTTATTGCAGTTTGGGGTGATGGCGTTAGGGCTTGGCTCGCTCCACCTAAACTTTGTTTATCATTGCACTGTCGCGAGGGAAAGAGGTCAACGTTAACTAACGGACAACCTGAAATATATTATCACCTACGAATTCATAACAACCGCTCTTGGTCAAGAGCAAGTAATGTAAGAATATTGGCAACATTTGTTGATTTCGATCACATCTTACCTATCCAATTTACATGGGCATATCATATTCAAAGGCAAAAAAAATATCAGCATGTTCATGATGGAACATTTATAGAGTTTCCTATTGATATTGGCGGAACAGAGGAATTCTGCGATTTCGTGCGGATTACTAATGAACCCATCCTGCATCCTTCACTTGTTTTTCTCCCAATTTATGAACCTCCGATATTGAGAGCTAAGGGCTCAATAAAAATAAAGGCGCAGGCGATCGCAGATAACTGCAAATCAAGCACTTTGTCTATTGAAGTGAGTTGGGACGGTAAATTTGCAGAAGATCCAAATCTTATGAAAGATCATATAATGTTTAACGTATTGGAAGGTAATAATATTGAAACTAGCGGAAATTGTTCTGCTTTTCTGCATCGCTTGTGGGTTTCTATACGGAAGCTGTGTGGGTCTTGACCCAGCCAACCTGCATATGTATCGGATCTAACGCGTTTTGCGCGTTAGGCGCTATAATCGATCCATGTGAGGTCCAGGCCACTCCTTACTTAGTCCACGTTCTTCGGCAGCGGACCAGACGGGACAACGATGGCCCAGACCGGTTTTGGTCTGCAACGGGTCACGACCTACCCGTTGCCATCCTTCACGCGAGTTACCGCTATCCTATCTAGAAGCTGCCGTTCCGCAAGCCTGCTGGGCAGCGACCCGCCGAGTCCGCCCTTGGCTATGGCCGGGCATGGCGGCTCGGTGCCAACCGCGACGGCAATACCCTCAGCTACGGACCATCACTTGGCATGGCCTCGACCGTCACTGATGACCCGGAGCGGCCATTTATTTTGCGGCCCATCCGCTGGAAGGTGCTACGATTTGTAAACCGTCCAGAAGCTTCTGGGCCATAGCGACGTAAGAGCATGATGATCTACACCCACGTCGTGAATAAACGGGGCGATGGTGTCCGGAACCGAGTTCGATGAACTCTGAGCAGTCTTATACAGACTGCATAAATATTGTTATGTCTGAAGTGAGGGCAGCGGGCTTTTGATGCGGCGACACATCTCTTCGGTGATTCTCATCGCGCTGACTCTGATAAGCATCCTGTTTGCGTTGAAGTCGAGTTCCCGAGCCGATCCCGGTGCCCGCTGAGTACCCATTTCTTGACTTCCTATTGAGCCCTGTAGCAGTCGCGAACTCGATCGTGTTCGCTCTATCGATGGGATTCGTCGTCAGCAGCATCTTCTATGGCTTGGTGGTTGCTCTGCCCGAAAAGAGGCGACGACTACGAATTGCTGCGAACCTCGGGCGTCAATACAAAGATTTCAAGGAACAAAGTATCGCCACCTTCTTGATCGCGATGCAGGGTTCGTACCCAGCCGACTTGCCGAGACAACTCTCGAATCAGAAGGCATTCAAGGACTACTTCAAGACCGCCTATAACGAGTTGCAATCTCGATGGCACCGCGTTCTGAACGGTTTCGATGACTACCACCTAAAAGCGGTCCTGACGGAGTTAGAGATCCTTCGGGAGGCCGTTCTCTACGCGCTAAACAACGTCGACGTGAGAGATGACGACGTCTTTGCATTCTTTCACCGTCTTTCGGAGCAAGTATATAAACTCCGGAACACGAGAGAGGACTACGACGACGTGAACAGTTTATCCGGATTCCTTTGGGAGCTTTTCGCAGGATGGAGTTCGATAGATGGGTATCGCGATGAAGACATCGTTGAGGTCATGATTGCGAAGGTGCGATGAACGGACATAACAAACCAATCGAGGTTGCGCGCTTCACGTGCCGTAACGCTCATTGGCGGCGTTAGGGCTCGTCGAATGGAAACGTCTTCCGAAAAACTGTTTGAGCGAATCTGCGAGGAACGTGGAATTCCCATTGAGCGAATTCTAGAAGGCGAAGAAAAGACGCCGGACTATCTCCTTTCTCTTGGCAGGACTTCGGTCGTCGCGGAGGTCAAGGAGATCGAGCGAAATCAGGCTGAACAGGAGTTTAACCGCCTATTAGAAGAACAAGGCTATGGGGCATGCCTGTCAAATGAGCCCGGGGATCGTGGGCTCACAAAAACTTCATACACATTGCTATGTTTCGCGATGCAGCGCTTGCTGTCTTCCGGTCGATGAATTCAAAGATTGATCATTCTATTCGCGAAGTAAGGCAATTGCTGAGTTGGTGCGCCGAGCAGTTCACGTCGTTTGACCAAGACATCGTTCGTGTCCTTAGCTTGCGCTCAATAAGCGACTACGGTTCGATCATCGACTGCTACTATACCTTTGAAGATACACAACTTGCCAAGGCTTACGTGCAAACCAACGGCCTTGGGGCCACCCCTTCCAGCCAGCAAGACTTTGGGCTCGTCTACCTGAAGTTCTATGGACTTATGAACGCCTGCTACCTTCAGAAGCAGGCAGTTGTCGTCTGCAACGAACGTTTAGGGCTTGCAACCGATCTGTCTCGCGTGAATGACAGCCCGCTAATTCAATTCCGAAACGATTTTGCTGCACACAGTCCAAATCGAGGAAGAGGCAGGTCTGAGCATTCTTACATCGTCGATAGGTTCGGTTTGCTAGAAGGTCGCATTGCGGGATATTCATCAAACGCTCCGGACGGCTTCGCGTCCAGGAATGCGGATCTTCAAAATCTACTGACTGATTGGGACGAAACATTCTTCGAAGCGCTCTCGCCGGTCAATACTCACATCGTGCGTAGCATTAGAGCGGCAGACGTAAGTGAAACATAACTATTCGTTGCAGCCGACGACCCCCGGCCGAGGGTGAACTTAATCGTTACCTTGCGACCCGTCGAAAGCCGCTAATGGCACGACCGCAATTGGCTAAGAGTGAGCTTGAGAGGCCGCGCGAAAATACAACCGCTTTGCCATACCAAGCAGAAATTCCTGTTTCAGGTCCAATCAAATCGCGTCATCGGCTGCGGCACTCAAGAGCATTTACGAGCTGTTTCCGCTGACCCGCGAGACAATCAAGCGTAACGGACGCTATTGCATCAACTTCACACGCGTCGCCGTGGTCGTACTCAATCAGAAAGTGCGCCCCTTCACGGCCAAATGGCATCCGCGCGTTCTCGCGGGAGAGTTCGACGCAGCGACCAAGAACGAGTTTCGGGCGGCGCTGCGCGACCTGCAGGCGGATCTTCGCAACTACACACGCCTTCTCGCCGACTTGGCCGACGTCGAAGACCTGACGGACCTCGAGGACGTCTGATCCGGGACGCCGTAACCGGATCGCCCCGCCCCAAGGAGCGCACCATGACCACGCTGTTCATCAGCCACAGCTCGAAGGACAAGGCCTGGGCCGAGCAGATCCATAAGGTACTGGCGGAGGAGGGGTACCAGTCGTTGTTCCTGGACTCGCACCCAGACGACGGCATTCCCGCCGGCCTCGAGTGGGAGCAGACGTTGTGGCAGAAACTGAGGCAGAGCCGCGGGCTGGTCGTGCTGTGCAGTGCGAACTGGCTGGCCTCACCCTGGTGCGTCGCCGAGGCGATGATCGCCCGCGAGCGGGGCAAGAAGATGGTGATGCTGGCCGCCGCGGAAGTGACGGATGAGCGCGAGGTAAAGCGTTCCGGTGGCGGCAAAGCGGCGCTGCCGGATTTTCTCAAGAACGTCCAGTTCGTTGCTCTCGCAGGCCTGACACCGGACGAAACCCTCAAGCGCCTGCGGGACGGACTTAAGGCAGTCGGTCTAAAGGACGCGTTTTCGCTTCCAGCACGGCCTTACCCCGGCCTCCATGCCTTCCAGGAGGAGGATGCGGCCGTATTCTTCGGCCGGGACGACAAGATGTCCGAGGTCGAGGCCGCGCTCACCCGGCGCCGGCGCAACAATGCCAAGGGCTTTCTGCTGATCCTCGGCGCCTCGGGATGCGGGAAGTCGTCATTGGTCCGCGCTGGCGTCCTGCCGCGCCTCCGGAACGCGAGCGACAGTGGCGGCGCTAGCGGACGTTGGCTGATACCGTCTCCCTTTTTTGGTGGTGAGGGATTGGCAGGATTAGTGGATCGGATTGCCGATGCTCTCGATACCCCCGGCGAAACGGTCACGCCATCGTCCATTCGTACCCGCCTAATTCCCAGCCGCGCCGCATCTGGGGAGGTGGAATGCGACGTGCGCGCCTTGGGCGAGCTTGCCAGAGATGCCCTGCGTGCCCACCGCATAAAGCACGGATACCTCGTGATCGCCGTCGACCAGCTCGAGGAGGTCTTCGGTACGGCGGCGGGCTCCGACAGCCGCGCGGCGCTGCGGCTGTTGCTCGATGCGAGTGCTGAAGTCGAAAGCCGCATCGTGGTGTTGGCCACCATGCGCTCCGATTTTCTGGGCGACTTCCAGCTGTTGGAAGGCTCGGCGGATCGCAACGAGGAGCGCTATGAAAAGATCACCATCGACCCGATGCCGAAAGCGCGGTTTGGCGAGCTAATCGAGGGACCAGCCGATCGCTTTGGTCTGCGTTTAGAGCCCGGTTTGACCGAGTGCCTGGTCGAGGACACGCACTACGACGACGCCTTGCCGCTCCTCGCCTACACGTTGGAACAGCTCTACGCGCGGGCCGGTGACGACGGGCTGCTGGAAATACGGAAGTATCATGAATTGTTTCCGCCGGTTACCGTGCGCAGTGACGGCGGCAAGATGACGACCTATCGCGGGGTGTCGGCGGCGATCAAGCATGTCGCAGACGAGATCCTCAGGAAAGGCGGCTACGTCGATTTGAGGCCCGATGATGCCCGCTTGCGTGACCTGCGACGGGCGTTTTTCAGTCTTGCCCGCGTCGGCGACGAGGGCCAGTTCACGCGGCGGAACGCCGAGCGATCCCGAATGCCGGCCTCCTGCGACGACGTACTGAAACGGTTGATCGACGAGCGCCTGCTCATCTCCGACAAGGGGATCGTCAGCGTCGCCCACGAGGCGCTGTTCCGCGTCTGGGATACCTTGCGCGGATGGCTGGAGCAGGACCGAAAACAACTCCTCCTGCGGGCCCAGATCGAGGAAGCGGCGGCCGCGTGGGACGCCGAGACGCGAACCGAGATCCGTCGTGAGCTCGTGTGGCCCGAGGCGCGGATCGTAGACGCCGTCAAGGAGATCGCAAAAAGCGGCGTCTCGCTCGACGACGTTAAGGACCGGACGACGGTGGATGCTTTCCTTGGACCGACCGACCCGAAGGACCTCGAAGCGTTGCCCGGCCTTGGCGCCGGGGAGGACGAAACGGCGGGTAGCGGCCGCTACGGCGAGGCCTGGCGCCTGCCGCTGAGCCACGAGGCGCGGGCGAGTGCGGGCGTGCGCCTTGCCCTGCTCGTCGACCGCCGCAAGGGGGTTGGGCTGCGGGAAGACGGCCTGCCGGACATCGACTGGCTCCGCATCGAGGGCGGCGAGGTGACGATCGAGATCCGCGCCAACCCGGACGACCCAAGCTCGGAGATCAAGGAGCGCCTCACGCGCCCGGTCGAACCTTTCCGGATGGCACGCTATCCGGTCACCGTCATCCAGTTCCAGGCGTTCCTTCAGGATTGCTACCGGGATGGCAGTTGGCGGCTGCCGCCAGGGTCTCCGGTGAACCTCGGGACTGAATACCCGCCGCCGAAACACCGGGCGCGCCATGGCAACCATCCAGCCGACAGCGTCAACTGGTACGACTCGGTGGCGTTCTGCCACTGGGTGAGCAGCCGTCTCGGCTTCGAGGTGCGGCTGCCGACGGAGTATGAGTGGCAGCTTGCCGCCACCGGCGGTGACCCGGCGCGAATATATCCGTGGACGCCGGACTGGGACCCGGCGCAGGAACCCTGGCGCGCGAACACCGTGGAGAGCGAGCTCGGCCGCTCCACGGCGGTCGGCATGTATCCGGCCGGGGCGTCGCCGGCGGGTGTCTTCGACATGGCGGGCACCCTCTGGGAGTGGTGTCTCGATCCGTTCGAAACGTCGGGAACCCGTGGCGGTTCTTGGTTGGGCCGCATATTGTCGAAACCGTCGGTTGAGGAAGACCGCCGTGTGCTGCGCGGCGGGTCCTGGGACGTCAATCAGGACGTCGCGCGCTCAGCCTACCGCTTCTGGTACAACCCGTACGACCGGTTCAACAACATCGGTTTCCGCGTGGTGTGTTCGTCCCCATCTTTGGGCACTGAACCCTGACGCGCCGCGCAGGCGGCGCCAAAACGGCGCGAAGCGCCGTTCGGGTTTTTTTCACCACGACCTTGGCAGCGGCCCCGCCGGGATCGTAGGATCGCCATTGCCGGTGTCACAGCCGGTGGGGCCGTCCGTTCATGTGTCGCCGTGTGCTGCGCGGCGGGTCCTGGAACAACAATCAGGACAACGCGCGCTCAGCCAACCGCAACAGGAACAACCCGAACAACCGGAACAACAACATCGGTTTCCGCGTGGTGTGTTCGTCCACATCTTTCTGCTCCTTCCAGCGCGGCGCCCGAGTGCGCCAAGCGGGTGCGCACGGTTCGCCTCGGCGGACCGAACGCGCTTCCGGCATTGTCCGCCGACCACGGTTTGCGGGCCGAGGCGAAGAAGGAAAGATGGCGCGGGCGCGTCCCGTCCGCACGGCTCGGCGTTGCCAGGCCGTCGGGCGCATACAAAACAGGGGCGCCGGCCGGATTCGCTCCCCCGGCGCCCCACCTCTCCGCTGTGACACTTTCGGTATCGTGCCAGGGTTCAGAGTCTTCGGCGCGCAGCCAGCCGCCAAGCAGGCGGCCGATCTCGCCCACCATGCCGCCCGCATGGGCGTACTGCCCGTCACTCAGCCAGCGCCAGCGGTGGGCGAGGCGCAGGTAAACCCGCAGGCGGCCGAGCGCGGCATCGGCGCTGCGCAGGGCCGAGAGCCGCGTTCGTCCCTGCCGCGACTCGGCCGCGGCCAACGCCTCCTGCAGATCCAGCGCGGCATCCATCAGCCGCTGGGTGACGGTGGAACGGTAGACGCGCGGAAAGCGCTCCGATTTGGGCAGCAGCCATTCGAGCAGATCGAACGTCCGCGAAAAGATTACCATGTCCTGGTCCATGTCCGGGTTCCGATTCGCATGTACACGACCGCGGCATGATCGCCCAGCCGCAATGATGAGTCCCGCCTTCCGACATCTGTGTTCCTGGGAAAACCTGGTGCTGCGCCTGGCGCAAGGCGGCGCGCGGCAAGCGCGGGACAGCGAGCGTCGCCCGCTTCGAGTACCGGGCAGAAGAACACCTTGCCGACCTGCGGGAGCAACTGCTTGCCGGAACCTACCGCCCGGGCGCTTACGTCCACTTCCACATCAAGGACCCGAAACGGCGCAAGATCAGCGCCATCCGGTTCCGGGATCGGGTGGTCCACCACGCCCTCTGCAACCTGATCGAGCCCCGCTTCGAGCGCCTGTTCATCTCCGACAGTTACGCCAACCGCAAGGCGAAGGGAACGCATCGGGCCGTCGATCGCCTACAGAGCTTCGCCCGCCGCTATCGCTACGTGCTACGGGCGGACATCGTTCAGCACTTTGCCTCCGTCGACCACGCGATCCTGATGGACATCCTGCGCCGCCGGATCCCGGAGCCGGACATCATGGGGCTGGTCGAGACGATCGTCGACAGCGGGCGCGGCGTGCTTGACGAAGAGTACCGCACCGTGCGCTTCCCCGGCGACGACCTGCTCGCGATTTGCCGGCCGCGGGGTCTGCCGATCGGCAATCTCACCTCGCAGTTCTGGTCCAACTGCTACCTGCACCCCTTCGACGAATTCGTGACGCGCGAGCTCGGCTGTCGCGCCTATCTCCGCTACGTGGATGATTTCGCGCTGTTCGGCGACAGCAAGCGCGAGCTGTGGGCCTGGAAGGCGGCCATCATCGACAGGCTGGCCCACCTCCGCCTCGTCATTCACGAGACGCGCGCCCAGGTGCTGCCGGTCGGCGCGGGGATCCCCTGGCTCGGTTTCGTCGATCTATCCGACGCACCAACTGGTCAAGGGCCGCAAGGTGCGCTCGGCTCACCGCCGGCTCCGGTCGCGGCTCGCTGCCTATCACGCCGGCGAGATCAGCTTTGCCGAGCTCGATGCCAGCATCCAGGGCTGGATCAACCACGTCGGCCATGCCGACAGCTGGGGCCTGCGGCGCCATGTTCTGGATACGCTGCCGATTCGTCCCGCCGAGCATCGCCGGGCGATCGCGGCGCGGCGGAACCGGGCCGAAGCCGATGGGTCCAGCGGCTCGATAGTGTGCTGAGAACAAATGCGACCGCGGCGCGGCGCGCCGCTTGCGCCGCGTTCGCGGCGCGTCAGGGTTCAGTGCCCGAAGATGGGGACGAACACACCACGCGGAAACCGATGTCGTTGACCCGGCTGCTCGGGTCGTCCCTGAGGCGGTAGGCTGAGCGCGCGTAGTCCTGATTGACGTTCCAGGACCCGCCGCGCAGCACACGGCTATCGAAGTCGTCGTCGCGGGACTGGGTGACCTCAGGTTTGTCGTACTTATTGAGGCACCATTCCCAGACCGTGCCGGCCATGTCCAGAATATCCGCCGGCGTGGCCCCGGCTGGGTACATGCCGACCGCCGTTGGCTGCCCCAACCTGCTCTCAAAGGTGTTCGCGCGCCAGGGTTCCTGCGCCGGGTCCCAATCAGGCGCCCACGGATATTTCCGCGCTGGGTTACCGCCGGTGGCCGCCTGCTGCCACTCCCACTCGTCCGGCAGGCGTACCGTGAATCCCAACCGCCGGCTCAGCCAGCGGCAGAACGCCACCGCATCGAACCAGCTGACGTAGACCGCCGGATGATTGCCAAAGCGGCCGAACTCGTAGGTGTTGCCGTCCGCATCGCGATGGAGATCTTCGTCCCACCATCGCCGATCGTGCCAGCCGTCCTTCGCGTTAATGAAGCAGCGATATTGCGCTACGGTCGTTGGGTAGCGAGCGATGTGGAAGGTCTCGACGGTCTTATGGCGCGCTTTAGTGCCACCGATTAGCCGGCGCTCCACTTGGATCGCAACCTCGCCGCCGGGCACGGCGCGCCAGTCGATTCTCGATGTCCCCTCCGCATCGACGCCAACGCCAGAACGTGGATCCCCCAGGATGGCGAGCCGCTCGCCGATCAGAAGACGGCGCTTGTGGGCTGTCTCTGGCTTGTCCAGCTCCGCTATCATGGCCTGCGGCTTGATTGGCCCCAGAAACCCCCGCTCAGCGTCGGTCAGCACGACCTCCGGGCCGATCTGCGCGAGCGCCGCCACCGCTTCCCGCACCCGCTCGTGCGACCAAAGATCACTGGCGCGTTTGTCGTTATCGATCCAGATTTGAGTGTCGGCCTTTAGCCGGTCGATCCATGCAGCCCGCTGCTTGTGCTTTTCGATGTAGTCCCAAAGGGTAAACCAATACGGCTTTGGCACCCCCGCCGCGTCGAGGCTTTTGCTGCGGATCAGCGTCTCGTGAATCAGGTTGACCCAGCGGCCTTTGCTCGGTGCGACGTCGCCATTCTCCTCTTCCTCGGTCACCGTGATCAGTCGCAAGGGACCCTCGGCCTTGCCACCATCCCGGGCGCGCACGCCGGCGAGGCGATTGACCAAGGCCCGGCCGCGCTTGCCACCGCCGGCGACGTCTACGGCCTCGGCGAGCGGGATGCGTCGGCGTGTGTGGCGGCGTCCTTCCGGGTCCACCTGGACCAGCCGGAACAGGAGCTCGAGGGCCCTTTCGCGTTCGTGCGCGTCCAGGCCCGCAAGCAAGCCATCGGCGCTGTGGCTGAGGATGCCGGCGAGCCCACCCTGTTCGGTGAATAGCTTCCCACTCAGGCGGTTGCCGGTGCGCTTTTCCCACAGCCAGTGCAGCGCGTTCTCAACCAATGGCAGGGCCCCGGGCTCGTCGCGTGCCTCGGCTACCATCGCTTCCTGCACTTGACCGACGTCGAGGCTGGCGAGCCGGGCCGGGCCGTCGATTACCTCGCGCAGGCCGTCGGCGCCGATCGGTGCCAGTTTCCAGGCCCTGCCCTTGCGGTTTTGAACTTCGACAAGCCGCGGCAGATCCTCGGCGAAGCGGTCGAAGAAGTCAGCGCGCACCGTCGATATGATGAACAGGGGGCAGTCTGGGTCTTCCAATGCTGTGGCCAGCAGCCGATCGAGGCGGCGGCGCTCGTCGAGATCGGCAAAGGTGAACAGCTCCTCGAACTGATCGACAGCAAGCAAGAGTGCGGTTCCATCTTCCTTTCGGCCACGCAACCAGTCGGCGAGCGCGCGATTATCATCAACCTCCAGCCTTTTGCGGACGTCGGCCATTTCCAACGTTCGCTCCCCGTCCCTGAAGGCGTTCGTCAGAGACTCGGCCAGCATTTCCACCGGGTGCTCGCCGGGCATCATCGGTCCGATCAGCCGCCAGTGCTCGTGGCCGGTGCGTGGCCACAGCCAGCCCTGCTTCACCAGCGGCAGTAGGCCGGCCTGCATCAGTGACGATTTGCCGCAGCCTGAATTGCCGTTGATCTCCAGCCAGCGCACGGCCGGGAAGCCTGGACGGGTATCGAAACAGGCAAGCGCGTCCAGGGTTTCTTTCTGCCGGCCGAAGAACAGTTGAGCCTGGTCCATACGGTAGGCAGCGAGCCCGACAAAGGGACACCCCTCGAAGGCGACGGCGGCGCTGGGTGCGGTGACGCGCTTGCGGATCTGTTCGAACAGCGTTTCGGGCAACGGGTCGGCGCCGTTCCAGGGCGTCGCCTGGAACAGCCGCAGGAAGGCCGGCAGCGACTCCGGCCCTGTCTCGCCGAGCAGGATCGGAAAAATCGCCACCCGCGTGGCGTCGTCGTGGGTTCCGAAGTAACGGTTCAAGGCCGCTTGAGTCTCGGCCCCGATCCATCGCCCCACCCCGTCGCGGCCGACCAGCACGATGAAGCTGCCGCAGGCGTCAACGGCGTCCTGCAGGCGATTAAGCCAGAGGTCACCCGCGCGGATGCTCTCGTCGTCCCGAAACACCGACAGTCCGTGCCGAGCGAGCTGGCCGCAAAGGTTGACGGCCACATCCCGGTCGTTGCGGCTATAGCTCAGGAAGACAGGATCGTGGGTCGTCACCGGGTGGCCCCCCGCAGTGATGCCGGTTGTTTCGTTAGTGCAGCTTACCCGGCAACGTCCGGAAACGCCACTTCAACGCCCCAGGCTGTTCCCTAAGCGCGCATCGCGTCAGGCGCGTGGTAGATACGACCGCGAACAATACGAACCGCATCGATGGTTTACACGTGGCCAGTCTGATCAACCCGCCATGCAGCTTGTGGTGCCCACTGGTTATCACCCAGAAGGCATTCTGCGCGCTTTCTCCGAGAGTCTCGAAGCGCCTCCGGGAGAAGGATTTTTCCGGGCGGCAAACATGATACAAAGGACGTTTTGTTATCTGTTTAGGCGCCGTATGCTCCCCCTCGCTTCCTCCTTCCTTCATTCCCCTAAGGAATCCCGTGGCGCTTGATCACGGGAGAGACTGCGGAGGGATTTCAGCGTCCGCCGCGGAGCTGATCGAAGCTGCTTTGGGAAGCAGAGCGCCGATCCGCGTTCGCCGCCGGTGAAGGCGAGCCCCCTTCAATGCGCGGGGGCCAAAGCAGCGACGATAGTTTATCGCAAGAGGCACTGCCGGGCTAAGCCCCACCTAGGGAGGCGCGCGCCGCCGCCGTGATCACCAATGCCGCCTCGCCGCCGGCGGCGCATTCGGGCGGCTTCGATAAAGCCTTTCCCCGTGCCCCTTTTGGCGGGTTTGCGGGCCAAAAAGGAACGTGGTTCAGGTAGCGGTCCAGGTGGAAATCTGCCCGGCGATGATATAAACCGTAATAATATCAGATGATTAGAAGCCTGGTCCAGGTGGTCCAGGTGGTCCAGGTAACGGCGTACTTTTTTTATAGAGTCATGCTCACTGTTTTGTTCTCTCACGCGCAATAAGTGAAACATTACCTGGACCACCTGGACCAAGATCCTAATTCACTGATATAAAATGATTATTCTTGGGGGGTGTGGCCTGATCTACCGGGACCGTTACCTGGACCACGCCGGAACCGGCCGCGCCGCACGCTACGGCAAAAATGACAGCACCGGTGCTCAAATATAATCTACACAATAGCGAGTGGATTTAATAAACTGCGGGGTGGATATTTCATGGAGCCGATCGCTATGACCGCCTTGCCTCGCAACTCATTCGCGCCTGTCTCCGGCAGCGCTACGGCGGCCGAGCCAGTGGTCGAGACGGCATCCGAGCCGGCCCCGGATCTGTTCGCCGCCGCGGGCCTGGCGCTGGAGCCAGGGCCGGAGACGAGCGCGGAGCCGCCGCCGGCCGTGGTGCTGCGCCAGGTCGAGGTGGAGATTTTTCCAGACGGGACGATGACCAGGGACAATGCCGCGCGCTACCTCGGGATCTCGCGGCACACGCTGGCCGCCTGGGCGCATCTCAAGACGGGGCCGCGCTACATGAAGCTGCGGCGCAAGACGTACTACCGCAAAACCGATCTCGACGACTGGAAAGCCGAGCAATTCACCTAACGGGCGCGTGCTCCCGTCTCGGCGCCTATCCCGGCCGGCCGCCGGCGGCTGCTTGGCCGGTCGCGGCCGCGCTCGTCTCCGCCTTGACCCGTTGGACCACGCTCGATCCGCAGCCGAGCTCGCGGGCGATCTTGTTGATTCCCTTGTCGCCGGCGGCGAGGGCGGCGCGGATCGCGGTCTCGGTGGCGTCCGGAACGGCAGGCCGGCCGAGCCGCTTGCCGGCGGCGCGCGCCCGGTCGAGGCCGGAGCGTACCCGGTCGACGATCATCGCCCGCTCGAATTCCGAGAACACGCCCAACATTTGAAACATTGCCCGGCCGGCCGGTGTGGCGGTGTCGAGGCCCTGGACGTGCAGGTAAAGATCGACGCGGGCGGCTTGCAGTTCGCCAAGGAAACCGACCAGGTCCTGCAGCGAGCGGCCCAGCCGGTCGACCGACCAGGCCATCACCTGGTCAATCTCGCGGCGCGCGATCCGCTTATGCAAGGCGTCGAACGCCGGGCGCATGCTCCGGCCCTTGGCGCCGCTGATCGCCTCGTCGACGTGGCGGGCGACGACGACATGGCCAATCCGGGCGGCGACCGCTTCAAGCTCGCGCATCTGGTTTTCGACGGTCTGCCCGTCGGTCGAGACGCGGGCATAGATGGCGACGCGCTTGACGGCGGCCGGGGGGATCACGGTCGGTGCGGTCATGGCGACGGGCTCCTGTCGGTTGCAAACCATGTCGCGATATTACCATATCTCTATACGGTAAACATTAGTTTTCCGCATAGGTTTCGAACGTGCTTCAACCACTTGGAAAACCTCGCCCGGTTCCGACGTTTTCCCGAGGGGTTTTCCGTATGGCCTCGCTGGCCCCCACCCGGGCAGCCGTAACCAAGACCGGGGGGGGCGAAATATTCCGCCGGACACCCCCCACCCCCCAACCTCAGCGCTTTGCTTACAGTATAGGGGGGTGTGCATGAGGCGTATCGGCCAATGCAAATGCCATCCTGGTAGGCGTCCTCGCGGCGAGGCGGCGGCAAGGGGGGCGGCTGACGGGGCAAGAAGGCGGCGGCGTGCGTGCTCGAGGCGACCTGCGAACGGCGTCGGGCGCGCCTTCTCTTTACCGGTGGTATGCGCGCTGGCGTTCGCGGCCCTCAAGCCAAGCGCGCCCGGGCCACATTGGCGGACGCTTTTGACAAACGCCATGAAGGCTACGAAACCTTGCCAGCCCTGGCGCAGGCACCAAGCCAGCGTGATGGCGTTGGCGATGAGGATAGGCACAAGCAGTCAACCGTACATCATGCGCGCGATAAAACACGCTACTGAGAATGGACAGTCCGGCTACTGTGGTAAGGTATTGTGGCCCTTAGTTGTTTCGCCGGATCAGGTCGATAACTTTTCCGTTGGTGCCGCTCATCATTCCCGAAATCGTCGCGCCCACGCGTTCTGTCGCTGCCTTGACGGGGTCGGCCGCGAGGTGGGCGTAGCGGGCCGTCGTTTGTGGCTGGGTGTGTCCCAGCAACTTCCCGATCATCGGCAGACCCTCGCCAAGACCGACCGCGATGGATGCAAAAGAGTGCCGGAGATCATGCAACCGGACGTCATCAAGCTCGGCCTTCGCCCGTATGCGCCGCCAAGGCTTTTGCAGGTTGATGAGATGCTCACCCGGAGTTACTCCTGCAATGACCCAAGACGATCCCTCGTCTCGTGGGATAGCGTTCAGCACCTCCAGCGCGGGGGCATTCAAATGAACGGTCTTTGCTCCCGTTTTGCTGTTGGGCAGCCTAAGGCAGGCGTTTTCGAAGTCTACATATCGCCAACGAAGCGTGAGGATCTCAGACAGCCGGCAGCCCGTTAGAATAAGCAAGCGGATCGCCGCGATTGCGCCAGGACTTTCAATTGCCTCCAGCATTGCGGTACTTAGCGCATCACTCAAGCGGCTGAGCTCTTCAGCAGACAGAAACCGCTCCCGCTTTTGTTCCTTGTACTTTTCCACGTGTCGACAAGGATTGGTGCCATCCGCTCTCATCCCCCAGCGTTCCGCTAGGTTGAACATTTTTGAAACCAACGCCAGGACCCTGTTGGCAGCGCCCGAACCGCCTTTAACGATCCGCCGCGACCGTTTTGTGCGATTGGTGTCTCGCCAGGCAGTAAAATCGTGCTTTTGGTCGTAGGCCGTTTTTCCGTCTTTCACCGCTCTTTTGAGCTTATCGATATCGGCCCGTTTGACATCGGCCACATACAGCTTTCCCAGGATGGGCTTGACGTGGTTCCGAATGTTTCTCTCATCGGCCTCACAACTCAGCGGCCGCTTGTGTTGTTTGGCATGATCTTCAAGATACCGATCGCACAGTTCGGCAACGGTGGGCTTGTTTCGGTTTGAGGTCCGGTCAGCAACCGGGTCCGCGCCACGGTCCACACTGGATAAGATCTGTCGTGCCTCTTTACGTGCTTCCTCGGCTGTTAAGCGCCCGTGCGAACCAATGGTCAGCCTCCGTGAACGACCATGTTCGTTGCGGTACTGCACGATGTAGGATCTGACTCCGGAGGGTTTCAAGCGTACACCAAAGCCTCGAAGTTCATCGTCCCAGCCCAGTACATCGCGTTCGTCGGGCTTCAAATTCTCCACCAATCGTTTTGTTATTTTCGGCATTGTGCGTTTCCTCACAGCGACCATTTTTTATGCGGCGAGCATTTCAGAAAACTCGAGAATCCCGAGGCCCATCTCCATTCGACGTCGCGCCATCATCTAGGGGATGCAAGATGTTTGAAATCGGGTAAGCATGGGGTAAGCAAACGATACCAAAACGGATCGCAATCAGTCAATGCCGATGTCGCTTTAACACTATGTTTTCGCTTATAAAATAGATATTTATCGCAATCTATCAAAAGCGCGAAATAGCTTGAACTCGAGATTCCTAATCCTGGGGTCGCAGGTTCGAATCCTGCCGGGCGCGCCATTCCTTTAGGAATGGTCGCCCTGTTATCCAAGAACGAGTTCGAACTTTGTTCGACCGGACGCGCCGTCGCTTCAGGAATGGTCGCCCTCTTGTGTAAAAAGAAGTTCGAACTTTGTTTGAACGGCGCGCCTTTTTTTCAATGCGATTGGGAAGATCTTGGAGACCGGACGTGAGGGCCGGGTGGGGAATTTCCATATAAGCGTCTCGTGAACCCCTTCGCTCGGGAAACCGCCGGTTAACACCGACCGACCAAGTCCCTATATTCCGGTTGGAACCACCCAAGATCTGGAGATCCTCATGAAGCTTCAAAACTCCGGCCTGTTTCGGCAACAGTGTTATATTGACGGCGCTTGGATCGACGCGGACACCGTCGCGACCCTCGAGGTCACCAACCCCGCGGACGATTCGGTCTTGGGCTCGGTGCCAAACATGGGCGCAGGTGAGACCCGCCGCGCGATCGAGGCGGCCAACGCCGCGTGGCCCGACTGGCGTGAGCGCACGGCCAAGGAACGCTCGGTGATCTTGCGCCGGTGGTTCGATCTGATCATCGAGAATCAGGAGGATCTGGCGCGGCTGATGACGGCCGAGCAGGGCAAGCCGCTGACCGAATCCCGGGGCGAGGTGGTTTACGGCGCGTCGTTCGTCGAGTGGTTCGCCGAGGAGGCGAAACGCGTGTACGGCGACACCATCCCCCCGCATCAAGCCGACAAGCGCCTCGTGGTCATCAAACAACCCGTAGGCGTGGTGGCGTCCATCACGCCATGGAACTTTCCCATCGCCATGATTACCCGCAAGTGCGCGCCGGCGCTGGCGGTCGGCTGCCCCGTCGTGGCCAAGCCGGCCAGCGCCACGCCGTATTCGGCCCTGGCGCTCGCGGACCTGGCCGAACGGGCGGGCTTCCCTCGCGGCGTGTTCAATGTGATCACCGGTTCGGCCCGCGACGTTGGCGGCGAACTCACCTCGAATCCGATCGTTCGAAAGCTGACGTTCACCGGTTCCACCGAGATCGGCAAGGTGCTGATGAAGCAGTGCGCCGGCACTGTGAAGAAGGTGTCACTGGAGTTGGGCGGCAACGCGCCGTTCATCGTTTTCGACGACGCCGATCTCGATGCGGCGGTCGAGGGGGCCATCGCCTCCAAATACCGCAATACGGGGCAGACGTGCGTCTGCGCGAACCGCTTTCTCGTCCAGGACGGCGTTTATGACGCGTTCGCCGCTCGCCTCTCGAAGGCGGTCGCGGCGCTGAAAGTAGCCAACGGCATGGAGGAGGGCGCGCAGCAGGGCCCGCTCATCGACATGTCGGCGGTCGAAAAGGTGGAAGAACATATCGCGGACGCGATCGCCAAGGGCGCCCGGGCGGTCGTCGGCGGACGCCGTCACGCCCTTGGCGGATCGTTCTTCGAGCCGACCGTGCTCGTGGAAGTGACGCCCGAAATGCAGGTCAGCCGGGAGGAAACGTTCGGTCCGGTGGCGCCGCTATACCGTTTCAAGACGGACGAGCAAGCGGTAGCCATGGGCAACGATACCGAATTCGGTCTGGCCGCGTACTTCTACAGCCGCGACATCGGTCGTATTTGGCGCGCGGCGGAAGCGCTGGAGTACGGCATCGTCGGCATCAACACCGGCCTCATATCCACCGAGGTGGCGCCGTTCGGCGGCGTCAAGGAATCCGGGATCGGCCGCGAGGGCTCCAAGTACGGTATCGACGACTTCCTCGAGCTAAAGTACTTGTGCATGGGCGGTATTTGACCGGCCGCGACGGTCCAAATCGTTCGCCGTAATTTCGAGCCGCCGGTACCGAGATCATGTCCAGCTACGACTACGACCTTTTCACCGTTGGCGCCGGCTCGGGCGGCGTTCGGGCGTCCCGTGTCGCCGCGTCCCGTGGCGCCCGCGTCGCGGTCGCCGAGGAGCGCTACCTTGGCGGCACCTGTGTCAACGTCGGCTGCGTGCCGAAGAAGCTGCTGGTTTACGCCTCGCATTTTCGCGAGGACTTTCATGACGCGGCGGGTTTTGGGTGGACCGTTGGCGAGTTGCGGTTCGATTGGTCGCGGCTGATCGCCAACAAGAACGCGGAAATCCAGCGGTTGAACGGCGTTTACGAGACCCTTCTCGGCAACTCCGGTGTCGAGATCATCGACGGCCACGCCCGACTGGTAGACGCTCACACCGTGACCGTTGGCGACAAAAAGTTCACCGCGGACAATATCTTGATCGCAACGGGGGGGTGGCCGGCGGTCCCGGACGTTCCCGGCATCGAACATGTGATCACGTCCAACGAAGCGTTTTTCCTGGAAAGTCTTCCGGAGCGGATCGTCGTCGTCGGCGGCGGTTACATCGCCGTGGAGTTCGCCGGCATTTTTCATGGCCTGGGCGCTCGGGTTACTCAGCTTTACCGCGGCCCCCTGTTCCTTCGCGGATTTGACGACGATGTTCGCGAGACACTCGCCGAGGAGATGCGAAAGAAGGGCGTGGACCTCCGGTTCGATGCGAAATTGTCCCGGATCGATAAGACGAACGGGGCGTTGACGGTGACGCTGGCCGATGGCTCGACGGTCGAAGCGGATACGGTGATGTACGCCACCGGGCGCCTGCCCAAGGTTCGGGGCCTCGGTCTCGAGGAGATCGGCGTCCGGTTCAACGACAAGGGCGCCATCGTGGTCGATAGTTATTCCCGGAGCACCGTGCCCCATATTTTCGCCGTGGGCGATTGCACCGACCGGATCAACTTGACGCCGGTCGCCATCAAGGAGGGTCAGGCGGTCGCAGAAACCCTGTACGGTGGCCGTCCTACCCGGCCCGATCACACGATCGTTCCTTCTGCGGTTTTCAGCCAGCCGCCCATCGGTTCCGTCGGCCTGACGGAAGCCGAGGCCGGCGAGGCCCGCCCCATCGATGTGTACATCTCCCGTTTCAAGCCCATGAAACACACGCTGACGGGCGGCGAGGAGCGGACGATGATGAAGATCATCGTCGACCGCGAAACGGATCGGGTGCTCGGTTGTCACATGGTGGGCATGGATGCCGCGGAAATCATCCAAGGGATCGCGATCGCGCTCAAGTGCGGGGCGACCAAGGCGCAATTCGATTCTACCGTCGGTATTCACCCCACGGCGGCCGAGGAATTCGTCACCATGCGCGATAAGCGGCCAGATCCATGACAGATTCAAGGGACGACGCTGCCGGAAGAACGGCCCGAGACGTCTGGTTGTGGGAGCTTTGATTGAAAATTAGGACGTACGGGCGTATAGCCTGCAATCACACCCACTACATAGAGACATATTGAATGAGCAATCCTTGGAGCTTGACGAGCTGGCGCGGCAAACCGATCCGCCAGGTTCCCGAATACCCGGATCCCGAAAAGCTGACAGCCGTCGAGAAGGACCTTCGGCGCTATCCGCCGTTGGTGTTCGCGGGCGAGGCCCGTCGTCTCAAGAAGGAATTGGCCGACGTCGCGGAAGGGCAGGCGTTTTTGCTGCAGGGCGGAGACTGCGCGGAAAGTTTCGCCGAATTTCACCCGGATAACATCCGCGACATGTTCCGCGTCCTGCTTCAGATGGCGGTCGTGCTTACGTTCGGCGCGACGGTGCCGGTCGTGAAGGTGGGACGTTTCGCGGGTCAGTTCGCGAAGCCGCGTTCGGCCGATACCGAGACCGTGGACGGCGTGACCTTGCCCAGCTACCGCGGCGATATGATCAACGGAATGGAGTTTACCGCCGAGGCGAGGATCCCCGATCCGAGCCGGATGATCCAAGCTTACAATCAGTCGGCGGCGACATTGAACCTGCTTCGCGCCTTTGCTCAGGGCGGGTACGCCGACCTGAACCAAGTCAACCGCTGGACTCTCGGTTTTGTCGCCGATAGCCCTCAGGGACATCGGTATCAGGATCTCGCGGACCAATTGACCGAGTTGTTGGCTTTCATGGCCGCTTGTGGCGTGACGTCGGACTCGATTCCGCAGCTTCGCTATACAAACTTGTACACCTCTCACGAAGCCTTGCTGCTTCCGTTCGAGGAGGCGATGACCCGCGTCGATTCCACGAGCGGCGATCTTTACGATACCTCGGCGCACCTATTGTGGATTGGCGAACGCACGCGGCAACTGGACGGAGCGCATGTGGAATTCCTTCGCGGCGTCGCGAATCCGCTCGGCCTAAAGGTCGGTCCGACCGTGGAGCCCGATGAGCTCCTGAGGCTTATCGATATTCTCAGTCCCGCCAACGACCCGGGACGGCTGACATTGATCGTCAGGATGGGGCCGGAAAAGATCCGGTCCGTGCTGCCTCGTCTGATCAACGCCGTCAGAAGCAATGGACGCAACGTGATTTGGGTATCGGATCCCATGCATTCCAATACGGTCGAGAGCGCCAGCGGATACAAGACCCGTCACTTCGATCGAATCCTCGAGGAAGTACGAGCGTTTTTCGACATCCACGAGGAACAAGGCACATACCCCGGGGGCGTTCATTTCGAAATGACCGGCCAGGACGTCACCGAGTGCGTGGGCGGCGCTCAGGCGATCACCGAAGCCAGGCTCAGTGATCGTTACGATACCCACTGCGATCCCAGGCTAAACGCCAGCCAAGCCCTGGAACTCGCGTTCCTGCTTGCCGAAATCCTGAAGGAGGGCCGTACCCGTGACCGCAACCGCCGCCGGGCCGTCGCCTCGTCCTAACCCCGTCGAATCGTCGGGATCCGAGGTGTGCCCGTCCATGGCTATAGGGCCGGAACCGGCCGACGTCGGACGGTGGACGGACCGTTATTTCGTCAGGACCAAGGAGGCCATCGCGCGCTTCGGCGACAAGACGGTCTGTTACGCGGTTTTCATGCGGCGGCCGGTGATTTTTACGCCGCGGTTGATGGTGCAGTGGTTGGAAACCGTGAGCGCGGCGCGTGACATTCAGTTCCAGATCGACCTCAACTACAAGGAGGGCGATTGGGTAGGCGCCGGTGAACCCTTGCTCTATCTCACGGGCTCGTTTTATCACCTGGTCGACCTGGAGACGATCTATCTCCAGAAGTTGGGCGCCGCGTGCGTGGCGGCGTACAACGCCTTCACCATGTGCATGGACCTTCCCCAAGTCGCGTTTATGGCGATGGATGCGCGGCATTGCGCCGGGATCGAAATGGAAGAGCTAATGGCGTACGCGGCCTCTGTGGGCTCGACCGCCGCCAAGGATCAATCCGGAGCCAAGGGGTTCGTCGGCAACGCCAATGACGCCACCGCGCACTATTTCGGTTGCGAGAGGGGCCTCGGCACCATGCCCCATGCGCTGATCGGGTATGCCGGATCGACGGTGCGCGCCGCCGAAATGTTCGTCGAGACCTTTCCGGACGACAATATGACCGTGCTGGTTGACTACTTCGGGCAGGAGGTGACGGACGCGCTCGCCGTCTGCCGCCGGTTCCCGGAAATGGCCGCCCAGGGACGTCTCGGCGTACGGCTGGATACCCATGGCGGCCGGTTCGTCGAGGGACTCGACCCCCAGGAGTCTTACGCCGTGCTCGAACGCTATACGCCGATCGCGGTCAGGCGTTACCGCAACGACACCGAACTGCGATATCTCACCGGCACGGGGGTGTCCGCGGCGGCGATCTTCCACATGCGCGAGCAATTGGACTCGGCCGGCTTCGACAAAGTGAAAATTGTCGCAACATCCGGGTTCAACGTGGACAAGTGCAGGGTCATGGGCGATGTGGGCGCGCCCATCGACGTGATCGGCACGGGCTCCTTCCTCCCCGATAGCTGGCGTGAAACCTATGCCACCGCCGACATCGTGGAATATGACGGGGTTGCTTCGGTTAAGATCGGCCGTGAATTCCTGATCAAAAAGAGATCGGAGAAGACCGCCCCGTGACAGGGACCCGCGTCCGCTTGAGTTCCAGGAACATCCGCGCGCGATGACAGACTCCTTGGTCCTGGCGATTGCCCAGATCAATCCGACCGTCGGCGATGTCGCCGGCAATGTCGAGCGTATTCGCGCCGCCCGCGCCGAAATCCCCGACGCCGACTTGGTGGTTTGCGGCGAGTTGGCGGTCGCCGGATATCCGCCCGAGGACCTGGTGCTCAAGCGTTCGTTTCAGGAGCATATCGAAAGCGCCGTCTCGACCCTGACGAAGGATACCGCCAACGGCGGGCCGGCTTTGCTTGTCGGTGCTCCTTGGCGCCGGGATGGCGCGCTCTACAACGCCGCGATTCTTTTGGACGGAGGCGACATTGCCGAGATCCGGTTGAAGCATGCTCTGCCCAATTACGGCGTGTTCGACGAGAAACGGGTGTTCGCGAGCGGTCCCCTTCCCGACCCGGTCCCTTTTCGAGGCGCGCGGCTGGGCGTCATGGTCTGCGAGGACATGTGGAACCCCGGCGTCACCCGGCATCTGCATCGTCGGGATGCCGATATCCTCATTGTCTTGAATGGCTCGCCGTTCGAGATCGACAAGCCCGATGTCCGTTACCGACGCGCCGCCGACAGGGTCGCGGAGACCGGCCTACCGCTCGTCTACGTCAACCTGGTGGGCGGCCAGGACGAGTTGGTGTTCGACGGCGCGTCGTTCGCGCTCGATGGCCAGGGCGAGCTCTGTCACCGGGCGCCCGCGTGGCGGACCTCGGTGACGGCAACCGGTTGGCGGTCGACCAGCCGGGGATTGGTCTGTGAAAGCACGGATCCGCGTGTCGAACCCAAGTCGGCGGGGCTCGAAGCGATCTATCACGCCATGACCCTCGGATTGCGGGATTATGTGGAAAAGAACCGGTTCCCGGGCGTCGTGATCGGTCTTTCCGGAGGCATAGACAGCGCATTGACAGCGGCGGTGGCGGTGGACGCCCTCGGCACCGAACGCGTCCGTTGCGTGATGATGCCCTCGCCCTATACCTCCCGGGAGAGTCTGGAAGACGCCACCGAAGTCGCGCGGTTGTTGGGCGTGACGCTGGACTCGGTCGCCATCGAGCCGGCGATGGAAGCGTTCTCGGACATGATGCGCGGTGTTTTCGCCGGGCGGCCGGCCGACGTCACCGAGGAGAATATTCAGGCGCGGGCGCGCGGCATGGTGTTGATGGCGATCAGCAACAAGCTCGGCCACATGGTGCTCACCACCGGCAACAAATCCGAGATGTCGGTCGGATACGCGACGTTGTACGGGGACATGTGCGGCGGTTTCTCGGTGCTGAAGGATGTCTACAAGACCACCGTTTTCAGCCTCGCCCATTGGCGCAACCAGGTTCTCCCGTCGGGTTGTCTGGGGCCCGCCGGACGGGTCGTTCCCGAACGCGTGATCGCCAAGCCGCCGAGCGCCGAGCTGAGACCGAACCAAACGGACCAGGACAGCTTGCCGCCCTATGAGGAACTGGACGCGATCCTCAAGGCGCTGATCGAGGACGAACGGTCGGTCAGGGAGATCGTCGCAAGCGGCTTTGACGCCGGCACCGTCCGCCGGGTATGGCGTCTGATCGACCGCGCCGAGTACAAACGCCGGCAGGCGCCGCCCGGGGTCAAGATCACCCAGCGGGCGTTTGGCCGGGATCGCCGGTACCCCATCACCAATGGCTTTACCAATCTCGCGTAACTGAGGTCATGACCCTGCATCTGTACAACACCCTTGGGCGCGAAAAGCAGATTTTCGAGCCCATCGATCCAGCAAGCGTCCGCATGTATGTCTGTGGACCGACGGTCTACGATTACGCCCATATCGGCAACGCGCGGCCGGCGGTGATCTTCGACGTCCTATACCGGTTGCTGCGGCGCCAATTCGGGGCCGGGCAAGTCACCTACGTTCGCAATATCACCGATGTGGACGACAAGATCATCACCGCTCATCGGGAAACCGGCGAACCCATCGAGTCCATCACCAAGCGGACGTATCGGGCCTACCGGGACGACATGCACGCGCTGGGATGTCTGGATCCGAACGTGGAACCGCGGGCTACCCAGCACATCGGCGACATGATCGCGATGATCGGCGCTTTGATCGATCGCGGCCACGCCTACGCGGCGGATGGGCACGTGCTGTTCGACGTGCCGTCGATGCCCGCCTATGGCGCGTTATCCCAGCGCAAGCCGGAAGACATGATCGCCGGCGCGCGCGTCGAGGTGGCGCCGTACAAGCGCAGCCCCCAGGACTTCGTGTTGTGGAAGCCGTCGGCCGGGGAGGAGCCCGGCTGGGACAGTCCGTGGGGCCGGGGACGCCCGGGTTGGCACATCGAGTGCTCGGCCATGAGCGGGCGGTATCTGGGCGAGACCTTCGATATCCACGGCGGCGGCCAGGACCTTGTTTTCCCCCATCACGAGAACGAGATTGCCCAGAGCACCTGCGCCCATGGCAACCGGCCGTTCGTGCGCAATTGGATGCACAATGGCTACCTCATGACCGAGGGCGAGAAGATGGCGAAAAGCCTCGGCAACTTCTACACGGTCCACGATCTGCTGAAGGAATTCCCGGGCGAGGCGATCCGGCTGGTGCTGCTGCAGACCCACTACCGCCAGCCCATCGATTTCACCAAGGACGGCGTCGCGCAGGCGCGCCAAACCCTGGATCGCATTTACGGAGCCTTGAGGGCGGCCGTCACGGATATGGAGGGAATGTACGGAGACGGACACCCGCCCGGCGGCGTTATCGACGCGCTTTCCGACGACCTGAACACACCGTCCGCCCTCGCTCATGTCTTCGAATTGGTGGCGGCCATGAACAAAACCGGCAGCTTTCGAGAGAAGCAAACGCTCAAGAGCCAATTGCTGGCGGCCGGCAATCTTCTCGGCCTCGTCCAGCAGGATCCGGAAGCCTGGTTCCGCTGGCAACCCGCCGATGCCGAGACCGTCGCCGAGGACGAGATCGAGTCGCTAATCGCCCGGCGCGTGGCCGCCCGCAAGAGCCGCGACTTCGCCGCCGCCGACGCCATCCGCGACGGCCTGGCCGCAAGGGGCATCGTTCTCGAGGATAGCCCCGACGGAACCCTCTGGCGGCGCGCGTAAAAAGGCACAGTCTACAACGTTCCGCCGTTCCAACCCCACAGGTTCCGGGGAACATCGGCGAAATTGATGTAGACGCGGTCTTGCGGAACGCCGATCGCTTGCTCGATCAATTCGCAAAGCGTGTTCGAAAGCGCCTCGGTCTTGCCGTCCGGCAATCCGATGCTTCTGAGTTCCAGGAACGCCGCCGGGTCCGGCGTCCCCGCCATGAGCATGGGAACATCCGACCGAACCGTGACCATGACATAGCGTTCCGGTTTGCCGAGCCCGCCGGCGATCGCTTGCGATGCCTGGGCAACGAGAGCCTGGGAGCCCGAGGCGTCCAAACGGATGTTGGTTTCAATCCTCAGCAACGGCATCGAAGCCTCCTTTCGTTCTCACGGCATTGCGGTCCAGCTTTCCCGCACCCGTGAGAGGCAACGCGGAAACGGGCCGGATGTGTTTGGGCACCTTGTAATCCGCCAGATAGCCGCGGCATACCGCTTTCAGTTCGTCTTCGGAGAGGCTCTGGCCGACGTGAAAAACCACCAGCGCCACCGGCGCATGTCCCCATTTCGGATCGGGAATGCCGGCGCAAATCGCCCCGGCGACGGCGGGATGTTTCGCCAAGGCCTGTTCGATCTCCTCCGGCGAGATGTTTTCGCCACCGGAAACGAACATGTTGTCGGCCCGTCCCTTAATGGAGATCAACTCATCGCGATCCCGCGCGGCTAGGTCTCCCGTATAGATCCAGCCGTCCGGGTCGATCACTTTCTCGGTCCGCCCCGGATCATGCAGATAACCGTCGAAATTATGCGGGCTTCTCATGCAGAGAACGCCGACCTCGCCAGGTCCGACCTCGTTTCCCGTCTCCCGGTCGACGATTTTCGAATCGCAATGGAACATGGACGTGCCGATGCTGGCCGCGTTCGTGAGCAACTCCTCCAGGGAATCGGTGCGCGCGATGTAAGCGAAATTGGAGGGGCCCGCCTCGGTCATGCCGTAGGTTTGACTAATGGGAATGCCCTTATCCAGGAACACTTGCATGACTGCTTTCGAGCACGGCGCGGCGGCGGTGGTGATCGCCTTCACGTTGGAAAAATCGGTTTCCGCGAATTTCGGATGGGCGATCAGAAACTGCAGCATGGCTTCGACCGCGCCGAAATTCTCGACCCGCCCCTCGTGGATCAGGTCAAGCACCAATCCGGGATCGAATTCGCGCATGATAACGCCGGTGACGCCGGCATGGCAAATCGGCGTGAACGTGTTCCATCCACCGATATGAAAGAACGGAAACGTGATGAGCACGCTCCCGAAGGGTCCGACGATCCCGGTCGCCAGGATGTCGAATGAGTTCCAGACCATCTGCCGATAGGACACGACGCAGATCTTCGGCACGGCGGTCGTGCCGCCCGTGTGGACGTAGAGGCAGGTATCATTCATCGCCAGCGGGATATTCACCTCCCTGGGATCGGTCTTGAGGACCACGTTTTCAAACATCTTTCGATCGTCGTCGAGGTTGATCACGGATTGAACGGAGGACGGAACGGACAGGGTCGAGATCAACTCGGCGAACTGATTTTCATGGACGAACGCCTTGGGCTCGAGACGAGCCATCAGGTCATCCAATTCCGGCTTTTTCAAACGTTGGCTCAAAGGGGCCAGAATGACCCCGAGCTTCCCACAGGCGAGATAAATGTCGATGGCTTCGATCCGGTTACGGCAGATCAACGTGAGAACGTCGCCCTTGCGCAAGCCCAGACCGTCGGCGAGATAGGTCGCCACCCTGCAAGCCCGATCGTTCATTTCGTGAAACGTGTATGTTTCCTTGGTGAAGAAGTCATAGAGAGCCGTCCGATGGGGCGTAAGCGCGGCGCGGCGTCCAGCCCAATCTCCCACCCAATTCATGGGCAGTTCGTCATAATTTTGAATGGACATCAATGGATCCTCCTTCCATCAGGCGCAAGAACCAGGCTAGGCGTTTCCCGCTTTTCCGGCGGGGGGGGCCGCGCCGGCGCCTCCGCCGCATCGTCAAGCGGTTCGGACGCCGCACAATAGTCTATACCAACGGTCGTCGATAATGACTCATTGTGATCGTGTTTCCCGCATCCTCGGCAGGAGGGGCCGCGCCGGCGATGGGGACCCATCGTCAAGCGGTTCCCCCATATTTCAAACATGGGTCCCGAGGATGCGCGAAACACGACCCTCCGGGCGGCCTGATCGAGGTTTCCGGACGGCGTCGCGCGGCGCTTATGATGCTCCCGCATCACCGCGCGCCACGCTCCTTGCCGGAAACCTCGATCGGCCGTCACAAGGGGTCATTATTAACGACCGTTGGTATTATTATCAGTGAGCGTTGATATCACTATCCGTGAGCGTTGATGTAGCATCAAGACATGCCCAACTTACTCACAACCGTCGCCCTGCTCTTGCTGCTGAGCGGCCCCGCATTCGCGGACGTGACCGGCAAACCGCGCGTCATTGACGGCGATACCATTGAGATCGGCGGCGAGCGCATCCGTCTTTACGGTATCGACGCCCCCGAGGCCAACCAGACATGCACCGCGGACGGAAAGGAATGGGCATGCGGGCAGGAAGCAATGTTCGCCCTGGCTTTCGAGATGGCCGGGCATTGGGTAACCTGCAAGGGTGACACCCGGGATGAGAACGGTCTGCTTGTCGCCGTATGCACCGTCGGCCCCTACGACCTGAACGCCCGCGTTGTCCGCAACGGATGGGCGCTGGCCCTCCGCCGACAGTCCATGGACTACGTTGACGAGGAAAACGAGGCTAGAATGGCTCGGCGTGGATTGTGGCGAAGTGAGTTCGTCCCGCCGTGGGAATGGCGAGCGAGCGGCAAATGACCTCCGATCTCGATGTTTTTCCGCACGGCTTTGTGCCTGATCAAAACGCCCGGCTCCAATGCTTCGATTTTTTCATTGATTTACCTGAAGGGTTAGCCGCCGGGGACGCGCGGATAGCCGGTCGGGTTTGGTCAGGCTCTCGCCATCAGGGGGCTGCGGCCGGGGACCATGCGGCGGTAGGACAGCGCCTCGGCGATGTGGATGCGTTTGACGGTGTCGCTGCCATCGAGGTCGGCCAGCGTCCGGGCGACTCGCAGGACCCGGTGGTAGCCCCGCGCGCTGAGGCGCATGCGGTCGACGGCGTCGGTGAGCAGGCGCTGGCCGGCGTCATCGGGCTTGGCGACGGCTTCGAGAAGCTCGCCGTCGGCCTCGGCGTTGGTGCGTACCGGCGCGCCGGTGTTGGTGACGCCGTAACGGGCCTTTTGCACCGCCCGGGCGGCGGCCACGCGCGCGGCCACCTGGGCCGAGCGCTCCGCCGGCGGCGGCAGGGTGAGGTCGGCGGGACTTACCGCCGGGACCTCCACATGCAGGTCGATGCGGTCGAATACCGGCCCCGAGATCTTCGACTGGTAATCCATGGCGCAGCGCGGCGCCCGGTTGCAGGCGCGCCCCGGATCGTCCAGGAAACCGCAGCGGCAGGGGTTCATGGCGGCGACCAGTTGGACGCGCGCGGGATAGGTCACGTGGGCGTTGGCGCGGGCGACGGTGGCCCGGCCGCTCTCCAGCGGTTGGCGCAGCGCCTCCAGGGCGGGCCGCTGGAATTCCGGCAGCTCGTCGAGGAACAACACGCCCAGGTGGGCCAGGGACACCTCGCCCGGCCGTCCGCGCAGGCCGCCGCCCACCAGCGCCGCCACCGACGCCGAATGATGGGGATCGCGATAGGGCCGGCGACGGGTGAGGCCGTCGCCTTGCAATATTCCGGCGACGCTGTGGATCATGCTCACCTCCAGCGCCTCGGCCGGGTCCAGCGGCGGCAGCAGGCCCGGCACGCGCGACGCCAGCATGGACTTGCCGGAGCCCGGCGGACCCACCATGAGCAGACTATGGCCGCCGGCGGCAGCGATCTCCAGCGCCCGCTTGGCGGTCTCCTGGCCCTTGATGTCGCCAAGATCGGCGTAGCTGGCCGTATCGTCGACGATCTTGGGCTCGGGCGGGAGCAAGACCTGGGTGCCCTTGAAATGATTGATCAGCGCCAGCAGCGACGGCGCCGCCAGCACCTCGATCCCCGCCGCCCACGCCGCCTCGCCGCCTTGCGCCGCCGGACAAATCAGACCGAGACCCCGGGCGCTGGCGTGAACCGCCGCCGGCAGCACGCCGGCCACCGGGGCGATGGCGCCGTCGAGCGCCAACTCGCCCAGCGCGGCGTATCCGTCGAGCACGTCCCGTGGCAGCACCCCCATGGCCGACAGCAGCCCGATGGCGATGGGAAGGTCGAAGTGGCTGCCTTCCTTGAGAAGATCGGCCGGGGCCAGATTGACGGTGATCCGCTGCAGCGGCAGGGCCAGTCCCATGGCGCTCAGGCTGGAACGCACGCGCTCGCGGCTCTCGCCCACCGCCTTGTCGGGCAGGCCGACGACGGTGAACGTCGGCATGCCCGCCGATATCTGCACCTGGACGTTCACGTCCTGGACGGCGATGCCCTGAAACGCGACCGTCGTGATCCGCGCGACCATAAGATTCCCCTGTGAAATCACTTCTACCCGGGGAATTCTACGATTTAACGCGGAAAAATGCTATGTATGTTTGTATTTTTAATTAAAAATCAACTTTTGCTAGCGTTAAAGTGCTCCTCGAAGGCGTCCCACAGGTCGGACTCCAACGATACGCCGTCGAAACGGTTGATCTCCTGGAGGCCGGTGGGGGAGGTGACGTTGATTTCCGTCAGGTAGCGGCCGATCACGTCGATACCCACGAAGATCAGGCCGCGGCGCTTGAGTTCGGGGCCGATGGCCTCGCAGATCTCCCGGTCCCGGTCGCTGAGCGTGTCCTGTTCGGCGCGGCCGCCCACGTGCAGGTTGGCGCGCGCCTCGCCTTCGGCCGGGATGCGCTTGATGACGCCGGCGGCCTCGCCGTCCACCAGGATGATGCGCTTGTCGCCTTCGCGGACCTCCGGCAGGTAGGCCTGGACCACGATGGGCTCGCGGAACAGCTGGGTGAACATCTCCAGAAGCGCGTTGAGGTTGTCGTCCTCGGGATCCACGTGGAAGACCCCGGCGCCGCCGTTGCCGAACAGCGGCTTGATGATGATGTCCTTGTGCTCGGCGCGGAAGGCGTTGACCCGCGCCCGGTCGGTGGTGATCAAGGTCGGCGGCATCAACTCGGGAAAGTGGGCGACGAACAGCTTTTCCGGGGCGTTGCGGACCTCCACCGGGTCGTTGACCACGTACGTCTTGGGGTGGATGTGCTGCAGCAGGTGGGTGGCGGTGATGTACGCCATGTCGAAGGGCGGGTCCTGGCGCATCAGCACCATGTCCATGGTCGCGAGATCCAGTTCCTCCGGCGCGCCGAGCAGGTAGTGATCGCCCTTGCGGCGGCGGACCTTGAGGGTCCGCGCCCGCGCCACCACCCGGCCGCGATAGAACGACAGGTCCTGCGGCAGATAGTGATACAGCCGGTGACCGCGCCGCTGCGCCTCCAGCGCCAAGACGAACGTGCTGTCGGCATCGATATCGATGGACTCGATGGGGTCCATCTGAATAGCCACCCTGAGGGCCATGGTGTCACGCTCCCCTTCGCGGGATATCCGCGGTTCGCGTCATTAACTCCCGGCGCCGCCCAAGAATCAAGACAGGATAGCCGCTCCATCATGGGTCGCCATCAGTCGTCCGCGCGCCACGCGTTGGCAAGGTGCCGAGGCCAACCGCCCCGCCGCACCAGCATGACGTCGAAACGCACATCGAAAGCGGCGAACGCGCGGCGCGCCCTCAGGAACGCTTCGGCGGCGCGGACAATCCGGCGGCGTTGGCGGTGTGTCAGCGCCTCGACGGCGGAACCATCCGCCCGCGCCTTGACCTCGATGAAGGCGAGCACCTTGCCGCGGCGGGCGATGATGTCGATCTCACCCACCGGCACCCGGAAATCGCGCTCGACGATCTGGTAGCCCTTGAGCCGCAGCACCCACGCACACACGGTCTCGGCATTGCGTCCGAACCGCCAGGCGCGCTGCTTGTTGTGGACGGCGGGGCCGGACGGGGTCATCGCCGGCCACGGCTGAGTTCGAGGGCGCGCGTATAAAGCTTGCGGAACGGTCGTCCGGTTTCGGCGGCCACCCGCTCGGCGGCGGCGCGCGGCGACAGCTCTTCGAGCGCCACGTCCAGGAGCTGGTCGGTTTCGGCCTCGCCGGCGGGACCGGCCTCTCCCGGCGGCGCCACCACCACGGTCACCTCGCCCTTGGGCGCGCCCGCGGCCCGGTAGTGTTCGGCCAAGTCCGGAAGGGTTCCGCGCCGCACCTCCTCGAACAGCTTGGTCAACTCGCGACCGACCGCGGCCTCGCGCGATCCCAGGATATCCGCCATCTGGGCCAAACTCGCCGCCAGGCGGCGGGGCGATTCCATCAACACCAGGGTCGCCGGGACGCCGGCAAGCTCGGCTAGAAACCGCGCGCGGGCGGCGCTTTTGGGCGGCGGAAAACCGGCGAACAGAAACCGGTCGGTGGGTAGACCGGAGACGCAGAGCGCCGCCATCACCGCTGAAGCCCCGGGCAGCGGGATGACGGGAATTCCCTCCTCGCCGCAGGCCCGCACCAGCCGGTAACCGGGATCGGAGATCAGCGGCGTGCCGGCGTCGGAAACGTACGCCACGGTCCCGCCCCCAACGAGCCGCTCGATCAGCGCGGGCCCGGCGCCGCGGGCGTTGTGGTCGTGATAGGGCGTCAGCCGCGCCCTGATGCCGTGAATGGCCAGGAGTTTCGCGGTAACCCGGGTATCCTCGCAGGCGACAAAATCGACCCCGCGGAGAACGTCAAGGGCGCGGAGGGTGATGTCCCGGGCGTTGCCGATGGGCGTGGCGACGACATAAAGGCCGGGCGCGAGCGGTTGTTGACGCTCGGCCCGTTGCGACGGTTTACTCGGGCCGCCCCCGCCGCTACGCTGCGCCTTGGCTGTGGGAGCCATACCCGAGAACACTTCAGGATCGGCCGCCGATGATCGCTTCAAATCCCTGTTCCCGCTCTCTTTTCGCCGTTTCATGCGTGATTGCCGTTCTGTCGTTGGGCGCCTGCGGCCTGCTCAAGGACGAAAAGCCGCCGGCCACTCAACAGGATGCGGCCTCGCCCCCGAAAATGGAAGGGCCGACCGCCGTGGATTCGACCACCGGGCAGTCACCGGGGCCCATGGAGAAACGGTACTCGCTGGTGCGATTCCCGGGCGCCGAGGGCGAGCCGGTGGAGACGCCGCCGCCGCCGCCGCTCGCCGCCGGCCATATCCGGGTGGCGCTGCTGCTGCCGCTCTCGGGACCCAACGGTCCGCTCGGCCACTCCATGCTCAACGCCGCGCAAATGGCGCTGTTCGACCTCTCCGACCCGCGCTTCGAACTGCTGCCCTACGACACCGCCGGCACGCCCGAGGGCGCCGCGCAAGCGTCCCGGTACGCCATCGCCGATAACGGCTCCATAATTCTCGGCCCCCTTCTGGCGTCCTCCGTCCTGGCGGCGTCGCCGGCCGCATGGACCGCCAAGGTCCCGGTGGTGGCGTTTTCCAGCGACCGGCAGGTGGCCGGAAACGACGTCTACGTGATCGGCTTTACCCCGGCGACCGAGGTCAAGCGGGTGGTCTCCTATGCCCAGTCCCAGGGACTCCGCCGGATCGCCGCCGTCGCGCCTGGCAACGAATACGGCAGAAGGGTCATGGCGGCATTGGAAGAGGCGGTGGTCGCGGACGGCGGCGTGGTCGCCGCCAAGGCGTTCTACGATCCGCAAACCGCCGACTTCGACGCCGCCCTCCGCCAGGTGGCCGGCCCCGGGGGCGCGGCCCGGGCCGCCCAAGCCGAAATCGCGGCGGAAAGCGGAGACGAGGGTGGAGCCGCCGCCGCCGAGGCCCCGTCCAGATCCGATCTCCCCTTCGACGCGATCATGATCGCCGACGGCGGCAAGAGGCTGCAGGCCATGGCCGCCCTCCTCCCCCTTCACGGCATCGAGCCCACCCAAGTCAGGGTCCTCGGCACCGGCGCCTGGGACGAGCCCGGAATCGGATCGGAGCCATCGCTGGTGGGCGGCTGGTACGCCGCGCCACCGCCCCATCTCCGCGCCGCCTTCGAACAGCAATACACCGACATGTACGGATCCAAGCCGCACCGGCTGGCGACCCTGGCGTACGACGCAACGGCCCTCGCCGTGGTCCTCGGCCAGCGCGGCGGCATTACGCTCTACAGCGCCGACATGCTGACCGACCCCAAGGGCTTCATGGGCCGCGACGGCCTGTTCCGGCTCAACCCCGATGGCGTCGCCGAACGGGCCCTGGCGGTTATGGAGGTGACCCGCGAGGGCGCCCAGGTGATCAGCGAGCCGCAACGGTCGTTCCCCCCGGCCACTCGGAACTACGGGTACTGAACCGCTCTCGGACGGGACCGAGCGATGACGACACATGTCGTCAAGAAAACGCCGAAAATGACGACATTTTTCGCGAAAAAGACGACATTTGACGACTTGACATTTGCTAAGTGCTTGGTTTCATTGGGCCAAACCAAAATGGTTTAAAATGTCGTCATTTGTCATCATTTGTCGTCAAAAAAGTTTGAAACGCATTGAAATTAAACGTACATTCAAAAACGCTTATTCTCGCTCCGTAACGACGTAAGTGTTTGATGTTAAACGAAACACGCCGTTCCCGCCCCGGATCGTTCCGCTTTCGATGTCGTCATTTGTCGTCATTTTGGATCGTTCGCTCCAGTTAACGGCTTCTATTGAATCGAGAGGCCAGAGAGACGCGATCTAGGAATGATATCCGATTGTCGGGAAGATTTCAATCGTGCCGGTAGATGAATATGGCGCCAGTCCGGGGAACCGTCATTGCGAACGAAGTGACGCAATCCAGAAACGCTGTTCGGTCGGACTCCCCACCCCATCGGTTCCAAATGAAGAAAGAAACGCCCCTCCTGGACTCCAACCATCGACAAGGCCATAGTAGTCATAGGTAATACCTCTTGTTGCTATTGTTCGACATTGGAGAGCTACGCCATGGCCACATCGGTCAAACTCGATTCCCAGCTTAAAACCCGTCTCGACCGTCTGGCGGGCGCGCGCCGGCGATCGCCGCACTGGATGATGCGCGAAGCCATCCGGCAATATGTGGAACGCGAGGAAGCCCGTGAGAGCTTCAAACAGGAAGCGCTTGAGTCCTGGCGGCAGTACCGGGAAACGGGACGGCACCTGAGTTTGGACGAAACCGCCGCGTGGCTAAACTCCTGGGGCGCCGAAGATGAAACCGAGGCGCCCCCCACCCACGAATAGTCAGCGTCAAGAATAGTCAATGCCACGAGTAATCATTACCGCGGGAGCGGCGCGGGGATTTGAAG
Organism: uncultured Alphaproteobacteria bacterium; assembly: GCA_963771545.1. Lineage (GTDB taxonomy): Bacteria > Pseudomonadota > Alphaproteobacteria > Rhodospirillales > Defluviicoccaceae > CAKZLS01. The sequence continues at coordinate 60,530 of CAVYTX010000004.1, forward strand.
AGTGCCGCCGCTTCCTCGCGGAAAAGAGTCCTGACGCGGCCTCGCGAGCCGGACAAACGATCTCACGGCGCTTTCGGCGGCTGGAAGCCGCGCCGGCGGCGGGACGACCGCTGCCCGAGCAGCCGGAGTTGCGGGAGCTGATCATCGGCTTCGGAGAATCCGGCTACGTGGCGCTTTACCGCTACGAGCCGGACGCCGACGCCGTTTACGTGCTGGCCTTCCGCCACCAGAAGGAAGCAGGGTACTGAACGCGGCCGTCGCCCGGCATTGATGCTTTCAGGTCGCCGAAGAGGCGCAACCTGCGATTTTCTATAGATTGCACTCAGGCCCTTGCGCTACTTCGAATGATTTCTGACTCTCGTTGGTTCATCAGCAGCGGCACGATCAACAACATTTCGGCGCGGTTCCGCCCGACCGCCCTAAGCAGCGCCACCGAGGCCGTCGGTCTATCAATCAAGCTGGAACTGGTGTGAAGCGTAGTATGACCCTGGACCTGACCCCACAAACGCAGATCAGCTGATTCTGACCTTTTCGATCTTCACTTTACGATATCAGCTTAAAACATGCTTTCTGAAGGTATCAGACCTAAAAATCCTCGCCTTCCTGTTATTCGTTCCCTGATACATATATGAAAAATATACCCCATACTCATTTTCCGGGTTGTTCTTATTATTCATAACATTTTCCTCAAGGGTTCCCAGCCTCCTCTTTAAATCTGACGGTATATTTTCAGCCAAAGAAAGCTCTACCACAAGTGTAAAAAAATTGGACTTCCGAAACCATATTGAATCCAATGGAAGTTCCAAGTGCTCGATAATGTCGAAGGATTTCAATATGAGAGATTTTACTTTTTTAGCGTCCGGATACTCCTCGTTAAATTCCGCAATACACTTCTCTATCTCATTATCTCGATGATAATAACCGCCTCGCTCTAGCGTCGACATTACCTGTAGGACAAAGTGTAGATCTGCCATACGAGTGAATTCTGACTCATGAAAGACACCGTACGCCTCGAGCTTTATATCACTAAGCACAGATTTTGCCGTTTGTATATATATGCCATCGTAAACAGCATTATGAATCTCGATATCTTCAAGCTTAAACTTCGTCAAATTGATCCGCCGAAAAATCTCTCTAACTAAATCGTCTGCCACTTTCCCAATATCTCGAACAACAATCTGGTAAGATAAAAATGCTTCTCTCCCCTCTTCATCTAACGACTTAAACGGCGTTACAATTTTAAGCGGTTTATCGAACGTATCTTCGATATAGTTTTTTATCGTCGTCAGTCTCTGTTGTCCATCAATCACCGTTTGAGTAGTTCTAAGCTTTTTCGTATCAATTTGGCCTTGGCAGACATAGATTTCTGGGAATGGGTATCCATGAAGTATAGTATCGATAAATTCTTCCTGATGCTCTTGCGTCCATACAAATTTTCTTTGAAAATCTGGCTTTAAATTGAGCTTTTTGTCATCTATTTTCTCATACACATCGGCAATTGTCGGATTAGTGACCGACGGTTTTATTTGGACGCTCAATTTCTTCTCTCCACCAATCTGAGATTTCGTATATCTTCCAGCCCACTAACTATATATTTTTCAAGACATTCGTAATTTTTGAACACGCCCGCGCTCACCTTATAGTTCCCAACGAGGGAATTACCATATGATATAGAGTTAAAAAATTTAAACCAGTCATCCTTCAAGGTTTTCATTTGAAATGAAATTGGTAGTTTGTCAGGTCGTATCCAGCCTAATGCAACGTATTCAAGAAACGCGTGATACATTTCTAGCTCAGTTTCGCGTACCACATCGCGCGACTTCCTGAATCTCATTTGATATGAAGATATACGATTCATTATGTTTTCAAATAATATGGATGAAATTAGTGCAACATCGATATCGGAGTTGTAGTCGAATAATTTGCGTTTGAATGGGCTAAAACCAAGTTTCCCAGAACCAGTAATGTAAATTTCGTGAAATGAAATGTTGAATTTGTTAGAAATTACTTTTCGAAATTCATAAAAATCATTCTCCCTATTGTTAAAAACATGTGGATTTCCATGAAGCACATGTTTACGGCAAAAATCCAATAGCTCTTCTTCACCAACTAGTGATTTTACAGCGATTAAAAATTGATCAAGGGTCACGATATTCTCTCTGTAATTCATTTTTAAACTTTAGAGAGCCAGTTAAGATCACTAATGGATTTCGACGAAATACTGCGTGCAACACCAAATATCCACTAAGGGGTGCACGGTCAAGCGGATCACGCTTTCTTGTACGAACCGAAGGGGTCAAACCAACTGAAGGGGTCATGTGTGGACGGCCTCTGCGTTGCAAGGAAAATTTGACTTGATTGCCACCTCGGTCGAAGAACGACGGGGTCAGAATCGATTGATATTGGGTTTTATTGCGGATCAACTGACTCTTAATCAAGGGGTCAGAGTCATTCATAATCAAGCGGTCAGAGTCATTGGATTTTCAATCGAGTTCTGACCCCTTGATTCCGCAGTCGCCCGGCATTGGTGCTTTCAGGTCGCCGAAGAGGCGCAACCTACGCTTTTCTATAGATCGCACTCAGCCCCTTGCGCTATTTCGAACAATTCCCCACCGATCTTAAATGATAAAGGATGTTATCTTTCACTATATGTAGGGTACACTTGCATCAACCTGCGAACCCGCATGAGTTATTCGGGCTTATATTCTGGAGTCTCCGAACCTTGCGGACTTGGCGATATGGGGCAGCGTTCAGTCCACCATTCCATTTTGCAGCCGAAATCAAAACCAGAATTGAAGCCCGAGCCAACTCCCCCGATAACAGCTGCAAGTCCTACGATAAAGGCAGAAATTACCTGCAAAGTGCTAAACTTGATTGTCCTTCGAACTTCGAGTGGCTTCCCATCCCAGTACAGCTCCCCCTCCTTATCGAGCCCAAGAAAATCGAGGCCCTCCATAGAAATTGGCTTAACATCTTCCGGCCAATGTGAGGGGGTTTTGCCCTTCGAGCGTGCACTAGGATATCTCTCATCAAAATGTTCGGCCATCTTCCTATATCCCCCGCTGAGGAATCTCAAAATGAATGTGGGTGTCTTCCTGATTGCAAAGATCGACCGACGTTTGTTCGGCGTTTTCGTAGTGATGAACATCCCGTCGGAAATTTGAAGAGGAAATCGTCGGCGACCTTTCGAATTTTGGTGCTGATGTAGCGCTTCGCGCTTGCCTCCGGCGGGAGTATTTGAAGAGCGATGATGGGGGTCATTTCTACGAGGTCAGAACTCGATTGATCGCCGGTTTAGCGGCGGATTCAATTAACCCGACGGTGTCGGAGGCGATCGATCGTACTTTGTTCTGAGCTCCTGTGTTCCCAGTCCCGCTCGACCCGCAGTCGTGCGGCTATGGACGGAGCAGATCCGGCGTGATCATCCAAGCGATGGTCCAGCCCTCGCCGGTTTCGCCGCGCGTGAGACAAACGGCGGCGCCCGGGACGAAAGAGACGACGGGGGCGTCGTCGGAACCGGTCACCAGCCGGGAAACCATTTTGCCCATGAACGGCAGATGGCCGACGGCGGCCGTATCGCCGGTCCAGCTATCGAGGTTGCCGGCGAGCCAGTCCGTCGCGTCGTTGGGCCGGAGCCCCTCGGCGACATCCTCGACGGTCACGGCCGGCGCGATGGACGCAGCCACGATCTCCGCCGTTTGGTGGGCGCGAAGCTTGCCGCTGTTGACGATGCGCTCGGCACGCGCGCCGGCGCGCGCCATGTGCGCGGCCAACGCTTCGACGTCCGCGCGGCCCCGCCTCGACAACGGCCGTTCGGGGTCCACCTGTTCGGGGACGGCGTCACCATGCTGGATCAAATACAGCTTCATCGGCGTTCATCCGCGGCCATCGGCCGTGACGGTCAGCAAGAGAAAACGTTACCCCTTTCGCCCCGACCGATCCAGAAAGATCACGAGCCCACTGTGACGGCGCCGGTGTTTCGCCCTTCTTCGCGACGTCGAAACCGCTTGACGAAGGGCCACCCGTCGCCGCCTAACCTCGAGGAGCGACCCTTTCTCGCAGAAACGACCTAAGAATACTTCCGAGGCGCTCTGAATCTTCTTGTTTGTTGAATGGCGAGAACGAAACACGAAGCGCTCCTTGGCGATGCTCGACGCGATCGAAGGGCTTGATATCGAACCCCGTGGTTGCGTGAAGCTCTTGGACAAGCGCATTCGCGTCGAACGTGTGGCTCGGTTTTGCTTGGATGCCCAGGAATCCAGGGTTGTCGCGGTAAAGATCGATGCCATCCAGGTCCGTTAGGTGGGCGGCGCAGAGATTGCTTCGTTCGGCCCGCGCCTTCTGCATATCATGCCTGAACGCTTCGTCCGCCGCCCACTCGCAGGCAAGGGCAAGCCCGGCGAAAGCGCCCCAATCGACGGTGCCGCCCTCGAACAGGCGGGCATCGCGAAAGAGCCTGAATTCCGTGTCGATCGCTTCGATGGCGCGCCAGCCATGCGCTTTGCGCGGAAATTTATCCATGTCGTCTTCGCGAACGAAGAGAAAGCCCGTTCCGAGCGGACCATGCAGCCATTTGTGGCCGGTGGACACCAGCGCCGCGCAGCCCAATTCCTTGACATTGATCTTTGTCAGGCCAACGCTCTGGGTCGCATCGATAAACAACTCGACGTTGTGATTGTGTGCATAGTCGATCCAGCCTCGATGGATGTTGCGGCCGCTCAGATAACCGGTGAACGACACCATGATCCAGTCGGGCGGCGATCCCAGCGGCCGGTCATCGGGCGGGCGGTACGGATCGATCGCCGAAATCCTGGCTCCCCTTGCCTGAAGCAGGGATATCGGAAGTCTGAATGACGGATGTTCCTCGCAACCCGTCCAAATCCTCGCCCGTGTCTGGATGTCGATCGCCTGGACCACCGATATAATGCCATCCGTCGCATTATTGGTGAGCGCGATCTCTCCGGGTTTGGCATCGATTAACTTGGAAATGCCATGGCGCGTGTGCGTTAGTATTTCTTCGCGCAAGGAATTGGCGCGCCTGGAAAAAGCTCCTTCCTCGTCGAAAACGCGGCGCGCTATTGCCGCCACTGAAGATATTTCATGGGGCACCTGACCGGAGCCCGCGGTGTTAAAGTAATTCGGATTTTGGCTCCCGCTAAAACGGATCGAAATTGGCGTCATGAAACCGGACCTCCCCCCGATTCCAACAGTGATAGCCGCTATCAGTGAGCATTGGTATACGGGATGAATCCCCGATCCATTCCCTCCGCTTCCGCCCTCGGACTCGTGGTGGTCTTGGCGACGGCCACGAGCATCAGCTTTTCCAATATTCTGTCGCCGGTTGTCTATGCGCTGGGAAGCAATCCCGAAACATTGCTCGTCTGCCGATTCGGGAGTTTTCTTGTGGTTTGCGGCCTCTGGCTGAAGATCCGGAGAATCCCGGTGGTCATCGGACCGCGCGACCGGCTCGACTGCGTCGGCGCGGGGCTGGCCTTCACCATCGGGTCGGCTTCCCTGGTGACCGCGTTCGCATTGATACCGGTGAGCCTGGCGGTGTTGATCCTCTATACGTTCCCGTTGATCACGCGGTTGGCCGAAAGCGCGCTGGACCGGCGCGGGCCTACACTTTGGGAGCTGGCGTGGCTGTTGGCGGCCCTGGCGGGCCTGGGCATCTGCCTTGGCATCGGGCTGGATCGCTTGAACGGAACCGGACTGGCCTTCGCCTTTCTGGCGGCGGTGGCGATATCCTGTTCGTTCGTCTGGACGGGGCGGCGGTTGACGTCCGTCCCGCCGCCGGTCATGACCACGTATATGGCGGGAACCGGATTGGCCGTGGCGCTGGGCTTCACCGTGGCGAGGAACGCCTGGGCCTTGCCGCCGCTCGAACCCGTGGCGACGGGTTTGATGGCGGCCGCCGCGCTCAGCTTTGCCGGCGCGTTCCTCGGCATGTTTCTCGGCGTCCGCATAATCGGGGCCTCGCGGACGGCCATGATAATGAATCTCGAGCCGGTCCTGACCGTTGCGCTCGCCATCCTTCTTCTGGACGAGGAGCTCTCGGTTCAGCAACTCCTAGGCGCCGCCCTCGTGGTCGCCGCCATCTACGCGGCCCGAACCAAGCCGGCACCACGGTATGCGATGATCGCGCGGTCGGCGAGCACCCCGCCTCGACCCGGGGCGCGCGGGTCGCTAGACTCGGGTTCCCGAGCAACAGAGGGGGGACGGACCCGTGCCAATTGCATCGCATCGAACGACCGTGGATCGAACGCTCGGCCGCCGCGACCGGGACTGGGTGTGCGAGGCGATCGGGCGGATCGGGGCGGATTTCAACCGGTCGTCGGACACCCATCTGATCAAATTGGACCTGCCGTGCCTGGGAAACGTGGATCTTTACCTCAAGGACAAGTCCACCCATCCGTCCGGCAGCCTGAAGCACCGCCTGGCGCGGTCCCTGTTCCTCTATGGCTTGTGCAACGGGTGGATCCGGAAGGACACGCCGATCATCGAAATCCTCTTCGGGCAGCACGGCCATATCGGAAGCCTACTTCGCGCGCCTTCTCGGGCTGCCGTTCATTGCCGTCCTGCCCGACACCACGGCCAAGGAAAAGATCGCCGAAATCGAGTTTTACAGCGGCGAATGCCACCGCGTGGCGCAGCACCGGATTTACGACGAAGCCGCGCGGCTGGCGGGGCGGCTCAACGGTCATTACGTCGATCAATTCACCTTCGCCGAACGAGCCACGGACTGGCGCGGCAACAACAACATCGCCGACAGCATGTTCACGCAGATGATGCGCGAGCGCTTTCCGATCCCCAAGTGGGTCGTCGTCAGCGCGGGGACCGGCGGCACCTCATCCACCATCGGGCGCTATATCCGGTACCGGCCGGAGGTGTTTACGGCCACCAGGCTGTGCGTGGTCGACCCGGAAAACTCGGTTTTCTTCGATTTTTTCCGAACCGGGGACGCAACCCTCACCGCCGAGCGGGGCTCCCGGATCGAAGGGATTGGCCGGCCGCGGGTGGAACCCTCGTTCCTGCCCGCCGTCATCGATCGCATGATGCAGGTCCCCGACGAAGCGAGCATCGCCACGGTCTGGTGGCTTGAATCCGTGCTGGGTAAGAAATGCGGCGGATCGACCGGAACGAACCTGTATGGCGCGTTGCAAATCGCCGCGGAGATGATCCGCGACGGCGAGGCGGGAAGCATCGTCACCATGATCTGCGACCCCGGCGAGCGGTATCTGGGTACCTATTTCGACGTGGGGTGGCTGGAGGGTCAGGGCTTGAAAATCCAAACCCATATGGAGCAGTTGCGGTCGTTCGCCGCATCGGGCCAATTCGAACCAAGTTAGATCAAACTGTTTTCGGGTCACGCCAGCAAGCGTTCGAGAACCGCGTTGAGGCGCTGGAGGCCGGCGGGGGCGGCGCGGAGGCGATCGGCGTCGAAGTACACGAAGCCGCCATCGACCAATTGGTCCAACCCGCGCGGATCGACAACATCGGCCAGCGGCGCGCCGGTCAATTCAAGAAACCGCCGGGCGTCGATGCCTTCGGTGAGTCTCATGCCCACCAGTAAAAGTTCCTCCATGCGCTCGCGGGCGGCGACGGGGGCGCGGCTGGCGGTGGCGTGTCCCCGGGCTTCCACGGCGGTGAGCCACTTTTCGGGCGCGCCCAATTGGCGCACGGCTTCGGTCCGGCCGTGCCGGGTCAGCCGCCCGTGGGCGCCGGGACCGATGCCCACGTAGTCGCCGCCGCGCCAGATATTCAGATTGTGCCGGCATTCGCCGCCGGCAGCCGCGTGGTTGGATATCTCATAGGCCGGCAGGCTGGCGGCGCCGAGGACGTCGCGGGTGATTTCATAGAGATCCGCGCCGCTTTCGGCGTCGATGGCCGCGACGCCCTGGCGATAGAACGCCGTGCCCGGTTCGATGGTGAGCTGGTAGACCGACAGATGATCCCCGGCCATGGACAGGGCCTCGCCGAGCTGGCGGCGCCAGTGGGCGCGGGTTTGGCCCGGCAGGCCGTAGATGAGATCGAAGGAAAAGCGCTCGAAGCACGCCCGCGCCCGGGCCACGGTGGTGCGCGCCTCCGCCGCCGAGTGGGTACGGCCGAGAAACGCGAGCGCCGCGTCGTCCAGCGACTGCACGCCCACCGATAGCCGGTTCACGCCTGCCGCGTTGAACGCGGCGAACCGGGCGGCTTCCGACGAGGTGGGGTTGGCCTCCAGCGTGATCTCCAGATCGCTGGTGACCGGCCAGTGACGGCGGATGGCGGCGATCAGCGCGTGGGCGGTCCCGGGGTCCATCAGCGATGGCGTGCCGCCGCCGAAAAAGACGCTGCCGACGGTACGGCCCCTCGTTTGTTCGGCGAAGTGGTCGAGTTCGCGCAGTAGCGCCGCCGCCCAGCGCCCATGGTCCACGCCCTCGACCACGTGACTGTTGAAATCGCAGTACGGACACTTGGAAAGGCAGAACGGCCAGTGGATATAGATGGCCAATGGAAGGGGAAATGGCCAGGAATGATCCACGGTTTCCACGGCGGTTACTCGAAACAGGCCGCCACGAGCTTGCGGAAGGCATCCGCTCGGTGGCTGATCCGGTGCTTCTCCTCGGGGTCCATCTCGCCGAAAGTGATGTCGCGGCCCTCGGCGACGAACATGGGATCGTAGCCGAAACCGAGCGCGCCACGGGGCGGCCACGCCAGTTGGCCATGAACCGTGCCCTCGAAGATCTCGCAGTGGCCGTCGGGCCAGCACAGCGCCAGGGCGCAGGCGAAGTGCGCGCGGCGGTCGGTCCTGCCTTCGAGCTCTTCCTCCACACGTCGCATAGCGACGGCAAAATCCTTGCCCGGCCCGGCCCAGCGCGCCGACACGACGCCGGGCTCGCCGCCCAGGGCCTCCACCGCCAGCCCGGAATCGTCCGACAAGGCCGGTAAACCGGATGCCTCGGCAACGTACCGCGCCTTCAACTCGGCATTGGCGGCGAAGGTGGTGCCCGTCTCCTCGGGTTCGTACAGGTTCAACGCGGCGGCCGATATCACCTCCACGTCGTGGGGCCGCAGCAGGTCGCCGATCTCGCGGACCTTGCCCGGATTATGACTGGCGATCACCAGCTTGCCGCCTTCGAAGCGCCGCGCCATGACCTGCACCTCCTCAGGCGGACCGGCCGCCGTCGATGGCGGCGCTCTGCAGGGTCACCAGCTCGCCGACACCCTTGCGGGCCAGCGCCAGCATCTCCATGAGCTGAGCCTCGCTGAACGGCTTTTCCTCGGCCGTGCTCTGAACCTCGACGAGACCGCCGGAACCAGTCAGAACGAAGTTCGCGTCCACTTCGGCGCCGCTATCTTCCTCGTAGTTCAGATCTAGAACCGACGCGCCCTTGTAGAGGCCGCACGAAATGGCGGCGACTTTGTCGATCAGCGGAACGCGCTCCAGCATGCCAAGATCCACCAGCCGCTTGAACGCCAGATGCAGGGCCACGTATCCGCCGGTAATGGCGGCGGTGCGCGTTCCGCCGTCGGCCTGGAGCACGTCGCAGTCCACGCGCACCTGCATCTCGCTCATGGCGGTCAGGTCGGTGACCGCGCGCAGGCTGCGGCCGATCAGCCGCTGAATTTCCTGGGTTCGGCCCGTCTGACGGCCCCGCGCCGCCTCCCGGTTCGTCCGCTCGGCGGTGGCCCGTGGCAGCATGCCATACTCCGCGGTGACCCAACCGCGCCCGCTATCGCGCAACCACGGCGGCACCCGGGATTCGACCGTGGCCACGCACATGACGTGCGTATCGCCGAAGCGGGCGAGACAGGAACCTTCGGCGTATTTGTTCACCCCCACGTCCAGATTGATGGAGCGCAGGGTATCGGGCGCGCGGCCTGAGGGTCTCATGGATTTATCCGGTTATTGTTGTAAGGGCGGCAAGCTAACCCGCGCGTCCGCCGACGTAAAGGCTGGCCAAGTTGACGATGGCCGACGACGCGACTAGATTCAGCCCACGACGGGAACCGGAACCTGAGAGCCTGACGCGTTGCCGAGGCGCGACGCGGGGGCGGCGACACTGAGATAACCTTTGCACGGCGAAGAGTACGAACACCCCTGTCAATGGCGTTAGACCAGAACCGCTTTGTGATCTCGCAACTGAACGAGAGATCCCGGGATATTTTCCGCCACGTGGTGGACGCGTACCTGGAAACGGGAGAGCCCATAGGGTCGCGCACGCTGTCGAAGCGGCTGTCCGTGCATCTATCGCCCGCGTCCATCCGCAATGTCATGTCCGATCTGGAGGACGCGGGGCTTCTGTTCGCTCCCCATACCTCCGCCGGCCGCTTGCCCACGGAGGCCGGTTTGAGATTGTTTGTCGACGGGTTGCTGGAAGTGGGCGACTTGTCGGAGGACGAACGCAAGAGCCTCAAGGCGCAATGCGCGGGGCTGGGCATCGGCATCGAGGAGATGCTCGAAAAGGCGACCTCGGCTCTCTCGGGGCTTTCGCGCTGCGCCGGTTTGGTGATGGCGCCGAAAATGGACGAAGCGCTGCGGCACATCGAAATGATCAGCCTCAGCCATGGCCGGGCGCTGGTGGTGATGGTCAGCGAATCCGAAGTCGTCGAAAACCGCGTCATCGAGACGCCGCCCGGCCTGACCCCGTCGGCGCTGATCGAGGCCTCCAATTTCCTGAGTGCCCGGCTCGTGGGCCGATCGATCGCCGAAGCGCGCGAGGCCATCCTCCAGGAGTTGGCGGCGCACCAAGCGGAATTGGACGAGTTGACCAGCCGGGTGGTGGAATCGGGGCTGGCCATCTGGGCCGGCGGCGACACCGGCGGCTCGCTGATCGTTCGCGGACAGGCCAATCTGTTGGAGGACGTGCAGGCGATCGGCGATCTCGAGCATATCCGCTCGCTGTTCGCGGCGCTTGAAAAGAAAGAAACGATGCTCAAGGTTCTTTCCACGGTTGACACCGCGGAGGGAGTGCAGATCTTTATCGGTTCGGGAAGCGCGCTGTTCAACCTCTCCGGTTGTTCGATGATCGTCAGTCCGTACCACGATGGCCGCGAGCGGATCATCGGCGCCATCGGCGTCATCGGGCCGACGCGGATGAATTACGCCCGCATCATTCCCATGGTGGATTACACAGCGAAGCTGGTTGGCCGGCTGATTGGATAAAGGAAAAGAGGACGCCCACATGGTGGATCAAAAACAGCAAACCAGCGAACCGGGCGCGGCGGCGCCGGAGACGGATGAAACCCTCGAAGGCGCCCCCGTGGAGACCGTAGCCGAAGACGGGATGGAGATGGCGCTCGAGACGGACGCGGTTCTGGCCGAGCGGCTCGCCGCCGTCGAGGCCGAACGCGACAAGTTTCGGGACGACTATCTGCGGGCGCTGGCGGAAGTGGAAAACACCCGCCGCCGGGCGGCTCGCGACAAGGCCGACGCCGGCAAATACGCGATCTCGAACTTCGCCCGGGATCTTCTTTCGGTGAGCGACAATCTCCGCCGCGCCGTGGACAGCGTCGCCCCCGAGGAGCGCGAGGGACATCCCGCGTTCGAGTCCCTGATCGCGGGCGTGGAGATGACCGAGAAAGAACTGATGAGCGTGTTCGAGCGGTTCGGCGTTAGGCCGATCGCGTCCCTGGGCGAACCGTTCAATCCTCATGTTCATGAGGCGATGCTCGAGATTCCCGACGAAACGGTTCCCCATGGCACGGTGGTGCATGTGCTGGAGCCGGGCTTCATGATCCATGATCGGCCCTTACGCGCGGCTCGCGTCGGGGTTTCGAAAGGGGGGCCGAAGCGCGTCAGCGAAGACGCGGCCGAACCCGAAACCGAAACCAATGTGGAACCGTTGCACAAGGGCTCGACCGAGGCCTACGAAAAGCAGGCGGACAGTGACTTAGATCCGTCCGGCGCGCGGCTGGACGAGAAGTTCTAGCCGTGCCTATCCGGTTAAGACAGACACCCACTACATATAGAGCAAACGACGCGCCATGCTGACACCGCCCAATCGGCCGCTCATGACCCATTGCGGAAGTCGCTCTTTTGGTCAAGTCGGTAGTTCGGCGTTTGGGAAGGGGAAGCTCGCCACCCTTGGCGCCGATCTCCTATGCCAAAGACCAAATACCTTGTCCAAAACAAGAGCCGGCGATCACGGGCCCACGATTGCTGAATAAGAGCGCACCGATCCCGCCGCTGACCCAAGCCTACCGAGCGACCGAGCGCGAATACGTGCACTGGTGATCCCGTTTTTGGGCGGGACTGACTTTGATGGAAGAGCGAGACCCGGTTGCGGGGCTATGGCCTTTGCAATGCTTTACGCGCCAACAATCGAACCGGGACCACATGCTGAAAAGCCGAATGGGCGTTAATGAAGCCACACGTTTTCCCAATTAAGTCATATTTTTTCTACCTAATACGCTGAGATACCTACAGGAAAACAACGCCATTATTTTAAATTTAACTAACAAAAAAATCGGAACTATATAAATAAACACTTAGCAATAGTACGATAAAAAAGTAAAGTATTCTATGTTAGTTTGACAGAATGTTTAAATAGGTCTATATTGTTGCGCTATCGAAATGTAACAGGAAGAGTTGGTGGCAGGAGGCCAGAATGTCGATCCTGATCGCTACTGATCAATTCGAGGAGATTGCATTTGAAAATGCCCTGGCAATCCCGGGTACGATCGACGCCACCAAACCTGGAAACACTGTCCTGGAAATGCGTCAGAGTGACGTGCTTATGGGCATTGTCGACCCGGAGATGGGCGAGCCTTTGACGACAACCGTCTGGGGGTACAGTAAGCCCGGCGGCACCCCAGGCTATCTTGGCCCGACCATCCTGGCCGAACAAGACACTCCGGTCTCGGTCATCTGGAAGAACAAGCTGCCGACGGATAATCCCAACGGCCATCTTCTGAACGTCGACTACACACTGCACCGTGCCAATCCCGGCCAGGACCGGGGGATCAACGACGTCTTTAAAACGATCCAGGACGGCCAAATCCCCGTGGTGCCACATCTGCACGGCGGCGACACGCGGGCTGAATTCGATGGCTATCCCGAAGCTTGGTGGACCCAGGTTGGAGGCCCGGGCCAAAAGGGGGACTATTACGCTGGCAACAAGTACACCTATGACAACGATCAGCAGGCGGCGCCCCTGTGGTACCATGATCATGCCCTCGGTCTCACGCGGCTCAATGTCTACGCGGGTCTCGCCGGCGTATACGACCTGACCGACGATAATGAACGGCAGCTACAGGCCGATAACATCGTTCCCGACACCGAGGTTCCGCTGGTTATCCAGGACAAGGCGTTCGCGGAAGACGGGCAGCTCTATTACCCGGCGCTCGAGGACGATGTTTTGCCAGACGGTCAAGGCGGCTCGGGGTCTGTCGGCGAGGAGGCGGGAGACTTTTTTGACTTTACTCAATTTCCAGAAAACGAGGGCGCGGCCTCGGCTCTGCCTGAATTCTTCGGCGACCACATTCTGGTGAACGGCGTTGCGTGGCCGAATTATGACGTTGGCCTCGGAAACTACACATTCAATCTGCTGAACGGCTCCGACAGCCGTTTCTATGTGCTTGACTTCGTACTCGACAACGAAGACGGCTCATTCGATGCCGACCCCAACATTGGTATCTTGGCTATCGCCGGTGACGGTGGGCTTTTGCCGAAGGCGGTGGACGTCAGTGAAGGCGTTATTTTGGCGCCGGGCGATCGGCTCGATGTCGTCCTCGATTTTAGCGAACTCGAGGACGGAGACAAAATCCGCCTAGTCAATTCCGGCCCCGCTTACGAGCCTTTCAAAGGTTTTGAAACGCCAGGCGATTTGACGACCGACCTTGTTGGTGGCGGAGAGGCCGCCACCCCGGACGATCCGGTTGGCAATATCATGCAATTCACCGTCGCTGCGGGCATTGACACGGGAGACGACGCTACTGTGGCTCCCGGCACGGATTTGAATGTTATCGAGGCACTCGAACCGACGGCTACACGAAAGGTCGGACTGTTCGAGGGAGCCGACCAATATGGCCGAGTCCAGCCTTTGCTCGGCACTGCAAAGGCGGGCGACTTTCACTCTGACGGGGTGATGGCAGACGGCGATTTCGGTCCGTTGGACTGGTTCGCGGACATAACCGAAAATCCGACGGTGGGCACGACGGAGACGTGGCAGGTCTTCAACTTTACCGCCGACGCGCACCCCATCCATCTGCACCTGACGCAGTTCCAGGTGACGGGCCGCTATGAGATCGCGTTCCACGACGAGGCCGGCGGCGAGGATGGTATCCCGGACGACACCACCGGGGAGGGTCAGGTCAGCTACGGCACCTACCAGGACCGCCAAGAAATCGATTTCGACCAACACGACATATGGATCAGCGAAACTTCCCAGTCCTTGGCCGCCGAAGAGGGCGGTCGCCAGGATACAATGTATGTGCAGTCAGGATCTGAGGAAGAAGGCGGGCCGGACGAATACCATATCGGCCAGATGTTGGAGTTCGACGCCTATTTCGAGAGGGAGGGCCCGTACGTTTGGCATTGCCATATCCTCTCGCACGAGGATCATGAGATGATGCGGCCGTTCGAGGTGATGCCAGAAGGCTTTGAAGATCCATTCCTCGACGAAGCCGTTCTTGCCTGACCATGGAACTAACTGGCGGGCGACGGCGGCCCGCCGGTTGGAGCTTGCCTGGGTAAACTGGGTACATAGCAACTGGTATTCAGCAAGGTTGTCTTGCTGCCTGCAGCGAACTCAGCAACATAATCAGTGAAAAGTCGGCTCTTGGCTAATTGCTGCCATAAAACGGATGTGTGCGGCGACCCTATATGTAGTGGGTGTCTGTCTTAACCGGATAGGCACGGTTCTAGCCACGAATACGTTCATTCCGGCGCGACCAGGAATTCGGAGCGGGGATCGTGACCTTGGAATCGGCGTTTGGCGACGCCGCGGCTGTTCACGGCGTAGCAATACGCACAGCCGTGAGGGCAGCTGTCGTAGGCGCCGATATCCCTGGATGCCCAGCACCCGCACGTCTTGCGATGCGGGCGTCGAGGCGCGGTGATGGACCGCCCGGCGACGCGGCTCAGCCGTTCGGCGTCGATGCATCGGGCCTCGCCGATGCCGTCGCTCCGGAGGTCCGGCTGATCGCAGAGGGTCAGGCGCAAGTCATGCGCGCGGGCGATGTCGGCTAGGTCGGCAAGCACAGCCCGCTTTTCCTCGGCCGGTGGATCCCACCAATCGAGCTCCGCGGCGCGTGCGGCCGCCGACAGGTTGCGCGCGGTCTTGCGATAGATCTGGGCGCACGAAACCACCACTTCGTCGACCATCCCCTTCATCGCTCCGCACAGACGGTCGAAATTCCGGTGGTGCCAGGCGGGCGGAGTCAGCGAACTGAACACGATGGGATCGTAGCGCCAAACGGCGACTTCGGGACCGTAACGTCCCGCGACCGCTTGGATGTGATCGATCGCTCGCCGCGGGCCGATGGTGGCGGCGTCCAGCGCCCGGGGATACCCGGTGACGGTGTACTGCACCACAAAAGGCACGTTTTTGTCGCGCACCGCGTCGAGAGCGCCGAAAAACGGCTCCAGGTTTCGGGTCCAGAACACGAACCCATCGACCGCGTCACCCGTGAGCGGGACGATGGACCTCTGTCCGCCGTACGGATTGACGGTTCGCGCGTAACCCGCCGCGAGGCGATTGAGGAACCACGCGGCGTAGAAAGCGGGAATGTCGGTTCTGTAGCTCGCCGATATGATCATCGCGACGGACAGTCTGCCATGACCCCGCCACGCGCGCAAAGACCGCAATTGACGAGGGTCTTTGGGACCTCGTCGAGAAGCACCGGCGCCATGATTGGGTCAAGCCGTCGTAAAATGCGGGTCCGGTTGACGGAAAACCGGGGGCGCGGCGGTTGCGCCGCCGCCGGGAGCCGCATATATAACGGCCGGTAACTGGTTTTGAAGTTCATACGTTTGGGTCCAATTTGGGGGGTTCTGCACGTCGCCATATTGGGTCGTGGAACCCCGCCACACGATTGAGGTGAAACATGAGCAAGGTCATCGGCATCGATCTTGGGACGACCAATTCCTGCGTTGCTGTCATGGAAGGCGGCGACGCCAAGGTGATTGAGAACTCCGAAGGCACACGCACCACGCCGTCCATCGTGGCGTTTACGGATTCCGGAGAGCGCCTGACCGGCCAGCCGGCCAAGCGCCAGGCCGTCACCAATCCGGAAAATACCCTATTCGCCATCAAGCGCTTGATCGGTCGCCGTTTCAAGGACCCGGTCACCGAAAAGGACAAGGGCATGGTGCCCTACAAGATCGTCGAGGGCACCAACGGCGATGCCTGGGTGGAGGCAGCGGGCAAGAAATACAGCCCCAGCCAGGTGAGCGCCTTTATCCTTCAGAAGATGAAGGAAACGGCCGAAAGCTATCTCGGGGAAGCGGTTTCTCAGGCGGTCATTACCGTTCCGGCCTATTTTAACAACTCGCAACGCCAAGCCACGAAGGACGCCGGAAAAATCGCCGGTCTCGAAGTGCTGCGCATCATCAACGAGCCGACCGCGGCGGCCCTCGCTTACGGCCTGGAAAAGAAGGGCAGCGGCATCATCGCTGTCTATGATCTTGGCGGCGGCACGTTCGACATCTCGATCCTCGAGATCGGCGATGGGGTGTTCGAGGTCAAATCCACCAACGGCGATACGTTCCTAGGCGGTGAAGATTTCGACCTCAAGATCGTCGAATATCTGGCCGACGAGTTCAGGAAGGATCAGGGGATCGATCTGCGGCAGGATCGCCTGGCGCTGCAGCGGCTGAAGGAAGCCGCCGAAAAGGCTAAGATCGAGCTCTCCAGCACCATGCAAACGGAGGTCAATCTACCTTTCATCACGGCCGATCAGGCCGGTCCGAAGCACATGAACATCAAGCTGACCCGGGCCAAGCTCGAAGCCCTGGTCGAGCAGCTCATCGAACGCACCGTTGGTCCCTGCAAGGCGGCGCTCAAGGATGCCGGTGTGTCGGCCGGAGAGATCGACGAAGTCATTCTCGTGGGCGGCATGACCCGCATGCAGAAAGTCATCGAAACGGTGAAGGATTTCTTTGGCCGGGAGCCTCATAAGGGCGTCAATCCCGACGAAGTGGTGGCGATTGGGGCGGCCATTCAGGCCGGCGTTCTCAAGGGCGAGGTCAAGGATGTCCTGCTTCTCGACGTGACCCCGCTGTCCCTGGGCATCGAGACCCTAGGCGGCGTGTTTACCCGCCTGATCGACCGCAATACCACCATTCCGACCCGCAAGGGGCAGGTGTTTTCGACGGCCGAGGACAATCAGACGGCGGTGACCATCCGCGTGTTCCAGGGCGAGCGGGAGATGGCGAGCGATAACAAGCCGCTCGGCCAGTTCGACCTCGTCGGCATTCCGCCGGCGCCCAGGGGCATCCCGCAGGTCGAAGTCACCTTCGACATCGACGCCAACGGCATCGTCAATGTCTCGGCCAAGGATAAGGCCACCAACAAGGAGCAGCAGATTCGCATTCAGGCTTCCGGCGGTTTGTCCGACACCGACATCGAACGGATGGTCAAGGAGGCGGAACAGCACGCCGCCGAGGACAAGAGCCGCAAGGAAAAGGTGGAGGCCCGCAACCACGCGGACAGTCTGATCCACGCCACCGAAAAGCACTTGCGCGAATACGGCGACAAGATCGCGGCAGGTGACAAACAGACA
The DNA here is from genome assembly GCA_963771545.1 of uncultured Alphaproteobacteria bacterium. GTDB lineage: Bacteria > Pseudomonadota > Alphaproteobacteria > Rhodospirillales > Defluviicoccaceae > CAKZLS01. The sequence goes on from CAVYTX010000004.1 coordinate 78,239, forward strand.
ATCGAAACCGCCATCTCCGATCTGCGAGGAGCCATGGACGGAGACGATGTGACGGCGATCAAGGCGAAGACCGATGCCCTGAGCCAGGCGTCCATGAAGCTCGGCGAGGCCATGTACCAGGCAAGTCAGGCGGAGGCCGCAAGCGGCGGCGATTCCGGCGGCGCCGAACCCTCTGGCGACGGCGGGTCCGATGAAAAGGTGGTCGACGCCGAATTCGAGGAAGTCGACCCCGACAAGGACAAAAAGGCCAGTTGATCCGGGGTTTCCCGTGGAAACCTGGTTTGGGAACGATGCCGCCAGCGGCCCGGACATGCCGGGCCGCTGGCGAGCTGTTTGAGGGCGGTTGATGTCGAAGGAAGACTATTATCGAATTCTCGGGGTCGATCGCGAGGCCAGCAAGGACGAAATCAGGAAGGCCTATCGAAAGCAGGCCATGCGCTATCATCCCGACCGCAACCCCGGCGATAAGGATGCCGAGCATCGGTTCAAGGAGCTCAACGAGGCGCATGAAGTTCTGAAGGACGACCAAAAGCGCGCCGCGTACGACCGCTTCGGCCACGCCGCTTTCGATCAAGCGGCGGGCGGAGGGTTCGGTGGAGGCGCGGCCGGCATGGGCGGCGGTTTCGCCGACATTTTCGAGGAAATGTTCGGAGATTTCGTTGGCGGCGGCCGCCGCGGAGGAGCCCGAGGCAGCGGCCGGGGATCCGACCTCCGATACAACATGCAGGTGTCCCTGGAGGATGCGTTCACCGGGACAAAATCGACGATCCGTGTCGCGGCGGGGGCTGGCTGCGACGATTGCGGCGGCACCGGAGGCGCGGGCGGCGCGAAACCGGCGACCTGCACGACGTGTCATGGCGCTGGCCGGGTTCGCAGCCAGTCCGGGTTTTTCACCGTCGAACGCACATGTCCGGGATGCGGCGGCACGGGTCAGTCCATCAAGGATCCTTGCCGAACCTGCGCTGGCTCGGGCCGGGTGCAGAAAGAAAAATCCTTGCAAGTGACCATTCCCGCCGGCGTCGAGGATGGAACACGTATCCGGCTCAGCGGAGAGGGCGAGGCGGGTCTGCGCGGCGGCCCGCCCGGAGACCTGTATGTCTTCGTCTCCATCGCTCCCCACCGGATTTTTCAGCGCGACGGCGCCGATATTTATTGCCGCATGCCGATCCCCATGACCACGGCGGCGCTGGGCGGAAGCGCCGAGGTTCCAACCATCGACGGCGGCCGGGCGCGAATCTCCATGCCGGCCGGCACGCAAACGGGCAAACAATTCCGCCTGCGCGGCAAAGGCATGTCCGTTCTCAGATCGCACGCCCGCGGCGACATGTTCGTGGAAGCGACGGTGGAGACGCCCATCGACCTCACCGACGATCAAAAGAAACTACTGCGCGAGTTTGAACAGGCAGGCAACCACGAGACGCACAGCCCGCAATCCCATGGCTTCTTCGCCAAGGTCAAGGAGCTATGGGAGGAGCTTCGGGAATAGCGGTCCGTCACCGGTAGGGGAGCGCCATGAAGATTGGAATTGCCGGATGCGCCGGCCGCATGGGCCGGATGCTTGTCGACGCGGTCCTGAAAACGGAGGGAGCGACCCTCTCCGGTGGAACCGAGGGCGCAAGCCACGGCTCTATTGGCACGGACGTCGCGGCTCTCGTCGGCGCAAAGCCCCTCGGCTTGCCGATAGGGGACGATCCCGGCGCCTTGTTTGCTTATTCCGACGTGGTCGTCGACTTCACGTCCCCCGAAGCCACCGTTCGCCATGCCCGTCTCGCTGCCTCGCATGGCGTCGCTCTTGTGGTTGGAACGACCGGATTGAAGCCGGCGGACTTCGAGGTCTTGAAAAGCGCGGCGCAATCGGTCGCGGTGGTACAGGCCGCCAACATGAGCGTGGGCGTCAATTTGCTGCTCGGCCTGACGCGGCAGGTGGCCTCGGTACTCGCGGACGCGTACGACATCGAGATCGTCGAAATGCATCATCGTCACAAGGTTGATGCCCCCTCGGGAACCGCCCTGGCCCTCGGGCGGGCCGCCGCGGATGGCCGCGGCGTCGACCTCGACGTTGTCTCTCAACGCGCGCGGGACGGCATTATCGGCCCCCGCCGTCAAGGCGATATCGGATTTGCCACATTGCGCGGCGGCGACGTCGTCGGCGAGCACACGGTGATTTTTGCCGGCGACGGCGAACGCATCGAGCTTTCGCATAAGGCCGCGTCGCGCGCCGTGTTCGCCCATGGCGCGATCCGCGCCGCCCGATGGACCGCGGGTCAACCGCCTGGACTGTACTCCATGCGCCAGGTGCTCGGGCTGGAATCTGAGTGAGTCAGTCCTTTTTACGAGATCCGGTCAACCGGGTGAGTTCCCGCCGCAGCGCGCGCGCCAATTCGAGCCGCTCCCGAGGCTGCAGGAACGTTCCGATGACAAGCGAGTTCCCGTGAGACCGCAGTTCGAGCACGCTTAGATTGCTGGGCGGTTCGTCGAAATTGACCTGAAGCCAATGGGGCGGGAACGAGAACTTCTTCTGTTGGCCCCAAAAGTTAACCCGCCGGACCGTGAGCGCGGTGTCGGTCAGATTGATGGCCTCCAGGGCGTTGCCCGCATGGGTGTTCAATCGAAAAGCGCCGTACACCAGCAACCCTTCGAGGCCGAGGAACGGAGCCACCGGCCACGCGCCCACGGCGAAAAAAACCACTCCCACCACCAACCATGCCAGCGCCATCAGGCAAATCACGGTGCGAACCGCGCCGGCGCCGGCGCTGCGATGCGGCAGCAGCACAACACTATACCGTACGGCTTCGCCCGGTTGCCCAGCCATTCGCTTCCACCGGCCTATCGAGAATGAGTTTCACTCTGAATTTACCAAGAAATGGCCGGGAGTCCAAGTTCGAACGCAGACGTGTCGCTAACACGAGATATGTCCGGCGTAGGTAACAAATGATCTGTCCGGTTTTAGAACGGCTCCAAAGGATGGGGAGCGGTGATGAAGCGGACGAAGCGGTTACAGGGACTACGTTTGATGAAATTCGAGGAGGTTTACGACAGGACGCGTTGCGGTGTTTTGAGCGTGGCGGAAGCGGCTGAGGTTCTGGGAATGTCCGAGCGAGCATTCCGGCGCTGGCGGGAACGTTTCGAGGCGGAGGGTGCGGACGGTCTTTACGACCGCCGCCTGGGTAAGGTGTCGGCGCGCCGCGCCGGTGTGGACGAGGTGGCGGAGGTGTTGGCGCTGTTCGACACGCGATACTTTGATTTCACGGCGAAGCACTTCCACGACAAGCTGATGTCGGAGCATGGTTTCACGCGCAGCTACAATTGGCTCCGGCTCACCTTGCAGGCCCATGGCCGGACAAGCCCGGCGCCGCGGCGCGGGGCGCACCGGCGCAAGCGGCCGCGGCGTCCGATGGTCGGCATGATGCTGCACCAGGACGGCTCGTCCCATGAGTGGGTCGCGGGCCAGGTCTGGGATCTGATCGTCACCATGGACGACGCCACGTCCGAGATCTACTCGGCGTTCTTCGTGGACGAGGAGGGAACGATGTCGAGTTTCCGCGGGCTCGCCGAGGTCATCGCCGAGCGCGGCTTGTTCTGCGCCCTTTATGCCGACCGGGCGTCGCACTACTGGCATACGCCGGAGGCCGGCGGCAAGGTCGACAAGGACAATCCGACGCAGGTCGGCCGGGCCCTCGCCCAGCTCGGCATCGAGTTGATCCCGGCCTATTCGCCAGAGGCGCGCGGCCGGTCCGAGCGCATGTTTGGAACCCTGCAAGGCCGCCTGCCGGGCGAGCTGCGGCTCGCCGGGATCACCACCATGGACGCGGCGAACACGTTCCTGCGCGACGTCTATCTCTCGCAGCACAACGCCCGCTTCGCGCGCTCGCCGGAGGACACGGGATCGGCGTTTGTCCCCTGTGCCGGCGTTCTCGAAGACATCCTGTGCGTCCATGAGGACCGGGTCGTCGGCAACGACAACACCGTTCGCTATCACAACCGGATCTTGCAGATCCCCGCCGACCGGCACCGTCAGCACTACGTCAAGACCAGGGTCCGGGTCCATGAATACCCCGACGGCACCCTTGCCGTGTTCCACGGCCCGAGACGCTTGGCCCGCTACTCAACCACGGGAGACCCCATCGACGATACCAACCAAAAAGCGGCGTGAAACGCTTCGACGTCGCCAGGCCCGTGGATTTGATGGATAACGCTCACGCGTTGCCCACAACCCCACAGGCCCCACAACCACAACAGAAGCGGTCAATTCATATGGTACCTATTGCGGACGATTCAGTTTGTTATCGACAGTTCGAACGCAGACGGCGCTTTAGGACGCCCAATCAGCTTAGGTCGCACTTGCGTCTCCTGCCCCTGGACTGAACCGCTGCGCCGTATACTTGGGAAAAGGAACATATTCCTTGACAAGGGTGCGGCATTTGGCGTATGTTCTGCGTATGTTCTCTTTGCATGAACCCCAGTCGCAGCCGGTCCTGGAAGCCGCAATTGGCGGCGTCGGAGACCCCGTGACAAGAGTTTTCTTCGTTACCAACCGAAACGAATTGAAAAACGGCGAAACCATCGTCGGGTTTGGGGCCGAACCTCGCCGAAACGGCCCGCCTTGGCTGCGCTTCGGCCATGCAGCCGTTGAGATCACCGAGGATGAGGCCAGAACTTGCTCGTTCGCCGACGACGAGGATATCAACCTAACCGATCTTGTGGTGTACCCGGAGGTCATCCAGGACTCCCCGGGGCATCACCACCTGGGCAGCAATCGGCTGTTCGCCGACCTCAAGCGTATTCTCCGCGACGAACAGAAGGATCTCATCCTTTACGTCCACGGGTACGACACCTCGTTCAAGGAGGCGCTCTGGTCGGCCGCGCGGATCCGATTGCGTTACAACCGCGTGCTCGAAGACCTTCTCGACGACGAGGCCAGCGCTCCCTTCCTCGCCCGTTGTCCCGGAAGGTTCGAAACCCTGGCCGTGAGCTGGCCATCCGATGGGCGGCGTCTCGACCATTGGGGGGATCGGCACGCGGCGCTGCAGAGTTCGCGGGCCCTTGGCTGGGCGCTGCTGAAGGCCCGCGACTTTGTGGAACGAACCGATTGCAGGGCGCTGGCCGACGTTTTCGACCGCGCGGCCTCCCGCGCCGAGGTCTTGCGGACGGTGGCCTCGCGGAAAATAGCGAGCCCGGGGCAGATTCACGTGATCGTCCAAGGCATGGGCAGCGTCGGGTTTCGTCTCGGATTTCAGGATTTCCTCACCGAAGCCTCCATCGCCGGCGGTCTCCCGAAACTGTTCGGACAGGTGTTCATGATCGACGCCGACAAGGACTCCTCTAGGGACGGCGCTGGGCATTTCTACGCGCACGCCGCCGACACCGCGGTCCGCGACATGGTGCTGTCCATGTGCGGCGCCAACGGCGAGGACCGGCCGCACCACCAACGCATCGACCGGCCCGGCCATCTGAAACCGGTTCGCTGATTCCGAAGTGGCCGAACAGCGATCTTTACACGGCTACCCGGAAGCGGCGGGCCTCGATCTGGCGCCACACAACGCCCGAGACAGCCGCACATCGCCCGTGACATAAGAGGCCGAAGCGAATTAACGAATCTCAGTTCGTGTGTGTCATCGATTTCGGCATTGGGGCACGCGAATTCGCACGAGTAGACCAATAGAAAGGTGTTGGCAGCGCGCCAATGAGCATTGCTTTAAACAAGATAGATCTTGATAATCGAGGCATTCTGTAAAGGGGAGGGGGCAGTTTTGGAATTCATTAATGAACCGGGCGGACAAGTATGGGTGGCAGATGCGCCAAACTGGAACAGCAGCGATGAGAAGGAAATTTACAAGATAGGTATCTTCCACCAACACCTGAAGCCTCGGTTTGAACGTGGTTTCAGACACGTGCTTGGTCAAATGTATGGCGTCGTTGGTAGTGGTCTAATAATGACTGAACACGTTTTCCGCGGGCTGAAGAGAGGTATGCTTGTGGCGGAGGATGGCCAAGCTGATATAAAAAAAATGGCTTTCACTTGGTCTGCTAAACAAGATGCAGTGCTTGTTGGGGATGAATACCACGCACAATTGAAGTTTATGTCCGCACCTGAAAATCGACTTTTCGTGGTTTGCGTGACTCCCAATGAAATGCTAGATTCCTTTCCTGCGATATATGGTTGGGCGGAACATTGGGCCTGGGTTGCCGCAGACTACGCGACTCCTGGTGCACCAGTCGGCTGGGAAGAACGTTTTGAAGATCGTGTTTGGCGTCGCGATTAGATGGCAGGAACACTGAAGTGAAAGAGGGCGGAACAATGACAACGACAGAGAGTGCGTTTGTTTTTCCTGATGGGCTGAAGCTAGGAGCGTTCAAGCCAGTTGCGTATTATGATAAGCACATGGACTGCATCCGTGTCATGACGCATGATCGCAGCGTAACCGAGCATCGTATTAACCGGTTTTTCACGGTCCACGAGTGCAATCATCGGGGTTCTCATGACCCAGAATATGTCGGCTTTACCATCAAGGGTGTCCGCCATATGTTTGATAAAATTGGGTTGCCTCTAGATGGCGTTTACAAGCTAGCTGAAGTGATAGATAAGCTCGTGCGTTACCAGCCGGGGTCAACTACGTCGGAAACTTTAAAGCTGATCTTTCGAGATTATCAGGCGACGGGTGACTTGGAAATTGACCTAAAAGAGGCCGCATAGCTTTTGTAGCTAATTCGGATTCTGTCTCCCAAAGCAAGAACCGTCTGGCCCCTTGCGCGAAGTGAGCGTGGCACATTGCTGACAATGCTTGAGAGCCGCATTATGGCGATGTGCGGCGCCACCGGCATGGACCGGCCGCACCGTCAATGCATCGACCGATCCGGCCACCTGAAACTGGTTCGTTGATTCCGAAGGTGCCGGAGAATGATCTCTACACGGCGACGCGGAAGGCCCGGACCTCGATGCGGCGCCAGACATCGCCGGTCACATAGGGATCCGCGGCCAGCCAGGCGTCGAGCTCGGCCCGGGCCGGAAAATCCACGACCATGACCGAGCCGATCATGCCGCCGTCGTCGTCGAGCATGGCCCCGCCCGTCAGCATGGAGCCGTCTTCCTTCATGCGCGCCGCGCCCTCGATGTGCGCCGGCCGCGCCTTCATGCGCCGGTCCGGAGCGTGGGGATCCTCGCCGTCATAGGCAATTACAACGAACTGCATTGGGTCTCCTACGGTTATCCGTTTCAGGCATCAGCTCGATGGCAATGTCCCGAACAGCCAGCTCGCCGGATCGGCGATGGGCTGGCGTTCGCCCATACGCTTGATGCCGATGACACAGCGGACGATCAGCCAGACGGCGGCGAACACCAGAATGAACCAGCCGACGACAATGACGGCCGACAGGCCGCCGACGATCGAAAACAGCATGAACATCCAGAACGTCCGGATCTGAAACCGATAGTGCGTCGCGAGCCAGCCTTCCGCGTCGTTGCGATAAATGTAGGCGACGACCACACCGGCGAGCAATGTGATGCCGACAATAAAGCTGCCGAGGTAGAGGGCGTACACGATCAGCGCCGTTTTCTTGGCATTCTCCTGGAGATCGGGCGTTATCTCGACCGCGGGTTCCAAGTGCTTTTCCGCCATCGTCGTACTCCCACAAACCAACTGTTCCGAATGGCCTCGACCGCGCCCAGCCTAAGCGCGCATTGCATACCTCATACCAACCCGCATTGATACGGATCCATTGTGACGGCCTCGGGCCGGGACAACCTTAACGGAATCGACATCTTTGCCGCTTAAGGTAACGGGCAACCGACGCGCTCGAAATCACGCCTGCGAATCCGCGAGGGGATGCCTTGATCTCGGGGGCCGTCGTCGCTATAAGCCCTCGCCGAGACCATACCGGATAGCCGCCATGCACATCACCATGCTTCATTCGAAGATCCATCGCGCCACCGTGACGGCCGCCGATCTTCACTATCACGGGAGCATCACCATCGATCGCCGTTTGATGGACCTTGCCGATCTGCTGCCTCACCAGCAGGTTCACGTGTACAACATCACGAATGGCGCCCGGTTCGAAACCTATGTCATTGAAGGACCAGGGGAGTCCGGCTGTATTCAGATCAATGGCGCCGCCGCTCACTTGGCGGGCGCCGGCGATCTGATCATCATCGCCGCTTATGCCGACATGCCTAGGGAACAGGCCCTGGCGTGGCAACCAAGCGTCATCTTCGTGGACGATCGAAACCGGCCCGTCGGCGGCGAGCGCCGGGCGGCGGAGTAACCGCCGCCCCAATCTAGCGCCCCGCGGACTCCTCGAACACGGGCCTTACCATTCTCCGGTATTGGCCATGCCGGACCACGGCTCGCGCGCCGGCAAAGCTTGGCCCTTTTGCAGTAATTCCACGGAAATGCCGTCGGGCGAGCGAACGAACGCCATGCGGCCGTCGCGGGGCGGGCGATTGATGGTCACGCCGCCATCCATCAACTTTTTGCAAGCCGCATAGATGTCATCCACTCGAAACGCCAGATGGCCGAAGTTGCGCCCACCGGTGTAGGTCTCGGGATCCCAATTGTAGGTCAGCTCGATGAGCGGCGCATTGTCCGCTTCTGCGCGTTCCACGTCGTCGGGGGCGGAGAGGAAGACCAGGGTGAAACGGCCATTTTCGCTCTCCGTCCGCCGGACTTCCTTCAGCCCCAGTTTGTTGCAATAGAAATCCAGGCTGTCGTCGAGGTTCCCCACGCGCACCATGGTGTGCAGATACTGCATTCTCCCTTTCTCCTCCATTTTCTGGTGTTCGCCGTGTTCAACACGCGACGTTGCCGGTTATTTTTCCACGATCATCGGCTCTTCGGCAATGACCAGCCTGATGATATTTCCTTCGCCCCGGCAGTGCTGGCAGACGGCATCGGATCCATCCCGCCAAGTTAGGCCCAGACCCCCGCACGCCTCGCAGACGCTCACGCCCAGATTGCCGATCAAGGGCGTCCGCCCAGCCGCTAGAACCGAACAGATCAGCAGCAGATAGTGATAAACATAGTAGTAGGAGTCGTGGCCCGGGTCAAAATAGGGGATGTGGGCCCGAAGGAGCCGCGCGCCCTCGTGGTACACGTCCTCTCCATACCGTTCGCGAATGATCGAAAACGAAATGGGCGGAGTGGGTCGGGCGTCAGAGGACGTCATGAAAGGGTCCTTTGGGCGCGGACAAACCGGTCCCGCGTCTTGCTTCGGCTGAACGCGTAAACCTGACGGCCGCTACTGTATCGTGGCCGATTCTTTTTCAATCATCGCCTGGGCGGCAACCGCTCCTTCCCGCCATGCCTCCATCAATTCGAGCGCATATTCATTGAACCGATTATCGTCCGCAAGGCCGACAATCCGGTTCATGGCGGCGAGATCGGCAATATGCCGGAATCCCATGAAATAGGCTTTCTTCGTATCCATCATGATCAAATCACCCGTTTCCGTCCACCATGGTACAGCCGCGATCATGAACAAATCGTTGATCGCCAAGCACACCGATGGCGGGTTCGCGGATCTCGCGGTGCGCTTGTGTTCCGCCAGGGATTGCATGACAATCGCGCCTCCGCGAGGATGCGTGAAACACGATCACGATTGGTCCGTATCAATGCAGGTTGGTTTAACGTTGGAACGCCCTCACCATGACCGCTAAGCCGCTCTGTTTCGTCTTGATGCCGTTCAGCAACAAGAAAGACCCGGCAACGGGCCTCGATATCGACTTTGACCGCGTCTACGAGGCGGCAATCCGTCCCGGGATCGAAGCCGTCGGCATGGAGCCGATTCGCGCCGACGAAGAGCGAACCGGGGGGATCATTCATAAACCCATGTTCGAACGGCTTCTGCTTTGCGACTATGCCGTGGCCGACCTGACGACCGCCAATGCCAACGTGTTCTACGAGCTTGGCGTCCGCCACGCCGCGCGGCCGGCCACGACATTGACCGTGTTCGCGAGTCATCAGTTGTTGCCGTTCGACGTGAACTTCCTCCGCGCCCTGCCTTACGCGTTGGGCGAGGGCAACCGGTTCGGCGACGCCGAGGCGGCCCGCCTCGAACACGACCTTGCCCGGCGTCTCGAGGACCTGAAGGCCCTGCACGCCCGCGACGCGGTCACCGACAGCCCGGTCTTTCAGCTTTTGGAGAACTATCGGGCTCCGGACATCGCCCGTTTGAAAACGGACGTTTTCCGCGAACGCGCTCAATATGCCGCCGATACCAAGAACGACCTTGCGCGCGCCCGCGCCGGGAAAGACGCCCAGCGGTTGCGTGAAATTGAGCAAGGCCTCGGTCGACTCGAGGACGTCGAGGCCGGCATCGTCGTCGATCTGTACCTGAGCTATCGCGCGGTCGAAGACTTCGAGCGGATGGTTGCCCTGTATGACGGCATGCCGGCGACGCTCCAAAGGACCATTCTTGTGCGCGAGCAGTTGGGCTTTGCCCTCAACCGGCTGGGTCGCCGAGACGACGCCTTGAGGGTTCTCGAAGCGGTCCTCGAAGAGCAGGGGCCCAGTTCGGAAACCTGCGGGCTGATCGGACGAATTTACAAGGATCGCTGGACCGAGGCCCGCGATCGCGGCGAGGGCTTTTTAGCCGAGGGCTACCTGAACCGCGCGATCGAGCTGTATCGGATGGGCTTTGAAACCGATATGCGCGATGCCTATCCCGGCATCAATGCCGTCACGCTCCTGGACATCCAGGGGACTCCCACCGCCTTGGAAACGCAGGCTGAGATCCTGCCCGTTGTGCGGTTCGCGGTCAAACGCCGTCTCCGATCGATCCAGCCGGATTACTGGGACCATGCGACCTTGTTGGAGCTGGCGGTCCTTGCCAACGACCCGGCCGGCGCCCGTAAATGCCTCTCCGATGCCCTCGCGCACGTTTGCGAAACGTGGGAACCGGGGACGACGGCCAACAACCTAAAAATGATCCGTGACGCCCGAACCGGTCGCGGAGCCGATGTGGAGTGGCTAGATAAGATCATCGCCGCACTCGGGAAATGCATGGGGACAACCATCTAGAGTGAGTGTAACCTTACGCAAACAGATTGTCGCGGCGCTCGCGATTTTCGGCGCGCTCGTCCTGACCGGAGACGAGAGCGGAGCCGTCGACCCCATGCAACTTCTTCTCGTTCCTCTCGGTAGTCCCGCTCCGGAATTTCACTTGCCGGCCATTGGGGGACGGACGCGGGGCCTTTCGAGCACCGATCTCGAGGGGGATGTCGCTCTCGTGAATGTGTTCGCCTCCTGGTGCGTGCCGTGCCGCGAGGAGCACCCGCTGTTGATGGCTCTCGCCGAACAAGATGTCGCTCCAATTTACGGGCTCAATTACAAGGACGACACGGAAAACGCCCGGCGGTGGCTGGAAAGACTCGGAAATCCCTATGCGGGCATTGGATCGGATCGCGACGGTCGGATCGCGGAGGAATGGGGTCTTTACGGTCTGCCGCAGACGTTCGTCATCGACGAAACGGGCCGAACCGCGTTCGTCCACACCGGCGTCTTGGACCAATCCGTAATCGACGAGACAATCGTGCCTCTCATCTTAAGATTGAAGGCCGAGTCCGCCGCGCACTGAGAGTATCAGCGCCGAGTCCTGGCAACAGGCCCCCTGGGACCGGAGTTTTCAAATTCCTGGGCATCCGATGTATCCGCGTCCGAAAACTCGAGCGGACCCTCGGGTCCCTCCTCTGGACGCGGTGCCCTCCGAGGCGCCGCTTCCAGCCGACGATATAGCCGTTTGTCGAGCAGGGCGGATACCGCCACGGTCAGAGAACGCTGAGGGGCCCGTTCGTCGATGATTCTGACATGCGGCGGTAAACCGGCTAGATCCAGTTTGTGCGATACCAACCAAATGTTCCGGGTGTCGTCCAGAACGTCCGTCACTTTCATGAAGCGATCATTGACTTCCACGGCGCCACTTCGTTTCCTGCGAGACTTGCTGTCGTTTGGCGGGTTATTCAAGGGAGACTCCGAAGCCGGTCCGGCAAATTGCACATTGGAACTTTTTGCGTTCTAAGCACCTAATACCAACGGTCGTTGGTATAACGGACCGACTCTAACACATGGTTGCCATATGTTAGACTCGAACTACGTAAGTTATACCAACGGTCGTTAATAATGACCCATTGTGACGGCCTGTCGAGGTTTCCGGAAAGGAGCGTGGTGCGCGGTGATGCGGGAGCATCATAAGCGCCGCGCGACGCCGTCCGGAAATCTCGACAGGGCCGCCCGCAGGGTCGTGTTTCGCGCATCCTCGGGGCCGATGTTTGGAATATGGCGGAACCGCTTGACGATGGGTCCCCATCGCCGGCGCGGCTCCTCCTGCCGAGGATGCGGGAAACACGATCACAATGAGTCATTATTAATGATCGTTGGTATTAGTCCGCAAAGTGCGCCGCTGCCTACTGCTTTGGCTAGCTCTACTCCGTGACAAAAATATGTCTGCCGGTCCCGAGACCAATTCCGATCGGACCGAAATTGTTTGACGGCGTCGTCTATTCCGCCGCCGACGCGGCAATCGGCTCCATCGGTCGCGGGCGGCGTCTCATGACCGCGTCCTTGGCCGATTGAGTGGCGCTGAAGATCTCCAAAGTCTCCCATTCCTCATCGTTTGATGGTGTTAGCGCCAGATCCATGTAACCTGCTTTGTTCGGGTCGTTTTCGACGCGCTTACAGATTCGCTTGTACGTCCGCATCATCGAGAGGACCTGGAATGCCTTCACCAGCATTTCCCAGGCATATCGGCCATAAAAAGCAACCGGTTTCTCGATCGGCCACCCCGCGCGGCGGTCGCGACGGTACTTCCTGCGGATCACGCCGCTCTGCAGCGGGTGTATGCCCTCGATAACTTGCGAACCGTAGAAAAAGAGGAACAGGATCTTGAACTTGCTTGGACTGATGCCGCATGCGGCGGCCCGCCGCATGATCGTTTCCACATGTTCGTTCGTGTAGTACGCATGCCACGCTTGTTCGTAAGTGCGCCGGAATTCCTCTTCGGACATCAGCGGATGAGCGGTTGTCACATGCTCGGTATCGTAGTTGTTCATATCGGGGTCCATCCACACCCCTTGAGCGTCGAGCACCTTGTGATCTTCGGAACCGGGAAGGGGGGTCAGGCAAAAGAACTCGACCAGATCGACGGGGAGTTCGCGCTTCATGATTTCGACGTCGCGCATGACGCGTTCATGCGTGTCATTGGGAAATCCGATAATGTATCCGCACCAGGTAATGGCGCCGATGCCTTTCCACGCCTGCAGCATGGTGCGATACTCGGTAATCCGGTTTTGCTTCTTCTTGGCTGCGGTCAAGTTATCCGGATTGATGTTTTCCAGACCGATGAAAACGCGGTTGACCCCGGCGCGTCCGGCCTTTTCGATGAAATCCGGGATCAAATGGCATAGCGTATCCACTTGGATAATAAACCGGAACTTGATTCCTTCCTCATCGCGCAGCTTGATAATGCGATCGAAAATCGCCTCCCAATTTCGATTACGGGCGAAGTTGTCATCGCTGATGAAGAATTTTTTGATGCCCCTGACATGGTGCTCGCGCAGGATGGCCTCGATATCGTCGGCCGTCCGGTAGCGGGACTTGCGGCCCTGGACATTGATGATGGTGCAGAAGCTGCACTGAAACGGACATCCGCGGCCCGAATCAAAGCTCGCCCGCGCGGTCATGACGCGTTCCAGCAGACTTCCGGGAGTAATGGGAAGTTCAGCGCCCTCGAGACCCGGCAAGTCGGCCATGAAATTGTATAACGGCTTCAGCTCGCCTCGATCGGCATCCTGGAGAACGCCTTCCAATCGACCTTCCGCCTCGCCCGCGAAGATCGAGATTCCCAAATCCATCGCCTCCCGGATCTCGGGCGGCACTTCGGGCAACATGGAGAGACAACCGCTGACGTGAAAGCCCCCGATGCATACCGGAATACCGGCCGCCAGCAAGGGCCGGGCGATGTCCACGGCGCGCGGGAATTGGTTTGACTGCACCCCGACCAGGGCGACGAGAGCTTTTCCCCCGCTTTCCTCGATCTCACGGATGATCTTTTTGGGCTCTATGCGTGTATTGACCTCGTCCGCCGCCGTGACGAGGATATCCACGTCATCACCCAGCACACGCCTTTCAATGCACTCGAGAGCGATGCCATTCAGACATGCCATGGTGTTCGAGGGAATATCCGAACGCCACCACTGGATGACGTAACCGTCATCGTCGTAATGAGATGGCTTGATCAGACACAGTCGGAAAGTACGGCGTCGCTCGACGCTTAAGTCTGTTTGCATGTCCTGGCTTACGCCCTTGTCCGGTGTGGCCGTCCCTCGACGCCCGGGGTCGCGACCGGTGCGAAATCAATTTGGAAACACGTCGAGGATGATCGACGACGGTGAGTTAGAAATATCCTCATAGCGGAACGGTTGGCGAGTGGCTAGAAAAAAACCGCTGTGTCAGCGTATAACCACAGTGCCAATAGGACTTTTATAGTAAAAAAATGCTACAAAATATGTCACGGTGATTGTTTCGCACTTATAGCATTGGCCCCTCGTACCCTCGTATCCCGCGCCGTTATTTTCGGAAATTTGAGGTTTTCCCGTGTTTCGAACTTTGTTTTGATTTCTCCTGATGCGGCCGCGGCTAGCTCCTCTTTAGCATGCCCCCAAGTGGCCGGCCGGCGAAGATATGCACATGGAAGTGCATGACCTCCTGATGGGCGTCGACACCGTTGTTGGCGAGGATCCGGTATCCGCTGTCCACCACCCCCGCTCGCCGCGCCACTTCGCCGACCGCCCGGAAGAATCCGCCGACGAATTCCGCCGACGCGTTGACGGTCATGTCGTCAAGCGACACATACGGGCCTTTAGGAATGACCAGCAGATGCACCGGCGCGAGTGGCCGGATATCGGGAAAGGCCAGGGCATAATCGTCCTCGTAGGCTTTCTCGCACGAAATTTCACCACGCAGAATCCTGGCGAAAATGTTGCTGTCATCATAGGCCATCGTGTTTGTCCCGATTATCCCTGTTTCTTGCTATCACTCGATCGCGCCGCCTTCTCGGCGAGCCCGGAAATACCCTGCCGCCGGGCCAGTTCCGCCCAGACGTCGTTTGGCTTCACGCCCGCGTCGGCCCAAAGAACCAGCAGATGATAGAGCAGGTCGGCGCTCTCCTCCGCGAGCTGTTCCTTTCCCTCGCTCAACGCCGCGATGATCACCTCCAGCGCCTCCTCGCCGGTCTTTCGGGCGATCCTGGCGCGGCCATCGGCGAACAGGCGCGCCGTGTACGAGCCGCCCGGATCATCGCCGCGGCGACTGTCAATGGCCGCGAACAGACGTTCGAGAACGCGGCCGTCGAGGGCGTCCCGGGTCATCGACACTCACGCCTCTCGGTCAAGACGAACGGGTATGCCCGCGTCCTTCATGTGGGCCTTGGCCTCGGCGATGGTATAGGTCCCGAAATGAAAGATGGACGCCGCGAGCACCGCGCTGGCATGGCCGTCGACAATTCCCTTCACCAGATGGTCCAGCGTGCCCACGCCGCCGGACGCGATCACCGGCACGGTTACGGCGTCGGCGATGGTCCGGGTCAGCGGGATGTTGAAGCCTTTCTTGGTTCCGTCCCGGTCCATGGACGTCAGCAAGATCTCGCCCGAGCCATAGTCGACCATGCGTTTCGACCATTCGACGGCGTCGATGCCCGTGGCCGTCCGGCCACCATGGGTGAAGATCTCGAACCGGTCCGGGCCGACGCTCTTGGCATCGACCGATACGACGATACATTGGCTTCCGAACTTTTCGGCCGCGTCGCGAACGAATTCAGGATTATGGACGGCCGCGGTATTGATGGAGACCTTGTCGGCGCCCGCCAACAGCAGTCGCCGGATATCTTCGAGCGCTCGCACCCCTCCGCCGACGGTCAGCGGCATGAAGCACTGTTCGGCCGTGCGCGCGACCACGTCGTAAATGGTCTCTCTGTGCTCGTGACTGGCGGTGATATCGAGAAAGCAAAGCTCGTCGGCGCCGGCTTGATCGTAGACCCGCGCCTGCTCCACCGGATCGCCGGCGTCGACCAAATCGACAAAGTTCACCCCCTTGACCACACGGCCGCCCTCGACATCGAGACAGGGAATGATTCTCCGCCTTCAGCATCGCATCGCCCCCTTCAACCGGCGCCGCCGGCCAGCAGTGCCACCGCGGCCGCCGGATCGATCCGCCCGTCGTACAGGGCTCGGCCGCTGATCGCGCCCTCGATAACACCCTCGCCGGCCGCCTTCAGCGCCGCCAGGTCATTCATGGACGAGACGCCGCCCGAAGCGATCACGGGCGTGGAAACGGCGCGCGCCAGCGCCAGGGTCGCCTCGATGTTCGGCCCCCGCATGGCGCCGTCGCGCGCGACATCGGTGTGGATGAGCACGGCGGCGCCGGCGCCCTCCAGCCGTTTGGCCAGATCCAGCGCCGTGATATCGGAAACCCGGGACCAGCCCTCGACGGCCACCCTTCCGTGACGGGCGTCGATGCCGACCGCGACCCGCCCGGGGAAGGCGCGGCAGGCCTGGCGGACGAGAGCCGGGTCTCGCACGGCCGCGGTGCCGAGGATCACCCGGCTCACGCCCCGGTTCAACCATCCCTCCACGGTTTTCATGTCGCGGATGCCGCCTCCGAGCTGCACCTTCATGTCGACGGCGTCGAGAATGGACCCTATGGCATCGGCGTTGACCGGCTGGCCCTCGAACGCGCCATTGAGATCCACCACATGTAGCCACGCGCATCCGGCGGCGGCGAAGGTCCGGGCTTGGCCGGCGGGATCGTCGCTGAACACCGTCGCGGTATCCATGTCGCCGCGCAGCAGGCGCACACACTGGCCGTTTTTCAAATCGATCGCGGGATAAAAGATCATGGCCGCCACTTCAGGAAGTTCGCGATCAGCCGCAACCCCACCGCCTGGCTTTTTTCGGGGTGGAATTGGGTGCCGAGCAGGTTGTCCCGGCCGACGACCGCGGTGACGGACCCTCCGTAATCGACGGTTGCGAGCGTGTTTTCCGGGTTCGAGCACGCGAAACCATAGCTGTGCACGAAATAGGCATGGGCGTCGGGTTCGATGCCTTGGAAAAAGGGGTGACCGGGATCGGAAATCCGCAATCCGTTCCAACCCATGTGGGGGATCTTGAGATGCGCGGCGCCGGGTTGCAGGAGGACGACATCTCCCGGGATCCAGTCCAGACCCCGGTGCGCGCCGTGCTCGCGGCCGGTGGTGGCCATGAGTTGCATGCCGACACAAATGCCAAGAAACGGCCGCCCTTTTTCGATGATGGTTCGCTCGAGGGCTTCGACCATGCCGGGCAGGGCGTCGAGACCACGCCGGCAGTCCCCGAAAGCGCCGACGCCGGGCAGCACCACATGGCTTGCGTCGCCAAGATCCCGCGCGTCTCCCGTTACCGTGACGGTCAGCGCGAGGTTTTGGTCCGCGATCGAGCGCTCGAAGGCCTTGGCGGCCGAGCGAAGGTTGCCCGAGCCATAATCGACGATGACCACGCGCATCAGCGAAGCTCCAAGGCCTGCTCGGGATGAAGATCGAAGAAGCGGCGCTCGGCGGCTTCCACATCGCTCGCCGCCACGACGCTGATCTCGCGGAAGCCGCGGCGCTTCAACGTCCAGCGCTTGAGGTCGTTGGCCACAAGCCCAACCATGACCGCCAAACCAACGGAGATCGCGGTTTCGAGTGCGGGATCGGCGTCCGCGAGGGTCAGCGCCGCGCCGACGACGGCGTTCACCGCGAATAGCCCGAGCGCCACCCACCACAGCCGGCACCACAGCGCCCAGAATACCGAGAAGAAGAACGCCGGCCAGCAGAACCCTTCCTTGACCAATACTATGTCACGATCGGGATCAAGACTCTGCCGGCGCATGTGAACGGTGTAAACACGCATGACGTCTCATCTCAACTTCCAGGGGCGCGGATGGTTTCCTCCCCAAGCGAAACCAGCGGTGCTATAGGGACCCTCCAAGAACGCCCTTTGTGGACGGCACCTCCTCGGCCTTGCGCGGGTCGACCTCGATCGCTTCGCGGAGCGCCCGGGCCAAACCCTTGTAGCAGGATTCGCAGATGTGATGACTGTTTTCGCCGTACAGGGTTTCAACGTGCAAGGTAATGCCGGCGTTCTGGGCGAAGGCCTGAAACCACTCCTTAATCAGCTCGGTATCGAGTCCACCCAGCCGAGGTTGCCCGAAACGAACCTTCCATATCAGATAGGGCCGATTGGAGGCGTCCACGACCACGCGCGACAGGGTTTCGTCCATGGCCGACAGCGCGGATCCGAATCGCCGGATGCCGCGCCGGTCGGCCAAGGCCTCCGAAACGGCCTGGCCGATGGTGATGCCCGTATCCTCGGTGGTGTGATGGGGATCGATGTGCAGATCGCCCTCGGCCACGACCGTCAGATCGATCAAGCTGTGCCGGGACAATTGCTCCAACATGTGATCGAGAAAGCCGACGCCCGTGGATATGTCGTATTGCCCGGCGCCATCCAGGTTGACCGAGGCCGTGACCGCGGTTTCAGAGGTTTTGCGCTCCACCGTCGCTGCGCGCATTTTCGTGCCCCTTCAAAAGTTTCGCACGCTTTTAACAAGATCCCGGCTAAATCGCCATCCGCTTGTGATCGTCCGATCGAGCGATGAATGGCGTCCACAAACGGGGCCCTCAGTCGCGATCATTCCGGTGGCGCCCTTGACCGAGCCAATCAACCGGCATAAATCCTGGCCAAGAAACAGTCATCGCGGGCGCCGATGCGCCTGTTTATCCCTCCAGAATGCTGGGAACCATGGCGGAAGACAACGGGCAGAACTGGCACGGCACCACGATCCTTGCCGTGCGCAAGAATGGCCGGGTCGTCGTTGCCGGCGATGGCCAGGTCAGCCTGGGAAGCACCATCATCAAATCCAACGCGACCAAGGTGCGGCGCTTGGGCGATGGTTCGGTCATTGCCGGTTTCGCGGGCGCGACGGCGGACGCATTTACCTTGTTCGAGCGCCTCGAGGGCAAACTCGAGCAGTATCCGACCCAACTGGTCAGAGCGTGCGTGGAACTGGCCAAGGACTGGCGGACGGACCGCTATCTGAGACGCCTCGAGGCGATGATGGCGGTGGCCGACAAATCAGTGTCGTTGGTCTTGACCGGAACGGGCGACGTTCTCGAACCCGAGGAAGGACTGATCGGGATCGGCTCCGGCGGTAACTTCGCGCTGGCGGCCGCGCGCGCGCTCATCGATCGCGACGATATGGATGCCGAAGCCATCGCCCGTCGCGCGATGGCGGTCGCCGCGGACATCTGCGTGTATACCAACAGCAAGATCGTAATCGAGACCCTATGAGCAGTTTTACGCCCCGCGAAATCGTCTCCGAACTGGACCGTTACATCGTCGGTCAGAATGACGCCAAACGCGCCGTCGCCATCGCCTTGCGCAACCGTTGGCGTCGCCAGCAATTGGACGATGTCATGCGCCAGGAGGTTCTGCCCAAGAATATCCTGATGATCGGACCCACGGGCGTGGGCAAAACCGAGATCGCGCGCCGCCTGGCCAATCTGGCGCAAGCGCCCTTTCTCAAGGTCGAGGCGACCAAGTTCACGGAAATCGGCTACGTGGGACGCGACGTGGAGCAGATCATCCGCGATCTGGTGGAGATCGCCGTCCACATGACGCGGGAGCGGCTGCGCAAGCAGGTGGTCGCCAAGGCCGAGCTGGCGGCCGAGGATCAGGTGATCACCGCGCTTGTCGGCGAACGGGCCCAGCCCGACACCCGCGAAAAATTCCGCAAGATGCTGCGGAACGGCGAACTCGCTGATCGGGAAGTGGAGATCCAAGTCTCGGACAGCAGCGCCCAACAGCTCCCGACGTTTGACATTCCGGGCGTTCCCGGCGCCCAGATGGGCATGCTCAATATCGGCGAAATGCTCGGCAAGGCATTCGGCGGCGCGCCGTCCAAGCCGAAGAAAATGTCCGTCGCCGAATCCTACGAAGTGCTGATCGATCAGGAGGCGGACAAGCTTCTCGACGAGGACAAGGTCGTCAAGGAAGCCATCGAGGCGGTCGAGAACAACGGCATCGTCTTTCTCGACGAAATCGACAAGATCACGGCCCGATCGGAGCGCCAGGGCGCCGACGTCAGCCGCGAGGGCGTCCAGCGGGATCTGCTGCCCCTGATCGAGGGAACAATGGTGCCCACGAAACGGGGATCGGTCAAAACCGATCATATCCTGTTCATCGCATCGGGGGCGTTCCACATCGCCAAGCCGTCCGACATGCTGCCGGAATTACAGGGGCGCCTGCCGAACCGCGTGGAGCTGAAAGCCCTGACCCGCGAGGATTTCGTCCGCATCCTCACCGAGCCCGAGGCGAGCCTGATCAAACAATACACCGCTCTGATGGGCGTCGAGAACGTGACGCTTACGTTCACCGACGACGCCATCGAGGAGATCGCCACCATCGCCGAGGAGATCAATCACGGTGTTGAAAACATCGGGGCCCGCCGATTGCAGACGGTGCTGGAAAAACTGGTGGAAGATATCAGCTTCAGCGCGTCCGAGCGCTCGGGCGACGCGTTGACGATCGATGCCAAGATGGTCCGAGACACCGTGGGCGCGCTCGCCAAGAACGCCGATTTGACGAAGTTCATTCTTTGAATTCTTGACTGGAGCGCCGCGCTCGACGGAGCAGCACGTACAACGCCCCCTCACCGCCATCGGCCGGAGTGGCATGCGAGAATGCCAGAATTCGCTGCCGGTTCGGAGCTTCGTTCATCCAGCGCGGCACGGCGTTGCGAAGAACGCCGCCCGTGCCGTCGGCGCGCAAACCCTTCCCCGTAATGACGATCACGCATCGGCGCCCGGCCGCTTGGGAACGAGCGAGAAACGCTTCCAGGGCTCGATGAGCCTGATCCTGGGTGCTGCCGTGAAGATCGATTTCAGCTTCAACCGTGATCTGGCCCCGGCGGAGCCTGGCCAACGTTCGTTTGTCGATCCCCGCCGCGCTACCGTGCGCCAATTCCGGCTCTGGGGAAATGGTGATTCGCACGGTCGGCGGAAAGCGCCGTGCGGCGGGCGACGGCATGGCCGAGCGGGGCGTCGGAGCGGGCGGCTCCGGCTTCTCGGACAGAGCGGGTGATCCCGATGCCGGCGCGGCCTTGCGGCGGGGACGCAGCGGTTTGACCTCGGCCGTGACCCGCCGCCAAAGCTCTTCGTCGGGATCGCGGGCATCGTGGCTCTCGCCGGATTTCTTGCCCTTAGCCATCGACGATCAGGATATGAAGCCTGAGCGGACCGTGAGCCCCCAGCAGCAACGTCTGCTCGATGTCGGCGGTTCGCGATGGCCCGGTAATCCAGTTGACGACGCGCGGTATTCGGCCGTGACCGAGCGCCTCGCGCAGCCGGGCCCAGATTTCTTCGTAGGTTCCGGCGATCCGGTCCGCCCGAATGACGGCAATGTGGGTGTCCGGCAGGAAGTTCAGGGTGGTCGGATGCTCGGGCCCCGAGAGCATCACAAGGGTCCCTGTCTCGGCCACGCCGCCAAAGGCGCCGGTGACGGCGACCGTGTCGCTACTTTCGGCGGCGCCTGTTGCAATAGTCAGGAGCGGTTCCCGGGACCACGGTACGGTGTCCAGGGGCGAGCCCGTCGCCACGCGCAACGTGGTCGGCAGATTGGCGGCCTTGAGATAACCGGCGATCGCCGCCGGAACGTCCTCCCATTGCTTAAGCCGTTCGGTGGTCGCGTTGACGCGCTCCGCCTCGCTGACGAACAGCTCGATCCGCGGCCCCGGATCGAGGCGGCCGCGGGCGGGCGTGACGTTGGGCGTCGGGTGATCGAGACGGCGTTCCAAATCCTTGGCGGCGGCGCCGGTCACCGGTCCCCGGCCGAGGGCTTGTCGAATCCCGGTCAGAACACGGTCGCGAGAGGCGCTCACTGTCGTTGGCCCCCTCGCGCCGACCACATCTGTTGAAAGGTTTGTCCTTGCGGGGCCGGCAGATCGCGGCTTGACGTCCAGGCCCCCGCCAAGGGCAGCCGCCGGAACCGGCCGCGCTTGCGTCCCATCATGCCAATCGCGGCCACGCCCAGACGGGTCGCAAGCTGGTAGAGACCGGGGCGGCGGGCCAAGAATGCCCAGCCCTTGAGCCCCGAGCGAACGGTCCGTGGCGTCGTTCCTTGCTCAAACTGCCGTTCGCGAAGCTGCCTGAGCATCCGCGGCAGGGGAATCCGCATCGGGCACACCTCTTCGCAGCGACCGCAAAGGGTGGACGCATTGGGCAAATGGCCGGCTTCTTCGTCACCGATCAGGTTTGGAATCAAGACCGCGCCCATGGGGCCCGAATACACCCATCCATACGCGTGACCGCCAATGGCCCCATACACGGGGCAATGATTGATGCAGGCGCCGCAGCGAATACACCTGAGCATCTCGCGGAACTCGTTGCCCAGCATCCGCGTCCGACCGTTATCCAATAGCAGAACGTGAAAGGCTTCGGGTCCGTCGAGATCATCGGATCGGCGTGGGCCGGTGGTAAAGGTCGTGTAAACCGACAGCTCCTGGCCCGTGGCCGATCGCGCCAGCACCCTCAGGATCGTCGATGCGTCCTCCAGCGTCGGCACCACCTTTTCGATACTGGCGATGACGATCTGCACCTTGGGCAGGGTTTGGGTGAGATCGGCGTTGCCCTCGTTGGTCACCAGGGCGATGGATCCGGTTTCGGCGATCAGCATGTTGGCGCCGGTAATGCCCACGTCGGCCGCCAGAAACTCGTCGCGCAGCACCGTGCGCGCTTCCTCCAGCATGACTTTGGGTTCTTCCAGCGATCGGGATGCCGGGAACTGCTTGTGGTGTTCGCGGAATGCATCGGCCACCTGCTCCTTGGACAGATGCACGGCGGGAGCGATGATGTGGCTGGGTGGCTCGTGGCGCAGCTGGATGATGTATTCGCCGAGGTCGGTTTCCACGGGACGAACGCCTTCTCGCTCCAGGAAATCGTTGATGCCGATTTCCTCGCCGATCATCGATTTCGCCTTGGTGACGGTGTGCGCGCCCACATCCCGGCAGATTTTCAGAACCGTTTGCCGCGCTTCCTCCGCATCGACGCACCAATGGACCTGGCCACCGTTTTCCACGACCTTTGCTTCGAACCGTTCTAGGTAGTAATCGAGATTCTCGAGGACATGGTCCTTGATGTCCCGTCCGGCGTCGCGCAGGTCCTCGAATTCCGGCAGTCTTTCCGCCGCCAATTTGCGCTTGACGGAAAAGCCCTTGCCGAAACGGGTTAGGGCGTCCTGCAGCGTCGTGTCATCGATTGCGTCATGGGCGTTCTGAACGAAACTGTGGGCTGTCGATTCCATGGTGTCTCCCTCGCGCCGGCCGCGGTCGTCACGATTTCGGTTTTGTTTGACCGATCGGCGGCACGTCTTCGGTCATCCCGGCCAGGACTTCCGCGATGTGGCGCACCTTGATTTCGCATCCCCGGCGCTGCAAACGGCCCGCCATGTTCATCAGGCAACCGAGATCGCCGCCCAGCAGGGTATCCGCGCCGGTGGTTTCGATGTCTTGGGCCTTGACGTCCACCATTTTTTCCGAGATGTCCGGATACTTGACACAAAACAGACCGCCAAACCCGCAGCAGGTCTCTATCGTCTGCATTTCCCGTATTTCCAGACCCTCGACGCCGGAGAGCAACGCCCGCGGCTGGCTCTTGATCCCCAATTCCCGCAGACCGGAGCATGAAGTCGTGGTACGTGGCGATCCCGCCGTAGTGCCCCGAAATACTCTTGATCTTCAAAACTTCGGTGAGAAACGTGGTCAGCTCGAACGTCCGCGCCGCCAGATCATTGGCCCGCTCGAGCAAGTCCGGTTCGTCGGCGAACATTTCGGGGTAATGGACCTTGATCGTACCGGCGCAGGAACCGGATGGAAGCACAACGAAGTCGAACCCGGCGAACGCATCCATCACTTGGCTGGCAATGGCGGCGGCGTCTTTTAAATCGCCGGAATTGTAGGCCGGCTGCCCGCAACACGTTTGAGCGGCCGGAACCGCGACGTCGCACCCGGCGTCTTCGAGCAGCTTGACGGTCGCGAAGCCAACCGCGGGGCGCGTGAGATCCACCAGACACGTAACGAACAGGCCGACTTTGGGACGGGAATCGCTCATGATTGCAGAATGGGCATTTCCGAACGCCGGTGCAAGCCACGGAAATCCCGTTTCTGGAATTGCCGCCGGCTTCAACTTCTCGATACGGCCTTGGGCAGAAGCAGATAGTAGCGCCCCTTCTGTTTCATCGGCCCCGCCTTGGCCGCGGCCTGATCGCCGAATCCCCAGAACAGGTCGCCGCGCACGGGCCCCTTGATGGCGCCTCCGGTATCCTGAGCGACCACGAGCCTGCGCAACGGAGTTTCCGGTGTCAGGGGGTCCGTGGTGTCCAGCCACACGGGAACGCCCAGCGGAATAAACTTGAGGTCGACCGCCAAACTGCGGCCGGGTGTGAGGGGGACGCCTTGCGCGCCGATGGGTCCCGGCTTTTTCAGCTCCCGGAAAAAGACGAACGAAGGGTTGCTTGCCATCAGGTCCGGCGCTGCGTCCGGATTGTCCTCCAGCCACGCGCGAATGGCCTGCATGGACATCTTCTCGCGCGGGATGGCTTTTCGTTCGATCAGTTCACGACCGATCGCCGCATACGAGTGGCCATTCTGCCCCGCGTACCCGAGCCGAACGGTTTGCCCGTCGTTCATGGACACGCGTCCTGATCCCTGGATATGAAGAAAGAAAGCGTCAATTGGATTGTCGACCCAGAGGATCTCCAGGCCTTGTCCCTCGAGGGCACCCCTGTCGATCTCAGAACGAGCCGGGAAAGGGCGCAAGCGGCCATTGTCGAGCCGTCCGACAAGGGTCTTTCCTTTCCACTCCTCGCGGAATTCGCCGAGATCGGCGGTAACCATGTCCTTGGGCAGTGCGTAAATCGGCGTTCGATAGGCGCCCTCTCGGCTCCGGGAGCCGTGAAGCTCCGGCTCATAGTAACCCGTGAATAGACCCTCGGCGTTGTCGTTGTCGGCCGCGAGAAAGGGATCGAACCATCGCTCGAAGAAGCGGCGAGCGGCTTCGCCGGTGTTCCCGATATCCGCGGCTTTCGCACAGATCGGACGCCAATCGGCGATGGTCCCAGCCAATGAGTTCGGCCCCACGGTCCGGTCCTCCTTAAACCGCTCAAACCGGGCGCAGGTCTGGCGGAGCGCCGCCAGCGCTCCGGATTGATCGTCCAGGCGCCAATCGGTGAGTTGATCATAGGCAACGGGGGTCAGCACCAAACGCGATGGCGGGGGCGGGGGCGGTTCACATTGAGCGAGAATGAAGATGCAAACCGCGACAACACCGATGCGCCGGAGATTTTCAAGAAATCGGGGGTCGCGGTTTGAGCGATAAGGTCGCTTTGCCCTAAGCCAGGGCAAGACCAACTCAGTCAAGGCTGCCGGTTGCGACCAACATCCAGTTGGGGTCCGGGCTGCGCGTGTCGCGCGCGAACGTCCAGAAGTCCGTGACATCGTTGATGGCGCTGAGATCGCCGTCGGTAATCTCTCCATCCTTGCCACGCATCACATTAATCTGCTGAGTAACGAACTTCACCGTGATATGGGCGGTGCGACCCGCCATGTAGGCTTCCACGATATCCGAAGATTTAAAACCCACCAACGTCGTTTCCATCGTCTCGCCCGCCTGTTCCCGCTCCCGAATGGATTGGGAGAAGTTGCCGAACACCTCCGGGCTGAGGAGGTTCTTGAGAGTCGCGGTATCGCCGGCGGCGAAAGCGTTGAGGATCAACTCGAACGCGATCCGGGCCCCGGACTGGAATTCATTGATGTTGAATTTCGGATTCGCGACCCTGATCTGGGTCAGTCCGACCTCCAGGGGCGTGCCTTCGGGCGGAGCCGCTTCTTCGGCCACGGTTGGCCCGGGCTCGGCCGCCTTATCCGTTCGGTCCGGAAGCCGGACCACCTTGTCATCCTTTTTCTCGCGGCGCGACGCGTTCTCGAACGGATCGCGAGGCGGTCCCTCGTGACCATTACGCCGGCCGAGGACACTCCGAAGCCGCAGAATCAGGAATGCCGCGACGAGCGCGAACAGTATAATGTCGAGAAACTGATAGCCACCGTCCATAATAGTATCTTAATGATGGTTACGCGGCTGAAGATCGGACGCCTTGTCATCGAAACAGCGATTCACGTCGCTGGAGTGTAGCCGCCGGGTCCAGCCACCCGTCCGTCTGTTCGCTTGTCACGACACAGCTAATCAATAGATAAGCCTTCGCGGGTCTGAACGCAACCATGGTCCTGATTCTGTTAATCGCGTTAATTGCGGTGCCCATCCTCGAAATCGCCGTGTTCATCAAGGCCGGAGGCTATATCGGTCTCTGGCCCACGGTCGGCGTCGTAATCTTGACCGCGATTATTGGCAGCGCATTGCTTCGCCACCAAGGCATGTCCACGCTTGCGCGCGCGCGAGAAAACCTGGCGGCCGGCCGCGTTCCAATGGCCGAGGTGTTCGACGGGTTGTGCATTCTGGTTGGCGGAGCGCTGCTTCTGACGCCGGGATTCATTACCGACGCGTTCGGTTTCTTGCTTCTGGTTCCGCCCGTTCGCGAGATTTTGCGGCGCTTGGCCGGCCGCTACTTTGTCGACAAAGCGGAAATGCACGTCTGGGCGAATGCGCCGTCATCGGGTGAAGGTTCGGGTCCGCCAGGTGATGGGTCGGTCGGCGATGGTCCGGTCATTGACGGCCAATTCGAAGAGATTCATCCGGAAGACGCCGAAGTCCGCCCCCGTGAAGCCGAACCGCGTGGCGCTCGAGGTTTTTCCGATGGTGGGACATCCAATCGGCCCCCCCGGGAAACTCCTCCGAGAGTTGTTAGACCAGACGATCCATGATAGCCAGACGATTGATAGAGAAATAGGGATCATCATGACAGACGAAACGAACAGCACGAAACCAGGCACCGCGCCGGCGACACCAGGCAATGGCGGGGGGGAGAGCATCGCTGGCGGGGCCGGCGAGTCTCAGGAAGCCGCGCCCGCCTTGGCGATCAACGCGCAATACATCAAGGATTTGTCGTTCGAGGCGCCGACGACGCCGCATGTTTTCAAGGAACTGCAGAACCAGCAGCCGAATATCTCGGTTCAGGTGGACGTCAAGGCCAAGAATCTTGCGCCGCCGGCCTACGAAGTTGTTTTAAGCATCAAGGCCGAGTGCAAGATCAGGGACTCCCTGGCCTTCATTCTCGAGCTTTCTTACGGCGGCGTGTTCACGCTCAATATTCCGGAGCAGCATCTGCGCCCGATTCTGTTGATTGAGTGCCCGCGGCTGCTCTTTCCCTTCGCGCGTCAGATCGTCGCGATGACGACCATCAACGGCGGTTTTCTGCCCTTGATGCTGGGACCCGTGGATTTCGCGGGCCTTTACCAGAAACAGATTCAAGAACGCCAAGCCGAAGCGTCCCAGCCAGAGGACAGCGACGCCAAGTTAATATAAAAGACTTTATTCCGGATGACTCCAGAGCGGGTCGCTGATCTTGGCGAGGAAGTTCGCATGGGCCGCTTGCTCGTCTAGGCTCGGTGTAACTACTCGCGGTGGACGTCCTCGCTGGAACTGAGCGACCGCTTTTTGCCCCTCTCTCGAGACCAGTTTCAACCCGGGTTGACGTCCTCCGAGCAGTTCCAGGTAAACGTCGGCCAGGAGGCGGGCGTCCTTGAGCGCGCCATGCAGGGCGCGGTCGGAAATATCGATCTGAAACCGTTTACACAACGCGTCGAGGTTGGCGGGAGCGCCCGGAAACTTCTTGCGCGCCATATGGACGGTATCGATGGCCCGGGCGGTATCGATGGGCGCTCTTTGCAAGCCCTCGAGCTCGGCATTGATGAAGCCCATGTCGAAGGCGGCGTTGTGGATCACCAGCCGGGAATCGGCCAGGAAGGCCGCAAAAGCATCCGCGATTTCGGAAAATACGGGTTTGTCGGCAAGGAACGCCTCGGAAATTCCATGGACCTGGAATGCTTCCGTGGGCATGGCCCGCTCCGGATTGACATACACCTGATAGGTCCGACCGGTGGGAACGTGATTGAGAAGTTCCACGCAGCCGATTTCCACGACCCGGTGGCCCTGGCCGGGATCGAAACCGGTGGTCTCGGTGTCGAGAACGATTTCACGCATGGTGTTTTTCCTTCATCGGAGCACGAAAGCGAGATCCGGATCCCCGCTTCGCGCCGGTTCTCAGATCCTCCACGATTTCCTTGATCTTCCGCATTGCGAAGTTGCGTCCCAACCCCGTCGGAATAACATAGTCGGCTCGGCGTTTTTTTTCACCGTCGGACAGTTGCAGTCTGCGGACCGCGTCGATTCTATCGTGCGTCATTCCCGGGCGTTTGAGCAATCGCTCGGTTTGAACACGCGGAGGCGCCGAGACAACCGCCACTGCATCACACATTTCATCGCCGCCGGTTTCGAACAACAACGGTACGTCCAGAACCACGAGCGTCTCTCCTCGCCGGGCCGCCGTATTCAGAAACCGCCGCTGATCGATTTCCACAAGCGGATGAAGAATGCTTTCCAAGCGCCTCAATGCGGCCCCGTCGTCAAAAACGCGCTTTGCGACGGCTTCGTGATCGATGGCGCCGTTACGCCAGGCGCCCGGAAAAGCCGCTTCGACCGCGGCGACCCCCGCGCCTCCCTGGGCAAGCATACGATGAACCGCTTCATCGGCGTCGTGCACCGGCACGCCCAGCCTTCGAAACATGTCCGCGGCGGCGCTTTTCCCCATGGCGATACAGCCGGTGAGTCCAAGGATGACCATCAGGTATCCAAACCTTGGAGCACGAACGCGCGAAGGTCGTCGGTCACATCGGGATCGACCCCAAACCAAGCGGAAAAACCGGGCCGAGCCTGGTGGAGCAGCATGCCGAGGCCGTCGACGGCCACGTTTCCACGCTGTTCGGCCTGCACCAAAAGATGTGTCTTCAGTGGATTGTAAACGATATCCTTAACAACCGCATCGCCTGGAAGCGTCCTGAGATCGAGGTCGAGCGAAGGTTGGCCGACCATGCCGAGTGTCGTTGTGTTCACCAGCAGGGCCGCCTGATCCAAGGCATCCGCTCGCGCTTCCCAGGGTACCACCTCGATGGAACCGCCCAGGTCCGCCGCCAGCGCCGCCGCGCGCTCCAGATTGCGGTTAGATAGTCTAAGCTCCGGGATTCCGGCGTCCAAAAGCGCGGCACAGACGGCGCGCGCGGCTCCGCCGGCGCCAAGAACCACCGCCGGACCCTTCGATGCGGTCCAGACATCATGCGCCGATTTAAGATTCTCCATAAATCCGAAGGCATCGGTGTTTTCACCATGAAGCGTCCCATCCGCTTGCACGATGATGGTGTTGACCGCGCCGATCCGCCGGGCGGTTTCCGTAACCGTGTTCACGGTGGCGAGCGCCGCCTCCTTATGCGGTATGGTCACGTTGGCTCCCGCAAAGCCAAGCTTGAACAAAGCCTTCATGGCTTCCGCGAAGTCTTCCGGCCGCACCGGCAGGGGGATATATGCCCCGTCGATGCGATAATGGTCGAGCCAATACCCATGCAAGCGGGGCGAGAGAGAATGAGCCACCGGCCATCCCATGACCCCCGCGATTTTTGCCTTTCCCGAGACGATGCTCATTTCCTCAAGACCATGTTTCATCACCCCGCCAGCAAATGTTCCCGGCGCAAGAAATTTAAAAGGGGCAGAAGCGGCATTCCTAGGATGGTGAAATGATCGCCCTCGATATGGGAGAACAATTGTATTCCCATCCCCTCGATCCGATACGCGCCAACCGATGCCAGCACCTCGTCGCCGGTTTCGTCCAGATAGTTGCGAAGAAATTCATCGGTGAAGGGTCTCATGGTCAAGCGCGCCCTATCCACATGCCGCCAGAGACACAAACCATCGCGCGTCGCGGCCACGGCGCTGACGAGACGATGAGTGCGATTGCGCAACTTTCGCAGCGTTTGCAGAGCCTCTGTTCGGTCGGCCGGTTTATCGAACCAGTCGCCTTGGCATTCCAAAATCTGATCGGCGCCGATAACGAGATCGCCAGGGCGACGTGACGACACATGGCGCGCCTTCGCTTCCGCCAAGGTGAGCGCCGTTTGCTCGCCGCTGGATTCTTGTGTTCGTTGTCGTTCCTTGATTTTATGCTCATCGATGTTGGCTGGTTCGCGGATAAATGAAATGCCGGCTTTTTCCAGCATGGACGCCCGAGCGCTACTGGCGGAAGCCAAAACAAACGGTGGCTGCCGGCTCAACGTTGCACGTGCCTTGACCGGCGCCGACTTGGCAACCGCACAGGGTGGATGAATCCTGTACATCTTGGGGACAAACGGGGGGCAAATGGCCCCGTCGATGTTCGGTGCGGAATCAATCCGAATTATCCAATCAAACGTACCATACATATTCCCGTGTTACTAAAACCGTTCACACCGGCGGTTGATTCGGGGACGCTTTTTGAGCGACGATCGTTATGTGCATTTTCCCCGCTTTTCCCCGGCGCCGCAATCGGTTCATTTCGTGGCCAAAGTGAGCGTTCATTCGGTAGTTACCCACGGAAAAGCGATCCGTGTTTTGTTTCGAAACTTAAAATGGGAAAACCCGTGGATGACCAACAATCCCCAGATTAGGCGCCCCAACAACAACAACAAAATTTAGATTCTTAGTTAGATATGTTTTAGTGGAAATGGGAAGAAACTGGGAAAACTCTCCCGCCAACCGGTAGCCATCAAGATGGAAAAGCGTTTTCTTCGGGCTTTCAGCGACCATGGCCATCGCCATGTTCACGAGAGACCGCCATTCTGGTTCATGCGTCAGGCGGGCCGGTACCTACCCGAGTATCGGGAATTACGGAAGCAAACGGCCGACTTTCTCACGTTCTGCTACACACCGGATCTTGCCGTCGAAGCCACCCTGCAGCCGCTTCGCCGCTTCCATCCCGATGCGGCGATCTTGTTTTCGGACATTCTCGTGATCCCGGATGCATTGGGATGCGACGTCCGGTTCGTCGAGGGACAAGGACCGGTTCTGGAGCCGTTGAGGTCCGATTGCGACATATCGAATTTACGGGTCGAGGGCATCGGGGTGCATCTGGAACCTGTGTTTGAAACCGTGCGTAGACTGGCCCATGAGATACCGCCGGAAACCGCTTTGATCGGCTTCGCGGGTTCGCCATGGACCGTGGCTATTTACATGATCGAGGGACAGGGCGGTACGGCTTGCGAGAAGGCGCGCTTGTGGGCTTATCGGGACCCGGACACCTTCGGTGCGTTAATCCGGGTCCTGGTGGATGCGACGGTCATTTATCTGCGGCGTCAGATCGAAAGCGGGGCCGAAGCGGTGCAACTGTTCGATAGTTGGGCGGGTATCCTCCCGGAAACGCAGTTTCGATCTTGGGTCATCGCGCCAACGGCGGATATCGTCCATCGGCTCAAGGACGATTTCCCCGATGTGCCGGTCATCGGATTTCCCCGGGCGTCTGGTGTTCTCTGTGAGGATTACGTGACCGAAACCGGCGTTGACGGGATAGGCATCGACCCCGGCATCCCCCTGCAATGGGCGCGGGATGTCCTGCGCAAGCAGTGCGTGGTTCAAGGCAATCTGGACAACCAACTCCTGGTCGCCGGTGGCGAAGCACTCGATGCCGAAACGGCGCGTATCTTGGATGTTCTGGACGACGGTCCGTTCGTCTTCAACTTGGGTCATGGCGTTCTGCCCCAGACACCCGTGGAGAATGTCGAGCGCGTCGCCGAATTGGTGCGGAATTGGCGACCCAGGTAAACAATGGTTTCGAACGGCTTGCCGTCGTGGTGTTCAACCTGGGCGGTCCGGACCGTTTGGAGGCCGTCGAGCCTTTCCTGTTCAACCTGTTTCATGATCCGGCGATCATCGGTGCGCCACAGCCCGTTCGCTATGTGCTTGCAAAACTGATTTCCAAACGGCGGGCGCCGGTCGCCCGGGAAATCTATGCGCAAATTGGCGGTCGATCGCCGCTCCTTGAGCAGACACTGCAACAAGCGGACGCCCTGGAAGCGCGGCTGCGGGGTATGGCGGCGCCACGGGTCCGGGTTTTCGTGTGCATGCGTTACTGGTGCCCGTCGAGCGCGGAAACGGCGGCGGCGGTCAAGCAATTCGACCCGGATCGGATCGTATTGTTGCCGCTGTACCCTCAGTTTTCGACGACGACGACGGGGTCGTCGCTCAAGGATTGGAAACGCGCGGCGAAACGCGAAGGACTGAACGGTCCGTGTCACGCGGTCTGTTGCTACCCGGCGGAACCAGGGTTGATCGAAGCCCAAGTTGGATTAATCAAGGCCGGTTTGGCGCAGGCTAGAGAGGCGGGCCAACCCCGGATTCTGTTTTCGGCCCATGGGCTTCCGAAGAAGATCATTGCGCGCGGCGATCCCTATCAGCGGCAGGTCGAAATGTCCGTTGACGCGGTGGTTCAAAAATTGAAAGCCGATCTTGGTCCGATCGATCATGCCATCTGCTATCAAAGCCGCGTCGGGCCGCTCGAATGGATCGGACCATCCACCGAACAGGAACTTGCCAGGGCCGCGAACGATGGCGTGGCCGTGGTGGTCGTCCCCATAGCCTTTGTTTCCGAACATTCCGAAACTCTGGTGGAGCTCGATATGGAGTATCGGAAGAGGGCGAAGGACCTTGGGGTGCCCGCTTACGTGAGGGTCGCAACGGTGGGAACCGCCAACGAATTCATCGAAGGTCTTGCGGGATTGGTGATGGACGCGTTATCGAGGGGATCGGCGCCATGCCCCCGGGGAGGCGTTAGAGTCTGCCCGCAAGCCTGTTCCCAATGCATTTGTGACGGAGTTCCATAGGGAACCAGTTTTTGGAGTTGTCGTGGACGGATATCTTTGGGCGAAGGCCCTGCATGTGATCAGTGTCATTGCCTGGATGGCGGGGCTCCTCTATCTGCCCCGGCTGTTTGTCTATCACACCCAGCAGCCGGTGGGATCGGAGGCGTCGGAAACATTCAAGATCATGGAACGACGATTGTTGCGGGCGATCATGAACCCGGCGATGGCGGCTTCGTTGGTGTCCGGCGGAGTTTTGATCTGGTATCTGGGCGAGGACGCCTGGAGCATGGGATGGCTGCACGCCAAACTAGCGTGTCTGGCCGGTCTCGTTGTGTTGCATGGACTTATGGCGCGATGGAGACGGGCGTTCGCCGAGGACCGAAACCGACACTCCGAAATATTTTTCCGGATCAGTAACGAGATTCCGACCGTTCTGATGATCGCGATCGTGATTTTGGCCGTGGTGAAGCCCTTCTGAGCCCACTGATGGATGCGATTTTTTGTTTGACAGGATGCAAGCGTTTGGTCCATCCTACTATTGTTAGGGTATTCACGCCGATCATTTAGCCAAACTCCCCAGTTTTCTTCAACACGGATTCAGGCCAAGCGGCCCGATATTTTCCTACTGCAAATACGAGAGTGTGTCCGCCAGGGAACTTCCATGGCGGACCAAGAAATCTTCGTTGAATGCGCCCTCGGAGCTCCTAATCGATCATGAACCTGAAAGAACTCAAAGCAAAACCTCCGGCTGAACTTTTAAGTTATGCCGAGGAATTGGATATCGAAAACGCCAGCTCATTGCGCAAACAAGAGATGATGTTTGCGATATTGAAGAGACTTGCGGAAAATGGAGTTTCAATATTCGGAGACGGCGTCCTTGAAGTATTACAAGATGGTTTCGGATTTTTAAGATCGCCTGAAGCCAATTACTTACCTGGTCCCGATGATATCTATGTATCACCGAGCCAGGTGCGCCGATTTAGTTTGCGGACGGGCGACACGGTCGAGGGCGAAATCCGCTCCCCAAAAGACGGCGAAAGGTACTTCGCTCTGCTCAGGGTCAACCAAATCAATTTCGGGGAGCCCACGGACGTTCGACATCGGATCAATTTCGACAATCTGACGCCGTTGTATCCGGACGAGAGAACGGTGATGGAGATCTCGGATCCAACCTACAAGGATATCACCTGCCGCGTTATTGATCTGATCACGCCGATCGGCAAGGGACAACGGGCTCTGATCGTGGCGCCGCCGCGCACCGGAAAAACGGTGATGTTGCAGAACATCGCCCATTCGATCGCCGCCAATCATCCGGAATGCTATCTGATCGTGCTGTTGATCGACGAACGGCCGGAGGAAGTCACCGACATGGCGCGGTCGGTCAAGGGAGAGGTCGTGAGTTCGACGTTCGACGAACCGGCTTCGCGGCATGTGCAGGTCACGGAAATGGTGCTCGAGAAGGCGAAGCGGCTGGTGGAGCACAAGCGCGACGTGGTCATCCTGCTGGATTCCATCACCCGGTTGGCGCGCGCCTACAACACCGTGGTTCCGTCGTCTGGGAAGGTCCTGACCGGTGGCGTGGACGCCAATGCGCTGCAGCGGCCGAAGCGGTTTTTTGGCGCGGCCCGGAATATCGAAGAGGGCGGATCGCTGACGATCATCTCGACGGCGCTGATCGATACCGGATCTCGCATGGACGAGGTTATCTTCGAAGAGTTCAAGGGCACGGGCAACTCCGAGATTATCCTGGACAGAAAACTGGCCGATAAACGGACATGGCCCAGCATCGACATCACTAAGTCCGGCACTCGCAAGGAAGAGCTGCTAGTGGACAAGGGAACGCTCTCCAAGATGTGGGTCCTGCGGCGCGTGCTGATGCCCATGGGCGTGACCGACGCCATGGAATTCCTGCTCGAAAAGCTGAAGCATTCGAAGAACAACGCCGAGTTTTTCGACGCCATGAACAGCTGATCTTCTCGGAGCGACTTGGATTAAGGGATCAGAACGGTCGATCCCGTCGTCTTGCGAGCTTCGAGGTCCCGGTGTGCTTGG
Source organism: uncultured Alphaproteobacteria bacterium (assembly GCA_963771545.1). Taxonomy (GTDB): domain Bacteria; phylum Pseudomonadota; class Alphaproteobacteria; order Rhodospirillales; family Defluviicoccaceae; genus CAKZLS01. The sequence continues at coordinate 113,176 of CAVYTX010000004.1, forward strand.
GCGGCGTCCTTGAGCGCGTAGGTCTGGTTGACCGTAATGGCGACATGACCGCGCTCGACGGTTTCGAACAGTTCCCTGGCGGCACTCTGCAGGTCTTCCGGTTTCGCGGTATAGGTCATCAGGGTCGGACGGGTGAAAAACAACGAGCCCTTGGCCGAGAGAATAGCAGGCTCGAACGGTGGGATCGGGCCGGAAGCATTGCCGAAGCTGACCATCATGCCGAGCGGCCTGAGGCAATCGAGCGACCCTTCGAACGTATCTTTTCCGATGGAATTGTAAACCACATTGACGCCGGCGCCGCCGGTGATCTCGCGGACCCGTTCGGTGAAGTTTTCGCGGGTGTAAACGATTGGGTGATCGCAACCATTGTCTCTGGCCAGGGACGCCTTTTCTTCACTGCCCACCGTGCCGATGACCGTGGCGCCCAGATGCTTGGCCCACCGACAGACGATCAAGCCAACGCCGCCGGCGGCCGCGTGAATGAGGATGGTGTCTCCCGGTTGAACGGGATAGGTGCGACGGAGCAAATAGTGCGCCGTCATTCCCTGGAGCATCATCGCCGCCGCTTGCCGGTCGGTGATGGAGTTGGGGATCTTGACGAGGCGGTCCGCGGGCATCAGCCGGGCTTCGGCGTAAGCGCCAACAGGCAGGCCGGCGTAAGCAACCCGTTGCCCGAGATTGAGGTTGGAAACGCCGTCGCCCAGCCCCTCCACGATTCCCGCGCCTTCCATTCCGATAACCACCGGCAAGGACGGCAGGGGATACAGACCGGACCGGTGATAAACGTCGATGAAATTGAGGCCAATGGCCGAGTGCCGGACCCGCACTTCGCCGTATCCGGGATCGCCGACATCGACGGTATCCCAGCGCATGACGTCCGGTCCGCCCGTTTCATGGATGCGAATAGCCTTGGTCATTTTTCCTCCCGATTTGTGTGGGTTACCGATCCATCCGAGTTACTAGATTAGAAAAGCCGAGCGCATTTTCCAGGGATAGAAGGGCGCTCTTGGTTTCGAGGCCAAATCCGCCGGAGAATCCGACGAGGCCGTGCCCGGCGCCGACAACGCGATGACAAGGAATGACTATGGGCAGTGGATTGCGGGCGCAAGCGGCGCCGACGGCCCGGGGACTGGTATCGAGGGCCTTGGCGACCTCTCCGTAGGTCGCGGTGGCGCCATACGCAATGCGTGGAAGATGCCGCCAAACCCGTTGCTGGAAAGCAGTGCCGGCGGAGCGAACGGGAAGGTCGAAAACAGTAAGTGCGCCGTCGAAATAGGCGTCGAGTTGTGCCCGGGCGTCTTCCAGAAGGGCGGTGGAGGAATCATCGACAGCCCGGCCCCAGTCGATGGCGACAAGGGCGTCGTCAGCCTGAAAAACCGTGAGATCGCCGACGGGAGTGCCGAGAGATAAATGGGGCACGGAGAGCCTTTAGGCCGAAGAGAGCTGGTGTTGTAAATCCGCAACGGATGTCGCCGGGAGTCCGCAGCGGGGACCGACACATACATAGGCCGTCGCTTGCCCGTCCGTTTGTGTCTTGCCCGCGGCGGGATGGTGTTCGGGGAGGTGTTCTGCGGGACGGACGAGGGCAATGATCTTGCAAGGCCGCGATGCCTGGAAGGCGGCGCTCCTCAGGTCACGGGTCCGTGGATCGTCAGGGTCGCCAATGATCGCGATTTGAACGGGATTGGAGAGGTATTCATAAGCCGAGAGCAACCCCGGTATGCCGAGGAGATAGTTCGGGTTCTCCCCGGAGAACACGGTCGCCAGCGCCTCGGCACGGCGGCTTAGGTTGGGCTCTCCGGTGTGGCCGTAAAGACGGGCCAGAACCTCGAGCATGATGCCGTTTCCGGACGGCGTGGCGTTATCGGCAATGGTCTTGGCGCGAGAGATCACGTCGTCGGTGTCGTCGGCGGAAAGATAATAGCCGAAGTTGGCATCATCCCAGAAATGGCGGTCCGCCGTGGCCGCCCAGGTCTCGGTATGATGTAAATATGCCGGGTCGGCGTCGACTTCGAACAGCGTCAATGCGGCGCGGGCCATGTTGGCGTAATCATCGACAACGGCGGGGTGACGCGCGCGCCCGGCACACCAGACATGACGGAGACGACCGTTTTCCTCCATGTTTTGGGTTACAAAAGCAAACGCGGCCTTCGCGGCGTCCAGCCATTCGGGTTGGTCGAATACGGCGGAAGCCTTGGCGAGAGCGGCGATCAACATTCCGTTCCAGTCAGCGAGCACCTTGTCGTCGCGCTGCGGCGGAACACGACGGACTCGAGCGGCAAGGAGCGAGACCCGACAGTCGGCGAGTTTGCTTTCAAGAGCGGGCGGACCCAATTCCCGCGTGCCCGTTCTGTTGAGGATGGTGACCCCCTCCCAGTTGCCGCCCGGGCTTACGTCATAGGCTTCCTTGAATATCGGGGAGTCCGATCCGAGCAGCGTATCGACCTCGGCCTCGGTCCAGACATAATATTTACCCTCGACACCCTCGCTGTCGGCGTCGAATGCGCTGGCGAACGCAAAGGTCCCGTTGCTATCGTTGTCGACCCGCATGTCACGCAGAAGCCATTGGATGGTTTCGGAGACACGAACCGCATAAAGCGGATTCGCGGTTTCCAACCAGACATCGGTCAGGAGATCGATCAATAACGCATTGTCGTACAGCATTTTTTCGAAGTGGGGGACAAGCCAATGCTCATCAGTGGCGTATCGGGCGAACCCACCACCGAGGTGATCGTAAATCCCGCCTTGGCAAAGCGAGGTCAGAGTTGTGAGAACGGCGTCGCGATACGGATGGGACCCGCTGCGCTTATACGCTTGCCACAAGAACCGGAAGAAAACAGGCTGCGGAAACTTCGGCGCACCGACGGTACCGCCGTGCAAGGGATCGATCAGGCGAAGCGCCGTTGCCGAGGCTTGATCCAGAAGAGCGAGCGTAATGCCATTCCCGGATTGCGGGGCGGCCATTCGGGCAAGCGCGTCGCGAAGGGCAACGACATTCTGGGTTATCTTGTCCGGTTCGTTCTGAAAAGCGTTGGACACGCCCACGAGAAGGTCCGGAAACGCCGGCCGACCATAGCGCGAGGTAGAAGGAAAATAGGTGCCGCCGAAGAAGGGCTCGCCTTGTGGCGTCAGGAACATGGTGAGCGGCCAACCGCCCTGTTGGCCCGTGAGCGCAAGCGCGGATTGGTAGATGGAGTCGATGTCCGGCCGTTCCTCGCGATCCACTTTGATGTTGATAAAGAGCTCGTTCATGGTGCGCGCGATGTCGGGATTTTCAAAACTCTCGTGGGCCATGACGTGGCACCAGTGGCAGGCGGCGTAACCAACGGACAGAAGGATCGGTTTGTTTTGTTTCCGAGCTTCGGCCAAGGCGTCCGAGTTCCAGGGACGCCAGTGCACGGGATTGTGCTGGTGCTGCAATAGATACGGGCTGGTTTCCTGCGAAAGAAGATTCGCCGACATCAGGTAAGGTCCAGTATGCGGTTAAGCGAGCATGAACGCCCCTGGGGACGTTGCGGAAATCCATCCGCTAGCTTAATTTGGCGTTGTTGCTTGGGGGTGCAAGGCCCAAGTGTTTGTAAGCGCTGGGAAACGGAGCGTGTCTCCCGAATAAGCGGGAGCAGGGAAAGGGTAGGCATGATGAAAGTCCATATCGATATTGATTGCACGCCGGAGGAAGCGCGTACGCTGTTCGGTCTTCCCGACGTCAAACCGATGCAGGCCGCGCTGCTCAAGGATGTGGAAGACCGCATGAGAAAAGCGCTCGCGTCCACCGAACCGGAGGCCTTGATGAAAATGTGGATGCCTCTCGGGATTCAAAGTTTCGAGCAATGGCAGAATTTCCTTTGGTCGAAATTCATGGGGGCAGCGGAGAAAAGCGAAAAAGAGGAAAAGAAATCGAAGGAATAGTGTGTTGCCGAATGAAAGCCGCGAGCCCGACCTCTACTATCGTTGTCACGTGTTTTGCTGCGTCAATGAACGGCCGGCGGGGCATCCACGGGGATCGTGTTCGCGCCGAGGATCGGTACGGCTTAGAAATTATATGAAGGCGCGCGCCAAGGAACTGGGACTCGAAAAAGTTCGGATCAATTCTTCTGGCTGCCTCGATCGATGCGAACTGGGACCCACCATGGTGATTTACCCCGAAGGCGTTTGGTATCACTACGAGAACTCGGGAAGATGTTGATGAGATCCTGGAAGTTCATGTTCGCGGAAAGGGCCAGGTGGAGCGGCTAATGTTGGGTGTCGATGAAAAGGCCGCCGTCCCCGAATGAACTCAGGACATAGCCGGTCGGATGTTGATGGCTATGGATACGATATTTGCGGTTGCGACCGGCGCGGGGCGGGCCGGCATCGCGGTCATCCGGATTTCAGGGCCGGCGGCGGGCGCGGTTCTGGAGAAAACAGCTCATCAAACGTTGCCGGCCCCGCGTCGCGCGACGCGATGCTCTCTGTTCTCGCGAGCTGGGGAGGTTATCGATGACGGCCTCGCGCTTTGGTTTCCGGCGCCTCGAAGCTTCACAGGCGAAGAGGTGGTGGAGTTGCACCTTCATGGGGGTCCCGCCGTCGTGGCGGCGGCGCTCAATGAATTGGCGGCGGCGGATGGGTTGCGGCCGGCGGAAGCCGGAGAGTTTACCCGGCGGGCGTTCGAGAACGGCAAACTCGATCTGACGGCGGCGGAAGGACTGGGCGATCTAGTCGATTCGGAGACCGAAGCCCAGAGACGCCAGGCCCTTCGCCAAATGCGCGGAGAGCTGGGCGCGGTCTACAACGCCTGGCGGGGGCGGCTGCTGGGAGCAATCGGGCATTTGGAAGCGACAATCGATTTTTCCGATGAAGATCTCCCGGAGACGATCAACGATGGGGTTTTCAAGGACGTGGAATCGCTGAAACGGGAGATCGGCGCGCATTTGACGGATGGACACCGAGGCGAGCGCATCCGGGCAGGGATCCGGATCGCGATCGTGGGTCCTCCAAATGCCGGGAAGTCGAGTCTCTTAAATATTTTGGCAAGAAAGGACGCGGCCATTGTCTCGCGGCATCCCGGGACCACCCGCGATGTCATCGAGGTGCCGCTGGATCTCGGAGGGTTTCCGGTGGTGATGGCGGATACCGCGGGGATCCGGGAGGCGGCGGGAGAGATCGAAGAGGAAGGCGTTCGCCGCGCGCGGAGCCAAGCGGCCAACGCCGACCTTAAGCTGGCGGTGTTCGATGGAGCGCTATGGCCGGAGGTCGATGCAGAGACGAGGGGGTTGTTGGATGCCAACACCATCGCAGTAGTGAATAAGTCTGATTTGGGACGCATGCGGGGAGACGTCCGGGTGGGTGGGCTCAAGGCCGTTTCCGTATCGGCGGTAACGAGCGCCGGCATCGACAGGTTGTTGGGCATTGTCGAGGAGGCTGTTAGGGAGCGTTTTGCCGAAGCGTCGGCCCCCGCGTTGACACGGGTTCGGCATCGGCTGGCCCTGGAAGAATGCCACGAGGCGTTATGCCGGTATTCACCGGGGTCGGAGGTCGAACTGGCGGCCGAGGATTTGCGGTTGGCGGCGCGGGCGTTGGGGCGAATTACCGGCAGGGTCGACGTCGAGGAAGTGCTTGATGTGATCTTTCGCGACTTCTGCATCGGCAAGTGATGTTTCTCGTGAAACAAGCGAAGCGAGCCCCTTTTGACACGGGAGCGGGAGGTCGGTAAATAGACGCGGATGAAAAACATCGATGTCATTGTGGTGGGAGGTGGACACGCTGGTTGCGAGGCCGCCGCGGCGGCGGCACGCATGGGCGCCCGGACGGTCCTTGTGACCCACAAGCTCGCAACAGTCGGGGAAATGTCCTGCAATCCGGCGATCGGCGGATTGGCGAAGGGACAGCTTGTGCGGGAAGTGGACGCGTTGGATGGACTGATGGCGCGGGCGATCGATCGTGCAGGGATCCAATTTCGTATCCTCAATCGAAGTAAGGGACCGGCGGTCAGGGGACCGCGGGCGCAAGCCGACCGGACGCTCTACAAGGTGGCGATGCGGGAGCTGCTCGATGAGCGAGACAATCTGGAAATCCTAGAGGCAAGCGTCGAGGATCTGGTGTTCGATGGGGCTGGCCGCGCCGCCGGGGTCGCGACGAAGGCGGGCAACGAGCTTTGCGCGGGGGCGGTCGTTATTACGACGGGAACGTTCCTCAGGGGCGTGATACACGTCGGCGAGACGCAGATCCCGGCCGGGCGCGCGGGAGATCCGCCGGCAATCGGGTTGGCCTATAGTTTCAAGAGATCGGGGTTCCGTCTAGGCCGGTTAAAAACGGGAACGCCGCCGCGATTGGATGGAAGAACCATTCAGTGGGATATCCTTGAGGTTCAGAAAGGGGATGAGCCACCGACGCCATTTTCTTTCCTGACCGCGAACATTTCGACACCGCAGATCAATTGCCACATAACGGCCACAACTCCAGTCACCCACGGCCTCATCCGCGGGAACCTCCACCGGGCACCGTTGTATTCGGGACAAATCGCAAGCACGGGCCCCCGATACTGCCCGTCTATCGAGGACAAGGTGGTGCGATTCGCGGATCGTGATCGGCATCAGATTTTCCTTGAGCCGGAGGGATTGGAAGACCACACGGTTTATCCGAATGGAATTTCCACGTCCTTGCCAACGGACATCCAGGCGGACATGCTGAAAACCATCCCCGGCCTGGAGGACGCGGTGATTTTGAGGCCGGGCTACGCGATCGAGTATGACTACGTCGATCCGAGGGAACTGCGGCCCACCCTGGAGTCGGAACGGGTTCCAAACTTGTTTCTCGCCGGTCAGATCAATGGGACGACGGGGTATGAAGAAGCGGCGGGACAAGGCCTGATCGCGGGAGTGAACGCGGCGTTGGCGGCGGCCGGCGGCGACGGAGTCACCTTGGACCGCTCCGAAGGCTATATCGGCGTGATGATTGACGACCTGGTGACCCGTGGCACCAGCGAGCCCTACCGGATGTTCACGTCGCGCGCGGAATACCGTTTGTCCTTGAGGGCGGATAACGCCGACCAGCGCCTGACCCCCAAGGGACTCACGTGGGGACTGGTCGGCAAGGAGCGTCGCGAAGCCTATGACCGGAAGGCAGCGCATCTGTCGTCGGCGCGTGATCTGCTTACGAAGTTGACGGCGACGGCCGGGGAGTTGAGGAGCCGTGGCATTGCCGTCAATGGCGATGGCCAGAGAAGACGCGCCTTGGACCTTTTGGGGTGCTCGGGCATGGGCCCGGAGTCTCTCATCAGGGTGTGGCCGGAAACCGCGGCGATCTCGAGGGAAGTCTTGGAGCAATTAGCGAATGACGCTCGATATTTCGGATATTTGGAGCGGCAAGACGCCGATATCCGTGCTTTCAAACGCGACGAGATGCTGGAGATCCCCGACGGATTGGACTTCGGCCGCATTCCCGGTCTATCGAACGAAGTCCGGGCAAAACTGTCGCAAGCAAGGCCGGCCACATTGGGCGCCGCTTCGCGAATCTCGGGGGTGACTCCCGGAGCTCTAACCGCTCTTTTGGGATATGTGCGCCGGCGGAGACGCGACGAAGAGGGCGAGGGTCGCCTGACCGCGTAAAACGGGAGCACCGTGTTTCACGTGAAACACAGATTGTCCGCTTCGGATTTCAAAACCATGACGGGCGCCGATGACGGCGTCGTGGACCGCCTCGAGATCTACCGCGCCGTCCTGGAAAGATGGAATCGCCGTCTCAATCTGGTGGGAGCGGGCTCCATGGCCGATCCTTGGTGCCGGCATTTCCTCAATTCCGCGCAGTTGGTCCCGCTCTTGCCCGAGGGAACTCCGGCAGTGGTGGACCTGGGAAGCGGCGCCGGGTTTCCCGGACTCGTGCTGGCGATGATGACGTCGGCCCGGGTAAACCTCGTCGAGAGCAACGCGCGAAAATGCGCCTTTCTGACCGAGGTGGCGCGGCTAACGGACACGTCGGTGCAAATCCACCACGCGCGAATCGAGAGCCTTGATATCGGAAATGTGGACGTGGTAACGGCGCGTGCCTGCGCACCTCTGAAAAAACTACTAAATTTTGCGTCACCGCTCTTGTCTGACACAGGATTTGGTATATTTTTAAAAGGGAAATCCGCCGAGTCGGAATTGACGGAGGCACGAAAAGCGTGGAAGATGCGCACAACGACGATCCCCAGCCGATCCGACTCCCAGGGGACTATTCTCAAAGTTTCAGATATCAGGCCGCACCATGAACCCTGAACCGGGCAATTCCAAGCGATCCCGTCCCCGCGTTATCGCCATCGCCAACCAAAAGGGGGGTGTGGGTAAAACCACGACCGCGATCAATCTAGGGACGGCGCTGGCGGCCACGAAAAAGCGGGTGGTCATCCTCGATCTCGATCCGCAAGGCAACGCGAGTACCGGCCTTGGCATCGACCGCGCGAATCGCCGGCACAATGTCTATCACCTATTGATCGGGCAAGCGACCATCGCGGAAGCGATCAGGGAAACGGACATTCCCGGACTTTCCATTGTTCCATCGGGGGTGGATTTGTCGGGAGCGGAAATCGAACTGGTCGGGATGGAGAATCGCGAGTTTTATCTCAAGAACGCCATTCGCCTCGGGGCCGAGAGTTTCGACTACGTCCTGATCGACTGTCCGCCGGCCCTTGGACTCTTGACGCTGAATGCGTTGGCCGCCGCGGATGCCCTGTTGGTGCCGCTGCAGTGCGAGTTTTTCGCGCTCGAAGGAATCAGCCACCTGATTCGCACCGTGGAGCGCGTCAAACGGACCCTGAATCCCACCCTGGAGATTCAAGGGATTGTGTTAACGATGTTTGATACGCGCAACCGCTTGTCCGATATGGTGGCCTCCGATGTTCGGGCTCACTTCGGCGACAAGGTCTACCAGACAGTCATCCCCCGCAACGTCCGAGTCTCCGAAGCCCCCTCCCACGGGCGGCCGGTCCTCATCTACGACATCAACTGCGCCGGCTCCCGCGCGTACCTCCATCTCGCCGGCGAGGTGTTGCGGCGCGAGCGCCTGGCGGTGGCGTGATGGCGGCCGACGTCAAGCGGCCGAACCTCGGACGAGGCCTCTCGGCGCTCTTGGGCGGAGAGGAAAACGAGGATTACGCAAAGCTCGATCGTTTGCGGTCCTACAAGACCATTGAAGTCGACCTGCTGCGGCCCAGCGATTTCCAGCCCCGCCACCGCATGGACGAGGACAGCCTCGATGATCTGGCGCGATCCATCGGAGAAAAGGGCGTCCTGCAGCCCATTCTGGTGCGCCGGCATCCCGATGACGCCAATGTCTTCGAAATCATCGCCGGCGAACGCCGCTGGCGGGCCGCGCAGAGAGCCCAGCTCCACGAGGTGCCGATTGTCATCAAGGAGATGAACGACCGCGAGGCCCTCGAAATCGCGCTGGTGGAAAATCTCCAGCGGCAGGACCTCTCCCCACTCGAGGAGGCCGACGGGTATCACCGGTTGATGGAAGAATTCAGCCATACTCAGGAGGATCTGGCTCGGAGCATTGGCAAGAGCCGGAGCCACGTGGCCAATATGATGCGGCTTTTGAACCTTCCCGAGACCGTCAAGACCCTGCTCGATACCGGCGCGCTGAGCGCCGGGCATGCTCGCGCGCTGCTGACCGCCAACGACCCGGAGACTCTGGCCCAAGCCGTGGTCAAGCGGGGCCTCAATGTCCGCCAGACGGAGAAACTGGCCAAAAGCGGCCACGGCGCGCCCAAGAGCGCCCGCAAGGCGCTCCAAAAAGATACGGATACCCTTGCCCTCGAGCGCGATCTCAGCAACCTGCTGGGCTTCGATGTGGAGATCAAGTTCCATGGCGCCGGCGGTGCCTTGATCCTTCACTATCGGTCTCTCGATCAGTTGGACGAGGTCCTTCAGCGTCTCAGTCACGGATCCCACGGAAGTCGAGGCGCGCGCAAACCTTCGGTACACGGTCCCCATGATAAGAACGGTGCCGGCAATGTCGATTCGGATGGAGCGGCGGATCGGGATTCGCGGACTCAGCGCTCGGAGGGCTGATCGGCCGCTCCGCGCGTTTTCGCCTCGAGAATCTTGGGTCGATCAGCGCCCCACAACGCCGCTACGGGCCGCGTGCGCGAATCGAATCAGCGTCCGGCCGCAAACCGCTTCGGCGGGAGTCCCGGTGGTTTTGCAAGCAAGTTCGGCTTCGGTGATCAATCCGATGGCGCCGTTCAATCGCATGTCGTCCCAACGCCGCAACTGATCGCGGAACGCATCCTTGACGCCATAGAAAACGGGCGGCCTCAAAGCCTGCATCGCCTGATCGGCGGACCGGCCGCCGGACATCGATCCCCGGGCCATATGAAGCCGCATCAGGTGCCGGGCCGCCGCCCGCAAGATGGCGACCGGTTGAACGCCCTCCGCCAACGCTTTTTCCAGCGCCCGGTCCAATGCGCGCGAGTCACCGCTAAACGCCGAGAATACGACGGATTCGACCGAGGTTCGGGTGTTGTCCCCTACCGCCGCCTCGGCGTCTTCGAGCGTCAAGACGCCCGGGCCTCCCATGTACAGGGCTAGTTTTTCTAGTTCCCGGCGTGTAACGCCGCGGTCGCCACCCAGGTTGGCAACGAGAAACGCGACCGCCTCGGGCGCAGCCTTCAATCCACGGGCCGCGAGGGCTTCGTGCACCAAATGGTCGAGTGTGCTCTCATTGTCCAAGTAGCACGGCAACGCCACGGTATCGGCGGCGCCTTCGAAAAGCTTTCGCAGGGACGATCGGGGGCTCAGCTCACCCGCCTCCACGACGACCAGCGCGTCGCCCGCCCCCGATTCGACGAATCCCGCGACGCATTCGGAAACCGAATCCGTGGCGCCGCGCACGCGAACCACGCGCCGTCCGCCCGAAAACGACAAGGCGGCCGCTTCGTCCATAAGCCGCGCTGGATCCGCCTTCAACGAATTCGGCGGTCAATTCCACCGAACGGAACGGATCCGCCGGGGCTTCGGTCACCGCCGCCAGCAAAGCATCGGCGCGTTCCTTCACCAACCCGAGATCGGCCCCATACACAAGAACCGCGCGAACCCCGGGATCCGGGCCTCTGACGAACGATTCGATGCGGCCGGCGCTGAGTTTCATGGGTCGCTCGCCCCTATTTAAACGGAGTTTCACTCCGCAAGATAAGCCCCCAATCGGGAGCGGATCTCGATCGCGATATCCCGGGCCGCGCGCGACAAGGAATCTTGTTCGGCCGTGAGATTGGAAAACTCGGAATCGGTGAGGTTGTAGCTGCTGAAGGCGCGCGCGGTTCCTTTCGTCAATGGCTTGCCGGTGTCGATACTGACCAGCGTATATCTCGCATCCACGAACACATTCGCACGGGTGGCCAGTCCCGTCGATTTGACGGCGATTTCGCTTGTTCTCTCGGTCAGGGTGACCTTCAGGATGTAAAGCGGCTTGGCGGGCCGCCCCCGCGGAGTCAGAAGGTCAAGAAGTTGATTGTGGAGCTGCTGGCCGGTACGATCGGCAATGAGATCGATTTTGATGGCCGAGAGGTCCCCGGCAACGTTCCCGTCGGATCCGCCGGTGCCGTACAGGGGCCGGAAACCGCATCCGGCCAACACGATCATCAGCACCGGAAGGATAACCCGTCTAGATAACCACATTGACGATTCGGTTCGGCACGACGATGACCTTGCGGGGCGGTTTCTCGCCCATGGCTTTGACAACGTTGGGAAGCATCAGCGCCGCCGCCCGTGCTTCGGTCTCGCCGCAGTCCTTGCCCAATTGTATGGTGCCACGAAGTTTGCCGTTCACTTGAACGCCCACGGTGACCGTGTCGTCCACGAGCATGGCCGGATCCGCTTCGGGCCATCGTGTATCGGCGAGCAGCGTTCCGTGACCCAGCCGCTGCCATAGTTCCTCGGCCAGGTGAGGCATCATCGGGCCAATCAACTTGACGATGGTTTCCAGGCCCTGGCGGCGAATCCAGGCGGCGTCTTCATCGCCACCCGGCAGGTCGGCCAGCGTATTGGTGAATTCGCGAATATGGGCGACGGCGCGATTGAAACCGAATTTATCGAGGTCATCGCTGACCCGGGCGATGGTCCTGTGCATGTCGCGAAGCGCCGCATGCATTTTGCCATCAGCGGCGTCGGCGGCCAGCGTCGCCGGCGCCGGCGCGTCTGTTTCCGCCACCGCTTCCGGCGGTTCGACGACCATGCGCCACAGCCTATTGATGAACCGCCATGCTCCCTCGATCCCCGCCTCGGTCCACTCGAGATCGCGATCCGGCGGGCTGTCCGACAGCATGAACAAGCGCGCGGTGTCGGCGCCGTAGGTGGCGATGATCGCTTCCGGATCGACAACGTTCTTGCGCGATTTGCTCATTTTCTCCGAGCGGCCGACGGTCACTTTCGCTCCCGTGTCTCGCTGAACCGCGCCTTCGGTCGATCGGTCCACTTCGTCAGGAGTCAGCCAGGCGCCATCGGCGCCGCGATAGGTTTCGTGGCAGACCATACCCTGTGTCATCAGCCCGGCGAACGGCTCGTCCACGCCCAGGTATCCGCATCGTTTGAGGGCGCGGGTGAAAAAACGGGAATACAGCAGGTGCAGTACCGCGTGCTCGATCCCCCCGATGTACTGATCCACCGGCAACCAGTAATCGACGGCCTTGCGAGTAAAAGCAATGTCGGGACGGGGCGCGCAAAAACGGGCGAAATACCACGACAATTCGAAAAACGTATCGAACGTATCGGTTTCGCGCTTTGCCGCCGCGCCGCATTTCGGACACGAAACATGCTTCCAATTGGGGTGGTGGTCCAGGGGATTGCCCGGCCGATCGAACGTCACGTCCTCCGGCAGGACCACGGGCAGATCCGCCGCCGGAACCGGCACGACGCCACACCGGGCGCAGTGAATGACCGGGATCGGACACCCCCAGTAGCGCTGGCGGGAAACACCCCAATCGCGCAGCCGATAATTCACCTCCGGACCGCCGGCGTCCGCGGCCTCGAGGCGCGCCGCGATCTCCGCCTTGGCTTGTTCGATGCCCATCCCGTCAAGAAAGTCCGAATTCACAAGCCGCCCGGGCCCCGTATACGCCTCATATCCAATGACAAACGTGGACGGATCCACGTCCGGCGGCGCCACCACCGGTACGACCGGCAGATCGTATTTCCGGGCGAAGTCCAAGTCGCGTTGATCATGGGCCGGACAACCGAAGATCGCTCCCGTCCCGTACTCCATGAGCACGAAATTGGCCACGTAGACCGGAAGCCCGTGGCCGGCCGCAAACGGATGAAGGGCGCGAACGCCACTGTCGTAGCCCTGTTTTTCGGCGGTTTCGATCGCGGCCTCGCTGGTGCCGAGACGGCCGCACTCGGCGATGAATCCGGCGAGACCCGAATCGGTTTCCGCCAACGCCAGCGCGAGGGGATGATTTGCCGCGATGGCGCAGAACGAGGCGCCGAAAATGGTATCCGGACGGGTCGTGAACACTTCCAGCCTATCATCACGGTCCTTGAGGGAAAAAATCATCCGGGCGCCATCCGAGCGGCCGATCCATTTCTCCTGCATCAGGCGGACCCGGTCCGGCCACCGATCGAGCGCGGAAAGCGCCTCGAGCAACTCCTCGGCGAATTCGGTGATGCTCAGGAACCACTGGGAAAGCTTGCGCCGCTCCACCGGCGCGCCCGAACGCCAGCCCTTGCCGTCGATGACCTGTTCGTTGGCGAGGACCGTGTTCTCCACCGGATCCCAATTGACCCAAGCCTCGCGGCGATACACCAGTCCGTTCTCGAGAAAATCAAGAAACATCTTCTGCTCGTGGCGATAGTACTCGGGGTCGCAGGTGGCGATCTCCCGGGTCCAGTCATAGGACAGTCCCATGCTCTTGAGTTGCGCGCGCATGGAATTGATATTTTCACGCGTCCATACCGCCGGCGCCACGTTGTTGGCGATCGCGGCGTTCTCGGCCGGCAGTCCGAACGCGTCCCAGCCCATGGGATGGAGAACGTTATACCCCTGGGCCCGCCGAAACCGGGCCACGACGTCTCCGAGGGTGTAGTTGCGGACATGGCCCATATGAATCCGCCCCGACGGATAGGGGAACATTTCAAGAACATAATACTTCTTGCGGTCTCCGTCCTCCGTGGCGGCGAAAGAGCGATGCTCCTCCCACACAGTCTGCCATTTGGTTTCGGCTTCCTTGAAATTATAGCGTGACATGAACTCGGCTGTCGTTGTGGGCCCCTATGGCCGTTCCTGCTGGTTTGCGAACGTTTGACGGCGACGCCGCGCTATTGCTGCATCACATCGAATTGGAGCTGGCGCGCCCGCGTCAGGATCGCGTCTTCGACCTTGATGCCCGCGTTCTCCGCCACGGGAGCATCCTGCCAGGTTCCGTAGGGATCCTGCACTTGACGGAACACGGACACCCTGACGCCGTCGGCGCGCAGTGTGCGGCCGAGGATGTAAACATTCATCTTGAAACGCTCGCGCGGCGTTTCGGGGAGCGAGTGCCAATCGGTAATGATGACGCCACCGAATGGATCGGCGGAATTCACCGGCATGAAGGAGACCGTATCCAGGGAAGCCCGCCACAGATAACTGTTGACGCCGATACCCCCGCCGCCGCCGCCGCCTTCGGGAGTTCTCAGGATTGGAATCGTAGAACAGTCCCTGGTCGCCGAAAACAGACCCCCGTCTCTCCACGTTGCCGTACGGAGTTGAATCGCCCTGGCGGCGATCCGGGTACACGCCCTCGGTCTCGACGCCGCTGCACGCGCCAAGGACCGCACCCACGACCGCAAGGGTCACACAAACAGCGCCAAAAGACGTAAATCCGATTCGTATCTTGCGATGCATCCACAGACTTCCAAAGGTACGTGCAGTGCTGGTAATCCCCACGGGCGGCCCTGTCAACAGCCGCTGCTTCCCCTGTCAACCCCCAAATTGTTGCAACCTCGCCACAGTGCGGAGAAATGTACACAACTTCGTCCAGGTGTCGCTTGATCACCGCCAATGATCGTGCATTGATACGCGTTATTCCAGGTGGCGGGTGTCTCCCGAGGGGGGCTCCGCTGGAAATGACGAGTTCATGGAGAACTCCTTATTCACAGTGTGAGGAAAGCATGAAAAAATATCTCTTAGGGACCACCGCCTTGGCGACGGCCGGTCTAATAGCCGGAATGGCTGGCAGCGCATCCGCCGCGAATCAGGGTGACAACCGGATCAAGGTTGGCGTTCATGGTTACCACCAGCAGTGGGGCGTGTACGCGGATCAGGACATCGACTCCAAACAGAACCCGACGACCGGAAATCGCAACAAGTTCAAGACCAACGCGGTCGATCAGAAGCACAACAGCGAAATCTGCTTCGTCGGCGAGACGACCTTGGACAACGGCATCACCTTCGGCCTCAACGTCCAGTTGGAGGGCAATACGGAAGGCGACCAGATCGACGAGTCGTATCTGTATATCCAAAGCGACAGCATGGGCAGGCTGATCCTCGGTGACGAGAACAACGCCGGCTATCTGCTGCATGTGACCGCCCCCGACGGCGGCATCAGCATCGACTCCGGCGACATGGTCAGCGACGATTTCTGGGCGAACCTCAGCGGTTTCTCCAACTTCGACACCACTCTCGGCACCACCAATCTGCGGTTCCAAGATAACGACTCCGGCAAGTTCACCTATATCTCGCCGCGGTTCGCCGGCTTCCAGCTCGGCGCCTCGTACATCCCGCAGTTCGAGCCCGGCGGCGACAACAACTCCAGCATCTATAAGTCGACAGTGAACGGGACTCGTACGGTAGATCGGCCGCGCAACGGCGTCGCGGTCGGCGCCAACTTCACGGAGGACTTCAGCGGCTTCGGCGTCCAGCTTTCGTTGGGTTGGTTGGGTGCGCAGACCTCCAACGACGATCTGTCGGCCGCCAATGCCGGCGCCCAGTTCAGCTATGCCGGCTTCAGTGTGGGCGGCGCCTACGTGAAAGCGTTTAATGGCACGCAAAGCGTTAATGCGGTTGGCCAACCGGTAAATCAGGCCGATGGTTACGGCTGGACGGCCGGTGGCGCCTATGAAATCGGCCCGTACAAGGTCGGTATCACCTACCAGTACGGCGAGAACGACGGTCAAAAAGGTACGGGGGGTAAACCCGAACTGCAGCAGGCCAACATCAGCGGCACCTACCAGTTCGGTCCGGGCGTCCGTCTTGTGGGCGGTTTCTTCGGTTATGATCAGCAAACGCAGAATCGGAGCGACGGCGTCATCGGCTTCGACAACAAAGGCTGGGGCTTCGCCTCGGGTATCAAACTCGGCTTCTAGATTAGACGACCTGAGTCTGAGAGAGGGCGGCACCTACCGCCCTCTTTTTCTTTGGGCCGAGGCGGACGCGCTACACCTGTGATGTTAGCCGTGATCGAGATCCTTTGACCCGCTTGCTATCCAATATCGAAAATTGCTGGGCCGACGGCGTTCTTCCCCCAAGATACATGGCATGTGTCCGCGTTGCCACAGCGCGGAGAAATGCCCAGGACAGTCACAACGGCGGCTTGTTTTGCCCGGCACGATCGGTCAGAGATACCGCGCATTTACGACGGTGGATGGTCTCCCAACGGAGAGCGCGTCCTCTGG
Source organism: uncultured Alphaproteobacteria bacterium (assembly GCA_963771545.1). Lineage (GTDB taxonomy): Bacteria > Pseudomonadota > Alphaproteobacteria > Rhodospirillales > Defluviicoccaceae > CAKZLS01. The sequence goes on from CAVYTX010000004.1 coordinate 129,780, forward strand.
ACATGACGGGTTAATTTGAGCCCTTGTTAATGGTGAGAGGGAAGCATGAAAAAGTATCTCTTAGGGACCACCGCCTTGGCGACGGCCGGTCTGATTGCCGGGATGGCGGGAAGCGCATCCGCCGCGAACCAGGGCGACAACCGGATTAAGGTGGGCGTCCACGGTTACCACCAGCAGTGGGGCGTGTACGCGGATCAGGATATCGACAGCAAAGCCAACCCGACAACCGGAAACCGCAATAAGTTCAAGACCAGCCCGGTCGACCAGAAGCACAACAGCGAAATCTGCTTCGTCGGCGAGACGACCTTGGACAATGGCATCACCTTTGGCTTGGACGTCCAGTTGGAGGGCAATACGGAAGGCGACCAGATCGACGAGTCGTATCTGTATATCCAAAGCGACAGCATGGGCAGGCTGATCATCGGCGACGAGGACAACGCCAGCTATCTGCTGCACGTGACCGCCCCCGACGGCGGCATCAGCATCAACTCCGGCGACATGATCAGTGACACGTTCTGGGAGAATCTCAGCGGATTTAGCTACTTCGACACCACCCTCGGCAACACGGCCCTTCTCTTTGGCGACGACAACTCCGGCAAGTTTACCTATATCTCGCCGCAATTTGCCGGCTTCCAGCTCGGCGCCTCGTACATCCCGCAGTTCGAGGGCGGCGGCGACAACAACTCCAGCATTTATAAATCGACGGTGAACGGCGCTCGTACGGTAGATAGACCGCGCAACGGCGTCGCGGTCGGCGGCAACTTCACGGAAGACTTCGGAGGCTTCGGCGTGCAGCTTTCGTTGGGTTGGCTGGGTGCCCAGACCTCCAACGACGATCTGTCGGCCGCCAACGCCGGCGCCCAGTTCAGCTACGCTGGCTTCAGTGTGGGCGGCGCTTACGTGAAAGCGTTTAGCGGCACGCAAAGCACCAATGCGGCTGGCCAGCCGGTAGGACAGGCCGACGGCTACGGCTGGACGGCCGGCGGCGCTTACGAGATCGGCCCCTACAAGGTCGGGCTCACGTACCAGTACGGCGAGAACGACGGCAATAAGGGTACCGGGGGTAAACCGGAACTGCAGCAGGCCAACATCAGCGGCACCTATGAGTTCGGCCCGGGTGTCCAACTCGTGGGCGGTTTCTTCGGTTACGATAGTCAGACGCAGGGCAGGAGCGACGGCGCCATCGGCTTTGACAACAAAGGCTGGGGCTTCGCTTCCGGCATCAAGCTCGGTTTCTAAGCCAATCTGCTCGAGGGTTAGAGAGGGTGGCGGACGCCGTCCTCTCTTTCTTTCGGCCGAAGTAGGCCGAGGCGGGCCACATATACAGGTGGGATTGGCTATGGCGCAAATCCTCTGGATCGCCTCCTATCCGAAATCGGGAAATACTTGGCTGAGGGCTTTCCTTGCCAACTATCTGCTCAACACGCCCGCGCCTCAGGATATCAATACTCTTCCCGAGTTCGCCTACGGCGACATGCGGGCGGACTACTACGAACAGCTTTCCGGCAAATCCCGGGCCGAACTGACTTGGCCGGAGGTCAATCGGCTCAGGCCACGCGTCCACCGGTTTCTGGCCGAAGCCCACCCGGGGACGGTCATGGTCAAGACCCACAACGTGCTGTCCGCCATCGATGATATTCCCACAATCACGCCGGACGTTACTTTCGGCGCCATCTATGTGGTGCGCAACCCACTCGACGTGGCGGTGTCGTTCAGTCATCACTACGGCCTGACCATGGAGCAGGGGTGCAAGGCCATCTGCTTCAAGCCGCTGGAGATTCAGGCCAAGGATGGACACATCCTCCAGGTCGTATCGGACTGGAGCACCAATGTTCGAACCTGGTTGCGGGCGCCCGGTCTTTATCTCAAGGTTCTCAAGTACGAAGACCTGACGAAATCTCCAACCAAGACCTTTGCGAGCGTGCTCGACTTCCTCAAGATTCCAAAGGAAAAAGAGCGGTTGAAAAGGGCAATCCGTCACAGTTCGTTCAAGGTGTTGGCGGGACAGGAACGTCAAGCTGGGTTCATCGAACGGCCCAAGAACGCCGAGCGATTCTTCCGCAAGGGTATCGTCGGATCGTGGCGCCGCGAACTCGCTTCCGAGCAAGTGGATCTGATCGTTCGCTGCCACAAGGAAATGATGGGCGAAATGGGCTACCTTTCGGATGACGGAAAACCAGTTCCATAGTCGCGCTCGAGAGCTCAATCCATTTAATACCCGCCATTGAAGGGGATGAGTGATACGGATAGAGTCCGAGGCTTAAGGAAACGGGATCAAGGAAACCGCCATGCTGCTTTGGCTGCCGGGCGTGCTCACGGCGGAAGAAGTTAAATTATTGCGCGGTATCGCGGCGAACGGCGTGTTCAAGGATGGCGCCCTGAGCGCGCCGGGACTGGGAGCGGCGGGCATCAAACGCAACGAACAGCTCGCCACCGAAACCGAGGATTACGCCCGTTTCGCGGGCGTCTTCGATGCCGCTCTGGAGCGAAACGAGACCTTTCGCACCGCCGCCGTGCCTAGGATGATCTATCCGCCCACGCTTTCGCGGTATCGTTCCGGCATGGCCTATGGCACCCATATCGACAACCCGATCCGCCGAAAACCAACGCCGATGCGGCTCGATCTATCGATTACGGTTTTTCTCAACGATCCCGGCCGCTACGAAGGCGGCGAGCTGGTAGTGGAAACGCCTTACGGCGAGAAACAAGCCAAGCTTCCCGCCGGCGACGGCATCCTCTATCCCACAACCATGCTGCACAGGGTCGCCGAAGTGAAATCCGGCGAGCGGTTGGCCGCGCTCACGTGGATCCAAAGCATGGTTCAAGATCAGTTCAAACGCTCGATCCTCTATGATCTCGCCACGGTCACCCAATGGGCGATGGGACAGGCCCCGGAAAGTCCCCAATATCACAAGCTCAACAACACGCGCGCCAATTTGATTCGAATGTGGGCGACAGATTAGCTATGGCGCGCATACGTCAACGGGGCCATTCGGCGCCGTCCTCGCCGCACGGTCAGTTGGCCGAGGCGGTGCGGCACCATCAGGCGGGCCGCCTGGAGGAAGCCGCGCGTCTTTACGATCAAATTCTCAAATCCAGCCCCCGGCATCCGGACGCCCTCCATCTGTCTGGATTGGCCGCCTATCAAAAGGGCCAACATGATCGCGCCGAGGCGCTGATCGGCAAGGCTATCGAAATCTGCCCGGAAAACCCGGCGTACAGCAACAATCTGGGCAACGTATTGTTCGCCCTGCACCGGTTTGAGGAGGCCCGGGCCTTGTTCCTCCGGGCCACGGAATTGAAGCCGGACTACGCCGAGGCGCACAACAACTTCGGAAACGCACTCCAAAAACTGAGCCGTTGGAACGACGCCATCGCGGCCTACGAACGCGCCTTGAGGTCGCGGCCCAGGTATGCCGAAGCGCACTGCAATCTCGGCAGCGCGCTCAGAAAACAGGGACGCCTGGAAGAAGCGCAAGCATCTTATCGGCGGGCGCTCGAGTGCAAGCCCGATTACGCCACCGCATTCAGCAATCTCGCACTCGTGCTTCACGACCAGGCGCGGTACGAAGAAGCGTTGCCATACTACGACAAGGCGCTCGCGCTCGATCCGAATCACGCCGAAGCGCATGCCAACCGGGCGGTCCTTCTGCTGCTTCTGGGCCGGTGCGCGGAGGGCTGGGAAGAGTATGAATGGCGGTGGAAGGTGGACGGGTTCACCACATCGCCCCGCGACCTCGGCCGGCCCCTTTGGGATGGATCGGAGCTGAGGGGAGAAACGATCCTGCTTCACGCCGAACAGGGAATGGGTTCGGCCATCCAGTTCGTGCGCTACGTTTCCATCGTGGCCGCGCGCGGGGGCCAGGTGCTGCTGGAATGCCCGAGACCCCTGTTCGGGCTGTTTTCGTCGCTAACCCAAGGCTCCCCGGCGCCGGTGAGACGGTTGATCGTGAGGGGAGAGCCGCTGCCAACCTTCGAAATCCACGCGCCGCTGATGAGCCTGCCGGCAATCCTTGGAACCACAGTGGACACGATCCCCGGCGCGGCGCCGTATCTCCGCGCCGATCCGGCGGCGGCGGCCGCCTGGCGTGACGGAATGGAGCCCGCCGGCGCCCGTCCATGGGTGGGCGTCGCCTGGGCCGGCAATCCCCGGCACGTGAACGATCGCAACCGCTCCATGCCGGCATCGCACCTGTCGCCGCTTCTGCAAACCGCGGACGCGTCGTTCTTCGGTCTTCAGGTGGGCGCGGGCACCGAGGATGGCGCTCAGCTCGATTCGGAGAGGATCCATGATCTCGGGCCGGAAATCGGTAATTTCGCCGATACGGCGGCGATCGTCGCCAACTTGGATCTTGTGATTTCCGTCGATACGGCGGTGGCGCATCTTGCCGGGGCCATGGGCCGGCCGACGTGGTTGTTGCTTCCCCATGTTCCGGAATGGCGCTGGTTGCTGGATCGCGACGATACGCCGTGGTATCCGACCATGCGGCTGTTTCGGCAAAGGGCCCCGGGCGACTGGAGTGAACTCGTGGAGCGGGTGACAGCAGCCTTGGCCGCGCTCAATTCATTAAAGGTAGAACAAAAAACATAGAAAAGGGCGCTGTCCGGTGAATCGTCAGCAACGTCGGTCCCAATCGCGACCCCAAAAAGGGAGTTCCGGCGCGCCGGGCGCGAGTCTCCAGAAAGCACTCATGGAGGGCGCGCGTTTCCACCAGTCGGGTCAACTGGCGAGAGCGGCGGCGCTCTACGAGAAAGTCCTCCACAAACAGCCGGACCACCCCGACGCACTCCACCTCCTGGGTCTGATCGCGGACAAAAGGGAAGACCACGAACGGGCCCTGGACCTGATTACGCGGGCAATCGCGCTTAATGGTGAAAACGCGGCCTATCATAACAGCCTCGGCACCGTGCTTCTCGCGTTGGGTCGCGTCGATGACGCGGAGAGCAGCCTTCGGCGCGCCCTTAAGCTGCATCCGGCCTATCCGGAGGCCCACAACAATCTGGGGAACGCGCTTCAGGAGTTGGGACGCCTTGACGAAGCGGTTTCCTGTTACAACCGGGCGGTGCAATTCAGCCCTCGATATGCGGAGGCGCATTGCAATTGCGGCAAGGCCCTGCAATTGCTGGGAGAGCGCCAACAGGCCGTGGCCGCTTTTCGGCTCGCTCTCGAACTTAAACCCGATTACGTGAAGGCACTCAGAAATCTCGGCGACGTTCTCTGGGAACTCGGGGAACTGGGAGAAGCGCGGGTCAGCTTCGAACGCGCCCTCGAGCTCGATCCGGAGGACGCGGACACCTGCGTCGCCGTGGCGGTATTTTGCGAAAGATCCAGCAAACTGGAGGAGGGGCTCGAAATGGCCGAACGGGCGCTCCGGAGCAATCCTGGAGATGTTCAGGCGCAGGTCGTGGCGGCTAAATGCGAACGGCGGCTCGGCAAGGAACAGGAGGCGCTAACGCGTCTGGAAGCCTTGAAACTTGAACACGTTGACGTTGTGGGCGGCGAAGTTGCCCTATACGAGTTGGCCGCGCTGTACGACCGGACCGGAAACCATGAGCGAGCCTACCACTTCTATACGAAGGCCAACGACCTGGCCCGGGAAAGTCCGCTGTGGAAGCGGGTCGATAAGGACCGGTTTCCCCGAATGATCGAGGATCTCAAGACGGCCTTTACATCCGACTGGATCGAGTCCTGGACCCCGCCGGTTCCATACCACGGCCGGCAACCGGTGTTTCTCGTCGGATTTCCCCGGTCGGGAACGACGCTATTGGATCAAATCCTCGACGCCCATCCGGCGGTTCACACCATGGAGGAGAAACCCGCCCTCGATGTGGTCAAGCAGCGGGTGCGCGGGATGCCGGGCGGGTATCCTCATGCCCTCGCGGGTATGACCGAGGAGGAGGTTGCGCGCCTCCGGCAAACCTATTTCGCGGAAGTGGCGAGCTACATGGACGGCGTGCCGGACGGAATTCTGGTGGACAAGCTTCCGCTCAACGCCATGGACGCGGGCCTGATTTATCGCCTGTTCCCCCAGGCGAAGCTGCTTCTCGCTCTGCGTCATCCTTGCGACGTGGTCCTCAGCGGTTTCATGCAGCCCTTCGAGCCCAATCCGGCCATGGTGCAGTTCGGGACCCTAAAGGACACCGCTTCGTTTTATCGCGCCGTGATGGGTCTGTGGCGGCAATACGCGGCGGTGCTGCCGTTACATGTCCTGGCGAGCCGGTACGAGGATCTGGTGGCCGAATTCGAGACGCAAACCCGGCGCATTCTCGACTTCCTGGAACTGCCCTGGAACAATTCCATCCTCGAATACGCCGAACGCGCCAAGGGCCGCCGCATCGCCACGCCCAGCTACCACCAGGTGGTTCAGCCGATCTATTCCCGTTCCGTCAGCCGCTGGCTGAACTACCGCGACCCCATGGCTGAAGTGCTGCCCATCCTGCGGCCCTACATCGACGCCTTCGGCTATGCCGGGAACGAGAACAGGGGTTGAGCTGATTTTGCGGGACAGGCGGCCGTATTTTATCTCTTTCCAGCGATTGTCCGTCGTGATCTTGGCGCTAAATGGGGACGCAAGCCTTTTCTTAGAAAGGAGAAATCACCATGCGAAATGCCGTCTTGATCCACGACGTGACGTACGATGGCGTCAAGCAATCACCCGGAGCCGTCCAATGACCCCCACCATCACCGCCTTTGAACGGTCGCCCGATCGCGGCAAGGGGCTGGCGCGTGACGCGCGCGTTCGCTGGGCGCTGGAAGAGGTGGGCCAGCCTTACGAGGTTCGTCTTGTTTCGTTCAGTGCGATGAAGGAACCCGCGCATCTGGCGCTTCATCCTTTCGGGCAGATTCCGACCTATGAAGAAGGCGATCTCGCGCTGTTCGAGACAGGCGCGATCGTGTTCCATATCGCGGAGCGCTATGCGGGCCTGCTGCCGGACGATGCGAATGCCCGGGCGCGCGCGATCACATGGATGTTTGCCGCGCTCAACACGGTGGAGCCGCCGATCCTCGAGCGCGAAACCGCCAGGCTCTTGGAGGGCGACGAGCCATGGCGGGAGCGTCGGCTGCCTTTGCTTGAGGGTCGCATCCGTGACCGGCTCGGCGCACTTTCCGATCGCCTTGGCGATGCCGACTGGCTCGACGGTGCGTTCAGCGCGGGCGATCTGATGATGGTGTCGGTGCTGCTTAGGTTGAAAGCATCATCGGATATGCTAGACGAATATCCGAACCTCTCGGCCTATATCGCCCGCGGCGAAGCCTGGCCCGCCTATGCGTGCTTTCGCCGCGCAACTGGTTGTTTTTACCGCCGCTTATGCCCGTTTTGAAAGGCAGGGCACCTGATTGTTCAACCCTGCAAGCAATCGCAATCTCGATGAAAGGAGAAAAAGACATGACCGAACTCGTAACCTGTGTGTGGTTCGACCACGGAGAAGCAAGCAAGGCGGCTGAATTCTACGCCGCGACCTTTCCAGACAGCCATGTCGGCCGGGTGAACGCCGCTCCCGGCGATTTTCCTGGCGGGCGGGAAGGCAGTGAACTGACCGTCGAATTTACCGTGTTGGGGCGGCGCTTCGTCGGCCTGAACGGCGGCCCGAACTTCAAACCGAATGAATCGGTGAGCTTCATGGTCGTCACCGAGAGCCAGGCGGAGACCGACCGCTACTGGGACGCGATCATGGGGAATGGTGGGGCCGAGAGCGCCTGCGGCTGGTGCAAGGATCGCTGGGGGTTTTCCTGGCAGATCACGCCGAGGCGGCTTCTCGACCTAACGACGAGTTCAGACCGCAACGCGGCAAAACGCGCCTTCGAGGCGATGATGACGATGACGAAGATCGATATTGCCCCAATCGAGGCCGCCGCCGCGAACAAGTCGTAAGCCCAGCTCGTAGGTCGGAATAGCCGTCAGGCGTATTCCGACGGATGAATACCGTCCAAACACGTGCGGCGGATTACGCCAAGGCTAATCCTCCCTACGCGAGCTGCTCACAAGAATTCGGCGCGCGCGGTCGAAGGTTTATTTTCTGGACGCCGTAAAGCCTACAGCCGAAAAGGCTGGCGCATCTTTCATGACTCTCCACGGGGTTCGTTGTAAACATACCGACCGCTTAATTTTAAAGGAGACGCAGGATGGACCGGTTCACCGCTGGTTGCCTGTGCGGCAACGTCCGAATCGTGGCGTCGGGACTCCCATACCGGGTCGGCCTGTGTCACTGTCTCGACTGCCGCAAGCATCATGGGGCCCTTTTTCACGCGTCCGCGGTGTTCCCTCGGGACGCGGTGACGATCGATGGCGAAACACGCGACTACGCCGGACGGTTTTTCTGTCCCCGCTGCGGCTCGTCCGTTTTCGGACGCAGCGAAGACGAAATCGAAGTGAACCTAGGATCCCTGGATGCCCCCGACCAACTGACGCCAACCTACGAAAGCTGGATCGTCCGTCGCGAGTCCTGGTTGCCGCCGTTTCCGCTCACGAGACGATACGACCGCGATCGTGACGCCACGGGTCGCTTTGAGGAGTAGGTGACGCGAACGCTGCGAAGCCGCCGTTACGAGGTGACCGAGATGTTGATCCAGATCGTAGGTCGGAATAGCCGTCAGGCGTATTCCGACGGATGAATACCGCCCCAACACATGCGGCGGATTACGCCAAAGCTAATCCGCCCTCCGCGAGCTAAAATGGGGAGCGTCCGCATGGCTATTTGATTGAAAGAGCAAGTGGGAAGACCACGGAAAGGGAAGCGTCCTTTTTTCATGGGTAGCGTCCCCTTTTCTTCTCGGATTTATGTAGATTTCGCCGCCGATCGACCTTCTGCGCTATTGCGTCTCGCGTGATAGTCGATAATCGCCTTCGAAATTCCATCGAGGATCGGTGAGAAACCCGAAAAATCAACTTTATCAACGCCCGAACGAACAATTTGCTCAGCGAATACCTGTTTTCCGAAGCTAGTTTCATCTCCGTGCTTTTTCTTTGGATCGAGGCGCTTTTCACCGATAGTCTGTTTCAATACATCTTTCGGAAAACAATCTTCGATTGCCGATAACGTCCCATCGACGCGAGGCGGAGTTTTCACAAGATAAAGATTGCGCTCAATATAGAAGAATGGATCGGTCGATGTAGATGTGATCGTCTGTTGCGATTTTTTGTCAGCAGATTTCAGCACTTCTGCCCCCCCAGTGTCATTATCCACAACAAAGATGACAGGATGTACCAATGGCAGGAACCTATAGACTTTGAGGAAGGAGTCAAAAGCGCTAATGACCTTTACCATTCCCTTAAAACCTGTTCCAAGATCCAGCACTTTTTGATTCACTGTAGATGAATTAAGGAAACGAACACTAAGCTCTATTTGATCTCCTTCAATGTGCACAAGTGCCGGAAATTCCTCCCGATGCGATTTGATCGCCGTCCTCAAATAAGTGATATCCGTCTTTCCCTCGGTCACTAAAACTGGCCTGTCGGGCGAGACGAAATACTTGTAGAACAAGAACCGGCGATAAAGCTCTACTGATGCCTTGGGCACCTCGAATCCGGCAAGTTTCTTATCGCGCTGAGAGAGATCTCGGCGCGCTTTGACGCAATAGATGTGCGAAAGGCGACCTTCGAGCGGTGCCAGTTCATTCGTCCGGATGGGCGCGTCTGATCCATCTGCGTTCACCGTGCTCTCGACATAGTATTCGCCAGTCTGAAAAAGTGAGGAACACATGCTTCGTACAGAGCGATAATACTCCTGCCGGATATTAACCTTTTCATTGACTATCAACCCCGTCGTCTCCTGGCGTGATCCGCGAACCTGCATCCGCGATTTTGATGGATTTATTGAGAAGCCGGTCTCGTTAATCGCGCGTCTAAGCTTTCTCCCAATCACCCATCGATTGGGCTTGAATATGCTTGGGCGGGCAAGCTGGGAGTGGAAGTTGCGTCGATTTGTAGAAAATGTGAGATCGTCCGCATAGCGAGTGTAGGTGCAACCGTAATCGCGAGCGAGCCTAATGAGTCGCGTATCGAGAATATGCCCGATCAGATTTGAAATGACCGGGGAGGATGGCGCGCCTTGAGGCAGGGCGTTATTGTGGCACGCGATTTGCGAAATGACTGTAGCGACCTTGGGGTCGAGGCGAAAATTGCGGTCCGCGATGAAAAAACCGCGAACACGGCCAAAATTGATCGTTCCGAAAAAATCTTTGAGATCCAGATTCAGTACGAAGCGGTGACGACTGTGCGCTTTGGCATTAGTGAGGATCGACCGACCTTTTTGGAACCCGTGAGAAACGCGACGCCGATCGGGCGTCTCCGCTTCAATTTTCTCCAAACAGTCACTCAGCAGACCGGCGAGGCGGGTTTGTACCAATTTCAATTGCGGTTCAGGCATTTCGATTGTTCTGACGCCGCCTCTGGACTTGAGTATGTCAAAAGTACGGTAACGGGTTGCTGCCGAGGTCTTGTACAATATAAAAGCCAGACCCTTCGGCGTGTAATTCAACAACTTCGCTAAATCTGAGAGAGATTTCGCTGCTCGCAATCGTTCTAGACGGGTCATGTGCACCCAGTTTCCTAAAATTGTGAGCTCACGGGCACTCTTACGCGAACCTCAAGGGTCAATAGGTCCAACGACCATGCACAAGGGACCTCAGTCGGAGCAGCGTGCCCGACATTGTTTTCATACGCCGCGATGCGCGACGACAAGTCTGCCCGTGAGCTCACTGGATTAATGAACAGATTCCCGAATTTGGTCAACCGATCACAGCAAACCAATCGCTCGATAACACGAAAACGAAGCTAATCTGATTCGAGGTCTGTTTCCGGCTAGAAATGTCCATGTCGCCGAAGCGGCGAGGACGATCACAGTTCGTAGCTCGTAGGTCGGAATAGCCGTTAGGCGTATTCGGCAGTGGGGGTCAGGGCTATCATTGTAGCATTCGGCCTCCCGCGCCCGCCAGCGCGGGATCAAGCGCTCGGACTCGATTGGATGGGCAAGGAATAGAGTTCTTGACTCGCCACTTGCCGGGATTTATGTTCCTTTTTTGTTCTGGACAGAACCATGGGAGAGATATTTTTCGGCCGTGGCCGGTTTCAGCCGTTCCGATGACCTGTCTTGTCCACCAAGGATGCCGTTTTTTAAAATGTATACTTTTGTTTCCGAGAAAAGCTCTTGTATTTCAACGGAATATGAGGAAGTTATGTATACTTTTGTATACCAGGTCAAAAAGACCGCTCCAGGAAAATCAAGGACTTAGATTGAAAAAATGTATACTTTTATATACTTTTATATACCTTTCATATTGGTGCCGACGGGTTTTGTTTGATTTCAACAGGTTGAGTGACACGGACCCGTAACGACGGTATACAAAACGGCTGGCAAAGTACACAAGGGGTATACATTTCTTGCCGTCGTCCAGCCCGCCCCTCGGTCACAACCCCCTGTCTCTGATTTCCATGGATCACCCGAGGGGGTCACTCCACCACGTCATTTTGGAATCCGCCGATGCCGGCGAACCCCGCCGCGCCGCTGGACGCGAGGCGGCGGGCCGATTGGACCGACACTCCGCCCAGGGCGTAGACGGGCAGCGGGCTTTCACGCACCCAGGCGGCGAAGCGGAGCGGACCGATGGGCGCGGCGCCGGGGTGACTCTGGGTCGGAAACACCGGCGACAGGAGGACGGCGTCGACACCCGCTTGCGCGGCGCGCCTGACGGCGTTGGGAGAGTGAGCGGCGGCCGTGACCAGCCACCCCGGACGATGGCGCATCCGCCAGGCGCGCCCGGACCTTCGCATCTGGGTTTCGGGCAAATGGATCCCGTCGGCGCGAACGCGGATCGCCAAGTCGGCGTCCCCGGCGATCAACAGACGCAAACCACGCGCGCGACAGAGCGGCGCGAGCCGGAAAGCCAAGGCCTCCCGCCCGGGATCACCGTAATGACGCAGGATGACCGCGCCGCCGCGGGGCAGCGTCTCGACAACGGGCGCGGGATCCGGGAGTCTCTCGCGGTCGGTCATCAGGATCAGCGGCGGCAAGGATGGATGGTGGACACGCGGTTTGAGCCGCCGCGAGAGCTCTGCTAGGGTCGTCATGGGATCAACACTGTGCCCGGCGGGGATTCGAAAGCCAATGGTAAACAACTCATCCGAAGACGTGGACGTATCGGGCAATCTCGCGGCGGTCCGGGCGGAAATCGCCGCCGCGGCCGAAGCGGTTGGCCGCGCGTCCGGTTCCGTCACGCTAGTCGCGGTCAGCAAGACCCATCCACCCGAGCGTATTCGGCTGGCCCTGGAGGCGGGTCACCGGGTGTTTGGCGAGAACCGGGTCCAGGAGGCGGAGGACAAGTGGCCGGCGCTGAAAGACGCTTTTCCGGACGCCCGCCTTCATCTGATCGGCCCGCTGCAACGGAACAAGGTTCGCCGGGCGGTCCAGCTGTTCGATGTGATCGAATTGGTGGATCGTCCCAAACTGGCCCGCGCCCTGGCCACCGCCATGGACGAGGAGGCCCGCCGCCCCAATGTGCTGATCCAGGTGAATACCGGCGACGAGCCCCAAAAGAACGGCGTTTCCCTCGCCGACGTGGACCCGTTCGTTCAAGCGTGCCTGGAGGAGTACGGGCTGCCCGTCACGGGCCTGATGTGCATTCCGCCGGTCGACGAGGAGCCGTCCTTGCATTTTGCCTTGTTGCGCGAGATCGCGCGGCGCAACGGCCTCGCGGAGCTCAGCATGGGCATGACCGCGGACTATCCGGTCGCCGTTCGGTTCGGCGCGACCATGGTCCGCGTCGGCACGGCCATTTTCGGCGCCCGGCCGCCGCCGGGGGATTGAGCGCCGGACAGGCCTTGGCGTCAGCTCAGGATATCGATCTTGGGGGTGATGCGTTCCTCGGCCGAGCGGTCGCTTTTTTCATACATGGACATCGCCATCACCATGACATCCGTAACCTGTCCCTGCCTGACCGACGCCATTCTTTTCTCGAGCGCGCCAACCTTCGAGTCGCTGTGAAGGTCGTGAACGGCGCCGCCGGCGGTGGGAGCCGCCACCAAGTACGGCCATTCAAGAACGTTGGCCGATGTGGGCACCGGCCCGGGCGACGATCCCGCGCCGGAGGCAACCTCAAGCGGAACCGTTTCTCCATCGCCGCCGGGAGAGACGGTTGCCCCGGCGTACATTTCGGCCGGGATCGCTATCTCCGATCCCGAGGAGATCGCTCGCGAACGCCAGGACGTGCGCGCCGATGTCGCTGCCGGTGATCTCGTCGACGATCACGTTGACCAGCGACGTGATCGCGCCGATCACACCGCCGAACAGCGCGCCACCGCCAATTCGCGGCAACGGGGCGATCTCGTCTCCGGTCCATTCGCGGTAGAAAGTCGAGACCACCGGAATATGCTGAAGCGGGTTGATGACGTCCAGGATATCCCCGAAGGTCAGGCCGTCATCGCCGAATGGCTCGAAATCATACGGCTCGTCGCGGCTCCCGCTGTTTGATCCGGATGTTTCACGAGAGGCCGACGGCGCTTGGGGTGGATATCTTGAAACCGATAGTGTTGCCGGGGATTCCATGATTTCGCGTGCTTTCGTCTGTTACCCCGTCCTACGCAAACGCGGTGCCAAACGGAAAACATTGCGAATCAAGTGGTTAGATGATTAGCGGACGGTCCAGCCACGAGATCAGGGGGCAAATTCTTCCCGGTTTACCGACAAAATTGCCCATTGCAGCATCGGCGCTAAAGCAAATGCCCGCCCCGCCCCGCCTTGGTGCGGATGTAAACCTCGTTGTGCTGGTTCGACGGAAATGCGTGCGGCACGCGCTCGTCGACGGTGATGCCGCACCGCGCCAACCCCTCCACCTTCCCGGGATTGTTGGTTAGAAGGCGAACGCGGCTGAAACCGAGTTGGCGCAGCATCTGAGCCGCCGGCAGGTAGACTCGTTCGTCCGCGTCGAAGCCCAATTGCTCGTTGGCGTCGAGGGTGTCGAAGCCTCGGTCCTGCAGCTCGTAAGCGCGCAACTTGTTGACCAGTCCGATGCCGCGACCTTCCTGGGCGAGGTAGAGAAGCAATCCGCCCCCGGTCTCCGAAATCTCCCGGATGGCGCCCCGCAACTGGTCGCCGCAATCGCACCGGAGGCTGCCCAGCAGGTCCCCGGTGAAGCATTCCGAATGCAGGCGGGTCAGCACCGGCTGTTCACGGTCGGGCTCGCCCAGCAGCAGCGCCAAGTGCTCCAATCCGCCGTCGAGAGGACGGAAGGCGACGATGCGGGCGTTCTCGGCGCCGGTCAAGGGAACACGAGCCTCGCTCACGGCGCGCAAACTCCGGGCCGCCGAGCGCTCGTACTGAAACACATCCCCGGTATCCACAAGCAGCAAATCATGACGCGCCGCCCAGGCGTGGAGATCCTTCGCGTCGGGATCCCGGATGGGCGCGGTCACCGCCGCGGGCAGCAGCCGGGCCGTCTTCGCCAGCTGGACGGCCGCGCTGTCGCAACTGAACGCCGGTGACTCGGTGGCGGAGAGCGAAAATGGAGGCGGCACGGGCAGGCCCGAAAGAGGATCGGAAAGCTTGTAAATCATTTCAGCGGTAAATTTGTGCTCTGCCGCCAGATTGACCACTCTGAGACCGCCCGGCGTCAGTCCGAGAACGGCGGCCCGTCGCGCCGTGATGACGAGGGCGGGCTCGGATCGGCTGACCGCCGCCAGCTCGGCCACGCTATCGGTGGTGACCGCTTCCGCCGCCAGCATCAGCGTGGCGACGCCCCCGCTGCCGCAAATCACGACGAAGCGGCCTCTTCGCAGATCGGAGATCGCCCGGTCGACCGAGAGCACGGACAAAGGCTCGCGGGTGGCGGGGACGAGATGCGGTCGGTGGGTCAAGGCCAGAGCAGCCTCCTGGCATTTGCGGCGGGGCGACGATACCCTCGAACATGTGGGGTTGGAAGCAGTTTGTTCCGGGGCCGCATGGAGTGGATTTTTCCACTTGGAGTTCCAGCGAGCCGCAACCGGATGCTCATTACAGTTGTAAATCGTGGCGAGGATACTATTCTTTCAGGGGCGACAATCCGTAAACGGCCACGGGAATATAACAGACGTGACGACTGGAAAACGCGTTCTTCTCGTTGACGACGATGATGCTCTTCGTGAGATGCTGTCGGAGCAACTGCAGTTGCACGAGGAGTTCGCCACGGTAACCGCCGGCTCGGGCGCCACCGCCCTGGAAGCGGCCAAGACAAACCACTTCGACGTTATCATTCTGGACGTCGGTTTACCAGATATGGACGGCCGGGAGGTGTGCCGTCTGATGCGCCGCAACGGAATAAAATGCCCGGTTATCATGCTCACGGGCGCCGACAGCGATTCAGACACCATTCTTGGTCTGGACGCCGGCGCCAATGACTACATCACCAAACCGTTTCGGCTGGGCGTGCTTCTCGCGCGGTTGCGCGCTCATATCCGTCAGCATGAACGCAGCGACGATGCGGTCTTCGTCATCGGTCCCTACACATTTCACCCCAGCGCCAAGCTGCTGGTGAACAATGAAAACAACAAGAAAGTGCGCCTGACCGACAAGGAGGCCGCCATTCTCAAATATCTCTACCGATCGGGAGGCCGGGTCATAAGCCGCGACATTCTCCTGGATGAGGTTTGGGGATACAACGCGGGCGTGACGACTCACACCTTGGAAACGCATGTCTACCGCCTGCGCCAGAAGATCGAGGCCGATCCGTCGAGCGCCCGGATTCTCGTCACCGAGGCCGGCGGCTATCGACTGGTCGCTTAGTTTTCGTTGATGACCGGGCAAAAAAAGCGCCCGGCCAGGGGGGTTAACCGGGCGCCTTTAGCTCCCTTGATGGAAGCCAGCGGATGGCAGGGGAACCATCCGGGGCAACCAGCCCTGTAACGGAACTGTCTGCTCCAACTCATCTAGGTGGTCGGTTACTCAGCAAAACACCAATGCACAGAGCGCATATCTCATATGCACTGTGCGCATGTCTCATCGATTCTCGGCGCTTCCGGTGGTCTTGAGAGCGGGCTGTCAGTCAAACTTGTCTTGAAATATCTTAGGATTCTTGAAGCGGAAGAGTTTTGGATCCAGCGGAACGCCGAAAATGGCCTTCACCAGCGTAACATTGGTGACAATACCCTGAGCGTCGGTCACGGCCCATTTCCGGAGGGTCAACGGCGAATCGGTCAACACCAGGGTCAAGCTGCCTTCCGTCGGGTTTTCGGTGCGCACCAAGGTCACCTGAAACGTTCCGTTTTCTTGCTTGAAACCGGTGATCGTCAAGTCGCCGTCGATCAGCGAAATGTGGTCCTCCAACAGAATTCCCGCCGGCGACGAACCGAGCGGGATGTAACTGACCTGATTGAGTTCGCGATCGTAATAAATCAGAAACGTGCCGTCGGCGACGACCAGGATGGGGACCGGCGGCTGATATTCGATACGGAGCCGGCCGGGACGGGAAATATAGAGATTTCCCCGCGCCAGCTCGCCGTTGGACGATGCCTGCATGAATTCGGCTTCGACCGTTTTGATTCCGTTCAGGTAGGCTTGAATGCGGTCAACCGCCGCCCGCTCCGAGTCCGCGAGGAGCACCGGGGGAGGAGGGTTGGCGGCGGTTTGGGCAACGGGAACCACACAGGCCAAGACCACGAAGGCGACAGCCAGAAACAGTCGCCTTCCATGGGGAACCCGGGTGTCGTGGAGAAACCTTGTACCGACTATCACAGTTCCGTGCCCCCAGTGATTGTCGGTACTAGACGGCGCGCTCACCGATCAACACTTCGCGGCGGCCGACACGATCGGGCTTGCTGACAATGCCTTCCGCCTCCATCTGTTCAATAATTCGCGCGGCCCGATTGTAGCCGATCTGCAAGCGCCGTTGCACGAAGCTTGTCGAGGCTTTTCCGTCGCGGGCAATAATGGCCACCGCCTCGTCGTAAAGCTCGTCGCCGCTCTGGTCTCCGCCGAATTCGAATTCGGCGGCACCCGGCTCGTCGTCGAACTCGGTCACTTCCTGAACGTACCTGGGTTCGCCCTGCTCCTTCAGGAACTGCACGGCCGATTCCACCTCTTCATCGGAGACAAAGGGACCGTGAACGCGGGTCACGCGTCCGCCGGCGGCCATGTAGAGCATGTCGCCTTGTCCAAGAAGCTGTTCGGCGCCCTGCTCGCCGAGGATGGTCCGGCTGTCGATCTTGGAGGTCACCTGGAAACTCATGCGCGTCGGGAAATTGGCCTTGATGGTTCCGGTTATGACGTCCACGGACGGCCTTTGAGTGGCCATGATCAGATGAATGCCGGCGGCGCGCGCCATTTGCGCCAGGCGTTGGACCGCAGCCTCGATATCCTTGCCCGCGACCAGCATCAAGTCGGCCATTTCGTCGACCACGACGACGATAAACGGCAGCGGCTCCAGATCGAGATCTTGTTCCTCGAAAACCGGCCGGCCATCGTCGCCAAAGCCCGTTTGAACCCGGCGGACGAGGGTTTCGCCCTTGCGCTTGGCTTCCGCGACACGGGCGTTGTAGCCGGCGATATTGCGCACGCCCAGCTGTGACATGGCTCGGTACCGCTCTTCCATTTCCCGAACCGTCCACTTCAGCGCGACCACCGCCTTGCCCGGTTCGGTCACGACGGGGCTCAACAGATGGGGAATTCCATCGTAGACGGACAATTCCAGCATCTTGGGATCGATCAGGATGAATTTGCACGCATTCGGCGATAGCTGATAGAGCAGCGACAGGATCATCGCATTGATCGCCACGGACTTGCCCGAACCGGTGGTGCCGGCGACCAACAGGTGCGGCATGCGGGTCAAATCCACCAGCACGGGGGCTCCGCCGATGTCCTTGCCGAGCGCCAGGGTCATCTTGCCGCCGTAACGTTCGAACGCATCGGAGGCCAGAAGCTCCCGTAGCCCTACTGTTTCCCGACGTATATTGGGCAACTCGATACCGATCACATTGCGCCCCGGTACGACGGCGATGCGCGCCGAGATGGCGCTCATGGACCGGGAAATATCGTCGGCCAGCCCAATCACCCGGGAGCTTTTGGTGCCCGGAGCCGGTTCCAGCTCGTACAGGGTGACCACCGGCCCGGGCCTGACCTTGACGATCTCCCCGCGAACGCCGAAATCGTCCAGCACCGAGGCCAGAAGCTTGGCGTTTTCTTCCAGCGCGCCGCGATTGACGGATTGGTGGCCGGCCGTCATTGGCGGCGCGTGCAAAAGATCCAGGGGCGGAAAAGCATACCCGTCATCGTCCTCGAAATCGAACCGATGTTGAGACTGCGCTTCGGCCTTGCGGCTTGATTTCATGGGACGCGGCTTTGGATCGACGATCTCCCCGCCGCCGGCGCCGCCACGACGGTCGCGGGCGGTGGCGGCCTTGACCTCGCCGTTGCCGGGTTCGCAAGGAGCGAACGTTGGTTCCCGGCGATGAGACAACGTCGCGGCGCGAAGAGCGAGCGCGGATCGCGTCATTTTTTGGTAACCGCCGAGAACGGCGCGCTTCGAATTCATCACCCCGCGGACCCCGGACCGTCCGATGGCATGCCACTCGGTCCACGCCAGTCCGAGGCTGTATACCCAGGCGAATGTTCCCAGGAAAAAACATCCCGCGGCGAGCGCCGTCGGGGAAAGAAGGGGGCTCAGGCTCGCGGCGGACGTAAACGCGCGCTCCTTCAAAACGGTTCCGGCGGCGCCCCCAAGTCCAGTGGCCAACGGCCAGGACTCCGGAGCGGGAACGACCGCCAGGGCCGCGCTCAACAGCATCATGGCTGGTAACAGTGTGAGAGCACAGAGCCACAGCCGCGCCGGCCCGCGCCGCCGCAGGAGTTGCCAGCCCCACACCGCGAGCGCGGTCAAGGGGGCGACCGCCGTCCAACCCCACACGTGCAACAGAAAGTCGGCTATATACGACCCCTGCCGACCGAGGATGTTAGAGGGCGCCGCGCCGGTCGCGTGATTAAGCGATGGATCGGCCGGATTGAAACTGAATACGGAGAAAAACAAGAACCCCGCGCAGGCAATGACGGCAAGGCCCGCGAGTTCGGTTGCCCGCCTCTTGAGAAATTCAGTGGTACCGTCAGGGAAGACGGAATCAATCCGATTTTGGACGATCATCGACACACCATCCCAAAGCTAAGAGGTCTTATCTTTATTTGTTATAAGACGTTAACGAGACGTCTTAAAGCATCTTCTGTGGATGGGGGATCGTCGATGAGCGCAACACGCACATAATTCGCGCCCGGATTGGCTCCAGACGCGTCCGACTTGGCCAAATAAGCCCCTGGAAGCACTCGAAGCGCGGCTTTGGCCCAAAGTTTCTTGGCGGCTTTTTCGCCATCTCCCACGTCCAGCCACAGAAAAAAGCCCCCCTGGGGCCGAAAGAAACCGAATCAACTCCCTATTATGCTTTCCGCCGCGTCCAGTTTTTGCCGGTAAAGCGCCCGGTTGTGTTCAGGATAGTGGTCATCTCCCCATAGCGCGGCGGACGCCGCCAGCACCGGAAGCGGCACGGAAGCGCCGCCAAATGAACGCAAACGGCGAAATGCCGCAATCAATCGCGAATCGCCGGCGACGAATCCGGACCGCAGACCAGGCACACTGGATCGCTTTGACAGCGAGTGGAATACGACCACGTTGTCGACACCGTTCGAGAGGTCGGCGCAAGCCTCCAGGGCGCCGCATGGCGGCTGATTGTCGTAAATGTCTCCATAACACTCGTCGACCGCCAGCACGAAGTCAAAGCGGCGGGCCAGGCCAATCGCGTTTTCCAGGTAGCCGCGGTCCGCCGTCGCGCCTTGGGGGTTGGCGGGAGAACAGAGATACATCAGGGACGTTCGTTCCAGGGTCGCGTCGTCGAGGCTCGTCAGGTCCGGCAAATGCCCGGTTTCCGGCGTGGCGGGCAAATAGAGAGGTTCGGCGCCGCTCATGACCGCAGCTCCGAAATACACCTGGTAGAAGGGGTTCGGCATCGCCACGAGCGGGCGGCGTCCGGCGCGCGATTCAGGAACCGCCACGGCGGCGATCAAATACAAAGCCTCGCGGGTGCCGGCGACCGGCAGGATATGCCGATCCGCGTCCACCAGTCCTTCGGGAAGGACGTAGCGGCGATTGAGCCAATCGGCGACGGCAAGCCGAAATTCCGGTGTTCCGTCGACGGGCGGATAGCGGCCCCACGACCCGCTGTTGGCCGCGATGACCTCGTGGACGAGCGGCGACGGCGAATGGCGTGGCTCGCCCACCGACAGCACCAGCGGCGGTAATTCACGTGGCGGCTGAATTCCGTCCAGAAGCGCGCGGAGGCGGTCGAACGGATAATCCGCCAGCAGATCGAGACGCGGGTTCAACATCACGGCCGGAGTGTAGTGCGAGCACTGCCGGATCCAAGCAAAAAAGAAGGCCGGAAGGCATCGCCTTCCGGCCAAGGGGTCCGGGTTGGAATGGAGGAAGGAGAGCGAAGCGCTTCGCGTGTTTCCGGCCCGGGGTGAGGTTAATGGAGGGTTTCGCCGTGGAGGCTTAGATCCAACCCGACGACTTCCGATTCCTCGTCGACTCTCAGGCCAACAAGCAGGTCAACGATCTTCAGCAATATGAACGACCCAATCGCCGAATAAATTACCGTGGCGAGAATTCCGTAGATCTGGGTCCACACCTGACCGGGATTGCCTTCGAGCAAACCGGGTGTGCCGCCGATGGCCTCGACCGCGAAGACGCCGGTAAGAACGGCGCCGACGATGCCGCCGATACCGTGGACGCCGAACACGTCCAGCGAGTCATCGTAACCGAGCTTGTGTTTCAACCAAACCGCGCCCCAGTAGCAGGCCGCGCCGGCCGCCAGACCGATGATCAGCGCGCCCATCGGGCCCACGAAACCGGATGCCGGAGTGATGGCCACCAGCCCGGCGACGGCGCCCGAGACGATGCCGAGCACGCTTGGCTTTTTCCGGAGAACCCACTCAAGAACCATCCACGTCAACGCAGCGGTCGCGGTGGCGATCTGGGTGACCGTCATGGCCATGCCGGCCGCCGCATTGGCGCCGACCGCGGAGCCGGCGTTAAAACCGAACCAGCCGACCCAAAGCAGCGACGCGCCGATCAGGCTCAGGGTGAGATTGGAGGGCGCCATGTTCTCGGCGCCGTAGTTGCGCCGTTTGCCGAGTACGATGGCCGCCACCAGTCCGGCGATACCGGCGTTGATGTGAACGACCGTGCCGCCGGCGAAATCGAGAACACCGTCCGCGCCCAGAAAACCGCCGCCCCACACCCAGTGGCAGATCGGCGCGTAGATCAGCAGCATCCAAGGTCCGAGGAACAACAGCAGCGCCGAAAACTTCATGCGGTCGGCGAATGCCCCGGTGATCAGCGCCGGCGTGATAATGGCGAAGGTCATCTGGAAGGTCATGAAAACGAACTCGGGAATGGTTCCGCTCAAGGAGTCGACCTTGAGGTCGTTCAGAAACAGATTGCTCAATCCGCCCACGTAAGCGTTGAGAGCGCCGCCGTCGCTGAATGCCAACGAATAACCCGCGACCATCCAGAGCACCGTCATCAGACAGCAGGTGGCAAAGCTCTGCATGGCGGTCGCCAGGATATTCTTATGCCGGACCATTCCCGCATAGAACAGGGCGAGTCCGGGAATGGTCATCAGCAGAACCATAGCGGTGGATGTCAGCATCCACGCCGTGTCTCCGGTATCCAGGGTTGCATCCTGGGCGAGTGCGGCGCCGGCGCCGGCCGTAAGCATCAAGGCGGCCAAACCGAACAGGCCAAGGTTTCTCAAAAGGCAGCTCATTTCTCAGGCTCTCCTAGTATCGCGTGTTTGTGGGCGCCGTTGATCGGCGGACCGACCGCTTCACCTACACCCGTCCAAATACCGTCCTTCGCCTTCTCAACATTCGTGCCAAATCCAGAGGCGATTTGTTAATCCGCTGAAATATCGCAAAAAACTTCGCTTTTGACAGGCGGCATCGCGGAAATGACCCTCGGGGATGTGCCCAAAAAATAGGCGTCTTTGCCGCGCGTGCTCAAGGGGTGTGCAAGGGTTTAGGTAGTTTTCAAAGGTCGATCGACGGCAGTGGAGCTAACGGTAGGGTCCCAACGAGATGCCGTGGGCGGATTTAAACAGCGTCCGCATCGGTATCGCCGGTCCGGATGCGAACGACCTTGGCGACGTCGGACACGAAGATCTTGCCGTCGCCGATCCTGTCGGTCCGGGCGGCGCGTTGAGTGGCTTCAACCACGCTTTCCAAGAACTCGTCGTTGATGACCACTTCGATCTTGATCTTGGGTAGGAACTGGACCGTATACTCGGCACCCCGGTAGATCTCGGTCTGACCCTTTTGCCGGCCAAATCCCTTGACCTCGCAAACGGTCATGCCTTGGATACCGACGGAGGTCAGGGCTTCGCGAACATCGTCCAGTTTGAAAGGTTTAATGACGGCGGTCACTAGTTTCATCGTGTCAGTCTCCTCCCCGTGACCTCGGCTGGCATTACGTCGGGGCCAGATAGACATCGGATTTCACGAACCATGCCAATTCACAATCGACGCGTATTTATAATTGAGAATTGTAAGGACTTCTAGGGAGGGCTGGGATATGCTCAACCCATGGATGGCTATAAATCCGCCTAATTTCTGAGCGATTGAACCCGATTGACACGATTTTGGGCAACAGGAAAACTGAACATGAACCCAAAAACCGGGCAAACAGCTGAAACCATCCACGCGGACGTGCTGACCATCGGCGGCGGCCTCGTCGGTGGAACCCTGGCGTGCGCGCTGGCCGAAGCCGGTCTAACCATCGCCGTGGTCGAAATCGGCGATCCGACCGAGGCCTTGGCGGCGGGCTTCGACGGGCGGGCGTCCGCCGTTGCCCTGTCTTCGCGCCGGCTTCTGGAGGGGGTCGGTCTTTGGGACAAGATAGAGCGCCAGTCCGCTCCCATCCTGGACATCCGGGTAACGGAGGGCGAATCCCGGCTTTTCCTCCATTACGATCATCGCGAGGTGAGCGACGAACCGCTTGGACACATGGTCGAGAACCGGTTCATTCGCCGCGGCATCCTCGCAAGGATGCGCGAACTGGAACACATTCGTCTGCTGGCGCCGTCGCGGTTGATGGAACTTGCCCGCGGTCCCGGCATGGTCAAAGCGATCCTGGCCGATGGCCGGCGCATCTGCGCGCCGCTCGTAGTCGCGGCCGATGGCCGCTTCTCGCGGGTTCGCGAGGAGTCCGGCATTCGGGTGACGCAATGGTCCTATGGGCAGTCGGGGATCGTCTGTACGGTCGCCCACGAACATCCGCATGAGAATATCGCTCATGAGCGCTTTCTTCCCACGGGGCCGTTCGCGATCCTGCCGTTGCCGGAAAACCGCTCGTCCATTGTTTGGACCGAACGCGCGGATCTGGCCGCCGCCATGATGAAGCTGAACGATGCTGATTTCACGGACGATCTGGCCGCGCGGTTCGGAGACTTCCTCGGCGGCGTGGAGGTGGTCGGTCCTCGCTGGAGCTACCCGTTATCGCTGCAATATGCCCATGCCTCCGTTGCCCACCGGCTGGCCTTGGTGGGTGACGCCTCGCACGCCATGCATCCCATTGCCGGTCAGGGACTAAATATGGGATGGCGCGACGTGGCGGCGCTGGCGGAGGTCCTCGCCGATGCTCGACGGCTCGGCTTGGATTTGGGGGCCGCGGATGTGCTGGAGCGCTACGAGCGGTGGCGGCGTTTCGACAATACTCTCATGCTGGCGATGACCGATGGGTTGAATCGCCTGTTTTCGAACGATATCGCGCCGCTGCGGTTGGCGCGCGACACCGGCTTGGCGGTGGTCAACCGCATCCCGCCGCTCAAGAAGCTGTTCATGCGCCATGCCATGGGCGTGGTCGGCAAGGTACCGAAACTCATGCGTGGAGAGACTCTATGAGGACTTTTCGCCGTGCCGCTCTCAAGGGTCGCGGCTGAGCCCCTTGGCTTCCATGGCTTCCAGGTAGGTCTTCCAGATCTCGTCCTGGTTCCGGCCTAAATCGTACAGCCAGTCCCACGTATACAGGCCGCTGTCGTGGAGATCGTCGAAGGCGATGCGCACCGCGTAATTGCCCACGGGTTCGACGCGCATGATCCCGACGTGACGGCGGCCCGCCACCAGGGTCTTTTGCGCCGGGCTGTGTCCTTGGACCTCGGCCGAGGGACTTTCGATCCGCAGCAATTCGGCCGGCAGTCTGTAAGTCTCTCCGTTTTCGAAGTCGATCTCCAAGATCTTCTCTTCGCGCTTGAGACGGATCTCGACGGGATGATGAACGTTGCCGTAGGTCGCGGTCACGGCGCCGCCTCGTTCGCCGAGTCGGTGTCGACGGGGCGCGCTTCGTCGGGCAGCATAATGGGAATACCGTCGCGAATTGGATACGCAAGACCGGCCCGATCGCTGATAAGCTCCTGGTGATCGGGATCGTACCGGAGAGGACCCTTCGTCAGCGGGCAGACGAGGATTTCCAGCAATTTCGGATCGACGGATCCGTCGGTCATATCGCTCTCCTCATCCTGTATTCCGTCGGCGGTTGTATCGTTCAGTGGCTTGTCCCCCTGAAATGGGTTTCGCCCCCGTGGGACGCCATCTCGAACAGCGACATCAGCATCAAACTCCGGTCGTGACAACGGCGACACTCGAGCAGAGCCTGCTTCTCGCGAGGCTCGAAAGGACAGATCATGGAGAGCGCGGACACCAACTCGTCATTGGGGATGGTCTCCACGGCCGACCAATCGACGGCCAGATCCTTGGCCCGAAGATAGTCATTGGCGGCGTCGAGCATCACGGCTCGATCGAACATTTCCCCTTCATCTTCCTCCTCGAGATCCAGGTGGAATGGCCCGAAGTCCGGAACGACCCGGCGAAACCCCTCGGTCAGCGGCATTTCCTCGGCGATCCGAAAGCGGCAAATGCCCCGCAGCGTGATCAGGAACCGGTCGTCGTCGGTTTCGCTGAACTCCACGATTCGGCCGGCGCAGCCGACCTGATAAACCGCTGCGCTGTCGGGTACCGGATCCGGATCGTCGCTTAAGGGCTGTATCATGCCGATGGTTCGCGCGCCGCCGAGCGCGTATTCCACCATTTTGAGGTAGCGCGGCTCGAAAATCTGAAGCGGCAGATGCCCATGCGGCAGCAACAGCGCGCCGGGTAGCGGAAACAACGGCAGGGTCGCCGGCAAACGACCCTCTATGGTGGTCGACGACTGGCCGCTCATGAAAACAGCAGCGACGAGAGGCGGCGGCGCGAGGCCACCGTGAGCGGATGGGTCGGTCCCAGCGCATCGAAGATCTTGACGAGTTGCCTGCGGGCAGCGTCCTCGTTCCAGTCGCGCTCGCGGCGAACCACTTCCAGCAATTCGTCGATGGCGGCCTCGGGGCGGCCGACGCCGTAAAGAGCGACGGCCAGATCATAGCGCGCCCGGTGATTGTCCGGCTCCTTGGCGACCGTGTCCCGCAGATCCGAGACGCTGTCCGCCGATCCACCTTGCTCCGCCAGTTCGATGGCGGCAATCGCCGACGCCACGTCCGCGGCACCCTTGAGCTCGGCGGAAAGACCGTTCACCACCTCGCGGGCAGCGGCCTTGTCGCCGGCGGCGACACGGCCGCGTATCAGCCCGGCCACCGCCTTGGGGTTGGTGGGATCCTGGGCGAGGATCTGTGAGAAGATCGCCGAAGCTCCTCGGGGATCCCCGCCGTCCAGGGCCTCCTGCGCCTGTTCCAGCGCTTCGTCGAGGGGGGCTTGGGCGCCGCCGGTGAGTTGATCGATGAAGGCGCGCAGCTTGCTCTCGGGCTGCGCGCCGACGAAACCGTCGACCGGCCGCCCGCCCACGAAGGCATAGACCATGGGGACGGACTGCACCCGCAATTGGGCGGCGAGTTCTTTGTTTTCGTCGATGTTGATCTTGACCAGCCGCACCGCGCCGCCGGCTTGCCGCACCAGCTTCTCCAGCATCGGACCCAGTTGCTTGCATGGGCCGCACCAGGGCGCCCAGAAATCGACGATGACCGGGGTATCCATGGAGGCTTCGATAACGTCGGCGGCAAACAACCGGGTATCGCTGTCCTTGATCACGCCGCTGTTAGGCGCCGCGTTCGGCGCTGGAGCGTTGGGGTCGATGATAACGGACATGGTTCAACTCACTTTGGCGACGGCGCTACAGAGCGTAACATGGCGGGGTGGCGGACGTTGCTCAAGGTTTATCTGGGTCCAAGGGTAATCTGGCGTTTTCTTGCAGTTCGACGACGCTCGGCCGATGATCGCACGAGCGGATGAAGGCCATGAGACCTTCCGGCGTGATCGCGGTGGAGGCGGTGTTGGTCAGCGGATGAAAGTTGAGTGTTTCGCACGCCATCATCTCAGCGTCTAGCACCACGCGCACCCGGTTTTCGGTGTCGTTGATAAGCGCGAAGGGCGTCACCGAGCCCGGATCGATGCCGAGGACCTCGCGAAGCCGCTCCGGTCGCGCGAACGACAATTGCGCCGCGCCGATTTTGTGGCGCAGGGTCTTCAGGTCGATCACCAGGTCCTCCAGCGTCACCACCAGCCAGTACCCGCCCTTCTTATCCTTCAAAAACAGGTTCTTGCTGTGCGCCCCGGGAAGGTCGCCTCGCAACGCCTTGTTTTCCTCGACGGTGAACACGGCCGGGTGGCGGACGGTCCTGGTTTCGACGCCAACTTCCGTCAGTCGGTCGAATAGGTCCTTTTCAGTCGCGGGCATGAGCGGACATTTATCTCCAAAGCGGCCGCGCCTCAATAGTTTGGCAATAAATGGACCCTATAATGCGCCTTGCAAACAAAAACGCATCTGGTCATATTCCCTTTCCACCGTCGGTCGGCGGTCATGCGGGCGTAGCTCAGGGGTAGAGCGCAACCTTGCCAAGGTTGAAGTCGTGGGTTCGAATCCCATCGCCCGCTCCATTCTCCGATATTTCCTTGAACATCCCCGTATCATCGGTTTGTAATTGGGCGTAGCCACCCGATATGTGGATCAGCCGTCCACGCTCAACCGATCAAGACGGGCGGCGGGGAGGAGATTGGACCATGCCGCACTTCACGGAATCCCATAAAGCCGAACTGATCGCCAAGGCGGTCGAAACCGCCCGCCGCAAGGTGGGCGAGGATCAGGCTTCGGCGGTCGCCGACTTCATGCGCCACTATTATGCCCATGTTCCGCCCGAGGACATTCACGGCGAGGGGATCGATACGCTGTTCGGCGCCGCTTTCGCCCACTGGCATCTGGCGGATCAGCGCCCTCCCGGAACGTCGGTTGTCCGCGTCTATAACCCTCAGCTCGAAGAGCATGGATGGCGGTGCGAGCACACGGTTGTCGAGGTGGTCACCGACGACATGCCGTTTTTGGTGGCCTCGGTCACGGCCGAGCTGAACCGCCACGATCTAACGGTCGCCCTCGTGATTCACCCGGTCGTTCGGGTTCGCCGGGACGGCGGCGGCGCTCTCCGAGGCGTCGTCGAGTCCAAGGACGAGAGCGACGGCGTGATTGCCGAGAGCTTCATGCATTTCGAGGTCACGCACCAGTCCGGCGATGCCCTGGATCGCATCGCCGCCGACGTGCAGACGGTTCTCGGCGACGTGCGCGCCGCCGTAGAGGATTGGGGTCCCATGCGCGATCGGTTGAAGGAGATCATCGACGGGCCGGAGCCGGCGGGAACGGAACTGCCCGCGGACGATGTCGCGGAAGTGGGGGCGTTCCTGGAGTGGATCTACCGCCACAATTTCACCATGCTCGGCTATCGCCGGTACGCCTTGCACGGAGAAGGGGCGGATGCAAGCGTTGAGATGGTTCTTAACTCGGGTCTCGGCCTGCTCCGCGATCCGGATTTTCTGGTGTTGGATGCATTGCGCCATCTGGAGTCGATGCCGCCGGAAGTCCGCCACTTTGTCTCGCGCCCCGAGCCGCTGGTGGTCACCAAGAGCAATCGCGTCTCGCGGGTTCACCGCCCTGTCCATATGGACACCATCGGCATCAAGCAGTTCGACGCCGATGGACGGGTCGCGGCCCTGCATCTGTTCGTCGGCCTATTCACCGCCGGCGCCTACAATCGGAGCCCCCGCGACATTCCGCTTCTCCGCCGTAAGCTCCAGAAAGCCATCGAAATGGCCGGTTTCGAATTCTCAGGGCCACGACGGCAGGGCGTTGATGAACATCGTCGCGAACTTCCCCCGCGACGAGCTGTTTCAGGTTTCCGCGGAGCATCTGTATCATACCAGTATCGGAATTCTCCACCTCCAGGATCGCCAGCGCGTGGCGCTGTTCATCCGCCGCGACGATTTCGAGCGGTTCGTCTCCTGCCTGGTTTATGTGCCGCGCGACCGCTACACGACCGACCTGAGGCTGCGAATTCTGGTGATTCTCGAGCGCGCGTTCGGCGGTACGGTCGCCTCCCACTACGGGGAAGTCGGCGACTCGCCGCTGGCGCGGCTCTATGCGATCGTTCGCACCACTCCCGGTGAAATTCCCGAGTACCGCGCCGACGAGATCGAAGACGAGATCATTGCCGCTTCGCGTTCGTGGCCGGACCACCTGCTCACGGCAATAACCACGACGCATGGGGAGGAGCACGGCGTCGACCTTCACCGGCGTTACAGGAACGCATTCCCGCCCGGCTATCAGGACCGGTTCAACGCCGAACAGGCGGTCGCCGATGTGGAGAAAATCGAACGGACGTTGGCAAGCGGCGAGCTCGGGATGACCGTCTACCGGCCGTTCGATGTCGCCGACCACCAGTTTCGCTTTAAGCTGTTTCATCCGGACAGGCCGATCGTCCTTTCGCAGGTATTGCCCATGCTGGAGCATCTGGGGCTGCGTGTGGTCGATGAGATTCCGCATCGGGTCCGGATCGACACGGACGGTGGCCGGAAGGTGTTGATTCACGATTTCGGTCTCGAAACAGAGAGCGGCGCGCCCGTCGATCTCGGCGCCCTGAGGGAAAACTTCCAGGGCGCCTTCCTCAGCGTCTGGCATGGCGAGGTGGAGAGCGACCGGTTCAATAGCCTCGTCCTGGCGGCGGGTCTGACAAGCCGCGAGGTTGTGGTGCTGCGCGCTTACTGCAAATTCCTGCGCCAAGCCGGGATCGCATTTTCGCAAGACTATATGGAGCAGACGCTGTCGGCCAACCCGGCGCTCACCCGGCTGATCGTCGAACTGTTCATGACCCTGTTCGATCCGGCGGGCGGGGGCGGCGCCGAGACCCGCGCCGCGACCATCCGCGAGGCGCTCGCCAAAGGGCTCGATCAGGTGGTCAGTGCCGACGAGGACCGCATTCTCCGGCGCTTCCTCAATGCCGTCGAATCGACGCTGCGCACCAACTATTTCCAGACCGCCGCCGAAGGCGGTCCGAAACCGTATTTGTCCTTTAAGGTCAACAGCCGCGCCATCGACGAGCTGCCGCTGCCCCGGCCGATGGTCGAGGTGTTCGTCTATTCGCCGCGCATGGAGGGCGTGCATCTCCGGGGCGGAAAAGTGGCGCGTGGCGGCCTCAGGTGGTCGGATCGCCGTGAGGACTTCCGCACCGAGGTTCTCGGGCTGATGAAGGCGCAGATGGTCAAGAACGCGGTCATCGTGCCGGTGGGCTCCAAGGGCGGGTTCGTGCTCAAGCGGGCGCCCAGCCCGAGCGATCGCGAGGCCTATCAGGCCGAAGGTATCGAATGCTATAAGATGCTCATTCGCGGCCTTCTGGACATTACCGACAATTTGGTGGGCGGTGAGATCGTGCCGCCCCAGATTGTCGTGCGCCGCGACTCCGACGATCCCTATCTGGTGGTGGCCGCCGACAAGGGCACCGCGACCTTTTCCGACATCGCCAACGGCGTCTCGGCGGACTACGGATTCTGGCTTGGTGACGCCTTCGCGTCGGGCGGCAGCCAGGGCTACGACCACAAGAAGATGGGCATCACCGCCAAGGGGGCGTGGGAATCGGTCAAACGCCATTTCCGCGAGATGGGGGTCGACACCCAGAGCCAGGATTTCACCGTCGTCGGTGTCGGCGACATGTCCGGCGACGTGTTTGGCAACGGCATGCTGCTGTCGCCCCACATCAAGCTGCTCGCCGCCTTCAACCATATGCACATCTTCATCGATCCAGATCCGGATCCGGAAGCGAGCTTCGCGGAACGCCGGCGGTTGTTCGATCTGCCGCGCTCCGCGTGGACCGACTATGACTCCAAGCTGATTTCGGAAGGCGGCGGGATTTTCGAACGCAAGGCCAAGTCGATCGCGGTGTCGCCGCAAATCCGCGAATCCTTCGGCATCGACGCGGACAAGTTGACCCCTAACGAGTTCATGCGCCAGTTGCTCAAGAGCGAGGTGGACCTGCTGTGGTTCGGCGGCATCGGAACGTACGTCAAGGCGGGACATGAATCCCATGGCGACGTGGGCGACCGCGCCAACGACGCCATCCGCGTCAACGGCGCCGAACTCCGCTGCAAAGTGATCGGCGAGGGAGCCAACCTCGGCCTCACCCAACTGGGCCGCATCGAGTTCGCCCGCGCGGGCGGCCGCGCCAACACCGACTTCATCGACAATTCGGCCGGCGTCGACTGCTCCGATCACGAGGTCAACATCAAGATTCTGCTCGATGCCGCGATCTATGATGGCGACCTGACCGCCAAACAGCGGAACAGCCTGCTCACCAAGATGACCGACGAGGTCGGCGATCTGGTTCTGCGCGACAACTACCTGCAAACCCAAGCCATCACTTTGATCGAGGCCGAGGGCGTCGATACCCTGGAGAACCAGGGCCGGCTGATCCGCATGTTCGAGCGACAGGGCCGGCTGAACCGGGATGTGGAGTTCCTGCCCCATGACGAGGAACTCACCGATCGGGCCGCCAACAGACAGGGTCTGACTCGGCCGGAGATCTCGGTTCTGTTTTCGTACTGCAAGATGTGGCTGTACGACGAAATCCTGGAATCCGATCTCCCCGACGACCGCCACTTGGCCGAGGACGTGATCCGCTATTTTCCCGCGCCGCTGCACAAGACCTACAAGAATCGCATCGCCAGCCATCGTCTTCGCCGTGAGCTCATCGCCACGTCCATCACCAACAGCTTGATCAACCGGGTCAGCGGCACCTTCGTCACCGAGATCGCCGAGAAGACGGGCATGCCGGCGGTGGACATTGCCCGCGCCTACATCATCTCCCGCGACGTGTTCGCGCTTCGCGACGTGTGGGAACAGATCGAGGCGCTGGATAACAAGGTGCCGGCGTCCGTGCAGGTCACCTTGCACCGCCAGATGCAAACCCTGACCCAGCGCGGCGCCCTGTGGTTCCTGCGCAACGGCGGCAGCCCAATCGACATTACCGTCAATATCTCCGCGTTCGGGTCCTCCGTGACGGCGCTTGGCGACATGATCGAATCGGTGCTTCCCGAGGATATGAACGGCCGCATCCAGCATCGGGTCGGGCGTTATCGGGACGACGGTGTTCCGGAAGCGCTTGCGCGTAAGGTGGCGTATGCCATCGTCATGCCATCGGCGTGCGATATCGTGCGGCTGTCGACGGCCCGAGGCGTTCCCATCGAGGAGGTGGCGCGGCTCTATTTCAGCGTCGGCGAGGACCTTGGTTTCGGTTGGCTCCGCTATCAGGGCGAGAAGCTCGCGGCCGCGAGCTATTGGGAGAAGTTGGCGGCCGCCGCGGTAATCGAGGAGTTCTACGCTCATCAGCGCGATGTGACTCAAGGCATCCTCGAGGCCGCGGGTGGGGCGACCGACGGCGCCATCGACGCTTGGGCTGCTCCGCGCAAGGCGTCGGTGGAACGTGCGCGTGGACTGGTGGCGGAGTTGGAAGCGGCGAACGTTGTCGATTTGTCGATGCTGACCGTCGCCAGCCGCCAGTTGGGTTCGCTCATCGAACGCTAGTTCGTTGACAGTGGTGGAGGGAGCCGAGTCCGGCGCGAAGGTCCAGGCGGTTGGCTGGGCGCGCTTCGCCTGGTGCACTTATGACTGGGCCAACTCGGCCTTTCCCGCCGTCGTCACCACCTTTGTGTTCGCCGCATATTTCGCCAAGGCGGTCGCCGTGGACGACGTGACTGGCGCCAGCCAATGGGCGTACGCCTTGAGCGCCTCGGCGCTGGCCGTGGCGGTGGCGAGCCCGATCCTCGGGGCCATCGCCGACAGGGCCGGGCGGCGCAAGCCATGGGTCGGCGTGTTCACGGTCATTTGTATCGCCGCCACCGCCATGCTGTGGTTTGGCGAACCGGGCCCATCGAATGTCCCATGGGTTCTGATCTTCATGGCGCTCGCCAACTTCGCCTTCGAGACCGGGACGGTGTTCTATAACGCCATGCTGCCGTCGCTGGCGCCCCAAGACAGGATCGGACGGTTGTCGGGCTGGGGCTGGGGGCTCGGGTATGCCGGCGGCCTGTTTTGTCTGGTGGTGGCATTGCTAGTGCTGGTGCGGCCGGACCCGCCGCTGTTCGGGTTGGACAAGGAAACGTTCGAGCCCGTCCGGGCCACCGCGCTTCTGGTGGCCGGTTGGTTCGCGGTGTTCTGCGTCCCATTCTTCGTGCTCGTTCCCGATGCGCCGGCGGGAACGCTGCCGGCGGCCGAGTTGATACGGCAGGGACTGGTCACGCTTGCGGGAACCTTCCGGCGGATCCGCGAGTACCGTCAGATCGCCCTCTTCCTGATCGCCCGGATGATCTACAACGACGGTCTGAACACGCTGTTCAGCGTCGGCGGCATTTACGCGGTGGTGACCTTCGGCATGAGTTTCGATGAAATTCTCATGTTCGGCATTGCCATGAACGTCACCGCCGGCATCGGCGCGTTCGCGTTCGGCTGGGTGGACGACTGGATCGGCGCCAAGCGCACCATCCTGATCGCTGTGAGTGCGTTGACCCTTCTCGGCGCCGCCTTGCTGGTGATCGAATCCAAGACGCTGTTCTGGGTATTCGCCTTGCCGCTCGGCTTGTTTTTCGGTCCGGCGCAATCCGCCAGCCGGTCGTTGATGGCGCGGGTCGCGCCGCCGCGTCTCCGCACGGAAATGTTCGGCCTCTACGCGCTGTCGGGCAAGGCCACGGCGTTTCTCGGACCGGCGGCGTTCGGCTGGGTGACGGCGATGGCGCAAAACCAGCGCGTCGGACTTGCCACCGTCCTCGTCTTCTTCATCGTCGGCATGCTCTTGCTGCTGCCGGTCCGCGAACCGAAGGCGGCGGCGGAAGGCTAATGCCGGAAGTGGCGCATGCCGGTGAACACCATGGCGAGGCCCTTTTCGTCGGCGGCGGCGATGACCTCGTCGTCGCGCACGGACCCGCCCGGCTGTATGATGGCAGTGGCGCCCGCCTCGGCCGTGGCCAGCAGGCCGTCGGCGAACGGGAAGAACGCGTCGGACGCCACCACAGAACCAATGGTGCGCGTTTCCGCCGCGCCGGCCGCCTTGTCGGCGTCGGCCGACTTCCAGGCGGCGATCCGGGCTGAATCCACGCGGCTCATCTGGCCGGCGCCGACGCCGACGGTTGCGCCGTCCTTGCAGTAGACGATGGCGTTGGACTTGACGTGCTTGCACACCCTGTACGCGAATTCGAGATCGGCCATCTCGGCATTGGTGGGGGCGCGCTTAGTCGCCACCTTGAGCGCGCCCGAGGTGACGGCGTTGTCGCGGCCCTGGAGAAGATAGCCGCCGGAGAGCGACCGCAAGGTCATTCCCGGCCCCCTCGGATCGGGCAGGCCGCCGGCCACCAGCACCCTCAGGTTTTTCTTGGTCGCCAGGATGGCGCGGGCGTCGGCGTCGATGTCCGGCGCGATGATCACCTCGGCGAACAGCTTGGCGATGTCCTCTGCGGTGGCGGCGTCGAGCGCGCGGTTGAGGGCGATGATGCCGCCGAACGCGCTGACCGGGTCGCAGGCCAGCGCCTTGGCGTAGGCTTCCCTAACCGAGGTCGCGATGGCGACACCGCAAGGATTGGCGTGCTTGATGATGGCGACGGCCGGCGGCTCGAACTCGGACACCAACTCGAACGCCGCGTCGGTGTCGTTCAGGTTGTTGAAGCTTAGCTCCTTGCCCTGGATCTGTTCGGCCGTCGCCACGCCCGGCCTCTGCT
Source organism: uncultured Alphaproteobacteria bacterium (assembly GCA_963771545.1). Lineage (GTDB taxonomy): Bacteria > Pseudomonadota > Alphaproteobacteria > Rhodospirillales > Defluviicoccaceae > CAKZLS01. Next base: position 163,845 of record CAVYTX010000004.1, read on the forward strand.
CGCCCGAGACGTAGAATGCGGCCGCCTGGTGCGGGTTTTCGCCATAGCGCATGGTTTGCTTGCGCGTTCCGGCGAACACCAAGCGCTCGGGAAACGGATCACCCTCGACATTGTTGAACCACGCCGAAATGGCGGCGTCGTAAGCGCCGGTCCGCCCATAAGCCTTGGCCGCCAACCGGCGGCGAAGCGCGGCCGTGGTACCGCCGCCCTTCGCCTTCATTTCGTCCATCAGCCGCGCATAGTCTCCCGGATCCACCACAACGGTAACGAAAGCATGGTTCTTGGCGGCCGCCCGGATCAGCGCCGGCCCGCCGATGTCGATGTTCTCGATGCACGTGTCGAACGACGCGCCTTGGGCCGCCGTCGCCTCGAAGGGATAGAGATTGACCACAAGCAGGTCGATGGGGACGATGCCATGGTCCACCATGGCACGCTCGTGGTCCGGATTGCCGCGGATGGCCAACAGACCGCCGTGAATGGCCGGCTGCAGGGTCTTGACGCGGCCGTCCATGATTTCGGGAAAGCCCGTATGCTCGGAAACTTCCAACACCACGACCCCGGCCTCCCTCAAAGCCGTGGCCGACCCGCCGGTGGAAAGGATCGCCACGCCCTGACCCTCCAGAAAGCGGCCAAGTTCCGTGAGGCCAGTCTTGTCCGAAACGGAAATCAGCGCGCGGCGGATTGGTGTGTTCATCTGTGAATTCCCCCCAAGACTCATCCGTTGGATTGATTGACGCGTATAGCAGAGCCAGGGGTTTCCGCGCATCTGTTTGATGGGCCGAAAGCATGGCGAGTTTAAATTTTACCCCGGCACATCCGCACGGACTTACGGACAGGATCGTGTTGCAAATATACATCCAGGAGAGAGTCAATGACGGGATTGCGCGGTTGTGACGAGATGTCCCCGTTATCCACAGATTTCCAGGGTTTTTCAACAATCCGCCGGGGAGTACCTTCCGCGCTTCGCTTAACTACACGTTCAAGTAGTATTTATATTGGTGATGAAACCATTTGCTTTTATCGTTAAAATTTGCAACTATATTTAGAGTAAGTTGACCGATATATACAAGTGTGGAGTGCATTCGATGACCCTCGCTGTCGAGATCAGCACGGTCCGTTACGAGCGGGTTCACCGACGCAAGCCGCGTGGCTTCACGCTTTGGTATTTTCGGATGCCCGACGGCTGGATGTTTAGCCAGGCCGGCACCTATGCCGCGGCGAAACGCGCGGCGACGGCCCACGCCCGACGGCGGGGTCTTGGCCCGGTGGCGCGCTTGCAGGTATGGTCGTGACCCAAACCCCGGTTTCTTGACGGCGTCGCTCCGTCGCGGCTCGTTCCAAGGCAAGCTTGCATGGCCAACTCGCTGTTCCGGTGCAGCGTCGGAAACGCAGCGGACCGCCGGAAATTCCATGGAATTGCTCCCAATAGTTCCGGCGATCCGCGCCCCCCGCGCCTCGGAGCGCCCCCTACGCCCCGAAGACCTCGATGAATCGCTATGCCCAGTACCCAGCGAATGTCGCGAAGGTAAGCGCGATGGCGATGGCCACGGCAATGGGCGCAATGGCCCGCGCCAGAATTCGGTCGATCTTCATAATTTCCCCCACTTGCCACAAAAAAACGGTTACATTTCCATGCTCCAAGTGTGGGAATAATAAACCCTGTCATGGCGGCGCTCTGTGAACCAGTTCACAAAGCGATCGAAAACACGTGCGCCGCCGGCCGGAATCGCCGCTGCAGTCGATGGGGTTGACAGACGGGTGGGAAAAGTCGATGAGGCCGTGAAAACAGGATCTACACTAAACACCGTTCCCGGAGGACCAACGATGCAATCCGCACCACCGTCCCGCGTGTTCGCGGTGTCGTCCGTCGTCGTGTTCGCGACGATGCTGGCCCTAGCCGGCTGTTCGTCCAAGGAAGAAAGTGTGATCGTGGATTCGAGCCCGGACGGCATCACTATTCAGTACGACAGCCGCTATCCGACCATGGCCGGCGTCGACGCCGACGAGCATTGCGGCAAGTATGGAAAATCGGCGGTTCGCACGGAGACAAAGAAACCAAGCACCATGGAAGAAGTTGCCGATCCATACGGTGCGGTCGGTGTTTTCGAATGTGTGGTTAACAGGTAAGATCGGCCCAAGTCGCAAGTGCTTCCCCTGATTTCGAAGCTGCCGACTTACCGCTTGATTGTTGAGACGAAAGCTTCAATCGTCGGGAGCGCTGGCGCGGGAAAAGATGAGTCGGTCGCGGTGTCCGCGGAGCCTTGCGACCCAAAGAATGAGGGAAAGACGATGACAAGGGCAGTGCTGTTGGCTGTGGTGACCGCGAGCTTGATGGCGATTGCCGGCGGTGTCCACGCCGCCGGCGCCGGTTCGGCCATAACCGCCCACAAGGGCGTTTCCGTAACCTTTACCGAAGGCGCAGGGACGTGCGGCATCCGTAGCAAGGACGAATTCGCCAAGCAGCTCGACGACAGCCTCGGCAGGATCGGACTGCGCGTCGATCCCAACGAGCCCGTGCTCGCCCGTCTCACCGTATCGGCCAAACCCATCGAATCGCTGGAAGGCAAATGCGTGGTGTTCGTCGGGCTGGCGTTTATTATCCCCATGGAGATGGACTTCATCAAGCTCACCGAAAAGGTCACCAACCGCAAGGCTATGGTCGATGTCTTGGAAAAAACACGCGACTTTCCCATCGTGCTATACGAAGACAGCGACTTCACCGCGGCGTGGCCGACGAACAGTCACGGCGACGCTCTTTATCTCGTCGATCAGTTGGTGCAGCGGTTTGCTGGAAGCCGCTGACAAACCATTCGCCGGCAACCGGCATACACAGAGAGGGAAGAAACGGAGATGACATCCATGATGATTCGAATGCTCGGCGTCCTTGCCGTCATTACAGCGCTGACAACCGCTGGAAGCGTTGACGCTCAGGACAAACCGCAGAAAATCACCGGAACCATCGAGTTCCATGAATTGCAGGTGGCCTACATCGGCAGCGGAACCATGGGCCACGGTACGCTGTTTTTCCAAGGGAATTCCTATCCCATCAAGGTCGCTGGACTGGGCATCGGCGGCATCGGCCTATCCGAAATTCAGGCCCACGGTGATGTCTATGGGCTCGAGAACATCGAAGACTTCGAGGGCCTCTACGGTGAGGCGCAAACCGGGTACGCGCTTGGCGATCAGAGTTCGGGTGAAATGTGGCTGCAGAACCCAAACGGCGTCATCATTCATCTCGACACCAAGCGCGACGGCCTAATGCTTTCCTTTGGTGCCGAGGGTTTGAACATTCAGATGGATGAATAAGCGGCGCGCGGCTCACCACTGGTCGACCGGCTATAGAACCGACAAACAGCTATTTTGGAGCGTTAACACTATGCTTATGAGAAAGATGATCCCCTGCCTCACGGCGTTGTTGTTGACGTTTGCCGTCATCGGCAACGCCCTTGCCGGCGCAACCCAGGGGGCGCTGGTCGAGGGCGCGCTGGAGGAACTTCAAGGATACTTCAAGGATACGCAGTGGGACGGGGTGAAAAACGTCCTGGGCGGCGCGAAGGGCGTCATCATCGCACCGGACGTGGAGTCCGGCGCCTTCATCCTCGGCGTGGAGAATGGAACCGGCGTGCTGCTGGCCCGCCACGGAGAGGTGTGGAGCGATCCGGTTTTCGTAAAGCTGTGGGAGGAAAGCGCGGGCTTTCAGGCCGGGATCAAGCAATCGAAGGTCCTGATGCTGATCCTGACGCGCAACTCCATCAAGCAGGTTGCCGACGGCGTTTCGCGGGTCGGCGCGACGGGCGGGTTCGCGCTCGGGCCCCTCGGTGTGAGCGCGACCGGCGCCGGCGGGATTTCGGGCGGAGTCCAGATCCTCACCGTTGCCACATCCGAAGGTCTGGAAGCGGGAAGCGGGCTTGCCAACATGAACATCAACCCCGTCGAAGAACTGAACACCCAGGCATACGGCAGCGGTTTCAATGCAACCGAAATTCTCTCGAAGCCGGGCGGACAACTTGACATCGCCATATCCCTCCGGGATCTCTTGGCGAAAACATCCCAAAGCGCGTGGAAAGATTAATCATGCATCTTCGAAACTGTAATTGCCTGTGGGCTCGCCCTCTTGGTGTAGCGGCTGTCGTGGCGATTGCGGCGAACGCGCATGCGTTCGATGCCGTCTCCATGAAACAACTCAGCGCTGACGAGGAATGCCCGAAGTGTGATCTGAGCGACGCCGACCTCCGCAACGGCTCATACCTCGGCGCCGATTTCTCAAATGCCAATCTAAGCGGGGCGAACCTCGAGGGCGTGGTCATGGTCGAAGCGACCCTGGAAGGCGCGAACCTGCGCGGCGCGGATCTCACCGACGCCGTTCTCGAGGCGGCGAGCTTGAAAGGCGCCGATCTGACCGGCGCGACACTGACGCGGACCAGTCTCAGCGGAGCGGATCTGAGCGGGGTGACCGGCCTGACCCAAAAGCAGCTCGACCAAACCTGCGACGACGGCTCGGACGATCCGTCCGCCGCCACGCTGCCTAAAGGACTGATCTTGAAACAGTGTAACTGAGCCGTTGCCGAAATCCGGGCCGTCCTGGAAAAAGCATAGACGGCGCGGCGGACGGGCCGCCGAAAGGCGGACAATGTGCTCGTACTTTAACCACCCATATCCAGGCAAGGAGAACAGAATGGTTAGATTTGCTGTCGTACCGGTCCTGATCCTCGGCGTCTCGCTGGCATCGGAAGGGGCGGCCGAGGAACAGGTGGCGGAGATCATTGCCGTTCAAGTGCGCGACCAAGGCCACCCCTGCGAAGATGCGAAAACCGTGGAACGGGACCCCAAAGCATCCAGGCCCGGCGAGGAGGCGTGGATCCTGCACTGCAGCAACGCCACCTATCGTGTCCGGCTCGTTCCCGACATGGACGCCCACATCGAGAGGATCGAGTAGAAGCCCGCGTCCGCGGCCGTCGGTCACGGCAAGCAAGACCCGCCTTGCTTGCCGTGACATCCATACAGGAAACCGCGAAGTCCCGCTCGTCGCCGCGACCGAGCGCGTTCATTGCCGCTCGCGTCATTCCGCGTAGCAATTCGGCCGGATCCTCGACCTCCCCGGAGGCCGTGATCGTGGCATTCCACAGCGGCTTTTCGCCCGGGACGAACATCATGAACGAAATCGCAAAATCCGAAGGCACACCGGCGCCCGTACCGGGACCCAAGGGCACCGTCAGCTGATTTGTGACCTCTACGGGGCGGTAGCGCTCTCCTGGTGACGGTTCCGGCGGGGGGATATCCGGTGCGATATTCGGGGCGATACCCTCGCGCTCCGCCGACGGCGAAGGACTGGGCGCCGACGCAATCTTGAAACGAAGAACATGAGATCCGTCGTCCGTGACAGCGATCCCTTGCTCCGTCAATGCACGACGAATGGTATCGCGCACGGTCTCGACACGCGGTCCATCATCACCATCCAAATCCGTGTCCCGGGTTTCGATCGTGATTCCCGACGGTTGGCGCCACGTTTCGTCGGCGGACACGGCGGCCAGGTGGGCGGAACCCGACGGGGGAGTTTGTTCGGCGGACTGAGCTCGCGCTCCGGCAAGGGCAACCAGCAGTGATACGACAACAGGCCAACGCCGGAGCGCAACCGCCCGGGCGCGCTCCTCGATCATGGGAGGAGTGTCTGTCGTTATCACGGCTATGCTCCTCACACGGGCATCACCTTGCCAAGATGGTCCGGCAATTCACGTATCGGGATTTGGGTCAGATCTTTATTCATTTCCGCGGTCACCATCCGTTGCAACTCAACACTGAACTCGGATCGAAGGTCGCCCAGGGCCCGTGGAGGCGCGACGACGACAAGGCGGTCGAAGCTGCTATTCTTGCGCGCGGCTTCGAGAATTCCCGCGAGGTCGCGAGCGAATGCCTGTTTGGCGTGGCGTTTCGGGTCCGTCGACGGCTCCATGGCGTGCCGGCCCTCGCCCGCGCTGTCGAACGACCGGCCCGGCCGGTCGCTGGCGATGTCGCGGCTCGAAATGTTGGTGCCGATGAATTCCTGGTCCATTGCGGGGTGCAATCCCTTTCCAACGCCGCCGTTCTCGAACAGGCGCGCGCGAAATCCATCCGCGATGAGCACCCAAGTCACAATCGGTTTTGGCATGCTTAGCGTCCTACTTTTCCGCGGCGTGGAATTTACAAATATTAAGCCCCATGCCCGCCCGGGTGGATGGCGACCGTGGACGTTTGTATTCCGCGATCCCTGGCGACATCAAGGATCATGGCGTAGTTCGGACTCATCTCGCTCCCTCCAACATGATAAGGCGGTGCTCGTCGTGTTCGCCGGACGGAAAAACTCTCAACTCTTCAGCGGTGGCGAAGCACCAGCCGCTGTCGGGAATGCTTTCGTGCTCCGCCCAGGACCGCGCCACATGAGCATCGTTTGCAAGAATGAAAATCATCGGTATTCGTCCTTCGTGCGGGTTATCGCTTCAATGAATAGATCGACGGGGTGCAGAGGACATTTAACTGAGTTAATCGAAGTCGCAAGCCGGTGCGCCGGTCGGACGTTATCGGATGGACCCATGTTGAAACGATGCTATTACAACGTCGTCACACCACGGGAATGGATGGATTGGCAATGACGGCCATGCACCGGGTTGTCCTCTCGCTGTCGGTTATCGTCATCCTCATGGCGACGGTGGCGGGCGCCCGGGCCTTCGACCCCAAGAACGTGGGCATGCTGATGAACGACAACCACTGCCAGGGGTGCGATCTGAGCGGCGCGGATCTCGCCAAGGCCGAGCTCTCCGGCGCCGGCCTCTCGGCCGCCGATCTCGGTGACGCCAACCTGAAGGGCGCTATCCTGTTGGGAGCCACCCTGAACGACGCGAACCTGAAGGGCGCCGATCTCGGCGGGGCGTATCTCAGCGACGCCACGTTCGGCGGGGCGGACCTGACCGGCGCCAACCTCCGGGGCGCCAAGCTGGACGGCGCCGATCTCAGAGGCGCCGTCGGTCTCACCCAGGCACAACTGGACCACGCCTGCGCCGGCATCGCCGGCGCCCCGTTCAAGACCCGATTGCCGGACGGCCTGACCGTCCGGCCTTGCGAATAGCGAATAAACCTAGTGGTCTGGACCCAACATATGGCACCCCTACGACGGCCTTCCGAGTTTCCGTGGCTAGGCGCGTTGCGCGGCGTGATGCTGTCGCAGCGCCGCGCAACGCCGCCAGGGGGCTCGAAAGGCCGCCCGAAGGGTCGCGTTTCCCACTCCCTCGGGGCGTCGGAAGCGCTTGACGGTGGGGCTACCATCGCCGGCGCGCGCCCTCCTGCCGAGGGAGTGGGAAACGCGATCGTATGGGTACCATATGTTGGATCCAGACCACCAGATACCAGACGAAGGACAGACGCCATGAAAAAAGTGAAACCGGGAATTCAGCCTTTGTTGGCAGCGAAATCATGGGCGGTCGTCGCCGGAATGTGCCTCATGGCCGCCGGTTGCCAGACCATCGAGGAAGAACGGGCGGTCGACGCCGAGGCGCTGTTGCAGCAAGCCGGCTTCCAGGTGCGGTACGCCGACTCGGCGGAGCGCCTCCAGCATGTGAAGGCCCTGGAGCAGCGCTCGTTCGTCAAGAAAGTCCGCGACGGCCAGCCGTACTACGTGTACGCCGACGCCCAGGGCTGCAAGTGCCTGTATTACGGAACCCAGGCGGAGTATCAGCAATACCGCATCCTCGAAAACGATCAAGAAGTGGCCGAGGGCGAGCGGCTCAACGACGTGATCAACAACGCCAACGCCGAAATGTATTACAGTCTGTGGGCGGGGGAAGACGCCATGCCCAATACGCCACCACCGCCGGGCGTCCTTCCCGGCGTGTAACATGATTCGTATTCGACGCCCGCCCGCGCGCACGGAGGAGGAATCCCGCCCATGACCCTCTCGGGCAAGACAGCCATCGTCACCGGCTCCACCAGCGGCATCGGCCTCGGCATCGCCCAGGGGTTCGCCGACGCCGGCATCAACATCGTCATGAACGGCCTGGGCAATCTCGACGACATCGAGCGCCACCGCGAAACCATCGCCGCCCGAAACGTCCGTTGCGTTTACGACCCCGCCGATATGTCCAAGCCGGACGAGGTCGTCGCCATGGTCGAGCGGGCCGCCGCCGAGTTCGGCTCCGTCGACATTGTCGTCAACAACGCCGGCATCCAGACCGTCAGCCCGGTGGAGGACTTTCCGCCCGAACGTTGGGACCTGATCATCGCCATCAACATGTCGTCCGCCTTCCACACCACGCGAACCGCCGTCCCGCACATGAAGGCCCGCGGCTGGGGCCGGATCATCAACATCGCCTCGGCCCACGGCCTGGTGGCGTCGCCGTTCAAGACCGCGTACGTGACGGCCAAGCACGGCATCGTCGGCTTCACCAAGACCGTCGCTCTCGAGGTCGCGCAGAACGGCATCACCGTCAACGCCATTTGCCCCGGCTACGTCAAGACGCCGCTGGTGGAAAGCCAGATCCCCGATACCGCCAAGGCCCGCGGCATGACCGAGGACCAGGTCGTGCGCGACGTTTTGTTGGCCGCGCAGTGGACCAAGAAGTTCGTCACCGTCGAACAACTCGCCGGCACCGCGTTATTTCTGTGCTCGGACGCCGCCGAAAACATCACCGGCATCGCGCTCCCCGTCGACGGCGGCTGGACGGCGGCCTGACGGCTTCCCGCCGGAGGCCGACTGCCCGCCGGGGGGCGACTATTCATCGGAAGACGGGGATGTTTACCCGGTTTTCAGTTCATAGAAAAACGGGGCGCCGCTAGGCGGCGCCCCGTTTCCAGTCTCAAGGACCGCTGATCGTCGGAGACTACATGGCCGGCTTGTTGACCACGATCTCCGCGCGACGGTTCTGCGGTTCCGCCACGCCGTCACCGGTCGGGACCAGCGGAGATTCCTCGCCGCGGGATTCGGTGGTGATGGCGCTTGGGCTGACGCCATCCGCCATGAGCTGGTTGGCAACGGCATCGGCCCGCTGCTGACCGAGTCGGAAGTTGAACTCCGCCGAACCAACGGTGTCGGTGTTGCCGATCACGTGGACGGTGGCGCCCTGCGTGATGCCGCCGGCCGCCGAATTCACGATGTCCATGGCTTCGGGCGTCAGATTGTACTTGGCGAAGTCAAAGAACACCAGGTAGCTCCCCGGAGGCACGGCCGCGACCGGCGCCGGCGCCGCTAAGGCGGCTTCGACGTTGGCCATGGCTGTCATATAGGCACTGCGGCAGGCTTCGATGTGCTTCTCTTGAATGTTCTCCGTAGCCTGCTCGATCCAGCAGTCGTACATCGCCTGGGCGCGCGCCGCGTCGGCGGGTGCCTTGGTGCGGCCGCTGCTATCCAACGCCGTCACCAGTCGCTGCCGTTGGGTTGTCAGTTCCGCTTTGTACTTGTCGGGTAAAAGTTGGCGCAACTCAGGCAAATCGGGCTGGGTTGGATTGCCTTCGGCGGCCGCCATGGCGCGCCTGGCGTAGGCGTCGGCATCCTTGTTGTCGCCCAATTCCTTCTCCACCTGAGACAGACCGATATACTGTTGAGCTAAATTGCTGTCGAACGAGGTTCCTGTCGGCGAAACGCTGCCCAGCTGGTTCATTGGCCTATTGGCACAACCGGCAAGGGCGACGACGGCGGCGGTGAGAACCGCGAATTTCGCTGTCTTATTCATCGTCTCTACTCTCCCACATAGCAATGCTGTCGGCTGGCGCGATCACGCATTCGATCGACACTGTGCCCCGGCATGGCCACGTTGTTTTCCCTTGCCTAGAAATTGAAGCCGACACCAACGGTGTAATTCAGTACGGCATCGTCGAAAGCTTCGTTGAAAGTCGGCGTGTAGGATGCACCCACGTCGATGAACGTGGCCTCGGCGACATAGTACTTCACGCCGCCCCTGAAGCCCCAAAGACCTTCGGTGTCAATGTCTTTGTTGCCATAGAGTATGCCGACAGTGAGACCGACGTACGGCCGCCAGCGGTTCAGGGGAGCGACAAAATCGATAAAGGCGGAAGACGTACCGGCTATCGTATCGCTCACGTCGGAGCCGACACCGAAGGCGACAGACTGTTGGAATCCAGGTTCGAGCCAATCGAGCCAATACCAACCGAGGCTGCCCGTCGCACCAAATGCGTTGGCATCGAAACTGTTTGTGGATGTGCCGCTACCGGACAGCTTCACTTCGAAGTCGCCGGCGCTGGGGCCGACTTCCGGGGTATACGGTGGCGTGGTCGCCGACTGCGCGAATGCCGTTGACGATGTCAACGCGATCACCGGCAGTGCCAGCAGAAACTTTTTCATGGTGTCCTCTCCTTGCTCGCGCGTTTAACCCACTTGGACTGGGATGCTCTGAACACACTGAAACCGTCTTCAGTGTGCTGTCGTATGCTTCGGGATCATTGCGTTTTTTTCTCATTATAGCCACGTGGTAGATCGCTTTATGAAAAGAATATAAACGAGTGTTGCGCCTTTGCCACATGCTCGTATTAGATTTAACGACCCCTTTGGATCGCGAGCTGGTTGCAATGCCGACTTGCGCGAACCCCTCGATCAGTACCGGGGTCACCCATTGGGCGGTTCGACAAGCGGGAAAATACATTTCTGCCGGCGCGGCAACGGCTAGCGGGCCGGTCGACATCGGCTCGAGGTCGTGCCTGGGGCACGGAACTGTGATGGTCGGCACTAAACCCAAAAGCGATGCGCCTTGACGAACCAAACCCGGCGATGGATCCTGAACGGAAATGGGAGGCGCCGAATACCATGAAGCATGTCCACTAGCGCAAAATCGCTTGGGTGGCTTCGCGCGTCGGGCACGCCGTACGACATCGGACGCGTTCTGGGCCACAAGGGAAGGAACGCGGTCCATGGGCGTTTGATTCCGACCGGCTCCTGGAAACAACTGACCGATTCCCGATACGCTCCCGCGACCCGGCGCATGATGCGCCATACCAAAGCGGCATACCCATGGATCCATGCTGAAATCGAAGGAATGGCCGACGGGTTGGGCGTGGCGTTCGACGACGTTTTTGCCTGGAATTGCCGGGGTGATTTGCTTTCCGAGGCGCCAGACGGATGCACGACGGTTCAGATCCCCGGCGCCATGCCAATCGTCGCCCATAACGAGGACGGCCCGGCGGCTCTCGACGGGCATTGTTTCATCGCCGAAGTTTCTCTGATCGGACGGAGCGGCTTCCTTTCGTTTTGCTATCCTGGGTCGATCTGCGGGCATACCTTCGCCGTGACCGACAAAGGCCTGGTGACGGCCGTGGATAATCTACGTCTTAAGCATGTCAGGCCGGAAGTTCCGCGCATGGTGCTGTCGCGCGCCGTCCTGGACGCGGACACGCTCGACGCGGTCCCGGCGATCCTGCGGGAGGCGCCTGCCAGCGGCGGTTACCATCTCGCCGTTGCTCAAGCCGGTGATCCACGTGTGATGAGCATTGAGTACGGGGATGGCCGGGTGGCCGCGCGCGATATCGTTGAGCCGTCCGTCCATGTGAACCACGCCCTCCTCATCGCAAAGAAAGGCGTGGAGCAAATCATCACCGCGTCTTCGCGGGACCGCCACGCGCGCGGGAACGCGCTGCTCTCGAGCGACTGTCGCGATCCCTTGGCGATTTTGCGCGATACGGGTGGATCGGGATGGCCAATCTGGCGGCGCAACGCCGATGATCCGGACCGCGAAAATACCCTGGCCTCGGCTGTCTTTCGCGTTCAATCGGATAAAGTCCGATGGTCTTTTTATCACGGTGCATCGGATGCGCCGGTCTATGCCTCCGAAGAAATCTCAAAGTGAGCGAACGGTTTTGTCATTCGGCGTTCCACCGCCGGCTTTGTAGGACAGCGGCCGGTGCTGGGGTCGCGGATGGTCACGCCCGCCTCGATCCCCCGATCCCGTGTGGTATCACGGCCCTTTTGCCAGAAAGTTCACGCCGAAGCCGAGTCCGATCAGAGTAATCCCCAAAGCATTCAGCCAGGCCCTTTTCCAGGAAAACGGGACGTAACCTTCGCTCGTGGGCAAGGGTTTTCCGTCGGGGCCGAATACCGTTCCTTGCATTCGGATCAGGACATCCCAAGCAATATCGGAAGCGGTCGGAAGGAACAGCGCCAGAGTCCCCAGTATACCGAAGATGTCACCGACGAATGGCCATCGAGGGGCCACGAAATGCGCGCCCTGCCAAACGATTCCAATGCAAATCAGCCAAAATAGAGAGGTGGTGAGGAAATGACGTCCAGCCATGCGTCCTCAGAAATCGCTCAGGTCAAGAGGTTCCGCGATCGTCTTACGAAAATCAGATGCGCTCAAAGCCGAAGTGATGTCGACCATGGTTATGTTCTTGAGCAACGGTTCATAGTGCTCGTTTGGAACAGTAACCTGCACGTCGAAATCGCGGCCGGGACGGGATGAAGCGTCCTCTCGCACGCTGGCCAGCTCGTGGAGGAATCCAAGGATGAATCCCTTGCGCTTCTGGCGGTCCAGTGACGACTGGCGCAGCAAGTTGTTCAGGGCGTGCAGCGCCTCCAGGACACCCTTGGCTTCAACGCCGGCGAATTCTTGGCCTTCGATGACCAGTCGCATCTTCGCTTTCTGATCCAGCTCTTCCTGATCTTCCCGAAGGTCGGCATCGGACCGCTCATCTGAAGACGAGATCACTTCTTCCAAGGAAGTACCGCATACGGCCAAGTAGGTTCGCAATGTTCCCAGACGTGTGCCGGGCCCCAGTCCATTCTCCAGGCGCGAAACCTCACTTTGGCTTGTTCCCATGGCGGAAGCGACCTTGGCTTGGTTTTCAACGGCTGCCTTTCGGCGGGCGATCATCCGCTGCCGCAGACGCACGTACCAAAACGCGTCGGCGGCTTCGCCGGCCGACATGGTTTCGCCGGTAAAGTACTTATAGGCTTCAGCGGCGTCTTGAAACGGTTCCGTCCGCTGCGCGGGCGCGCCCTTGCCAATGGGGATCGAAGCTTTTTCAGGCATCTGATTGTTCCTATCGTTCAGTGCGACCGCCAGGATAATCTTCCAGAATCCTGGGGCAGACCACTTCGTCGAAATCCTGGAAACCACGATCGGTTATCGTTTTCACATCGGTCATGGCCATAAGCCGTTCCGTTCCATCGTTCTCCCTTACAAACCATATCCGGTATTTTCGTACGAGCTTCGGTGGCCACGGTATGAGTTCCAGGGATTCCGCGCCCCAAGGCGCATACCGGATCTCGTAAAGTTGGCCCGCCGCGGTTCTGAGGTGGTCCTTCAGTTTGCTTTCAAGTTCGGGGATCACTCTTCGACCGCCGCGCATCTCACCCCACAGATTGGCACATAGCACCAAATATTCTAAATTCTGAGCCTGAGAAGGCCGGGGGCTAACGACGCCATCCTTGTCTCCCAGGATCTTCTTCACGTCCTCCAAAAACCCGACGTGATGGGGCCGGCTTTTCACGCGCATACCATTAAACCCATATTATGGGGAATTTAGCATATTTTATCAAGTTAAATCCTAACGAACCACCACCGCCTGGGCAATCGGGTAGGCATGGACCGGGTAGGCATGGTCCGGTGTGGACGGCATCAGTTGCCCTTCCGCGCCGGCGTTCCGGGGTCGAGCGCTTCCTCGACGCGTCGCTTGGCCGCTTCGTACATGGAATCCGTCTCCTGGGCCGCCTCGCGGCCGGCTTCGGCGGCGGCGGACTTCGTTTTTTCGTAGGCGTCGGCGGCCTGCCGTTTCGCGGCCTCATAGGCATGCCGCGTTTCCTCGCCGGCCTCGGTGGCGGCCCGTTCGGCGGCCAGGCGCGCGCGTTCGTAGGCTTCCGCCGCTTCGTCCCGGGTTGCTTCGTACGCCTTTCGCGTAAAATCGGAGACGGATTCGGCCGTTTCCCCGGCCTGCTCCCGGGCAGCCTTGCCGGCCTCCGCCACGGCATTGCCGGCTTCCTCGGCGGACTTTTCGAGATGGACCTGGGCCTTCTCCGCCGGTGTCTTTTCGTCTTCGCAGGCGGCGCCCAGGGACAAAACCGCCATCGCCGCCGCCAAGGCCATTATCAGATAAGGTTTCGCCATGTCATGTTCTCCCGTTGTTCTATTGCGATCCCACGGACAATGGATACGGCGCCGGGTTTCACCGCCTTCATCGGTCCTCTGGGGCGCGAGACACCGACTCATTATCATAAGATTCCTTTCTCGATCAGCCCCCCGGTTCCAGACAATGCTTTTCCGGAACAATCGTCGGCCCCATCTATTCCTCAAGCGGGATGTTCGGACCGATCGTCCGGGGAGTTCCGATGCACGCACATGTTTGGAGGAGGAAAGAATGACAACGCGAAACGCGCGCGCGGAATGGCGCGGCGATCTGAAGGCGGGCGACGGTGACGTGGCTCTCGGCAGCGGAGCGTACAAGGGCGCCTACACGTTCAAGTCGCGCTTCGAGGACGGGCAGGGAACGAACCCGGAGGAACTGATCGCGGCCGCCGAGGCGGCTTGCTTTTCCATGGCGCTCTCCCACGGCCTGGCGACAGCGGGCCACAAGCCGGAGCGGGTGACGACGACGGCCAAGGTTCACCTCAAACAGGAAGGCGACGGCTTTGTTATTCCCCTGATCGAACTGGACATGGAAGCGGTCGTCCCCGGCATGGACGAGAGCGATTTCAAAGCCGCCGCCGAGGACGCCAAGAAGAATTGCCCGGTGTCGAAGGCGCTGGCGGGACCGGAAATCAAACTCAACGCCCGTCTCGCGAAATAGGGTCGACCGCACGGGCCGGTAAATACCGGCGCCCCGCCCGGGCTTGATCGCGCGAAGGTGTAGCCGTGCACGGAGCGGAAAAAGGCTCACCAGCCTTTTTCCGTCATCCGCGGCAGTGTCACAGGTTCACTTTTCTGGCGGCGACAAACTCATTGTTCTGATAGCCGTTCAACACCTGCAGAAGACCCTCGCTGGCGTAAATGTGACCGCCGCCGTTGCCGCGCACATCGACGATCAGACCGTTCTGGGGAAGCAGTTCGGCCAGGCGAACGAACTCGTCGATGAAGGCGTCGGGATCGTCGACATTGAACGTGAAGATTCGAATGTAGCCGAATTCGCCGGATGGTGTGGTCACGCTTTGCGCGCGGAAGGTTCCCGACATTGTCGTCGCCACCGACTGTCTGGCGGCGGCCTTGCGACTCGACGCCTATTGAATGCGAACGCTGCTTTCTCCTCATCAGTGTAATGAATGCCTTCGATAGCGGCGTTCGCTTGCGCTTCCTTCCACAGGCGGCGCTTGCGGGATTTTTCTGAACTGTCTTCATGATCGTTTCCTTGTTTTATGGATAGCACCACACGAGGGTCGGTGAGAAGAAATCTCCACAAAGGACCACCGTAGCTGCAACTGCTCGGGAGCCAAGCCGCCACCCTCGCCCGACAGGGGCGGCGGTTGGCCCCCGGGCGTGAAGCCTGGCAAGGTTCCGGCCCGGCAGAGAGACGGAAAGGTCCCCACAGGGCGAAGTCGACGTGACCACCCGCGAGGACCGCGCGAGGCGAAAACTGCGGGTTTCGATATAACGTGGTTTATGAATTTTCTGGTGTATGGTAGTTATATCGATTACAACGTATTTTTATCATCTATGAATGTTGATAGAAGCAACAATCTATATCATGGCATCAATTCTATGGGGAAAAGTCCATTATCGTGATGCTCTGGCCGGAGAGTTACGGCAGGAGCGGGACCGGAGATGCATTTTCACATATGAGGAGGGATATCTGGCCAGCGGCGCGCCTGCAATCGCCTATACCCTGCCCCTGCGCGCCGACCCGTACGTTTCCGAAGCCGGGCTGCACCCATTCTTCGACAATCTCGTGGCCGAAGGCTGGTTGCGCAACGCGCAGGCCCGTGCGCTGCGTGTGAACGCCGATGACCGCTTTGCGCTGCTGCTGGCCTTCGGCCGGGACTGCGCAGGGGGTGTGTCCGTCACCGACCCGGCGCCAGCCCAGGAACCCGCCCTTGATTTCGGGGATGAGGAAAGCATGGCGGCGCTGGCCAGCCGCGCCTCCCTGTCCGGCATACAGCCGAAATTTCTCGCCGTGCGGGACGGCAAGGCGTTCCGCCCGGCCAGGGCAGATGAAACCAGCACCTACATTGCCAAGCTTTCTTCAGGCTCGCTGCACGACATTGTCGAGATCGAGCATATGACGACAGCCGCAGTGCGCGCGCTGTTGCCCGGCGATGAGATCGTCGAGACGGAGATCGCCGCACTGCCGGGAATCCGGGACAAGGCTTTGATGGTCAAGCGCTTCGACCGATCGCGCACGGGTCGGAAGCTGCATTTCGAGGAGTTCAGCCAGCTTCTCGGCAAGCCGTCGGGGGATGCCAAATATGATGGCGCCTACGAGGATATGTCCCGGTTCATTCAGGAGACGCCAGGCTGCATCCCGGCGGAAGCGGAAAAGCTGTTCCGGAGAGTGCTGGCCTGCTTCCTGACCGGCAACACGGATGCCCATTTCAAAAATTTCTCGATGATGCACACCGAGCAAGGTCTGCGGCTGGCTCCGGCGTATGACCTGGTGGCCAGCGCCCTTTGTCGCGAGTACCAGCAATTGGCGCTGGCGGCTGGCGGAGCCGCCAATCGCGATGTCGGCGCGCTCAGGCCCAAGCACGTCCTGGCCCTCGGCGAGGGTTTCGGCCTGCCGGAGGGCGCCGTTGAACTTGCTGCGCGTGATCTGGGCAAGCACCTTCCGGCCGCCTGCCAGGCCGTTCAGGCCTGCGCGGATGTGCCGGGCACGCTGAAAGCAAAACTGATCGAACACATGGACAAACGATGGAACGGAACTTTCGATTCAATTGGTCGGCTGTTGTCGAAGAGGCGGTCTACCGCCGCAAGAAGCTAGGCATCACGCAAAAGCGCTTGGCCGAAATCGCGATGGTCAGTGCGGCGACAATCTCACGCTTCGAACAGGCGGAAAAGGACATCCAGCTTTCTTCGGTCCTGGCGATTTTGGAATCTCTTGGCCTGACCGACAAGCGAACGCTGCAATTTCCAGGGGCTGACCAGCGGTACGACCGCAGGCGAGACGTGGTCGCCTTCACGGGCCGGGACGGCGAGAACAAGATCGCGTGCGCAGTCAGCGTCGAAACGCTCGAAGATCACTTTGGCGCTGACCAGCGAGATTTCATGAAGGCCTTCATCAAGCACCGCCCGGAAATCGAATCTTTGGCGCGCCGGAAGTATCTCGCCGGTGAAGTCGAGCCAGACGGCTCGGTCCTGCTCACGACACTCGATGTTGCGTAAAGACCGTCGAACAACCGCCTTTTTGGCGCACCGCCGTTACGCGACATCACAAATTTGCGGGAAATGATAACAAGTGTGCCAGAATTGTGCCAAATAAGAGGGCCAGCCTTCCTCGCCGGGACCTCGCATCTCTCGCATCTGTAGTGCGCTGAAACGTAAGAATTTGGCGCACCCGGCGAGATTCGAACTCACGACCTCTGCCTTCGGAGGGCAGCGCTCTATCCAGCTGAGCTACGGGTGCGTCGCGGACGCACGATAGCGCAATCGTTCCGGTCCGGGCAAGCGCCGCCCTTCGCGGCGATGGAATCGGCGCCCGATGGCAGCGGCGCGCCGCCGTCCATGATCCACGCCGCCACGTCGGCCCACACGGTTTCGCCCTGCAGATCGCGGAGCAGCATGTGAAAGCCGTCGCGATAGATGGCGACCCGCCGTTGGTCCCGGCCGTTCTCGGGAAGCCGGGCCAGCAGCAGTTGGACGGCCTCGGCGGGGATCACCTCATCGCGTTCGCCGTAAAGGATCAGCGACCGGGCGTTGACGCGGGGGGCCGCGTCCAGCGCGTCGTCCATGAGATCGACCAGGCCGTAGATGGAGTCGAACCGGGTTTTCTTGATCACCTGGGGGTCGCGGCTGAGCGCGCGCAGCATTTCCATATTGTCCGACGGCCGGATGCCGAGACCGCGGCCAGTGGCCGTCTTCCACGGCGCCATGTGCGCGGCGGTCCACAGCGCCGCCGTCTGATACCACGGCATGGTCTCGCGCCCCCACACGGCCGGGGCAACCAGAATGAGCCCGTCCACTTCCGGCGGATCGGGCTCGGCCATGGCCACGATCGCCACGGCGGCGCCCATGCTCTCCCCCAGCACGTACACCGGCGCATCCGGGTAACGGCGCCGCAGGGCGGATACCGCCGACTTGAGATCCCGCGTCAAGGTTTCCGTTCCCGGCCACAGACCGCGATGGGCCGCCCGGCCGAAACCGCGCTGGTCGTAGGCGTAGGTGGCGATGCCGCGTTCCGCTAGATAAGTGGCGGGAGCGTCAAGGAAACGTCCGTAATCGTTGTATCCGTGGACCCCCAGCACCACCGCCGCCGGCCGGGCGGTCTCCGGAAGCCACGAGTGCAGCGGCAGCGTCGCGCCGTCGTCCGCGACGATGGTGTCCGCGTTGACCACCGGATCGATCCCGGAGGGGCCGGCGGGCATGGTGACGGGCGCGCACGCGGACGACAGAACCACCAGCAACGCCGCGAGCCGTCCCGCCGCCTGGCTCATGAGGCGGGTTCGGGTTCGCTGGTGAGTTGCAGGAAGATATCCTCCAGCTCCGCCTCGCGGGTGTTGACTTCGCGGACCGTCAGTCCGGCGTTGCGCAGCGCCGTCAGGATCTCGCCGCTATCGGTGCGGCTGGGCGGATAGTGAAACACCAACCGGCTTGGCGACCTGAGTTCCACGTTGAAGCATTCCAGCGACTCCGGCACCGCCCCGATGGGTTCGGCGATGGTGACCGAAAGCTCCTTCGAGTCAATCCGTTGGAGCAGCGCCTGGGTGGTTTCGCAGGCGATCACCCGGCCATGGTTGATGATGGCGATGCGGTCGCACAACTCCTGCGCTTCCTCCAAATAGTGGGTGGTGAGCAAGATGGTGACGCCGCTCTCCTTGAGCCGGCGCACGTACGTCCACAGCTGACGGCGCAGCTCCACGTCGACGCCCGCGGTGGGCTCGTCGAGCACCAGAACCGGCGGCGAATGGATCATCGCCTTGGCCACTAGAAGCCGCCGCCGCATGCCGCCCGACAGCCTGCGGGCATACGAGTCCGCCTGCCGGCTCAACCCCACGGCGCTCAGGATTTCGTCGGTGCGCCGCGCGCGTTTGGGAACGCCGTAGAGGCCGGCCTGAACCTCCAGCAGTTCCCGGGGCGTGAAGAACGGATCGATGTTGAGCTCCTGCGGCACCACGCCGATGGCGCGCCGGGCCGCCCGCATGTCGCCGTCGATGTCGTAGCCCCAGATGCGCGCCTCGCCGGAGGTGCGGATAACCAGACCGGCGAGGATGTTGATGAGCGTCGATTTGCCAGCCCCGTTGGGTCCCAAAAGCCCGAAAAACGAGCCGGCGGGCACCGCCAGGCTGACGTTGTCGAGGGCGCGCACGGCCTTTCCACCCTTGCCGCCGGCGTAGGTCTTGCAGAGGTCGACGGTCTCGACGGCGTTGTCCGGAACGGCTGAGGGCATGGAGTCCTAAATTAACCAGCGGGCGCGACCGCACGGGGTCATTGATTGTCGGGCGGCAATCGCTATCATCCCGCCGTCCGCTAGGTCAACGGTTAGAGGGGTGCGAACAATCATGATGCCGGATGAAACCATCACCGTGGAAAGCCGCAAGGTCGCCTGTAACGGCGGCGGATCGCTTGGTCATCCTCTTGTGTATCTCAAGATCGGCGACGAGGGCGACGTGGTCTGCCCCTATTGCTCGCGCCACTTCGTGCTGGCCGAGGGCGCCGAAGAGGTCGCGGGCCACTGAACGCGCCGCGCCACGTCTTTCTGATCGACGGCTCGGGGTTTCTGTTTCGCGCCTTCCATGCGCTGCCGCCCATGACGCGTCCCGACGGGACGCCGGTCAACGCCGTGTTCGGCTTTACCAACATGCTTCTGAAGCTGTTGCAATCCACCGATGCCGATCATATCGCCGTCGTGTTCGATACCGCGCGCCGCACCTTCCGCAACGACATCTACCCCGCCTACAAGGCCACCCGGCCGGAGCCGCCGGAGGATCTGATCCCGCAGTTCGCCCTGGTGCGCGACGCCACCCGCGCGTGCAACGTCGCCAGCGTGGAGTTGGAGGGCTACGAGGCCGACGACCTGATCGCCACCTACACCCGCCTCGCCCGCGAGGCCGGGGCCGAGGTCACCATCGTATCGTCGGACAAGGATCTAATGCAGCTTGTGGGCGAGGGCGTCACCATGATGGACGCCATGAAGAACCGCGTCATCGGTCCCGACGAGGTGCGCGAGAAGTTCGGCGTCGGTCCCGACCGAGGTCATTGACGTACAGGCGCTAGCCGGGGATTCCATTGACAATGTTCCGGGCGTGCCCGGCATCGGCGTCAAGACCGCCGCGCAATTGATCGAGGAATACGGCGACCTCGACACCCTGCTGGCCCGCGCCGGCGAAATCAAGCAGCCGAAGCGCCGCCAAAACCTGCTGGATCACGCCGACGGCGCGCGTGTCTCCCGGGACCTGGTGCGGCTCGACGCCAACGTGCCGGTTCCAGTGCCGCTGGGAGATATGGCGGTGCCCGAGCCGGACCCGGACGCGCTCCGCGATTTCCTCGAGGCGAATGCGTTCAAATCGCTGCTGGCCCGGTTTCCGGGAGGCGGAACCGGCGGGCCCCCGGCAACGAAGACGGAGGCCGGGACCGCCGAGACACCGGCCGAATACGAACTGGTCCAGGACGAAGCCGCGCTCAAGCGCTGGATCGCCGAGGCGGCGTTGGCCGGCGAGGTGGCGGTGGATACCGAGACCAATTCCCTGGATTCCATGCGCGCCAACCTGGTGGGTGTGTCGCTGGCCATCGAGCCCGGCCGGGCTTGTTACATCCCGCTTGGCCACGAGGGGCGGGGCGGCCTCGATCTCGGCGACCAGGGCGCGGCGCCCCGGCAGATTGCGCTGGAAACGGCGCTAACCCTTCTCAAACCGCTGCTGGCCGATCCGGCCGTCCTCAAGATCGGCCAGAACATCAAGTACGACATGGAGGTATTGGCCCGGTACGGCGCCGACGTGACGCCGATCGACGACACCATGGTGCTGTCCTATGTGCTCGACGGCGGCTTGCACGGCCACGGCATGGACGAGTTGGCGGAGCTGCATCTCGGCGTGCAAACCATAAAATATTCCGAGGTCTGCGGGAATGGCCGCACCCGGATCACCTTCGACAAGGTCCAGCTCGACAAGGCCCTCGACTACGCCGCCGAGGACGCCGACGTGACGCTGCGGCTTCACCTGCTTCTTAAGCGGCGCCTGGTGGCCGAGCGCATGGTCACCGTCTACGAGACCATGGAACGGCCGCTGATCCCGGTGCTGACGGCCATGGAGCGCGCCGGAATTCTGGTGGACGCCAAGGTTCTGGGCCAGGTCAGCCGCGAGTTCGCGGCCCGCATGACCGAGTTGGAGGCAGAGATCCACGCGCTCGCCGGCCGTCCCTTCAACATCGGCTCGCCCAAGCAGCTGGGCGAGATCCTGTTCGACGAAATGAGCCTGACGGGCGGCAAGAAGGGCAAGACGGGGGCGTATGCCACCGGCGCCGACGTGCTCGAGGGACTGGCCGCCGAGGGTCACGACCTGCCGGCGCGGGTGCTCGACTGGCGTCAGCTCGCCAAGCTCAAGAGCACCTATTCCGACGCGCTCATCGACCAGATCAACCCCAACACCGGACGGGTGCACACGTCGTATGCGCAGACCATCGCCAACACCGGCCGGCTGAGTTCGTCCGATCCCAATCTGCAGAACATCCCCATCCGCACCGAAGAGGGCCGCAAGATCCGCCGCGCCTTCATCGCCGAGCCGGGTTCGGTGCTGCTCAGCGCCGATTATTCGCAGATCGAATTGCGGCTGGTGGCACATGTGGCCGGCATCGAGGCGCTCAAGGACGCCTTCCGCGACGGCATGGACATCCACGCCATCACCGCCTCGCAGGTGTTCGGCGTTCCCGTGGACGGCATGGACCCGATGGTCCGGCGCCGCGCCAAGGCCATCAATTTCGGCATTCTCTACGGCATCTCGGCGTTCGGTCTGGCGCGCCAGCTCGGCATCTCGCGGGGCGAGGCGGCGGCCTACATCGAGGCGTACTTCGCCCAATTCCCGGAGATCCGCGATTACATGGAGACGACCAAGGCCGCGGCGCGCGAACACGGCTTCGTCACCACGCTGTTCGGCCGCAAATGCCATGTGGGCGGCATCAATAGCAAGAACCCGTCGGTGCGCGGCTTTTCCGAACGCGCCGCCATCAACGCCCCCATCCAGGGCGGCGCCGCCGATATCATCAAGCGCGCCATGGTCCGCATTCCCGCCGCCCTCGCCGCCGCCGGGCTCTCGGCGAAGATGCTGCTGCAGGTCCACGACGAGCTGGTATTCGAGGTCGCCGAGGCCGAGGTGGAGCAGACCCGCGATCTGGTCACCAACATCATGGAATCGGTCGCCCATCTCGAGGTCCCCCTCACCGTCGACGCCGGCACCGGCCCCAACTGGGAAGAGGCGCATTAGATCTGTCGGTGAAGCGCAACCAAAGGGTCGAAAAATTTAGTTCAGATCCCTTCAACGAGCAAAACCGGAAATCCGTGTTGGACGGAATCGCTGATCGTGGAGCGCTGCTTGGCGCGCCGCAGCAACTAGGCCACATCGGTGCCGCTGTCTTCGGCTTCAATGTCGACTTGCATGGTGACGCCGGTGACCATCGGCGGGCTGCCGTCGATGGCGATAGATACGTTCACGGCGATGGCGACAGGGGCAATTCCCATATCGTGGGCCAAATAGCGAAGGTCGTTGCAGAAGCATCCGCCGATGGCGAGAGCCAGCATCTCGCCGCCATTGAAGCCGAAGTCCTTGGCCGCCTGCCTTCCCGTCGGGACGGTCGACGACGATGGTCTGCCCGCCGGCCCAACCAATAGCCGCTTCGGTATCCGGAATGCTGCGGAGATGAACGTTGATCATCGTGGCGGAACGTCCGAAGTTTCCCGAGGGGCAGGTAGCATACCTGATTTTCGCCGAGATTCGATAACGGACCTTCGCCCTACTCCACCGTCTGTGCGTCGTCGCCGGGGAGGTCGGGAAGGTCCCAGCCCCTGGGCGGGCCGATTTCCGCGAGGTAGATGGCAAGCTCGGTTTAGTTCTTCACAGGGATGGGCAGGATCTTCTCGCTCGCGGGCTTGAGTCGCAGGCTCTCGAACTGCTTGGTGACCGGCGCGAAGTCCTTGAAGATCACGAAGCTGGACGCGCCGTCGATGCGCGCCGGCAGCACCGCGAAGGCCACCTCGCCGGCCATGTTCACTTCCACGTCCGTGGTCCAGCGTTCCAGCCGGTCCATGGAGACAGCGATGGGATCGGCCTCGGTGATGATGCCCTTGATGCCAGAACCAGGGTGCGGCTGGCGGCGGTGTCGAGCGGCAGCTTGTAGAGCGCGACCGTTTGCAGCCGCGCGTCGATCAGCCGCGCGAACACCGCCTCCTCGCCGTCGCCCGACGTTAGAGCGTATCCGGTTTAGACGGAATAGCCTGCATTTGGGAGATAGTTTCTGCATTCGGCGGGCGGATACTCATTGAGGGCGTTTCCGATGGCCTTCCAAAGATCGTCGACGGTTCTGGCGCCAAGCTTTCGCAGGATTGACTTGAGCTTGGCGAAGACCTGTTCGATGGGATTGAAGTCGGGGCTATAGGGCGGGAGGTAGAGCGGGGTCGCGCCGACCGCCTCGATGGCCTCGCGGACGCCGGCAACCTTGTGGGACCCGAGGTTGTCCATGATGACGATGTCGCCCTCGCCCTTGGCGAGGGTCGGGACCAGAGCTTGCTCGACCCAGGCGAGGAAGCGCGCGCCATTGATGGGCCCATCGAACACGCAGGGTGCGGTCATCCTGTCGTGGCGCAGGGCGGCAAGGAATGTGGTTGTCCTCCAATGGCCATGGGGAATGGCCGAGCGCACCCGCTCACCGCGCGGTGCCCGCCCATGGCGCCGGGCCATGTTGGTGCGTGCCCAGGTCTCATCAAGAAAGACCAATCGTTCGGCCGTCATCCCGGGCTGCTGGTTGCGCCAGATGGCTCGCGCCGCGGCAACGTCAGGGCGCTCTTGCTCGGCGGCGTGAGCGGTCTTTTTTTTCGCGTCAACCCCTGAGCCAGGAGAAAGTCGCCCAGCGTCGAGCGCTTCGCCTCGATCCCTTCGGCGGCAAGGGCGGTACGCAACTCGTCGATGGTGATGTCGCAGGTCTCGGCCACCAAAGCCCGGATACGATCGGCATGGGGAGCCAGTTTCGGCTTCTTCCAGCCGCCGTACTTGTCGGCTTTGATCGTTCCCCGCCGCCGCCAGCGCTGCATCAACTTGACAACGAAGCTGATGCTCACACCAAACTGCTTTGCCGCCGAATTCCGCGACGTCCCCAACTCAACAGCGCCAACAACACGCTCACGAAGGTCTTCCGAATAAGGTCGTACCATCCAGGGCTGGCCTCCTCTATCCCAGCCCTTAGCTTGAATCACTTTCCGCGGCCTTTGGGAATCCCATTTCGATTCTATCTGACACGGATTTGCTCTAGCGGCCGGGTGATGGCGACGGCCCCGGTGAGCTCGCGGTGGATCTCCTCGAGCGCCATGCGCTCGCCGAGATGGGGCATGGCCTGGGCGATGCTGTCCACCCGTTCGGCGGTATCGCGGCCGGTGGCCGCCACCGTCTCCACCCGCCGGCTCAGATCCCAATAGATCAGCCCGAGGGCGGCGAACAGCACCAATCCGACAATGGGGGTGATCGTTTCGTGCCTGTACATATCAGACGCATACTATCGCGCGCCGGCCGAGGCCAACACCCGACTGGCCCGCGGCGCCATCGACCGCGAAAGCTGATGGCGTTCCACGGGAGCGGCTCGGGTTCAAAAACAGCGGGAGTGTGAACCAGTTCATATCGGACGCGGATCGGCCACCGCTACAGTCGCGCCGACTTAAACCAACACACCATGAGGAGAGCGTCATGACTGGATATACCCAAACACAAATTGAGACTCGAGCCGTACCGATTGTCGCCGCTTCCGAGTCCGCGTCCGCTCGCAGCATCGCCATGAGCACGGGAGATCTGAGCACGGCCATCCGCCGCGAGTTCGAACGCGTGCTGCAAGAACAAAACGGAAGTCAGTTGGAAGCGACCAAGGTCGGTATCGATGAGCTTTTCAAACGGGATCTGATCCATTCCGATGAAGTTGAGGATCTCAAGCTATTGTGCGACCTTGTCTTTCAAGCGGTCGAGGGAGAGACGGAAACCTCCGAAGCCGCCGCGACCGTCAGAAAAATTTACCACAAGATGGTGCTTGACAGTCATGGCAGCCCGGCCGCGCTGGGCATCGCCAGCGCCGTCAACAGTATCTTCGACGACGGCGCCGAACTCGGGAATTCCGCCAGGGACATCACGATCATTCCGCAAAACGCGGCGACCGGCGCCGTCGTTGGCGCCCTCGCGGGCGCGGGCGCGGGAGCCGCGTTTGGCGGCGTGGGGGCCGCTATTGGCGCCGCCGTCGGCGCGGCCGTCGGGGCGGTCTTCGGCGCGTGCAACGGCAAGGAGGGGGGACCGGAAGAAGACCCGGGCCGGACCGTTCCGTCGAGCGCGGCCACTCAGCATTAGCGCCGTTTAGAAACGCGTCGAGTCCGTGGTGTCGCCCCTCCAGGGCGTTGTCCCGGGAGGGGTGGCGGCTTGCTCTCCGACGGCGTCGTTCATCGGCAGTCGGCCAAGAATTCGTTCAAGATCGCTCCGAGCCGTCCGGCTTGCGGACGGTTCGGCGGGCTGGTACTTGGGAGCTACCATTCTTGAGGAGCGGGAACCATGGCCAAGCCTTTGCTGCATCTGGTGTTCGGCGGGGAAGTGAAGGACCCGGGAGGCGTCGATTTTGTCGATGTCGACACGCTCGATATCGTCGGCATCTACCCCAGCTATGATGAGGCTCTCAAGGCTTGGCGCGGTGTCAGTCAGCGGCACGTCGATCACGCCAAAATCAAGTACGTGATCGTCCACCTGCACCGCCTCATGGATCCAGACCGCTAAATGAACACCATTGAAATCATCGGCTATGCGGCGTCGGCATTTACCCTGGCGGCCGTCTGTATGAAGACAATGATACCGCTCAGAACGTTCGCGATCTGCGGCAATATATTGCTGATTATCTACGCGGCTTATTTGAGCCTGACACCCATGCTGATCATGCAGTCGATCTTGCTCCCCCTGAACGGCTACCGTCTCTACGAAATGAAAAAGCTCGTGAAAGACGTCAAGGCGTCGGTGTCGCGCGATTTGTTCGCGGATTGGCTGCTTCCGTTCATGAGCGGGACATCCGGCCGCGAAGGGCAGGTGCTTTTCCGCAAGGGCGCGGAGGCCGATTTTCTGTATTACCTCAAGCAAGGCCGCGTCTACGTGCCGGAGTCCGAGCTATACATCGAAGCGGGGAATATTTTCGGCGAGATCGGCGTGTTTTCACCGGATCGCACCCGCTCCGCGACGGTCGTATGCGCGGAAGACTGCGAGTTCCTGAGGATTACTGCCGAAAAGGTGTATGAACTGTACCACCAAAACCCGCGGTTCGGTTTCTACCTCATCAAATTGCTGACCCAGCGCCTGAACTCAGAACATCGCCCGTCTCGAACAAGGCGCCCATCCGGTTTGACGGCCGAACCGGTGTGGTCGCGCACCCGATGAACACTGGGTGACCGCGGCAATGGTTCTTGAGGCGGCGCTAAGGTTCGATGATGAAGTCCGCCGGAACTTTTTCTTCGAATACCGATGTTTGGACTTCTTCGACCGAAGCACCGCTGGGGCCTTTTTGGCAAAGCCTGATCATATCGTCCACGGCCAACGGCATGCCGCTGAATACGGCCTCCACGCGGTCTTGCGAAATATTCCGAACCCATCCGTCCAATGCTCTACGCAGGGCTTCCTTTCGTGCCCAGTTGCGGAAACCTACCTTTTGGACTTTTCCGCTGGCCACGACCCTAACGGCTCTAGGAGGCGTCTCCATCGCCCTCGCTATAGCATGTGGGAATAGACTGTCGATCAATACTCCCGCGACGTCGCGCGCTTGTCCTTCCCATGGAAAATGGTGCAAGGCAACTTCCGCGTTCACGTTTACCTCGATGATCGCCCACGAATGTTTTTCCGGAGGCAGAGTGATGTCGTCGGCAATCAAATCGAATCCGCAGTACGCCATCGGCGGCAAGGCTTGCGAGGTCCGCTCGACGATGTCCTGAAATCCACGATGTACAAACTCTGTGACATCTATACTATCACCCCCAAAATGAATATTGGCGACGCCCTGCAATTGTAAAATCTCGCCCTTGGGCAACACGGTCTCGCTCGTGATCCCCCTTAATTCGAGTTGGCGCGCGATTATCGGGTCTATTTTTATCAATGCATTTCCAAGGAATGGATCGGGTTTGCGTTTTTCATTCTTCTCGGAAATCAACTGTGTAAGGCTTTTTTCACCATCGCCGACGACATGGGCCGGAACGCGAAGCATGGCCGCGACAAATCGACCCCGGACGACCAACATTCGATAATCCCGCCCGCGGATATGCTCCTCGACAACGCACTTTGTGGCTTTGAGATTACCAAAGGCCTCCCGTAAGACGGTCTCGTCTTCAATGCCCGTGGTCACGCCTTTCCCGCCGGATCCATAGATCGGTTTGACAACCACCGCCCGTTGCAATCGCCGGAAAAATTTAATCGCGGCCTCGACCTCATTCTTGGCGAAGCGCTTGCCATTTGGCGTATTGATGCCCGAAAGGCGCAATAGCCGTTTTGTCGCCTCCTTGTTGTTGGTGATGGAGCGTGCGACCCAGGAGGTCGATCCCGGCATGCTGAGGGACATGAACTGAGTGATCTTACCGTCCGAAATGGACCATAGTACTGAGTCCAGATTTTCGACAGCGAGATTTCGCGCCCAGCAGCTTTGCCGGAGCAGTTGCAGATTAAGGGTATAGCCTGCTTTAAAGCAGTCGTTGTGTCCCTTCCAACTTGGTGCATAGGTAGAAGCTAAGAAATCGAGATCGTTTGTTTTTCGTCGTCCTGTGTGACAAGCTCTACTATAATCAACAATGACACCGGCTATATCTTGTGCGCTGGTGACCAACGAGTATTTACGTTTTGTCAGGTTTGGGTCAGCGACCGTATTTATTACAAACCACTTCTGATTCGCCCGTTCAGCTGTAATATCGTCAGCACAAATGTCGATGGCGATAAGATCCACCGGAGGCAGAATTGACGCGACACGCTCCGCGACGGCGCGGAAATCCGCGTGCGGACAACCGGTGAAAGGTTCGTGTTCGACCCCGCCGGATAAATGGCGTCCAGAGATTGCTTTCGCTCCCTCGTCGACCGGGGAATCAAGAGCCGCGAATGCAACGAAGCAGCCCCCGACCGCCAGCAGACGATGCGGACGACCGGGAACCATCTCCTCTACGAGGATCGTTTGATCCAATTTTGCGGCATTGGCCCACGCGCCATTAAAATCGGCCCAGTCACGAATGTTGGTCACGACGGCCTCGCCTCGTATTCTCGTTGATGGCTTGACAACGAGGGGCCGGTTTAATGCCTGACCCCAGCTCCACGCCCTGTCGATATCTTCGGACGGGAACGCTTTTCCCTCGGGTACCGGTATCTTTGCATCCTTGAGAAATCCCCGGGTCACGGCTCTTCGGCTGCAAGCATACCAACCCGCCGCAGAAGTCGTCTGAGGGATTTGTCCCCTAAAGAACGTGTCGGTTTTTAAGTCTCTGACGATCCAATAATTTCTAGCGATCCTGATGCACTTCAGTCCACGGATTCTCGCCGCTTCGGCAATCAGTTGATAATGAGTTGGTTGCGGCGACATGTCCATGAGGTCAAATTCCGATCTGAAAGGTCACTCTCTTCAAGGTGTCGACTGGCCACGAACCCCCTACGCATAATAGCCGTCGCGGCGCAAGGTGAACGTGCGGGGGAATATAATTTGGGCAGCAAATAACGAGAACACTGCTCGCTATGCGATAACATTCGAAGAGTCCAGTTCCTAGATACATTGTTGTGGCCGCCACCGTCTCCAGCCGCCGGCTCAGATCCCAATAGATCAGACCGAAGGCGGCGAACAGCACCAATCCGACAATGAGGGTGATCAAACTGCTGACCCAGCGCCTGACTCAGAACATCGCCCGTCTCGAACAAGGTGCCCATCCGGTTTGACGGCCGAACAGGTGTGATCGCGGACCCGATGAACACTGGGTGACCGCGGCAATGGCTCTTGAGTTGGCGCTATGGTTCGATGATGAAGTCTGCCGGAACGTTTTCTTCGAATACCGATGTTTGGACCTCTTCGACCGAAGCGCCGCTGGGACCTTTCTGGCAAAGCCTGACCATATCGTCCACGGCCAACGGCATGCCGCTGAATACGACCTCCACGCGGTCTTGCGAAATATTCCGGACCCATCCGTCCAATGCCCTGCGCAGGGCCTGCTTTCGCACCCAATTGCGGAAACCTACCTTTTGGACTTTTCCGCTCGCCACGGCCCTTACGGCTGTAGAAGGTGTCTCCATCGCCCTCGCTTTAGCATGTGGGAACAGACTGTCGATCAATACTCCCGCGACGTCGCGCGCTTGTCCTTCCTGCGGAAAATGGTGTAAGGCGACGTCCGCGTTCGAATTCGCCTCGATGATAGACCAAACCTGATTTTTTGCAGGCAACGTGATGTCCTCGGCAATTAAATCAAAACCGCAGTACGCCGACGGCGGCACAACTCGCCAAGCTTGCTCAACAATCTCCTGAAACTCAGAATGTACTAACTCAGTGGCGTCTACACCATCACCTCCATGAACAATATTGGCGGCCCCCTGCAATTGCACTAATTCGCCTTTAGGCAATACAGTCTCGCCTGTAATCCCTCTTGATTCTAGTTGGCGCCTGATGATAGGGTCAATTTTAATCATTCCTTTTCCAACATGCGGATTGCGTTTGCGTATTTCATTCTTCTCGTCAATCAATTGTGTAAGCCCTTTTTCTCCATCGCCGACGACATTGGCCGGAATGCGGCGCATGGCTGCAACAAATCGCCCCTGGACTACCAGAAGGCGATAATCGCTTCCGCTGATATGCTCCTCTACAACAATATCGCCATTAAGATTGCCGAACGCCTCTCGCAAGACGGCTTCGTCTTCAATGCCCACAGTTACGCCTCTCCCGCCGGTCCCATGAATCGGTTTGACAACCGCGAATCCTGGCAACTGGTGGAAAAATTCAACTGCATCTTCGATTTTATCCTTGGTAAAGCGTTTCCCCTTTGGTGTATTGATACCAAATTTTCGCAACAGTCGTTTGAGAGCATCCTTGTTACTGAAGAGGGAGCGTGTGACCAATGATGTAAATTCCGGCGTGCTTTGGAACATGAATTTAGTGGTGGTACCGTCCGATATCGACCACAAATTCAAATCTATGTTTTTCACACTCAGATTTCGCGCCCAGCAGGCTTGCCTGAACAACTGGCGGTTAACGGCATATCCTACTGTAAAGCATTCATTGTGCCCCTTCCAGCCGGGTGCATAGGTAGAAGGTGCGAAGTTGAGAAAATCTGATTTTCTTTTAATTAAATAAGAATTTCTACTGTAATCAAGAATGAGGCCCGCAATTTCTTGCCCTATTCCTGCCGTCGAGTAAACATGCTGTACCAGATTTGGATCTACTACGGTGTTTATTACCGACCATTTCTGATTCGCCAGATTACCTGCAATATCTTCAACGATAAGGTCGACGGCGAGAAGCCCCACTGGAGGAAGGATTGATGCGACACGCTCCGCGACGACGCGGAAGTCCGTGTGCAACCCATCGGTGAAGGGTTCGTGTTCGTTCTCTCTCGACAAATCGGGCTCACTCGCCAAATCAGGCTCTGAAATCGCTTGCGGTCCCTCGCCGTTGCCGACCGCGGGTTCAAGCCTCGTGAATGCAACGTAGCACCCTCCGACCACCAACAAACGGTATTGGCGACCTGGAACCCTTTCTTCGACTAAGATCTTCCGAGCCAATTTTGCTGCATTTGTCCAAGCGTGATTGAACGCAGTCCTATCGCCAACGTTTGTGGCGAGGGCTTCACCCGGTGTCGTTATTGATGGCTTGGTAATTGACGGCTTGATTACCAAAGATTGTTCTAATTCCTGGCCCCAAACCCATGCCCTTTCGATATCGTCGGACATAAACACTTTCCCCATTGGCACCGGTATTTTTGCCTCCTTGAGGAATCTTGTGGCCACGGTTCTTCGAGTGCAAGCATAGAACCCCGGCATGGAGGTTGTGTCGGGGATTTGCCTCTTAAAAAACATATGAACATTCAACCCCCTGACTAACCAATGATCACCAGCGATCCTGGTGCACGTCAGTCCACGGATCTTTGCCGCACCGGAAAAAAGTTCGTAGTGGGTCAGTTGTGGCGAAATCTCCATAAGCAAACGTTCCGATCTAACAGTAACTGTTTTCAAAGTGTCGGCGCGAGACAAACCATAAAATCGCCACAGGCTAACGTTGACTTGTTCTTGATTTATCATGGTGATCGCAGGCATCACGCGCCATTGCTCCGGCCGGGAGGGTTGGCGGAGGTTGCGCCCATCGCGCGGCGCGTACAGAGAACAATTCAACCCCTTACCCAAACAGCATGCGCTAGTCCACGAACGCGAAGTTGTTTTTCATGCGTAACGTTTGCCCGGAGGAGTTGTAAACAAAAGCCGCAATTCGGCGCGGGAAGCGCGGGGTTGGGGGTGACGCTGTTTCCCAAACCTCAGGCCGCGTGCTCGATTTCCATGCCATCGGCCAAGAGCTTCCAATCGCCCACCCAGTGGGACGTGAAGCGTTCGAGGGCTTCATCTTTTGCGCAACAAATATCCGCGGTTCCCGCTCCAAAGATGCTTTGCACCGGAACGTGGTGAACGTCACCGATGGTTTCATGCTCGCGGCAATAAACCACGCCGACGGTCATGACGGCGTGCGGAGACGCAGCGCGGCAGACCGCGCCGACAAGGCCGTTTCCCGCTTGCCAAACCACCTAATGGGTGACCCCACTCTGCTCGTGCACGCAGCGCCCGATTAACTATTTCTGACCCCATCAAGTCTGCGTAGTCGATTTTGCGCAGTAGCCATCCCGAAACTACAAACTCTCTACGGCGAAGACGATCGCTGCCGGGACCGCACAGCAAAGCGGGGGCTTCGAAGCTGAGCCGTTTCGGTGGGAGCTTTGGAGCTGGATCGTTGGGCCGGATGCTCTAAAGTTAGTCCCCACTCCGTGGCTGCGGACGTGGACTGCGATGAAGCTTGCTCTCTGTTTCTTATCCCAAAGTCGGCATCGGCCGATATGTCTGCTTCCATTATTGAAAGGCCTGAAACTGCTGCTTTCTCTGGGCCCTTCGCCACAAGCATCAACATGGTTTCCACCCTCCGAATGGGTCCTTTAAGAACGACGCATACCGAACCGTCTTCCAAATTTTCGACATGCCCTGAAAGCCCTCTTGCTCGCGCCCGGTTTACAATCCAGTTTCGGTATCCGACCTTCTGTACCTTCCCCTCGACCCTCACTGAAACCGTGAGGCGTTTGTTCCTTATGCGCGGTTTGCTGATCCCTTGGCGTCCAAGGCCGATATCCAAATGACCCCAGTCGTCAAGATGGGCGCTCCATAAGCGGGCGGCAATTCGAGGATCCACATTGGCAGTCAGCCAGGCCGCCCAACGCGTATTACCTTCCAGAATTACCGGCCCATGTACTGAGATTGCAACATCCCAGCCGATGGTTGTCGGGGCGCCAATCCCTTCATGGCATTCGGTACAGACACTAAACGCCCTCCCGATCTCCGGAATTCGGTAATCTGCAAATTTGATCGATGAGACTGGGTGTTCCTTAACTGTATCGCCAGATTTATTGAGGGCGTCCCCAATAATAACTCCATCATATATATTAATACCACAGTACAATCCTCCAGAGGAAACAAAATCGACTACTGTTGCGCTGGATCCACAACGTAAAGCTGCCCCCATAACGTGCGCCCTACCAAATCTATCGAGATAGGTTAAGCATCTTATCGTATTAATAGATGTTGGATTTATAGCAGAAAGTGTATCGCTTTGTTCTATTGATTCTTCCATTATATAATGTTCCGGAGAATTTTGAAAAATTGATAAAAGTTCTTCTGTTGATGCCGGTAACTTTACACCGCCCGCAAATGTTAACGATCCCCCTTTAATCAAAAAAGCACCACGCCCCCCTTCGCCTTTACGCTTTTTGGCAAATAATTTAGAATGAGATATATCAGTTAATACATCCTGAGTGCTACTCCATTGACTATTTTCAATATTAAGTGCCCGATCATGATTGATTAACCATATAATTTTGGGAGTTAAATGGCCCATCGAACTGATAAGTGAATTCAATATAAATTTATCGTCAAAAATTATTTTACTGAATTCTTGGTGTGATAAAGCGTACATATTCATTTCCCTAAAAAAGGTACCATATCGATTGCGGCATCGAGTATCACTTGATGTGATTGATGCGTAATATGAAGGGAAATTTGAAAATATATGCTGTCTTGCCTGAACTATTATTTTTTTCTCGTAGGCTTCATACGCTTGTCTGGTCCGAGAGCAAACTTCCGCATCAAGACCATTTTGTAGGGCTTGAGCTTCGTTTATTTCTAATCGTCTAAGTTTACTTAATAGAGGCATACTTAGAATTGATCGTGTGGTGTTCATCTCTCACCTTATATCCCTCATTCGCATGAAACTAAACGCGCGCATGCGTAAATTGTTTCCGCTGCGGTGCGGAGGGAGCGTGGATTGAATTTCGTTGATGATGGAGAAGCCGTTTGCGTGACGGCTGCTTGAACACTTTTGATATTCCCAATTCGCACCCCCGAACGGCTCCGTTGTCCTTGACTGCAATGTCACCCAGATAAGCCGGCCTGTCCAGTCACGGACGAGAGATAAACCGGCCCCAAGGCTTTCTGGCGCACCCCTCTCGCGCCGTTTACACTGGCCGATTTTGCGTGGACATTCTGCCAAAACCTGATGTGATAATCCACGAACCCGAAGTTGTTTTTGTCGCGTAACGGAGTTCCCTCATTAGTTGCGCAACGGCCGGAAATCTTTGTTGAGGAGTTGTTCTTGCGCGGCGCGGCCAAATCCCGAAGTATACTCCACTTTCACTGCTTTACTGCTCCTGAGTACGGCGATCGAAACCAAGATCTAGAAGGTCGATTAGTTTCTTCTAATGGGCTGCTTTTGTTAAGACTTCCCCGGGACTGAGGGTCAGGGCACGCTACACGACAGTCTAGCTGAGAGGCCGAGAATGTGCTGTTCTGGACGATTCTGTCTTGCGAACGGAGCCGTTCATGAACCGACATCTTCTCGACGCTCTCATGGGTACGCTATCGCGCCATCTTGATCTCGGCAAGTCGCGTGTGGAAACGTTGGCGTTGCTGATTTTGGGTATGGTCAACGGCCGCACGGTCAATCTGAGTCACATTGCCAGCCAGCTTTCCGGGACCGCTTCGATCCCATCGGCGTATCGCCGCCTGCAGCGATTTTTCCAGTATGTGCGCCTCGACGGGAACTGGTCGGCGCCGCTCATTGTCAAGTGGCTGGGGATCAAGCCGCCTTGGGTCCTGTGCCTGGATCGGACCAACTGGAAGATCGGCCGCCGTGACGTCAACATCCTGACGCTGGCGATCACCACGCGGCGGGTGCGCATCCCGCTGATGTGGACGCTGCTGCCCAGCGGCGGATGCAGCACCCAGGATGACCGCATCGACTTGATGCGTCGCTATTTTCCTCGCCGACCGCGAGTTCATCGGCGTCAGGTGGATGGAATTCCTGTTGAAAAACAAAATCATCTTCGCCATCCGGCTGAAGGAGGACACCGTCATCTATCTCGAGGACGGTCACACCTATCAATTCAAAAGCCTCTTGCGCACGCGCCGGAAAGCTAAGCAGATCCTGGCGCGGCCGGGACGTCTCGCCGCCATGACCGACTGCCCGGGACTGCCTCTCACGTTCGCGGCCAAGCGCCTCGCCGACGATGAGTTCCTGATCGTCGCCACCAACGGACCCACCGACAAGGCTCTCCACATCTACAGGAAACGGTGGCAGATCGAATGCTTGTTTGGCGACAGCAAAACCCGTGGTCTCAACATGGAAGACACGCGTATCACCGACCCGGCCAAACTCAACACCCTCCTCATCATCATCTCTCTCGCCATGGCCTGGGCCCACGTTACCGCCGCCACCGCTCAGAAGCCGTCTTGAAACTCAATTTTTGGCTGGATTGGCGGGTTCAGATGTGATTCCAAACGGTTGTCAAAGCCAGTTTGGAGGGGCACATGTGGACACCGACCACCCGGCGGCAACATAGCCGCGATCATCTGCGTTATGGAAGCGATCTGAGCGATGCGGAGTGGGAGATCATCGCGCCGTTCATGCCGCCGCCGGCGCGGACCGGCCGGCCCCGCGAATGGCCGATGCGCGAGATCATGAACGCCATCTTCTACGTCCTGCGGGCCGGCTGCGCCTGGCGCATGCTGCCCAAGGACTTCCCGCCGATGACGACGGTCTACGGTTGGTTCCTGCGCTTCCGCCGCGAGGGCCTGTTCGAGACCATCAACCACCATCTCGTCGCGCTCGACCGCGAGCGGGTCGGGCGGGAGGCCAGTCCGTCGGCGGCGGTGATCGACAGCCAGAGCGTCAAGACCGTCGAAGCCGGCGGCCCCAGGGGCTACGACGGGGCCAAGAAGATCAAGGGCCGCAAGCGCCACGCCATGGTCGATACCGATGGGCGGGCGCTGGTGATTCAAGCCCACCCGGCCGACATTCAGGATCGCGACGGCGCGATCCCGCTGCTCAAGGCGTCGCGGCGATCGTTCCCCTTCGTCGAACTCGCCTTCGCCGACAGCGCCTATGGCGCCCAGCGGGTCAAGGACGCCACCTGCATCGCCATCGAGGTGGTCAAGAAGATCGCTGACCAGGTCGGCTTCCAGGTCCTGCCAAGGCGATGGGTGGTCGAGCGCTTCTTCGCCTGGATCAACCGTAACCGAAGGCTCGCCAAAGACTTCGAAGCCACCATCGCCTCCGCCCAAACCTTCCTCTACGCCGCTTCCGTCATGATGCTCACCCGACGCTTGGCACGCTCAACATGAGTTTCGAGTCGGACTCTCAGGCCGGCGCCGCCATCAAGAAACGCACACACGGATACCGCTACAAATCCTGGTTTCGCCTCGGCTTCGACCTCCTACGAAACTGGATCCTCCACCAACCCGACAAAGCCGCACATACCTGGACACGAACTTGGCCAAAGCGACGCCTCAATCCAAAAACCAGCAGAGTCGTGTAGTGTGGGTCAGGGCTGGCATTGTAGCAAGATGGACAAGGACCAGCGAAGTGAAGCGTTTTGGCGGGTCAAAGAGAGTGGAACGGAAAGACGGAGCATGCGAAATCCCGGACTGTGCTTGGTCGGTTCTATTCGCCAAAAACGATGCCTGTTTTATTTCGGGCCAATGAAATTACCGAGCTATCGAATGTCAAGTCGTCAAAAGCCGTGTTTTCTGCAGAAAATGTCGTCTTTTTCGGGGTTTTTCTTGACGACACGTATCGTCATTGCCGAATCTCCGGATCAACTCGGCGCGGGTTGCTTAATTCCGGCCCTTGGGCTATGCGGGCGACCCAAGAAGGCGCCTTCGCAAACGCGCC
Source organism: uncultured Alphaproteobacteria bacterium (assembly GCA_963771545.1). GTDB lineage: Bacteria > Pseudomonadota > Alphaproteobacteria > Rhodospirillales > Defluviicoccaceae > CAKZLS01. The sequence goes on from CAVYTX010000004.1 coordinate 200,588, forward strand.
ATTCCCCAAGACAGCCATTCAAAGTGACACGCCGATGCCGCAACTGAAGATGGGAATTCCCAAGGGCAGTCTCGAGGCCGCCACCGTGGAGCTGTTCGGGCACGCCGGGTGGACCATCTCGTCCCGGTCGCGCAACTACTTCCCGTCGGTGGACGATCCGGAGATGACCTGCGCCCTAGTACGATCCCAAGAAATGGGGCCGTACGTGGCGGCGGGGACGCTGGACGCCGGGCTCACCGGCATCGACTGGGTGATGGAGACCGAGGCCGACGTGGCGGTGGTCTCCAATCTGGTGTACTCCAAGGCAACCGACCAGCCGGCCCGCTGGGTGCTGGTGGTGGACCGCGAGTTCCCCATCCAGTCGGTCGAGGATCTGCGCGGCAAGACCATCGCAACCGAGCTGGTGGGCTTCACCCGGCGCTATCTCGCCGGGCGCGGCATCGAGGCCCGGGTGGAGTTCTCGTGGGGGGCCACCGAGGCCAAGGTGGTGGAGGGCATGGCCGACGCGGCGGTGGAAATCACCGAGACCGGTAGCACCATTCGCGCCCATGGGCTGCGCATCGTCTGCGACCTGCTGCATACCCACACCGTGCTGATCGCCAACAACGACGCGCTCAAGGACCCGTGGCGCCGGGCCAAGATCGATCAGATCGCGCTGCTGCTGAACGCGGCGCTGGCGGCGCGCAACAAGGTCTTGGTGAAGATGAACGCGCCGGCGGACCGGCTCGCCGACGTGGTGGCGCTGCTGCCGAGCCTGCACGCGCCCACCGTCAGCCCGCTCAGCGACACCCAGTGGGTGGCCGTGGAGACGGTGGTGGACCGCCCCCTGCTGCGGATCCTGATCCCGGCGCTCAAGGCCGCCGGCGCCGAAGGGATTTTGGAACTGCACCTCAACAAGATGGTTTGAAAAGGAAAATCATGGTCAAGGTGTTCTCCATCGACGGGGTCACGCCGGTGGTCCATCCCACCGCGTTCGTGCATCCGCGGGCGGTGCTGATCGGCGACGTGGTCATCGGGCCCAAGGCCTATATCGCGCCGTGCGCGTGCCTGCGCGGCGACATCGGCCGGATCGTCGTCGGCGAGGGCGCCAACGTCCAGGACAACTGCCTGATGCACTGCTTTCCGACCGCCGAATGTGTCATCGAGGACTGGGGCCACGTCGGTCACGGCACCGTCTTGCACGGCGCCCGGGTGGGCCGCCATGCGCTGGTGGGCATGAACTCGGTGCTCATGGACGGCTGCGTCATCGGCGAGGCGGCGTTCGTGGCCGCCATGTCGTTCGTGCCGGCCGGTTTCCAGGTTCCGGCGCGCACCCTGGTGGCGGGCGTGCCGGTGAAGGCGCGCCGCGAGCTGACCGACCAAGAGATGGCGTGGAAGCGCTCGGGCACCGAGGAGTATCACCGGATCGCCGCCCGCAGCCTAGCGACCATGCAAGAGGTGGAGGCGCTCACCGAGGCTGAGGCCGGCCGGCCGGCGCTCAAGGTGGCGACCCTCCATCCCCTGCACGTGACGCGGGGACGCTGAGCGGTCGTCGGAGCTCGCGGATCAGCGGTTGACGGCGATGGCGGGGAAGTGTCCGGGCGGCAATGCGAGCCGGCGGCCGGCGCGTAGAAGCTCGGTAAATTCGTCGGCGGGCACCGGCTCGCTAAAGTAGTACCCCTGCATCATCTCGCACCCCCGGTCGCGTAGGAAACTCAGCTGCGCCGCGTCTTCGACGCCCTCGGCGATGACGTTGAGATGGAGGCGGTGCGCCATGGCGATGATGGTGTCGGCGATGGCGGCGGCGTCGGGGCTGCTGGTGACGTCGGACACGAACGAGCGGTCGATCTTGAGGGTGCTCAGCGGCAGCCGCCGCAGGTAGCTGAGCGACGAATAGCCGGTGCCGAAATCGTCCACGGAAATGGCGATGCCCATGGTGTTGAGCTTACGCAACGTTTCGGTGGTGTCCTCCAGATCGGCGAGGAACGCGCTTTCGGTGATCTCGATTCCCAGGCTGGAGGGGGTCAGACCGGCTTCCGACAGGGCGGAGAACACCGCCGAGATCAGTCGTCCGCGCTGAAGCTGGCGGCTGGAGACGTTGACGGCGATCCTCAGGCCCCCGAACCCCTGGTCACGCCATATCCGGTTCTGGCGGCAGGCGCGGCGCAGCACCCATTCGCCGATGGGCTCGATCAGACCGATCTCCTCCGCGAGGCCGATAAACTGGTCCGGCGGGATGAAACCGCGCTCCGGATGGTTCCAGCGCAGCAGCGCCTCGGCGCCGACCACCTGGCCGGAGCGGAGATCCAGGACAGGCTGATAATGAAGGTCCAGCTCGTCGCGCTGAAGGGCGTGCCGCAGATCCTGGCCAAGAGTGATGTACGCGGCGGCCTTGGCGTTCATGCCCGTCTCGAAGAACTGATAGGTGTTGCCGCCCAGTTCCTTGGCTCGGACCATGGCCGCGTCGGCGTTCTTCAACAAGGTGTATTCGTCCCCGCCGTCCTCCGGGAAAACGGCGATGCCGATACTGGCGTGCACCACCACCTCCTGACCGCCCACATGAAACGGTTCGGCGAGGATGCGGAGGATTTCCGGAACGACGGCGGTGGCATGGTAGCGGTCGCCGCCTTCGGTAAGCAGGACCGCGAACTCGTCGCTGGCGAGCCGCGCCACCGTATCGGTGGGGTCGATCCAGCTTGACAGGCGCCGCGCCACCTGCCTGAGGATGTCGTCGCCGCCGCCGGGGCCGAGACCGTCGTTGATGTGCCGGAAGCCGTCGAGATCGATGAACATCAGGGTCAGCGACCGGCCGTCGCGCCGGGCGACCGCCATGGAGTGTGTGAGCCGGTCGAAGAACAGCGTGCGGTTGGGAAGGTCCGTCAACTGATCGTGGTTGGCTTGATACCGCAGGCGCTCCTCGTACAATCGCCGGGCGGTGATATCCTCGCTGACCGACAGGAAATGGGTGATTTCACCGCCGGGATCCCGGATCGGCGAGATCGACTGGGAGACCCAGAAGCTCTGGCCGTCTCTCTTGCGGTTGCGGATCTCGCCCCGCCAGGATTGGCCGGTCCTGATGACGTCGCGTATGGCGCGGTGGTCTTCGTCGGGCGTTTGCTCGGAGTTCAGGAACGCGGGCGTGCGGCCGAGCACCTCGTGGCGCGTGTAGCCGGTCACCTCCACGAACCTCGGATTGACGTATTCGATGGTTCCGTTAGTGCCGGTGATCATCACCAGGGCGGGGCTCTGCTCCACCGTCTGGGACAGCTTGCGAATGGTCTGGTCGGCCTGGTGGCGGCGGGTCATGTCGCGGACCACCGACAGGACGCAAGGCTCGCCATTGAGTTCCATCACCCTGGCCGACAGCGAACCGATCCGTGTGCTGCCGTCGCGGACCACGAACGCCGAACTCGAGATCACGAATCTCGTCGTTCTTGAAAAGCTGGCACAGCACGGTGTGTTCCCAGCCGCGAGCATTCCAGATGCCGAGACTGGTCACCGGCCGGCCGATCGCCTCGCTTCTTGCGTAGCCGGTGAGTTGAGCGAACCCTTCATTGACCTCGAGGACGACACCGTCGCTGACCCGGGCGATGATAATGGCGTCGGGGCTGGTGTGAAAAGCTGTCGCGAACCGGGCTTCGCTGGCGCGCAGGGTCTGGGCGCTGCGGTCGCGGTGAATGGCCGCGCCGATGATCCCTGCCGCCGCTTTCAGAGCCTCGATTTCCACATCCGCCCAGGGGGCCGAAGGGGTGACACGGTCGAAGCGCAGAAAGCCCCACCATTGATCGCCGGCGAAAACCGGCACGACGAGCACTGCGCGCACACCTTCGCCCGAAAGAAACCATTGCTGCCCCGTGGAGAGGGAGTCCGTGTCCGCCGCCACAACGGCGCCATCACGCAGGCGATGCTCCCATTCGCTGAACCCGAATGCCTTGAGCGGCATGTCGCGATGATGCGAATGCGGGTCGCCCGTGGTCACGCCGGCGTGACGCCACTGAAACCGATTGACCCCGAAGGAGTCGCCGGTGGCGTCGGTGACCGCTTCGAACAGATGCAGCCAGTCGGTCCCGGACGCTTCGCCGAGGTGAGCAATCACCCGGGGCATTTCCTGGCGCCAGTCGGCCGAAACCAGAAGGACCGTGGCGGCGCGGCTGATGGCTTCCAGCACGCCGTCGCGCCGGTGCAGGGCCTGCTCCGCCGCGCGGCGCTCGGTCACGTCCTCGGCCGTTCCGCGAAAACCCAGGAACGCGCCGCTTTCCTGGCAGAACACCGGCAAGCCGCTTAGCAGAAAATGCCGCCGCGAGCCGTCGCGGGCAATCATCTCGCACGGCACATTGCGGAAGGGCGTCCGGGCGGCCAGTTTCCGCACCGTGACGCGGACGTTGGTCAGATTGACGATTTTGGTCAGCGGCCGTCCTCGAAACACGCTTGGGTGATGGCCAACGACGTCGAGGACGCGGTCCGAGACGAATGTGACGTTCAGATCGCTGCCGGTCTCCCAGATCCAGTCGGAAACCAGACGGGTCAGGTCGTCCAGGCGCTTCCGCAGATCCACGCTCACGGAACGCGGTGCCGTCTCGGAGACCAGGCCGCCGGCGGGTGTTGTGCTTGGCGCGGTGACGTCGAGATCAGCCATGAAGCCCGGCTTTCCGTTTCAAGTCATTAACGGCGGGCAGATAATCGGACTGGCGTTGCCATTTTTTCAGTACCCCGGCCGCGGTGTTGCAAGGGGTCGCGTCGAATAGCGCCAGCGCCGATCCGCCTTGCGTTGCGGCGCGGGAGGTGGCGGCCGGACGCGCCTTGCGGCTGAGATCCAGCAGAGAGCAGAAGGCCTGACGATCGAGACCCATGCCCTTGCAGGCGACGGCGAGGCCATCGCCCTTGGCGTCGAACAACAGCCGCAAAATCAAATCCCGAGGCAGACCGGTCACGCGTCCGAATAGGGAGACAAAGAGGTTGATTTCCCCTTGCGCCATGGCGTCGACTAGGATGTCCGGGGTTATCTTGCCGTTGTCTTTCAGGGCGTCGGCGAGCTTATCGGCGCTTGATCGCTCCGTCGCAGCGGCCGTGTCCAGTTGATCGGCCGCCGTCTTCTTAAGCAGTTCGTCGACGGTGGCTTCGTCGAGCGCGAAATGGTCGACGATGAAGTTGCGAAGCGTGTCGGAAACCCAGAGAAACATGCGCTTGGCGAGATCGGGACCGAGTTCGTTTCTGCGCAGGAGAGGTTCGCGAAAGCTGTCCACCCGCCTGGATTCCTCGACCAAATAAGCGAGCGTCGCTTGAGACAACCTGGCATTTTCATTGCGAAGCAGGGTCTCGATGACGGTGGGGCGGCCGTAGGTGACCAGCGCGGCGCCGACGTCCTCGCTGACCGAATAGCGCATGGCGATGGCGAGCTGGTGCTCGAGGGCTCGGTGCTGGACGATTTCAATAAGGTCGGTATCACCGAGGACGGGGCTGCGAGTCAGCACGGGGTAGGCCACCTCGATTTCGTCGTTGGCGAGCAGCCGGATCAGGGCGGGAGGCGCGTCGGCGGCGTCCGCCAGGCTTTCACTCAACGTTTTGCGGACCGACATCTCCACATCGACGACGACTTTGTGAAGAATGTCCAGCATCAGCGCCCGCTCGCGCTCGGAGAACTTCTCCTCTCCGCCGCCGGCGAACTGGTCAACGATGTTGGTTCCCAAGGCCTTCCGGCTTTCGGCGCTGTTTCGGTGAGCAAGCGCCACCAAATGGTCGTGGGAACTCGTAGGCATGAATCCAGCGATCGGCCTTGCGGGCACGCGTGGCCCTGATGTTTGACGGGACCCCCCAGGGCCATGGACTACAGCCGTTATACGATTATTCGAACAAAAAAACAAGCTTAACGTGCATGTTATTTCCGGCGGTTGCGTTTGATCCATGGTCGCAGGAGATGGTGGGGCATCGATTGGGATTCCCTCTATGGGGCACTAGCTATGGGGCACTAGAAATTTTCCTAAAAATCGGTTAAATTGAGCAACTCTGATCGTTCCACTCGTAAAAGGAGCGACTCGAAAAACATAACTGGGAGGTTTAAGCGGAATGTTCGAGGCCACCGGCGGCGAACAGGATTCAAACGGATCGGCTGACGGCGCCGGCGCCAACGCCTTCGTGTTGCCCGAGGGGTTTGCGCTGGCGGAAGCACGCTTCGTGCAAGCGGGCGGCGATCTGCTGGTGCGCGGGGGCGGCGGCGACGAAGTTGTGATGCGGGATTTTTTTGCCGCTGACGGTCCGCCCGATCTCGTGTTTTCGGGCGGCGTCCGCATGGCCGGCAATTTGGTGGTCACGCTTGCCGATACGGAGGCGCCCATCGACTTGGCGGAGGCGCTTCTCGGCGTGGGCGCCGCTCCCGCCGGTGAAGTGGCGGCGCTGAACGGCACGCTGACTGTCGTCCGCGCCGACGGGAGCCATGGTGCGCTGTCGGTGGGCGACCCGATCTATCCCGGCGATATCCTGGAGATCGCTCCCGGCGGCGCCGCCAGCATATCCGTTGGAGATCGAATGGTCGTCAGCCTGGGGAGCGGCGGACGGATGATTTTCAATGCCGGGGCCTTCGATCAGTCGGCTCCGGGCGCACCGGTCACATTGGTGGCCGGTCCGGGAGAGTACGCGTTTGCTTGCGGCGCGACCCCGCGGCCGGTGATCATCGATACCGCCGCGGGACGAATCCATTCCGATGGCGCCGAAATGGTGCTCACTTTTCTTGGCGACGGCGGACTGCGGGTGATTCTGCTTCCGGGGGCCGACGGAACCGTGGGCGACCTTTTGATCGAGAACGAAGCGGGCTCCCTGCATATGACCCTGGCGTACCAGCTGGTTCTCGTGGACGGTGCGGCGATGGCGCCGGCTTCGCAAGGCGTGCTTGAAAGCGGCGACATTATCGCGGGCTACGGACGGATTCTCGCTAGTCTGCCGAGCGCTTGCGATTCCAATCCCCTCGTCGCAACGGCGCGGATGGCTGAGTTGGAAAGAGCCGATCTGGCCGTGGATTCGGGCGACCCGAGCGCCGCGGACCTCCGGGCGCTGGCTGAATTCGAGACGGCCGCAGGGGACGAAACCACCGGCGACGCGACCTTTGGCGACGCGAAAGTGGTGGTGACACAACGGGACCCTCTATCCGGCGATGGCGGGGAAGCGCCCACCGCTGACGCGGTCGCAGCCGACACCTGGGCGCGCCCGCCGAGCGACACGGGCGGTTCCGGCGGCCGCGCGGGGAACTCAAACGAAACGTTGATAAACGGCCCGGTACCGGTGGTGGAGCTGCAACGGTTCGATTTCGTCGATCCCCCTGATGCCCGTCCACCGGTTATCGCAAATCTGTCCGTATCCGACTGGGATTCCGGTCTCCGTCAATGGAAGGTCATCGTTCCGCAGGAACCATCGCCAGACAGTAAAGATCAATTTTACAGCCAAGTGCCGCAATACGACGAACCGCGGGCTCCCTTTTTCAGGCCCGGCGATCCGGAACCGGAGTATTTGCCCACCAGCGGCGGCACTATGGTTGTTATGTCGGCCGGACGGCTAAACACTCCAACCGAAACCGTTAGGGGCGCCAAGTTAGAATTCATTGAGCAAATGCTCTTCGACATGCCGCTCGGCACGTTGCCCAAGGACAGCACCTCCGCGAAGCTGATTGATGGCGCGGCAATGAAAGCCGCCAATTCCGTCGGCATAGGGGCGGGTCGGACCATGACAATTTCCTTCGACTGGGCGTTCGACGCCCAAGATGAAGGCACGATCAATGACTACGCCGTCTTCATCGTCAACGGCGAATGGTTCAAGATCTCCGACAATGAGAGCACGGGAACATTCAAATCTTCCGGATGGCGTCGATCCGAGTTCGAGTATACGGCTTCGTCCAGAGAGAACCTGACCATTGGGTTCGCCGTTATCAACTATTCCGACAATAGCAATGACCCCCGCCTTCTCATCGACAATGTTCGCTTGAACGAGCCGATACCGGCCGACTATCAGGAAATTGCGGATGTCCCCGCCGAGAGAGGCGGAACAGCGCTACCGGGTGAGGCTCAGTTCCGAACCTTCGCGCTACCGCCAACGGCCGAACCCGATGTATTTTCCACATCGGAGGACGTGGCTCGGACCATCACTCTTGCCGATGTGGTTGCCAATGACGTGGATCCGCATATCCGGGTAGGGCTCTCCCTAAGCAATGTAATCGATAGCGGCACCCAGGGGGACGCCTCCCTCTTTGACCCAGACCCAAACTCAAACTCAAACCCAAACGTTATTATATACGATCCCGACGGCATGTTCGAATGGCTGGCGGAGGGTGAGCAAACCACCGACAGCTTCGAGTACGAAATCACCAATCTCTCCGGCGCTCGGGATGTTGCGACGGTGACGGTGACCATTACCGGCGCGAACGACGGCCCCGCGGCGATGGACGACACGGCGATTACCGACGAGGGGTCGCCGCTAACGGTCGCAGTTTCGCTCCTCGCCGACGACATCGATCCCGATACCGGCGATGTCTTGACCGTGAGCGCGGTCAACGGCGCCGAAGCCGATGTTGGCGCCGAAATCGTTTTGGGTTCGGGTGCTTTGCTGACGGTCGGCGCCGACGGCACGTTCAGCTATGATCCCAACGCCCGTTTCGAAAGCTTGGCGGTGGGCGAACGTTCCATCGAAGTCTTCACCTACACGGTTCGAGACAGTCTTGGCGCGGCCGATACCGCGACGGTCGCGGTCACCATTCTCGGCGAGAACGATGCGCCGGTGGCCATCGATGACGCCATCCGTACGGATGAAGATACCGTGCTCGTCGGGCCGGTCTCGCTCTTGAGCAACGACAACGACCCCGATGGCAGCGACGGGTTGATGGTGACATCGGTAAACGGAAATCCAGCAGGTGTTGGCGCCGCCATCGCGCTGGCCTCGGGCGCTTTGCTGACGATTGCGGCCGACGGCGGCTTTTCCATCGACCCCTACGGCCGGTTCGACGGTCTTTCCCTGGGACAGACCGATCTCGATGGCTTTACCTACACGGTCGAAGACGGCAACGGCGGAATGGATACCGCCAGCGTGGTCGTGGAGATCGTCGGCGCCAACGACGCGCCCACCGCGAACTCCTTCAAAGAGACCACCGATGAGGACGCGGGTCTTTTCAGCGTCGATCTTTTGGATGGGGCCATCACGTCCGACGTGGACGCCGCCGACGTTCTCGCCATTACCAGCGTCGCGCAAAATACCGGGGCCAGCGATTGGGACCTCGGGGGCGCTTTCACCTTGGATGCCGGAGTGCTGTCGTTTGACACCGCCGCGTTTGGCGAGCTTGCGGAAGGCAAGAACGCCGCGGTGGTTTTCGACTTCATCGTCGACGATCAGCGGGGGCAATCCAACAGCACGGCCGCCAGCACGCTGAAGATAACGGTCGAGGGCCGCAACGACGCCCCGACCGCCGGCGACGATGCCTACACGGTGTCGGAAAACGACACGTGGACGGAAACAGCGGCTAATGGCCTTCTGGCAAACGATCAGGACCTGGATGCCGGCGATTCGCTCCGGATCTCGGCGGTCAACGGCATTTCGGACGGCGTGGGAAACCAGCTCGCATTGACGTCGGGCGCGTTTATCACCGTCAATACCGGCGGCAGTTTTACCTATGATCAGAACGGCCGTTTCGACGGCCTGAGAAGAGGCGACATCGCGACCAACTCGTTTGAATACACCGTGACCGACAACCACGACGGAACCGATACGGGAACGGTGACGATAAGGATCGTGGGCGTGAACGACGCTCCGCGGGCAAACGACGATACCCTCACCATTGGCGAAGACGTCATTTTGCCGGCGACGGCCTCCATAAGTGTCTTGGGCAACGACGGCGATCCCGAGAGCGGGTTCCTTTCCGTCACTCCGTTCGAGGGCACGAGCGTTCTGGGCGCCCGGGTCACGATAGCGGAAGATGGCTCTTATTCATACGATCCGACCGTTTCGCGGGCGATCCAGGCGCTGAGTGACGGCGCAACATTGACCGACAGCTTCGTCTATGACCTGAACGATGGCGACGGAGGCGTGGACAGTGGGACGGTTACGATCACGGTGGAGGGCGCCAACGACGCGCCCGAGGCCTCGCACATTTCGTTCCGAACATTCAAGGGATCCACGCTCCTGGTGGACGGGACGCGTGGAGTCCTGCTCAACGACACCGATTTGGACGCCGGCGATGTGCCGAGGTTGACGGCGATCAACGGCGACGCGGCAAACGTGGGGAGCGAGATCGTGCTGTCCTCGGGCGCGTTGTTGACGGTGAACACCGACGGGACATTCGCCTACGACCCCAACGGCCGGTTCGACGGACTTGCCGACGAGGACACCGCCAGCGACGGTTTTACGTATACCGTGTCCGACGGCGCGGGATTGACGGACACCGCGACGGTGACGCTGACCATCACCGGATTCAAGGAACAGTCGGTGGGAAGCTTCGATCGGGATCCGGCTGTTTGGAACAGCGTGGGAAACGTCGACAGAATCGTCAGCCATGCCGACCCCGAAGACGGAGCCAGCCGTTTCCTGGCAACCGACGGGCCCCGTATGGCCGCCCTGGAAGCGAACGGGGCGTCGGTTTCCCAGATCGGGACAGCCCTCGGATTGCCTTCGGGCGCGCTGCCGGACGATACCGACCTCACGAGCCCGATCAACGGCGGTGCGACGTGGACCGAGGTTTCCGTCAGGATCGGGGACCGGATCCATTTCGACTGGAATTTCGATTCGAGTGAAAATATCGCGGCCACCGGACCCAACGACTTCGCGGTGTTTACGGTGTCGAACGGCGCCGTGTCGCGGGTGTTCAAGCTTTCGGACGCGAGGGAAATCGGCGGTTCCGGGGCATCCGGTTGGCGAACCTTCTCCTACGATCCCACCGACGACTTCGATGTCGATACGGCGGGCGAATCGCTGACCATGGGATTCGCCGTCGTCAACGATCAGAACTCCGACAATCCCTCTCGTCTCCTCGTCGACAACGTCCGGATCGCATGGGAACTTCCGGCGCCGGTGAACGACGCCTTCACGGTCAACGCGGATGTTCCACTTGTCGCCGATCCCGACCGCAAACTTTTGGCCAACGATCGCGATGCGTCGGGCACCGGAACGTTGACCGTATCGGCCGTCAATCCCACCGACTTGGATGACGGCGGCGCCAATGTCGGCGCGCCGATCACCTTGGCTTCGGGCGCGGTGCTGACCGTCAACGCCGATGGCACCTTCGCGCTTGCTCCGTCGTCCGCCGCGGACCTCCGGAGTTTGGCGGAAGGCGAGATTTACACCGATGGGTTTACCTACTCCGTTGCCGATGGCAATGACCGATCCGGCCTGGGCACGGCGTCGGTGGAGATCACGTTTGTCGGTGTCAATGACGCGCCGATCGCCGGCGATGATGGCGCCTTCACGGACGCGCACTCGGCGGCGCGGATCACCGTCGAACGCCTGCTCGCGAACGATTCCGATCCGGATGGCGGCGATACATTGACGATCATGGCGGTGGACGATGGCGCCACCACGGGGACCGTGACCCTTGGGAATGACGGGCTGATCCTCTACGACCCTGGCGGGCAATTCTCCGATCTGGCGCCCGGCGAGGAAGCCTTGGATACCTTCGGTTACACCGTTGCGGACGAACAAGGCGGATCGAGCGCCGCCACGGTGACCGTCCGCGTCCTCGGCCAAGCGGACCCCCTGGCGCCCTTGGGCCAGATCGTGACCAGTTTCGAGACCTTCCCGCCGGGCGGATGGGACCCCGAATGGGATCGCATCAAGCCCTTCGCCTCGGAACCCGTATCGATCGTCACCGAGTACGGCGAGACCGACGGGGCCGGCGGCGATTTCAAGCCCACCGGCGGCGGCCAAATGGTGGTTCTGGAAGCGTACGGATCGTTCGCCAATCCCGCGACATCCGTCACCGATTTTCTCGGCGTGCCGGCTCTGCCTTCGGATAGCGACGGTACGCGCGCCGCCGACGGTTCCGCCATGAAGACAATGATCGCGGTCAAGGCGGGCGACGAGATCTCGTTCGACTGGATGTTCGATGCCCGCGATCAATCGGCGGGCGGCGGCCAAGTATTCAACGACTATGCGGTGTTGACGATCTCGGGGCCGGACGGTCCGGAAGTGTTCAAGCTGGCGGACGTGAGACAAACCGGAAACTTCGGCGCGTCCGGGTGGCGCACCTCCCGTTATACGGCGGCCTCCGACGGTGAATTGACCGTGGGCTTCGCCGTGATGAACGACGCGGTCTCCCATGGATTGGGGGATCCTCGAAACTCAAAGCTTCTCGTCGACAATGTTCGATTGGGCCGCGAATTCAGCGATGGTTACCAGCGGTTGGACGGCGGGCCCGGTGACCGGTTCCAAACATGGGTGCAAACGCCCAGGGCCGCCGACGATACCGCCGCGACCACCGAGGACACGCCCCTCGCGATTGCCGCCGGCGATCTTCTTGCGAACGATACCCCGCCCAATGTGGGGGGTCCGCTCGGCGTCATCGATGTGGACGCCTCCGGCACGCTTGGTGTGGTGACGCGGGGCGCGGACGGCGCCATCGGCTACGATCCCAGGGGGAAATTCGAGGCTTTGAGCGAAGGTGAAACCGCGACCGATACGTTCCTGTATACGGTGGCAGGCGAAAACGGCGGTACCGCCCGGGCGGTGGTGTCCATCACCGTTCATGGCGCGAACGATGCGCCGGTGGCGCAAAGCGACGCCGTGGCCGCCGACGAGGACACGGCCGTTGCCGGAAACGTCCTGGCCGACAACGGCGAGGGCGAAGACGCCGACGTGGATGGCGACAACCTCACGGTGATCCGGGTGAATGGAGCGGCGGCGAATGTCGGGAGCCAGATCGCTCTGGTCTCGGGGGCGCTGTTGCTGGTGAACGCGGACGGGACCTTTTCTTACGATCCCGACGGCCGGTTCGAGTTCCTTAGCCCGGACGACGCGGTGACGGACACGTTCACGTATACCGTTGACGACGGTCAAGGCCGCACGGCCACGGCGACCGTGTCGGTGCTCGTCGCCGGCATCAATGATGCCCCAGTGGCCAACGATGACGCATCGTCCACCAACGAGGATGCCGCTGTCACCATCGACCTCGTCGGCAATGACTTCGACGCGGAAACGATCGCGCCGGCCATCACCGGGTTGAACGACAGCGCCACGATTGGATTGCTGACGCCGAACGGCGACGGAACCGTCACGTACGACCCATCGGGCCGTTTCGATTCCCTTGCCGAGGGCGAAGTGGCGACGGATACGTTCAGCTACACGATCGAAGACGGCATGGGGGGCGCCGACGCCGCCACCGTGACGGTCGAGGTCGCGGGCGTCAACGATGCGCCGGTGGCGGAGAACGACGCGGCCTCCACGTCCGAATCGGCGCCGGTTACGATTACGGTGCTCGGCAACGACGCCGACGCCGAGGGGGATTCCCTGACGGTCACGGGACTGGATGACAGCGGCGCCTTGGGGCTCGTTGCGCTCAACGCCGATGGGACGGTGACCTACGACCCGAACGGACGGTTCGATACCCTCGCCGACGGCGAAACCGCGACCGACACCTTCAGCTACACGGTCTCGGATGGTAACGGACTAACCGATGTCGCGACGGTGACGGTCACGATAAGCGGCGTCGACGATGGAGGCGCGGGCGGCGGAGAGCTTGTGGAGAGCTTCGAGGGACCGATTGATCCCGCCAGCACGCGAGGCGCGGTTTCTCCAATGTTTCAGTACGACGAACCCGATGGGGCGATGGGCGCGTTCTCTCCGACCGACGGGAGTTCCATGGCCGTTTTGAAGGCATCGGGAGCCTCGCCTCTATCGATGAAATTTTTCCTGGGGCTTTCCGACCCGCTGCCGGCGGATTTCGGGGACAGCTCGGACCCGGTCGACGGATCGGCCTTGAAATTGACCATCGACGTGGAGGACGGCGATCGGATCTCGTTCGACTGGTTGTTCGACGCCAACGACTTCGTGCAACCGCCGCTCGGTAATTTTGCGAGACCGGGGTTCAACGACTTTGCCGTGTTTACCGCCGATGGCGAATGGTTCAACCTGTCCGATGTCCGCCAGACCTTCGACGAAAGCGGCGATCACGGCGCCACCGGATGGCGAACGTCCATCTACACGGCGCAATCCGACGGGCCGTTGACGATCGGTTTCGCGGTAGTCAACGACGACACGGCGGACGCCAACTCTCATCTATTGGTGGACAACGTCCGCCTCAATAGTGATTTCGATCCGGAAAGCTATACGATTGTGCGGACCGACCCCAGCGGCCTTCTCGATACGGTCGTCCGCAACCCGGACGTGTAGTCTGCCATTCCGTTGCAAACGTGGATATTTCAGTCAAACCGGTCCATCCTAGACCCTGTCCGTCGTTCAAAATTCATCCCGGTTGAGTGATCGAATTTTCATGGTTTGTGGATGCGAACTTCCCCGACTGTGCTAATCTAATTGCGGGGGAGGAATGGTTGGATGGCGTCGAAATAATGGAAAGCCAAATAGAGGATCGTATTCGGCTACTCGCGAAACCGCTATGGGAGTCCGCGGGAGAACGGTACGGCACCGCTTTGGACTGTTGGCTGATGGCCGAAAACATGGTTGTGGAGACCATGGCGGCTACGACAAAGTTGGTCGGAGCGACCTTGGATACAACGGCCCTGTCATCGAGGCAATTATGGGAAAGGCCCCCCGAGGTTCCCACGAAACGCGTTCGTGAGCTGGCCTATTTAATGTGGGAGGCAGCTGATCGCCAACAGGGTGCCGCCATGGATTTCTGGCTGGCGGCGGAGCGGCATGTGCTGACCGTGCTGAGAACGGGAATGGGAACGTCGGCTTCCGAAAGCGATCCTCAATGCGCGCTGACCAGGGAGCTGATGTTTGGATCGTCCTCCGCATACATCGAGCGTGTGCGCGAGTTGGCCTATGCCCTTTGGGCAGCCTCCGGCGAAGAGTATGGGCGATCGCTGGATTTCTGGCTGGAGGCCGAACGGCAGGTTCTAGAGACCATGACGGCCACCGAGGGATTTACCGCGCCGGCGCCAAGCAAGGAGCTTCCGGTTACCGCTTCCGCTGGTCCATCGCCGGCAGCGGCCAAACTCCGGCAACCGCGGAAAAAGACTGCGGCGGGACGCTCGAAAAGGTCGGCCAACCGAGGATCCTGAACAGACAGGTTGAATGTGATCAACGCGTTTGGAATCACTTTCGAAGAACAAGGAAGAATGGTGGGCGCGGCAGGGTTTGAACCTGCGACCCCTGCCGTGTGAAGGCAGTGCTCTCCCGCTGAGCTACGCGCCCGAATTCGAATAAGGCGCCTCATTTAAGGGCGTGCCCCGAACGGTGTCAAGGAAGGCGGCCGAGAGCCTCGGGCAATTGTGAAAATTCGGAGATGATCAGGTCGGCGCCGAGCTCGTCTACAGGTATGCGCGTATAACCGTAGGACACGAGAATCACCGGCACGCCGAGGGCGCGCGCGGCGCCTGCATCGTTGGCGGCGTCGCCGACCATGACCGCATCGTTCGCGCCAACGCCGAGGGCGTCGAGAACACCTTGCAGCATCCGGGGGTCGGGCTTGCGCGCGCTGTCGATGGAATCGCCCCCCAGGACCGCGTCGAAGTAACCGTCCAGGCTCAAGTCGTGGAGAACCTCTCGTGTCGCCGCCTCGGGTTTGTTCGTGCAAATACCAAGCGCCCGGCCATCGGCCCTGAGTCGCGAAAGCGTTTCGGTCACGCCTGCGTACGGTCGCGTGAGCTCGGCCGCATGCCCCTCGTAAAAGCCCAGGAACCGCGCGGTAAGGTCCGGCAAATCAGAGACCGCCGGTTCGCCGCCGGTGGTGGCAAACGCGCGCTCCACCAGCTTGACCGCGCCGTCGCCCACCATCATTTTCACCTCAATGAGGCCCAACGGCCGACGCCGGTGTTCGGCCAGCACTTTGTTGACCGCCACGCGCAGGTCGGGCGCGCTGTCGATCAGCGTGCCGTCCAAGTCGAACACGACGGCCTTAATGGTTCCCATGCAAACGCCTTATTTAGACTTTTTAGCAATGATGTTTGGCTTGGCGAAGATTTCGCCCTGTGGCAAGTTTGTCGCCTTCTCGGCGACCGCCCATAGTTGTCCTTGTAAACAATGGTTTGGTGATGACCAACAGCAAAACCGCCATCGTCGTTCTTGGCGCCGGCCTCGGAACGCGGATGAAATCGGCTCTTCCAAAAGTCCTGCATCCGCTCGCCGGGCGGCCGATGATCCGACACCTGATCGCCACCCTCGAGACGCTTGAACCAAATCGCATGACCATTGTCGTCGGCGAAGACATGGAAGCGGTGGCCAAGGTGGTCGCGCCGTATCCAGCAGTGGTGCAGAAAGAGCGCCTTGGGACCGGCCACGCCGTGATGTCCGCCCGCGAAGCCCTCGCGAGCTTCGACGGCGACGTGCTGGTGGTCTATGGCGATACGCCGCTGATATCCGCCGCCACACTCCGACGGATGCTGGCGGCCCGGCGGTCTCCCGAACACCCGGCGGTGGTGGTGCTCGGATTTCGTTCCCGAGATCCCGGCGCGTACGGACGGCTGATCGTCGACGGACGGGGAGATCTGCAAGCGATCGTCGAGGCCAAGGACGCCGATTCCGATCAACTGGCCGTGACCTTGTGCAATTCCGGCGTGATGGCGATCAATGGAACGATGCTGTTCGATCTCCTGGATCGGGTCGGCAACGACAATGCGAAGGGTGAGTACTATCTCACCGATATCGTTCAGATCGCGCGCGCGGAGGGTCTCGGCTGCGGTGTGGTCGAGGGCGGCGAGGCGGAGTTGATCGGCATCAACTCAAGGGCCGACCTCGCGCGTGCGGAAGCCATGCTGCAAGACGAACTTCGCACCAAGGCGATGGCCGATGGCGCGACTTTGATCGATCCCGCCACCGTGTTTTTCAGTGCCGATACCACCTTCGGCCGCGACGTTACCGTTGGCCCCTACGTGGTGTGCGGGGCCGGCGTGACGGTGGGCGACAACGTGACCATTCGCCCGTTCTGTCATTTAGAGGATGTGGTCATCGAGAACGGCGCGTCGATCGGCCCCTATGCCCGTCTCCGGCCGGGCGCCCGAATCGGTTCAGACGCCCATATCGGCAACTTTGTCGAAATTAAGAATGCCACCGTCGAGACCGGCGCCAAGGTCAATCATCTCACCTATATCGGCGATGCGCGCGTCGGCGCCAAGGCCAACGTGGGAGCGGGCACCATCACCTGCAATTACGACGGTTTTTTCAAGGATCATACCGACATCGGCGCCGGCGCCTTCATCGGCTCCAACACGTCGCTGGTCGCTCCGGTGAAAATCGGCGACGGCGCGATAACCGGCGCGGGCAGCGTCATCGTCCGCGATGTCCAGGCCAACTCGTTGGCGCTGACGCGGGGACCGCTTACGGAAAAGCACGGCTGGGCGCGAAAGTTCCGCGAGCGACGGGTTAAGGAAAAGGCTGCCAAACAGGCCGGAAAAAAGGAATAATCGCGCATGTGCGGCATTATCGGCATTGTCGGCAAGGCGCCCGTCGCGCCGCTGCTCATCGACGGTCTGAAGCGGCTGGAATACCGGGGATACGATTCCGCCGGCATCGCGACCCTCAGCAACGGCGACATCGTCAGGCGCCGCGCCGAGGGCAAGATCACCAAACTGGAGGCGGTTCTGGATCGCGAACCCGTGGACGGCCGCATCGGCATCGGTCACACGCGATGGGCGACCCACGGGGCTCCCAACGAAGCCAATGCCCACCCCCACGCCGACGAACGGGTGGTGTTGGTGCATAACGGCATTATCGAGAACTTCCATGATCTCCGTACCGAGCTCACCGCCTCGGGAAACGTGTTCGGCACCGACACCGATACCGAAGTGGTGGTTCACTTGATCAGCGGCTTTCTCGCCGAGGGAAAATCGCCGGCGGACGCCGTACACGCGGCGCTGGCCCGGTTAGAGGGCGCGTTCGCCCTCGCCATATTGTTTGCCGGACACAACGATCTGATGATCGGCGCCCGGCGCGGCAGCCCGCTCGCCATCGGCTATGGCGACGGGGAGATGTATCTCGGCTCCGACGCCCTGGCCCTCGCGCCCCTGACCCGCCAGATCTGCTACCTGGAGGAGGGTGATTGGGTCGAGATCACCGCCACCGGCGCGGTCGTTCACGACGAATCCGGGGCGATCGTCGAGCGGCAAATCCGGATCACCGCCACCTCGGGAGCGATGATCGGCAAGGGCAACTTCCCCCACTTCATGCTCAAGGAAATCTACGAGCAGCCGTCGGTGATGGGCGATGCGCTGCATGCGCTTCTCAACCCGTGGAACCAGGTCATCCGGCTTCCGGACCTGTCTTTCGACCTGACGCGGGTCAGCCGTCTGACACTGATCGGATGCGGCACGTCCTACCACGCGGCGCTCGTAGCCAAGTATTGGTTCGAGCAGATCGCCCGGGTGCCGACGGACGTGGATATCGCCTCGGAGTTCCGCTACCGCCGGGTCGATATGTCACGAGGCGGGATGGCCGTTTTCATCTCACAGTCGGGCGAAACGGCGGACACGCTGGCCGCCATCAAATACGCCCGCGAGCAGGGGCAGTATATTCTCAGCGTCGTCAATGTGCCCGAGAGTTCCATGGCGCGGCAATCCGACGGTCTGCTTCTGACCCACGCGGGGCCCGAAATCGGGGTCGCCTCGACCAAGGCGTTCACGACCCAATTGACGGTGCTGGCTACTCTGGTCATCGCCATGGCCGCCCGACGCGGGTCCATCGACCGGCAAGAGGAGCAAAGGTTGTGCCAGGCGCTGACCGAGGTGCCGGGACGGGCCAACGAGGTTCTCAACCACGACGAGCGGCTCGCCGAAATCGCCCGTGAGGTGGCGGAGGCGCGCGACGCGCTCTATCTCGGCCGCGGCACCGGCTATCCCATCGCCCTCGAGGGCGCGCTGAAGCTCAAGGAAATAAGCTACATTCATGCCGAGGGGTATGCCGCCGGCGAGATGAAGCATGGCCCCATCGCGCTGATCGACGAAAACATGCCGATCATCGTGATCGCGCCGTCGGACCATCTGTTCGACAAGACCGCTTCCAACATGCAGGAGGTCATCGCGCGCGGCGGCCGGGTGATTTTCCTGTCCGACGCCAAGGGCATCGCGCGCCTCGGGAACATGGCCGCGGCGACGGTGGAATTGCCGGCCGTGGATCCGTTCGTCGCCCCGATTCTCTACACCATCCCGGTCCAGCTTCTCGCCTACCACGTGGCGGTGATCAAGGGCACGGACGTGGATCAACCGCGCAATCTGGCGAAAAGCGTCACCGTGGAATGATGCCGCCGACAGCGGTTATTTGCGGTAACGGATCAGTTTCGCGGGGTTCCCTCCAACGATCGATCTCGGCGGCACGTCTTTCGTGACCACCGAACCCGCGGCGACGACGGCGCCCGAGTGCACGGTGACCCCGTGCAGGATGATCGCGCCATGCCCGATCCACACGTCGTCCTCGATGCGGATCGGTTTTATGTCGTCGCGTCCGGCGTCGCGCATGGGACCGTGGATGTTGTCGATCTTGTGATCTCCGCCGACCAAGCTGACGTAAGCGGCGAACAGAACATTGTCGCCGATCCGCGCCGGCGCCGCCAGGTGACAAAAATGACCCATGAAGAAATTCTCCCCGGCATGGATAGAAACTCTGCGAACAACATTACAGTTCCGGCCGCAAACAAAACCGGAACCCGCGCTAAAATTACTCAACGACAACAGTCGTAATCTTGCATACCTAAGGGCATGTATTACCTTTTTGAGCCACTTCATTGCGCTGCACGGTCCGTATTTATCTTAAGATCGTCGAGAGCGTAGGATGGCCACGTTTTCCGCATGATCCAATGGTGAGCACCATTCGGCGACGGTAGATCCGAAGCGGGGAGGCCACGGATCGCATGATCGATGACTTTATGCTGATACGCGGGATTGTAAAAACACTCCACGGCCTGGCGACAACGTCGAGTCGCCGCCGCCCTGTCCGTGTTGCACTCGAGCCAGCGGCGAATGACTTGCGCAAGCGAGTGGGCATTCCCCTTTTCATAGAGGTCGCCGGTCACCCCTGGCGCCATGAGTTCGAACTCCGGTTTGTGTGCCCGGAGCTCGTCATGCGCGATCACCGGGACGCCATAACCGAAGGCATGAACAATCACCAAACCGACGGGCCCGGAAACGACACACAGATCCGCCGAGCCGATCAGCTCGCCCAAATTTCTCTCGCCGTAAATGGCGCCCAGAAACTTGATGGATTTGGCGCTGCCCGATCCGGCGGCAGCCCGTTCAACATTTTGCCGGTCGGGACCATCCCCAATAACAAGGAGGTTGGTGCCAAAGCCTTGTTGACGAAGGATGTCGACCGCATCGACCAAGATGTCCAAACGCTTGTGACGATCGGCTCTTCCCATCGAAACCAGCAAGGGAAAATCGGGGTTCTCGAATAATTTATTTCGTACAGATTGAATTTTTTTCTCGGAAAGCTCCGCATAGATCGAAGTTTGAGCCTCAAAATCAAGCGCGTTATAGACGACATACAAAGTATTGTCATCAAACCCATAACACTTGAAATAATCGCGAGCCATATTACCGTAAAGAAGGTGGCCGTGCGGAATCTTGAAAAATAATCTCTTCAATTGTGATCGAAAGCCCGTGTCAAACGATTTGAACCCATGCCCCCAATACAAAATACGCTTTCCCGTAATCCGGGCAATTCCAGCAGAAAGCCAAGTAGACAAGTAATGAATGTCACCCAAAAAAATAATAACATCATAGTATTTCTTGTACGACATCGACAAAACACCGGATTGCCATAAGAGAGAGTTAAACAGCCAGCAGTTTTTCACCCTCTTCCATCTTATCATGCCGCTGTTGTCGCGGAAATTTTCTTCGAATTTAACAACTTCGAGGGAAGATATATTGCTCCGGGAATCCGAGAAAACGGTATACTCAATGTCTTTGTCGGCGCTCAGTCGCTTGAATATGGGCTCGCGATAGAGGGCAACATATTGATAGACGATCGCGACCCTAAGCTTGGGTGTTCCGTTCATATCACCGACCTCGCCGCCCTCTTACAGATCCATGCGTGAGAGGATTTCCCAAGCTGTCCGCGTCACCCCGTTAGCATCGTCATCATCCCCGCTCATTTGGCAGACGCCAAGGATCCGTTTCATTATTCTGGATAAAGCTTTGAAATTTGTAAAATTTCAAGGTTGCGAGGGGATATGGTCTCACTTTCTTGAACCGGCTGGCGGCGAAGTCAGGGTGAATCGCGGTTTCCGATGATGCCATCGGGTTCGTCCTGACGATAACTGTCGCACCATGACGCCCGTCCACCCGGAATTATTACGCTCAAGAAATAGAAAAACAAAAATGACAAGCTGAAAATTAAATCTGAAGTCATGACGCGGAGGGCCACGGGGAGCAACGCAGTAGGCTCGTAAGCCAAAGTGGCGAGCAAATCGTTACGATACCGCCACAATATCGCTCTAATTATGCGATAGCGCCGTCTTAACAATATGTAATCGCGACAACTTTCCGATCGGCTCTCGGATCCTTGAAATTATGGCCCGGCACGGGATGCTGGGACTATGTCGGGTGTACGCAATCGGGATCTCTCGGCGGCTCGCGCGGGCCGTCGCGTTTTGGAACGCGAAAATCGTGTCTAAATGGTGTCTATTATTAAATTACAACCCCTAAACGGGCACTTTTTTATTTCACTGTAAAGCTATGGAAGGGAAAATACGAAATGACAATAATAAATGGTGATGGCGTCAACGACCGTTTATTTGGGTCCGATGACAAAGACACCGTGTATGGCTTCGGCGGCAACGACGTTTTTTTTGGCAGGGCGAATGACGACCTCCTCCTGGGCGGCGCTGGGAATGACGAAGTTTACGGTGACACCGGCAACGACACCCTTGAAGGCGATGATGGCGATGATGCCTTGTATGGCGGGGACGGTCACGATCTGATCCAGGGCGATGATGGTGTTGATCACCTCAGAGGCGGTTCGGATGACGATACGCTTTGGGGCGGGACCGGAGGCGACGATGTCCGAGGCGAAAGCGGAAACGACCCGGTTCACGGCGGTTCCGGGGACGACAAAATTCTTGGCGGCGAGGGAAATGACACCATTTGGGGCGACGCCGGCGACGACACGGTGGACGGAGGAGCCGGGAACGATCAAGTCCGGGGTGGCGACGGCGACGATTACGTTGAAGCCGGCGAAGTTACCGGCACCTCGGGCAGCGACACTCTTTGGGGCGATGCCGGCAACGACCACATGCACGGCGATCTGGGAAACAATCTTATGTATGGAGGTTCCGGAAACGATGAAATCGAGGGGTTCGGAGGCGACGACACGCAGATCGGCGGCGACGGCGACGATGACATGCGGTCAGGAGATGGAAACGACGTGCTGTTCGGTGACGAGGGTAGCGATCTTGTGGGTGGCGAGGACGGAGACGACACGGTCTCGGGCGGCGGCGGCGCGGATACCGTGAACGGCAACTCCGGCAACGATGAACTGAATGGCGACGCAGGCGCCGATCGGGTGCTCGGCGGCGACGGTCATGACGTGCTCATCGGCGGGAGCGGTCGCGACACCCTGTTTGGAGGCTCTGGCAGCGATATGGTTGATGGTGGCCGCGGTTCCGACAAGCTCTATGGAGACGTCGGCGATGACACGTTGATTGGTGGTTGCGGGCGGGCGACGGCGCCGACATCATCCTCGATTACAATGACTCACACGATGGTTTTTTGCTGGACGGGCTTTCCTATTCAAGCCTCGACTTCGTGGACACCGGACCGGATACCGAGATCCAGATCGATTCGACGAACCAAGTGCTTGCCATCCTTGAGAGCGTCAACGACTCGGTCCTTTAATCCAGCGACTTCGATTTGCTCTGATATCGGGGGCGGGCGGCGGCCCGGAGGGCTTTCCATAGGCGACGGTTCGAAGCACGCCCCCCAGGTCGCCTTGCCGCCGTCCGCCTTGTCAGTGCGATACTCCGAAGAACCCGACTAACCATGGTCTGCTTCGTTTCTCTCATGCCGTCCCAGTGATTGAAGATTTTGCCTCGGTTCAGCCGGATCTTTCTATCTTGATGAACGTCGTGCGGCGGTGTCGGCGGCTGATGACACGCGGTTGCGGCTCCGCGAGCCCACCGTCGGCGGAAATGACCTATCGCTCGGACCGAATCGAGGCTCTTCAATCAAAACGGATACGAGTTTCAACCAGCTCACCGAGGCGGGCGCGGCGATCGGAGCATGGGCCTTGACTGGGAAACCAAATAGGTATAAACACCTAGGTCAGGAACATACGACGGCAAAGCACGGTTAGCGCGGATTTCGATGCAACGCCACAGCACCAAACTCCCCGCCGTTGGCTTGGGTCCCATCAACGGTATTCCCCGATACCGATAAGAAATCAATCGTCGGCGATCAAAAGATTCACTCTCTGCCGATGCCCGCATGAATGAACGGGCGTGGAAGTGCGGCTGAGTGCATACCGGCCAGGGCTGGCCTGGCAAATGTAAATTAAATGGACAATTGAGAGATAAATAACATGGATAGTATAAGTTTAACTGTAAACGGTACGACAGAAGCACTTATCGATACTCTAAACTATATTCATGGTAATCCGGCCGGTGAGGTTGGTTCCACTGTATTCACGGGACTGACCGACACGCCCCAGGACTACTCGGGCGAGGGCGGGAAGCATGTACGGGTTAATTCAGCGGAGGACGCGCTTGAGTTCGTCGACGCGCCCGTTGACGGGCCTTCCGCCCTCACGGATTTGACCGACACACCGGCCGACTACAACGGCCAAGCCGGCAAGCTGATCGCGGTCAAGGCGACCGAGGACGGCACGGAGTTCGTCGACGCGCCCGTTGACGGGCCTTCCACCCTCACGGATTTGACTGACACACCGGCCGACTATAACGGCCAAGCCGGCAAGCTGATCGCGGTCAGGGCGACCGAGGACGGCACGGAGTTCATCGACGCTCCCGCGGAGGGCCCTTCCAGCCTTACGGATCTGACCGACACACCGGCCGACTACAACGGCCAAGGTGGCAAGCTGGTCGCGGTCAAGGCGACCGAGGACGGCACGGAGTTCGTCGACGCGCCCGTTGACGGGCCTTCCGCGCTCACGGATCTGACCGACACTCCGGCCAATTATTACGGCCAAGCCGGCAAGCTGGTCGCGGTCAAGGCGACCGAAGACGGTACGGAGTTCGTCGACGCTCCCGCGGAGGGCCCTTCCAGCCTTACGGATCTGACCGACACTCCGGCCAATTATTACGGCCAAGCCGGCAAGCTGATCGCGGTCAGGGCGACCGAGGACGGTACGGAGTTCGTCGACGCTCCCGCGGAC
The DNA here is from genome assembly GCA_963771545.1 of uncultured Alphaproteobacteria bacterium. Lineage (GTDB taxonomy): Bacteria > Pseudomonadota > Alphaproteobacteria > Rhodospirillales > Defluviicoccaceae > CAKZLS01. The sequence goes on from CAVYTX010000004.1 coordinate 225,020, forward strand.
GGTCCTTCTGCCCTCACGGATCTGACCGACACACCGGCCTACTATAACGGCCAAGCCGGCAAGCTGATCGCGGTCAGGGCGACCGAGGACGGTACGGAGTTCGTCGACGCTCCCGCGGAGGGCCCTTCCAGCCTTACGGATCTGACCGACACACCGGCCGACTACAACGGCCAAGCCGGCAAGCTGATCGCGGTCAAGGCGACCGAAGACGGCACGGAATTCGTCGACGCTCCCGCGGACGGTCCTTCCGCCCTCACGGATCTGACCGACACTCCAGTCAATTATTACGGCCAAGGCGGCAAGCTGATCGCGGTCAGGGCGACCGAGGACGGTACGGAGTTCGTCGACGCTCCCGCGGAGGGCCCTTCCAGCCTTACGGATCTGACCGACACACCGGCCGACTACAACGGCCAAGCCGGCAAGCTGATCGCGGTCAAGGCGACCGAAGACGGCACGGAATTCGTCGACGCTCCCGCGGACGGTCCTTCCGCCCTCACGGATCTGACCGACACTCCAGTCAATTATTACGGCCAAGGCGGCAAGCTGGTCGCGGTCAAGGCGACCGAGGATGGCACCGAGTTCGTCGACGCGCCCGACATTGGCGGCATTGGCGACGCCTTTGCGGCCTCACACGCCGGGTCGGGCGGCAACGCGCACATGACCGCCACGAAGACCGTGGCCGGTTTCATGTCTCCCGCCGACAAAAGCAAGCTAGACATCATCGAAATCGGCGCAACAGCCGATTTATCCGGATCCGAGATCAAGGCAGCCTATGAGGCCGAACCGGACACCAACGCTTTTACCGACGCCGAAAAAACTAAACTGGCGGAGCTGGTGGGGGGCGCGGGCGGAACCCTTTTCTTTGGTTCCACCGCGGGGACCGTGTGTGCGGGAAACGACGACCGCATCCCTGACGCCACGGAGCGGGCATTCCTCGCCACGGTTAGTAAATCCGGCAATGATTTCAAAATAACGCCGCCCAACGATGGCGGCATTGCGATCAATACCACGCCCTCCGAGGGTGGATGCGGCCTCGCTGTGTACTCTGGCGGAACGCGGCCAACTCAGGTCACCGATGATGCGTTGGTGTACTTGGGCGGGCCTTCGGACCAGACGGCAAACAATTCGTACGTTCTTGGCGTTCAGGCGCAGAAGGCGAGCGGGGAACTGTATGTCTTAAAGAACCACACCGGGAATAGGATCGCTCGCACCAGGACGGACCCAACTGGCGGGTTATACACGCAGTATTTTCATTATGACATCACCGACCCGGACCCCAACTCAACAAGAAAAGAAGTGTTCGCGTGCAGAATATTCAGAGATTTAGTGTTTTGGGTTTTCGGTGGAAATTACTCTGACGCCGTAGATAGCAACATAATGACGATTATTGGGGACGTAACCATCAGAGGAAAATTAACTGTTACGGATGGTGTCAATTCAACTGTTTACGGCCCAAATGGAATTGAATAGAACTATGCGATTTATTATAGCCTTTTTTGTAATGATATTTTCATCAGCAGCGTATGCTGATACAGACGCGGTGTGCAACGGGGAGTTTCCAGTAACGATTGACGGCCAATCTCTTTACCAGCGGTTTTGTGCAAATGTCGATTTCAAAACCGAAAATCCGAAAATAAATGAAGTACACTTTTATATACACGGAACAGGCTTGACGACACAAAATTACACAAAGAAGCTGATTCCGGCGGCAAAGGCGGCTGGTCGCGGCGATGATATCGCGATCATCGGGCCGCAATTCATCAGAACCTATACACAAGGATTGCCAATTGTTGACGAGCTCGATGTCCCAACCGGGAAAGAGCTCGATCTCAAGGGGGCGCACGCAGACGATTTTGTACACACATCCCGTTGGATTGATGGCGATGAGTCGTACTTGAGCGGGTTCACCGCTGACAATGGTGACAGCATCCCTCGTCGGCCGTTCAGCCTCAGCTCTTATCAGATTTTCGATAAGATGCTTGCCAAAGCAGTCGAGCTATACCCAAACGCGAAAAGGATCGTTATTACCGGTCACTCGGCGGGCGGTCAGTTCGTCGAGCGGTACGTTATGGCGGCGACCATCCCCGCAGGGTTCCCGGAGGAAAACGTGCTGTTCGCGCCGGTCAATCCATCGTCAAGCACTTATTTTGACAAGTATCGCCCAGAGTCTCCGGTGACATGGCCGATCAAATTCACGACTCCGACAAGCGATGACTGCGACGGCGGATTGTTGCAGGGGGGCAGCGTCGACCCGTCAAACTTCGACATCTACAACAAATACAAATATGCGCTGGTCGATGAAAACGCCGACGGGTTCGCGGACGGGATGGACGGGAAATGCAGCGACTGTGAGACTTATAACTATTTGAAAACAATTCCGATCTCGACGCTTAAGGCCAACTACGAGCGGCGCAAGAAAATGCGCATGATAAGCCTCAACGACAAGGACCCGGACGAAGCTTCCATCGCGCAAACGTGTCCGAACCATGTTCAAGGCGACCACCGCCTCGCTCGTGCGGAGGCTTTCATGCAACATCTCATCAACACTTTTGGATGGGATCATTGGGCGCGGTATGAAACACTTTATGTGCCCGGTTGCGCTCATAGCGGGACGTGCGTTTGGACAAGCACCTGTGGACGGTATGTCTTATTCGGCGCCAATGCAGGCTCATGCGCGGACAAGGACGCAATATCAGATAAGTTTGATGATGCGAAGCTTTCACAGTGGACCAAAAGCGGTACCGGCTCGGTATCCCGCGCGGACAATCGGCGGGCAAAAGGTCCATTCTCCGCCAAGTTTCTCGGCGCGGGGTCCGATCTCACGTTGACCTCGCCGGTGATTGCCGGCGCCGGCACCTATACGGCTTCCTGGGCTTGGTGGATCGGCTCCCGCTTTGACATTGGTGACAGCATCGTTGCCGAGATGTCGGTTGACGGCGGTCCATGGACGGAGATTGACCGGCTCGATGGGGATGTGCATCCGGAGAACGCGTGGCTTTATACCGGCACCACCGTTCATGTCGCAACGTCATTGCGGCTTCGCTTTGTCGTCAATGCCGACGGGGCTGACGAAGAGGCGCATCTCGACGACGTGCGTGTGATGCTTAGAAAGGGACTGTAGGAGGGCATTATCTGTATTAGCTCGAACTTAATCTGACACGACGTGTTGGTTTTCGTAGATTAGAGCCGGCGGGCGGGTCGCGGTTCTCTCACATGGGACCGGGACCGCGGCCCGCCCGTCGGCGGCAACGGAGACCACGATATGACCAACGAGCAGAAGATTATTCGGGCCAAGGTCGGTTTGCTGGAACTGGCCAAGCAGCTCGGCAACGTCAGCCAGGCCTGCAGGATGATGGGCTACAGCCGGGATAGCTTCTATCGCTTCCAGGAGCTGTACGAGAAGGGCGGCGAATTGGCTTTGCAGGAAATCAGCCGGCGCAAGCCGTGCCTGAAGAACCGCACCCCGGTCGAGATCGAGCAAGCGGTCGTCGATCTCGCGATCGAGCAGCCCGCCTGGGGCCAGGTGCGCGTTTCCAACGAGTTGAAACGGCGCGGCCTGTCGATCTCGCCAGCCGGTGTGCGCTGTGTCTGGCAGCGCCACAATCTCACCTCGATGAAGCTCCGCCTCAAGGCGCTCGAGGCCAAGATGGCACAAGAGGGGGTGGTCCTTACCGAGGCCCAGGTGGTGGCACTGGAGAAGGCCAAGGCCGACAAGGAAGCGCACGGCGAGTTCGACAGTGCCTGTCCCGGCTATTGTGGCGCCCAGGACACCTTCTATGTCGGCACGATGAAAGGGGTCGGGAGGATCTATCAGCAGACCTTCATCGACACCTACGCCAAGGTGGGCTTCGCCAAGCTCTACGACCGCAAGACCGCGATCACCGCGGCCGATCTCCTCAACGATCGGGTGGTGCCGTTCTACGACGACCATCAGATCAAGCTCTGCCGCATGCTCACCGATCGCGGCACCGAATTCTGCGGCGGCCAGAGCCACGAGTACGAGCTCTACCTGGCCATCGAGGACATCGACCACACCCGCACCAAAACCAGGAGCCCGCAGACCAATGGCATCTGCGAGCGCTTCCATCGCACGATGCTCGACGAGTTCTACCGCGTGGCCTTCCGCAAGAAGATCTACCGCACGATTGACGAGCTCCAGGCCGATCTCGACGCGTGGATGGCCGACTACAACGAACGGCGTCCCCACCAAGGCAGATGGTGCTTCGGCAACACCCCGATGCAGACCTTCCTTGACACCCTCCCCCTGGCGAAGGAGAAATTCATGGCGGCATAGCGACAACAGACACTCACAAGGCTCAAACAGCCAACGCCGTCTGTCAGACCAAGTCGTGGTTAATACACATTATCACCGGAGGGACGGCCTGTTGTCGGGACCTTCATTGAAAGTCGGGCGGCGCTGCGTTCTCGTCCATCCTCGTGGATACGAACGGTTTTCTTCTATTTCCGAAAGCCGGAACCGGCGCGTGACGCTGGGAGACCGCGCGGATCTGGAGGATCGCGGATCAGCAACGATGGACCTGACGCAGCCGCCGTCCACCCGAAGGGCCGCACCGGTGGTGGCGGAGGCCTGCTCGGAACACATGTAAACGACCATGTCGGCCACTTCCTCGACGCTGGCGAAACGCTTGATCAGCGACGAGGGGCACACATGGTAGCGAAGAAGTCCGCTTCCACCTCGTCCACCGTCTTGCCCTGAGTGCGCGCCATATCCTCGAACCGCGGTCGATGGCGTATCCTATTCCCGCGGTTGACCCGCCCACAATCGTCTGTCTCCAAAATGAACGATACGGACAACTGCCAATCAGGCCGGGAGAACCTTCAGCGTGCCCTCCGATCCCACGAACAGGCGGGTGAGGTCATACCCGGCCGAGGATTTGCGGGCGCGACGAGCGGTACGGATGACCCGGCCATCGGCCAGGACCACGGTCAACGCCACCACGTTGTCGCGCATGGTGCCATAACGGACGGCGCTGGATTCACATTTCAAGTGCAAGACCGGAGTTGAATTAGGAATGCCTCGGCTGGTGTGAGATAGCCGAGACGTTTTCGGGGAGTGGTGTTGTTGGCCCAGACGATGTCTTGGATGTCCTGCTCGGTGTAATCGGAGAACTCGGTGTTGCGTGGCAGATCGCGCCTGAGAATGCCGTTTGCGTTTTCGATGGAGCCGCGCTGCCAAGGCGAGTAGGGGTCACAGAAGAAGGTAAGGTGAGGAGGCCAAGGCCGCCCTCCAGCTTCTGGTGCTGGGCGAATTCCGAACCATTGTCGAATGTGATGGAGCGCCTGGCGGCCTTGGGCAAGACGGAGAACAGAGCGGTGAGTTTGGCGGCGGTGGCCTCCGCGGTCTTGCTTGGCAAGCCGCCGGCCAGGGTCAGGCCGGTCTTGCGCTCGACGGCGGTCAAGAGATTGCCTTTTTGCGTGCGGAACTGCATGAGATCGCCTTCCCAGTGGCCGAAAACGCTCCGGTTATCGATGGCTGGGTCTCGTTCATGGATGGAACGGCGCCCCAGGATCGGATCGCGGCGGCGCTTGAAATACCGCCGTCCTCGGGTTGCCTTGGCACGCGCCAGATAGCGGTGGAGCTTCTGGGACCGAACCTTGGGCCGGTAGATATAGCGATAGATCAACTCGTGGCTCACCGTGTGCCGGGATCCCCGCAGCCTGAGCCTGCCGGAGATCTGTTCCGGCGGCCAGCCCATCGCAAGGTGGTCGTCGACATGCTCCTTCAGCGGGCTCAGGCGCTCGATCCGCGAGCATCGCCGGCAGCGCGACAATGCGATCCGGTCCGCCGAGGCCGGCCTGTAGCCACCCTTGGGAAGGCTGTTGCGCCTGAGTTCGCGTCCGATCGTCGAGGGATGACGCCCCATGATCCTCGCAATCTCGCTCGAAGCTTTCCCGGCATCATGATGCCGGGAAAGCTCAATCCGCTCGTCAAAATCGAGCTGTCCATAATGCTTGCCCATCGCAACTCCGGAACATACCGGTGTTGCACTTCGTTTGTGAATCTAAGGCCCGCATTGTAGACCACCACATCGGGTTCGCCCGGATCGTCCTTAAGCCGGTCGAACAACGCTTCGACTGAACTCTCGTCGGTGGCGTCGCACGCGACCGCGACCGCGTCGACGCCGTGCGCCGTCAATGTGTCCACCAACCCCGCCAGTCGATCCGGCTTGCGGGCCGCGACCGCCACGTTCATGCCGCCGCTCGCGGCGAAGCATCGGGCCAGCGCCGCGCCCAGGCCGGTTCCCGCGCCTACCACCAGAGCGGTTTGCCGATTCGCTATTCACGCCTCCCATGGCGGCCCAGCCTCTTGCCGGCCCGCCTTCATCCGAGTGCTTGCGGTTTCTGGCCTCCGGTGGCCCAATCGAGCAGTTCCACGGTGTGCAGCACCGGCAATTCGGTGGCCCCGCTTATATGGGTGATGCAGCCAATGTTGCCGGCGGCGATGATCTCGGGTGCGGTGGCCTCGAGATTGCCTATCTTGCGCGCGCGCAGTCGATCCGCCAACTCCGGTTGCAGGATGCTGTAGGTTCCCGCGGAGCCGCAGCAGATGTGCGGTTCGGCGGGTTCGCGAACCTTGAACCCGGCCTCGGACAGCAATTGTTTGGACTGAGTGCGCAGACCGAGGCCGTGTTGCATGGAGCACGCGGTGTGATACGACACCACCTGACCCGTTTGGACCGTTGGCTTGTGGAGCCCCAGCGTCAGCAGAATCTCGGAGACATCCTTGCAGAGGGCGGAAATGCGCGCGGCCGGTCGCGCCCAGCGAGAATCGTCGCGCAGCAGATGGCCGTAGTCCTTGAGCGAAACGCCGCACCCCGAGGCGTTGAACACCACGGCGTCAAGGCCGCCTCTGTGCAACTCCCGCGTCCAGGCGGCCACGTTGGCCCGCGCGGCCGCTTGCGACGCCTTTTCGTGGCCCATGTGATGGACAATGGCGCCGCAGCAACCGGCGCCCTTGGCCACCACCACCTCGCAGCCGTGCCGGGTCAGCAGCCGTAAGGTGGCTTCGTTGATTTCGGGGCGCAGCACCGGTTGGGCGCAGCCGCTCAACAACGCCACCCGCATGCGCCTCTTCCCCGCGGCGGGGAATACTTGCGGCTTGTCCACGCGCGATGGTTTGGCGAGCTTGGCCGGCGCCATTTCCACCATGCCTCTCAACCGGCCGGGCATGAACCGCTGGAACGGACGGCCGAGCCGGCCGCCCATGAGCGACAATCGGAAGATGACCGGATTGGGCACGACGATCGCCAACAGTCGCCGCAGCAGGCGCTCCGGCAGCGGCCGGGTGTAGGTCTTTTCGATGTGGACACGCGCCCGGTCCACCAGATGCGCATAGTGCACACCCGAAGGACACGTGGTCATGCACGAGAGACAGGTGAGGCAGCGATCCAAGTGCTTGACCGCGGCGGGTGTCGCCGGCCCGCCGGACTCCAGCATGGTCTTCGCCAGGTAGATGCGGCCCCGGGGACTGTCCAGTTCGTCACCGAGCAGCAGATAGGTGGGGCAGGTGGCGAGGCACATGCCGCAATGCACGCAGGTGCGGAGAATGTCGTTGGCTTCCTTGACGCCGGCGTCGGCAAGCTGCTTTTCGGTGAACCGCGTTCGCATATGTTATATGCCCTCGTACATGCGGCCCGGATTGAGGATTCGGCCGGGATCGAAGCCGTCCTTCACCCGCCGAGTCAGAGCCGCGAGGGGAGCCGGTTGCGGCTGGAACACCGGAACGCGGGCCCGCACCTCCGGCTCGGCGCGGATCAGGGTGGCGTGTCCGCCGCTCTTGGCGACCGCCTCGCGGATTGCTTCGTGGCGCGCATCGGGCGCCGGGGGAAGGCCTAGCCACAACAGCCCGCCACCCCAGTCGTAGAATACCTGACCATCGATTCCCGCCAAAATCTCCTTGCCCACCGCGGCGCCGGCGGTGGGCGGAACGGAAATCTTCCATATCTGGCGTTCGCCGTCTCCGACGAAGAAGCCCACATCGCGGATCTCGCGCCAAAACGCCAGCGAGTGGGTCCTGTTAAGTTCTTCCACGACCCCGAACGGCGACAGCAGATCACGGATGGCCCCGCACCGGAACTCCACCGAGGGCGCCGGCCCTTCTATGCGGACCGCGGTCACCGCGCCGCCCGCGACTGCGATGGGCGACGTCTTCGAGAGAACCGCCACATTGCCTGGCAAATGGACGGCGCCGGTCACTTCGTAAGGAGTCTGAAGTGCTTGGATCAAGGCGCGCACCGCGGCATCGTCTTCGCATCCAAGGATCAGAACCGTCCGTGTCTCCTCGGGCGTCGGCAGGACGCGAACGCTGACCTCGGTCATCACCGCCAGCGTCCCGAACGATCCGGTGATCAGCTTGGATAAATCGAAGCCGGTGACGTTCTTGATCACCCGGCCACCGGATTTGAAGGGTTCGCCCCGCCCGCTGACCGCGTGAAAACCGAGTAGATTGTCGCGCGCCGCCCCGAACCGGATCCGCCGGGGCCCCGCGAGGTTGCACGCGACAACGCCGCCGATGGTCCCGCCATCGTGTCCCCACCGCTTTCCGGGCACGCCCAGCAGCGGCCCCAGATTGCCGGGCTCGAAGGCCAGTTGCTGGTTTTTTTTCGCCAGCGCCGTTTCGATCTTGGCCATGGACGTCGCCGCGCCGGCCGTGATCACCAGTTCCTCCGGCTCGTAAAGCGAAATACCGGAGAATGAACCCAGGTTCACGCGGTTGAGGATTTCGACCGAGCGTCCCAGAGCCGCTTTCGTCCCGCCGGCGACGATGTCGAGGGGCTGCTTCTCGGCAATCGCCCAGCGCACGACCTCGCTCACCTGTTCGAGGGTATCGGGACGGAAGTTTTCGGTCATCGGCGCCTTGTCATGTCAGAATCTCGGAATGTCCGGAAACTTGAGCTGGCCATTGTGGACATGCATCCGTCCCAGTTCGGCGCAGCGGTGCAGCGTGGGATAGACCTTTCCGGGATTGAGCAGCCCCTCGGCGTCGAAGGCGCACTTGAGGCGCTGCTGCTGTTTCATGTCGTCTTCGGTGAACATCTCGCCCATGAGGTCGCGCTTTTCCACGCCGACGCCGTGTTCACCGGTGAGCACGCCGCCTACCCGGACGCACAGCCGGAGAATTTCGCCGCCGAACTCTTCGGCTTTTTCCAGTTCGCCGGGGGCGTTGGCGTCGTACAGGATCAATGGATGCAGATTGCCGTCGCCGGCGTGGAAGACGTTGGCGCATCTGAGACCGAAGCGTTCGGACATTTCCGCGATACCGTCCAGAACCTCGGGCATCCGGTGGCGGGGGATGGTGCCGTCCATGCATAGATAGTCCGGCGAGATCCGCCCCATGGCCCCAAAGGCGGCCTTGCGCCCGGCCCAGAACGCCTGGCGCTCCTCCTCGGTCCGGCTGATCCTCACGTAGACCGCGCCGGCATCTTGGGCTATGCCTTCCACCCGCTCGATGAGGTGCTTCACCTCGGCTTCCGGGCCGTCGAGCTCGACGATCAGCAACGCTTCCACGTCGAGCGGATATCCGGCGTGAACGAAATCCTCGGTGGCGTGTATGGCGGGCTTGTCCATCATTTCCATGCCGCCCGGTATGATCCCGGCGCCGATCACGTCGGCGACACACTGACCGGCCGCGCGGGCGGATTGAAAACCGATAAGCAGCGCGCGCGCGGTTTCCGGCGAGCGCAAAATGCGCACGGTGACCTCGGTGATCACGCCAAGCAGGCCTTCCGACCCAGTCAGGACGCCCAGCAAGTCGTAGCCGCCGCTGTCCAGTTCCTTGCCGCCGAGGCGAACAACGTCGCCGCTCATCAGCACCATCTCCACGCCGAGCACGTTGTTGGTGGTCAGCCCGTACTTCAGGCAATGCACGCCGCCGGCGTTCTCGGCGACGTTGCCGCCGATGGTGCAGGCGATCTGGCTGGACGGATCGGGCGCGTAGTAGAAGCCGCGGTGGGAGACGGCGCCGGTGATAGTGAGGTTGGTGACGCCCGGCTGGACCACGGCGCAGCGGTTGTCGAAGTCCACTTCGAGGACGCGATTGAACTTGCCGAGCCCCAGGATGATACCGTCTGCGAGCGGCAGCGCCCCGCCCGACAGCGACGTGCCGGCGCCGCGCGGGACCACCTTGACTCCGTTATCGTGGCAATAGCGCAGCACGCCCGAGACCTGTTCGGTGTTCTCCGGCAAAACGACAATCAGGGGGATCTGTTGGTACGCGGTCAGGCCGTCCAACTCGTAGACGCGCAGTTCGTCTTTGTCGACGATAATGCCCTCGCCGGGAACAATGGCCCTTAGATCCTTGGCAATCCGCAAACGCCGCGCGATGACGCTCGCGTCCGGTTCCGGCATTCGCATCCGACACCTTCCGTTCCCGCAAAAATTGTTTCCGGCTCATGACGGCCGGTTCTGTACAATTTAAGGATTTAGGGAGACGAGCGAAAGCCAAACTACACAAATACGCAACAAACGGGTTGTCGCGGGACGGGAAAACGATCGGTTCGCGTCGGCGTTGGCCGAGCCCGCTAGTGCAACGCAGCGTGCGTAAAATCAGCCCTGGCGGGTTTTGAAGCGGGGATGGCGCTTGTTGATCACATACAGGCGCCGCTTACGCCGCACCACGACGCAATCACGCTGGCGAGTCTTCGCCGACCTGATGGAGTGTCTTACTTTCATTGTCTCTATCCGTCTATCGCTTAATTGGAGCCTTGGTCGGCGTTGTGGTCCGAACGATACGATTTCGTCGGCAAACTGTCAACTTGGGGGCCTGCGGCCGATCAGGGTCTGGTGTCGAAACCGGCTGCTGCCTCGAGAACCCCGGCCGCTTTCAGCACGGTTTCCTCGTCGAACGGACGGCCGATCAGTTGAAGTCCCAGCGGCAATCCGCGCGCGCTCAGCCCCGCCGGCACCGAGATGCCGGGAAGCCCCGCGAGGTTGCAGGGCACGGTGAACACGTCGTTGAGGTACATGGTGATCGGATCGTCCATCTTCTCGCCGATGGCGAAGGCGTCGGACGGCGCCGTCGGCGTCAGGATCACGTCGCAGCTTTCGAACGCCCGGGTAAAATCGCGGGCGATCAAGGTGCGCACCTTCTGCGCTTTCAGGTAATAGGCGTCGTAGTAGCCGGCCGACAGCACGTAGGTTCCGATCAACACGCGGCGGCGCACCTCGGCGCCGAAGCCCTCGCCGCGGGTGTTCTGGTACATCTCGTCGAGCGTGTCTCCCGGGACCCGCAGGCCGAATCGCACGCCGTCGTAGCGGGCGAGATTGGACGACGCCTCGGCCGGAGCGATGATGTAGTAAGTGGCGAGCGCATAGCGGGTATGCGGAAGCGACACCTCCACGGTTTCGGCCCCTGCGGCTTCCAGCCACGCCGTGCCTTTTCGCCACAGCGCGTCGATCTCGCCGGCCATGCCGTCCAGCCGGTACTCCTTCGGTACGCCCACGCGCAGGCCGCGGATGTCGCCGGTGAGCGCCGCCTCGAAATCAGGTATCGCGACGGGGACGGAGGTGGAATCCTTGGGGTCATGCCCGGCCATGGCGCCAAGCATGATGGCGGCGTCGCGCACGCTTCGAGTCATGGGGCCGGCCTGATCCAGACTTGAGGCGAAGGCCACAATCCCCCACCGCGAACAGCGTCCATAAGTGGGCTTCAAGCCGACGATGCCGCAGAACGACGCCGGCTGGCGGATGGAGCCGCCGGTGTCGGTACCGGTGGCGGCCAGGCAAACGCGGGCGGCCACCGACGCGGCCGACCCGCCCGACGAGCCGCCCGGCACCAGGTCCTTGCCGTCCTTGGCACCCCAGGGGTTCTTAACGGGCCCGAAATAGCTGGTGATGTTGGACGAGCCCATGGCGAACTCGTCGAGATTGGCCTTGCCCAGCATCACCGCGCCGCCGGCCTTGAGGTTGGCGGTCACGGTGGATTCGTAAGGTGGAATAAAGGTATCGAGGATGTGCGAGCCGGCGGTGGTTAGCACGCCCTCGGTGCAGAACAAATCCTTGACGGCGATGGGGATGCCATCGACTGGGCCCGCGGCCGCGCTTTTGGCCCGGCGCGAGTCCGACTCCGCCGCCCGTGCGAACGCCAGTTCCGGAGTTTCGGTGATGAACGCATTGAGACCGCGCCCCCGCTCCATGGCGTCCACATGGGCCTGGGTCAGCTCCGCCGACGAGAACGCGCCGGACGCCAAGCCGTCGCGGGCCTCGGCGAGGGTAAGATCGGTCAGCGGCGCATTCATTCTACGACCTTCGGCACGGTGTAGAACGCGTGCGCGCTGTCGGGAGCGTTGGCCAACACGCGATCGCGGCGATCGCCGTCGGTGACCACGTCGTCCCGTTGGGCATAGGTCATTTCCGTCACGCTGGTCATGGGCGCCACGTTGTCCGTATCCACTTCGGCGAGTTGCTCCACCCAGCCGATGATCGACGAAAGCTCCTGGGCCAACGGCTCGAGCGTCTCCTCGGCCACGCGGACCCGGGCCAGGAGGGCAATATTCTTGACAGTATCGGTGTCCAGCGACATGGCGGCGTTCCAAGCAGACGTGCGTGAGAATGTGGCAGCGGGTTCGACGACTTTGAGATCAGATGATTTCCAGAAAAAGCGGCGCGGACCCTATCACCGCTCTCCGACGTTCGCAAGCGGGGCTGTCAATGCGACTAACGGCGATTGCGCGCACCCAGCGCCAGATCAACAAAGGTCCGCATTCGATCTTGTTTCCCGAAGGTTCAGTCGCCGGTGACGATGCGATCCACCAGTTGCCCAACGGTCGGGATAAACCCGTCCCTGTAGAACGGGTCCGTGGCAAATCGATAGGCGTTATGCCCGGCAAACATAAGATTGCTGTCAACGTCGCCATCGTGGGCGATCGACTGCAAGGTCTTCTGGATGCAGAATGATCGCGGATCGGCGGGTTTGCCGGTGGTTCCAGCGTCGTTTTCCGACCAATTGCTGAAACGGCAGGCGCTCAGACATCCCATGCACGACTGCTGGTCCACCCTGATCTCGACGGATTTCTCGGGCGTCACGAGGATCAATGTAGAGTCGGGCGTCTTGAGGGATTCCGTAAAACCTTCCGCGAGCCACGAGTTCGACGCGCGTCTTGTCGGCGGGGGTCAAATACACGGGGCGCCCACGAGCGCCTACCGGAACCGCTTCCGTGTGTTCGCCCAAGGGCTGACGGGTATAGGCGACCTGTCGTTCATTACGTTCGGCCAGCTCGCGCAAGAAAGCGTTGCGCACGGCCGATGAATAGAAACCCGTTGGGCTGAACCGGTTGAGAAAGACATCTCCTTCCTTCAGGGACAAGAGCCGTTTCTTCCACTCCTCCGAGACTGGGCTTTCCTGGGTCACGACCGGCCGGGTCCCGAACTGAAACGCGATTGGGCCCAGCTCGGCATTGTCGATCCAATCCTCCCACTCTCTCAAACACCACACGCCGCCCGCCATGAAGATGGGCATTTCGTCTAGGCCGAACCCGCGCATTTCCTTTCGAAGCTGGCGAATCCGGGGGTAAGGCGATTCCGGGCGTTCGGGGTCTTCGGAGTTGCTCAGCCCATTGTGACCGCCGGCCAGCCATGGATCCTCGTAAACCACGCCGCCGAGAAAATCCCGGTACTTGTAGTACGCCCGCTTCCACAAGGCTCGAAAGGCGCGGGCCGAGGAGATGATCGGGTAGTAATAAACGCCGTATTGAGCGGCAATCTCGGCCACTTTGTAAGGCATGCCGGCGCCGCAAGTTATGCCGTGAACAAGCCCCCTGGCGCCCTCGAGAACGCCATGCAATACCCTTGTCGCCGCCGCCGCCTCCCATAGAACGTTCATGTGGAGGCGGCCCAGGCCATTGGACTGCTCATACGCTTTCCGGGCTTGAGCAATCCCACCCTTCATGGCGAAGCTCACCAGCTCTTCGTAGCGCTCGCGCCGGGTCTTGCCGTGATACACTTGCCGTACGACATCGCCGCTCTCGTCAAAGAAGTCAGCGTTGACGGCGGAAAAGGTGCCCACGCATCCGGCGGCCGCGAAAGCGCCCGCGCTGAGGCCATTCGAAACGGAGACTCCCTTGCCGCCTTCAACGATCGGCAAGACCTCGGTGCCCGACATCATGAGAGAATTGAGAGCTTTCATCACGCGTCACTCACGCTACCCGTGGTGTTTTCCGCCAAACAACCCGTCTCGGCCGACTGGGAAAGCGCCGTCCGTACGTCCCTTAGGGGGTATATAGACAGCAACCGCAATAATGCGACCCCGTTTTGGCTTCGATCGAAAGACTCGGGTTTTCGCGATCTCGCAAACCCCTATTCTTTCGACCCCGTCACGTTACCTTTTCGACGGCCTTGATCGACAGCTTGAATTTGCCCCGGTCGTCGATTCCAATCAGCTTGACCTTGACGGTATCGCCCAGCTGGATCACGTCGGTGACCTTGCCGACACGCTCGGGCGCAAGCTCGCTGATGTGGACAAGACCGTCGCGGCTTCCCATGAAATTCACGAAGGCGCCGAAATCGACGATTTTCACGACCTTGCCGTTGTAGATCGTACCGACTTCCGGTTCGGCGGCGATGCTCTGGATCCATTCGATCGCCTTGTCGGCCAACTCCTGGTCGACCGCCGCCACTTTTACCGTCCCGTCATCCTCCAGGTCGATGCGGGCGCCGGTCACCTCGCAGATTTCTCTGATCATCTTGCCGCCGGGGCCGATGACTTCGCGGATCTTGTCCTTGTTGATTTGGATCATCGTGATCCGCGGGGCCATCTGGCTGACGGACTCACGCGTCTTGTCAAGCCCCTTGGCCATTTCACCGAGAATATGCAAACGCCCTTCCCGCGCCTGCTCCAAAGCCTGGCGCATGATCTGTTCCGTGATGGAGGTGATCTTGATATCCATTTGGAGCGCGGTCACGCCCACGGCCGAACCCGCCACCTTGAAATCCATGTCGCCGAGGTGATCCTCATCGCCAAGGATGTCCGAAAGAACAACAAAGTCGTCGTCCTCCTTGATGAGACCCATGGCGATGCCCGCGACCGGGCGGGGCAGCGGTACGCCCGCGTCCATCATCGCGAGAGACGCGCCACAGACGCTGGCCATGGATGAGGAGCCGTTGGATTCGGTAATCTCCGAGACGACGCGGATGGTGTAGGGAAAATCCTCCTTGGACGGCAGCAGGGGGTGGATCGCCCGCCACGCCAGCTTCCCGTGGCCGATTTCCCGCCGGCCCGTAAAGCCGAAGCGGCCGGCCTCGCCCACGGAATAGGGCGGGAAGTTGTAGTGAAGCATGAAATGCTGGCGATACTCTCCAGCCAGTGCGTCCATGACCTGCTCGTCCTGGCCGGTGCCGAGAGTGGTGACCACCAAGGCCTGCGTCTCTCCACGGGTGAAGAGGGCGCTTCCGTGAGCTCTAGGCAACAACCCGACCTCGGCGGCAATCTGGCGGACCGTGGAGGGATCGCGGCCATCGATGCGTCGGCGGGTCGATATGATGCCACGCCGGACGACGTCTTTTTCCAATGCCTTGAAAATGTCATCTTGGCATTCGGAGAGCAGTTCGTCGTCTATGGCCGCGTCATCCGACAAATCCGCGCTGACGCGCTCTCTCACGGCCGCGACCTTGTCCCGGCGCTCGGCCTTCACGGATTCCGAATAGGCTTTGCGCAAGTCGTCTTCCGCCATGGACTTGACCTTGGCGGCCACATCGTCCTTGCCCTCCGGCGGAGGCGGAAGATCCATCGGCTCGCGCGCGCAGGCCTCGGCCAGGTCGATGATCGCATCGACAACCGGCTGGCAACTTCTATGGCCGAACATGACGGCCCCCAGCATAACGTCCTCGGACAGCTCCTTGGCTTCCGATTCCACCATCAGCACGCCATCGCGCGTGCCGGCGACCAGCAAATCGAGATCGCTGGACGGCATGTCGTCGATCGGCGGGTTGAGAACGTATTCGCCGCCGATCAATCCCACACGACACCCGGCGATCGGCCCCAGGAAGGGAACGCCGGACAGCGTCAGCGCGGCCGACGTGCCCACCAGCGCGGCGACATCGGGGTTGTTTTCGAGGTCATGGCTCAGCACCGTACAGATGATTTGCGTCTCGTTCCGGAAGCCCTTGGCGAACAGGGGCCGGATCGGCCGGTCGATCAGGCGCGAGGTCAGAACCTCGTTTTCGGACGGGCGCCCTTCGCGCTTGAAAAAGCCCCCCGGTATCTTCCCGGCGGCGAAGGTTTTCTCCTGGTAGTGGACGGAAAGCGGGAAAAAGTCCAAGCCGAGCTTCGGCTTCTTTTCATAGACAATCGTGCAGAGCACCTTTGTTTCGCCCAGGGTGACGAGGACGGCGCCGTCGGCTTGGCGGGCGATCTTGCCCGCCTCAAGAATGAGTGGCCGTCCGCCCCACTCAATTTCCTTGCGAAATTCTTGAAACATCGTGTTTCCTTTTACTTATATGTACGCTCGCGGCGCCCCTTCCAATAAGGGGTCACCTCGGCTTGCCTCCACCCGAAATGGCGGCGGACGGCCGAATTGCAGCTATCGACGCAGACCAAGCCGCGCGATGAGATCTTCATAGCGCTTGACTTCTTTCTTCTTGAGGTAGTCAAGCAGACGCCGGCGCTGGCCAACCATCATCAATAGACCACGCCGGGAATGAAAATCCTTCTTGTGGGTTTTGAGGTGCTCGGTGAGATTTCGGATGCGCTCGCTCAGAATGGCGACCTGAACCTCCGGCGATCCGGTGTCGCCTTCGGCTTTGGCGAATTCACCAATAACTTCCTGTTTCCGCTCAGCGGTAATCGACATCTTCCATTTCCCTAGCTAAAGGTTGAGGACCCTGACGGGACGGATTTCCCCGCCCCTGATTTGAGCCAACGCCACCGGCTTGCCCCCGGACATGGCACAAAAAACCGACGCCCGGACACCGTGGTCAAACGCCGATCGGCTCGCCACGGGCAATGCCGCGATGGGCTGTCCATGGCTTAGACGTCGAGCTTCCGCTTCGGTCAGGGTTAAAGCCGGGATGTCGGCCAGCGCCGCCCCGACCGGAAGCACATGCTCGAAAAGCGCGCCACTATGCCGTAAGCCATCTACATTATCCAGGGGAATCGCCATGGATTCCGTGAATGAGCCAACGGATATCCGTCTCAACGCCGATACGTGGCCGACGGTGCCAAGGGCGAGCGCAAGATCGCGGGCGAGCGACCTCATGTAGGCGCCCTTGCCCGACCGGACCTCGAACACGGCATGGTCGCTGTCGGAGCAATAGATGAGTTCGAAACGCTCGATCATCACCCGCCGTGGCGACAGCACCACCGGCGCCTCGGCCCGCGCCAACGCATAGGCGCGCTCACCCCCCAGTTTGATCGCCGAGAATGTAGGCGGAACCTGATCAATGGCGCCAATGAACTCCGGCAATTTTATCCGGATCGACTCCTCGGACGGGCGAACGTCGCTGGCTTCAAGCACCTCGCCTTCCGCGTCGTCGGTATTCCGCCGCTCGCCCCACCGGATCGTGAAGCGGTAGGCCTTTTGACCGTCCATTACATACGAGACCGTCTTCGTGGCCTCGCCTAGCGCGATCGGCAAGACGCCGGTGGCGAGCGGATCCAGCGTTCCCCCGTGGCCGGCTTTCATGGCGTCGAACGCGCGCCGAATGATCGCGACGACGGACGCCGACGTGATGCCCAGCGGCTTGTCCACCAGGAACCAGCCATGCACGGGCACACCTCGCTTTTTTCGACCCATTGTTATTCCCTAGGTTTGTTCGTTGCCCGGTTCGTCATCGCGCTTGTCGGCGAGGTCGCGTGCGACCGCGGGGTCTCTCAGCAGATCATCAATTCTACTGGCCTGATCGAAGGAGGAATCAGATTTGAAAATCAGATTGGGAACATATTTCAGGGTTACCGACCGCGCGACCCTGTGGCGCAGAAACGGCGTTGCCGCGCCCAGGGCTTCGATCAGAACCTTTCGATCGCCGGTTCCGCCTAGTGGCACGACGAACACCGTCGCATTGCGTAGGTCGGCGCTAATCCGGACCTCGGTCACCGTGACCGGCAATCCAATCAGTCGGGGGTCCCGAATCTCGCCGCGTTCGATAATCCACGCCAAGGCATGTCGGATCTCTTCCCCTAATCGAAGCTGCCTTTGACTGGGAGTTTTTCCTGCTCCCCTGGCCATCACGTTCTCTCATCAAGTCAAGCCGGTGTTTCGATGTTCGGGAACAATATCAACGGTCACAGTTCGCGCGCGACTTCCTCGACCTCGAAGCACTCGATCATGTCGCCGACCTTGATGTCCTGATAGTTGGCCAGAGAGATTCCGCAATCGTAGCCTTCCCGAACCTCCTTGGCGTCCTCCTTGAATCTTTTCAGTTGTCCGAGGTCGCCCTCGTGAATGACGACGTTGTCGCGCAGCAGCCGAACCTTCGCCCCGCGGCGAACCACGCCTTCGGTAACCATGCACCCAGCAACCTTTCCCACCTTCGTAATATTAAACACTTCTCTAATTTCCGCGTATCCCAGGGTTTTCTCGCGCAACCCCGGCGCCAACATCCCCGACAGGAGCGTCTTGAGATCGTCGGTCACATCATAAATGATCGAATAATATCGAATCTCGACACCGTCGCGCTTAGCCGCCTCGCGCGCCTGCGGATTGGCGCGTACGTTGAACCCGATGATCATCGCCCCCGATGCGCGCGCGAGACCGACATCCAATTCATTGATGCCGCCGATGCCGGCATGTAGGACCTGTACCTTGACCTCGTCGGTGCCCAGCTTGGTCAAAGCCCCGACGATTGCCTCCACGGAACCATGGACGTCCGCCTTGACAACGACGGGGAGTTCTTTCGCCTCGCCCTCTTGAATGCGCTGGAACATATCCTCGAACGAACCGCGGCTGGCGACCGTCTTCGCGTCACGGGTCTTGCGCTGGCGGAATTCCGTAACCTCCCGCGCCCGCGCTTCGCTATCCACCACCACGACCTCGTCGCCGGCCGCCGGCGTCCCGCCGAGACCCAGAACCTCTACCGGCATTCCCGGGCGCGCCACCTTCACCGACTTGCCGGCGGAGTTCGCAAGCCCCCGTACACGCCCCCACTCGCTTCCCGCGACGAAGATATCGCCGACATGAAGCGAGCCTCTCTGAACAAGCACCGTGGCGACCGTGCCGCGACCCCGCTCCATTCTGGATTCGACGATGACCCCTTCGGCGGGGCGGTTGGGATTGGCCTTGAGGTCGAGAATTTCGGCCTGGAGCAAAATCGCCTCTTCAAGCTTGTCGAGGTTCGTTCCCTCCTTGGCCGATACTTCCACGCACAGATCTTCGCCACCCATTCCCTCGACAACGATACCGTGTTGCAGCAGATCGGTTTGTACGCGATGAGGATTGGCGTCGGGTCTGTCGATCTTGTTGATGGCCACGATTATCGGCACGTTCGCCGCCTTGGCATGATCGATCGCTTCCTTGGTTTGAGGCATGACGCCATCGTCGGCGGCGACGACCAAAACGACGATATCGGTCGCATGGGCGCCTCGGGAGCGCATTTCGGTGAAGGCCTCGTGACCGGGCGTATCCACGAACGTGATCTTGCCGCCGTGCGGCATGGTGACTTGATAGGCGCCGATGTGCTGGGTGATGCCACCGGCTTCCCGATTGGCCACATCCGTTTTTCTCAGCGCATCCAGAAGAGACGTCTTTCCATGATCCACGTGGCCCATGACCGTCACGACCGGCGGCCGGGATTCCATTGTCTCTTCCAAGTCCGTTTCGCCTTTAAGGCCGATTTCGACGTCGGCGTCGCTGACCCTCTTAGGATTGTGCCCAAACTCCTGAGCCAGGAGTTCGGCCGTATCGCCATCGACGGGATGGTTAATCGTGGCCATGACCCCCATTTTCATGAGTGCCTTGATGACGTCGGCGCCGCGCGCCGCCATCCGGTTGGCCAACTCCTGAACCGTCAACGTCTCGGGGATAACCACATCGCGAACGATTTTCAGGTTCTCGCCGCGAGTCGGTCCCACCTGCTTGAGCTTTTCTTTTTGACGCGCGCGCTTGACCGAAGCCAAACTCCGGACCCGCTCGCCGCCATCGTCAAGGGCGTCGACGATCGTCAGCCGACCCGCCCGGCGGCTTGGTTCACCTTTGCGCTGGGCCGCGATCGGACGACGAACCTCCGCGCGCAGCGGCTTTTTGACACGACCGCGCTTGTCTTCATCCTCTTCATCCAGGGCTTCAGTATCCGCCGCCGTCTTATCTCTGGGGGCGGCGGAATCCGCGATCTTGGCCGGCGTTCTATTCTCGACCGACGCACCTGGACCACTTTCGGTTTCAGAAGATTCGGCGTCTTGGGCCACCGGCTTCATGGGCGTTTCGGCGGCTTCTTCGGCCACCGTTGGCGTTTCTGGCTCGTCTGCTGCCGTCGCTTCGACCGGCGCCTCCGCCTCGACGGGCGCCTCCGCCTCGACGGGCGCGGCGTGCAAATCGAGCGTTTCGGGCTCCATCTCTGGTTCGGCGGCCCGTTCTTCCTCCATTTTTCTGGCGTCTTGGAGGGCGCGGGCGCGGGCCTCTTTTTCCTTGTTGGTCAGGCCAATCGCTGCTCCTTCACGGGGCAGCCCGTCGCTCTGTACGGAAAAGGCGGCCGCTTCGGCGGCCTTTTGCGCCGCCGCTTCGGCTTCCCGACGCACCTCCGCCATCCGGCCGCGTTCGTCGCGTGCGTAGGTTTTCTTCTTGCGCACCTCGACCGTGACCATCTTCGACCGGCCGTGGGCAAAACTTTGCCGCACCTGGCCGGTTTCGACCGTCTTCTTAAGCTCCAGCCGCCGTGGTCTGCTCAACGGCTCCTGCTTGGTTTCATCGGTTTCTTTAATCTCGGACATTTCAGTCTTGTCAGTCTCGACTCTGTCTCACAGTTTCCCGAAATGGGCGGGTCCGCCGCGGCCGCTTCGGAACCCCGACAGACGGGCCGCTTCCCGGCGAAAACCCAACGCCAACTTCCCCGGCGCGATAACCAAATGCACGGTGCGTTCACGACCGGCGGTTGTGCCCAGTTCGTCACCGCTGAACAATTCTACCACCGGAACGTCCGGACTCGTCGCCCGCATTTTCGCGCGCGCCCCGGGAGCACCATCGGCGGCGGCTAAAAGAACACCTCCGCGTCCCGCACGCAACCATTCACTGACTCTTTCGTATCCGGACACGGCTTGTCCGGCGCGGCGAGCCAACCCAACCGTATCGAGGCAACGGCGCACGAGCAGTCCCTCGACTCTCTCGACGAGGTCCGCCGGAACGGCCACTTGGGCGCGCGCGGCCCTCGCGAACAAATTCTTTTCACACGCCTTGCTCAACATATGCCGGTTTGCACTCACCCATATACCCCGTCCCGGAAGCCGTTCGTCAATATCAGGAACCACTTGACCAGCCGGGTCGATGACAAATCTCACCAGCGTCTGCTTGTCCTTGACCGTTCCGCTCGCGATGCAGCGCCGCTGAGGCCCGGCCTCGGCGCCGGCGGCGGAACATTTCGGGTGTCCGGTCATGGCCGTCAGCTTTCTTTGTGCTCCTCCACGGCATCGATATTCGGCGCCTCCGTTCCCGAGAATTCGGCCTCGGGAGCACCTTCGCCCTCGAACCAATGCGCCCGCGCGGCCATGATGATCTCGTTGGCTCGGTCCGCGGTCAAAGTGCCGGCCGGCGCGATTTCCAATAACTCGTCGCCCGCCAGATCGGCGAGGTCGTCCAAGCTTTTTACACCTTGCTCGCCCAAAGCAACCAAGACCGCAGGCTTGAGGCCGGCGATTTCCGTCAACTCATCGGCGACCCCGAGCTCCACCCGCTTGCGATCGAACTCTTCGTCACGAACGGAGAGAAAAGCCCGCGCGCGTTCACGGAGTTCGTGGGCGACTTCTTCTTCGAAGCCCTCGATGGATACCAAATCATCGAGCGGAACGAACGCGACTTCCTCAACCGACGAAAACCCTTCGGTGACCAACAGGTGAGCAATCACGTCGTCAACATTGAGGGCGTCGATGAACGTTTGCGATCGTCCGCGGAATTCCTCGTTACGGCGCTGCAACTCCTCGTCCTCGGTCAGAATGTCGATGTCCCACCCGGTCAACTGCGAGGCAAGCCGCACATTTTGCCCGCGCCGGCCGATGGCAAGGCTGAGTTGATCGTCCGGCACAACCACCTCGATACGGTTGGCATCCTCATCGAGAACCACCTTGGCGACTTCCGCGGGCGCCAGCGCGTTGACGATGAACGTCGCCGGGTCGGATGACCACTGGATAATATCGATCTTCTCGCCCTGTAGCTCTCCGACCACGGCCTGGACGCGCGATCCGCGCATTCCGATACAAGGCCCGACCGGATCGATCGACGAACTCATTCGAGAAAACGGCGATTTTGGCCCGCGACCCCGGATCACGCGCAACCGACCTGATCTCGATGATGCCTTCGTAGATTTCCGGCACTTCCTGCGCGAATAGCTTGGCCATGAATTGCGGGTGGGTTCGAGACAGGAAAATCTGCGGCCCGCGGGGCTCCTCGCGCACATCCAGGATGTAGGCCCGCACTCTGTCCCCGGTGTTGAAGTGCTCCCGCGGGATGGTTTCCTCCCGCCTCAACATCGCTTCGGCGCGGCTGAGATCAACAATAACATTGCCGAACTCGACACGTTTGACCAAACCATTGACGACCTCGCCGACGCGATCCCTGAATTCGTCGTATTGGCGCTTGCGCTCGGCTTCCCGGACCTTGTGGACAATCACCTGCTTCGCGGTCTGCGCGGCGATGCGGCCAAAATCAATGGGCGGCAAGGGATCCACCAGGAACTCGCCGATCTCCGCGCCAGGTTTCCGCGTGCGCGCTCCATCAACGCCGATCTGAGTGGCTTCGTTTTCGATTTCTTCAACCACTTCAAGATACCGCGCGAGGCTGATTTCGCCGGTTACCCGATCGATGGAGGCGCGTATGTCGTGCTCGTGGCCATACTTGGAGCGGCCCGCCTTTTGAATTGCCTGCTCCATGGCTTCGAGGACTTCATCGCGATCAATGCTCTTGTCACGCGCCACGGTCTCGGCGACCTGCAGCAATTCCGGGCGCGCGTGAACGGCTTCCGCCTCTTTCGATAACTTCGTCATTGCATATCCGACTGTAACGCTGCGTTCTGTTCGTGTGCGGCGATCAATTCATCGGTCAGCACAAGCTTTGCCCGCCGAATGTCATCAAACGCCAACGCCACTTCTTTGCCCTCTACACTCAGCCTGACATTCCTTTCGTCCGTACCCATCAGCTTGCCCCGGAATCGGCGGCGATCTCCAACCGCGCGGGCCATTTCAATTTTCGCCTCGAAACCGGCATACTTTTCGAAATCGTCAAGACGCACCAGCGGCCGGTCGATCCCAGGCGAACTGACCTCTAACGTGTAAGTGCCTGGCAACGGGTCTTCGACCTCCAAAATCGGAGAAATGGCACGACTGAGTTCGGCACAGTCGTCAATAGTCATGGACCCGTCAACAAGCCTTTCGGCTATGATCTGCAACGTAAACCTCTGCTGCCCCAGGATCTGGACCCGGATCAGATCAAAGCCCATCGCCTCGGCCGTGGGCCGGATGAGCCTTTCGACACGATCAGCCGGATCCATTCGCCAGTCCTATTCCAGGGCATTTCCCGAAATCCGTGAGCGTTGGCCCCTTTAACCAAAAAAGGCGGGCCTTTAGCCCGCCCCATCGAACTTGCCAATGCTAAGCCCAACGAGACTACATGGTTGCCGAGCCGCTCGCTCAGTACCCTTCCTATATAACCCTTGTCCCCAAGGGCACAAGGCTTTTTCGCGCGGCTGCCCCGCTTCCCACACGCCTATTGCGTTCGAATCTGAGGTAGACGCAAGACGCGCCTCGGGATCTCGCTTTTTCCTCGTATCGGGTCGGAAACCAGTCGTCGGGACGGCGGCGCCAATCCCCCGGTTCCCGCGCCGTCCAAGAAAACCGGGCGTCGCGTGTAAGATGCTCGAGTGTCCAACGCACATAACCCATGTCATCGCTGGCGAAGCACAATTGACCGCCGTCTTTCAGGATCCGTGCCATCGCATCGACGGTTCCGGAACGGATGAATCGGCGCTGGTTGTGCCGGGTCTTCGGCCAGGGATCGGAGAACAACACGAACACCTTGCCCACGCTCGCGTCCTTCAACGCACCCAACAGCAAATGGGCGTCGTCATCCAAAATACGGACATTGTCGAGATTCCGTTCGTTGATTTGCGCCAGCGCGGCCGCAACGCCATTGACAAAAGGCTCGCACCCGATGAACCCCACGTCCGGGTGGGCGCCCGCCTGCGCGACCAAGTGTTCTCCGGCGCCAAAGCCGATTTCCAGCCAGAGGTCGCGCAATGGTCCGGAAAATAGTTCCAGCGGTTCCATGGAAACCTCTTCGCGCGGGAGTTCGACGCGCAACCGGGGAAGCAACGAGTCCAGCAACGCTTGGCGCCCCGGTCGCAAACGGCGGCCTTTGCGGCGGCCACGGAAGCGCGGCGCGTCAATAGGAATGGAACACCCCGAAGAAAGCCTCAACGTGCGTCGAATGCGGACCGGAGATTATCGACCAAGCCGGTCTTCTCCCACGAGAAGCCCCCGTCAGCTTCCGGTTGACGACCAAAATGGCCATAGGCCGAGGTCCGTGTGTAAATTGGCCGGTTCAGGCCAAGGTGCGTGCGCATTCCCCGCGGAGACAGGTCCATCAATTCCTGTAAGACCATGGCAAGCTTCCCCTCATCCACTTGGCCGGTTTCGTGGGTATCCACGTACACCGAGATGGGGTGGGAGACACCGATGGCATAGGAAAGCTGGATCGTGCATCGGTCGGAGAGTTCCGCCGCGACCACGTTCTTGGCGAGATAGCGCGCGGCATAGGCGCCCGACCGGTCGACCTTCGTAGGATCCTTGCCGGAAAAGGCTCCGCCACCATGGGGCGCGGCGCCACCATAGGTATCGACGATAATCTTGCGGCCGGTCAGTCCGGCGTCGCCGTCGGGACCGCCCACGACGAACCGCCCCGTCGGATTGACGTAGAAATTCGGCTCGTCGCACATCCAGCCTTGCGGCAGAACATTTATAACGTGCGGCCGTACGATTTCGCGAACCTCGTCGACCGATAGCTGAACCGAATGCTGCGTGGAAACGACAATCGCGGTCGCGCCTACCGGCTTGCCATTCACGAACCGCAAGGTCACCTAACTCTTCGCGTCAGGCCCCAGTCCCGGTTCGGCGCCTGAATGGCGCGCTCCCGCCAGGGAGGCGAGAATGGCGTGTGAATAGAAAATGGGCGCGGGCATTAATACATCGGTTTCGCGGCACGCGTATCCGAACATGATCCCCTGATCACCGGCGCCTTCGTCCTTGTTCCCGAGAGCATCCACGCCTTGCGCGATATCCGGCGACTGCGAATGGATGTGCGACGTGATTTCCGCGTCTTTCCAGTGAAAACCATGCTGCTCGTAGCCGATTTCGCGAATGGCCTGGCGGGCGATCTCCCGAAACCGATCGTGTGTCATTGTGTCCGGACCCCGAACCTCGCCTGCCAGGGCGACGAAATTCGTCGTGCACAAGGTTTCGCACGCCACGCGGGATTGCGGATCCTCTGTCAGGAACGCATCCACAATCGCGTCGGAAATGCGGTCGCAGACTTTATCCGGATGGCCTTCGGAAACGGATTCGCTGGTAAATACGTAATCGCTTTTCCACACGGTCGGTGCCTCGAACTCTCATCAAAGGGGTTGTGGATGAAGATTTTCCGCCCGGAAGAAACAGATGACCTCGCCGCACCGAACCGCGCCAGCGCCGTTACCGTGGAGGATGCCGCGCATCAGCGAACACGGACTTTTGGCAACCTTTACCATCAAGGTCAAGGAATTTGCTCGCAATCCCGTGACTACCAGTGAGCCGAACGCGGCGAGCCCTACCCCTGTTCGGCGTTGCCGAGGGACTTGGCCAGTTCGAACAACCGCTTGCGCACCTGCGGATCACCGATCCGATAATACGCACGCACCAACTCGAGAGTTTCACGGCGAGTCAGGGGATCGGGGTCGAGGGACGCTTGCGACTGATCGCCGAAGCCCCAAGCCGCTTGGCCCTCCCCGCTCGACATGACATCGGGCATGTCGTCAAAGAAGAACGAAACAGGCACATCAAGGATTCTGCTGAATTCAAAAAGCCGCGATGCGCCAATTCGATTGGCGCCTCGTTCGTACTTCTGAATTTGCTGAAATGTGAGCCCAACCGCTTCCCCGAGCTTCTCCTGGCTCAAACCAAGAAGAGTGCGGCGCAGCCGAACGCGACTGCCGACATGGATATCAACCGGGTTTGGCGTACCAGGAGGCAGCCGCTCTATACGAGAGCCGCCGGAAGAAGCCCTTCCCTTTCGTCTCCCAGGAATGTTTGTTTCAACCATTGTTTTTCTTTTCGATCTCTAGGCTTCGACATTTGTTCGTTTCTCACGCTCCCTACCGCAGTGTCTGAAGAGTGCTCCCAAACAGACCTCACTAAACCGCGAGCGATTCACCATAATATGCAAATTTTAATCGTTATCGCAACAATTGTTCCCGTATAATACGTTATTTGTTAACTTATTCCCCAAATAGGGGTTATCCACGGCGCGACAACAACAAACCCGTGCTAACGGTCGCCACCACCACGAGCAGGGCCACCCAGTTTCCGAGGCGTCCATAAACGGTTTGAGTCGCCAGCGGAGCCGGCAGAGGACCATCCACGATCCCCTGTTCTCCCAAACCTTTCAGCGCCACGATGCGGCCCCATGAGTCTATGATCGCCGAGATGCCAGTGTTCGCAACCCTGACGAGCGGCAAGCCTTCCTCGACCGCCCGCAGCCGGGCGGACGCCAAGTGCTGGTAGGGGCCCGTCGATTGGCCGTACCACGCATCATTGGTGATATTCAGCATCCACTCGGGACGATCCTCGGGATCGACCACTTTGCCGGGAAAGATGACCTCGTAGCAGATCAGGGGACTGACGGGCGGCAGGCCCGGCAATCGCAACGTTCGAACACCCTCGCCGGGCGAGAAATCCACGGTGCCCGATGTCACTTTCGCGAAGTCGAGCAGGTCTCGAAACGGTACGTATTCCCCGAACGGCACCAAATGAGATTTATCAAAGGTGGCGACGGGCATGCCGTCATGATCCACCGCCAGTAAACTGTTCCAGACCCGGTAAGGAGTCCCGGGCGGCGACCGCCGCAAGGTTCCCGTGATGGTCAAGCCGCCGGGCGGCGTTAACCGGCCAATCATGCGCGTTCGCGCGCGATCTTCGCCCAGGAAAAGCGGCGCGGCCGTCTCAGACCAGATAATGTGGGTGGGAGGATTTGCGGCCGGAAGCGCCCCCATCTCCGCCTGCATCCGTAGATGCTCGTCCAATAGCGGGAGCTTCCACTTGAGCCTCTGATCGATATTCGGCTGCACCAGCCGCAATCGAACACCAGTCACCTCTCGCGGCGGTTCCGCCATGGCCAATCGTACCGTCCCTCCGATCCATGTGGTGGCCAGCATGGCGATCACGCAGAGCATAGCGACTACAGCCGTCCTCCGGCCGCGACCGTCGGCGCAAAGCGCGGCCGGCATGGTGGCGGCGGCCACGGTCAACAAACCGAGTCCGTAAGTGCCGATGACGGCCGTGATCTGAATCATTGCGTCGGAAAACGTCCAGACACTACCGATGAGGTTCCACGGGAACCCCGAAAGAGCCCAGCTCCGCACCCATTCGAGAGCGGTCCAGGCGGCGGCAAAAACCAGCACCCCGCCCGCTCCGCGCGCGCCGGACAATCGGGTTAAAAGAGCGGCGATCCCGGGGTAAAGGGCAAACATCGCGGCCAGTCCCAAAACGGCGATCGGCGCCAGCCATCCGAACTGCTCCGGTTTAGTCAGCAGCGCATTGGCGATCCAGTAGAGCCCCGCAATGAAATGTCCGAACCCGAACCACCAGCCGGCGAAGAAACACGCGCGTCGCGAGGGGCTGCTCTCGACAAGCCAAAAAAGCCCCGTGAAGGCCGGAACCAGCAGCACCCAGAGATGGAACGGCGGCAGGGCGGCAACCGCCAAAATCCCGAGTCCGAAGGCGAGAGCGTAACGACGCCAAACGGAAATCCGGCGCGTCGCCGCGCTCAGTCGTTGGAGGGAGCGAATTCCTGTCGTTACTGTGTTCCCGTTGTTAGCCTCGGGTCCATCGGCGACTCGACGGCGCCTCATCCCCGACTGCCGGCTTTTATTGTCGGTGCTTCGGTAGAAGCGGGCGCAAGAGCGGAGTCGGGGCCTCGAATGCGCAGCCGCTTGATCCGGCGGGGATCGGCTTCAAGCACTTCGAACTCAACGCCGGATGGATGAGCAATCAGTTCTCCGCGGATGGGCACGCGGCCGGACAGCGAGACGACCAGCCCCCCAAGTGTATCGATGTATTCCTTCTCTTCGTCGCTCAGCGCGGAGGGAAATTCCTTCTCCATCACCTCGATCGGCGCGCGCGCATCGGCGTCTATCGTGCCGTCGGGCCGACGCACGAGATTTGGTTCCGGCGCGCTGTCATGTTCGTCTTCGATTTCCCCAACGATTTCCTCAACCACATCCTCGATGGTGATGAGGCCGTCGATGCCGCCAAATTCATCGACCACCAACGCCATGTGCGATCGTTTGGCGCGCATCTCCAAAAGAAGCTCCAGAACTTCCATGGACGGCGCCACGAACAGAACGCGCCGGAGGATCTTCGACAGGTTGAAAGCCCCGGCATCGCCTCTCCACGCGATGACGTCCTTGATGTGAATCATGCCGATGGCGTCGTCAAGCGTCTCGCGGTAAACGGGCAACCGCGAATGACCCGTTTTTGTCATCAATGCAATAACATCGGCCAACGATGTCTTGCTTTCCACGGCGACGATGTCGGCGCGCGGGACCATGGCGTCTTCCGCCGACCGATCGCGCAGATGAAGGATGTTCGCAACAAGCGTGCGCTCGTCCTCGCCAAGAGGAATCTCGGACTCCTCTCGTTCCTCGATCAGTTCGTCGAGAGTGTCCCTGGGCGATGTCTCGCCATTGCGGGCCTTCCGGAAACTTCGCACCAGTCCCCGAACCCTGTCCCATATGTTCGGATCGGCCGGGCCCCCGGCGCCGCGGGGCTGGTTACTTCCGCCGGGTGAATCCGAAGCGCTGTCGGAAATCCGGCGGCTCATGACGGATGCCCGCCCTCGGCATAGGGATCGGACACGCCAAGACCGGCCAAAATCCGCGTCTCCAAGCGTTCCATCTCGTTTGCCTCCGCGTCGGCAAGATGGTCGTACCCGCAAAGATGGAGCATACCATGAACCACCAGATGACTTAAGTGGTCCGAAAGCGGCTTGTTCCATGCGGCCGCGCCGGCGGCGGCCGTCTCGAACGCGATGACGATATCGCCGAGCAGGACCGGCTGGTTCGGCTTTGAAGATACGGTCCTCCCGCCCTCGCCGAGAATGGGGAACGAGAGCACGTCGGTGGGCTCATCGCGGCCACGATAGGCGTTGTTGAGCAACCGTACCCGCGCGTCGTCGGTAAGGATCACGCTGGCCTCGGCCCCCGTCACGTTCGGCTGAACCGTCCCGAAGGCCGCCGCCGCGGCTTGGCCGCACACGGTTTCCGCGCAAGGCAGGGCGGCTTTCCATTCCGGGGATTCGCCGATCACCTCGATTGCGACCGAGCCGGATCGGGACGCCGGTTCAATCGGGTTCATACTGAGCCCCGGTTCCATGCTGCTCTTCCGCGATATTGTACGCGCGGACGATCTGCGTCACGAGCGGATGACGGACGACGTCGGCTTCGGTGAAGGTAATGAAGGCGATGCTGGAAACGCCCTCAAGGACCTCGACCGCGTGCCGCAGCCCCGAGCGCGTGCCCTTGGGCAGGTCCACCTGACTGAGGTCGCCGGTGATCACCATGCGGGAATTGTCGCCCAGCCGCGTCAGGAACATCTTCATTTGGACGGCCGTGGTGTTCTGAGCCTCGTCGAGGATCACAAAAGCGTTGGCCAGCGTTCGCCCCCGCATAAAGGCCAGCGGAGCCACCTCGATCTCGCCGCTGTCGAGACGCTTGACCACCTGCGGCGCGGGCAGCATGTCATACAGCGCGTCGTAAAGCGGCCTGAGGTAGGGGTCGACTTTTTCCCGCATGTCGCCAGGCAGAAACCCCAACTGTTCACCCGCTTCGACCGCGGGTCGAGACAGAATGATGCGATCCACCTTGCCGTTCACCAACCGTTCGACCGCCTTGGCGACGGCAAGATACGTCTTTCCGGTCCCCGCCGGTCCGAGCCCGAAAACCAAATCATGGTTGTCGATGGCATCGATGTAACGGGTCTGAGTCGAGGATCGAGCCAGCACGGTTCTCTGACGAATGTGAACGGCCACTTCGCCGTCCGCCATGGACGTGGACGCGGACGTCATTCGGAGCGCCGCGTCGACATCTTCCCGCCCCACGGGCTGCCCGCGTTTCAGGCGACCGTAAAGGACATCGAGCACTTTGCCCCCCGCCTCCATCGCGTCTTCCGGTCCCGAAAGGGTGACCTGGTTGCCGCGAGAATCCATGACGATGTCGAGTTTCTGCTCGATCCGCGCCAAATGACTATGGTGGGCGCCGAACAGTTGCAGCGCCAGCCGGTTGTCTTCGAATTCCAGGCACAACGATTTGTCGGTCTTGTTTTCGGCGTTGGCCGGTTTCATGGGCCGGTTCAAGCCACGGCCCTCTCGATTACCGTGCCAGAGAGACTATTGGGCAATCCCGCGGTTATGGTCACCGGCCGCAAGCTGCCCAGCAGCGACAATGGCGCCTGGGCATGAACCGCTTGCATGTATGGGCTCCGGCCGACCAACTGACCGGGATGCCGTCCAGGGCGATCGAATAGCACTGTCATGTCGCGACCAACGCACTTCTCGTTAAATCGCCGCTGCTGCACATCCAACAGCGACCGCAATTCCGCCAAACGCTCGCTTTTTACCGCATCGTCCAACTGGACCTCCAACGACGCCGGCGTCCCCGGCCGCGGGCTGTACTTGAAAGAGTAGGCGCTCGCGAACCCGACGTCCCCGACCAGGCGGAGCGTCGCGCGGAAGTCCTGATCGGTCTCGCCCGGAAAGCCGACGATAAAATCCGAACTGAGCGCCAGATCCGGACGCGCCTGTCTCAACCGCTCCACCAGCCGCCGGTAGGCGTCTGCCCCATGGCGGCGGTTCATGGCGGCAAGCACCCGGTCCGAGCCGGACTGGACCGGCAAGTGAAGAAACGGCATCAGCTTGGGAACAGTGCGATGAGCGTCGATCAGTTCGTCATCCATACCGGCCGGGTAGGATGTCGTGTACCGGATTCTTTCGATCCCCTCGATCTCCGCGACTTCGGCGATCAGACGCCCAAGTCCCCACTCGCCGCCGTCTCGGGCTTTGCCTTGGCCGGCGGCTTTGCCATGGCCGGCGGCTTTGCCGTGATAGCAATTGACGTTCTGCCCCAGGAGCGTGATCTCGCGAACACCGGCCGAGCCATATCGCCGTGCTTCGTTCAGGACGTCGTCGACCGATCTCGAATACTCCGCGCCCCGGGTATAGGGAACGACGCAAAAGCTGCAGAATTTGTCGCAGCCTTCTTGCACCGTGAGAAAGGCGCTCCGGCCCTCGATGCCCGCCGCCGGGACCGGCAAATGATCGAACTTGGGGTCGGCCGGAAAGTCCGTATCGACCACGGATCGGGCGGCGCGTTCCGCCTGGGCGACCATCTCGGGTAGCCGATGGTAGGTTTGTGGTCCGAGAACGATATCCACGAACGGCGATCGCCGCAGGATTTCCTCGCCCTCGGCTTGAGCCACGCAACCCGCCACCGCAATCATGACGGGACCATTGCCGGCCCCGGGCCGGTTCTTGAGCGTCTTGAGCCTGCCCAGCTCCGAGTACACTTTTTCTGCGGCCTTCTCGCGGATATGACAGGTGTTGAGGATGATCATATCCGCGGCGGTCACGTCATCGGTCAGGGCATAACCGAGCGGCGCTAGGACATCCGCGATCCGCGCGGAGTCGTAGACGTTCATCTGACAGCCATAAGTCTTGATGTGAAGTTTCTTGGTCAACGCGGAACTGTTGGCATCAAGGATAGCCGGTCAAACCGGAAACCTTACTGATTATAGCATTAGCGCAAAACCGTTGACGGGCGTCGATGAACCGAAGGTACCAAGCCCATGAGCAGAGTCAAGTGAGCGTGAACCATGATTGCACAGTGTTCATTTTCTTTCCTTGGCGCCTTCCAATGGTAAGCCGAACAACTCCAAGCGGTGCCCGACCAGCCTGTACCCATGCTGTTCGGCAATTTTTCGCTGCAGCGCCTCGATCTCCGGATTGCGGAATTCGGTCACCCGTCCGGTCTGGATGTCGATCAAATGATCGTGGTGCTCTTCCGTCGCCTCCTCGTAACGGGATCGACCGTCCCCGAAATCATGCCTCTCGAGAATATTGGATTCCTCGAAGAGTCGGACCGTCCGATACACGGTCGCAATACTGATTCTGGAATCCAACTGAACGGCACGACGATAGACTTGCTCAACATCCGGGTGGTCGGTGGCTTCGGATAGAACGCGGGCAATGATGCGGCGTTGGCCGGTCATCTTCATGCCCCTTTCCATGCACAATTGCTCGATGCGCGATGGTGCCATCATACTCCCCTAAGAGCCCGACAAAACCAAAAGCACGACAGGACCAGAATGCCGATCATATCGCGTTCTGGCATATCACGTCCTGGCCTTGAGTTACCCTCTGCGTCGATTTTGGGTTCGCCGCGTCGTACCCAGACCGATCTCTTTCGCCAATCTGCTGCGATGTTTGGCGTAATTCGGCGCAACCATCGGGTAATCGGCCGGCAATCCCCACCGTTCACGGTATTCTTCCGGCGTCATATTGTATGAAGTCTTTAAATGCCGCTTGAGCATTTTCAGCTTCTTTCCGTCCTCCAGACAGACGATATAGTCGGGGGACACGGACTTCTTGACCGGGACCGCGGGTTTGGGCCGTTCCGGGGCCGAGGGCTCTGTTCCCACGGACACTAAAGTCTTATAAACATCCTGGATTAACCCCGGCAGATCGGAGACGGCGACTGGATTGTTTCCAACATGTGCAGCAACGATTTCCGTGGTCAACTCAAGCATTTCAGTAGTACTGGCTTTGTCGCTCATCCAAATATCTTCCCGAGTTTTTTCTATTAGCGATGCGTATATAAGATAGTATATCCCTGGAAAGCAAGTACGTCGAATGAGAAATATAAGCAAGCAACAATCTACCGGAGAGTGTGACTTTTCTCTGGATATAACTGGGGAAGTTTGCCCGCTCACTTTCGTCAAAACTAAACTGCTGCTTGAACGCATGACCGTGGGCCAAACGGCGGAAGTTCGTTTGAAGGGTGCCGAGCCTTTACAAAACGTTCCTCGATCCGTCAAGGAACACGGACATACTGTACTTTCTCTCGAGCCTGAAGTTCCGGATCCATCGGAGAACGGCGTGCACCGACTTGTCATCCGCAAGAATTGATACGACAATCGGGCTGCGTGGAGTTTGATATCGGTATTTCCCGTTTTGTTATTTTTGAGAAATGACCGATTGCGCCGGACGTCACGATACGCTTCATCGGAGTTCTGGAAGCGTTAATCCCGCGACAAGATCAACGCGTCCGCGTTTTTGCCCGAAGGCCGCCGGTAGTAGAGCGCGCGGCGTCCCACCATGGAAAATCCGCATCGAGCGTACAGACCTCGCGCCGCCGAATTGTCCTCGGCGACTTCGAGAACCATGCGTTGCGCACCTAGGACCCCGGCCTGCGCGAAGGCCAGTTCGACGAGCCGGCGCGCCATTCCCTTCCGCCGCCGTTCGGGAACCGTGCACAGGGCCAGAACCTCGCACTCCCCAGCGGCGGCGCGACACAGGATCAAAGCCTCCGGAGTATCGGAAACTAGCGCGATAAAACCGAACGTACCTGGCGTCGCGAGAACACTTCCGACGGCGGCCTCGCTCCAAGCGTCCTCCAAACACCCCTCGCTCAACGCGGCGACGACCGGTGCATGGTGAATCCCCATGGGAACCACCTTCGGTGACTTGGAGCTCAAGTTGTGGGTCGAGGTGCTGGGGTGGGCGCTCCGGTGTCGGGCTGGCGCAGATACAAGGGCGACGGCGGCTGATCCGTTTTCTCGCCGGCGGCCATAAGCCGGGCCGCGACACGGGCGACGTCCTTGGCATGGGGGCAACTCGTCCCGTTGGCCCCTACCGCATCGACACCCCGTTGCACGAGACTTTCGACGGCGGCGGCCGCGGCCGTTCCGGCCACCAGAAGGGGTCGCGCCGGCACGATATCCATGAGCCCGTCGAGAGACACCGCCACGGGCGGACCGAGGGGTGGGCCGCCGGCATCGAAGACCTGCGCGAATACATCGGACCGTTTTGAGTCCAGCGTCACCAGCAGCGCCCGTCCGTCCCGCTCCGCGAAGCCGATCGCCTCGGCGACCGCTTCCAGACTGGTAACGCCCACGCAGGGGATGCCGGCGGCAAGCGCCATGCCGCGCGCCGCCGCCAACCCGATGCGCAAGCCGGTAAAGGCGCCCGGTCCGATGGTCACGGCGACCGAATCGATATCGGCGAAGGTCCGAGAAGCTTCGTTGAGCACGTCTTTCACCATGGGCAACAGCGCCTCGGCGTGGCCGCGTTCCATCATCACGGACCGCGAAACCTCGATCTCATCCGCCAGCAGCGCGACCGAGCATGCCGAGGTCGTGGTATCCAACGCGAGAATGTTCATAATGGGCCATAGTCCATCTGTCACCAACCCTTCCCATAGCAGTAGCAGGCTTTGCTCATGCCGCTCGCTGAGATTACCCGCGAAGCTTACAATGTCGAGTTGGATATTGTCTATGCCACCGGCCGGAACTTCACGGGCCAGCCCATCTACCGGCGCGCGGCCTGCTATCCGCACCCCGACACCGCCGACCTATTGCGCCGGGCCGTCGAATTGGCGGCGACCCTCGGGTATCGACTCAAGGTGTTCGATGGTTTCCGTCCCACCGAAGCTCAGTGGATCCTGTGGCGTCACTTCCCGGATCCGGACTATATCGACGCACCGGGGCGCGAACACAACGCTTCCTGAGGGCGAGTACGAAGGGCGCCCCCGCGGCGTCAATGCCCCTCGACGATGCTCCGGCATCGCCTTCGGCGCCTTTCCTGGCATTGGCACCCTTCCTACTCGTTGAAAATACACATTACATTATGGGTCAGGCTCTAAACCACCGAGCAGGCTTCGTCAAAATCGAGCCGCCTATTGCGCGGATGAAGTTTCTCGGGATCTCCGTGACCCAGATTGCACAGAAAATTGGATTTGACGCTGGTTCCTGCAAAGAACGCCTGGTCCACCTTGCCGTTATCGAACCCCGACATGGGTCCGCAATCCAGACCCAATGCGCGCGCCGCGAGTATAAAATACGCTCCCTGCAGGCTGCCGTTTCGGAACGCCGTTGTCTGAATATGGGAACTCCTTGCCGACAAACCAGGAGCGGGCGTCGGTGTGCGGAAACAGCTCCGGCAAACGCTCATAAAACTCCAAATCGTAACCGATGATGGCGGTCACGGGCGCCGCCATGGTCTTGTCAACGTTGCCTTCTATCAGGCACGGCCTGAGTTTTTCCTTCGCCTCCTTAGAAGACACAAAAACGATCCTGGCGGGACTGCAATTCGCGCTGGTCGGTCCCATTCTCGCCAGATTCCACACATCGCGGAGCAGATCCTCGCCGACCGGTTTGCCTTGCCAACCATTGTGGGTCCGCGCGTACCGGAACAGGACATCGAGGGCCGCTTCTTCAATAGGATTTCCCACCGGAGCCTCCGACAGTCAGTATTTGTTACCTCAGATCCATGAACCAATGTATGGACGCTCTCGACAGGTGGGCGCAAGCCGCTTGGATGCGCAGAAATCACGGCGAACAGATCGTGGCGACGTTGCCGATTGTTTCGATCAGGTGGAAGGGTCGGTAATGGCCGGCGCGTACTGCAACCGCGCGCCGTCGAGCTGCCTCAAGCCATTCGCCTCGATAATCGCGCGGATCGATTGGAGGTACTTGGCGTCCCGTTCCGTGTCGGACCCGAGGTAAGCGACCAACGACAATCCGTCCATGGGAGTTCCCTCGCTGCGCATGGCCGCCCGCATTCGACGAAAATGCTCGTAAACGGGATGGACGTTGATATTGCGAATATATGCCCGAACGGAATCCAAAAGGTTGTCGAAATTCCCGTCTGCTTTGGTCAACCCCACGGTCAGCGCGCCCGAGGTGACGGTCTCCGCCCGCGCTGTTGCCAGTTGACCGAACAGGGCGTTTCTCTGGCGCACGAAAGCCGAGGTTCCCCAACCACTCTCCATCGCCGCCTGAGCCAGGGCCACGGAGGGCGGAACCATGTCCACGCGGCGGCCGAGTTCGTCGAGATCCTCGGGAGCAACTCGATACTCTTCGGCCTTGATCATCAACCACAAGCGATCCAGCGGGCCCGGTCTGATGCCCCGGCGCACCTGATAGCGGACACGCCACAGGCGCTCGCGGTCGGCAAGAATCTCTTCGTTCGCGTACAGCACCAAAGGCAGGACAACCTTGAGAAAGACCACCTTCCGAGCTTCCGCCTCGCTTAGAGTGTCGAGATCCGAGGGGAGACTCGCAAGAAAAAGACGCGGCACCTCTGCGTTGCCGGAGCCGACCAGATCAAGGTCGTACGCCATTCCGGGGTAATCGTCGGACAGGGAGGATACCGTCAAGGGGCGCCCCGGCAGGGTAAGCCCAACCATATGGGTTGGCGAACCAAAACCGCCCGCCTCGGTTTCCAACAAGGGAGCAAATCGAGCGCGCGGCGCCATTGTCTCTCCCGCCGGGGGATAAAACACTGCCATTACAAACAGGGCCGCCGCACAGGCGCCCATGGTGCCGATTACGCCGCCATGAATACGTTTCATTGGGGTCTATATTGCCAAGACAAGCAGCCGGACCGGCGGTCCTTGTTTCGTCACACCTTAAGCCCGCAGTTCACGGCCTCAACGGGCGATGTTGACCGCCGTCTCACCCAGTGAACGCCAACCGGCCGCTATTCTACTCGATTTAAGTCGAATTTTCAAAAAAACTGCGTCGCGGCGCGGCGTCGATCCCTTGCGGAAGTCATGGCCGAACGGTTCGGCTCACCACTCCACCGAACGAACTTCAAGCACTTCGGGGACATAATACTTCAGCATATTCTCGATGCCGTGCTTGAGTGTCGCGGTAGAGCTGGGGCATCCGGAACAGGCCCCTTGCATGCGCAGATAAACAATACCGTCTTCGAAACTATCGAAGGTGATATCTCCGCCGTCCTGCGCGACCGCCGGTCTCACGCGTGTCTCCAGAAGTTCCTTGATCTGGTTGGCGATGTCGCCATCTTCCGTTTCGCCGCTCTCACCCGGCGCGGCGCCGCCTTCGGAGACGGCGGCGTCACCCGAGGTAAAGTGCTCCATGATCGCGCTCAAGATCATGGGTTTCATAACCTCCCAGTCTCGCGTCGGCATCTTGGTCACGGTCACGAAGTCGCTGCCGAGAAACACCCCGGTTACGCCATCGATCTCGAAAACACGCATGGCCAGCGGCGAACGGGCCGCGTCCTCCGGACCGGTGAAATTCGCCGTGCCTCGCGGCATGACATCGCAACCCGGAAGGAACTTCAGTGTCGCCGGATTGGGAGTGGTCTCGGTCTGAATGAACATGATTCCCTCTTTTCACCCTAAAGGCCTGCGTTGCTGATATGGGCGGTTCTTCGTCCACCGTCAAGAGAGGCTCGAAGAGCCGGGCTTTAGCTATTTGCCGCCAGGAAACCTACAGTCTTGTACACTTCCCGGATAACCGGTTCGGCAAGGGCGCGCGCGCGTTCCGCGCCGTCCCGCAGCACCCCGTCGACATATCCGATATCCTCCTTGAGGCGGTTGATTTCGGCCGTGATCGGACCAAGCCGGGCAACCGCCAGGTCGGAAAGCTCCGATTTGAACCTTGAGAACTGCCAGCCGCCAAACCGCGAGAATATGTCGTCCAGCTCCTGATCCGCCAAGGCCGCGTAAATGCCCATCAGATTGGCTGCCTCGGGCCGGCCTTCCAGACCGGTCACTGACGCGGGGATCAGTTCAGGGTCGGTTTTCGCCTTCCGGATCTTTAGGGCAATGAGGTCGGCGTCGTCGGTCATGTTGATGCGCGCGTAATCGGATGGATCCGATTTGCTCATCTTGTTGGCGCCGTCGCGGAGCGACATGACCCGCGTCGCCGGGCCGAAAATAAGCGGCTCCACGATGGGAAACAGATCCACGCCGAAATCATTGTTGAACTTCTGGGCAATGTCCCGGGTCAGTTCCAGATGCTGTTTTTGGTCCTCGCCGACGGGAACATGCGTGGCCTTGTAAAGAAGAATGTCGGCGGCCATCAGATCGGGATAGGCGAACAGCCCCACGGATGCGTTCTCCCGGCTCTTGCCGGCCTTCTCCTTGAACTGGGTCATTCTGTTGAGCCACCCCAGCCTGGCCACGCAGTTGAAGATCCACGCCAGCTGCGCGTGTCCGGGAACATGACTCTGAACGAAAAGAACGTTCTTCCTTGGGTCGATCCCGGCCGCCAAAACGGCCATCGCGACCCCGCGGGTATTCGCGGTGAGCTCGGCCGGATCCTGCCAAACGGTGATGGCGTGCATATCCACCACGCAAAACAGGCACTCGAACTCGTCCTGCAATCGCACCCAATTGCGGATAGCGCCCAGGTGATTGCCGAGATGCAGATGACCAGTTGGCTGAATGCCGGAAAGAATGCGTTTCATGGGACTTTCGAAAAGAGCGGGTGGGAAGCAACGCGCCGGTTTATGGCGATTTAGCAAAGGCCGGTCAAGCCGTGTCCTCGCGCCGCATGAGACCGCGAAGGTCGCGCAGCCCCGCCGCGCCAAAGATCTGGGCAAGAACCGCGAACGCCACCAGACCCGACAAAACCAGCACCGCGAGAGCTCCGGCCCGAAAGACGAGGTCCGCCGCGAACCATGGGGCGAGCGCCCAGCGAGCAAGGACGAGCGCGCCGGCCATGCCCGCGCTCGCCAACAAAATGCGCGGCAGCCGGCGCTTGAAGCGGGTATCGGTCGAGAAATGCCCTCTCCGATACAGGATGAACGCCAGAAGGCCGGCGTTTGTCCACGATGAAATGGCGGTGGCGATGGCGATGCCCACGTGCAGAAACGGCCCCATGAGCGCGAGGTTGAGCAACAGATTGATGAGCGTGGTCACGGCCGCGATCTTGACGGGAGTCTTGGTGTCCCCGCGAGCGAAATAGCCGGGAGTCAACGCCTTGACCATCACATAGGCCGGAAGCCCGGTGGCATAGGCCGAAAGCGCGGCCGCCGTCGCCCGCGACTCCGAAGGGCCGAAGGCGCCGCGCTCGAACAGCACCGAAATCACCGGTCCCGCGATGACCAGCAGCGCGGCGGCGGCCGGAACGGTCATCAGCAAGGCGAACTCCAGCGCCCGATTCTGACTGTGAAGCGCACTGGCGTCTTGCCCGGTTTTCAGCTGCCTCGACAACAGCGGCAGTAAGGCCGTCCCGACGGCGACACCGACGATCCCCAGCGGAAGCTGGTTCACGCGGTCGGCATAGAACAGATAGGAGACCGACCCCGAGGGCAGAAACGACGCGATCACGGTGTCGATCAACAAGTTGATCTGATAGATACCGGCGCCGATGGCGACCGGTACGGCCCTGACCATCAACAGTTTGACCTGGGGGGTGATTTTCGGTCTCGGCAGCCGCAACCAGATGCCTTCCTTGCCGCAATTGTAAAAAAGCCAGAAGAACTGCACGACACCGCCAGCGGCCACTCCCCAGGACAGCGCATGTCCCGGTGTCGCGGTGAACGGCGCCAGCGCCAGCGCCGCGACAATCAGACAGATATTAAGAAGGATTGGCGTTGCGGCGGCGGCGGCGAAACGTCCGAAGGAATTGAGAACGCCGGCGATCAGCGACACCAGGGAAATGAACAGCAGATAGGGAAACGTGATTCTCGCGAACTGAACGGCGAGGTCGAATTTCTCCGGCATGTCCGCGAAACCGGGCGCCATACCGTACATGGCCAGAGGC
This sequence comes from uncultured Alphaproteobacteria bacterium, assembly GCA_963771545.1. Classification (GTDB taxonomy): domain Bacteria; phylum Pseudomonadota; class Alphaproteobacteria; order Rhodospirillales; family Defluviicoccaceae; genus CAKZLS01. The sequence goes on from CAVYTX010000004.1 coordinate 265,209, forward strand.
ATGGCCATCTGCATAACGGCGACGAACACGATGAGGGCCGTCACCAGAACGCTCAGGGCCTGCTCGGCAAACATGCGTGCCTTCGCCGGGCCCTCGGTTTCCAGCAGTCCGGCGAAGATCGGCACGAAAGCTGCCGAGAAGGCGCCTTCCGCGAACAGCCTTCGAAATAGGTTGGGAAATTTGAAGGCGACAAAAAAAGCGTCCGCCACCGGTCCCGCGCCGAGGACGGCAGCGATCAAGATATCCCTCGCGAAGCCGAACACCCGGCTGACTAATGTGAGGCCGCCGATGGTGGCGATGGAGCGCAGCAGCACCATGATGTCTGTCTACCGGCTTTCCGAAACAGTTGAAAGGATGCCTTGTAAAGGATGATTTATACCAACGGTCGTTAATAATAACTTATTGTGATCGTGTTTCTCGCATCCTCGGCAGGAGGGGCCGCGCCGGCGATGGGGATCCATCGTCAAGCGGTTCCGACGCCCCGAGGATGCGTGAAACACGACCCTACGGGCGGCCTATCGAGGTTTCCGGACGGCGTCGCGCGGCGCTTATGATGCTCCCGCATCAACGCGCGCCACGCTCCTTGCCGGAAACCTCGATAGGCCGTCACAATGGGTCATTATTAACGACCGTTGGTATTATAGCGGACCGCTATTCGGCCGCGGCGGCTTTCTTTTTTTCGGCCGTCGACGTGTCGTCCGGCGGAGCGATCGCCGCCCGAAGCCGTCGCTCGATACGGCGGAGCTTGGACATGTCGTCCACCTTAAGACCGAAAACATCCTTAACGTAGAAAACGTCCACGACCCGCTCGCCATAGGTGGAAACGTGGGCGCTGACGATCTGCAGGCCAAGATCCGTGAGGGTTGAGGTCACATCGTGCAGCAGCCCCAGACGATCGCGTCCGTTGACCTCGATGACGGTGTGCCCGGCGCTGGCCTTATTGTCGATAATGACGGCCGGAGGGACCGTGAAGATACCGGTGCGGCTGGGCAGTGCCCGGGCACTGACGGCCCGCAACTCCTTTGCCGGCCACAGCCGCCCCTGAACCGCTTGTTCGATACGAGCGGTCAGCTTGGCGATCCGTTCCGGACTGTCGAATGCCCGACCCGAAACATCCTGAATTCCGAAGGTATCGAGCGCCATACCATTGGCCAGCGTGCTAATCCTGGCATCGACGATGGACGCGCCGCTAAGCGCCATGGCGCCGGCGATGCGGGCGAATAACCCGGGATGGTCCGGCGAATAAATGACGATCTCCGTCACATCGAGGGTCGGGTGATGCCGCGATTCCACATGCAACGGCTCGCCCTTGCGCTCGGCCTCGCGCATCATTTCGAAATGACGCGCCTGAGCATCCGTATCGCAGGCCAACCAGTAGTCGGGGTAGCCCCTCGCAATGTAATTTTCCAGGGTAGCTTCGTCCCAATCGGTCAGGCGCGCCCTCAATTTCGCCTTTGCCCGTTCGACGCGAATGGTTCGGCGCTCCACGGGCTGTCCGCCGGTCATTTCCATCTCTTCGAGAGCGCGATAGTAGAGCTCGCTCAGGAGCCCCGCCTTCCAGGCATTCCAGATCCCGGGGCCAACCGCGCTAATGTCCACGTCCGTCAGCACAAGAAGCATTCTCAATCGCTCGGGCGATTGAACCTCGGCGATGAAGTCGGTCACCGTCTTGGGATTGTCGATGTCGCGTTTGAACGCCGTCCTGCTCATCAAGAGATGATAGCGCACAAGCCACGACACCGTTTCCGTTTCCCAGTCGTCGAGACCAAACCGCGGGCAGACATGCAGCGCGATTTGCGCGCCGATCTCCGAATGATCTCCGCCGCGCCCCTTGGCGATATCATGCAACAGCACCGCCATGTAGAGTGCCCGGCGAGAGCGCATGTCACCAACCACCGCGCTGGCCGCCGGATGCTGCTCCGTCAATTCACCCTTTTCGAGACGATGAAGAATGCCGATGGCCCGGATGGTGTGCTCGTCGACCGTGTACACATGGTACATGTCGTACTGCATCTGCGCGACGACGCGCCCGAAATCCGGGAGAAATCGCCCAAAAACGCCAGCCTCATTGAGACGTTTGAGCGTCGTTTCCGGATCGTTCCTGGAGGTGAGCATGTCCATGAACAATTGGTTGGCGGCGTCGTTCTCGCGCAACGACGCATCCACGTGCCGCAGATTTTGATGAACCTGGCGCAGGGCATGCGGGTGAATATCCAATCCTTGGCGCTGTGCCTCGTGAAACAGTTGAAGGATCTTCATGGGATGCCTGGACAGACTATCGTCGCCGTCCAGGGCGAGACGCCCGCTGTCCAACTTGAAGCCCTGGGGCGCGCGCCGGAACAGCGAGAACGTAGGGATGCGAAACCGGATCCGCTTTTTTCTGTGTTCCTCTTCCAGCACCGCGCACAAGACGCGTGTCAGGTCGCCAACGGTCTTGGTCACCAGGAAGTAATGCTTCATGAAACGCTCAACGCCGCGTCCACTCGCGCGGTCGTTGTAACCCAGACGTTTGCTGATGGTGTTCTGGTAGGTAAAGGTCAACCGTTCTTCCGGGCGGTCCGCCGCGTAATGAAGATGGCACCGAACCGTCCACAGGAAGTTTTGCGCTCTCCGGAAATCGCGAACGTCCGAGGTCGTGAACACGCCGCGTTCGAACAGCTCGCCCATATCCTTGACCCGATAGAGATACTTGGCGATCCAAAAGAGGGTTTGCAGATCCCTCAACCCGCCCTTGCCTTCTTTGATATGCGGCTCCAGAACGTAGCGCGAATCGCCCATCCGTTCGTGACGCGCGTCACGTTCGGCGAGCTTTTGTTCGACGAATTGGCTCCCCGTGACGGCAACCACCTCGTTCATGAACTGGGATTCGAACTGCCGGTACAGGTTCCGATCGCCCCACAGCCAGCGCGCTTCGAGCAGGCTGGTCCGGATTGTCAGATCCGATTTAGCCAGTTTGACGCAGTCGTCCGCCGTTCGCGTGGCGTGCCCGACCTTCAGGCCCATGTCCCAGAGCATGTAAAGAATGAACTCGACGAGTTGTTTCGTCTGAGGTGCCGATCCATGCGGAAGCAGGAACATCAGGTCAATGTCGGAAAACGGCGACAGTTCAGCCCGCCCATAACCCCCGGTCGCGGCAATGGCCATGGGCTCTCCAGTCGCGCTATCCGGAACGGGATAGACGTATTTGATCGCGAAGTCGTAGATGCCGCGAACGAGATGGTCCACCAGATACGCGTCGGCGAGAACCACTTCCGCGCCGTTGATATGCTCTTCTTCGAAACGGCGGCGAACTTCGCCCACGCCCCGGTACAGCGCCGCCCGGAAGATCTGCAAGAAGTTGTTGCGGGTATCCGGCGAATACCCCACCCATTTCGCCTGCTCCTCGAGCTCGCGAACGAAGGATTTCCGGTTGACTATCGCGCGGCGGTTATGGACACGGGTCATGACGAGTGCTTCTTTCTCGTCCCAATATAAACGGTATCCTCGGCATCACACGGATTTCTTTTCCTCCGTGGGCTAATACCAATGGTCGCTAATAATGACCCATTGTGACGGCCTATCGAGGCTTCCGGCAAGGAGCGTGGTGCGCCGTGATGCGGGAGCATCACAAGCGGCGCGCGACGCTGTCCGGAAATCTCGATAGGCCGCCCGCGGGGTCGTGTTTCGCGCATCCTCGGGGCGTCGGAACCGCTTGACGATGGGGCCCCATCGCCGGCGCGGCCCCTCCTGCCGAGGATGCGTGAAACACGATCACAATGAGTTATTATTAGTGACCGTTGGTATAAATCGCTTCATGCTTACAGTAGTCACGACTAGCTGAATGAATCATGAACGGTCTGGTTTCCGAGGCTGGCTCGGCCAGCGGCCAGGGAAAGCCGCCAGCCCCCTTTAATCCATGGCCTTGAGCCTGTAAATCAGCTCCAAAGCAGCGCGGGGCGTCAACTCGTCCGCGTTAACATCTGCCAGCATCTGTTGAACGGGCGAGGACGGAGGGTGAGCCGCTGGCCGGCTCTCGAGCGCGGCGAACAGCGGCAGGTCGTCGGCAAGGTGTGTCACCGCCGAGGACTGCTCGCCGTTTTCCAGGGTTTCGAGCACCCGTTCGGCCCGTTCGATCACGGCCGCCGGCAGTCCGGCCAGTTGGCCCACGTGAATACCATAGGAGCGGTCGGCCGCCCCCGGCGCCACCTCGTGCAGGAAAACGACGTCGCCCCGCCACTCCTTGACACGCATGGTGTAGCACGCCAGGTTTCCAAGCTTGGCCGCGAGAGCCGTGAGCTCGTGATAGTGCGTGGCGAACAATGCGCGGCACCGGTTGACCTCGTGCAGGTGCTCGATCACCGCCCAGGCGATGGACAGACCGTCGAACGTGGCGGTTCCCCGGCCGATTTCATCGAGAATGACCAGGGCTCGTTCGCCGGCCTGGTTCAGAATGGTGGCGGTTTCGACCATCTCCACCATGAACGTGGACCGGCCGCGGGCCAGATCGTCGGCCGCGCCCACACGCGAAAACAGCCGGTCGACCACGCCCAGGCGCGCCGCCTCGGCCGGCACATACGATCCTATCTGGGCGAGAATGGCGATCAACGCATTTTGCCGGAGAAAGGTGCTTTTTCCCGCCATATTGGGACCGGTCAACAGCCACAGGCTTTGGCCGTCGGCGAGATTGCAATCGTTGGCGACGAAACTCCCTTGCCGTCCGGCAGACAACGTAGCTTCCACTACCGGATGACGGCCGCCCCTGATTTCGAACTCCACGCCGTCATCGACCACCGGGCGGCTGTATCGGGCATCCACCGCTAACTCGGCCAAGGCCGCGACCACGTCCACCGTCGCCAACGCGCTCGCCGCGCGTCCGATGGGTTCGGCCATGCCGACGACTTCGCCCACGAGGTCGTCAAAGAGCGTGAGCTCCAACGACACCGCCTGTTCGGCCGCGCGGGCGATCCGGCCTTCCAAATCGTTCAGTTCCACCGAGGTATAGCGAACGGCGTTGGCCATGGTCTGACGGTGGATGAACGGACCGTCGGCGCCGGCCGGCATGTTGTCCGCCTGCTTCGCCGACATCTCGACGAAATAGCCAAGCACGTTGTTATGCCGGATCTTGAGCCCCTGGACGCCGGTTTCACCGGCGTAGCGCGTCTGCAGAGTGGCGATCAGACGGCGGCTGTCGTCGCGAAGCCGGCGCAATTCGTCGAGTTCGGGGCACGCATCCCGGCGCGATGAAGCCGCCGTCCCGAGCGTTAATCGGCAGCTCGTCGGCGAGCGCCCGGCTCAGACGATCCACCAGCGACGCGTGATCGCCGAGCAATTCCATGCACGTCTCGATCCCGCGCGGAAGGCCGGGAAGGCCCTCGGGATGGAGGCTTGCGCGCAGATCCGAGGCGAGCTTCAAGGCGTCGCGCACGGCGGCCAGATCGCGCGGGCCGCCGCGGCCGAGGCTGACGCGCGACAAGGCCCGCTCCAAATCCGGGCACTGCTTCAATAGGGCGCGAACATCCGCGCGCTGGCGTTCTCCCTCGACGAAAAATTGAACCATGTCGAGACGGCGGCGGATCGCCTCCACATCGGTGAGCGGCGCCGCCAGCCATGATGCGAGGAGGCGGGCGCCGCAGGCCGCGACCGTTTTGTCGATGATGCTGAGTAGGCTCCCCTTGCGTTCGCCGGACAGCGTCCGCATGAGTTCCAGGTTGCGCCGGGTGGCGGCGTCGATCTCCATGACCGCGCCCTTGGCGAGGCGTTTCATTCTGGAAATGCGCGGAACCCGGCCCTTCTGGGTCAGGTCGATGTAGTCCACCAGCGCGCCGGCGGCCGCCACTTCCGCGGCGCTGAACGCGCCGAAGGCGTCCACTGTCTCGACCCCGAACAAGGCCTCCAGACGCTTGCGTCCATTGACACCGTCGAAGCGGCTGGCCGGGAGCGGAGACAGCCGGTCCCGCCAGTCGCCGAATGTTTCGAACAGGTCCGGCTTTTGCAGCAGCGTGTCCGGCGCCAGCAATTCTCCCGGTTCCAGCCGCGAGAGCGCCGCTCCCAGATCGCCGGTGTCGATGGGTTGGGTCTGGAAGTCGCCGGTGGAGATGTCGATCCAGGCAAGACCGATGCGTCCGCCGGCCTCCGCGCAAGCCGCCAAGTAATTGTGACGCCGGGAGTCGAGCAGGCTGTCCTCGGTCAACGTGCCGGCCGTGATGACCCGGACAACGTCGCGTCGGACAACGGACTTGTTCCCTCGCTTCCGGGCTTCGGCGGGATCTTCCTGCTGCTCGCAGACGGCCACCTTGAAGCCCCGGCGGATGAGCCGCGCCAGATAGGCCTCGTGGCTGTGGACGGGTACGCCGCACATGGCGATGTCCTCGCCCAGGTGCTTGCCCCGTTTCGTCAGCGCGATGTCCAGCGCCGCCGCCGCCTTGACCGCGTCGTCGAAGAACAGCTCGTAGAAATCGCCCATGCGGTAGAACAGCAGGCTATCAGGGTGCCGACGCTTGATGGCAAGATACTGGGCCATCATCGGCGTGACCGCCGCGTTCACGGTCTCGGGCGCGTCGCCCTCGTTTGAAGCGCCGGGTTGCTTTCCGTTTCGGGTTGGTTCCGGTCGATGCGAAGTTGGCACGGTTTCTGAACTTATGGTCGTTTCCCTCAGCTTAACATGACCGCGTCGCTTGGGGCTATGAATCCGCCGCGCCCCACGGCAATATGGGACGGATCATCAATCGGGGGACGCCGTGACGGAAAAACCTCAGACTTCAAAGGCCGGCCGCGAGGTCATCGGCCTGTTCGCGGATCGGGACAGCTTCGAGGCCGCGATCGCGGCTCTGATGGCGGCCGGCTTCGATCGCGCCGACCTGAGCGTCCTTGCGTCTCACGAATCCATCGACGCCGCCGGCGCGCCGGGCAAGCCGTGGCGGGACGTGATGACGGCGATGGTGGGCGAGGTCAAGTACGAGGTGCCGCTGGTGGCCTCCGGCGGTATTTTTCTGGCCGGCGGAACCGTGGCGGCGGTTATCGCCGGGATTATCGGCGCGGCCGTGAGCGGCGTCGCCATCAAGGAGGTACTGGAGGAAGTCACCGCCAAACCGCACACCGAGGATTTCGCGCGATCGCTGGAAGCCGGCAGCGTCATCCTGTGGGTCCGCGCCGCCGACATTGAACGGGAAACGGCGGCGGCCGCCATCCTCGAACAGCATGGCGGATCCAACATCCACGTATACGAGCGTCCCGCCGTGACTTGACGGGACGGACACCACTCACGCCGGAACAGAGGGAAGACGCGATGAAAGGCATTCTCAGCGGTCTTCGAATTGTGGAGGGCTCCGCCTTCGTGGCGCTGCCGCTGGGCGGCATGACCCTGGCCCAGCTCGGCGCCGACGTGATCCGCTTCGATCCCATCGGCGGCGGTCTCGACTACGGCCGGTGGCCGGTGACCCTCGACGGCAAGAAAAGCCTGTTCTGGGCCGGGTTCAACAAGGGCAAGCGCTCCATCGCCATCGATTTCCGCGATCCGCGCGGCCAGGAAATCCTCACCCGGTTGATCTGCGGACCCGGTGAAAACAGCGGCCTGTTCATCACCAATTTCCCGGCGCGCGGCTGGCTCGACTACAAGACCTTGAAGGCCCGCCGCGAGGATCTGATCATGGTCAATCTCGTCGGCCGGCGCGACGGCGGCTCGGAGGTGGACTACACCGTCAACCCGCAGGTGGGATTTCCCATGGTGACCGGCCCCACGTCGTGGCCGCGGCCGGTGAACCATCTGTTGCCGGCCTGGGACTGCATCGCCGGACAGATGGCGCTGGTGGGCCTGCTGGCCGCCGAGCGCCACCGGCGGCTGACGGGCGAGGGGCAGCTGGTGCGTCTCGCGCTCAAGGACGTGGCCTTGGCCATGCTCGGCAATCTGGGAAAGATCGCCGAGGTCATGGTCAACGACGCCGATCGCCCCAAGGACGGCAACTACCTCTACGGCGCCTACGGCCGCGACTTCGGCACCCTGGACGGCAAGCGGCTGATGGTGGTGGCCCTCACCAAGGGACAATGGTTGAGCCTGCGCAAGGCCACCGGGCTTGGCGCTGAACTCGACGCCCTCGGCGAGCGCCTCGGTCTCGATTTGAACGAGGAGGGCAATCGCTACCGCGCGCGGCGGCAGATCTCCAAGATCCTCGAGCCCTGGTTCGAGACGCGGATGAAGTCCGAGATCCGCAAGGTGTTCAACAAGCACCGGGTCACCTGGGCCCCCTACAAGACCGCCCGCAAGGCGATCGAGGACGACCCCGATTGCTCCACCAAGAACCCGCTGTTCTCCATGGTCGAGGATCCCGGAATTGGAAAATACCTGATGCCGGGCTCCCCCCTGGATTTCAGCCTGATCAAACGCCTACCCGCCACGCGCGCGCCTCTTCTCGGCGAACACACGGATGAGATCCTGTTGGACATCCTGGGCCTGAGCGAGGGCGAGGTGGGCGAGCTCCACGACGCCGGCGTCGTCGCCGGACCCAACGAAGACGGCGCCTGATTCCGTTTAATCGTTTTCGGAAAGCGCCGCCCGGTGAGCCTCGACGGACGCCGCGCCGAAACAGCAAAAAATTACTTTCTCCGGTAAGGCGTTGCCGGCCAGATAGCCCTTCACCATCTCGACCGCGATCCGGGCGGCGCGATCGGCGGGAAAGCTATAAATGCCGGTGCTGATGGCCGGGAAAGCGACGGTCTTGAGACCATGGACGGTGGCGATCTCCAGCGACCGCCGGTAGCACGACGCCAACAGGGCGTCCTCGTCGTGGCCGCCGCCCCGCCAAACCGGTCCCACCGTATGGATCACATGTCTGGCCGGCAGCCCGTAGCCCTTGGTGATCTTGGCCTCGCCGGTGGGACAGCCGCCAAGGGCGCGGCATTCCGCCAGAAGCTCCGGTCCGGCCGCCCGGTGAATGGCGCCATCGACGCCGCCGCCGCCCAACAAGGACCCGTTGGCCGCGTTGACGATGGCGTCGACATCGAGCCGGGTAATATTATCTCCCTCGATGATCTCCATGCGCCCGGCCATGGTTTCGTCTCTCCGCTTCAAGTCGACAGAACCTACGCCTTATCCTGGGCCGCCCGGTCCATTCCCTGGCGGACGAGATCGAACGCCTCCTCGGCCTCGCCCCAGCGCTTGACCTTCACCCACTTGCCCTGTTCCAGATCCTTGTAATGGGCGAAGAAATGCTCCAGCTGATCGCACAGAATCTTCGGCATCTCGCGATAGGACGCGACGCTGGCGTAATAGGGATGCAGATCGTCCACCGGCACGCAGAGGATCTTTTCGTCGATGCCGCTTTCGTCCTCCATGATCAGCACGCCGATGGGCCGGGACCGGATGATCACGCCGGGCGACACCGGAATCTGAGCGAGGACGGCGGCGTCCACGGGATCGCCGTCGTCCGACAGCGTGTGCGGGATGAAGCCGTAATTGCAGGGGTAGTACATGGCGGTATGCAGGAACCGGTCCACGTACATGGCGCCGGATTCCTTGTCCAATTCGTACTTCACCGGATTGCCGCCCATGGGAATCTCGATCAGCACGTTGACGTCATAGGGCGGGTTCTTCCCGACCGGCACCTTCAATATATCCATAATTCCGTCTTCCTGGTTCAATCGTTCGTCTCAATGTCACCCGGTATAGCGCGCATCGGTCCGAGCGCGCCAGACCCACCCGAGAATGATCGCCGGCAGATCTACCGCGCGGGACCGCCGCTTTGAGGGAAAATCTTGTAGTCCTGTCGCGGACAGCGCCCTACGTGGCTGACCCCCTTGACGATCCTTTCGCCGGATCTTGAATGAGAACGCTCGCTGGAATGTTCAGTTCGGCATGAAGCTTGCGGATCATTTCGAGCGAGAGCCCGCGTTTGCCGCTGAGGACCTCCGACCCCCGGCCCCGGGGGCCGATCAGGGGTTCGAGATCCTTGCGAGATCAAGCACTCGGGAAAACACGGTCGCGGGAGAATCAAGGGGTCAGAGTCATTTTATTTTCAATCGAGTTTGACCCCCTAGTCACAGCCGCAATCTGGGGGTAAGCGGAAGCTCCCGAATTCAAGCCCACCCGGCCGACATTCAGGATCGCGACGGCGCGATCCCGCTGCTCAAGGCGTCGCGGCGATCGTTCCCTTTCGTCGAGCTCGCCTTCGCCGACAGCGCCTATGGCGCCCAGCGGGTCAAGGACGCCACCTGCATCGCCATCGAGGTGGTCAAGAAGATCGCTGACCAGGTCGGCTTCCAGGTCCTGCCAAGGCGATGGGTGGTCGAGCGCTTCTTCGCCTGGATCAACCGTAACCGAAGGCTCGCCAAAGACTTCGAAGCCACCATCGCCTCCGCCCAAACCTTCCTCTACGCCGCTTCCGTCATGATGCTCACCCGACGCTTGGCACGCTCAACATGAGTTTCGAGTCGGACTCTCATAAGAACAGTACCGCCGCATCGATACCACTCCATTGCCATGGACCCTCGGCATCATGCTCCAGTCATGCAGTCCGCGAGCGCCCATTCAATCACGTCGAGAATGCCGTCATGCCCGCCAACCGCTCCCAGGTAGGCGATTTTGGGCGAGGCGGCATGCTTAATGATTTCTTCGATTTCACTCGTGGAGTGTCGGCCGGTGGTGGCGAAGAGGCCCATCGCCACCACCGGTTCTCTCAGCCCGCTGATGACGTCCGCGAGGCTCGGGGATTCCTCCAGAAAGGCCGTTTTCACGGCACGAAAGCGCCGCGTCGCGCGAACCCGCGACGCTTGCAGTTCGGCGGCCTCCCGCGAGGCTGGGGTGGTTTTTGAGCCATGTCCGATCAGCAGCACCGTGGTGTCGGCGGCGGCGAAACCGGCGGCGGTCAGATGGTCCATGACCTGGCCGGCGATAAGATCGGTCAACTTGGGGTGGATACCGATCGGCGGGCATAGGTGAAGGGTTCGGCCGTTCACCCGGGTGACCGCGCCGTTCAGACCCAGAACCTTGGGGATCTTCTCTCGAACGATCTGCCCCGGGCTCATGAACAGCGGAAGGACGAGGGCTTCGCGGGCCTCGAGCCGCGCGAGAACGGCTTCCGGGGAACGGGCGCCGTGCAGCGCCAACGCATGCGCCTCGGCCACGAAACCCCGGCGCGCGATGGCCGCGGCCTGGCGATCCAACAGCTCGTTGGGACCGGCGCACCGCGACGACCCATGCCCCACCAGGATCAGCCCGCAGCGGCGAAGCCGTTCGCGGTCGGCGGCCGTTTCCGGCCCGGCGCTAATGGCTGGTTCCCGACGATCGCGTGATTTTATTGTAGACATTGTACTTTCCGGCGGGTTTGCGCATCGGAATGCGTTTGATCTCCTCCAGGGACTGGGCGTCATAGACCACCAGCGCGCCGTCCATCTCCCAGATGCTCAGTAAAGCATAGCGGCCGTCGCGGGTGAACTCCACGTGGCCGGCGACCTTGCCCGGCGCGGGCCTTAGGGTCTTGACGATCTCCAGGGTGCGTTTGTCGATGACATGAACCGCGTCCCTATCCTTTCCGAAGAACACGTCGACCCAGGCATACGGGGTATTCTCGTGGCTGCGCATGAAGAAACCCGGCCCCAGGGTCTCGATACGTTTGACCGTTCGCCAGGTGTCCATGTCGATGACGCTGACCGCTCCGTCGCGGAGGTGAGGCGTGGCGAGAACCGGCTTGCCATCGTACTCGAAAGTAATGCCGGAGCCCAGATGGGGCATGCCGTCGAGCTCGATGTCGGCGATCTTGCGGCCGACGGTCAGGTTGACCACCTGGCCGTTGTTGGCGTTGCGGGCCGCGCCGATGAGGTTGCGGTAGGACTGATCGAAAAAGAAGTCGTCCACATAGTCGTCTAGGATGATGCGGCGAACCGGGAACGGGCCGCGATCGAAATAACCCTCGACCATCCCGGGTTCGTGGTTGTGCACGAAGCCCTTGGGAATGGGTTCGGGGTTCTCCTCGTAGGATATCTCCCAGATCTCCGGAATATCCTTGAGGGCGGCGATGAAGCTGCCGCGCGGCTCGGCCGTGTAGACGGCGCTGACCCGGGAACCCGCGCCTTCACCGTCCTCCACCGGGATCACCTTGACCGGCCGCAGATCCTCGGCGTCGAGAACCACCAGGGTATGCGGTAGGAAGTTCCCGGCCATGACCCACTTGCCGTCGCCCGACACCGCGATGTTGCGGGTGTTGATTCCGGCCCGGATCTCGGCGACCGGCTGGAGGCCGTAGAGGTCGTACTTGCTGATCCAGCCATCGCGCGACCCCAGGTAGACGAAGCGCCCGTCCGGCGAATACTTGGCCCCGCCGTGAAGCGCGAACCGCGACGGGAACCGCCATATCGGCTCGAACCGGTCGCCGTCGAGAATGGTGACGTGATGGTCCCCGGCCTCGACGACGGTGAACAGATTGAGCGGGTCGGCGCCATGGACAGGTTTGTCCGGAAGCGCGTCCAAGGGCGTATGGATAACGCGGCTCGCCTCGATCTCGGCCATCGACCATTCCGGAACGGCCGGCAAGGGCGTGTAGATCAGGGCGACCAGGGCGGAGATGTCGTCGGCGGACAGCGTGTCCGCGAAGGCCGGCATCTGGGTGGCGGGACGTCCGTCGGCGATCACGCTGAATGCGCTGGCCTCGCGGAGGCGGTCCAGATTCTCCGGCAGCAACGCCGGCCCGATGCCGCCAAGCCGGTCGGCGCCATGGCATTCCGCGCAATGCTCGGCGTATAGCGGTCCGGAATCAACGGGCCGCGGTTCCTCCGCCGTCGCAATGGAGGAGACAACCGTCAGGGCCGCGGCCACCACGGCTCCGCTAAACCCTCGAACGCGCATAGTCGCCTTTTCCGTAGGGCCTCAGCGTCAGGCGCTCGCCGTCGTCGGCGATCCCGATCTCGGCATCGCTCAGGTAGCATCCCGGATCTTCTTCCCAGGGATTGCCGGAGAGTTGCAGCGCTCGAATGCGCGTATTGCCGCCGCAGATGTCGAAGTAACCGCACCGCCCGCAGCGGCCCTCGATCCGCCGGGGCCGCCGTTTGAGCCCGGCCATGATCGGATCGGACGTATCGGGCCAGATTTCGGAGAACGGGCGCTCGCGGACGTTGCCGAGGCTGTAGTGCCACCAGAAGGTGTCCGGATGCACGGCGCCGAGATTGTCGATATTGGCGACGTTGACGCCCGACGAGTTGCCGCCCCATTGCGCCAGCTTGGCGCGCATGTGGCCGGCCAAATGGGGAAAACGCTGCTTCACCCAGTACAACAGATAGACCCCGTCGGCGTCGTTGTTCCCGGTCACGATTTCCGGCTCGCGACCGTCCTGGAGCGCGCGCCAGCACGTTTCGAACAACAGATCCATCGCCCGGCGGGTGGTCTCGAACGCGGCGTCGTCGCCGCGGTTCTTATTGCCGCGCCCCGCATAGTTCAGGTGCGACAAATAGAATTTGTCGATCCCCTCGTCGTCGATCAGGCGCAGCAGATCCGGCAGTTCATGGGCGTTGTCCATGGTCATGGTCAACCGGACGCCGATCTTCAGGCCGTGATCGCGGCAAAGGCGGATTCCGTTGATCGACGCATCGAACGCGCCATCCTTGCGCCGGAACGCGTCGTGGGTGGCGCCGATCCCGTCGAGACTGACCCCCACATAGTCGTATCCGATGGCGGCGATGGCGTCGATATTCCGTTCGTCGATCAACGTCCCGTTGGAGGACAGTCCCACGTAGAAACCCATCGTCTTGGCCCGGCGGGAAATGTCGAAAATATCGGGGCGCAGCAGCGGTTCGCCGCCGGACAGGATCAAGACCGGCACGCGGAAGGCCTTGAGGTCGTCCATCACCGCGAACACCTCGCCGGTGGTCAGTTCGCCAGGGAAATCGGTGTCGGCGGAGATGGAATAGCAATGCTTGCAGGTGAGGTTGCAGCGGCGGATCAGGTTCCAGATCACCACCGGACCGGGCGGATTTCGCTTGGGCCCGACCGGTGTCGGGTTGGCGATTTCCTTCATGAACTGAGTCACCCTGAACATGCCTCGATCCCAACTAATCCACCAGCCGAAGCCCGGTTTTCTTGAGAATGCGGGTGGAATAGAGAACATCCCATCCCCGCACGCGATCGCCCAGCAGCGCCGCTATGGCGTCGATTTTCTCGTTTACTTCCTCACGGGTCCGCCCGTGCGCCATGGCGAACAGGTTGTAAGGCCAGAGCGGCGGATGGCGGGGCCGCTCGTAACAATGCGAAACGTATGGCAGATCGCCAATCGCGGCGCCGGCCTCGGCGACCGCGTGATCGGGGATATCCCAGACCGACATGCCATTGGCCCCGAAACCGAGACGGTAGTGGTTCGGCACGGCGCCGATCCGCCGGATCATGCCCGCGGCCAGCATCCGGCGCATGCGCGCCATGACATTGTCCGGGTCCAATCCAAGCGACTCGGCGACGGCATGGTAGGGGCGGGAACACAGCGGCAATCCCTCCTGGGTCGCCTTGACGATGCTCCGGTCGATCTCGTCGATGGGGGTTTGCGGCGCGATCAGGTTCATACCTCGAACCTCAGTCCCACGTAGAACTCCTGGGTCTTTGGCATGGAATAGACCGCGAGCCCGGTTTCGGTCTCGATGGCGCCGATGACCTCGCCGATCCGCTCGGGATCCTCGGTGGCGACCACGAACCACATATTCAGTTGGTGGTCGCGAGCATAGTTGTGGGCGACCTCGGGGTGGGCGTTGACCGCGGCCGCCACTTGTTCGAAATCGCCGGCCGGAACCGCCATCGCGGCGAGCGTGGTCGCGCCCCCCAGACGATCGGCGTTGTACATCGGCCCGAAGCGGCTCAAGTCGCCGTTGTCGCGCAGCCGGCCAATCCTCTCCATCAGTTCGTCTTCGGCAATGCCCAGCGAGACGGCAACGTCGGCAAAGGGGGTCTCCGATACCGGGAAACCGCCCTGAAGGGTGTTGATGATCTTCCTGTCGGTCGTGTCCATTACGCCATTTCCAGGGCCGGGGCGCCGTCATACCGGGCGCCCTGTTGCTTGAATCGCCGCGTGCTGAACAGAATGGCGTTGTCGATCCCGCCGAGGTCCGCCTCGTCCTTGAGCCGTTCGATTTGGGCGAGCACGGTTTCCCGGTCGCGTCCGTGAATCATGCAAAACAGGTTGTAGGGCCGCCGTGGTAAGCGCCGGGGCCGGCGGTAACACAAAGTGACGAACGGGAAACGCGTCATCGCTTGGGCGACATCGCCGACGGCGGCATCGGGAACGTTCCAGACAACCATGGCGTTGGCGCAATACCCGAGCTCATGGTGGTGAAGCACAAGCCCGAACCGCTTGACGATGCCTTGGCGAACCAAGGTTTTCAAGCGGTCGATCACGTCCGCCTCCGACAGTCCGAGCCGCTTGCCCACTTCCAGAAAAGGGCGCGGCGTCAACGGAACGCCATCCTGAATGGCGGCGAGCAGACGCCGGTCCTGTTGGTCCACGGTCATCGAAGAGCGAACCCGAGATCGATGTGATAGGCCTCGACCATGGGCAGATCCAAGACCTCGATGCCGGTTTCCGCTTGCAGCTCGTCGATCACCCGCGCGATCCGTTCTGCTCCCAATGCGGTCACGACGAACCACAAATTGATATCGTGCTCCCGCTCGTAACAGTGATTGACTTCCGTCCTGGCGCTGACGATGGCCGCGACTTCCTCCAACCGCTCTTCCGGCACGGCCATGGCCGCCAGGGTGCTGGCGCCGATGGTGTTGGGTTGGACAATGACGCCGATCCGGCCAATGGCGCCGGAGGTTTGCAAATCCTCGACGAAATCAAGAACAACGTGCTCGGCGGCTTGGAGATCCCGGGCGATGCGGGCGAACGGCCGCGGCTCGAGCGGGAAGTCGCGCTGATAGTCGTTGAGGAGACGGTGTTCGAGAGCGTCCCTATCCATCGCTCATAACCCTATCCTGTGAGCGCGCGCCGCGAAAAAGATACCACTCGGCTTTTCGGCGTCGATCGACGCCAGCTTTTCAAACGTTTTGGTGTCATAGACATCGACCCGATTTTCGTCACGGACCGATATCCATACCTGTTCTCCGCGCGGCGTGAATTCAAGGTGCATCACCGCCTTCCCGGGCTTGAACGTGTGGATGACGGAGAGCGACGGTACGTCGATCACCTGCACCGTGTCGTTGAGCGGATGGGCGAAATTCACCCAGACCTGCCGGCCGTCCGGCCTGGCGACCGCGAACACGGGCTGGCCGTGCACCGGGATCCGTCCGTTCTCCCGCCAGTCGCCGGCGCCGACCACTAGCAATTCGTGACGGCCCACGGCCGGAAGAAACAAAAGCTCTCCCGCCTTCGCCCAGCCTTCCAGGTGCGGCATCTTGTAAACGGGCAAGGGTTGTTCCCCGCGTCCGTAGCCGTCGAGAATGCGTTTGACGCCGTCTTCGGGCCGCCATAGGTCCAAAAGCGCGAGACCGTCCTCGCCGAACAGACCGGCGACGTAGTAGTGCCCGTCGCCGGTGATCAGGGCGTCGTAGGGCAGGTCGCCGATATCCTTGAACTTGGTCAGCTTCGGCGCGCTTCGATCGGAGAGATCGGCGATCCAAATCTCACCCAAATCATACAGACTGAACACGAACCGCTGGCCGGGCGCATCCACGAGGCCGACCACCTTGGACGGGATCCGTCGGCGGTGGCGGGGATGTCGGCGACCAGTTCCAGCGTTCCGCTGTCGAAGATCTTCACGCCGACCGGGCTCGTAGTTGGAAACCGCCACCAGCGATCCATCCTGGGAAATGGCGCCGCCAATGCTGTTGCCCGCCTGAACCACCCGCTTGACCAGCTCGGCCCGCAGGAGATCGATCTTGCTGAGACCTCCGTCCCGCCCGAAGACATAGGCGTAACGGCCGTCGCGGGAAAACACCGCGGACGCGTGGCTGAGATCGCCCAAGCCCGGAAACCGTCGCGAGACGGGTGCGGCCCGTGGTTTCGACGATCAGTACTTGGCCCGAAGCGCGTTCCACGACGATGCCAGATCGCCGGTTCCGCGGAGGTCGTCGGCCGCCCGCGAACCGGCGGCCCCAGAAGGTTCCGAAAACAACAAGCGCGAGCAGAAAGATGAAGACCTTGCGGCTTGCGAACCTCACTGAAGCGCTCCTTCTTTCAGACGATCCACGAGCCAGGCCGCTTCCTCGCGGCTCAACTCCGGACGCCAGGGCGGCATGGGCGTTCCGGGAACGCCATCCAAAATGACCTCCACCAGGTCTTCGTTTGTCTTTCCGTCGAGATCGCGCGGGCAACAGGGACGGCCCAAGTCCGCCCTTCATGGTAAGGCCATGACAGGAGCCGCAATCATGCTTGAGGAGATTGAGGAGCGCGCCTTTGACGTTGTTCCGAGATCGTGTCGGCGAAGGCGGGATTGGCGACGATCGCGATCAAGACAACAACGCCCCACTTAGGCAAGGCGCGCCTCGTCGCTCCGTTGCGCGCGGACCTCGTCCCTGGGCTGACGCCCAAGGCCTCGGCCATTTCCAGCACTCGCCCGACGATGAAAAGAACCGGCCCCTCGAAGCGGGCGGCGGCGGCGACCGCGGAAATCTCGCCAAGCGTCGAAATGATATGGCGCTGACTCGGCCGGGTGCCGTCGCAGATGGCGGCGGCCGGCGTTTTTTCCGGCAATCCGTGAGAGATGAGGCGGACGGCGATCTGCGGGATGTTCGCCATGCCCATGTAGATGACCAGCGTGGTATCGGGATCGGCGAGTCCCCGCCAATCGAGATCGAGCTCCAGATCGTTGCGGCAATGCCGGTCACGAAACGGACACTGGAGGCAAGACCGCGATGGGTGAGCGGCACACCGACCGCCGCGGCGCACCCGGACGCCGACGTCACCCCGGGCACGACCTCAAAGCGGACGCCATGGGAATGGAGGTGGGCCGCCTCCTCGCTGCCGCGTCCGAACAGATAGGGATCGCCGCCCTTGAGACGAACCACGCTGCGTCCGGCGCGCGCCAGGCTCACGAGCAAGGCGTTGATTTCATCCTGTGGAATCGGGTGGCACTTGGGTTGTTTGCCGACGCTGATCCGCGCCGTTCCGTGAGGAACCAAGGCCATGATCTCATCGGAGACCAGCCGGTCGTACACCACGACATCGGCCTCGTCCAGCAGACGTCTGGCCTTGAGTGTTAGGAGTTCCGGATCGCCTGGCCCCGCCCCAACCAAGCTAACCAGCGGTGTCTTGTCGGGCATCTTTCGCACCCTGGAAAGAGATTGGAGGGACCGGACGGGTGCCCGGTCCCTCCTGGACGTTGCTCGATCGTCAGTACACGTCGTTCCGCGTGTTGTAGACGTTGAACTTGCCGGTTGGCGTCACGATCCGCTTGTCGCGGATGACGGCTTTCTTCTCCAGGGTCTTGTCGTCGACGATGACGATGGCCAATTCCTGGTCCTTGGCGTTCCACACCGAGAACCAGATTTCGTCGCCGGCCTTGTTGAACTCACCCTGGACGACCCGCCGCGTTCCTTCGGTGATGCCGGACCATTCGCCGATGGGAAGCACCTTGTAGGGCTCCGTCCAGATTGGCGATATCGAACACCGCCACCGACGAAGCAATTTCGGCTTCCGGGTTCAAAGGGGTGTCCACATAGAGGTGCTTGGACTCCGGATGGGTCTTGATGAACAGCGAACCGCCGCCCTGCCCTTCCAGCGTCTGGCACCACTTTCCAGGCGTTGTCCGGATGCCCTCCGGATCGGTGCCGATGATGGCGATCGGTGTCGTCGCCAAGGTGGCTGGTCGCCCATACCGGACCGAACTTGGGATGCACGAAGTTGGCGCCGCGTCCCGGGTGGGGTGTGGTGCCGACCTCGATAAGCGCGACCAGCTTGTCCTCCTTGGTGTCGACCACGGCCACGGTGTTGCGGGCATTGGCGGCGACCAGGAAATACCGGCCGGTAGAGTCGAAACCGCCATCGTGCAGGAACCGTTCCGCGCCGATGCTCGTGACCTTGAGGTTTTTGAGGTCCGTGTAGTCCACCATCAGGATCTTGCCGGTTTCCTTCACGTTAACCAAAAACTCCGGCTTGTAGTGCGACGCGACGATCGACGCCACCCGGGGTTCCGGATGGTATTCCTGAGTGTCGACGGTCATGCCACGCGTGGAAACGACCTTGAGCGGCTCGAGGGTGAGACCGTCCATGATCACGTACTGGGGCGGCCAATAGGCGCCGGCGATGGCGTACTTGTCCTCGTATCCCTCGGCCTTGGACGTTTCGACCGACCGGGCTTCCATGCCGATTTTGATCTCCGCCACCGGCGTGGGTTTCTCCATCCAAAGATCGATCATAACGACCTTGGCGTCGCGGCCGATGACGAACAGATAGCGCCCCGATGCCGACATCCTGGAAATGTGCACGGCATAGCCGGTTTCGAGGATCTCGGAAATTTCCTTGGAGTCGCCTTCGATGAGAGCAACCTCGCCGATATCCCGAAGCGTCACCGAGAACAATTTGTCGAGATCCAGATCGTTCATCTGCTTGGTGGGCCGCTTGTCGACCGGAACAAGGAGCTTCCATGTCGCCTTGATCTCGTTCATGCCGAATTCCGGCGGCTGCGGCGGATCGTTCATGATGTACTTGGCCATCAGATCGACGTCTTCCGGCGAGAGGTCGCCCGACGTGCCCCAATTCGGCATCCCGCCCGGTGAGCCGTAGGTGATAAAATCCCGAAGCGCCTCGAACCCGCGCTCGCGGGTGATGTCGGTCGTCAGCGGTTTACCCGTCGCGCCCTTTCGCAGCACGCCGTGGCAACCGGCGCACCGCTCGAAATAGATTTGATTGGCGCGGGTGAATTCCTCGGCGGTCAGGGTCGGAACGCCAGGCTTTTCGCCTGGGGCCTCCAGCTTCTCTCCCTTGAGAACGTCCAGGCTCGGTTGGTACTCTCCGCTCGGCGTCGTTTTGTGTTTTTTTACGTCGGCGGGGGCCGACTTTTCCGCCGCGATCGCGGGATATACACCCAAGGCAACCACGATCGAGAATACGATTGGCAATATTGGTCGGCGCATTAAACCTCTCCTCGAATGAGCACTCTTTCCGACGATACGGCAGAGATCCAGCCGGTTGCCTTAACTTTGGTCAAGTACGGCGGCCTTATTTCCTGTTTATTGGCGGCGCGACTTAACCAGCGTCAAGGAATGTCCAGGCAAACGCCCGATAATTGTAATTCTGTTGAGTTCAACGATATAGGGCGGCACGGCGTGCGCTTCTGTCGGGGTCCCAGGTCATTGGCGCTCGGAGCCGCTTCCCGGCGGCTTTCGTTGCGGATGTTCGTCCTGGTGGCGGCGACGCTGATCGGGATCGGTGTTTGGGTTCCGGCCGCGGCCGGCGACGCCGCACCGGCGATCTCGCCCGAGGCCTTGGCCACGGTCTTTCCCGGCGCCGACGGCGCCGGACCCTTCGAGGGTTCTCCTCCGGCGGCTCCGGTCTACACGGATGACCACCTCGTCGGTTATGTATTTTCCACCTACGGGACGGTCGCCACGGTCGGCTACTCCGGGAAACCCATAGACATTCTTGCCGGAGTGGATCTCGATGGCGTTCTCACCGGCGCGCTGCTGATACGCCACAACGAGCCGATCCTGGTCATCGGGGTCTCCCACGAGGACTTGGCAAGGTACGTCGGCTCCTTCGCCGGCATCGACCTCGGCGCGCGAACGCAAAAAGGCGAGACCCCCGCGCGGGGTTCGTCGCTGCCCGACGCCATTTCCGGCGCCACGGTTAGCAGTGCGGTCATCCTCGACGGCATCATTCGCGCGGGACGAACGATCGCCCGCTCGCGCGGCTTGATCGCGGGCGGGGACGGCGGGGCGCGCCTGGACCGCGAAACCTATGCTCCGGCGACGTGGGCGGACCTGATGGACGGCGGCTCGATCGTTCACCGGGTGATCACACAGGGAGAGGTCGCCGAGGCGCTGAAGGGCGGAAACGCCGATGGCGCCGGGAACACGCCCGACGCTCTATTCGTCGATCTGTATGTCGGCCTGCTGTCACCCCCCCGCATCGGTCAGAACCTGCTTGGCAAGGCGGCGTTCAATCGGCTGGGGGCAGGGGCGGGCCTTGACGATAACATGATCTTCATCGCCGCCAACGGCCTGTATTCGTTCAAGGGAACGGCTTACAGGCGTTCCGGCGCTTTTGACCGCATCCAGATCGTTCAGGGCGAAAACACCATCCATCTAGAGGCGGCGGGTTACGAGAACGTCGAGGAGCTGCAACTGGACGGCGCGCCCGAATTTCGCGAGATCGGCGTTTTCGTGGTTCCCGCGTCCACTGGCTTCGACCCCTTGAAGCCGTGGCGGCTGGATCTGCTGGTACACCGCGGCGCCGGTGGAGACGAGGCGGCGGGGGCGATCTTTTCGATCGATTATACGTTGCCGGAGCGATACCGAGTGCAAACGGGCGTTCCGGGTGAAGCCGCCGACGCCGGCCCGGGGTCCGAGTCCGGAGAACAGGTGAGCGGACCGCCGCTCTGGCAGGAGATCTGGTTCGATCGCTGGTTCGATGTTGTGCTCATCATCGTTGTCCTTTTGGTTCTCTCGGCCATTCTTGTGTTTCAGGACACATTGGCCCGCGATCCCCGCCTTCACCGGCGGCTGCGGCTCGCGTTCTTGGCGGTTACGTTGTTCGGGATTGGCTGGTACGCGGGCGGGCAGCTATCCGTGGTCAACGTCCTGACCTTTAGCCATGCCCTGATGAGCGATTTCCAGTGGGAGTTCTTCCTGTTGGATCCGATCATCTTTCTGCTATGGAGCTATGTGGCCGTCGCCATGCTGTTTTGGGGGCGCGGCGTGTTCTGCGGCTGGCTGTGTCCGTTCGGAGCCCTTCAGGAGCTGCTCAACGGGGGCGCGCGCAAGTTGAGGGTGCCGCAAGCGAGAGTTCCGTTCGCTCTTCACGAGCGTCTGTGGCCGATCAAATATGTCATCTTCCTGGGGTTGTTCGCCGTCTCGCTGAGCTCGACAAACCTGGCGTTTTTCGGAGCGGAAGTGGAGCCGTTCAAAACGGCCATATCTCTCAAGTTCGTTCGCGCATGGCCGTTCGTCGTCTATGCGTTGGCGCTGTTGGCGGCCGGTCTGTTTATCAACCGGTTCTTCTGCCGCTACCTGTGTCCGCTCGGCGCCGCGCTGGCCATCCCCGCCCGTCTCAGGATGTTCGAATGGCTGAAACGGCGCCCTCAGTGCGGGCGGGAGTGCGCAATTTGCGAGCATCAATGCCCGGTCCAGGCGATCCACCCCATTGGAGCGATCAATCCCAACGAATGCATTCATTGCCTCCAGTGCCAGGTGCTGTATTTCGACAACACCGTATGTCCACCCTTGGTGGCCGAACGCAAACGCCGGGAACGCCGCGAGGCGCTCGCCGCCGGACATCGGGTGTCCATGGAGAAACACCAGAATGATTAACCCCAGCGTTGTAAGCCGCCGCGGCGCTTTGACCATCATCGCCGGGGCCGCGGCAATGTCGGTTCCCGGCTCCGGACACGCCCGCGATGTCCGTCTGTTCGAATGGCGCGGAACCGCGCTGGGATCGGATGCCCGCATCGCCCTTTATCATTCCGACCGGGATCGCGCGGACGCCGCGATCGCCGCCTCGCTGGCGGAGATCGAGCGCTTGGAGAACCAGTTCAGCCTGTACCGCCCCAACTCGGCGCTCGGTCAACTCAACCGTTTCGGCGTTCTCGAGCGGCCCTCGCTCGATATGGTGTGGCTGTTGGCGGAAAGCCGGCGCTTTTCCATCCTGAGCGGCGGCGCGTTCGACGTGACCGTGCAACCCCTTTGGCAACTCTACGCCGAGCATTTTGCCGCCCATCCCGGCGATACCGACGGACCGGCCGAGGCCCGGATCGCGCAAGCCCGCGCCCTGGTAAACCAACGCAATATTCTCATCTCGCCGGAACGCATCGTCCTGAAACCCGGCATGGCCGCGACCTTGAACGGCATTGCTCAGGGATACATCACCGACCGCATCGCCGATCTGCTGCGCGCGCGGGGCTGGTCCAACATCCTGATCGACCTCGGGGAAACGCGCGCCCTGGACGATCATCCGGACGGGCGGCCGTGGTCGATCGCCATCCGCGATCCGAAACGCCCGGGCCAATTCCTCACACGGCTTTCCCTCCACGACAAAGCCGTGGCGACGTCGGCGGGAGCGGCGACGGCGTTCGACGGGAGCGGGCGCTACCACCACCTGTTCGCGCCGAAGACGGGCCGGAGCGCATGCGCCTACAAGGCCGTTACCGTGGTCGCGGACCGGGCGGTCACCGCCGATGCCCTCTCGACCGCGGTGTTCACGATCCCTCAGCCGGAATTGGCAGCAGGGTTGGTTCGCCGGTCGAGGGCAAAGGCCTGGTTGTTTCGGAACGACGGCGGGGTCGCGGTCCTTGAGAGTTGAACTCGGCTCAAACGCCCAGCATGCGGTGGAGCCGGGAATCCCTGGTCTTGAAATGGTCCACGAACCAGTGCTGCAAACGCTCCGCGAACTCCTGCTTTCGCTCGACGTACGTATCGTCTTCGTGAGCGTCCATGATATCCCGGATATCGTTCAGCAGCCGCTCGTGGTCCTCCTTGTGGTCGCCATACTGGTCGTATTTCCTGGTGCGCATCACCTGCTCCTCCAGGGCGAAATGGGCGCTGATGCCCGCGTGCACCTCGCCGAGAGCGTCGGCGACCGCGTCCTTGTCGCCACTGGATTCCAGGGCTTCCAGAATTCCATTGAGAAGCTCGACAAGCTCCTCGTGCTCGTGATCCACGGAGGCGACTCCGGTCTTGAAGTCATCTCGCCATTCGATCCGGGGCAAGGATTTCTCTTTATTCATGTCCCGGTCCTCATTCGAAGGTAAACCTGCGGTTCTGGGAGTTGAAATCGATGGCGAGGCTTTGGCCGGGCGCGAGACCGACCTCTTTCTCCGCCACGTGGTCGAACCCCTCCTTTCGATCCGTGTCCCGCAACCGCGCAACCACCATGTGCCGTCCCGCGGGCAGCACGATACGCCGATAGGTCCGCGAGGCGCCGTCGCCGGAAAGACCGGTTGGCGGCAACTCGTCCAAGTACAAAATCTTGCCATCCACCTCCAACTCCACCGTCACGGGCAAGCGCTCGCGCGGACACACGGTGGGTTTTCGCATGTTGGGAGCCAATTTGGCCAGTTCCTCGCGGCTCAGGCGCCGGCACTCGCCGACGCGCGTCGCCGCGTGCGCAAAGGAGAATTTGATCAATGCTTCATCGGGCGGAACACGCGTGTAGGCCGGTCCATTGGCGAAGTACCCGATCAGAACGGCGATGAGTACGAAGACGGCGGCCTGTCCCGCATATTTCAACGCTTTCTTCATTCCGCCGCCTCGACCTTCGCGGCCTCGGTTTCGGGCGGCGGCGCGGCGTCATCGTCGGCGGCCAGCCGCGCTTGGAATTTGCGGACTTCCCGCTCCAGGGCGCGCCAATCGGTGGGCGCGGTCCAGACTCTGAGGATACGCTCGCGAGGCACCCGCTCGCGCAGCCGAGGATCGCGCTCGCCGTTCAATCTTTGCTCGGTCCAGCGCGGTCCCAGCCGGTAGTTGCATTCGCCGTCCCGGCAACCGGTGACGACCACGCCGTCGGCGAGATTCCGGCTGAGGACGAAGTCGATGAATGACGGAGGAAGCATTCCGGTGCATGGCAGCGAAACCGCGCCGATGTTGTCGCTGGCCATCTTGCTGACCCTATTGGAGTGATCACATCCAAATATCAGCACCCGCCGATCGCCAGTCAATGCCTCCGCCGTCTTGCGGGTGCGCGAACGCACCTCGGCGAGGGGGAGCCACCCCAGATCGATGCCCGGAATCAGGGCGCTCGCCCGCCGAAACGGTGTCGACGTGGGGCATGAACCCGTGCAAATTCCGCACGAAACGCAGAGCGACGGGTCGACAACCGCCTCCTGCTCGAACGGTTTGTCGTCGGTGCGGACGCCCATTCTGATGGCGCTGAACGGGCAATCCTGGGCGCACCGGGTGCAGCCGTTGCAGTTGTCCAGATTGACCACCGCGATGGCCTTTTCGCGCCGGGGCGGGAGCCACGGCATCACGAACATGATGAGCGTCCCAACCACGGATAGACCCCACACCGGTCCGGCGTTCCATAGATCGATCAGCGGATAGATCCACAGGTAGTACCAGTCGAGGTCGACCGGCGAGGCGACCGTACCGAGATCGGCGATTCCCTGGCTGGTGGCCGGAAAGACGATGCTGAGCGCGAGCAGCATCGCCAACGTGCCGATGGCGAGACCGCGCGCGGGGTTCATGGTTGGTTTGGCGACCCGCTGCATGTGAAACCACATGAGGAACAGCAGCACCAGCGGCACGGCGATGTGGATGAACACCATCAACGTGAAAAAGCGGCCGTCGAGACTGCTCGGCGCGAGGAAATTGCGGGCGATGGGCGATCCGAATATGGGCAGCCAGTCCAGCCACTCCGTCGTGGCTTCGGCCACGTATTGCGCCAACCTGTCCCATACCAGCCAATATCCCGTTATCCCGGCGATGAACACCAGCGGAATGGTGGGCACGCCGATAACCCAGGAGTACCAACGTGCTCCCCGGAAACGATCGAACGCGAATTCCCGGACCACGTGCACGCCAAGGGCAAGAACCAGCCCGTCGGACGCGTACCGGTGCAAGCTCCGCATGATCCCCGCAAGCCACCACTGATCTCGGGTCATGTACTCGACGGATTCGTAAGCCGCGGGGATTCCGATGTCGAAGAAGATGTAGATATAGATGCCGCTGACCGCGACCACCCAGAAAAAGAAGAAACAGAGGGCGCCCAGGGAATAGAACGGGTTCCACGCCGTCCCGAAAATGCGGTCGAGCCAACCTTCAATCCACATGAAGACGTAACGAAGGGGGATCTTCAGAGCGTTCAAGTCATTTTCTCAAGTGTCTTGCGGGGCCGGCTCAACTCATACCGAGACGCCGGCTCCGAAGCCAAGCCCGGACGAGGAACGCCCCGATCATGGTCAAGATGAGACCCCCCACGACGATGCTGACGATGACGGAGTAATCGAATTGATATCGCCCGCTCGAGGGATTGTAAATGGTGCAGAACAATCGAACCTTATTGACCAGGCCGGACCAGCTTTCCAGATTGCCGCGCCGCCCGAACACCAGCTGTTTCAGGGGCTCAACCAGTTGCGGCGTTGCGAAGCTGGCGCCATAGATCTGGCGATACACCCGTCCCTCCTGATCCAACACGGTGGTCTGTGACATATGATCGAAGCCCTGAGGTCCGGGGAAAAACATGAACCCGAGATCCGTCGCCAGGCGATCGACCGTATCGGCGTCGGCGCTGAGAAACTCCCAGCCCTCGACGTTCAGTCCACGGCTTCGGGCGAACGCGCGCATCTGCCGCGGCGTGTCCTTGCGGGCATCGAAGCCCACGGTCACGACGCGGAAGCTATCCTTGCCGAGCGCTTCCTGGGCAACGTCGACGACGTCCGCGAGGGTTTCGGAAACGACGGGGCAGATGTCCGCGCAACTGGTGTAGATGAGGCTGACGACCAGCGGTTTGCCCCGGTAATCGGCAAGTTGAACTTTTCTGTTGAGGGTGGTTGTGAAGACATAGTTGCCGACGGCGCCGCCCACGGCCGCCTGGCTGGCGCGGAGCGCCGCATCTTCGTCGACGCGCCGCCCGTTATTCGAGTCGTCGGCCGCGGCGCCCGCCACGCTCGAAACGAAGAATGCCAACGCCACGACAATAGCCTTCCGCCAATGCCGTCCGAGCAACGGAGCCGGATAGAACTGGGCGGCGCTGGACTTCATTCCCAATTCCTCGAGTCACCGTTCAGATCGTCATCAACGGGAAGGAGAAGGGGGCACGGATCCACCGCGCCCCCGTTCAACCGTTTAGCTGAGCGGCCAAACCTCCGAGAGGTACTTCCAATTGATGAAATAGTAGAGGACGAAAGCGAGGAAGAAGACCGACACCAGGACAATGGTCCCGGGCAACTTCAAGTGCGTCTCGCCGCCGTAGTTGGCGACCGCCGCGCCGCCGCCTTGAAAGACGACGGGGTTGGCCCTCGCCTCGGCTTCGCCCCGCTTCTTGCCGAACAGGATCGAACCGACAACGATCACGATGTACATGATGCCGCCGACCGACGCGATGATGGCGAAAATGCCGTTGAGCCCCATCATCAGGAACGCGGCCGCCGGGAAGTCGTACGGCATCAGCGCGTCGATTCCCGTAATATCCCAGTCCCGGCGCGGAACGCCAAGGGTGCCGGCGCCCATCATGAACAGCGAGATGCCCATGACGCCGATGCCAAACAGGTAGGGCTGCCATTTCGCCCATTTCACCAGCACCAAATCGCGCCGGAAGATCAGCGGAACCAGCAGGTAGGTCACCGCCATGAACGCGAGGGTGGTTCCGGCCACCACGGTTGCGTGGAAATGACCCGGCACATAGATGGTATTGTGCATGATGAGGTTGAGCTGCTCGGTGCCGAGCACGACGCCCGAAATGCCGCCGAGAAATCCGAACATGACCACCGACAGCACCATTCCCGAAAACGCCGGGTTGCCCCACGGCGCCTTCCTGAGCCAGCCGAACACGCCTTCGGTAAAGCCGTTACGGCGTTGCGCCGCCTCGATCGCGCCCGGAACACTCAAGCCATGGATCATGCTGCCGAGCACCGCCAGATAAATGGCGTAGCTGGTGTTGAAGATCTTGAACTCGGAGGAAATCCCGGGCTCGACCAACAAGTGGTGCGCGGAGGCGAGTTGAAGGAACAGAATGTAAAGCAAGAAGGCGCCGCGGCTGACCTTCTCGGACAGAGGCTTCGCCCCCAGGACCAGCGCGGCAATCGTGTACCAGACGGCCACGTGAGTGGCGACGTTGACCTGCTGGGACGAATGGCCCAACCCCCACCAAATCGTTTTGTACATCAGGGAATCGATGTGGCTGACGAGACCGATCGACCACAAGTAGGTGGGGATCAGGATGATCGCGCCGGAGGCGATTGTGAATACGGCGATGATCGCCGCCGTGATGGCGCCGAACGTCACCAGCGGCACCGATCCTTCGTACGTGCGCTCCTGCCTGGCGATCACCAGGGTGCCGAAGAAGACGAACACGGCGATCAGGGCTCCGACCGCGAACAGGATGAGGCCAAGATAAAAATGCGGCGCCGCCGGCATCGGAACGTACGAGGTGAACATGACGCTCGATTCGCCCTGCAGCACCGCCACGTTCGCCATCAACGCTCCGAACAGCATCAAGCCAAAGGCCGCCCACGCGATCTTGGGCGTCGCGAGACGGCAATTCAACAAAACCGCCGACGCGAAATAGAGGACGGCGATCTCGAAGAACAGGATCCAGAACAGCAGCACATCGGCGCCGTGAGCCGTGAGCGCCAGATAGAACCATTCCGGGCCCAGCAAATGAACGGCCGGCCAGCGGGTGAGCGCCACCGCCAATCCGAACAGACCGCCGATGGCGAGAAAGACCACCGCGACGACGGCGTTGGCCTTGATCAGGGTTTCCGCGGCTCCGTGAATCTTGAGACCGGTCTCCGGACAGGTCCTGAATATCGCAGACAATGCCATGACCGTTTCCCTTATTTGTCGACGACGTAGATCTTGCCGAGCATCTGGCTGTGACCTATGCCGCAGTATTCGTTACAGACCACGCCGAATTCGCCCGCTTTGTCGGGCTTGATGGTGACGACCATCTCGTATTCCGGGTGGACCTGAATGTTGATGTTGGTCGGCTGCAGGGAGAACCCGTGAAGCCAATCCAACGAAGAAAGGTGTAAACGATAAGTTTGCCCCTTCTCCAATTCCAGAACCGGCCACCACTCCCAAAGTCGCGCCATCAAGTAGGCATCGCCGCCGGGGGTCGGCCGGACCACCGGGATTCCGGTGTCTCCTTCCTCGCGCACCTTGAATTCATCCGCCCATGCCTCGACCCGCTCGGCGTACGCGTCGGGGTTGACCCGATAGGCTTCGTTGGAAAGGTTTTGCTCGCCGGTGGCGTGCCAGTACACCATGGTGAAAAACATCACCAAGCCCCAAACGAAAGCAACGAGGATCCAAATCAACTCGAACCCGTGGAGCGGCTCTTTCCACCACAGTCTCGTTTCCGGAGAAGTTAACGCCATGACCGCCTCCCTCTAAAATGGCGAAATGGGGATCAGGACGATATCCATGATGCCCCAAATGATGTAGAGCACCGCCGGAATGGCGACCCCGAGAAACAGGAGGAGAAACGGGTTGTCTATTAGGCTTTGCATGAACGGAATCCGTTCATGCTCTCCCCCTTCCGGACCCGTCCCGGGCTGCGTGATCTGAGATCTATCGTCGGTCATGAATCCAGACGCCTCCTTCCGCCGTAACCGCGCGGTCCGTGTCATGTCGAGACCGCGCGCGCACTCCCAATATTGGACTGATACGATAGGTCGGAGTTTCCTCTAGGGTCCTTGACCTTGGTCAAGAATACCGGTCATTCACCGAGCAGGTTTTGCATCAGCGGAAATGTGACGAGGCCGAGGCCCAGAAGGATGAAGAAGAAAACGATCGTACGCTGCGCGAACGGCCGGCCGCGCTTCCGCTCGATCCCGACCAGGATCCGATCGGAGAGGAAATAGAGGACGATTCCGACGGCAATCAAGTAAACGGCGGCCATGGCGCTATCGACCGGCACGATTGGCGCCGGGACGGCGCTCCGGGAGAGTTTGCCTCGTCATGTCCGCGCCGGGCTCAGGTAGGGTTTGTAGTGCATGTCGACTTTGAGAATATGCTCGACAAGCCAGTAGTTGAGCAACTCCATGATCTCCTGGCTGATATTGGGGTCGGCCGTTTGCTGGTAGGCCTCGTGCAGTTCCCTGAGCTGGTCCTCGACAACCCGGTGCGCTTCACGATGACCTTCGAGTCGGGGATATCCGTGGCGATCCATGAGCGCCTCCTCGCGCTCGAAGTGCATACAAGCATAGTCCACCAATGTATTGACAAGGCGTCCGACGGCTCGCTCGTCGCGCCCCGCCAGCTTGGCGTCGTCGACGGGGTTCATGAGACTGATGATCACCACATGATCGGCGTCCAGAACATCGACCCCGACACTGTAATCCTCTTTCCACGTAATAAGCGCCATCGTCCCACT
This sequence comes from uncultured Alphaproteobacteria bacterium, assembly GCA_963771545.1. Lineage (GTDB taxonomy): Bacteria > Pseudomonadota > Alphaproteobacteria > Rhodospirillales > Defluviicoccaceae > CAKZLS01. The sequence goes on from CAVYTX010000004.1 coordinate 295,334, forward strand.
CCCGTCCGGCGGTTTCATCCTGGCGCCGGTTATTTGGCCATCGCGCTCATTTTCTTGTCGCTGGTGGTCACGTGATCTGTAATCCACTGCTTCAGTCTCATCTGCAGCTTGTCGGTGGGCTGCGCTTCGGGGGCGTTCTCGTATTCCGTAATGGCGTCCACGAGGTCGTCGAGCAACGTTTCGTGAGCCTTCTTGTGCTCGGCGAAATGGGGATACTTCTTGTCCTTCATGAATTTTTCCTCGAGCGCGAAATGGGCCTCCATGCGCGCGTGAATCTCGCCGAGGCACGCCTCGATCTTTTCCTTTTCGTCCTCGCTCTCGAAATCCTCGAGCAGTTCGTTGATCTGAGCAAACAGGTTCTGATGCTCGAAATCGAGGACAGGAATGCCGATGCGATGGTCCTCGGTCCATTCAAGAAGCAGGGTCTTCATGGGAAACCCCCCATTCCGCCGATTGTCTCGTTTCGGTTTGTTAGACGACCGATCTTTCTATGCGGCCTCCCTGAGGCCCAACCGCCGCCAGACCTCCCCGATTGCCGCGACCAGGTGATCCATGTCGGCGTCGGTGTGCAGCGGCGTCGGCGTGAACCGCAGGCGTTCGGTGCCGCGCGCCACGGTCGGAAAATTGATCGGCTGCACATAGACGCCGTGATGTTCGATGAGCTGGTCGCTGGCCTGTTTGCACAGCACCGGATCGCCCACCAGCACCGGCACGATGTGGCTGACCGAATCGATCAGCGGGATGCCGATCTCGGCGAACCGCCGTTTCAGGGTCGCCGCCCGCTCCTGATGGCGCTCGCGAACCTCGTTATGGGCCTTGAGGTGGCGCACGCTGGCCAGCGCGCCGGCGGCCACCGCCGGCGGCATGGCGCTGGAAAAGATGAACCCATTGCCGTAGGACCGCACGAAATCGCACAGCGCCGCCGATCCGGCGATGTAGCCGCCCACCACCCCGAAGGCCTTGGCGAGCGTCCCCTGGATGACGGTGAGGCGGTGCATCTGGTGGTCGCGCTCGGCGACCCCGGCGCCCCTCGGCCCATACATGCCGACCGCGTGGACCTCGTCCAGGAACGTCATGGCGTGGTACCGCTCGGCGAGGTCGCAGATGTCCTCGATGGGGGCGATGTCGCCGTCCATGGAATACACCGACTCGAACGCCACCAGCTTCGGCCGGTCCGGCTCGGCGGCGGCGAGGACGCGCTCCAGATCCGCCATGTCGTTGTGCCGGAAGATGCGTTTCTCGGCCTTGGAATGGACGATGCCCTCGATCATCGAGTTGTGATTGTTGGCGTCGGACACCACCAGGCAGTCCGGCAGCATCCGGCAAAGCGTGCTGAGCGCGGTCATGTTGGCCGTCCACCCCGACCCGAAGATCAGCGCCGCCTCGGTGCGGTGCAGGTCGGCCAACTCGGTCTCCAGCAGAACATGGAAATGGTTGGTGCCGGAGATGTTGCGGGTGCCGCCGGCGCCGGCGCCGCAGCGCTCGATTGCCTCGTGCATGGCGTTGAGCACGACAGGATGCTGGCCCATGCCCAGATAGTCGTTGGAGCACCACACCGTGACCTCGCTCCGCCGGCCGTTCCCATGCCAGGTCGCCCGGGGAAAACTTCCCGCCCGCCGCTCCAGATCCACAAACACCCGATACCGGCCCTCCTGCCTGAGCACGCCAACCTGGGTCGCGAAAAAGCGTTGATAATCCATGCCCGCTCCCTTTCGTTCGCCGGTCTTGCCGGCACCTTTGACCAAACCTTATGAAGCTCCGGTTTTCTCCGCCTTGACCATCATCAAGAACCAACCAGCAGCCGCTCGCCGCAACATACCCGACCCCCATCTACATGCCGCAGAAACGCCGAAGTTTTGCGATATTTTCGATCAGCATAACGTCGCCGCGGCTTTCGACACCGAGCTCCGCCAACCGGGACAACGCGCGTGAAAGACTCTCTGGCGCGATGCCGATGCGGCTGGCGATGAGGCTCTTGGGATAGGGCAGTTTCACCGTTGCCGAGCCGGCTTCGCCGGAGCTCAGATTGACGATGTAACAGGCGAGACGCTGGGCTGGCGACTGTGCCTTGAGCTGCCACAGCTCGCCCATCAGGCGCAGCTGCCACCGTCCCATGGAAGCCAGCATTTTCAGCGCCAACGTCCGGTTTTCGCTGAGCTTGCGGAGAAAGATGGCGGCATCGATCCTGACGAGGCGGGCGCCGGCCATGGCATCGGCGTTGACCGGAAACCGTCCGGAGGCAAAGATGGCGGCCTCGGCGAACGACGTTCCGGCGCCAACGATTTCGATGATGGTTTCGCTGCCGTCCTCCAGCAGAGCGAACAGCCTGACGGCTCCCTCGACGACCACGTAGAACCGGTCGGCGGGATCGCCGGCCAGGAACAGGGACGTGTCTTCGGGGTAGGTCTGAACCATGGCGCCGTCCAAAAGATCGGCGACGTCCTCCTTCGCCAACTCGCCGAACAGCGGCGTTTGGAAAACGACGCCCAAATCGGCCGGCGAGATGGAGGCTGGGTGTTTCATGGCCGCGTTCGAGCCTGGAAATCTGGATCCAACATAGCGTGTCCGCTAAACACGCTGTCTGGCGCTTTCGCAGAAATTGCGCAGCGCGGCGACATCGCCTATCCGAATGACATCGCTGGCGCGATGGTAGCTCACTCCAAGGGCCTGAATCTTGAGAAACGCGCGCGATAGGGTTTCGGGCTGCATACCCAGCTCGTTGGCCAGAAGCTTCTTTCCATAGGACAGACGGATTTCCGCCGAACCGTTTCCGGCATGGGCGTTTTTTCCGCCCTCCGCGTACCTGAGGAGATAGGCGGCCAATCGCTGCGCGGAGGTTTTCATTTTCAGATCCATGATCTGGCGGACCTGACCACGAAGCTGCATGGACATCTGGCCCAACAGGGACAGGACCAAATCGAACCTCTGTTCCAGCAGGGTGCACAGCGGCCGGCCCGGGATGGCCACGATGTGGGCCGGTTCGAGCACTTCCGCCGTTACCGGGTAAGACCCCTGGCCGCAGATACAGGCCTCGGCAAAGGTTTCCCCGGGACCTGCGATCCTGGCGATGCGCGACAGGCCACCCTCGTCGTCGAGGTAGAGCGCCACGTGACCGTCCATGATCACGAAGAACCGCTCAGCGGGATCGCCCGCCCGAAACAGGATATCCCCGCTCTGATACGACTCCTCTGTCACCTCTTGGAGAATCAGCGAGATGTCTTCTTCCGGCAGCCCCGAGCACAGGGTGCATTCGCACAGCTTTGTTTTGAGCGCTTTGTTCAACGACGTTCTCTAATCCGACCGCTCCCCCACCTCGGTGATGATATACCGCTCCGCTCGGAAATGCAGCGATTTCTCGCCACATTCCGAGATGTGACCAAGATCAATGCCGGGATGAGCGGAAGGCCGTATTCTCAGCGCCCCTTAACGATACGAAGGACAGTCAGTCAACGCGTTTCGAGCCGTGACAGCCACGTCGAATTCACCGAAAATGAACGGAGCGTTTACGAATCTTGGCCGCTTGCGGCCGCGGGTTGAGGAGGGATCGATAATGACCGAGGACGCATCGAGCCGAGCCGCTGGCGCACGTCCTCGTTCCGACGGCGACGAAGGCCTTCGGCGATTTGGGACCGACGCAAGGGTCGCGGAAATCATCGCCGCCGACCCGGCGGTTGTCGACCGCCTGATCGCGGTCAGCCCGGCCTTCACGTTGCTGCGCGATCCCGCCAATATCGAGAAAACGGGACGGTTCGTCACCCTTCGGGACGCGGCCACTATCGCCGGCGTACCGGTGGCGTGCCTCGTCGCCGTCGCCAACGCCGAGCAAAACAATCCATGCGCGGCCACCGGCGTGGCGCCGAACGACGACCGCGAGCCCGACTGGTTCGAGGGCTTCGGCGAGGCCGATGCCAGCGTCGTCGACGTCCGCCCGGTGATTGCGGCCGGCGACTGCCCGTTTTCCGCGGTGATGGGATTGGCGGCGGGTATCCCGCCGGCCGGCGGCCTGGTCATTGACGCCCCTTTCAATCCCGTCCCGTTGCGCCGCGTCCTGGCCGACAAGGGCTTCGCCACCTATGCCAAGCAAAAGGCGGAGTCGCACTGGCGCGTTTGGTGCCGGCGTGACCAAAGCGCATCCGACAAACCGTCCGGCGGCGCCGGCGCCGCCATGTGGCAAAACGCCGATGGCGTGCACATCGATGTGCGGGGCATGGAAGCCCCGGGGCCGCTGACGTCCATTCTCACCCTGATCGACGGCGGCCGGCACGGCGGGGTCGTTATCGTCCATCACAACCGGCAGCCCCTCTTTCTGTTTCCAGAACTGGCGGAGCGCGGCTGGAGCTGGAACCAAGTTCCCGGCGAACCCGGCGAGGTGCGACTGATCCTGCGCCAGGGCAAAAGCTGATGTTCGGCCCGGTCGATCTCGGCGGCGCCGGACAGCGCTTGCTTCCGGAGAGCATCCCGCTGCGGTTCTTCGGCGTGGCGGTGTTCGCCCACGTCATGGCATGGATGGCGCTGGCGTGGGTCGCCGGGGATGTCGCGGCGTTCAGCGGCGGTCCGGGGCCCGTGCTCGCCGCCGTTCATGTCCTGACCCTGGGGGTTCTGCTTATGACGGCCATGGGCGCGTCGTTCCAGATGCTGCCGGTGGCGTTGGGCCGCTTGGCGCCGCCTGTCTGGGCCTGCAAGGCAACGTTCTGGATGGTCGTTGCCGGCGCCGTGGTGCTGATGTCCGGATTCGCAATGACGTGGCCGGAGATCATCGTTCCCGGCGCCGTTCTCACGGTTTTGGGCGTCGCCCTCTATGCGGTCACTCTCGGCCGTGTGGTCTGGGGCGCACGGGAGATGCGGCCGGTGCTGATGCACGTGTGGACGGCACTGGCGTCGCTCGTGTTGGCCGCCGGACTGGCCCTGGCGTTGACCCTGGACTATGAAATGTCGTTTCTGCCGAACCACGCCGGCATAGCGGCCGCCCACGCGCTGCTCGCGGCTTACGGCTTCATGGGAATGCTCGCCCTCGGATTGAGCCAGGTGGTGGTGCCGCTGTTCGCCGTGGCCCTGGTCCCCTACAGCCGGCAGGCCGAAATATCGTTCCTGTGCGTCTTGGCCGGCCTGCTGCTCGGCGCCGCAGGTTTACTCTTGAACCAGCCCCCGGTCGTCGCCGCCGCGGTCATCGCCGCGCTGGTCGGCGTGGGAATTCATGTGCGGCTGATGGCGGACACGGTCGGCAAGCGGATGCGCCGCCTTCTCGGCCCCGAATTCGTTCTGATCAGGGTGTCATGGGCATTGCTTCCGGCGTCGCTGCTGCTCGGCGCGGCGTTGTATTTCGATCTGCTGCCCGCGAGCGGTCCCGCGCTATTCGGTTTCGTGCTGCTTTATGGATGGCTGCTGACGCTTCTGACCGGCGTCCTGCAGCGCATCGTCCCGCTGCTCGGCTCCATGCACACCGGGACGACGGGAAACCCGCCCGTCGCCCCGTCGCAGCTCACCGCCCACCGGCCGCTGATGATCCACCGGTGGAGCCATTTGGCGGCCGTGGCGCTGGTCACGGCCGGACTGGCGATCGATCTCCCCATCGTCGTTCGGGCCGGGGCCCTCGCGGGAACGGTGGCGGCCGGAGCGTTCGCTCTGTTCACCATCATTGCGTTTCGTCGAATGCATGGGCACATTCGCGCCGCGCGGACCGGCGCGGACAACGCCAACGCCGCCGAAGCAAGAAGCGACGCCGGATCGAGCGCGGCGTGACACAAGGGGAGGAGGACGAGACGATATGACCGGGCCCACGGAACTCGGACGGATGCTGCACGAGGAGCACCTGCGCACCCTCGAGCTGATGAACGCCATCGAAATGCGGATCTCGGGCAAGCAACAGAATCGCCGTCTCGACACGGCCGATGCCGATGACGAACGACTGCTCCGCGATGTTCTCGCCATCGTCGACCAGGAGATCAATCGGCATTTCCGGTTCGAGGAGGACGTTCTTTTCCCGGTCCTCGACACCGCCGGCGCCGGCGATATGACCCGGCTTCTCATCCAGGAACACGCGGGGATCCGTCCATTGGCCGAGACGTTGCGGACCCTGAGCGCAACCGTGTTGGAGAACGGCTGCGACGACGATACCTGGCGGAAGTTCCGTTACGCGGCCATGGACCTCGTTCACGCCGTCATGTTTCACATTCAAAAGGAGGAAATGGGCCTGATCCAGAAGCTCGGCTTTTTCACCGACCGGGACACCGACAAGTCGCTGTCCGCCCGCTACGCCGAATACCGTCCCTGACGGATCCCCGGCTCAGCCGTCGCTCAGAATCAGTCCCGGAGGCAGAGACTCGCCGTAAAGGCTGGTTATCTCGGACCGTTCCACCGGCATGAACGCCTTGAGCCTCGCCGTCTTCAGGGGCGCGATGCCGCATTTTTCCAGCCTCTTGGCGATGGGGTTGCGCAGCGATGGCGTCACGTCGAGACCGCGGTTGCCGACCACCCGGGCGGCGCGCAGAAACAGGGTTTGCAGTTCCACAAGTTCCGGATCCGCCCAGTCCAATCCGGAAAAGGCCTCGTGGGCGCGCTCCACCAGTTCCGGCGAAACGACGGTCTCCGGTCCCGCGTAGAGCGGCGCCCGGTTGAGCAGAAGTCCGAGCGCGGCTAGGTAGGGGGCGCAGTGCTTGCCCGCGCCGGCGAGGTCCACCGCCGCGCCGATAAACCGGTCGATCAGCTCCGCCTTGACCTCGTGGCCGACGCGCTCCAGCGATCCCGCCAGGCGGATCAGTTCCGGCGGCGGGTTTTTCTGGCGGCGGAGGATGTCGAGCTCGGCGGCGAGGACCTTTTCCTGGCGTTCGCGCGAGAGGCCGCCCGCCAGCCGCCGCCACAGGATGTACTCCTGGACCTTGATGCGCTTGCCCGGAAAGCAGAGCCCGCGATCGCGCAGCCGCCACAGGCCGTCCATGCGCGCCTCGTCCAGCGGCGCTCCGAAGCCCGGACGGAGCAGGAAACCGGCGAGAATGAGCCAGGCCTCCTCGTGCTCGATGGACGTGGCGCGGCACGCCATCGACGCCTCCAGGGCCGGCCACAGCGCGCGGATCGCCACCCAGTTCCAATCGCCCTTGGGCATGCCGAGGATATCTTCCAGGCTCTTGAGCAACCGCGTGGCGGTGAGTTTGTCGCGTTTGCTTAGCGGTTGGCCAAATAGGACGCGGATGCGCTCTCCGCCCGCTTCGAGCGCGTCCGCCGCCACGTTCGGCCCGGCTTCGGCGGTGGCTTCGGCGCGGGCCGCCGATCCGCCGCCGCCATGCTCGTGCGAACGGAGGTTGAACTCCAGCGGCCACGACCGGTCGATGCTCGGATCGGCGCTGAGGCACGACACCTGGAGCAGGCCGAGCTCGTTCAGCTTGGCGGTCAAGGAGACCGGAACCGTCCGGTTTCCATCATCCCCCGCCTCCCTCTCGACCTTGGCCACGGTCTCCAGCGGCGGCAAAGCGTGGAAGTCCCGGTCGCCCGCGTCGCGGACATCCCCGGCCTTGGCCTTGCCGTGACGGGTGGAGCTAAAGGTCTGAAAGCGGACGGGGCGGTTGATACGCAACTCCAGCCCCAGATCGCCGATCTCGAAGGCCTGTCCGGGCGCGGCGTCGCGGGGCAGGATGCAGACGAGCGACGGGGTCCGTTTTTCCGCGCCGGTTGCCGCGGTCTTGCGATGGACCTCCAGGAACACCGCCCGGGCCGCGCCGGCCTCGATGCGCCGGGTCTTAGCGCGCAGAATCTTGCCAAACCGCGCGGCGCCGCGGGCGACGGCGAGATCCGGCTCGGCGTTGTCCAGGACCAGGGGCTCGGGGCGCTTCTGCCACTTGCCGATCTCGCGGCGGATCCGGTTGCGGGGCGGTTCGGGGTACAGCGACCCGCCATTGAACAAGACCGCGTCCACCGGAGGGCGGCCGCTCAGAAACTCGGCGAGGTGGCGGGTGATGGCGCTGTCGGCGGCATAGGGCAGTCCCCATTCCTTCAACGCCGCGTGCTCGCGCGCCGGGCGGTCGCCGGTCTCGCATTCGGGGAAGAAGCCGTCGAGGAGCACGCTTTCGAGATCGGAGCGCCGGAGCTGGACCGACAGGGTGCCGCCGATCAGCCCCGATCCCCGGCCGGGGATGGAGACGGGAAACGCCTCGTCCGGCGGGCCGTCGATGGAGAGCGCCCGTTCCTTGAGATCCCGGCAGCGGGCGACCAGATGCTCCCACTGGGTGGCGGACAGCGGTTCGTCGTCGGTGCGCAGTCGCGGTTCCAACAAGTGGGCGATGGCCAGATCCATGTTGTCGCCGCCGAGCAGGATATGCTCGCTCACCGCGATCCGCTTGATCGACGGGACGGCGCCGCCGCCGGGGCGGAGCTCGAACAGGCTGAAATCCGAGGTGCCGCCGCCGATGTCCACCACCAGCACGTGGCGCGCCTCCGCGTCGGCGCCGGGCAGTCTTCCCCAAAGTTGCTCGCCCGCGCCGTGCAGCTCCAGCCACCGATAGAACGCCGCCTGCGGTTCCTCCAGAAGCCGCGTGGTGTCGGGAAAACCGGCCTCCTTGGCGGCTTGCAGGGTCAGCCGCTGGGCCACCGCGTCGAACGAGGCGGGGACGGTGACGGTGATGTCCTGGGCGTCGAACCGGAAGTCGGCGCCGGACGCGGCGAACCGGCCGTCCCAGGCGGCGCGCAAGGCGTTGAGGATCAGCGCCGAGGCGCGGATGGGCGAGATCTTGCGGCCGGGATCGATGTCGCCGGAGCCCCACGGCAGAAACGGCGACGCGCGGTCGGCGGCGTGGTGGCAGAGCCAGGACTTGGCGGAATGGGCGACCCGCCCCGGCGTCTCCCCGGCCTTGGCCCGTGCCAGCCGGCCGACGATCCACTCCCCCGCCCCGGCGTCCTTGCCTTGAAGCTGGGCGGCGGCCGCGTCGTCGGGCAGGTACAGGAACGAAGACAATGTGGCGGCGTCGACGATGCTCGACAGCGTTTCCCACTGCGGCACGGCGAACACTTCGGTCCCGGAATCACCTTGAAGCGGCGCATACGCCATCGCCGAATTGGTGGTGCCGAGATCGATCCCGATACTGAAACGCGCTTGGGTCATGGGGCGCAAGCCACCCTTACCCGCCGAACCGATCGATTGCTTTGATGAGTTGGTCCAGAATACCCGGCTCCGAATAGGCATGCCCGGCCCCCTCGACCAGATGGAACTCCGCTTCCGGCCATGCTTTGTGCAGAGCATAAGCATTTCGTGCCGGGCAGGGCATGTCGTACCGCCCGTGGATGATCGCGCCGGGAATACCGCTCAGTTTATGGGCGTCGCGGAGAAGCTGGTTTTCCTCGAGCCACACGCCATGAAAGAAGTAGTGATTTTCGATGCGGGCGAAGGCAAGGGCAAAGCGTTCCTCGCCATGGACCCGAGAAAGCTCGGCGTTGGGCAACAGCGTAATCGTCTCGCCTTCCCAAACGCTCCATGCCGTCGCGGCTTCAAGCCGGATGGCGGGATCGTCGCTGGTCAGGCGTTTGCGGTAGGCCGCGATCATGTCGCCGCGCTCGTCTTCGGAAATGGGGGCCAGGAATCGGTCCCACTTTTCCGGAAAAATCTCCGACGCACCGTATTGGTAATACCAATCAAGCTCGGCTTTGGTCAGCGTATAGACCCCTCGCAACACCAACGCGCTCACACGTTCGGGATATGTTTCGGCATAAGCCAATGCGAGGGTCGACCCCCAAGAGCCGCCTGTCACGAGCCATCGGTCCACGCCGGCACGTTCGCGCAGCCGTTCCATGTCCGACACAAGGTGCCAGGTGGTATTCGCTTCGAGTTCCGCATAAGGCGTTGAACGCCCGCAGCCGCGCTGGTCGAATAGAAGGATGTCATGGATGTCCGGATCGAACAGTCCGCGGTGGTCCGGCGAACACCCGCCGCCAGGTCCGCCATGCAAGAAAATCGCGGGTTTGCCACCCGCTTTTCCGCAACGCTCATAGTAAATCGAATGGCCGTCGCCAACCGATAGCATCCCGGTCTCGTAGGGTTCGATAGGTGGGTAGAGCGTTCTAAGCATCCTCAATCCTGCATGCCTATTCGGTGGGGTGATGGGGTTACGCAAACGATCACTGATCATAACCCATTTCGATCGCGTTTCGCACTTCCTCGGTGCGTCACGACCGCTTGACGATGGGTCTCCATCGCCAGCGCCACCCCTTTCGTGAGTAACGAAGACGTTTCCCGATTTTTCGAGGATTTCGGTTTGAGCTGTCTTGACCGCCGCGACGCGCTACATTCGATCCAAACGGCATTCACGCGCGTCGAGCCGGAATCAGAGGAATAAAGCACAGGAGCAAACGAATGCGAGGAAGCTGTCATTGCGGGAAGGTGAGGTATCGGGCCGATTTCGAGCCGCGCGAGGCAATATCCTGCAATTGCTCGATCTGCCGCCGCAAAGGTTACCTGCTGTCTTTCACATCGCCCGAGACTTTCACCCTGGAAACGCCCCGTGACCAGTTGGCGGTTTACACCTTCAAAAGCCACGCGATCCGCCACCAATTCTGCAAGACCTGCGGCTGCGCCCCATTCGGCGAAGGTGTCGGTCCCGACGGCAAAGCCATAGTCGCTGTCAATCTGCGGTGTGCCGACGACGTCGATTTGAAGACCGTCAAGATCACCGAGTTCGATGGAGCAAGCGTGCCCTGAGACGCGCCCATTCGCGCCCTTTGGAGATGGCATCGAAATTGCCTGACCTGGGTTGTTTTGCCATGCGGATTCAGCGGGTTCTTCGGCATATGCGGGCCATGATCAAAGCTTAAACTTAAAGCTCGCCTTAGGTGGATCGCCTCCGCGGAATCGTCTCCCGCCCGGCGGAGAGACAATCAAATCCGCTTGACACAATACCAACTGGTTGGTATGTTTTGACTCAAAAGGAGCGGGACCGTGCGAAAAGCCGAAAGCAAACCGATCGCGAACAAGCCGACCGCAAAGGCGAAGATCCTCGATGCGGCCCTGTCGGCCATTCGCAACAAGGGCTATTCCGCCACCACGGTGGACGATCTCTGCGCCGAGGCCGGAGTAACCAAGGGCGCCTTTTTTCACCACTTCAGAAGCAAGGAGGCATTGGGCGTGGCGGCGGCAGAACACTGGTCATCGGTAACCGGCGGGCTGTTCGCGACGGCTCCCTATCACGCCCATCGCGATCCGCTCGATCGCGTTCTCGGTTATCTGGAATTCCGGGCGGCCATCCTGCAAGGCGCGGTGCCGGAATTCACGTGTCTTGTCGGCACCATGGTTCAGGAAGTCTACGACACCAGCCCCGCCATTCGCGACGCCTGCGACGCCAGTATCAGCGCTCACGCCGCCAAGGTGGAAGCCGACATCGCGGAGGCGATGCGGAACCATGGCATCGCCGCCGATTGGACGGCCGAGAGCCTGGCGCTCCATACGCAGGCGGTGCTTCAGGGCGCGTTCATTCTCGCCAAGGCCAGGGGCGGACCGGCGGTTGCCGCCGAGAGCATCGCCCATCTGCGCCGTTACATCGAAATGCTGTTTGGAAGACAGCAACGAAAAGGAGACACGACGTGAGCGACAAACAAACCACCCACACCCAAACCGACGAAGCGGAAATCCGCGAGCTGATCGCGCGGTGGTCGAGGGCGGTGGAGGCGAAGGATTCGGCGGCCATCGTCGCGTCCTACACGCCGGATACCGTCCTCTACGACACCATTCCTCCGTATCGCACGGTTGGCGCCGATGCCATCCGAGCGATCTGGGAGAGCGTGTTTCCGCATTTCCCCGACACGTTCCGCTCGGAGCATCGAGACCTTGCCGTCGACGTCGATGGCGACCTCGCCTTCGTGCACGGCCTGCATCATTTCAAGCCGACGCCGGCCGATCATCCGTGTGGCTCCACATGGATGCGCGTGACCGCGTGTTTTCGCCGGATCGGGGGACAATGGCGCGTCGCTCACGAACATGTGTCGATCCCGTTCGATCCCATGACCGGACAGGCAGTCTTGGTCAAAGAAATTTGAAACCACCTCGAAAATCGAGGCCAATCCGAGAGCAAGAGAAAAGGAAGGAACGAGCATGACTACGAACATGGCAACGAAAAAGAACACGGCGGCGGAACAGGCCGCTTCCCAAGGCGTCCATTCGGTCACGCCGCATCTCGTGTGCGCCGGCGCCGCCGACGCCATCGAATTCTACAAGCAGGCGTTCGGGGCGACGGAGATGGTGCGGCTGCCCGGCCCGGACGGCAAGGTGATGCACGCGTGCGTCCAAATCAACGGTTCGTCGGTCATGCTGATGGACGAGGGTCCGGAGTGCGGCATGCTGTCGCCCAAGTCTCTCAAGGGAACGCCGGTCACCATCCACCTCATCGTTGAAGACGCCGATGCGTTCGTCGAGCGCGCGGCCGCCGCGGGGGCGAGCGTAGTCATGCCCGTCGCCGACATGTTCTGGGGCGACCGGTACGGCGTCATCGAGGACCCGTTCGGCCATCGCTGGTCCATCTCCACGCCGAAGCGGACGATGACGATCGACGAAATCATCGAGGCCGCGAAAACGGCAATGCCGCACTGAAAAAAATGGCAGGGTTCGTTCGCGCGCGGCGGACTGCCGCGCTTGACCGGGGAGATCGCAAAATGCACGAAACCACCAATTCACGTGAACTCACTCTGATCCGGACTCTCAACGCCCCGCGCAAAGCGGTCTGGCGCTGCTGGACCGAGCCCGGCCTTCTCAGGCAATGGTTCGCGCCGAAACCGTGGACGACGCCGCGCGCCGAAATGGACGTTCGTCCCGGCGGCGCGAGCCTGATCGTCATGCGGAGCCCCGACGGCGAGGACATGCCCATTCCAGGCGTTTATCTCGAGGTCGTCCCGAACGAGAAGCTCGTGGTCACCGACGCCTACACCACGGCCTGGGAGCCGTCGGAAAAGCCGTTCATGACGATCGTCTTGACTTTCGAGGATGAAGACGAGGGCGGGGACGCGGGCGCGGGCAAGACCCGATACACCGCCCGCGTCCTGCACTGGTCGGCCGCCGACCGCGAGGAACACGAAAGGATGGGCTTCCACGAAGGCTGGGGGCAATGCGCCAACCAATTGGAAGCCCTCGCCCGAAGCCTATGAAAGCGGGAACCACGTGCCAAGGAGACTGAAAAATGACCGCAGACGAAGGCGCATTCCGCGACCTGCTCGACACTTTCGCCCGCGCTATTTACAACAAGAACGCCGCCGGCGCGATCGCGCTGCTGACGGACGACGCTGTCGGCTTCGATCTCGCCCCGCCGCTGCGCATGGATTCCGAGGCCATGCATGATCCGGAGGGCCTGGAAGACTGGTTCGGCACCTGGGCCGGACCGATCGCGCTGAAATCCCATGACGTCAAAATCGCTGTCGATGGCGGACTTGGCCATGCCTACGGCTTGCAACACTTGACCGGAACCAAAATTGATGGCGAGGACGTGGATCTATGGTTTCGCTCGACGGTCTGCTTTCGCCGGGAGGGCGGCCGTTGGCGCATCGCGCACATTCATAACTCGGTGCCCTTCGCGATGGACGGCAGCGGCAAGGCGCTCCTCGATTTGAAGCCATGATCCGCCCACTTGGGCCAGGCTCTTATGCGAAAACGCCCGAACCCGAGGATGAAAAGGAGTTAAACATGTCCTAAGCACAGAGAGTCTCGACATGCTTGTGATTCGATACCCAGGCGGAGGAGGCGGCGGAATTCTACGTCTCGCTGTTCGACAAAATTCCCGCATCACGGCCGTGACGCACGACGGCAAATCCGGCCCATGCCGGAAGGGTCTGTCCTCACGGTCGAACTCGAACTGGCCGGCCGCGAGTTCATGGCATTGAACGGAGGGCCGCATGTCGCGTTCAACCATGCGCATTCCCATGGTGGTCAAATGCGAGACACAGGACGAAATCGACCGCCTGTGGGCCGCGCTTCTGGACGGCGGCGGCGGCGAACAGCAGTGTGGCTGGCCGAACGACAGATACGGCCTGTCCCGGCAGTTCGTGCCCGCGGCGTTGCATACCATGCTAACGGGAGGCGACGCCGAAGCGGCGGACCGCGCGATGGCGGCCGTTATGGGCACGGTGAAACTCGACATCGCGCAATTCGAAGCGGCCCATCGGGGCCCATTAAGGAGAAATGTGGAGCGAGGGCGTGCCGGAGGGCGAGGTTATACCAACGGTCGCTGATAATGACCACTTGTGATCGTGTTTCTCGCGTACTCGGCAGGAGGTCCGCGCCGGCGATGGGGACCCATCGACAATCGGCCCGCCTGTGTGAAGCCGTTCACAGACAACGGCGCATGCACTTTCTATCATTCACGGTGGATAGGGGCGGGAGCCGCCTGAATTGGACATGGCTTCGGCGGCCCTCCTGACCCCACTCAACAAAACAGTCCCGCACGGTGGCGCGGTGGGAATGAAAAGCCCCGGACGCGTCGATGGATCGATGCGCGGCGCAAGGAAAGGCTGTTCCGCCATGACGAAACAGCCGGGAGAGAGGAAAATGGTCAATCGTGGAGGCAACACAGAAAAGCGACCGAATTCGAATGTTCGCGGACGGCGGCTCGTGTTTTATGGGGCCGTTTGCGCCGTGTTTCTTTCGCCGACGATGGCTCGGGCGGCGGCTCCGTCCACGGTTCCGGAAATAACGCTGGCAATGACCGCGGTCCCGTCCGGCGACGCGGTGCGGCCGCTGTCGGAAGGCCGGGTGGAATTCGTCCAGCAATGCCAGCAGCGGGTTGGCCCCTTCGTCACGCAGAGCACGGCCTATCAACGGCTGCAGCAAGCGCAAGGCCAGGGGTATGGCGTCAGTGGCGTGTTCCCCTGTTATGACGGTGGGGGCAGAGGCTACTGCTTCAATGTCTTCTATTCTTGCTGATCCTGTCTTGCTGATCCTGGGCGGATACGGACCCCGGGGCCGGGCTTCAGGCCGACTAGGCTCCGCCCCCGTGGCGCTGCCCGGGAAAAATGAGGCGCACCTATTCGATCATGCCGATTTTCTTGGCGACCAGATCGTCGAACAGGTAGGCGTTCTGTTTGGTCAGCGCGGTCGTCGGTAAAACCGCCACGGCGATCGTGGTCGAACCGTCGGTCGTGGAGGCTTCGCGGAGCACGACCGAATAGCGGATCCTGCCAAACCCGAAGTCCATGGACGTGAAATCGACCATCGGCATGTCGAAGTAACTGACGAAAAAGCCCTCTTTCGCCAACCGCCCTTCGATCCGGACATTTTCAGAGTTTGTTTCGGGCGAAATCCGGACGCCATGGTCGCCCACTTCGTTCAGCTGGAGTTTCAGGTTGCCAAGGCACGGAACCGGTTTTGCGTCCTCGCGCTCCACAAGGGTCATCTCGCAAACCGCGCCGTCTTCGGTCATTCGAACCTGATCGAGTTGGTCCTTGATCACCCGGCCCGCGGCGTTTCTGAGTTTCGCCCTCGGCGCCATGCCCGCAGTCCCGGACGCGGTTTCGAAATCGGCCGTGTTCTCATCCATCTTGTTGCCGGCGACCGCCTGGCCGGCCATGATGTTTCCGCTCCGGGCAATCTGATCGTCGAGGTGTTCGAACAACGGCTTGATCTGGATGGCGTCGCGAAAATTCAAGCCGATCATCTCGAGAACGGCGATCTTGCTCTCCAGGTCCTCGCCGGTCAGGTACTTGTCGAGCAGTGACTTGAACATCTCCGAGCGAAGTTGAACCATGGCAGTTTCGCGGGAATTCACAAGCTCGACCAAGGTGCGGGCCTGGCGGTTCTGCTCCTCGATCTTGCTGTTCTCCGCATTGATCATACTTTGCTGGCTGTTGAGATAAAATCCGAAAGCCGTGATGATGCCGGTGACCAGGACCCCGATAAAGCCCTTCAGAACGATGTCGATCTTGTCCCAAAAATCTTTCCCTCGGGGTTCGTCGGGCATGGCGGCGGTCACCAACTCAGTTTGAATTGTTGTCCTTGCGAGGGACTGGTCGCGTCAAAATCCATGCGGCGGCGATTGTCGGTGACGCGCACCTTGTAACGGCCTTGCGGCACATCGACCGCGAACCGGCCGCTATCGTCGGTGACAACAACGACTCTTCGCGGACCGATGATGTCGATGCGGACGTATGGTTTTGGCTGACCGTCCTTGCCCACGACGGTGCCGTCGAGCGGGTCGGCGGAGCCCGTCGTCGGAAGCGCCAGCATCGACATCGACAGAGCGAGAGCGAACGCGCCAAATCGAAGCACGCGGGCCACCATTCGAGAGGCGGCCAAACCGGGGAGACCGTCGGCGGTCAGCGGCGATCGCACCGGAGTGCGTTGCATGGTTGAGTCCTCGTCTAAACCGGGATGACCATTGACATAAGTCCCTCTACCGACAACGAATCTGACACTTTTCAGCCAATTGCGCAATGGACACGCCACAGAGTCGTCGGCCACAACGATCCGCTGGGGGCGAAGGGGACGCGGCCTTTTTTGTCGTCTCCACGCCGGCGATCGGTCATCATGGGCGCACAAACAATGAAGACAGCCCGGTTTGAACGACCCATGCCAGCGTCCACCAAGAGACGTCTCCCGCTCGCCCGCGATGTCCTCGGCCTCGCCGGTTTCGTGGCCGTGTGTCTCGCGGTCGCCGGTTTGGGCGGCGCGATCACGGCCGCCAGCGTCGGCGCCTGGTATCCGGAACTCCACAAGCCGCCGTTCAATCCGCCCGACTGGGTGTTCGCGCCCGTCTGGACGATCCTCTATGTGCTGATGGCGATCGCGGGCTGGCGGGTGTGGCGCCGGGCCGGATTCGGCGGCGCGCGGACCGCGCTTTCCATCTTCGCCTTTCAACTGGTCTTGAATCTCGGGTGGTCTTCGCTGTTTTTCGGGCTGCGGCAGGTGGGATTGGCGCTGGTTGAAATCGTCATTCTGCTGCTGTTCATCACCATCAACGCACTACTGTTCTGGAGGATCGACCCGCTGGCCGGCGCGCTTTTCGTACCCTATGGCCTCTGGGTCGCCTTCGCCACCTTCCTCAACGCCGCGCTCTGGGTCTTGAACTGAATTCGGGATCACGCGCCGGCGGCCGGGGGCAGGGGCGCGTCGCCGAAGCGATTGGGGCTGTTGGTTCCCCGCTGAATGGCCCAGTAGATGATGACGATGAGGCCGATCACCGGAATGAGGGCGAGCAATAGCCACCAGCCCGACCGGTCGATGTCGTGCAGCCGCCGCACATGCACGGCCAGGTTGGGAAGAAAGATCGCCAATCCCACCAACATGCCCAATGGCTGTCCGGATTTTCCGGAGAACGCTTCGAAGCCGAGCATCGGCGCGATAACGGCGCCGTCGACGCCGCGGACCACCGCGAACAGAAGGAAATAAAAGAGAACCCACCACCAGTATTCGGAGCGTGCCGCGCGACCATGGAACGTGGCGTACTTCGATAGGACGGATCGAACGGCTTCGCTAAAGGTCATGGCATTCCCCCCGCTAGACACCAGGCAAGATCATGAAACCGATCACGCCGCCGATCAACAGTTGTTGTCGATGCGGAACCATCCACCCGCGCGCGCCGGGGTTGGAGGCAGCGATGCACTGACGGGTCGCAAGTACTCGAAAATGTAGGCGTGCCGGATAAAATACATCCTCCGGTATGTTGCGTACAACATATTCATCTAGTGTAATTCAGTTCATGGCGGCGCCGCTCCGGGATCCCGCGCAATCGCCCGCGTCCATGGGAAGCGTCAGCGGAACCGTCGTAACCGGCCGGGGAGCCGGGTGGGATTAGGTGGGCTCGGCGCCCGTTTAAATGTCCACGCATCTTCGGCGGAAAGTATTCGTGTCCTGAATCTGGCCTCAAACGGCTGCATGTTCGGGAACAGGAAAAAACAAAAGGAGCAGAATCATGGCCGACATCGTCGGGACGCCGAATAGCGACACCATTACTGAAGCGTTTGTCTCATCCGGCGTGAGCGGGGGGCCGCCAACGCCGGGCGCCGACACCATCCGCGGCCATCAGGGGAACGATGTCATCGAAGGCGGTGGCGGCGACGACGAGATCGACGGCGGCTCGGGCAACGATACGTTGAGTGGTGGGTCGGGTGACGACCTGATCATCAGCGGCGAAGGAGACAACTCCATCGACGGCGGCGGCGGCATTGACACCTTGGACTACAGCGCAAGCAACGAGAGTTACAATGTGTTCCTCCTGGATAGAGACCTGCTCGTCGACGGGAGTTGGCGCGTTTACTCGTTTCGGGGCGACAAACTAGATATGGCCAGAATCGAGAATGTGATCGGTGGAGACCGGGTGCAGGACGACATGTTGGGCGATGACGGGGCCAACACGTTCCGGGGCGGCGGCCGCGACGATCAGCTTTCCGGGCAAGGGGGCGACGACAAGATCTTCGGCGAGTCCGGTGATGATGTCGTGGTCGGCGGCGCCGGAAATGACCATCTCGACGGTGGCTCGGGCGTCGATCTAGTGGATTATTTCTATACCACCGTCGGACGGCTTATCGACCTGGATCTTGGAACCGCCACCAGGTTCGACGGCGGCGATGACGGGGATGTCGACACGCTCGGAAGCTTTGAGCGGGCGCGTGGCAGCCGCGGAAACGACATCGTCAAGGGAAACGAACACGACAACCGGCTGCAAGGCGGCGAGGGCGACGACGAGATTTGGGGGCGCGGCGGCGGCAACACGCTCCACGGCGACGGTGGAGCCGACACCTTCACATTCGACGGCGACGCGAACGGCGTCAACACGATCCGGGATTGGGGGCTGGGCGGGGCCGACGTCATCTATCTGAGCGACCTGGGCGTCCGCTCGTTGGCCGATATCGACATCGATGACAGCGTCTCCGGCATCACCACCATCACCGTCGACGGCGTGCCCGGATTGTCGATCGAGGTCGAAAACACGGACACCAGCCATTTCGACATCTCCGATCTCGACGAAGGCCTCATTCGGGCCCGCGGATCGAGCTTCACCCTCCTGTCCGACGTGCCGTCGTATGAGTGGTATTACGGCTGCGGTCCAACTTCGATCGCATCGATTTACGGTTACTGGGATCTCAACGGATATTCAAACCTCTTCGATGCCGAGGGCTGGGATGAGGTCAGCGAGACGCAGTATGTCAAGGATCAGATCAGCAGTCCGGAACATATCGCCAAATATCAGAGTGGCCCCAACTCGTATACCGATAACCCGGGTCCCGCACCTTCGGCAACCAGCATTGCCTCCTACCTCAGGACGGGTGTGGGCCCGACGGTGAGTACCATTAGTACTTGGCACGTCAGCATGGAGAACCGCATCGACGACTACGCCGACTATCGAGGTTACGATTTCGACGTCCGCCGCGAACGAATGGCGGGCGCGGACAAGGACGCGCTTTGGAAAGAACTGGTCGGCGAGATCGAGGCCGGCCGCCCCGTCGAAGTCCGTGTGGCCACGGGAAGGGACCTGGATGATCCGGGCGCGCCAAATCATCTGGTGCCGGCATTCGGCGTCGCGGAACTGGAAAACGGCGAGCGGTGGTACGCACACTATAGCGGCAGTTCGTACACCAGCGTGGTCTGGGGCGAAACCGAAGACGTCATTTGGCACCCCTTCAAGGAAAATGGCGATTCGGAAGCATACGGCATCCACTCGATATGGTTCGTCACACCCGAGGGCCTCGCCCTGAACGGCGACAACGGCCGTGACGATCTCGACGGCGGCGGCGGCGATGACACGTTGAACGGCAACGGTGGAAACGACACGCTGAACGGCGGCCTGGGTCACGATCTCCTGAATGGCGGCGGCGGCGGCGACGTCCTTCGGGGCGGCATCGGCAACGATACGCTGAGTGGCGGCGGTGGCGCGGACACCTTCGACGGCGGCGAAGGGTCGGACACCGCCGACTATGGCTATACCGCGTCCGACCGTTTGCGCGTCGATTTAGGTGAGGGGTTCGCGTGGTTCGTGGACGATCCAACTAGTGCTGCCGGCGCCGGCAATCCGCCGAGCACCACCGAAGCGTTGCTATCCATCGAGAACGTGACCGGCGGCGGTGGCGACAACGTCATTATCGGCGACGCCAACGACAATGTTCTCAAGGGCGGCGGCGGCGACGATACGATCGCGGGCGGCGGTGGCGACGATACCCTGGAAGGCAATGGCGGCGCCAACTCCTTCGATGGCGGCGCCGGCGACGACGACCGCGTCGACTACCGTTACAGCGGATCGAACACGCTGGAGATCCGTATCGACCAGCAGCGGGCGACATTCACCAGCAGCGGCACGACCGAGGACCTGATCGGCATCGAGGGCGCCTACGGCTCCAAGGGCGACACCCTCATCGTCGGCGACGGCGGCGCCAATTTCATCAACGGCGCCGGCGGCGACGATACGCTGACCGGAAACGGCGGGGCCGACCGTTTTCAATTTACCGGCGCCGGCGGCACCGACATCGTCACCGACTTCGAGCCCGGCGCCGACAAAATCTGGTTGGTCGGCTACGGCGACATCGAGTTCGAGGATCTCGACATCGACCAGGACGTCGCCGACACCGAGATCGACCTCTCGTCCGAAGGGGGCGGCCGGATCATCCTCGAAAACACCAACGCCAATTCCCTCGACGCCGGCGACTTCTGGATTGTCTGATCGGGTGCTCTGGCGCAGGTGGGACCGCCCACGGGCTTTTCGTTTCGTGGGCTGAGAATGCGTGGGAACATGCGCGCTTGGGAACGGATACGTTCCCAGGCGCGCCGCGTGACTTGATCCTCTACCAAAAAACCGGCGAGCGTCTCGGATTTCGCGCCGATCCGTCTCAACCCTGAATATTTCATCAAGATCAGAGTCTGTTCGACCTCCGCCCATGGACGCGCGTGATAGCCGGCACAACGGGGTCAGGTGTCAACCTACCGGATTCCGGTAGCTTAAAACGCCCGTATTCCCGCATTAAGAGAAGCCCCCAGTTTAGGTCGTTGGGGACGTACATGGGCCCTCCGCCCATTTCAATCGCCACGCATCTCCGACGGAAGGCAGGTGGTCCTCACTTGCGTCGCCAATCGGCGCGCATGTCCGGGAGCATCCAACACACAGTAGGAACACGATCATGGCCGACATCGTGGGGACGCGAAACAACGACACCATTACCGAAGCGTTTATCTCATCCGGTGTGAGCGGCGGGCCGCCAACGCCGGGCGCCGACACCATCCGCGGACATCAGGGAAATGATGTCATCGAAGGCGGTGGCGGCGACGACGAAATCGACGGCGGCTCGGGCAACGATACGCTGAGCGGCGGTGCCGGCAACGACCTGATCATCAGCGGCGAGGGACACGACGCCATCGACGGCGGCAGTGGTAATGACACCTTGGATTACAGCGCAAGCACCGAGGATCACAATGTGTTCCTCCTGGAAAGGGATCTGCTGGTCGACGGGAGCTGGCGCTTGAACTCGCACGCGGGCGACAAACTGACCATCGCCAAAATCGAGAATGTGATCGGTGGAGATCGGGTGCAGGACGACATGTTGGGCGATGACGGGGCCAACACGTTCCGGGGCGGCGGCCACGACGACCAGCTTTCCGGGCAAGGGGGAGACGACGAGATCTTCGGCGAGTTGGGTGATGATGTTCTGGTCGGCGGCGCCGGAGATGACCGTCTTGAAGGCGGATCGGGCACCGATCTCGTCGACTATTTCTATACCACCGTTGGACGGCTCATCGACCTGGATCTTGGAACCGCCACCAGGTTCGACGGCGGCGATGACGGGGATGTCGACACGCTCGGAAGCTTTGAGCGGGCGCGTGGCAGCCGCGGAAACGACATCGTCAAGGGAAACGAACAGGACAACCAACTGCAAGGCGGCGAGGGCGACGACGAGATTTGGGGGCGCGGCGGCGACAACACGCTCCACGGCGACGGTGGAGCCGACACCTTCACATTCGGCGACGACGCGAACGGCGTCAACACCATCCGGGATTGGGGGCTGGGCGGGGCCGACGTCATCTATCTGAGCGACCTGGGCGTCCGCTCGTTGGCCGATATCGACATCGATGACGGCGTCCCCGGCATCACCACCATCACCGTCGACGGCGTGCCCGGATTGTCGATCGAGGTCGAAAACACGGACACCAGCCATTTCGACATCTCCGATCTCGACGAAGGCCTCATTCGGGCCCGCGGAACGAGCTTCGCCCTCGTGTCCGACGTGCCGTCCTACGCTTGGTATTACGGTTGCGGCCCCACCTCGGTTGCCTCGATTTTCGGTTACTGGGATCTCAATGGATATTCGAATCTCTTCGACGCCGAGGGCTGGGATGAGGTCAGCGTCACAGAGAATATCGAAGATCACATCACGAGCCCGGAACATATCGCCAAGTATCAAAGTACCTCATATATCGATAACACGGGTCCGGACCACCCGGAGAATTGTATCGCCTGCTATCTCAAAACGGGTATCGGCAAAACGAAGCACGCCATCAGCACCGGTGTCGCCGACATTACGGACGGCATCGAAGATTACGCCGAATTTCGAGGTTACGATTTCGACGTCCGCCGCGAACGAATGGCGGGCGCGGACAAGGACGCGCTTTGGAAAGAACTGGTCGGCGAGATCGAGGCCGGCCGCCCCGTCGAAGTCCGTGTGGCCACGGGAAGGGACCTGAGCAATCCCGGCAGGCCTAATCATCTGGTGCCGGCATTCGGCGTCGCGGAACTGGAAAACGGCGAGCGCTGGTACGCACACTATGACGGCAGTTCGCATACCAGCGTGGTCTGGGGCGAAACCGAAGACGTCATTTGGCACCCCTTCAAGGAAAATGGCGATTTGGAAGCATACGGCATCCACTCGATATGGTTCGTCACACCCGAGGGCCTCGCCCTGAACGGCGACAACGGCCGTGACGATCTCGACGGCGGCGGCGGCGATGACACGTTGAACGGCAACGGTGGAAACGACACGCTGAACGGCGGCCTGGGTCACGATCTCCTGAATGGCGGCGGCGGCGGCGACGTCCTTCGGGGCGGCATCGGCAACGATACGCTGAGTGGCGGCGGTGGCGCGGACACCTTCGACGGCGGCGAAGGGTCGGACACCGCCGACTATGGCTATACCGCGTCCGACCGTTTGCGCGTCGATTTAGGTGAGGGGTTCGCGTGGTTCGTGGACGATCCAACTAGTGCTGCCGGCGCCGGCAATCCGCCGAGCACCACCGAAGCGTTGCTATCCATCGAGAACGTGACCGGCGGCGGTGGCGACAACGTCATTGTCGGCGACGCCAACGACAATGTTCTCAAGGGCGGCGGCGGCGACGATACGATCGCGGGCGGCGGTGGCGACGATACCCTGGAAGGCAATGGCGGCGCCGACTCCTTCGATGGCGGCGCCGGCGACGACGACCGCGTCGACTACCGTTACAGCGGATCGAACACGCTGGAGATCCGTATCGACCAGCAGCGGGCGACATTCACCAGCAGCGGCACGACCGAGGACCTGATCGGCATCGAGGGCGCCTACGGCTCCAAGGGCGACACCCTCATCGTCGGCGACGGCGGCGCCAATTTCATCAACGGCGCCGGCGGCGACGATACGCTGACCGGAAACGGCGGGGCCGACCGTTTTCAATTTACCGGCGCCGGCGGCACCGACATCGTCACCGACTTCGAGCCCGGCGCCGACAAAATCTGGTTGGTCGGCTACGGCGACATCGAGTTCGATGATCTCGACATCGACCAGGACGGCGCCGACACCGAGATCGACCTCTCGTCCGAAGGAGGCGGCCGGATCATCCTCGAAAACACCAACGCCAATTCCCTCGACGCCGGCGACTTCTGGATTGTCTGATCGGGACCCCCGGTAACCTCGGTACTGGAATTGAAGCCGGCGAACACACGACCCTCGCGGCGCCCTTGCGTCATGGGCCGCATGACGGTCGAGCCCCTCCCCGCCACGTCCGATCATAGCGCGTCAATCCGAATGACGCGGGTCCGGCGGTAACGCCGCCCCGCCAAACGTCGCTCTCCGGGCTTGCCATTTTTTTGGCGGAATCTTTGTTCAACGATATGAGCCGGAAACAGCCGTCCAAGAATTTGAATTGTTGACGCAACGAACCGCCACATGGAAGAATCAAGACGCCGGCGAAAATATCGAACCCGGCGCTCTCGTTTTTAATGTGTTTAGGTCGGACGTCTTATGGGGGTCTCCTATGCATTCGTGTAAAAAAGTTGCGTTGGGGTAGCAAAAATGGCGCGCGCTTTTCATTCCGGATTCCATCCCGCACCGTGGTCCTTTCCCGGCTCGGACAACTGCTCGTTTTACGGACACCTTCCGCGGGAAGCCTGGGGAAGCCGAACGGACGATGTCTTGAACCTGACCGAGCCCGCCAAGTTCGTTTATTTGGGGCGCGGCGATGACGCGTTGAGTGCTTCCGCTCCGGTCGGTCTGGTGGTCGCCGGCGCCGGCGACGATGTGGTCGATCTCAACGCGGGCGGCGGATCGGTGTTCCTGGGTCACGGCGACGACCGGCTTGAGCTCTCCGGATCTCTACACCGGGTCGACGGCGGATGTGGCGATGACACGCTCGTTTTCGATGCGAACGCGGGCGAGTTCGATATTGACGTCGGCCGGCGATCCGTCACGCTCATCGACCGGTACTCGGGCGAACAGCTCACAACGACCCGGATGGAAACCTTCGAATTCAATGACGCCTCTTTCGACCTCGACACGATAAGGGCGCGTTTTGGTCCCGAGGCCGATGCGCCGGTGATTATGGTCGGGGGCGGCACGCAGAGCGTGACCGTGAACGATCCCGATCCCACGATCAGTGTGATCTGGGACCGCGCGGCGCAGCAGGCGGTGATCGACACATCGAGCAAGGTCGGTCCCACCGTCGCGTCGCGGGCCTATGCCCTCGTCCACACCGCGATTTACGATGCCTGGGCATCCTATGATGACGTCGCGGCCCGGGTCTCGATGGATCTCGAAGGGAACAATACCGAGCTCTCCGACGGGGCCGTAAGCACCGAGGCGAACCAAGCAAAAGCCATGAGTTTCGCGGCCTACAACGTGCTCCTGGAGCTGTTTCCCGATCAGAAGGACCTGTTCGATACGGTCATGGCGGATCGACTGGGGTATGGACTCGAGGATGATTGTAGCCGCGAAGCGGCCATCGGGATCGACGCGGCCGAGGACCTCATGGCCGCGCGCCGGACAGATGGGTCGAATCAACTCGGCGGGTATACCGGCGACAACTATACGCCCGTGAATCCGAGTTCCCTCGAGATCAACGACATCGCCCGATGGACCCCCGAGAACGTGCCCATCGATCCCGAGGATGGCGGCCCCGACCAGTCGTGCTTGACGCCGCACTGGCTGGGGGTGGAAAGCTTTGCGCTGCCCGAGACCGCCGATGGCGAAACCGATTACGATGCGCTCCGTCCTCCCCCACCCCAGCCGTTTTTTGCCGAGGGTTACGAGGAGTTGACCTTGAATTTCGATGCCAAGACCATAACGCTTTCCAACTCCGTATCCATCGGCGGGATAGACTATGGCGAGGGCGAGGTCATCGATGTCTCGAAGCCGCTGATCGGCAGTGTCATCAACGCTGGCTTTGTCGCGGAGGCCGAAGAAATTGTCGCGCTCAGCGCCAATCTGACGGATGAGCATAAGGTTATCGCCGAGTTCTGGGAGGATGGCCGCGGAACCGCGTTTCCGCCGGGCACCTTCATGGCGTTTGCTCAGTTCGTTTCGGCGCGGGACGAGCACACGCTCGGCCAGGACGCCAAGCTTTTCCTGGCCATGGGAAACGCGGTTTTCGACGCGGGTATCGCCACTTGGGAGGCTAAGGTCGAATACGATTACGCGCGCCCGGTGAGGGTGATTCGCGACCTCGGCGAACTCGGCTTGATTGGCGAGCAAGGCGTTGACGAATTGACGGGCGAAACGGGTTTCGTGATCGACGCATTCGGCGGGTATGATCCGGACACCCGTGAGGGACTTGGGACCCGCACGATCCTGGCCGAGAACTTCGTGACCTTCCAGCGCCCGGGCGCCGATCCCTCGCCGCCGTTTCCCGAGTACTCGTCGGGCCACAGCGCATTCAGCGCCGCCGGCGCCGAGGTTCTGCGTTTGTTCACCGGCAGCGATGAATTCGGCGGATCCGTGGCGTTCGCGGTCGCGTCGACCCAGTTCGAAGCCGGTGTGCCCGCGAAGGAGACGCTGCTTGAATGGGAGACATTCACCGCGGCCGCCGACGAGGCCGGACTCTCGCGCCGGTATGGCGGCATCCACTTCAAGGACGGGGATCTCAACGGCCGTGAGCTTGGCGGTCTCGTGGGCGCGGAGGCTTTCGAACTCGCGCAAAAATTCATCGACGGTGAAGCGACCGACGCGGACAGGCCTTTCTCCACGGACGAACTTTTCGTCTGAACTACTCGGTGCGGACCTGGAACTCGACTTTCCAGCGGTGATCGGAATTGGTGTGGTTCATCCACAGCTCAAGATTGCCCAGTTCGGTCACCACCGCGTTGATCCGGACGGGCACCGCGTGGCCCTCGGGGAACCCCTCCACCGGCGGAAGATCCACCTCCAGCAGGCTGGTTTCGTCGAGTTCGCGTTCGGCGTCGGGGAGGATCTGGCCCGGCGCGTCGCCGCTGCGCACCTCCGAGGAGAAGAACCGGAACTCGGCGGTCTGGCCGGTAACCAAGCCGAACTCCTGGCCCCCGATCACCAGATCCGAGCCTTCTTCCATACCCTGCGGCACCACGCACAATGCTTTCACCAGCGGCTTGAACCCGGGCACCGCCGGCATGGAGGTTTCGAGGCCGATGTAATAGGAGCGCGCGGCGCCGGCCTTGATGCGGATGCCCTTGCCGGTGACGCGGTTGCGGCCATAGAAAGCCGCGCCCTTGGCCACCGCGAGGTCCGGCTGGAAGCCTTCCAGTTCACGGACGGGCTCGCCGTCGGTCCACGACATTAGCAAATCGAGGACGCGCCGGCGGATCGGGGCCGCGTTGAACACGCCGCCGTTAAACAGCACCGCCGTGGGCTCGATAAACCCCTTGGAGTCGTCGGGATCGCCAACTAGGGCGGCGAGCGCCTCGCTGGCGCGCACGTTGGTCAGGCTGCGGGTGAGAAAGCGGGCAAGGTGCTTGCTGACCACCGGGTCGGATGCGTACGGCAGGCCGAACTCCCGTAGTCCCGCGCCGCGTCCCTCGCGCGGCAGGTCCGTGATCGCGATGAGTGGAAAGAAACCGTCGAGGGCGACCTGTTCCAGTGTGGTCCGCTCGAGCCGGGTCGATACCGTGCCGCCCATCAGGCTGGAGCCCCGCGACGGCACGGCGATGGGCGCGGCGTCCAGGCTGTCGTCGTCGAACAGCGCCACCTTGGCGTTGGACGCGGCGTGCACCAGGGCCAGGAACTGCCAATCGTCGATGGAGGTTCCGTCGGCGTCGAGCTTGGCGCGGAGCGTGTAGGCCAGGGCCAGGTCCATGTTGTCGCCGCCGAGCAGAATGTGCTCGCCGACGCTGATGCGCTCCAGATCCAAGGTGCCGTCGCTCTCGGTGATGGCGATGAGGCTGAAGTCGGCGGTGCCGCCGCCCACGTCGCAGACCAGGACAATGTCGCCGGGCCCCACCTGCGACCGCCATTCGGCGCCGGCCAGCGCCGTCCAGGCGTAGAAGGCCGCCTGCGGCTCCTCCAGAAGAATGACGTCATGGAGGCCGGCGGCCTCGGCGGCCTCGGCGGTCAGGTGGCGCGCCGCCTCGTCGAAGGACGCGGGTACGGTGAGCACGATCTGACCCTCGGCGAGATTCCACTCGCGGCCCTCGGCGCGTTCGGCGTACAGGAACCCGTCCTTGAGGTGTTCGAGATAGAGGCGCGAGCAGTCGAAGGCCGAGAGCTTGTCCTCGTCGATATCGGATTTCCAGGGAAGGGTCCGTTTTTTCGGATCCATGTGCGGATTGGACAGCCACGATTTGGCCGATGTGACGAGCCGGTCGGGAACCTGCGCGCCGTGCTCGCGGGCGAAGTGCCCCATGATCGCGACGGCGCCGTCGCCGTCGTCGGCATCGTCGCTCCAAGGCAGCGAAAAAGACCCCTCCGGGAACTCGTCGGGATGCGGGATGTACAAAGCCGACGGCAGCGTGGGTTTTTCTCCCACCCGGTTCGGCCCGAGGATCTGGGTGATGTCGACGATGGCGGTCAGGTCGCTTTCCAGGTCGGTGAGGGCGACCGCGCTGTTGCTGGTGCCTAGGTCGATGCCGAGGCTGAAACGATGAGTCATGGCGTAAAACCGCTTGTTTTTTGCGTACGGGAGGCGTGGGAAGAATCGAACCGGCGCATTATTTCAGCTCGACCTCCGCCGGCGCGATAGTGGGCAGCCGGCCGTCACCGGTTCTCACAATCCGAGGAAGCTTAACCGAGTCGGCTTTCCAGCCGGCGTGGACCAACCGGCCCGAGAACGGCGCCTCACCGCTGATCTTGCCCACGAGACGGTATTCGTCGGCGGCGTATCCCGCCGGCACGCTCACCGTGGCGCCTTCGGCCTCGTCGCGGACATGGCGAATGGCGAAATGCTCCCGCAGGGCCGCCTTGCAGCCCGCGTGGACCACCCGCGCGGCGGCGCCCACCTGGGCATCGGAGTAGGCGGTGACGTCGTCCATGAGGAAATCCACCAGCCGGCCTTTCTCTTGAAGGGCGGCGAGGAAACCGACCACTTCCGCCTCGGCCTGGTTGGCGGCGAGGGGAATCGGCGCCGGTTTCGCCGCTTCGGCCTTAACGGCCGGCGGTTCGGCGGTTCTCCTTCGATCGGCGAGGATGGCCACGAGCAGAGCCGCGGCGACCGCCACGATGGCGATCTTCACATGGAATTCGTAGGCTTCGGCGGCGGGAACCAGATGCAAGCCGATGGACACGAGCAACGTAGTCAGCGCAAGCAAGACAATGGCTGCAATTATTGAGACGGCTCTCATAATTCTAGCTTTTCTTCGGTTTAGTGGGGGTGGGTACTGCGGCGATCCGGCCGCGGTCGAGCGAGCAAAGGCCACACTTTTATTCGTTTTGCAAGTCTCAAACTGGAAACCGGGGCGTTCAACAATTGGTCTGGATCCAACATATCGTACCCATTCGACCGCGGTTTCCATTCCCTCGGCAGGAGGGCGCGCGGGGGCGATGGGGATCCATCGTCAAGCGCGTCCCCTACACTTTGACCATGGACCCCGAGGGAGTGGGAAACGCGACCCTTCGGGCGGCCTTCCGAGCCCCCTGGCGGCGTTGCGCGGCGCTTGTGATGCGACAGCATCACGTCGCGCCACGCGCCTAGCCACGGAAACTCGGAAGGCCGTCGTATGGGCCCCATATGTTGGATCCAGATCACTAGGCGCACAACCCCCGGCCACGGAAGTAATCGACGGCGTCGCGGAGCGCCTCGCGGGCCGGGCGGGGCGCATACGCCAGCGCCGCGCGGGCCTTGTCGCTCGAAAAATACATGCGATTTTTCGCCATGCGGATGCTGTCCAGCGTGGCGATGGGCTCGCCACCCCGCAGCCGGCACCAGGCTTCCGAAACCAAGGCGATCGGGTAGAGGGCGGGATGGGGCAGCCTGATGGTGGGCGGTTTGCGGCCGCAAAGCCGCGCGACCTCGGCCAGGATGTCCGCGAGCGGCATGTTCTCGCCGCCGAGAATGTATTTTTCGCCGATCTCTCCCTTCTCGTAGGCCAGGATATGGCCTTCGGCGGCGTCATCGACGTGAACGACGTTCAGGCCCGTATCCACATACGCGGGGATGCGGCCGTTGGCGGCGTCAACGATCACCCGTCCCGTGGGGGTTGGCCTGATGTCGCCGGATCCGACCGGCGTCGACGGATTGACGATCACGGCCGGCAATCCTTTCTGCTTGACAAGCCGCAGCACCTCCTGCTCGGCGAGATACTTGGATTTCTTATAGGTTCCGATCACATATTCATAGGTAACCGGGGTTTTCTCGTCGGCGGGTCCGTCCTTGCTGAGCCCGAGGGCGGCGACGCTGCTGGTATGGACAATTCTCTCGACCCCGGCCTTGAGGGCGGCCAGCATAAGGGTCCGCGTACCTTCGACATTGATCGCCAACATCGCGCTTTCGTCGGGCACCCACAGCCGGTAATCGGCGGCCACGTGGAACAGGCCCGCGCACCCCTTGACGGCGCGCGCGAGCGAGCCGGCATCGCGCAAATCGCCGGTCACAAGCTCTACATCGAGCTCTTCAAGGTTGGCCCCGGGACTATTTTCGCGGACAAGGACGCGAACCGCATACCCCGCGGCCAGCAATCGCCGCGCCACGGCGGATCCGAGGAATCCCGATGCGCCCGTGACCAAGACCGTCATTGATTGCATTTCAGAACGAGGCTCCCTTGCGCGCGTGGCCCCCTTGAGATGGCGGCCTTGTTGGCCCAATGCGAAGGCCTGTCAACCCTCAACAGCGGCCCAGGGCGAAAAGGGGCTCCCGCTAATCGACCCGGCGTTGCCGTTCGCGCGAGGGGGGGTCACGAACCTATACCTCGCACGCCATCAAATTGGTATTGAACTCACCGACCATCGCTCTCTATACAGTCGTTAATCTAAGTATTTTTAGCAACATATCTAGATCATGCGACTTGCCGTCCGGCTGGCAGAACGGTCTTCGGCTGAGTTTAGGAGAAGATCGACAGATGCCGGTGGATGTGTCACTCCCCAACGGGGCGGTCGTCGCGTGTCTTCACAAGCACGAGGTTCCCCTCGTCCAACTAGAGATCGAAACCTACTTCACGAACGGCATGCAATTGAAGCCCGGCGACACCGTGTTCGACGTCGGAGCGAACATCGGCCTGTTCAGCGTCGACGCCTATCATCGCTGCGGTCAAGATCTATCTGTCTACGCCTTCGAGCCCGTGCAAGCCATATACGAGGTGCTGTGTCTAAACCTAAAACGCTGCGCGCCGAAGGTGCGGGCGAAAACCTTCTGCTTCGGGCTCGCCAGTAGCTGCGGGACCATTCCCTTTGCCTATTACCCCCACGCCACAATGCTGTCGACGGCTTACCCTGACGAAGCTGCCGACCGCGCAATGATCAAGGTCGCGGTACTCAACAGCATCATCTACCTCAGCCAGGCCCCGCTGGCGGTTCGCTGCCTGCGCCGGCTGCCGAAGGCGCTGAGCGCCGCGATCCTCGATTGGGTCCTGAGATGGACGCTTCGCCCCGAGACCGTCATGTGCCAGGTGCGCACCCTCTCTCAGGTGGTTCGCGATCACGGAATCGAGCGGATCGACATCCTCAAGATCGACGTGGAGAAGGCGGAGCTCGATGTTTTGCGGGGCGTCGAGGCATGGGATTGGCCCAAAATCCATCAGATCGTCGTCGAAGTGCATGACGACGATGGCCGCCTGGATACGGTGACCGCCCTCCTCAGAAAGAACGGATTGACCGAGATCATGGTGGACCAGCCACCGACCCTCGGGAATACCAACATTTACACCGTTTTCGCGGTGCGCAAGACCCTTTCCGGGCCCAACCAAATGTTGGCGGTCCCCCGCGAGGCCGTCGAGGAATATGTCTAATACCAACGATCATTATTAATGATCGTTGGTATAAGGGCGCCCTGTAGCCCCGCTTTTCCACACAACAAAGCCATTTCCGTACCGGAAACGTTTTATTAACGTCGAAGGCGGTACTCATGGCGGAGAGCATCGAAGCCTCATTGCCGACCCTGGCCATGCGCACCGGCCGGCGGCACTCTATCGACCATTCATATCAGCCATGGATCATGAAGATGTCGGATACTGACAAAATTAGCGGGTCGGGAGACGACGCCCCGTCGCGGACACGACGCGCCACGGTCATCAGCCCCCGGGCCGAGGCGTTCAAGAACGGCCGAAGGATGAAGGCAAAGGACACGCCGACGGATCCGTTCGATCCCCGCAAGTATCGCGAGATCTACTCGGAAACCGATTAATACCAACGGTCATTATTAACGACCGTTGGTATAAGACCAACCTGCATTGATACGACAGACCGTCACACTGAATTCGTATCAATGTAGGTTGCAATGGGCTATTAAAAGCCCGAGGCATATTTTGGGGGCATAATAATGAGGCAACTGTTTTCTTCCTTGGCGTTTGCCGCTTATATCGTTTTCCCCTCCCTGGGCGCGGCCGAAGACGAGCGGGACGTGGTCGGAGACTTGTGGGGCATCGAGCTTTTGGGGCGGACGCCGCACTATGTGGATCTCGGCGTCGGTGTGTTCGACGTGTTCGAGCGCGGCAATCGCTCGAAGCGATCGGCCAGCGGGCGGGTCGAACTGAGGATCGGCGAGAAGCTCTACGGCTTCGGCCCCCTCATCGGTCTGATGGCCAACACCGACGGCGGCGTCAACGGCTACGGCGGCCTTTACGTGGACCTTGCGCTCGGCAACGTCATCGTAACACCCATGGCCGCGCTGAGCGGTTACGCGCGGGGCGATAGCAGCGACCTGGGTGGCGTCTTTCAGTTCCGCATCGGGGTGGGCGCCGCCTACGAGTTCGAGAACAAGATTCGTGCCGGCGTGAGTGTCGCTCACATCTCCAACGCCGGCATCCACGACGATAACCCCGGCGAGGAGGAGTTCTATCTGACGGTCGCCCAGCCGTTCTGACCGGGCGGTCCGCCTATTTCGGTTGCGGCACCACGCGGTAGTAAGGCTTCAGCGTTTTCCATCCGCCCGGGAAGCGGTCCTTGGCTTCATCGTCGGAGACGGACGGAACGATGATCACGTCCTCGCCGTGCTTCCAGTTGACCGGCGTCGCAACCTTGTGCTTGGCCGTTAGCTGGCAGGAGTCGAGCACCCGAAGCACTTCGTCGAAGTTACGGCCGGTGCTCATGGGGTAGGTAAGCTGCATTTTAATCTGCTTGTCGGGTCCGATGAGGAACACCGTGCGCACCGTGGCGTTGTCGGCGGCGGTTCGGCCCTCGGAGGCATCGCCCGCCTCGGCCGGCAGCATGTCGTACAGCTTCGCGACCTTGAGCTCGGGGTCGCCGACCAACGGGTAGTTCACGGCGTGGCCCTGGGTTTCCTCGATATCCTTGGACCACTCCGCGTGGGAGCCGACGGGATCGACGCTGAGACCGAGGATCTTGCAATTGCGCTTATCGAACTCCGATTTGATGCCCGCCATGTAGCCGAGTTCGGTGGTGCAGACCGGGGTGAAATCCTTGGGATGGGAAAACAGGACGGCCCAGCCATCGCCGATCCAGTCATGGAAGCGTATGGGCCCCTCGGTGGTTTCGGCGGTGAAATCCGGCGCCGTGTCGTTCAGTCGCAAAGCCATGGCCAACCTCCCTCAGTATCGAGCGTGACCGTTGATATTATCGCCCGGGTGTCCAATGTCCCCGGCGCATCCGTGAATTTGGGAAAGATGCCACGATTCGGCAAGTCAATTGTACGCTTGCGGGCGATCGTCAATGAGCATTGGTGTTAGTAGAGCCCGCCGGTGCCGGTGGCCGGTCCCGATGGAGCGGATGTGGTGGACGTGGAGGTTTCGTAGCCGTCACGGTAGGTATCGATGGCCACCGTGGGTATGGTGCCGGGCTTGAATGCTTCATAAATCACTTGGCCATCGCCCGGGCGGGCTGGCTGACCCGTTTTGGCGTTCACCCGAACCAGGCGAATGCCCGGGGGAATACGGAAGGGAATGGCCGGGGTGTTCTCGAGCGCCCCTTTCATGAAGGCCTTGAAGATGGGCGCCGCCACCGACGATCCCGTTTCCTTGTTTCCGAGCGTGGCCGGCTCGTCGAAGCCGACAAACACGCCCACCGCCAAGTCCGGCGAAAAGCCCACGAACCAGGTATCGAAGCTGTCGTTGGTGGTGCCGGTCTTGCCGGCCAGCGGCCGCCCGAGAGAAGCGATGCGCCGGCCGGTGCCGCGTTGGATCACGCCCTCCAGCATGGACACGATCTGATAGGCGCTGGCCGGATCCGTGACCTGCTCGCGCGTGTCCGGCACTTCGGGCACCATCTGGCCGTCCCAGCGCACACCTTCACATTCGTTGCAGATCCGAGCGTCATGACGAAAGGCGGTTTTGCCGTGCCGGTCCTGGATGCGGTCGATCAATGTGGGCGTGATTCGCTTGCCGCCGTTATCGAGCATGGCGTATGCCGCCGTCAGTCGAAGCAGCGTTGTCTCTCCCGCGCCCAGCGCGAATGAAAGGTAGGGCGGCATGTCGTCGACCACGCCCAGGCGCTTGGCGGTTTCGACGACGTTCTTCATGCCGACGGCGTCGGCGAGGCGGACGGTCATCAGGTTTTTGGATTTTTCGATCCCCACCCGCATGGTGGTTAGACCGTGGAAATCCTTACTATAGTTTTGCGGGCGCCACAGCGGCAGTCCCGGCCCCTGCGGCAAGGCGACCGGAGCGTCCAGGATAAGCGTCGCCGGTGTGTATCCGTTCTCCAACGCCGACAGATACACGATCGGCTTGAAGGCCGAGCCCGGCTGGCGTTTGGCCTGGGTGACCCGGTTGAATTCGCTCCGCTCCGTGGAGTACCCGCCGGTCATCGCCAAAACGCGTCCGGTATGCGGGTCGAGCGCGACGAGCGCCCCCTCGACGGCCGGAAGCTGCCTCAGGCCATAGGTGTTGGCGGGATAGGAATCGCCTTTCTTCTCTTCGGCAACGGACTCCGCGAGGATGACGTCACCGGGCGCCAAAACATCCGATGGCGCCTTCGGGACCGGGCCGTATCTCTGTTCGGGCAGCCATTTCCTTGCCCATTGCATCTGTTCGAACGGGATTTGCCCGACGCCGCCATCGGCGAATCCGATGGTTGCGCCGTTCTCGTTGACCGACATGGTGACCGACATCCGCCAGTGACCAATCCCGGGAGGAAGAGCGATGCGCGAGAGCCGGTCCTGCCAGTCGTCGGGGAGCTTGCCGCTCTCGCCCGCGGCCGTTTTCATTTGGGCATAGGCGCCACGCCAGCCATGGCGCCGGTCATACGCCTCGAGCCCGTCGCGCAGCGTCCGGTCGGCGATGGCCTGCAGCCGGGGATCCACGGTGGCGCGCACCACCAGGCCGCCCTCGTAGAGCGCCTTGTCGCCAAACCGTCCGGCCAGCTCGCGGCGAATTTCCTCGGCGAAATAATTGGCCGAAACAACCTCGGTTTCGGAACGATGGCGCACGATCAGCGGCTCGGCCAGCGCCTCCTCGGCTTCCTCGTCGGTGATGTAGCCGTCCTCCAGCATTCGGCCAATCACCCAGGCGCGCCGGGCCTTGGCCGCCTCGGGTTTGCGGATCGGGTCATAATTGTTGGGGGCCTTCGGCAGGGCCGCCAGAAAGGCCGTTTCGCTCAAGGTCAGTTCGTCGAGGGATTTGTTGAAATAATTCAGGGTCGCCGCCACCACGCCGTACGATCCATGGCCCAAATAAATTTCGTTGAGATACAGCTCTAGGAGCTGGTCCTTGGTGAAGGCCTTTTCCATGCGGAACGCCAGGATCGCTTCCTTGATCTTGCGATCCAGCGAGACTTCGTTGGTGAGAAGAAAGTTTTTCACTACTTGCTGGGTGACCGTCGACGCACCGACGAGGCGACGATCGTTGATGAGGTTGCCGATATTGGTGACCGCCGCGCGCACGATGCCCATCGCATCGATGCCGGGGTGGTTGTAGAAGTTTTTGTCTTCCGCCGACAGGAACGCCTGGATGACCCGCTGCGGAATCGCCTGGATGGGGACGAACACGCGCTTTTCGATGGCGTATTCGGCGAACAGGCGCCCGTCTCCCGCGTAAATCCGTGTCGTGATCGGCGGCTCGTAGTGCTCAAGCTGGGTATAATCCGGCAGGTCCTTGCCGAAATAGTAGAAAAGATAGACCAGGACGCCGGCGCCCGCGAGCGCGGTGACCGAGACAAAACCAAACAAGGCGGCCGAAAATCGTAACATCACTCTGCTTTCAAAATTACGCCACGAAGGGGGCGGACCGACGATACGTCCCCCTGAATATATGTCCGGCGAGGCTTAGGCGAACAAGGCTATTGAAGCTGCGCCAATTGAACGTTGGCAAAGTACGCATCCACGGCCCGCGAAATCGCCGCCGCGAGCTTTTCATGGTGATCCTGGCGCCGCAGAAGCCGCGCATCATTCTGGTTCGACAGAAACCCCAACTCCACCAGAACCGAGGGAATGTCCGGCGCCTTCAACACCGCGAAACCGGCGAACCGGTGAGTGTTGGTCAGGAGCCGCGTTTCTCGTCCCAGTTCCATGGCGACAAGGCCCGCGAACTGAGACGAGCGGTTCATGGACTCCCGTTGCGCCAGGTCGAGGAGGATATTCGCGACCTCGGGTGTTTCCTCCGACAGGTCCATGCGGGCGATGAGATCCACTTTATTTTCCTGCTCCGCGAGGGCGGCCGCCTCCACGTCCGACGCCGTCTCGGACAGTGTGTACACCGACGCCCCCCGTACATGTTTGTTTGGCATCACGTCGGCGTGGACGGATATGAAGAGGTCCGCTCCCAACTTTCTGGCGAACGCCACGCGATCGCGCAGTCGTATGAATACGTCTCGGTCCCGGGTCAGAACGACCTTGTAGCCTCCCGTCTGTTGGAGCTGTTTCCGGACCTCGCGAGAGACGGCCAGGGTGATATCCTTCTCGTAAATACGAGAAACCCCCCTGGCTCCGGGATCGATGCCTCCGTGGCCCGGATCGATGACGACGATCCGTGTGTCCTGTCGCGGGCGGGGCGTTGCCGGCGGCGGGAAAAAGGTGAATCCGACCGGAAGCGAAGGTGCGAAGTCCTCTCTCGCGGGTCTAGGAGGGGCAAAGGTGATTGCCTCCGGCCGAGGGGCTGCAAAGCTCACGTTCTCGATCGGTGTCAGCGCCGGTGACTCTAGGGACTGTCTGATGCTCTTGACATAATCGGCGTGTTCTTGGCCCGTCAAATCCACGACTAGGCGGTAACCCTGGCCGCCGAGGGGCTGCATGATGAAGATCTCGTTGACCGTCGCCGGCCCGTTGCACTCAAGGACCAACCGTGAGTTGCCGGGTTTAAAAATCCCGTATCGCAACTTTCGCACGAGGCCTTTATGGGCGGGGAGCGCCGACGGCGCCAGATCCCATTTCACCTCTGGAAGATCGATGACCACCCGATGAGGGTCGGTCAGCGTAAACACCCGGTAGGACACGCGGCCGGTCAGATCGAGGACGATACGGGTCTTGGACTGGTGCGCGCCGACGCGCGCGTCCGTGACCGCGATCACGAATCCCGCGGAGGCGATAGCCGGCAGCGAGACCTGTGCCGCCAGAATCGCGACCGTCATCACCACCGTCATCGCCACCGCGACCACTCGGCCCCTCAAGGCCTTTTGCAAAATTCGCCCCATCGTTTCTTCAAGCCGTCTCGCCGCCTCTGTATTTCCCACGGCAACCACAGTTTTACGAAGTACAACCATGGAGCCAATTATTCGACAAACCGCCAACCCGTCGCTCTGTTCACCGATATGTTCCCGCAGTCACTGTCCCTGCCCGCCGTTTCCGGAACGCTTACGCGAAAACTTTAAACATTTCGCCAAGTTCTGGACCGTCAAACGGTGAATTTGCCGCGTAACTATACAACAAGACGATTGTAGAAAGGAATTCCTACGCTTATGTTAGGCAAGATTGTCCAAGCGGGTGTGTCCACAAATCCACAGGTTTGGTGTGGCGGGTGGGCGACAGTGTTGAAACATCGAGACCGGGACTCGGGACAATCGGCAAGCAAACGGTGACCGCAACGGCCGCCGGAAAACGAGAAGACACAATTCATGCCTAAGAGAGCAGCGCGATTATCGCCTTATGCATTGCCGACTCCCATGAGTTCGGCGGGCGGGGTCGCAGGCGCCTCGGGCCACTTAGTCAAATCAATTCAATTGATGATTAGCCCTTGTCGTTCACCGTTTAGTCGGTTTGAGCGATCAGGGGCGCTCGGGAGTTATGGAATACATGGCAACGAAACGCATGCTAATCGATGCCTCCCACCCGGAAGAAACCCGGGTGGTGGTGGTCGACGATACTCGCCTAGAGGACTACGATGTTGAGGTCGCGAGCCGGCGGCAACTCAAGGGCAATATCTATCTAGCCAAGGTTACCAGGGTCGAGCCTTCCCTTCAGGCCGCCTTCGTCGATTACGGCGGCAATCGTCACGGGTTTCTGGCGTTCAACGAGATCCATCCCGACTACTATCAGATCCCCGTCGCGGACCGGCAGGCGCTGCTGGCCGAACACGTGGTCGAGCAGCGGGACGCCGAATCCGCCGGCATCGAGAGCGAGAACGGCGATGCGGGCGAAGCGGACGAGGCCGATGACGACGACGATGACGTCGCGCGCCGCCGGCCGCGGCCGACCACACGCCGCTACAAGATCCAGGAGGTCATTAAGCGGCGGCAGATTCTGCTGGTCCAGGTCGTCAAGGAGGAGCGTGGCAATAAGGGCGCGGCGCTAACCACCTATCTCTCCTTGGCGGGCCGATATGGCGTTCTGATGCCCAATACCGTCCGCGGGGGCGGTATTTCTCGAAAGATCACGGCGGGTTCGGATCGCAGCCGGCTGAAGAAGATTCTCGCCGACCTGGATATTCCCGAGGGCATGGCGGTCATTGTCCGGACGGCCGGAGCCGGACGCAGCAAGGCCGAGATCAAGCGCGACTACGAGTATCTTGTCCGCCTATGGAGCAGTATCCGGGAGGATACCCTCAACTCCATGGCCCCGGCGCTGGTTTACGAGGAAGGCAGCCTGATCAAGCGGTCAATTCGCGATCTCTATGGACGCGACATCGAAGAAATCATCATTCAGGGGGAGAGCGAATACAAGACCGCCAAGGAGTTCATGAAGCTGTTCATTCCCAGCCACGCGAAGCGGGTGAAGTTTTACGCGGATCTGGAAACCCCGCTATTTCGACGTTACGCCGTCGAGGAACAACTGGAAGAAATGCATCGGCCCCTGGTTCATCTGAAATCGGGGGGGTCCGTCGTTCTCAACCCGACCGAGGCGTTGGTGGCGATCGACGTGAACTCGGGCCGATCCACCCGCGAACGCCATATCGAGGAAACGGCGCTGCGCACCAACTTGGAGGCCGCCGACGAGGTTGCCCGTCAGTTGCGCCTGCGCGATCTCGCCGGCCTGGTGGTGGTCGATTTCATCGACATGGAGGTCTCGCGGAACCGATCGCAGGTGGAGAAGCGATTGCGCGACGCCATGAAAGCCGATCGCGCCCGCATCCAACTGGGTCACATCTCTCAGTTCGGGCTATTGGAGCTGTCGAGGCAACGGCTGCGGCCGAGCCTGCTCGAGACCAGCTTCGAGATATGTCCACACTGCTGCGGGACGGGTGTTCGCCCAACGACGGAAACGACGGCCTTGTTGATCTTACGCAAGCTGGAAGAGGAGGGTCTCGCCCATCGCTCTTCTCACATCACATTGGCGCTGCCGACAAAGGTTGCCCTCTACTTGATCAATGAAAAGCGAAAGACGCTGTCGACGCTGGAGGCCCAGTACGGTCTGAACATAGCCCTGGCGTGCGATGACACTCTCATATCGCCCGATTATCGGCTGGATCGTGTGCAGATCGTCAGTCTGCCCGCCGAGGAAGAGGCAGGCCAGGCCCCCGCCGAGGAAGTGGAAAGCGTCGGCGCGCGGGAGACCGTGGTCGAGGATGGCGGAACGGCTGACCGCGACGAGGCAGGGAGGCGCGGGCGCCGCCGCAAACCGAGACGGCGCAGACGAGCCGGCGAAGACGATGTCGCGACCGAGGCCACGGAAGAGGCCACCGACGACGATGAGGACGATCGCGACACCGAGGAAAGCGGCGACGATACCGAACCGGACGAAGCCGACGATCAACAAGAAGAGGGTGACGCGGACGAGCAGGCGGCCGACGAGGTCCGCAAGAAGAGACGGCGCGGGAAACGCGGCGGCCGACGCCGGTCCCGAAAACCGAATTCAACCGAGGACCAGGATAACCATGTGGTTATCCCGATCGAACAGGGCGTTACCCCTGTTGCGTTGGAAGCGTCCGCCGAGGGCGGTGACGGAATGGTGGCGGATGACGAACTGGTCCAAATCATCGCCGAATCCGGCCGTGAAACGGAAACTGGCGCCGAACCGAACTCGGTCGATGGCGAACGCGATGCCGACGCGCCGGTGACGCCAGCGATCGGCGCCGAAACGGACGTTCCCGCGGAGGCGCCTTCGATGGAAGCGCGGGAGCGTCAATTCGACCTCGTCACGGAAGATGAGCCGGTTTTGGGACGGGCCGAAGAGGGGGATGAAGACGGCGGTGGGCCGGACGACACCGCGTCCCGGACCCATGTCGTCGACGTGGGAGCCGGGAACGGCGCGGACGACGCGGATTCTCCTCGCAAGGGCTGGTGGCAGCGTCTTTTGGAATAATACCAGCGGTGTAAGCGCGGCCTGTTGATCTAACCGGTTTGGACGCTTTCCCCCAGCGTCGCGGGCGAATCCTTGGCCTGCGGTTGCGTGGTACGCGGCTGAACGTCTTTAGACCAGGCGCGCTTGTTGCACATCCATTCGTGCGGGCGCTCGCGGATCCACTGTTCGAACATCCGATGAACCTCGGACGTCATGTGAATGGCTTGGTTCTTGTCCGATATGAGCTCGCGGTTCCGCTGGATCGGAGCGTGGAGGGTGATGCGGAATCGGGCATTGCCGATCCGCTCGACGCGCGTGGGAATGAGGTCGCAGTTGGCCCGCAATGCGAGGCGAGCGGGAAAGACCGTCGACATCTTGTCCATTCCGAAGAACGGCACGGGTTCGCCGTCGTCGTCGCGCGCGTCGATGACGAGACCGAGCGACCGTCCTTGATTGAGTTCACGGACCAGGGTGCGCGCTCCCGCGCCGCGGCTCACCAGTTTGCAGCGCAGGCCCGCTCGGCGTTTCAAGACCAGGCGATTGAGGTAGGGGTTCTTCAGCTGCGAGTACACGACGGTTAGCGGCGTTCCGAGACGAAGCGCGGAGATTACCGACACTTCCCAATTCCCGAGATGGGCCGCGACGAAAATTCCGTTTCTCTTGCCGGTGCGGTAGTCGTCGAAATCGGCTTTTTGCACGATTTCGAAGTGCTCGTCGAACTCCTTGAAGCAGAGATGGTCAAAGTGAGGATATTCGCCGAGGACAGCGCCGACATTTGCCCAAGACCGCTGCAACAGCGCTGTGATCCCGCCGTCATCGAGGTCGGGAAACGCCAACCGCAAATTGCGCGCCATGACCCGGGACGCAGGCAAACTTGGTCCGATCGCGCCGAGACTCTTTCGTCCCAGGGCGGATGCCGTTCGAGGAGGTAGCAGTGCGCACAGCCGCCAGAAGAGGCCCACGGCGCCGGCTTCCAACATCCACCGCAGGCGTTTTAATATCGGCGATTTGTCGATCCGTTTGTGGAGTGCCTTACCGAAAAAGATGGCCGCCAATGGAGAACCCTTAAATCTGTGCCGTTTCGGGCCGCGCGGTCCGTTCGCGCGCCGCGTCCCTATAAATCACAGATGCGGAAGGAAAAGACAACACGAACACGCCGAATGATCCGGTTCCAGTACGATCAGCATATGTTGGATCCGGATCACCGGCGTCGGCGTCGATCTCCAGACGCTGAAATGTCGCTCAGGAAGATTGAATGGCGGCCGCCGGAATGTCGGGTGCGATTTTGCGTTCGGCGCTCTTGGGCGTATGGACGATTCTGCTGTAGGTGGACATTGACGGATCAAAGATGAATTTGAGCAGAAGGGCGGTCCACGATCGATACGATTTCAGGTTGTCGTAATACTCCGGCGCCAGTTTTTTGAGTTTTGGCAGATTGTTCCACGGGACATTGGCGAAGTCGTGATGCTCGTTGTGATAACCCATGTTGAAACAGGTTTTGTTCAACGGCCCATAATAGGAATAGGTTTCCTGCCCTTCCTTGGTGGTGAAATGCTCTTGGATCCACCGCCCTCCCACGGGATGGAGCCCCAGCGCGAACAGGGTCGACAGTCCGAGGTAGGCGAGCGCTTTTGGTCCCAGCACAAGGAAAACGGCGATATCGACGGCCACGACCGCGACGATGTTCGCGATGATCCACCGGTCGGCGAATTGGACGCGCTTGATCTTCATTGGCCGCAATCCCTGGGAAATCCCGAGCAGAAAGACCCATAGGGCCTTGCGCCAAGTGGAGTTCCCCACCAGCCGGCCTTCCGCGTGGCTGACGATATCTCCGTCCATATCGTACTGGCCGAGATATTTGTGGTGCAGCAGGTGATACTTGCGGAACGCCATGGCGCTCGGCGCCGCCAACGCGAAATCACAGAAGATCCCCAGCAGATTGTTGTGCGTCTTGCCGCGGAAAACCAGGTTGTGCGTACATTCGTGCATCAACACGTACAGGGCATGATTGACGAACGCGCCGAACAAATAGGCGGCGACAATCACCCAAATCCAAGAAACATCGCGCAGTGCGTATCCCACTGTCCATTGGGCTGAAACCAGCGCCACCGCCCATAGCACCGTCGTCGGATTGGGTTGCATTAGCTCCCGTATCCGCGGGTACTTCGCGAAAATCTCGCGCGCGCGATGCACGTGGACGTGATGATCCTGATCATAAGTGAAATCGAGCGCCAAAAATCAGTCCTCTGTGCCGGTCATCGAACGGCCGATACCGTTCCGCTATGCATATATGTAGCAGCATTGTTGCTCGAGGTGTAGGGGGTCACGGATTACCCGTGATCACTGATGGTGACTCTTTGTGACCGTCGGTATTGGAACGCACCCCGTTCATGTCCGCCAGTCGATCAGGCGGCGAGCGGCCTCGGCCATGTCCTCGGTGGAGCCGGCGAACGAAAACCGCATGAAGCGATTGCCGCGCCCGGGATCGAAGTCCACGCCCGGCGTGGCGGCCACGCCGGTCTCGTTCAGCATTCGGCGGCAGAAGGCCTTGCTGTCGTTGGTCATGTGGGTGATGTCGGCATACAGATAGAACGCGCCCTCGGCGGCGGCCAAGCGGTCGAACCCGGCCAAAGGAAGCTGTTCCAGCAGCAGTTCGCGGTTGCGGGCGTAACGGGCGACATTGGCGTCCAATTCGTCAAGGCAATCGAATGCCGCGGCCGCGCCGTGCTGTGAGACGGCCGGGGGCGAGATGAACAAATTCTGCGCCAGGCACTCCACGGATCGCAAAAGGGCTTCCGGCAGCACCATCCACCCAAGCCGCCATCCGGTCATGGAAAAGTATTTGGAGAAGCTGTTGATGACGATCGCGTCGCCGGTGAAGGTCAGCGCCGTCTCCGCGCGTTCGTGGTAAGTGATGCCATGGTAGATCTCGTCGGAAATCAGCCGGATGCCGCGATCGGCGGTATAGGCCACCAGGGCCTCGAGATCCCGCCGGCGCAGCATGGTGCCGGTGGGATTGGCGGGGCTGGCGACGATCAAGCCGGCGAGATCGCCGGGGATCCTGTCCAGCATGGCCGGCGCCGGCTGAAAGTTGGTGTCGGGTCCCACCGGCAGGTCCACCACCTCGATCCCGAACGCCGTGAGAATATTGCGATAGGCCGGATATCCGGGGCTGGCCAGAACGACCCGGTCGCCGGCGTCGAAGGCCGCGAGAAACGCCAGGATGAAGGCCCCCGAGGACCCCGTGGTCGCCACCACGCGCCGCCAATCGATGTCGACGGCGTGCCACGCGCCGTAATGGCCGGCAATTCGGCGGCGCAGCGGCTCGATGCCAAGGGC
Source organism: uncultured Alphaproteobacteria bacterium (assembly GCA_963771545.1). Taxonomy (GTDB): domain Bacteria; phylum Pseudomonadota; class Alphaproteobacteria; order Rhodospirillales; family Defluviicoccaceae; genus CAKZLS01. Next base: position 339,003 of record CAVYTX010000004.1, read on the forward strand.
GTCGGTGTAGCCGAGGCGGTCGGTGGCGAGGGCGCCCCGGGCGGCGTCCAGCACCGCCCGGGGCGCCGGCGTGCCGGGTTGGCCCACCTCCAGATGCAGAACGTGGTGACCGTCCGCGGCCCGTTCGTTGGCGGCCCGCATCACGTCCATGACGATGAACGGCGCGATGGCGCCGCGCTTCGAAGCCTTCAAGGTCATACGGGCGGCGATTCCCCTGCGGCTATTCGGTCCACTTCATGCGTTCCCGTCCAGGCGTTCAGGGCGTCAATCGGCGGTGGCCGCGAGGCCGAAACCACGCGGATCGGTCGCCGCCGAACAGGTTTGCGGTTGGTCGGGAATGGTCCCCGGGCAGGAGATGGCGTTGACGATGCCGGCGGACTGGATCTGCACGAGCTGGTGGCCGCGCTGGCTCAAGGCCTTCAGTGCCGGGCCCGGCAGAAGTTGTTCGAAATAGACCACATCGCGATCGCCGCCGCCGAGGAACTCGTTTCGTAGCCATGGCGTCCTGGAGCGGAACGCCGCTCAGCAGCGTTTCGGCCGCGACCTGCACCATGGCCACCGGCGCCGCCGGGCCACCGGATGCCGCGGCGGCGAAACGGAACTGGGGCACGTTCTGATTGACCACCAGCATGGGGCCGAGAGCGGTGGCGCCGCGGCCGCCCGGACCGGGCACGGATGCCAGAACGATACCGGTTCCAGGCGCGATCCTCCCGGTTCCGAACAGGCTGTTCATGGTAACCGCGCAGGCGGCCGCCGACCCGTTGCGATCGACGGCGACCATGGACGCGGCCGCGGGGTTTTCCAGCAAGGTCTCGACCGTCAGCCCGAGTTCTCCGGGCGCCACGTGAAGGTCGGAGCGATAGCTTTTCATGAGTTCGTCGATATGATAGTCGGCGACCAAATCCTCGCCGCCGATGCCGATCAGGCCCTGGTCGTACGCCCACCGCTTGCGTTCGGCAAAGGCGCGGAGCGACGCTTCCGCGATTAGATGCGGCCGTTCTTCCGGCGATGCGTTGTCGAAGCGGCCGCCGTCATCGAGCATCGCCCAAATCTGCGCCGCCACCGCGCCACCGGCCGGCGGAGGGGGAGAAAAATGAACCACGTCGCGGCCGAGGTCGAGGCGAATGGTGTCGCGCCAGATAGGTTGATAGTCGTACAGGTCCGAGCTTTCCAGCGATCCGCCGGCTTCTTTCACCGCCGCGACCAGTTGCCGCGCCAGGGGCCCCGTATAGAACCCGCCCGGTCCATTGGCGCGAATGTTGGAGATGACCGACGCCAGGTCCAGTTGCCGCACGAAATCACCCTCGGCGACCAACTGCTCCGTGTTGCTCGTCTTGAAGACCCGGCGCATTCCGGGCTCGGCTAGGAGCGCGCCTTGCACCTGTTGCAGGTCGTTGCCGAAGGCCCGCGAGACCTGAACGCCGAAACGGGCGAGATTTTCCGCGGGCGCCAGCAGTTGCGACCACCGCAATCGGCCGAACCGGGCATGCAGGGCGAAAAAGCCGCGGACATTGCCCGGAACGCCGCTCGGCCGGTCGGCCGCCGGGGGAATGCGCGCCGGCGGCCGCGCCAGAAAATCGAGCGCCCGAACCTCCAGGGTTTCACTGTCGTAGGCGACGCAAACGCCGCCACCGCCGAGGCTGGCCTGGGACGGCAAGGTGACGGACATGGCGAAGTACATGGCGGTGACGGCATCCGCGGCCGAACCGCCGGAGGCCAGCACTTCCCGGCCGACCAGCGCGGCCTTGGGCTCGTCGGCCGCCACGCCGCCGTAAAAGCCTTCCACATACCCGACCGTCCCCAAACCTTCTTCGCCGTCCGAGCCGCAACCCAGCAGAAACAGGACCGCGAACACAGCCGCCAATTGACGCCGTCCAAGGCCGCCACTACCTTTTTGAAGGACTTTTGAATCGAGATTTTTGTTGAAGCCCATTTTTCGCGCAATCGCCGCTTTTTTGGCTCTGACCTCGATCCTGCTCCCCCCGGCGGGTTTCGCGGCGCAAAGACTTTCGTTCATTCGGGATACGGAAACCGAAGATACCATCCGCGGCTACGCTGCGCCTATTTTTGCGGCGGCCGGGCTCAATCCTTCGGACGTGCGTATCTTCCTCGTCAACGACAACCAACTAAATGCATTCGTCGCCGGGGGCCAGAACCTTTTCATCAACACCGGCCTGATCATGACCGCCGCCAACGCCAACCAGGTGATCGGGGTGATCGCCCATGAAGCCGGCCATATCGCCGGCGGCCACCTGGCGCGCGTCCACGACGCGCTTCGCAAAGCCACCGCCGAGCAAATCATCGCCATGGTTCTGGGCGCGGCCGCCGCCGTCGCCTCGGGCCGCCCGGATCTGGGAACGGCGGTGGGCGGGGGCGGTCAAAGTATCGCACAGCGGAACTTTCTCGCCTACACCCGGACTCAGGAAGGATCGGCGGACGCGGCGGGGATGAAATACCTGGACGAGACAGGACAATCGGCGCGCGGCCTGATGGAGTTCATGGACACGCTGAGCGACCAGGAACTGGTGAGCCCCGCGCGTCAGGATCCCTATCTCAGAACCCACCCGCTGACCCGCGACCGTATTACCGCCATTCAGGCCCACGTTGCCCAGTCGCCCTATTCCGACGTGCCGGTGAAGCCGGAGTTCCAGAGCGAGTTCGAGCGTGTCGTCGCCAAGCTGCGTGGCTTCCTGGAGGCCCCCTCCGTGGTCATGCGCCGCTATCCGGCGTCGGACACCAGCATCCCCGGGCGATACGCCCGCACGATCGCCCATTTCCGGGCCGGCGATCTCGAACGCGCCTTGACCGAGATCGACGCCCTCATCGCCGAGTATCCCGATGATCCCTACTTCCATGAGCTGAAGGGCGAGATGCTGTTCGAGCGTGGCCGCCCGGCCGAGGCCCTGGAACCTTACGAAACCGCCGCCAGCCTGCTGCCGCAGTCGCCGCTGATTCGGGTCGAGCTGGCGAGGGTACAGTTGTCGCTCGACGACCCCCAACTCTTGGACGCCGCCATCGTCAACCTCCGCGCCGCCGTCGCCTATGAGCGCGATCGCGCGTTCGCGTGGCGCCAGCTTGCCATCGCCTATGGCCGCAACGGCCAGATGGGCGAAAGTTCGCTGGCCATGGCGGAGGAAGCCATGCTGATCGGCAAGAAGCCCGAAGCCCGGTTTCACGCCGGCAAGGCCGAAACCTTGCTGCCGACGGGTTCGCCCGGATGGCTTCAGGCGCAGGACATTCTGCAGCAGGCCAATCGAAAGGACGATTGACCGGACCAACCCGAGCTTAACAATTTCGTGATAGGTCTATGAAGAATAGCGGGTTTGCTTGCCCGCGCGCGGCGTCTCGCGCATGATCGAGCGGGCGCGGATTTTCGAGCTCACGGCGCAAAGGATGATTGAATGCGGTTCATTAGGGTAGTGTCAATGGGGCTGGCGATGTTCGTGCTGGCGGTTGCCGGGCCCGCGATAACCCGCGCGGCCGATCCATCGTCGGCCGCCCAAGCCATGGCGCCGGAGCAGAAGGCCGCTTTCGAGGCGCTGATCCGCGAGTACATTCTGGAGCACCCGGAAGTGGTGGTGGAATCCGTTCAGCGCTGGCAAGAGCGGCAAAAGGCGGAAAGCGACCAGAGGGCCAAGGCCGCCGTGGCCGAGAACCGCGATCTGTTGGAGAACAATCCCAATGCGCCGGTGGCGGGCAACCCCAAGGGCGACGTCACCATCGTCGAGTTTTTCGACTATCGCTGCGGATACTGCAAGCGGGTGTTTCCGGCCATCCAGGAGATGCTCAAGACCGACGGCGATATTCGTTACGTCTTCAAGGAATTCCCCATCCTCGGACCGGATTCCATGATCGCGTCGCAAGCCGCCCAGGCGGTCTGGTTCATCGCCCCCGACCGCTATCTTGATTTTCACTCGGCGCTGATGGGCGCCCGCGGAGAGCTGAACGAAAACCGCGTTCTCGACATCGCCGCCAAAGTCGGTCTCGATCGCGACAAGGTGAAGGCGGGCATGGACGATCCGCGGGTCGCCGAGACCCTGGCCAACAATCTCGCCTTGGGACGGGCGCTCGGGGTCAACGGCACGCCCGCGTTCGTCATCGGCGGCCAGTTGGTCCCCGGCGCCATCGATCTGGACACCATGAAGGAACTGGTGGCCGAAATCCGTCAGAAAGCTTAACTTTCAGACAAGGGCCGAACCGCGCTCCTTGTCCGCCGGTTCGGGAACGCGATCCAGTTCGGCGCGGACGCGCGGCAGCGAATCGGGATACTCCCGCTGCATGAAATCGAGCAGGGCCTCGCGTACGTGGCAGCGCAAGTCCCACGCCTTGCCCGAGTCGGTCGCGCTCATCAGCCCCCGCAATTCCACCGTTTGTTGCTTGGCGTCGGTGACTTGCAGCCCCCACACCTTCTTGTCCCACAAGGGGTCGCTGTCCAGGATGCGGTGGAGCTCCTTGCGAATCGCGTCCACCGGCGCCGTATAGTCGGCGTAGATGAACACGGTGCCGAGGATGTCGGCGGTTTTGCGCGTCCAGTTCTGAAACGGATTCTCGATGAAGTACGACAGCGGCACCACCAGTCGCCGGAGATCCCAGACGCGGACGACCACGTAGGTGGATCGAATCTCCTCGATCCATCCCCATTCACCCTCGACGATGACCACGTCGTCGATGCGGATGGGCTCGGTCATGGCGAGCTGCAGTCCGGCGATCAGGTTGGAGAGCGCCGGACGGGCGGCCATGCCGATGACCAGGCCGGCGACGCCGGCGGAAGCGAACAGGGTTACGCCAATCTGGCGAATGCTGGGAATCGACATGAGCATGATGGAGACGGTGATCACCACGATCACGGCCACCAGCACCCGGCGAATGACCCGGGCGCGGGTGTGCATCTGCCGCGCCTGAAGGTTATCGGCGGCGGTGAGGTCGTAGCGGGCGGTGATCACGTCGCTGAAGACGCCGGTGATTCCTACCGCCAGCCACCCCACCACGGCGGTGAGCGCGAGGGTCAGCAACTGCTGGATGCTGGCCATGGTGTCCGGCGGAATGGTCAGGTTCGGAACGACGAGGAATAGCGCGAAGACGATCAGGATCGCCCGCGCCGGCCCGCGGCTGTATTCCACTATCGCATTGTCGGTGACGCTGCTCGTGCGGTGCGCCATTCGTCGGGCGGCCGCGAATATCAGGGAATGGACCACGTAGGCGACCACAATCGCGCCAACCACCAGGCCGACATTCAACGCCAGCTCCCGCCATGCGTCCGGCTGAAGCAGGCCTTTCGCCATGGCCAGAAGGTCGTCCGTCATATTACTGTCCTCTCGATTTCGCCGTAAACGCGTCACGCCCAATAAACACAAAGTTAGTACTGTTCCAGTATTCTCCCACGAGTTTGATCTCTAATGAGTGAACACGTAAAAACCATATAGCATATTACGGTATGAGAAATTAACCGCCTGGTTTCTATGCGGGAGTGCTCTAGAGCACGTTTTTCGAACCCGGCGTCTTCATGCTGTGGCCACCCACGTCCGACTTGGAAAGGCGGAACCTATGGCGCTTTTATGGAAGCCTGTGAAGTCTCATGTTGTCGAGGATATATCCACAGTCACGCCCGTTGACCTGAACACGGTCGACGCTAAGAATGCGACAACTGAAACCTCTGTATTGAAGGTTCTCGTTATCGAAGAGGATCCCGCAGCCTCTCACCTTTTACGGGAAGCGTTGGCGGAACATTCGGACTTTCCTCTCGAACTGGTTGTCGTTGAACGGCTCGATCACGCGCTCGATGCCCTCGGACGCGACTCTTTCGGCGCCGTCTTGCTGGATTTGGACTTGCCGGATTCTAAAGGTCTCAGCACTCTCTTGCGGGTTCGTGAATGTGCGAAGAGCATGTCGATCATCGTACTCGCGGACGATGAAGACGGGCAACTTGCCCTCGAAGCCGTCCGAGCGGGCGCGCAGGACTATCTCGTCAAAGCAAAGCTGCCGGGTGCGGCACTGCTTCGGATCCTCACCTACGCCTTGGAACGTCAAAGATTCAACTACGAACGCGAATTGAACCATCGACAAGTCGCCGCGTCGGGTGCGAACTTGGCCATGATTCTGGAAAGCAGCGCCGACGGCATACTGGTTATCGCCACAGATGGTATCGTCAGGTTTGCGAACATGGCGGCGAGAGGCCTTTTCCAGTGTCACGATAAGCCAGTTGTCGGTTCGCCTCTGCCAGTGCCAGCACTTCTACAGGAAAACACTGAGGTAGAACTGGTCTGCCCGGACGGATGTAGTTCGATCGTCGAAACCCGCGTCGTGAAGCTGGAGTGGGACGGTGAACCGGCGTGTCTGATTGCACTTCGGGACATCACCCGAAGGAAGCGCGCGCAGGACGCTCTGCGGGAAAGTGAACGGCGGCTATCCACGTTGATGAGCAATCTTCCCGGCATGGCGTTCCGGTGTCGCAACGATCGGGATTGGACGATGGAGTTCGTTAGCGAGGGCGCGTTTACGTTTACGGGCTATCGTCCGGATCAACTCATCGGGAACGCCGAAATTTCTTACGCCTCGCTCATCCATCCGGACGACCGCCAGTCGGTTTGGAATGAAGTGCAGGCGGCCATTAGCGACCGCCAACCGTTCCAACTGACCTATCGCATCAAAACGGCAACCGGACAGGAACGCTGGGCTCGGGGGCTCGGGCGCGGCGTATTCTCGGCGAATGGCACTTTGGAGGCTTTGGAAGGAATCACCACCGACATTAGTGAACGCAAGCAGGCCTTGGAAGCTCTTCGCGAAACCGAGGAGCGGTGCCGATCGCTTCTCCACTACTCACCCGATTTCATCCACCTGAAAGACACGGACGGACGCTATCTCCTGGTCAACCGTCAATACGGCGAAATTCACGGCGTCTCCCCGGAAGATGTTGTCGGCAAGACAGTGTTCGATGTTTTACCCTTGGACGAGGCTCGTGTTCACGACGCTGTCGACAAAGAGGTAATGGCGAAAAAAGAATTGGTGGTCGGCGAGCACCAGGTGACGGTCGGCGACGGCAGTGAGCGAACCTTGAGGATTACCAAGTTCCCGGTGTTGAATGGGACAGGCGAAGTGATCGGGGTCGGGGGAATCGACGTCGACGTGACCCAGTCTCGGCGCGCCGAACAGACCGCGCGGACACTGTCGCGCGCCGTCGAGCAGACCCCGGTGTCAGTGGTCATCACCGACACCGACGGAACGATCCAATACGTCAATCCGAAGTTTGAGGCCCTCACCGGCTATACGGCGGCGGAGGCGGTTGGCCAGAACCCCCGAATACTGTCATCGGGCGCAACTCCTCCGGAGGGGTACGAAGACCTCTGGCGAACGGTTTCCTCGGGCGGGACCTGGAGCGGCGAGTTTCAGAACAAGAAGAAAAACGGCGATTTGTTCTGGGAGTACGCCACCATTGGACCGGTGACGGATCCTGATGGACAAATCAGGCATTTCCTCGCGGTCAAGGAAGACATCACCGAGAGGAAGCACATGGAACAGCGGCTGGCGCAGTCCCAGAAGATGCAGGCGGTGGGGCAACTGACCGGTGGCGTCGCCCATGATTTCAACAACCTCCTGACGGTTGTCGTCGGCAGCCTGGGTTTGGTCCGTGAGCAATTCGAAGGCGACGAACGGCTCCGCAAGCTCTTGGACAACGCTTATAACGCCGGCAAGCGGGGAGCCGAACTCGTGAACGGGCTTCTGGCGTTTTCGCGCAGCCAGACGCTGCGACCCGAACAACTGAATCTCAACGAGACGACGTCGAATTCGGTCAAGCTGTTGGGCCGGACGCTTGGCGAAGCGGTTGAGATCAGGCTCGTTCCGGGCGATCGGTTGGGGACGATCCATTGTGACCCTGTCCAGCTCCAGAATGCGCTGTTCAATCTCGCCATCAACGCCCGCGACGCGATGGGGGGCAGTGGCATCCTGACCATCGAGACCAGTAATGTCACGATCGGCCAAGCGTACGCGGCCGCTCGTGAAGAGGTCGCCCCCGGACCCTATGTCCAACTCACCGTGAGGGACACAGGGGGCGGCATGCCGACGGAAGTGATCAAGCACGTGTTTGAACCATTTTTCACCACTAAGGAGGTGGGCAAGGGGTCGGGCCTAGGCTTGAGCATGGTGCACGGCTTCGTCAAACAGTCGGGAGGTCACGTCGAAATCTCCAGTGAAGAGGGTGTTGGGACGGTGGTGAGGCTGTTTTTTCCCCGTGTATCGGGCGGCGAAGGCAATCCGCAGAATGCCGTTTCGGAAGCTCTTCCGCCCGAGGGCAGCGAAACCATCCTCGTCGTCGAGGACGATCCTCACGTGCGGGACATCTCGGTTACCATGCTCGAGGACCTGGGCTACCAGGTCTTGGAGGCGGAGAACGGCCAGAACGCGTTGGAGGTGCTTGCCGGCCATTCGGAGATCGCGCTCGTGTTCTCCGACGTCGTCATGCCGGGCGGCATGACCGGCATCGAACTGGCGCAGCGGGTGCGAGAACGCCGCCCCGGCATGAAGGTGCTTCTGACCTCAGGGTATACGCGTGACGCCATGACCAAGCACGGCGAACTCGACGACGATATCGTGTTGCTTCCAAAGCCGTTCGATGGTTCACGCCTAGCCCACACAGTGAAAGACGTACTGCAACAGACAGGAAATTTACCATGAGCGCGCCTCGCCTCCTCGTCATCGATGACCAAGCTCCCATTCGCGACCTCATTCAGCAGGTCGGCGAGGAATCCGGCTTCGAAGTGCAGGCCGCATCCGAAGGCAACGAGTTCAAACAGCTTTACGGTTCCTTCGATCCGCAGGTTATCACCCTCGACCTGCAAATGCCCGAGCAAGACGGCGTGGAACTTCTTCGTTTCCTCGCGCTGGAAAATTGCCGAGCCAAGGTTGTCCTTGCGACAGGATTTGATCCGCGCGTGGCCTCGACGGTGCGGGAAATGGGCCAAACCGTTGGCTTGAACATGGGTTGCGTCTTGCGGAAGCCATTTGAAGTCGCTGAGTTAAGAAATGCGATTTGCGAGTCGTTGGACACGGGCCCGCCGATTGTGGAGGGAGAACTCAAAAAAGCAATCGCGGCACGTGATCTCGAGGTTTTCTACCAGCCGAAAGTCACCCTCAAAGATGCGAACAATTGGACCATCGAAGGGGTAGAAGCGCTCATCCGTTGGCGACACCGGGAGCATGGCCTCCTGCTGCCTGGCAAATTTATCCCTTTGGCCGAAGAAACCGGTCTCATTGGTGCGTTAACGGACTTTGTTCTGGCTGAAGTCATCGATCAAATCAAGAAATGGCAAGCGCGCGGTCTCACACTGACGAGTTCCGTGAATTATGCTCCCCAGCTCTTGTGCGATGTGACACTGCCGGACCAGATCGCCAATGCGCTAAAAATGGCCGATATCTGTCCTTCACGATTGACGCTGGAGATCACTGAAAGCGCGGTCATGGCGGACACGACACAAACGAAGGAAATTCTCTCCCGTCTTCAACTCAAGGGAATGGGCTTGTCCGTCGACGATTTCGGCACCGGATTTTCTTCCCTTGTTGAATTGTATCGTCTGCCTTTCAGCGAACTCAAGGTCGACAGATCCTTCGTTCAGGATCTGGACAACGCGGATAAAGTTGACGAAGCCAAGATCATTATTCGGTCAATTGTCGATCTAGCCCACAACTTGGGGCTCGAGGTCTGTGCCGAAGGAGTAGAAACCGAAGAGTCCCTCGCATTCCTGAGATCTCTGGGATGCGAGCAGGCGCAGGGCTTTCTGATCGCAAGACCGCTGCCGCCAGATAAGGTCTATGAACTCGCCACCGGTGCCAAGTCGACGCAGCTCAAATCAGCCGCCAACACCTACGAGCGAGCAAATCAACTGATAAGGCGAGCGAGCAAATCAACCAATACGGGAAACCGCTTGATTCATTAGACGCAAGAGCATGTCTTCGGACTCGATTCCGTAAGGCGGCGTAATAGAGATCCACCATGACCAACATCCTGATTATCGATGACGAAGAACCGGTGCGGAGCACCATACGCAGTATCCTGGAGTTTGGCGGCCACGACGTTCGCGAGGCATCGGGAGGCCAGGACGGATTGGACGCCATCGAGAAGGAGGCGCCCGACCTCGTGCTGTGCGACATCAACATGCCGGGAATGGGCGGCCTCCAAACCCTGAAGGTGTTGCGTGAGAACAATCCGCGATATGACGACGTGCCTTTTGTCTTTTTGTCGGCATTGGCTGGGAATCCGGATGTCATTGCGGGATTGGACTGTGGCGCCGACGACTACCTGACAAAGCCCGTCGATCACAAGATGCTTCTCGTGAAGGTGAAAGCAATCCTCAGGCAATCGGCACGATTCCAAGAAAATAAGAAACGGGAGCACGTTAAGCTCTACAAGGTCCTTTCGCAAAAGAGGGACGAACTGCCTAATTATAGCCAACCAAACCATGAAACAACTGTTCGATGCGAAAATGAAAATACCGCCGAGATAGAGACATCGAACTTCGACGAGCAATTTCAGGAATTCATTAAGAAGGGGGCAACGGGCTCGGCCGGCAAACTCCACTTCATCAATCTCAGCGAAATCAAGGAACAGTTTGCTGAACGTTGGACTAGGATTTCTCAAACGGCCATGAACATTGCCGAGTCCGTCATCGCTCGGCACCTTACGAAACGAGCCCTGTTCAGCAGATCCGGGACTGAGGCGTTCTTTGTCCTTTTTCCCGATCTCAGCGAAAAAGAGGCGGAACAGCAAGTTGAAAGCATTGCGAACGAAATCGCGACCAGGCTTCTGGGAGAAAGCGAGAATGCCTATCGGCACCTCTCATTGACCGCGACAGCCGCGGATGTGGGCGAACTGCTAGAGCAGGGGACGTCGCCGACACTCGCCTCCTTGATCGCGGCCTTTGAAAAACGCACCTCGAACTTGCCCAAGCAACCGAACACCGTTTCCTACAACGTTGCGGAGCAATTCTTTAATCAAGTGACGATCAGTTTTCAGCCGGTATGGACGACGGAAACGGAGCAAATCGTCGCCTATCAAGGCCGTTGGTTTTTGCCGGCGCACGGTGACGGTGTTTCGGCGAAGGATACCATGCCTGAACACCTGTACAACGAGCTGACGGCCGCTTCCGACCTGCTCTTGGCCAATAAGGTGGCGGCATATTTGAAAAAGACCGCATACCAAGGCAATCGAGCCTTCGTGTACCTTCCGATCCACGCGACGACGCTTTTAGGCGAAACGCGGAACAAAATCGCGTCGATCCTTGATGGCGTTCCGAGGGGCGAGTTGAGAGACTTTCTCGTGATCGAGGTCATCATATCTTCGGCTACGTCCGATATTCCAGCACTCTTGGAGGCTATTTCATTTTTGAATGCCCGGTGCCGGTTCATGGCGGCGCGGTGCAGTCCCCATCATGAATGGCTGCCACAATTTCAGGAATGGGGAGTGGTTGTCCTTTCCATGCAATGTTCTTCGCACCACAACGCCGGGGACCCAAACCGTGTTGCCAGGGACCTCAAGGCGTTTGCGCAACGGGCCGGGGCCCTTCACCTTGAACCCTATGTACACGGCGTGGACGCCCGCAGTGACCTGAAGGCGGCGATTTCCGCCGGGATTCGCATGATAGGAGGAAGAGCCATCGCCAAAGAGGCCGATGTCCCAGGAGAAAAATACCGGCTGCCGAAGCAAAAGTTCATGATCGGTTGACGGCTCCGCCAGTTTCCGAACCCGCTCACACGCGAGGAGCGCGAGCGCGTATCTTTTCGGCGAAGTGAAATCGCCACCCGCACCCTCGCCTCGTAACTTTTTTTCAACACCTTGCCGCTAGGCTGAGCCGGTCAACTTCAACGGGACGTGGCGAGCCATGGAAAAGCTTGAGGAGTTCGAAAAGGATACGGTGTTCATCATCCTGCGCTGGGCGGTCGTCTCGATGATTTTCGCGCCGCTGATGCTTTCGTTCTCGGTGCCGATCGTGGTGGCGGTCAAGCTTTGCGCCATCGCCCTGGTCTGGGAACTCCTCGGCAAGAAGAAATACGCGGCCTGACGCCCGAGAAACCTTGGGCGCCAATTCAAACCCGTCGCCGAATTCAGATGCCCGCGCACTCCAGCCCCGAGGACAATTCCTTCAGTTCGACGTGAACATCCTCCGTTGGCGCCGTTGGCCAGGATTTCGAACAGATACTGGTCCACAGAATGAACGTTTTTTCATAGAGAGTTAGCTCGACATCCGTCGCGGCTGACGGAATTTCCAAGCACTTTTCCCCTTTTTCGTGTCGGTGGGAATCTGACTTTCAACTCCGTGCCCAACTCCTTGAAACTGACATCGAAACGCATCACCTCCCCGGCGGTGTTATTGACGCAAACTTTTATCGTTTCATCGGCGCGAACATCTGGCGCGCTCAAGGCGACAACGAGAAATCCCAACATAAGCGCCGACATCAGCCCAAAACTCCTACGCATCGTCTGTTCCTTCCCCTGTGGTATAGTACGTGCCATGTGTTTCGCATCCATGATTTGCCGACACGACCAAAGATAGCAGGTTGCGTCAGCGTTCAATTTGAACGCGAATATGCCATGAATTCGCTTCTTTCTCAATGAAATACCGTGCACCTTCAATGGTGCGCGAACAAGGGGCTCCAAAACTTTTTTTGACGTCCTCTGGATACTGCAATCGCACAGTCGTATATTGCACTGCAGCATCGGGTGTGTTATGCTGCGCTGCAGCGAAGGCGATGGCGGCCGCGTCGGGATCGCGGCGATCGACCGAACCGGATTTCACGATTATGAAAAGGTTGAGCGAACTGGGACCTGTCATCCACGAGGAACACTTCCGCATGCTGGTTTTGATGTGCGGGATCGAAGACCGGGTGGCCGGAGACGGCGCGCAACGTCCCATGGATCCCAACGACGAGCAGGACCGGGCGCTATTGGAAGAGGTGGCCGCCGGATTGACCGACATGGTCGGCCACAACGCGTTCGAGGAAGCGGTTCTGTTTCCGCTTCTCGACGGTGGAAAGCGTGCCGGCGATGACCTGTCCGAGCTGCTGGCGGAGGAGCACCAGGTCATCGAGCCCCTGGCGCGGCGCGTGCGCACGCTCGCCGCCGAGATTCTCGAACTAGGCGTTCGCGGATCGAGCGGCCAGGCGTTTCAAGACGCGGCCCTGAGCCTCGCGGGCAATCTGATCCCCCACCTTCAGAAGGAAGAAATGGCCGTGGTTCAACGGCTGGGATCGCTGCTTGAGCCCGATGTGGACCACGAACTGGCGCTCAGCTATTCGACCGAATGCCGGCGCCTGGCGACAGTCTATCGTAACCGTCACATGTAATACCAACGGTCACTAATAATAACTCATTGTGATCGTGTTTCCCGCATCCTCGGCAGGAGGGGCCGCGCCGGCGATGGGGACCCATCGTCAAGCGGTCCGGACGCCCCGAGGATGCGGGAAACACGACCCTCCGGGCGGCCTATCGAGGTTTCCGGACGGCGTCGCGCGGCGCTTGTGATGCTCCCGCATCACGGCGCACCACGCTCCTTGCCGGAAACCTCGATAGGCCGTCACAAGGGGTCATTATTAGTGACCGTTGGTATAATTACGTCGTTATCAGACGGTGATATCGACGCCGCCGGCGGAGGGGTTGGAGGACTGGGCGATAGCCTGATCCAGCATCCGGACGATTGCCTGCTCGGCGGCGTGCTGCTGCTTGATCGCGGCGTTCGTCATTGCCTGGGCGGTCTGGGCGTGGTTGGCGACCACGGCGGACAACGCAATGTCGGAAATACTCATGGACGGCTTCTCGAATTCAACGAAAAACAAGCGAACAAGACCCGCATTCTGAACCTGTCCGGTTAACATGCGATGAACGGCGCCGGCACGAGAAGCGTCACCTCAGATACTCGCCGTCCTCGCCGATCTTGCCGGGACCGTCGAGGACGTAGACGCCCGCCGAATTGCCGTTCACGTGGAACGACAGATTGCCGTCGCCCACATGAACTTCATTGCCGCTGACGGCGTCGCGGTAGACGCCGTTGCGCACATTGCCGACGCTGATGTCCTGGTCGCCGCCGATGGCGAGGCCGACCACGGCGTAGCTTTCCCCATTGTCGTGGTCGCGGACGAAGCTCATGCCGGCGCCCCACTCGTGAACATGGCTCATGGGCGCCTTCTGCAGGGCCGGAATGGCGTGACGGATCTGGTTGAGCCGCTTGATATGCCGGTAGAGCGGATGGTTTTGGGTGGTCTTGATGGCCTGATCGGTGAGGTGATCGCCGAAATACGCGCGGCCGGTGGTGTCGAGAGTGTCGTCGTTGCCGATGACGTCTTGCGGCGCGCCTTTACGGAACTCGATTTCCTCGCCGTAGTACAGGCAGGGGATGCCGCGCACCGTCCATAGCAGGTTGTAAGCCGCCGCCGCCATCCACTGGCCGCCCTTGAAGCGGAACCGGAAGTCGTTGTCGGGACCCACGTCGTGATTCTGCAGGAAGGTGACCAGTTCGGTGGCGTTGCCGTAGATCCAGTCCATCTCCAGCACCCGGCCGACGCCGTCGTAGCTGCCGCGGCTGAGGTTGTCGCGGAAGGTGGAAAACAGGCCGAAATCGAGCTGCGGAAAGCCGGAGTCGCCGCCCGAGTTGGGGTCGCGCGGATCGTGGCCGAGGCGGGTGTACCACCACGGCCGGATTTCGGACGGGCCGTTGTCGCCGCCGCCGAGATCGCCCCAGCCATAGCCCTTGACCAGGTTCTCGCCGAACACGAACAGCCCCGGCTTATGGGCCTTCCAGGCGTTGACGTACTCCAGCAGATTATCGCGCTCCACATGCTTGACGGTGTCGATGCGCAATGCGTCCACACCCATGTCGAGATAGCGGTTGATGGCGCCGATGACGTACTCCTTGACGTTCTTGCGCCGGGTGGCGAGGTCGATGCAGTCGCCGGCCAGGTGCTTGGTCTGCAGCGGATGGGCGCTTTCCCAGTCGCCGCCCATGATGAACCCCTCCTGGTGGTACCATTCGGGATCCAGGTCGTTGACGTCGATGCCGAAGAAGCGTCCGGGGTTGTAACCGGGCTTGGGCACCGTTTCGCCGGTCTTGGGATCCACCAGCGGCACCTTGCCCTCTGGATCCATGGCTTGGCGCTCGCGGTACCACTCCGGCGCGACGGAGTTGTCGACATCGTCGCGGTTCGGCCATGCGTAGTTGCCGAGGTTGCCCTGATAGGGGCCGTGGTTCACCCGGCCCTGCTCTGACCCCTGGGGCACGTAATATTTGATGGGCAGGTGGTCGATCCACACCTTGCCGCGGATGCCCCACTGGCAGGAATGGTTGACCACCACGTCCTGGATGATTTTGATGCCGCGCGCGTGGGCCTCGTTGATCAAGTCCTGATAGGTTGCGTCGGGGGACTCGAGCCTCGGGTCGATGCGGGTCCAATCGAAGGCGTGATAGCCGTGATAGTCGAGGCCGCTGCGGTTCTCCACCGGCGGGGTGATCCAGATGGCGGTGAAGCCGAGGTCGCGGATGTAGTCGAGGCGCTGAATCAGGCCCTTGAAATCGCCGCGCCAGTGCGGGTCCTCGGCCTTGCCGGTGACCGCGTTGAACTTGATGCGGTCGCGGCAGAAGAAATTGTTGGATGGGTCGCCGTCATAGAACCGCGTGGTGAGCAGGAAGTAGATGGTCTCCTCGCGGAAGTCGAACGAGGGAACGCCGGCCGGCGGTTCGCCGATTCCGGGGCCCGGCCGCTGTTTTTTGGCGGGCGTCTTGCCCTTCGACGGGGCCTTGCCCTTGGCGGGAGCCGCGGGCTTGTTGTCGGACCATTGGCCGTCGGTATCGAACCAGCCGCTCCGGTCGCGGTCCATATCGTCGGTCTGGCGGCCCCGGGCGTCGTTGAACACCATGCGGGCGGCTTCGATCCCGTTGAACGTGTACACGAACCAGCCGCCGCGCTCGGCTGTCATCGCCTCGCCCGGCCAGTCCTTAACCCGCGCGCGCGGGCGGGTGTCCCAGTAGTAAACATGGACGGTATCGGCCCAGCCGTCGGGTTTCTTGAAGCGTACGGTCAGGTCGGCCATGGCGATTCTCCCGATGTGACGGATGATGGACGATGTGGCCGGATGGCCGCGCCCCGCTGGTCGTGTTTTGTGGTGTGTTGGTTATCTCCCGTTGGCCATGTGCCCGCGATCCAGCTTCCGGTCAAGCTCAATATGGTCGGACGCGGGTGAATTGGGCGCGATCGCAACGGGATTTCAGCGAAAATCCAGAACAACTCCCCAACCGGCGGAGCGGGTCTGGAAAAGCGAGAGGCGGCGTTCACTTTACAATTTAGAAAAATTCTAAACAACCTTGACCCACTGGGAGGCTCACCCTAACTTTCAATTATTCGGATTTAGTCCTTAACCCCTTAATCTGTACTATTAGTTGTGCCACGGAAAGGAGTGCTACCATGACCAAGGTTCCCACAGTGACCTTCAAGACCCGCGTTCGAAACGACGCACTGGAGGGACCGAACCCGTTCGAATGGAAGGACTTGTCAACCGATGAAATCTTCAAGGGCAAGCGCGTCGTGGTGTTCTCGCTCCCGGGCGCCTTCACGCCCACCTGCTCCACCAGCCACCTGCCGCGCTACGAAGAGCTCTATGACGAGTTCAAATCGTTGGGCGTGGATTCGGTGGTCTGCGTCTCTGTGAACGACGCCTTCGTGATGTACCAATGGGGCAAGGCGCAGGGCGCCAAGAACGTCTTCCTGTTGCCCGACGGCAACGGCGAATTTTCGCGCAAGATGGGCATGCTGGTGGACAAGTCGAACCTGGGCTTTGGCATGCGCAGTTGGCGCTATTCCATGGTGGTCAACGATGGCGAGATCGAAAAGATGTTCGTCGAGCCCGATTTCGCGGACAATTGTCCTACCGATCCATTCGGAGTTTCGGACGCCGACACCATGTTGAAGTACCTGAAATCGCAGAAAGCGTCGGCCGCGGCCTGAGGCCACGGCCACGCCTGAGGGACCGCCAAACAGGCGCCAATCTCGCGCCCGGAGCGGCGGTCCTTCCTCCCCGCCGGGAACGGTTCCCCCCACCGTTCCCGGCTTTTTCTTGCGCGGAAAGCGGGCTCGGGACCGAGAATCGGATGAGAGTGGGTAAAACGCGGGATATCGCTTGGGCTAAAACGCCCAACGCGAACACGGCTCAGTCGGTGCCGCCGAAATAGTCCCAGTACTTCGAGGGATCGTGAGGATCGACGATCCGTGCCGCTCGCGGAGTTGCCGCCAGCACCATCTCGTCATCTTCGCGAACCAAACCCAGCGGTTTCGAGGCCGGCGCCTCTGCCCGATTGGGAAGATCGGTCACACAATACCAATTTAGTCGCATCTCAGTCTCCAAGACCGGGGACGGGAAAGACCGAGAGTCGCCGCGCCCGGCGTCCGCCCGCACCGATCGTTTCACATATTATCATCATTGCTCACGATGCCGCCCAATTGCAGGAGCACTCGGCCATGACCGGAACGAACAGTCAACGGTTGTCGTTTCCAGGCGGCGTTTTTTGAATCCTAATGTTGTATCCGCGCCACCCGTGAACATCCTCGAAACGGGGGTGCCGTCGGTTCATTCTACTCGCCGCCGAGAGCGCGATAAATTTTTTTACCGGCGCGGCCGGTGGGCGGCATGCCGAGACTTTGTTCCGCCTCGGCGATCGCCGAGCGGGTGACGGGGCCGATCTGCCCGTCCGGCTCGCCGATGTCGTATCCCCTGGCCAGCAGCAGCTTCTGCAGTTGCAGGCGCTCGGCGCGCGACAGGCCGGGATCGTCGGTGGGCCACGGCGTTCGAAAGGGCGGATAGCCGGCGAGCCGGTCGGCGAGGTGGGAAATGGCGAGCGCGTAGGACTCGGCTCGATTGTACGAATAAATCGCATCAAAGTTCCGGAAAACGAGGAATCCCGGCCCTTGCGGTCCGGCGGGCAGCAGCAAACCGGCCTGCCCGCTTCCGGAAAGCGGCGCCCCGTCCGCCCGCACCACGCCGCGCTGCGTCCACGTGGAGAGTTCGGCCTTGTTGTCGCGTCCCGCCGGCCCGGTGTAGCCCAAGGGAACCTTCACTTCGATCATCCACGGCTCGCCGGTCCGCCAGCCGCCGCGATTGAGGTAATTGGCCGTCGAACCCAGCGCGTCGGGGACGGAGCGCACGAGGTCCCGCCGCCCGTCGCCGTCGAAATCAACGGCGAGGCGTTCGTAGGTGCTCGGGATGAACTGCGTCTGACCGAACGCGCCGGCCCATGAACCGTATAGCTCTTCCAGCGCAAGATCGCCGCGCTCGACGAGATTGAGCGCCGCGATCAACTCGCCCCGCCAGAAATCCGTGCGCCGCTCTCCCCGGCACGCGAGCGTCGCCAGGGCATGGGGCAGAAAGTTCCGGCCCGTCAGATTCCCGTAATCGGTTTCCACCCCCCATACCGCCGCGATCACATGGCGGTCGACGCCGAATCGCTGTTCCGCCGCCCGCAGGACCTGGTCGTGAGCGCGCATCTTGGCTTGGCCATCCTCCACGCGCTGCTCGTCCACCAGAAACCCCAGATAGTCCCAGATGGGCGTCTTGAATTCCGGCTGCACCTTGGAGACGCGCAGGACGGTCTCGTCCGGTTCCGGAACATTGAGCGCCTCGGCGGCCAGGGACGGGCTGACGCCGGACGCGATGGCGGCGGTCTTCAGGCTATCCACGCACGATGAAAACTCGGTGGCGGCGGCCGGATCGGTCCAGATGACCCAGAGGACCGCCATTAGGATCGTAAAACGCATTTCATGGTTCCATTGAAGTTTTGGCGTCTCCGCCGCGCTGGCCCTATCGCATATTCTCGCCCACCAGTGCAACGAATTGGCATGGTCAAATTGTGACCGGAACTCCGCGTGCGTGCGTCGCCGTCATCCCGGAGTGACGACCAGATCACGGGCATAAGCGAACAGTGCCGGGATTCCGCCGGTGTGCCAGAAGAGAACGGTTTCCCGGTCGGTCAGCGTGCCCTCGCGGATCAGTTCCAGCATGGCCCCGAACGCCCGCCCCGTGTAAACGGGATCCAGCAGAATGCCCTCGCTGGCCGCCAACAGCCGGATGGCCTCGCGTTCGAGATCGCCAACTTTTCCATAGCCCTGGCCCGTGAATTGCTGATCCAGGTGAATGCCGGCGGGAGAAAAGCGATGGTCCAGTTGGACTAGAACCGCTAGTTCATTACAAAGATCCTGGACGCGCGCGGCAAAGTCCTCTTGCTCGCCTTCCCACTTGTCGATTCCGATCCCGACAATTTCCGCGCCGAGGCCGAGCATCTCTTTGCCGACCACCAGCCCGGCTTGAGTGCCACCGGAGCTCGACGCGAACACGATGTGGGTGAAGCGGATCCTCGCCGTCTCGGCCTGCTCCCTCAATTCAGCGAGCGCCGCGATAAAACCCGCCGCTCCGACTGGATTTGAACCTCCATACGGCACCACGTAAGGCCGTCGGCCGGCCGCGCGCAGCATTTCCGCGACGCGAGGGATATCTTCGCCCTTGGTCCGCTCTCCACACCAATGGATCCGCGCGCCGAGCAGAAGGTCCAAAAGGACGTTGCCGCCGGGTTCCGCGGGCGCCTCCCCGCCGAGCACCAGGTGACATTCCAGTCCGCACGCCGCGGCGGCCGCCGCCGTCTGCCGGCAGTGGTTCGATTGCATGGCGCCGCCGGTAACCAGCGTGTCGCGACCCTTGGCCAGGGCGTCGCCGACCAGGAATTCCAGCTTGCGCGTCTTGTTGCCGCCGGTGGCGAGACCGGTTTGGTCGTCCCGCTTGATGAACAAACGCGGTCCGCCAAGTCGCCAAGATAGCCGCGTCAGCTCCTCGACGGGCGTCGGAAAGAAGCCGAGGTGGCGGCGCGGCAGGTTATCGATCATCGTTTTGGCGATCCGGTTGACGTTCAACGCGTGCCTATCCGGTTAAGACAGACACCCACTACATATAGAGTAAACGACGCGCCATGCCGACACCGCCCAATCGGCCGGTTATGACCCAAGACGGACCTTCGCGCCTATAAGTTGGCCCCGTTGCCTCACCATTCCTTGACTTCCCAAAATAGACGACGCGTCTCATTTCTAGCGTTTACGAAGCATAATCTCACTATTTTTAATCGGGGGAACACATGAAAGGTTCTGTTTACATAAATTTTGTACAATGATACGGTGTGCGTCGTTCGTGTGTGGTGCCATTGTTAATTTTATTCTGTCTCGTGCTTCACTGCTCAGAGGTACGTCAATAAAATCCGTAACCATTGGGTAATTTGTAAACGCCTCTGGACGGAATATATCAAGCGGAGGAATGCCGTCTTTAATTGGGCTATCCGGAGCCCAACTCCATATTCCTTCTTCAAGTGCATTAGCACTTGGTGGTGAAATTGCTATCATACGAAAACGTACTTCCTCTTCAAAAGACCAGATATTTCTTTTAAGCATTCCAAGTTCGTCTATGTTGTATTTCTTATTATTATTATTATCAAATACCTTAATTTGTAAAGGTGTTCCCCGATCAACGTACCTGACGAAAGATGGTCCGTAGACAACGCCATATCCATAAGACATCTTTTCTACAAGTTCTCCGTTGAAAAAATAACTATTTACGTTTCTTTCAAACATTAACTCTCCGAAATTTATTTTATCCAAATCTAAATATATTTCATTTTTCAAATCACGATCATTTGATAGTTTGACAGATTTAGCGTCAAACATTATCGTTGGAAGTTCTATCCTTACGCCCTTTAAATCGGTATATAACTTCCAGAGAGCAACATTTTCGTGGGGTTTAGAGTTCCAACATGAAGCAAAAACCAGTGTATTTGCTTGCAGATAATCTAAGCTAACTGCTTCTTCAATATCTTCTACTCTATCTAATCTGTTAAATCTGATGGTTTTTGTTGAAAGTATCATCGCTAAATTTTCAATTTTTGTATAATGGAAGAGAGTTTCTGGAATCGATTTTGGGGATGATCGCATCACCACATACCTTTTCGTTGAGGGGCTTAGATTCACAAACGAAGTGCAACACCGGTATGTTCCGGAGTTGCGATGGGCAAGCATTATGGACAGCTCGATTTTGACGAGCGGATTGAGCTTTCCCGGCATCATGATGCCGGGAAAGCTTCGAGCGAGATTGCGAGGATCATGGGGCGTCATCCCTCGACGATCGGACGCGAACTCAGGCGCAACAGCCTTCCCAAGGGTGGCTACAGGCCGGCCTCGGCGGACCGGATCGCATTGTCGCGCTGCCGGCGATGCTCGCGGATCGAGCGCCTGAGCCCGCTGAAGGAGCATGTCGACGACCCCCTTGCGATGGGCTGGCCGCCGGAACAGATCTCCGGCAGGCTCAGGCTGCGGGGATCCCGGCACACGGTGAGCCACGAGTCGATCTATCGCTATATCTACCGGCCCAAGGTTCGGTCCCAGAAGCTCCACCGCTATCTGGCGCGTGCCAAGGCAACCCGAGGACGGCGGTATTTCAAGCGCCGCCGCGATCCGATCCTGGGGCGCCGTTCCATCCATGAACGAGACCCAGCCATCGATAACCGGAGCGTTTTCGGCCACTGGGAAGGCGATCTCATGCAGTTCCGCACGCAAAAAGGCAATCTCTTGACCGCCGTCGAGCGCAAGACCGGCCTGACCCTGGCCGGCGGCTTGCCAAGCAAGACCGCGGAGGCCACCGCCGCCAAACTCACCGCTCTGTTCTCCGTCTTGCCCAAGGCCGCCAGGCGCTCCATCACATTCGACAATGGTTCGGAATTCGCCCAGCACCAGAAGCTGGAGGGCGGCCTTGGCCTCCTCACCTTCTTCTGTGACCCCTACTCGCCTTGGCAGCGCGGCTCCATCGAAAACGCAAACGGCATTCTCAGGCGCGATCTGCCACGCAACACCGAGTTCTCCGATTACACCGAGCAGGACATCCAAGACATCGTCTGGGCCAACAACACCACTCCCCGAAAACGTCTCGGCTATCTCACACCAGCCGAGGCATTCCTAATTCAACTCCGGTCTTGCACTTGAAATGTGAATCCAGCGTACGCCACGCTTTCCATGGAACAAATCTGGCCATTGGCCGGGCGTCGGACGCCGAGTGGTACGCCTATTCGGCGGCGTGGCTCGTGTACGGCGGGATCCTTCTGGTCTTGGGTATTTGGCGGGGCCATGCCGTCCTGCGGTACGCCTCGCTCGCCCTGGTCTGGCTTGCCGTGGGCAAGGTGTTTGTGTTCGACATGGGCACATTGGCCGGAATTTACCGCGCTCTCTCGTTCCTGGGCCTCGGTGCGGTCCTCATCGCCGTCGGTTTCTTCTATCAGCGGTTCGTGTTCATGCGGCCGAACTCGCTATGGCTTGGCCGGTAGGCCGGTAGGCCGCCAGATACAGCAGCGTTTCCTCGCGGTCCCGGGGAACCTGGCGGCCTAGGCTTTCGAGCAGGCCGAGGTCGGGGCGGCTCCACCACGGGAACGGTGTCGACACCGTTTCGGGCCGGAACTCGAAGCCCGCGGTCTTGAGCAGGTCCAGGTACTCCCGGTCGGTTTTCTGGACGTCCATGGGGTGGCGGAACAGCAACCGGATCAGCCACGAATGAATGTAGCGCCGGCAGGACTCGGCGAACAACAGGACTCCGCCGGGTTTGAGCACCCGATAGAACTCGTGGCCGGCGGCCTCCTGGTCGATGAGATGGTGAAAGGTCTGATGACAGAACACCATGTCGACGGATTCACCGGGCACGTCCATGGCGGCCGCGTTATTGATGAGGAACTCGACCTTGCCTCGGCATCGCGCCGCATTGGGAGCCGCCCATTCGCGGACGCTGGAGTCCACGTCGAGAGCAATGATCCGGTTCGGGTGGAAGCGCCGGTCAAGCTGCAATAGCGAATAACCGTGGCCGCATCCCACGTCGAGAATGGCGGGGTAGCGGTCCCGCTTGCGGTCAATGAGTTTTTCGAGATGGTCAAGTGAGGGTTTGAGGACGTGTCCCTTCCACATCCAGGTATTGAGGAACCAGACGCCGAAGGCCGATTCGCGGACCCATTCCTGGCCGCATCGGATCGAATGATCAGGTATCGAATGTCTCCCCATGGAAACGCCTAAAAAAATAATCTTGTTTTAGGCCCGCTTCAGAATGATCGACGTGTTGATCCCCCCGAACGCGAAATTGTTGGTCATGACATGCTCCGCCGAGATCGCCCGGCCCTCGCCCATGAGGTAATCCAGATCGGCGCAGCGGGGGTCCACGTTGTCGAGATTGGCGGTTGGCGCGAACCAGCCTTCGCGCATCATGGCGATGGACAACCACGCCTCGATGCCGCCGCACGCACCCAGGGTGTGGCCGAAGTGCCCCTTCAGGGAATGGAAGGGAACCCCGCCGCCGAAAACCTCCGCCGTGGCGCGCAACTCCGAGACGTCGCCGACGTCGGTGGCCGCGCCGTGACCGCTGATGAAATCGATGGCGTCCGGAGACAGGCCCGCCTGATCGAGCGCCGCGCGCATGACCACGGCCTGTGTTCCGGATTGCGGCTCGGTAATATGGGCGCCGTCCGCGTTGGTCGCGAACCCGACGACCTCGGCCAGGATATTGGCTCCCCGGGTTCGTGCGCGCTCGAACTCCTCCAAAACGAGCATGGCCGCGCCCTCGCCGATGACCAGGCCATCGCGGTCCCGGTCGAACGGGCGTGACGCGGTCTCCGGCGTGTCGTTGCGGACGCTCGTGGCGTACAGGGTGTCGAACACGGCGGCCATGGTCGGGCACAGTTCCTCGGCGCCGCCGGCGATCATCGCGTCGGCGTGCCCGTGACGGACGGCCTCGAACGCGTAGCCGATCCCTTGCGACCCGGAGGCGCACGCCGAAGACGTGGTGATCACCCTTCCCGTCAGGCCGAAAAAGACGGCGATGTTGACCGGCGCGGTGTGGCTCATCATTCGGATGTAGCTCGTGGCGTTCAGCCCGGTGGCTTTTCCGGTGTTTATGAAATGGACGAAATCCACCGTCGGCGCGGTGGATCCATAGGACGATCCGCAGGCCACGCCCATGCGCCCCGAACGCAGGAACGGATCGTCGAGCAATCCCGCGGCCTCGAGGGCTAGCTCAGCCGAACGGACGGCGAGGACCGAGACGCGGCCCATGGCCCGCCTCTTTTTTCGCGGATAAATATTGGAATCGTCGAACCAATTCGCCGGTCCGGCGAGCCGGGTATTGAGATCCACCAGCCGATCCCAATCCTTGATGTAGCGGATGCCGGTCCGCCCCTGGCGCAGGTTGTCTCGAATGGTGGGCCAATCGCCGCCAAGCGAAGTGATGCCGGCCATGCCGGTTATGGCGACGCGGCGCATCAGCACAGCCCCCCATTGATTGAGATGACCTGGCGGGTGATGTAGGCGGCCTCGTCGGACAACAGGTAATTAACGAGACCCGCCACCTCGTCCGGCCGGCCCGCGCGGCGAAGCGGAATCGCCTTTACCAATTCGTCCATGGGAAGGTTCTCGCTCATGGCCGTCTCCACGATACCCGGTGCGACACAGTTGACCGTTATCCCCCTCTTCGCCAGTTCGACCGCGAGTGCCTTGGTGGCGCCCACGATACCGGCCTTGGCGGCGCTGTAATTCACCTGTCCGCGATTTCCCACAAGTCCGGATACCGAAGACAGGGTCACGATGCGCCCGCCGTCCCGGCGGCGAATCATCGGCATCACGACCGGATGCACCACATTGTAAAATCCATCCAAATTCGTGCGCAACACCAGGTCCCAGTCTTCCCCGCTGAGAGCCGGGAAGGCGTCGTCCCGGGCGATCCCCGCATTGGCGACAACTGCCCAGAACGCGCCGTGTTCGTCCATGTCGCGCTCCAAGACCTCTCGAACGGCGTTCCGGTCGGCTATGTCGAAACCGATAGCGTGCGCGGTTCCGCCGGCGCCGGCAATCTCGCCGACCACGGTTTCGGCGCCGTGACGGTCCCGGCCGAAGTGAACGGTGACGGGAAATCCGGAACCCGCGAGACGAAGCGCGGTGGCGCGGCCGATCCCCTTGCTGGCGCCGGTTACGAGCACGGGGCGGGTGTTCGCGCTCGGATGGGTCATGAAGCGCCACGCCTAAGGATCGCTTCGGGATTTGCGGGACGATAGACGTTCAAGGAGCCCTCCGCGAAGTTCGTGGTGTCGTCGTCACGGATGGAGCATTCGAATGAAGCCATGTCGCCGTCGTGGAGGAGCATCCGCGCGGTGATCGTCAGAACCGCGCCGGGCGCCAGATAGGGCCGGCGAACCGTGTATCTGCGGCATCCCAGCAGAAAACCGAGGGGCGGCGGCAGTCCCTCCTCGAAGCGCCGGAGACCGTCATAGGCGCAGACCGTCTGGGCCATCATCTCAAGCCCCACATAGGACGGGACCCCCTTGTCACCGACCGCGAAAACGCAGTGGGGATCGACGCGCGCCTCGGCGGTCACCGTGTCCTCCGCCGCCTCGACGATCCGGTCGATCAACAGCATCGGGGCGCGATGGGGAACCAGGCGTTCGATACGGGGGATCTGGAGGGCCGTCATTCTCGCCCCAGTATCAGCGCGATATTGTTTCCTCCAAAAGCGTAGGAGCAGCTCATCATATACCGGGAGTCCGATCGCGCGCCAAGGCCGTCGACCAATTGGATGCGGGGGAGTTCCGGATCACGTTCGCCGTCCCAGAGATGCGGGGGCAGAACGCCGCCTTGGAGCAACGCAAGCGCGATGAAGGCCGTCTCGCAGGAGCCGGCGGCGCCCAGCATGTGACCGGTCAGCGCCTTGGTCGAACCGCACGGCAGCCGGCCGCCGAATACCCGGTCGACCATATGCGCCTCCATGGCGTCGTTGAGACGGGTGGCGGTCCCATGCAGGTTGAGATATCCCATTTCCGCGGGAGCCAATCCCGCGTGCGCGAGCGCCTGGCGCACCGCATTTTCGGCGCCAATTCCTGTAGGGTCGGGCGCGCTCACGTGATACGCATCGGAGCTCTCGCCCCAGCCGGCCAACCGCAGCGCCGCGGGTTGGCGCGACAGAACGAACAGCGCCGCCCCTTCGCCGATGTTGATGCCGTCCCGATTGCGGCTGAAGGGATTGCAGATCCGGCTGGAGGTCGCCTCCAAGGCCGCGAATCCGTTGAGGGTCAGCTCGCACAGGGTGTCCGCGCCTCCGCACACCGCGGCGTCGCAGAGGCCCGCCTGGATCAGCCGCGCCGCCGAGGCGATGGCCTTGGCTCCCGATGTACAGGCGGTCGCGACGGTGTAGGCTGGTCCGCCGGCACCGAGAAACGAGGCGAGGAAGAGGGCCGGATCGCCCGGTTCCTGGCGGGCGTAAATGTACCCGTCGGGCCACTTTCCGTCGGTCAGTCTGGCTTTCAACGCGGTTTCGGCGCTTCGAATTCCGCTGGTGCTGCTGCCGAGCACGACACCGACGCGATCAGGCCCGTGGATGTCCATGATCGCCCGGGCGTCGGCCTCCATCTCCCGCAGGCAATGTTGGATCAGGTCATTGTTCCGGCTTCGGCCGCCCTCGACCGTTCTCGACGGAGGCGGCGGCGGGTCGAAGTTCACGCGGCCCACCGGGATCGCCCGGCCATCGAGAAGCGCCATGGTCGGCGCGAGCCCGCTTTGATCTCCGGCGAACAGATTGGTCGCCGTGGTCGCGGTATCGGCACCGAGCGGCGAGCTGATGGCAAATCCGTTGATGTAGATGGGATCGCTCATCCGCCCTCGGTCCGTTGGCTCGAGATAGCCAATTCGTAGCCGAAATCGTGGTTCGTGAGAACCATGCGCCGGGTTTTGGTGGCATCTTCGGCGTAGCGCACCGTGATCACCTCCCGGCCTTCGCTATGGACCGTTCTGACCCCGTCGGTTTGGGTGACCGTCGCGCCATCGGCAAGCGCGGCGGCAACGGCTTTCAGGTCCCAAAGCGAGATCACCATATCGGCCAAGACGTTTTCGCCCCTGAGTTCGGCCGGCGCCAGGGCCGACCGCTCCGTGGCGACCCCCCGGACCGACCAATCGATGGTCATGATGCGCGGGCCGTTCGGCAGCGTGATGAACACGCGCACTTCCTCCGGGGACAGGGAGACCAGGGACTGGAAGGTCCGCCGATCGGCGCCGTACGCGCCCCGGACAATCTGGAGAATAGTTGTCCGCCGAAGGTATCCGGGGGGCATGGGAAGATTGAGGGAGACGCCCCGGCCGATGGGAACTTCCCGGGTCCCGATTGGTTCCCGGGTTGCGCAACCCGAGACAAGAACAAGGAGCATCAACGCCGGCAGGAGCGCGGGATTCATACATGCTCCTCGACCGCCGCCAAATATCGGCGCGGGTTCTGGACGAAGGGGTTGTCCGTGTCCCATGCATACCCGGCGAGAACGGAAATGATCATTTTCTTGATGCGATTGGTGGAGCGCGGCTGGTTGAAGATGATCCTCTGAAGGCTGCCATCGTACCAGGCCTCCACAAAGGCGCGAAAGGTCTCGATTCCGGAGGTCAGGGGCTCAACGTATTCTTGGCGCCAGTCAACGGACTGGCCGGCGAGCTGCCGGCCGAGCGCATGACCGGCCAAGTTCGCCGATTTTACCGCGATGGTAACACCCGAGGAAAAAACCGGATCGAGAAACTCGGCGGCGTTGCCGAGCAGCGCGTAGCCCGGCCCCACCAGGCTGGTTACGCCGCTGGAATAGCCGGTGATGCCGCCGACGGGCCGAATCCTCTCGGCATTCGCGAGCAACTCGCCCATCAGACCGGAGACCGATACCAAAGACCGCAAGCGCTCCTCGTCGTCCCCGGCGGTGGCTTGAATGGTTGTTTCCAGACCGACCACGCCGATGGACGAAATGCCACCCTTCAGCGGAATCAGCCAATACCAGACGGCGGGGTCATGGGGATGGACGCTAATCAGGATCTTGTTGCGATCGCAGGCCTCGGGCGGGATGTGATCCTTGACATGGGTGAACAGCGACCGCCGCCGCGGAAGATCCGATGGCCGGTCCAGATCCAGCAGACGCGCCAGCACCCGCCCGAAACCGCTCGCGTCGAGCGCGAAACGCGCCGTCAGAGGTCGTTCCAAACCGTCGTCGTTCAGCACCGTCAGCCGCACCCCGTCGTCGCCCGGCGTGAAGCCCGTCACCTGCTCGCCGTACCGCACCACCGCCCCCTTCCCGGCGGCGCCGTTGGCGAGGATCTGGTCGAACCGGTCGCGCGCGACCTGATAGGTGGTCGCCCAACCCTCGGCGGTCTTTTCCCTGAAGTTGAAAACCTGTTCCTCCGGGCCGCGCCGGAACATGGAGCCGTTCTTGAGTTGGAATCCCTCGCGTTCGATGGCGTCGAGCAAGCCCGCCTCTTCGAGGAAGACCATGGATTGGGGCAATAGGCTCTCGCCGATGGAAAACCGGGGGAACTGGGCGCGTTCGAGAACCTCCACCGAATACCCCTGTTGCGCCAGCATCGCCGCCGCGACCGAACCCGCCGGCCCGGCGCCGATCACCACCACGTCACGATCCATCGGTTGCCTCCCGGACGCCTTTTCGCGCGAGCGAAGAGAGTATCATACTCAAGCCCACGCCGATGGCGACCGTAATTCCAAACGCGCGAACTGGAAACGTCGTACTGATCCCGAGCATTCCCATGGACAGAATACTGGTCGACGCCGCCAAGACCACGGCGGCGAGAATCCACCGATCCGATCGGCCGCCGGTCTCCCACTGGAAAACGGCGAAATCGATTCCGGTTCCGAGTACGATCAGCAACGCCGCCGCCGAGAAGAAGGAAAACGGAACGCCCGCCAATCCAAGGAGCGCCGTGGCTCCGATCACCGCGAGAACCGGGGGCAGCAGAATGCGCATGGCGTTGACATCGCGATAGGCCGCGAAAACGACCAGGCCGCACACCCCCGTGGCGAGCACCAGCGCCATGGTGGCAAGACGGCGATATTCCCTCATTACCCGCGAATACCGTTCGGCCGGATCGATCAGGTCAACGCCGGGCCCAAGGTCCATACCGGACGCGGACGATTCGCGGAGCAGCCGAACGGCGTCTTCGGCATTGAGGGGCGCGATCAGATAATGAACGCCATCCGCGACGCCATGGAGGCCCTTCAAGGAGTTGGGCAGGTCCGGCGTGTTGCCATGTGCGTCCGGTTGCCCATAGGGATCGGCGTTTGCGAGGCCGAGAGTGGCTGAATGGCGGGCAAGATACGGCTCGAACAGCGCCGTACGCAGTAACGCCCGATTGCGGGTCCGGGCTTGCGCCGACGGATCGAACCGGCTGATCGCGAATGTCGCGCCGCCCTCGATCCCGTCTTTTGCGCCGATCGCCGCGCGCGCCCGTTCTTCCGCCCGCTTCGCCGCTTCGTAATCAATTCCCGACGATAGCAGGAACGTGGTGGATGGCCGGAAACCGGTCAATTTCCCGATCCGCTCCTCTTCGATTTTCAAGTCCGCCGGTGGCCGTTGAAAGGCTTGCACGTCGTCCAGAAAGGTCAGCCGGACCAAACCGGCCGCGCCAGCGGCGACCATCGCCATGACGCACAGCGCGAACGGCCAGCCGGAAAGCTTCGGGCGCAGTAACCGTTCGGCGAACCAAGCCAGGGCCATCGCCGCCCGGGTCGGCGGTTTCGAACTCCTGTCGAAGACGGGCAGGACTGAAACCGCGAAGAACCAAGCGGTGACCAACCCTCCCGCGGCAAACACCGCGATCTGACTCATGACCGGAATGGAGAACACGAGGATGGCCAGAAATCCGCAAACCGACGTGACCAAACTGACGATCAGGGGACGCCAGATTCGCCGCAGTCGCGCAGCGCCGGTTTCGCCGGGCGCGGCGAACCGCGTCATCATGAAATGAACGGCATAGTCGACGGCGACGCCCGTCAGCGCCGAGCCGAAGACCAGCGCCATGACATGGACTGTGTCGAACACGATCAGAGTCGACGCGAGCCCGCCGGACAATCCGGCGAATCACCGTCGCCTACGGCGAGCAGCGGCGCTCGCGAGGCGTCCAAAGATCGTCCAGAAAAGAATGGCGATCGCGACGGTTCCGGCACCGCCGATGATGGATATTTCCGTTCTCGCCCGGATCCCGCCGGCATGGGCGTGAAACACGGCCCCGGATCGATCGACGGTCAACCCCCGATCCACCCATGCGCCTTTCCAGTCTTCGATAACCTCGACGATGCTGTCCTGAACATCCAACCGGTAGGGGGAACCGCTCAAGCTCCCCGTGACAATGGTTGCTTCCTTGCGGACGTCCGGCGCCGGCGGCAACAGGCATGGGATCAGACGCAGGCTCAGAAGAAACGGATCGCGGGACAGAAGATCGCCGGACAGCGGCGTGCCCGGCGTGTGGACGCGGACGAGCGCCTCACGGGCAATACCGCCCCCGAGGCCGGCGGCGAGCCCGCGCTTGTCCTCCGGGCACAGGATCTCGGCCCGATTGGAGAATAGCCACGTCGCGAGGCCGCGGCCCTCGTCGGCCGCGGGCGTGAAAAGGTCCGGTCCGCATCAAACGCTGCGTGAGGTCGCTCGCCGCCTCCGCGCGCACGTTCTCATCCCCGCCCCGAACGGCGAGGGTCAGGCGATTGCTGACCACGGACCCGGCGCGATAGATGGCGTCGGCGATGATCCGGTCGTCGCCGTCGCCCGGAAAGGATTGCAGAATGTCGGTTTCGATGGGAAGCCCGCCCGCGAATCGGACTGCGATGACCGCCGCCGCGATGACGATCGGAACGACACCGGAAAAGGCCATCCGCCGGCTGTTCAAAATGTTCCGCAGGCCGTCCCCCTTCGCCTATTTTGGTGGCGACAGCTGAATGACGTCGTAATCGCCGGTGGGGCGCCGCAGGGTAACACGTTCCACCTCGGCGCACCCCTCGATTTCAATGGCGCCGAGGATGTCCGCGAGCCGCCCGTCGAGCGGGTTCAGAATCGCGACCCATGGCCCGTTCCCAGCCTGGACCGACGTCGATATCCGAAAGTAGGCGCCCAATTTGTTCAGATCGCCGCGCAAGACGCTCGCGAGCGGCAAGCCGCCAAGCCCCGGAACGGCGCCGCCGCCCATGGAGACTGGTTCCGGATCGCTCCCTTCCACCGATTGCGTGATGCCGTCGGGACCAAACGTGGTGAGAATGTCGAACGGCGAGCGGTTGTGCCATACAATGCGCTCGCCGGTAAGACTAACGGTTCCCTCGGAGACGAGCGGAGCGGACACGCCCTCGAGATGGCGGCTCTGAACGAATTCGCGGCTGAAGTCGGAAACGACAATTTCGCTCGGCGGCGGGCACGTCCGGTCCGCGCCAAACGCGGCCCCGGGCGACACCACGCCCGCGAGCATAATCAAACCCAGCGCGGCCCTCATAAGAAAGGCGCCAGTTTTTCCTTGAGGACTTGCGGTGCTTCCCAGAGCATTTCCTCCGTTTGCGCGTCCACCGCCACCTGCAGCGTCCGGCCTTTTGTCAGGCGTCGTCCGTCGTGGGCGTCGCGGATAAGGTAGTTCAGTCTGAGTCGGGTTTCCCATTCCATGAGGTCCGCGGTCACCTCGATCCACTGGCCGCGGCGCACCGGCCGATAGAACCGGACCTGCATGTCCACGATCGGCCACAAATGCCCGCAGCGCAGCATCTGTTCATAACCGTAGTCGATCTTGTCCAATAGCGCGACGCGGGCCAATTCGAAAAACTTGGCATAGTTTCCGTGCCAGACCACATTCATCGGATCCAAGTCGTAAAACTGCGGGCAGGTGCGAATCGAGGCGGACAGGAGTGCTTTCAATGGGGCTCCTCCCTTCGCGCGTGTTCGGTCATGGGCGCACCTTCTCCAAAGCATCCGCGTCTGTCTCCGCGGCGGGCGGCGCGAGCCCGGCCGGCCGCCAGAAATCGAAGAAGTTGAACCATTGAAGCGGCGCCATCTTGGTATGAATTTCGAGGGCGTGCACGAAGCCTTGTGCATATGACTCCACGGCTTCGGTTCTCTTATCCCGAGGCAGGACGACGCGGTCCGCGAGTTTGTGAAAATGGACCTGATATCGATCACCATGACGCAGGCTGAACAAAAGATACGTTGGACGCTTCAGCAGAGACGCCAGGATATAGGGTCCCACCGGAAAGGGCGCCAATTCGCCCAAAAAAGGAACCCAAGCGACACGGCCGCCCTGTTCGTTGACGGCGACGCGATCGCCGGCCATGACCACCCACTCCCCCCGCTCGACCGCGTCGCTCATGGTGACCGCGGTCTCGGGCCCGAGATTGGTGACCTGCATCATGCGCGTCGCCGAATCGGGCGAGAACGCCTCGATCAGCCGGTTGAAGTGCTCCGCGTGAACGGTGTGGGCGAAGACGTTGATCCGCCATCCCTCGGCCGTGCCGACGGCGCGCAAGGCTTCGGGGTTGCCCAGGTGGGCGGTGATAACGAACGCGCCGCGCTCGTCCTCCAAGGCCTCGGTAAAGAGGTCCGACGAAACAATATCCAGATCCTCGGCGGAGACCTTCCCGGTCCACGCCGCGAGTTTGTCCACCGAGGCGGCGGCAAAGGCCATGAAATGGCGAAAGCTCGTGAACAGAGTTGGTTTCCGATGGAGAAAGCCGGCTTTCCACGCGCGCTCTAGATAGGCGGCGGACGCCCGCCGCTGCTTTCGCCCGGTGAGCAAGAAATAGAGAACGGGAAATACCAAGACCCCGAGACAAACTCTTCGTCCCAGAACTTGATACACGGCGGCCAGGAAACGGAGTCCCCAATACGCGCCGCGCTCTCCGAAATCGGCCCAGTGATGCGACTGGGTTTTTCGGCCGCGGGCGGCAGAGAGGTTGCGCATCAACAATCTCGGCGACCGAGCGAGCATGCCGAGGAACGATCGCGCATGCATTCCGGCGATTCGAACGTTGTCGCGCCGCAAATCGAAATTGGAGAGGTTCTCGGCCGGATAGGTAACGTCAACGGGTATCCGAACGAACGGCGTTCCGAGCCAGTGAGCGCGAACCAGCACTTCCGGGTCGAAATCCATGTGCCGACCTCTGACTTCGCCACGCGCCAGGGGCAGGATCACGGCGACCGGGTACACGCGGAAGCCGCACATGCTGTCCTTGATTTCGAAGGAAAGCGTATTGAGAAACACCAAGACATGGGTCAGCCAGCGCCCGAACTTCCGCCTTCGCGGAATCGTCGCATCAAATCGAGGTTGTCCCACGACGATGGCATCGGGGTTGGCGCGCGCTGCTTCCATCAACGCGTCCAGACGGTCCAGGTCGTGCTGTCCATCGGCGTCGATCTGGACCGCGTGGGTGAACCCTCGTTCGGCCGCGCGAGAAAGACCGCTAAGAACGGCGGCTCCCTTGCCTTGGTTCACCTGGTGACGCAGGCATTCGGCCGCCGCGGCATTTCCGCAGGCATGCGCGATGCACTCGGCCGCCGCCGGATCGCTGCCATCGTCAACGACGATAACCGGCACATCCCGGGCGGCAAAACGCGATATGATATCGGCCAGGACCAGATGATGATTTAAAGTCGGAATAATCGCACAAGGACGAAACGGGTTCATCCGGCGCCCCCGACGATCCCTTCGCCCGCGAGCACGTCGTCCAGGGTGAACCGGAACCGCAGCTGGTCGCGCGCGGTGTCGCGCGTCAGGGTTAGCCGCGGTTGATCCTCGGGACGAAGGACCCGGTGAAACTTGACGCGGGTCAAGGTGGCGCTCGCGGGGCACCAGTTCCATACGCGCTTGGACCAGGTGACCGCAAGGTGCACCTCCGCTATGCCGGGGAAGACGGGTTGGTCGGGAAAATGCCCGCCAAACCAGGGCATGCGGGCGTCCAGGCGGATATCGATCTCGGCCTCTTGATCGTCCAGGCGGCGCACGCCCGGCACGGTTTGCTCCGCGTCTTTCGGGTTTTCGAACAGCGCGCGCACGTCCGCATCGACCCGCTTTCCCTGGCTGTTCAGCGGAAGCTGCTCGACGAACCTCCAGAACTTCGGACGTTCCATGGGATCGAGCCGTCCCGCCAACGCTCCTCGCAACCGGCGCGACAGTCGAAACGGACCTTTTTCGGTCAATAGCGCCGCGCCCTTCGGGCCAAGCACGATCGCGGCCCCGAGCGAGTCGCGGCGGTGCGGCAATGCGGCCACCGCGGCTTCCGCAATTTCTTCGAGGTCACCGAGCGCTTCCTCGACCCGCGTCAAGGACACCCGTCGGCCCTCGACCTTGACCACCCTGTCGGCACGCCCCAGCAGCCTGAACCGGTAGCGCTCGACAATCTCGATCCGATCACCCATGACGACCTGCTGCTCGCGGTCGATGAACGCCGATTTGACGGTCAGACAACCGCCTCGGTCGGCGGTGACCTCAACGTTGGGCAAGGGTGTCCAGAGTTCATTAACGCTCCGCTGTTGCCGCCACGCGACCGCACTGGTTTCCGTACTGCCGAGGATCTCGATAGGCACTCGGCCGAAGATCGCCTCGCACGCCCGCGCCGCCTCGAACGGCAAAAGGCCGCCCGCCGAGAATACCATTTTCGGTTGGCATTGGTTGAGCACGGCTGGATCGGGAAGACGGGTCAGATGCGCCGGGCTGGAAATAAAAACACTGCCCGGCACGAGACGGTCACAAAGCTGATCCCAGAAATCAATCTGGAGATCCGCGGCCGGACGACCGGCCATGACCGGCCACACGATCCGAAAACCAAGGCCGTAAATATGCTGATGGGTGACCGATCCCAGGACCGGCCCCGGCGCGCCGCCCCACAGGGATTCAAGCACCCTGATTTCAGTTTCCATCTGGTTCAGGGTCCGCTCGACAGCTTTCGGCGTTCCACTCGATCCCGAGGTGAAGAAAGTTACTTTCAGAGGCCGGCTTGGCGGCTCCGGCATGGCCGCCGATGCCGGCGGCGGCGGCGGGAGCATCCGCCGCGCGTCCCGCAGATCCACCGCCATGTCGGTCACCAAAACTCCGCCGCCGACGCCGATCTCGTTCAAATAAGCCGGACCCAAGTGGGCGGGACACACCAGCTCTCGCCCCAACCGGGCGCAGACCAGCATGCCGACGAGAAACATCGCGGCCGATTCGGTGCTGAGAAAAACCGGTCCTCGAGTATCGCCGATCAGATCCATGTTGAGATCCGCCGCCGCGATGATATCTCCCACCGTGATCGGCCCGTCGTCGGACAGAAACAGGATACGACTCCGGGGCGCCATCGCGATGCTCTCCCACAATCCCGCCATCGCCGTCATGCTTCCTGCCCCATAAACCTTCGTCGAACCCCGTACTCCATCAGAAAGAGGGCCCCCATCAAGGCATAAGCGATGCCCCCGTTGTAAATCGTCCAGGCCGCCCAGGAACCCGCTAGGGCCGTCCAAACGGCGATGGCGCCATTGATCAAAAAGAAGCCCATCCACAGCATGGTGACCTTTCGGGTATAGGCGACGGCTCTCGGCGGAAGATCGGGTCTGGTGGTGCGCGCGAACCGCTCGATCATACTGGGCGGATAGATCAGCGTGAGCGCGAACGTGACGAACATCGCGGCATTCATGAACACGGGATACAGGCGAACGGACAAATCGCCATCAAAGGCGGCGATGGTGGCAACGGCCCCGGCGGCGATCAAAAGCGCCAGCGGCGTGTGCTCGGCAACCGGTCGCGAACTGGGCATGACCACGCGAAGCAGAGCCATGGCGCAGAGCGCCACCACCGCGGGAATGGGCCCCACCGTATGAACCGAGATCACCGCAATAACCGGGAACATCACTGAAAAGGCGGCAAAAACAACCCCCGACGGTTTAGGGTTTACCCTTTTCGAATAGGTCATGAACTCGATCCGTCACGTCCTGAACCGTTCGTATTGATCTGAAATCGTCGGGCTCGATTTTCCTCCCGGTTACATCCTGAAGCTTCTCGACGAGATCGATCACGTCGATACTGTCCAGGTCAAGATCCTCGTTAAGCCTCGCGTCGGGCGTGATGTCGCTTTCCTTCACCTCAAACAACTCGATCAGAGAACTCTTTCAGCATCTGGAAAATCTGTTCCTTCTCCACGGCCGTCCCCTCGTTCACGTTTTTCGTTGCTCGGCAATGTACCGGGCAAGCGTGCGCACGGACCGGAAATGGTCCCGAACGCTTCGATCCTCGGGATCGAGTTTCACGCCGTATTTTCTTTGCACCGCAACCCCGAGTTCCAGTGCGTCTATGGAATCAAGACCCAGGCCCTTGTCTCCGAACAGGTCCTCGTCGGGATCGATATCCTCCGGCTTGATATCCTCGAGGAACAGAGCGTCGACGATCAACTCGCGGATTTCATTCTCAAGTTCAGGCATCCTTCAGCAAATTCCTAAATCTGTCGCCAATATGCGCCGTCAGCCGCCGTGCGGCAACCGGCGGCGGACCATAAACGCAATAACCAGTTGGATCGATTCGTTCATGGACTCGCACCGTGAATGTCACGGGCGCCCTGGGAATGCGATACCATTTCTCACCCTTGCGCAACGACGGCGGCACACAGGTGATGGTCACGAGACGAACGCCTGAACCGGAACGCACCGCGATGTTGGCAAACCCTCTCTGTAGATGTAGCGGCCGACCGGGGACCGTGCGCGAACCTTCGGGAAAAATGATCAGATTGTTGCCCTCGGCCAGCAGCCGAGAACAGTCGGCGACCAGCTTTTGCGGATCATCGTCGTTGCGAATGTAGTTGGCCGCCTTGACCACGCCGCGCATGAACGGGTTGTTCCAGATCTGATGCTTGACCACACACTGCGCCCGGTCCATCAGCGACATCAGCAGCACCACGTCGAGCAAGCTGGGGTGATTGGCGGCGATCAGCACGCCACGGTCGTTTCGAAGGGATTCGGCGCCCTTCGCTTCCAACTTGAGCACTCCCATGATCGCCATGAACCGCACGAACATACGAAAGGCGCGATGAACGATCCCCTGCGCCAACCCCGCGCGCCAGGCGGGATCGCGGACAAATAGACTGATCGCGGGAAACGCGGTAACCGCCAGAACAATGCCGCCGATGCCGAATACGGCGAATGACAGACCGGTTCCGAACAAACGCCAGAGATAGTCGAGACGTTCGGTCACCCCAACGCGAGTCTCCAAGCCGGTCCGTACTTTCCGCGAAAAACCAGATCCGAGCCCGATTCCAATACCGAGATGAGCCGTCGCGCCAAAACCTCCGCCCCTTCGATCCGCTCCGCGTCCGCGCTCAGCGGAGCGGGTCGCAGGGACGGGGAATAGTCGGCCTCTTCCGTCCGCCGCCGCATCAAAAGGGCCATCGCCGTGCCGCCGCATTCCAGGTCCGTGAACTGCTCGTAGATTTCGGGCAGCGGCCAGTCGCCGAACACCAGGGCGACGGGGCATTCGGAAGCCGTGGCGAGGCGCGCGTATCCCTCGATCAGTCCGGCGAACAATGTCTCCCGGCCCGCGGCCAAGGCCGTATGTCCGGTGCGGTCGCCCCGAATCTGCCCCAGCAGCCCGGCGGCCGCGTTGTGGACCGCGTGCGAAAACGCCATGGGCGACAGCGGCTCCTGTTTCGCGATCGACCGCAGCAGAGACACCAACGTGCCCACGTTGCCGTAGCGGGAACATAACATGATCTCGGCCGCCGGCGTCTCTTGCAGGACACCCAGGGCGCATCGGGCCATCAGCCGTTCCATGGGCCCCATGCGTCGCCTGAGATTCGCCGGGATCCGAGCCTCCTCAACGCAGCCGCCCAGACACCGGAGGGTCTCGCGGTGTTCATCGACGATGGCGCCGGACCACCCATCGATGACAATGGCAGGTTCCTTGCTCATGGCCGGTCCGGACCTTCATGTTCCACCCGGCTATCGATCGTTGCCGGCATATGTGTTGGATAGCAAGTCCCGATTAGCAGGCTGATGCCGCTCAGCCCCTCTTCGGCAATCGGAAGAATGATTGACTGCAGAAAATAGCCACTTTGTCGCAAAACGAGAAACTCGTGGCGACAGACAGCTAAACTCGGAATCCGGTGTGAGTTTATTCAATTACTTAACTATAGGCCGCCGCTCTAGCGACTGATTGCCAAATATCGTCTTCCAAGTTTTTTATCCATTTATTATAGTTACTGTGAATTTCAGTTCCACTCGCCATTAAATTCCGACTGCCGGAATACGTAATGGAGTACTTTTCCGTATTATAGTTTATGGTAATTTCGGCGTAATGTTTTCTATTGGTGATTTCGCCCTTGATGACGCCCTCACTTATTTTTTGCAGTGCCCACCCGCGAGCCTCGGGGCTAGCAATGATAGCGTTTCCTATCTGCGTCAAGCTTAGGTTTTTGGCTGCTTCCGGAAATGCTCGATCGGTTACATTGTAAACGGGTTGTGTTCTCGAGCAGCTCGTAAGAACAATCACGATTACAAGGAATATCGGCGAGATTCGCATGGCTCGAGGCTCTCCGTGTTTAAGTCGCGTGTCTGAGCATGAAGTCTGTGCATCGAATGATTAGACGAAAAGTATCAGATGCGTTGGCTGCAAATCAACTGATTGTACCGCCAACGGTGATTGTATGCGAGACTTGGCTTCCGCGACCGGTATCGCCAATTTTGAGCCTCTGTTTCCCATGACGCCAAAAGACGAACCTACGCAACCAGAGGATGGAAACCTGAAAATCTTCTATGGTGTACGCTCCATATCGCCACCGCCCTTGCGCGTAAGAGTTCCTCATCGCCGGCAATCGGAGAACGCGCGGCGTCTGCTCGCCGACATCTCGGCGAGCGCTCCCGAACCGTGGCCCGAAATGGGAGAGCACCGATCGATCTCCCACAGCCGGGGAGTTGTCGCCGCGGCGATCGCCCACGGCGCGCGTGTCGGGATCGACGTGGAATACATGTGCCCGAAGCGAAACACAGGCGCCATCCTCGAGGTCTTTCTTGGGCCCATGGACAAACCGGTTTCGCGCGTCGCGTTCTACCGGGCCTGGACGTTTGGCGAAGCCTATTTCAAGGCATTCGGTCGCCTGCCCGGCGCGGAAAGCCTCGCGCGTATTGTCGAACACCACGTCGATGACGGATTGTATCGGATCGAGCGCCGGGAAAACGCCGCCGTCGGGGTGCTGCATTCCAAGCCGTTCCAGAATTTCTCGCTGTCAATCGTATGGGAGATGGCGGACATCGCCAGTGCAACGAACCAATCCCCGGCAAGAATTCTCCGTGGCGGGCTCGACGGCGCCGGAGTGACTCGATTGTTTGCCGCGCCGCACCATGAAAATTGACTGAAACGGCGCTTCGGGGTACCTCTAGGCCCGTTCCACAAACACAAACCATCAAGGTTCCGGGGGAAGGGAAAGACCATGAAACTGCCTTCGCAATTTTACAAACCACTCGCCATCGGCGCGCCCGCGCCCGTCCGTGAACTGCCCGTGCGGCCGGAACGGATGATCCACTTCTTCCCCCCGCACATCGAGAAGCTGCGCGCCCGGGTGCCGGACATGGCCAAGCAGGTGGACGTGTTCCTCGGCAACCTCGAGGACGCCATCCCCGCCGACGCCAAGGAGGCGGCGCGCGCCGGTTTCATCGAGGTGGCCAAGGCCGTGGACTTCGGCGACACCGCGCTGTGGACCCGGGTCAACGCCCTCAATAGCCCGTGGTTCCTGGACGACATGGACCAGATCCTCGCGGCCGCCGGCGACAAGCTCGACGTGGTCATGATCCCCAAGGTGGAAGGCCCGTGGGACATCCATTTCGTCGACCAGCTTCTGGCGCTGCTGGAAGCCAAATATGAGATCAAGAAGCCGATCCTCATCCATGCCATCCTCGAGACCGCCCAGGGCGTCAAAAACGTCGCCGACATCGCCTGCGCCAGCCCGCGCATGCACGGCATGAGCCTCGGCCCGGCCGACTTGGCGGCGTCGCGCGGCATGAAGACCACCCGCGTCGGCGGAGGACATCCGTACTACGGCGTTCTCGCCGATTCCACCGAGGGCCCCTCGGAGGGGCAAGCGGGGGGCGACCGCGCGTTCTTCCAGCAGGATCTGTGGCATTACACGGTGGCCCGCATGGTCGACGCCTGCGTCTCCAACGGTCTTCGCGCGTTCTATGGACCGTTCGGCGACATCAAGGACGAGCCCGGCTGCGAGGCCCAGTTCCGCAACGCCTTTCTGATGGGCTGCACCGGCGCGTGGTCGCTGGCTCCCAACCAGATCGGCATCGCCAAGAAGGTGTTCAGCCCCGAGGTCAAGGAAGTCCTGTTCGCCAAGCGCATCCTGGAGGCCATGCCCGACGGCTCCGGTGTCGCCATGATCGACGGCAAGATGCAGGACGACGCCACCTGGAAACAGGCCAAGGTCATCGTCGATCTGGCCCGCCTGGTGGCCAAGAAGGATCCCGAACTGGCCGCGGCCTACGAGTTCTAGGCGCGGCGAGGGGTCAAGAACCATGGGGCGCCGAACCGGCGCCCAGCAACGATTTGGCGGGTGCATCCATGAGCATAAAAACCAATCCGGGCAACTATTTCGAGGATTTCAAGCAGGGCCAGGAGATCGTGCACGCGACGCCCAGGACCATCACCGAGG
This sequence comes from uncultured Alphaproteobacteria bacterium, assembly GCA_963771545.1. Classification (GTDB taxonomy): domain Bacteria; phylum Pseudomonadota; class Alphaproteobacteria; order Rhodospirillales; family Defluviicoccaceae; genus CAKZLS01. The sequence goes on from CAVYTX010000004.1 coordinate 379,525, forward strand.
GCGACGTGGCCGTGTATACGGCGTTGTACGGGACCCGCTTTGCGGTCAACTCGTCCGCCGAGTTCGCGATGGCGGCGCTGGGTCTGGAACGGGCGCCGGTGGACGACATGCTGGCCTTCCACATGGTGTTCGGCAAGACCGTCCCGGATATCTCGCTCAACGCCGTCGCCAACCTGGGCTACGCCAACGGCAAGTTCGGCGACCCGGTCTATCCGGGCGACACGGTGTCCACCAAGTCGACGGTAATCGGTCTGCGCCAGAACAAGGACGGCAAGACCGGCGTCGTTTATGTCCGCTCCGTTGGCGTCAACCAGCGTCAACAGACCGTGCTCGACTACGTGCGCTGGGTAATGGTGCGCAAACAGAACGCGGACGCGCCGGCTCCCGACGAAGTGGTCCCCGACCTGCCCAAGGCGGTGGAGGCGGGCGCGCTCACCGTGCCCTACAAGCTTCACATCGAACACTACGACGCGGCGCTGGCCGGCAGTCCGCATTTCTGGGAGGATTACCAGAAGGGCGAGAAGATCGATCACGTGGACGGCATGACCATCGAGGAAGCCGAGCACATGCTGGCCACGCGCCTCTATCAGAACACCGCCAAGGTGCACTTCAACCAGCACACCGAGAAGGACGGCCGGTTCGGCCGCCGCATCATCTACGGCGGCCACATCATCAGCTTGGCGCGGTCGCTGTCGTTCAACGGCCTGGCCAACGCCTTCAAGGTGGCGGCCATCAACGGCGGCCGTCACGTGGCGCCGACGTTCGCCGGTCACACCATCTATGCATGGTCCGAGGTGCTCGACACCATGCGGGTGCCGGGACACAAGGATTTGGGCGCTCTCAGGCTGCGGACGGTGGCCACCAAGGACCGGGCTTGCGCCGATTTTCCCTACAAGGACGAGGACGGCAAGTACGACCCGTCGGTGGTGCTGGACTTCGACTACACGGTGCTGATGCCGAAGCGCGTCTGACGCCCTTTTTGCGCACGGTCCGATCAGTCGGTCAGGGTCTTCATCAGAGCGTGGAGCTTCGACTTCGCCTCGAAGCCCACGCCTGGAATATCGGGCAGGCCGACGTGACTGTCGACAGCCTCGATCCCGTCCGCAAATCCGCCGAAGGGCTGAAACACATCAGGATAGCTTTCGCTACCGCCCAGATGCAGCCCGGCGGCGATGTGGCGATCGGGGACGCGATCGAAACCGTTTTTTCGCGAATATCGGTGATGTCGCATTCCCTGCCTCGTCAGTCCAGCGCGTCGGCGATCGCCTTGCCGCAGGCGGTGGTATCCGCCGTGCCGCTCAGATCCCGGGTGCGCAGGCTAGGTTCGGCCAGCACCCTCTCCACGGCGCCGAGGATGCCCGCCGCGGCCTCCGGATGGCCCAGATGGTCGAGCATCATCGCCCCGCCCAGATCTGGCCCACCGGGTTCGCGACCCCTTTTCCGGCGATGTCGGGGGCGGACCCGTGGACCGGCTCGAACAGCGAGGGGAATTTCTGATCCGGGTTGATGTTCGCCGAAGGAGCGACACCGATGGTGACCGTGCAGGCGGGGCCGAGGTCCGACAGGATGTCGCCGAAGAGGTTCGATGCCACGATCACGTCGAAACGATCCGGATGCAGCACGAACAGCGCGGTCAGGATGTCGATGTGATACTAGTCGACGCGGACCCCGGAGTAGGCCTTCGCCATCTAGGCCACCCGCGTTTTTCCGCCAGATCGAAAGTATAGCGCAGGATCCGGTCGACCCCGTGCGGGTCATTACGGTTTCCTGTATCACCACCGCGCGCTCGGTACCTGGGAACATCTTGCCGCCGATCGAGGAATACTCGCCTTCGGTATTCTCGCGCACGATCATCATGTCGATGTCGCCGGGTCCGCGACCCGCCAGCGGCGATTGCACGCCCGCCATCAAGCGGGCGGGGCGGAGGCTGACATACTGGTCGAATTCGCGTCGGAACTGGATCAGCGAACCCCAAAGCGAGACATGGTCGGGCACCGTCTCGGGCCATCCGACCGCGCCGAAAAACAGCGCGTCATGGCCGCCGACTTGCTCCCTCCAGTCGTCCGGCATCATCTTGCCGTGCTTCTTGTATTAGTCGCAGGAGGAAAAATCGAAGCCGTCGAAGGCGAATTCGAGACCATATCGCGACGCGGCCGCCTCCAGCACCCGCACCCCTTGGGGCATGACTTCCTTTCCGATCCCGTCGCCCGGGATCACCGCGATCTTGATCTTGTTGGTGGTCATGTTGACCTCTTCAGTCGTTGCGGGCGCTCACCATAGTTAGTGCCTTTGATGATTGGAACCATGTCCGCGATGGCCGGTGAAGATCCGGTCAATCGACCCAGTTCAGGACGTCGCGGATCACCGACCATCGCGGCGGCTTGGTCTGTTCGATCTTCCCGCTCACCCAGTAATCGCGAAGTTCGTCAATGACACCCGTTTGCTCCGCTTCGAGCAGCCAAGCGTCGACCACGCGAAGCAGATCCTGACTGCCAAGCGGCAAACCGTATCCGGCCGGCCACCTCACCGTGGGTCTCGGAACGACGACCCTGAATCGGGGATAAAGGATATTCCAAGCGGCCATCTCTTCAGCGGGGCCCGCCACGGCGTCGAACCGCTCATCGTCCGCGTCCAGCAGGTCGATCGTATCCGCGTTCGATTTCAAAGGGATGAGCGTTACGCTCGGAAGGAATTTGGCGAAGAACTTGCTCGTAAGCTCATGATCGGCCGCGGCGATCCGGAGATCACGACCGCTTTGGATGCGATCCCAAGAGACGAAGCTGTCACGACGATAATCGGGGACCATGAAAGACAGAGTGAATGTCGCGATCCGCCTGGTCAGGAGCATTTTCACGGCTGTCTCGGGAGCGATCGCCTCGGCGGACATGTCAATGTCGCAGTATCCTTCATTCAGTCGGTCCGCCCTTCCCCTCCAATTCTCCCAAGGCAGGAATTCAATGCGCAGGTTCAATCTTCGCGCCAGCCGATGGGCCATCTCGATGTCGAATCCGACGAGATCCCCGTCGGTATTGAAAAAAGCCATGGGGTAGCTATCCGGTAAGTAGCAGACCCGAAGGACGCCGCTGTCCAGGATTTCGGTCAGGGACCGTGGCCCGCTCGTGGCATTTTCGGGCGTAACCGGCGGCTCGCGGAATACCGTGGCCGTATGCGGCTGGCGCAGCAGGAATAGGCCGGCGAGAGCCTCGTCCTTGGTGTACGGAACAACCAAGACATTGCCGTAGAACGCCCGTACGCCAATCAAGGCGGCGGCGATGAGCGCCACACTGCCGATGCCAAATCGTAGCAGAGGGACAATGCGTACCCGGGTCATGCCCTGAATGGCGTAGGTGCTGATCAACGTGATGGCGACAATGTGAGCGGATCCGAGCAACGCCGCGAGCCGGACACCCAAAACATCGACTGTCAGGAAAAGCTGAAACAGATCGGAGGGTAGCCTGAGTAGCTCGAGAACAAAAGGAATCGCCAGAACCGTGCCGCCAAACAGACTGGCAAGTCCGGCCCCGATCATCAATGGAAAGTCCGCCACCGACACCGGGCTTCCGATGTACCATCCGGCGAAGGGAACGAAGCTCAACGCCAGCAAGATCCCCAGCGCGGGAAAATTATAGAATGTGGGGACAAGCACATCCACCGAGGCGCGGGCCTCTTCTCCCGCCTCTCCGGTGTACTCTTCGGTTCTCCCGAGGAGACGCTTGCAGCGTTCGGCGAGCAGCGGGAGGACGACGAGAAGGCTGCCGGTGGCGAACGCGGTGATAAGCGGTCCGCGGAGGTCCTCGGCCATCTGGCGGTAACTGAGCGGGGTCACGACAGAAACCAGGGCGGGCAAAACCCAGACACTCAGGATCAACGCGAGCAGCCCGTTTATCACCAAATAGATCTGGAGACGGCCAAGGTCTTCGATATCCATGGTTCCGGCCGCGCTCGCGGTCAGAGCGAAGACGCCGATGGGCGCCAATCTGGCGACGAAGCCGGTCGCCCGCATCAATGCTTCGGCAAATGCCGACAGGGTTTGGAGAAGGCTTTCTTTTTGTCTCACGCCGATTAGGGAAAGTCCGGTCACGATACTGAATAGCACGACCGCCGGTATAATGGCGTTGGCGAGGGCGTAAAACGGATTGGATGGGATATAGAGGAGCACGAAATCGACGGGTTCAGGCTCACCGGACAGGCTTTCGGAGAAAAACGACGCCGAAGGCCAGTTGGGCAGGGCGAGCGAGGCGAGAAAAATAAGAACGAAGCCGATTCCCCATAAGACGAGGAGAACCGTGCCGCCCTTGAGTGCTAGGTTCTTGGCCTCCGCCAGGCTCAGGCGTCCCAACCCTCCGATCAACGACACGACGATGTAGGGAATCACCGTCATCTGCAGAAGCTTGATGAAGACCTCTCCGACAACGTTCAGAAACGCCACCATTTCGCCGAAGAAAACGCCCGCCGCCACGCCCAGCACAAGCCCCAGCAGGACCTGAGTAGCCAAAGAGAAACGCGGATTTCTCCTGGTTTGGGTGCTCATGTTTTTAGCCGCGCTCACGGACTACGCTCGCGGAAGCTAGTACCGACTATCACAGTTCCGTGCCCCATGTGATCGCTTTTCCCGTGTCCTCGGCAGGAGGCGGTGCGCCGACGATGCCGGAGCATCGTGAAGCGCCGTCGACGCCCCGAGGACGCGGGAAAAGCAACCCTCCGGGCGGTGTTCCGATGCCCCCAGCGGCGTTGCGGGCCGCTGTGATGCTCCAAGCATCACGGCGCGCCCCGCGCCTGGCCGGACGACCTCGGAAGACCGTCACATGGGGCACGGAACTGTGATAGTCGGTACTAGCTTCCCATCAATCGGATGCCGGGTGCGCCGCCAGGGCTGGTGCTGGGTCGGCACATGGCCCGCGCCAGCCCCCGCGACGCCGGGAATTCGGGTCAGCGCTCTTGGTGCCGGCGTTCGGTCCCCATGCACTCCAAGAGATTGTTCAACGCCAGTTTCGCCGCTTTCTCCTTGTCGGCGGCGTGTTTGTCGTGCTCGTGCGTAATCCAGTGGGCAAGACAGTCACGGAGTTTTTCTTTTCCCTCGCGGCTCTGCGCCAGCGCGTTGAGCTCGGCCAGGGCCGGAGTGGCGGTGGTGCGTTCCTCCTCGATCAGCGCCTCGACGGCGACATCGATGTCTTCCTGTGTCAGGTGGCCGCCGAAAATCTCGACCAGTTCGTTTCTTAGGTCTGCATACCCTTCGATCATGTTCCCCTCCTCTCCAAGAGTTTTGAAACTGGCTCGCCATTCAACCAATCATGGCTTTGGCCAGATACTAAAGGGTTGTCCGGCCATAATGAAGCACTCTGATGCGCAGCGACGAGCAAAACGTGAATTGATTGCGCGCCGGCCTGACGGATGCAGTTGTGCGCGTCAAGTTCCGCAAAATAATAGCGGCGGCGGATGGAGGTGGGACCGTTTGCCTCCCACCATCGTGTCCGCCCGTCAGAATGCGCGGAATGTCAACGTCGTCAGCGACCGCTGGATACCCTCGACATCGAGGATGCGGTCATTCACGAACTTGCCGATGTCGGTGTCCTCGGGAATGTAAATCTTCATGATCAGATCATAGTCGCCGCTCGTCGAATACAGTTCCGACACGATTTCCCGCTGATAGAGTTCGTCGGCGACCTGATAGGTTTTCCCCGGATGACAGACAAGTTGAACAAAAATGAGCGTCATTGCGTCGTCCTTCCTTGCCGCGGTTGTGGGGAGGGCACCATCCCGAATATGCACTTGAGGTCGACCGCCCCGCAACGACAAAACCAGAGCCGCGTGAACCCCATCGAAGGCTGGCGATAGGCGGCGAAGTGCGGCGCCGACCGGCCCGTTGGCGACACCATGGGACACGGCGGGCGCCGCCGCGCCTATTGGAAGTTTACACCTCGTTCTGCTATCATCACAAATGTGACCATTCTTCTGTCTGGCACTGGCGGCGCGGCCAAAAAAAATCTTCCATTGGCCGCCGCACTCTACGTTGCCGTGAAACGAAGGGCGTTTGAGACAACCGAAAAAGGGAAGGAATAGAGGATGAATAGCGAGCAATTGGAGCAAATGACGAGCAAGGGCGGGTTCATCGCGGCGCTCGATCAGAGCGGCGGCTCGACGCCCAAGGCGTTGAAGCTCTATGGGATCGAAGAGTCGGCCTACGCCAACGACACGGAAATGTTCGCGTTGATGCATCAGATGCGCTGCCGGATCATCAGTTCGCCCGCGTTCACCGGCGACCGGGTGCTCGCCGCGATCCTGTTCGAAATGACCATGGACGGTGCGATCGACGGCAAACCGGTTCCGGAGTTCCTGTGGAACGACCGCCGGGTCGTTCCGATCCTGAAGATCGACAAGGGACTGGCCGATGAATCCGATGGCGTCAAGCTGATGAAGCCCATGCCGGGTCTCGACGATTTGCTCGACCGCGCCGTGGCCGCCGGCATCTTCGGCACCAAGGAGCGGTCGGTCGTCGAAACCGCCTCGGCCACCGGGATCGCCGCCAATGTCGAACAGCAATTCGACGTCGCCGCGAAGGTTCTGGATCACGATCTGGTGCCGATCCTGGAGCCGGAGGTCAACATCAAGAGCCCGGAAAAGGCGGCCTGCGAGGATATCCTGAAGGCGGAAATCCTGAAGCACTTGGACAAGCTCCCCGACGGGCGCAAGGTGATGTTGAAGCTGACCATCCCCGACACGCCGGGGTTCTACGACGCCCTTATCGCCCATGACCGGGTGGTCCGCGTGGTGGCGCTCTCCGGGGGGTACAGCCGCGACGAAGCCAACGCCAAGCTGGCGAAAAACCCGGGCATGATCGCGAGTTTCTCCCGCGCGTTGACCGAGGGGCTGAGCTCCCAGCAATCCGACGAGGAATTCAACAAGGCCCTGGACGCGTCGATCGAGAGCATTTACCGGGCCTCGATCACCTAGAGCTTGGTTCGACAGGAGCGACCTGATCCGATCGCACGGTCGCGCTCTACACCATCGCCTGCTAGAGCAATCATATCCGATCGAGTGATCCCACTCGGTCGGATATTGCTCATGGCCTGGACTTGGCGGCAACGCCGCGAAGCAGGGCGTAGTCATCGCGCCTGAAATCGTCGATGAGCCGGTCGATGTCCTCCTGGACGACCCCGGCCGTGCCCAGCACGGATCCACCCAATTGAAGATTGCCCTCCAAGACGATGCAGATGGCATCCGCGACGCCTTTGGCGCGCATGGCGTCCCGCGTGGCCAAATCGGGCGTGGCCATGTGAATGGGCAAGTGTGAATAGAAGGTGCGGAGCTCTTCCACTAAACACCCGGCGGCCCGCATGTCCTCCAGGGTGACGACCACGGCCGTGGCCCTGGCGAAGGCCGCCGCGCCCTGCATCTCTGGATCGGTGACATCGCCGAAGTGGACGTTATGATGGTCTTTCTTGCCCCCGGCAATGCGCTCCAGGTCGAGGTCGAAGGCAATGTAGGGTGTGTCCGTGCGTTCCAGCATCATGCACATCAGCCGTCCGGTCCGGTTGTATCCGGCGACCACCACGTGGTCGCGCATCTCCTCGCTCAGGTCCTTGAGGGGGCCGTCGACGACGGTCTTGCCGGCGAGCAGACCGGCGAGCCAATAGCCGAGCTTCACCAGCAGCGGGGTCAGCGCCATGGATAGGGAAATGACCACGAGGACGGTGGCGAAGACATGATCGGTCAAAAGACCGTCCATGTGCGCCATGGCGAACACCACGAACCCGAACTCCCCGCATTGCGAAAGCAGGAACGCCGCGCGCAGACTGTTGGCGCGGCCAAGCCCGAAGACCAGGCCGAGCAGCGTCATGACGAGACCCTTGATAGCGACGACGAAGGCGACGATCGCGACCAGGATCGGTCCCAGTTCGACCACCACGTCGAAATCGATGGACATGCCCACGGCGATGAAGAACAGGCCCATGAGGACGCGTTTCAGCGGCGAAACGCTCGCCTCGACCTGGTGGCGGAAGTCGGACGCCGCCAGCGTCATGCCGAGGAGGAAGGCCCCCATGGCCATGGACAAATCGGCCTCGTCCATGATCAGGGCCGCCGCCAGGACGGCGACCAGCACCACCACGCCCAGAGCCGCCGTCGACCGGGCCCGCGCGGTCCATGCGAGCACAACCGGCAGCAGATAGCGGCCCACGATAACGACGCCGGCCACTGCTCCCACGCCGGCCGCGCCTAACCGCCACAAGGGCGTTTCGGACGTTGGCGCGGCCACCGCCGACAGTAACGGCACCGCAATCAGTAGCGGCACCGCGGCCAGGTCCTGCATGATCAGGACCGCGAACGCCGCCTTGCCGTGGTCGCTTGCTACTTCGCCCTTTTCTTCAAGGGTCTGCATGACGATGGCCGTGGACGAAAGAGCGAGGCCCAGCCCGACAACGATGGCGGTGTTCCTTGAGATGAACGGGATCGCCAACAGGGCGAGGGCGAGAACCGCGCCGGTCGCCAGGATTTGGGCTGAACCGAGACCCAGAAGCAGACGCCGCATGGACCACAGCTTGCTGGGCCGCATCTCCAGGCCGATGGTGAACATGAACAGCACGACGCCCAGCTCGGCGATGCCGAGGAGTTCATCCACATGAGTGGTCAGAACGGGGCCGGGCGAATGGGGACCTAGTGCTACGCCCGCGGCAAGCAGGCCGAGAATCGAGCCCAGCTTGAGCCACCGGGAGATCGACACGAGGATGACACTGGCGCCAAGAATGAGAATCGCGGCGAATAAAAGTTCGTCAAGATTCATTTACTTTCTTTCCCTAAAGCCCGTCCGTCTACGCGGCTTTCAAGTCGGAAACGTAGCCAGGCGAAACGACGGTGTCTGCATTCATCGGCGAGTGGTCGGAGCCGGATCGCCTACTCGATCAGTTCGAACATCATCAGCAGGGTGCGCTGGAAGCCGCGGAAATTGTCGTCGGACACCAGGTAGATCAGGGTTTCGCCATTGAGGCCCTGGCGCGCGGCGATGCCCTCCATGTTGTCGAAGGTGCGGGATCCCTCGAGCCGCGCCAGTTCTTCGGCCTCGATCTCGGCCCCGGGTTTCAGCGCGGTGGCCGCGACTCTGCGCACCCGGATGCTGAGCAACGGAAAGCGCCGCTCCACAAACAGGACGTCGCCGTTTTCAAGCGTGGTTGCTCCTGTGGGTTTGTATCCCTGATCGCACAAATACGTTATCCGCGACCAGCCCGCGGCGCCCCCGATCCAGCCAACGAAACGCCCCGGTTGTTCGTCGTATTCCGTAACCACCAGCAACCGGCCGTCCGAGAGCCGGGCGACCGCTTCCATGCCGCTGTTGGGCGGGGCTCGCTCGACTCCGCCCGGCGCGGGGAGGGCGATGGGCCGTTTCTCGCCATCCGGATAGATCCGCAATCTGGGATCGCGTTCAAACGCAACCACGGCGCCGCCGTCCGGCGCCGGCGCCAAGGCTTCCGCGTCTCCGCGCGCGCCGATCAAGGGCCGTCCATCGGTCTCTCGAATGGGCTCGATTGTCATATGGGCGACGCCTGAGAGGACGCCGGTCGCATCGTAGGTGAGCGCGCCGCGAACCCATGTCCCCCTATCGGACACCGCCGTGAAGTCGGCGCCATCCGCCGATACCATAAGGCCCGAAAGACCGCCAAACCGTTTATCCGCGGACATGAGATGGACGCCGCCCCGATAACGCAACCGGCCGGCCACGTCCGCGTCCCACGTGGCCGCGTCCAGCGGCACGGATCGGACCTGGACGTCGACGGATGGCGCATCCGCGGCGGCGCTCTCGTGGAAAGGCGCGAGGACAAGCAGCGGGAGAAGAACGGCGTGAATCCAACGCATAGAGATTGACACTCGCTAAAGTGTGACGGCGTCGATGTGTGGGAAATTTAAACACTTAGGCGGAGTGATCCACACATTATCGCCTTTACAACTCTTTGAGATCGGATAACGGTGGCTAACTTCAATCGAGGGGCTGAACACCAAGAAAGAGGATTGTCCGTATGTCATTCGTGCTGAGCCGCCGCCAGATCGTCAAGGGAATGGCCGCCGGGATGCCGCTGGCGGTCGTGCTGGCGGATCCCGTCCTGGCGCGCGCCGCCGCGCGGTCTTTGCAGCACGTGTCCATGGCCACAGCCGACGGTCAAAAGGTCAGCGCCGCCCTCGCCATGCCCGCGAAGACACCGGCGCCGGCCGTCATGCTGATCCACGAATGGTGGGGCCTCAACGATCAGATCATGTCGGTGGCCGCGGATCTGGGCCGCAGGGGGTACATGGCGCTGGCCATCGACCTCTATAACGGCAAAATGACCAAAAACCCCGACGAAGCGCGCAGGTTTATCGAGGAACTCGATCCCGCTCAGGCCACCGACACGGTCATGTCATGGATCGGAGCCCTCAAGAACCGTCCCGAGGCGACCGGAAAAGTGGGAACCGTCGGCTTTTGTTTTGGCGGCGGGTGGTCTCTCAATGCCGCCATCGCCTCGCCGGTGGACGCCACCGTCATCTATTACGGCAAGGTCGACCGGCCGCCTCAACAACTGGCCCGGCTCCAGGGGCCGGTCCTCGGCCATTTCGCGACGCGTGACCAGTGGATCAACACCGCGATGGTGTCCGCCTTCGAAAAGGCCATGAACGAAGCGGACAAGAAGTTGACCGTCTACTGGTACGACGCCGACCATGGCTTCGCCAACCCCACCGCTGGTCACTATGACAGGCAAGACGCCCAATTGGCCTGGTCGCGCACCACGGAATTCTTCCGGGGGAACCTGAAGTCGGCCTGACGTTAGCGCGGCCGTCCGGCGCGGCGGCCGGTGGCCGCGGGGGGAGGTGCCCACTCAATGCTGGCGTCGTCCTCGGAGAACAAAGCTTCCAGATTTTTCATGACCGTTCCACCCAGTTCCTCGGCGTCGATCAGGGTGACCGCGCGCCGATAGTAGCGGGTGACGTCGTGGCCGATGCCGATGGCCGTCAGTTCCACCGGCGACTGGTTTTCGATCCAGTCGATCACCTGACGAAGATGCCGTTCCAGGTAGTTGCCGGGGTTGGCCGACAGGGTTGCGTCGTCCACCGGCGCTCCGTCGGAAATCACCATGAGGATGCGGCGCTGTTCCGCCCGCGCCATGAGACGCGCATGCGCCCAAAGCAGGGCCTCGCCATCGATGTTTTCCTTGAGAAGCCCTTCGCGCAACATGAGCCCGAGGTTGCGCCGCGCCCGCCGCCACGGTTGATCGGCGCCCTTGAAAATAATATGGCGAAGGTCGTTGAGCCGGCCCGGGTTCTTGGCCCGGCCTTCGGTGACCCAGCGTTCGCGGCACAGCCCGCCCTTCCAGGCCCGGGTGGTAAAGCCGAGGATCTCCACCTTCACGCCGCACCGCTCCAGCGTTCGCGCGAGAATATCCGCGCTCATGGCCGCCACCGAAATCGGCCGCCCCCGCATGGAGCCGGAATTGTCGATCAGGAGACTCACCGCCGTATCGCGGAAATCGGTTTCTTTCTCACGCTTGAAACTCAACGGATGCAGAGGATCGACAACGACCCGGGAGAGACGGCCCGAATCCAGAAGCCCCTCTTCCAGATCGAATTCCCACGCCCGTGTCTGCTTGGCCAGGAGCCGGCGCTGAAGCCGGTTGGCGAGCCGGGCGACCACGCTCTCCATGTTGGCGAGCTGCTGGTCGAGCAGGGCTCGCAATCGCGTCAGTTCCTCCGGATCGCACAGGGTGTGCGCTTCCACCACTTCGTCGTGCTCGGTGGTGTACGGTCTGTAAACCGGACCTTCCAGTTCCGGCAGATCGCCGCGCCGGTTGCGCCGGGCGGTCGGTCCCGCCGGGCTCAGGCCGCCTTCGCCGGCCATGAACTCCTCGCCCGAGGCCTCTTCCAGGTGCTCGCCGACTGCATCGCCTTCCGCCTCGCTGACCGACGCGGCCGCGCTCTCGGACGCGCCCTCCGCCCCCTCCGACGTCGTATCGTCGGTGGTGGGCTCTTGATCGTCGCCTTCGCTTTCGTCGTCCCTGTTTTCCTCGTCCAGGGACGGATCGTTGTCGTCAATGAGACCCAGCGATCGAATCATTTGCGACAACACGTCCGCGAACGACGCCTGGTCGGTCAGGTTTTCGGTCAGACCAGCGAGCCGAGGGCCGCAATGCTCGTTGAAATGCGCGCGCCAAGCATCGGCCAGCGCCGCCCCCGAAGGCGGCGCCTTGGTTCCCGTCAGCCGTTCCCGAATGAGAAGACTCATGGCCTCGGCCATGAGCGCCGGGTCGTCCGTGGGGGCCGACGCGTAGCCCCGGGCGGTGCAAGCATGATCGAGGAGAGCTCCGAGATTGTGGGCGACCCCGTGGAACCGCCTCATTCCCAAGGTTTGAACCCGGACCTGTTCAACCGTGTCGAACAGCGTGCGGGCTTCGGGGCCCGCCGGCCGCCGCCGTTGATGCATGCCGGCGTCGTGATAGCGCAGGTTCAGGGCCATGGCATCGGCGACCCCCCTCAGCCGCGCGATCTCGGCGCCTTGAGCGCGAGGGCTCGGGGCGGGCAGGCGCACCTTCTTGCCGCGGCCATCGACCTGGCTTTCGCCGCCGCAAAAGGTCACGCCGACTTCGTCGCGCCCGGACATGGCCCGCACGGTGGCGGCGGTCACCCGTTTCAGAACCGCGGAACGGTCGTCGCGGCTTTTCATGTCCAGCTAACTCAGAACGGCGTGCATGGCGGACTCGGGAAGGTCCTCGGCGAAGCAACGCTGGTAGTACTCCGCCACCGTCGCCCTCTCGAGTTCGTCGCACTTGTTGAGGAAGGTGAGCCGGAACGCCGCGCCGATACTCTTGAATATCTCCGCGTTCTCGGCCCAGGTGATGACCGTGCGGGGCGACATCACGGTCGAGAGATCGCCATTCATGAAGCCGGCGCGGGTCAGATCGGCTAGTTCCACCATCGCCGCGACCTTTTGTTTGCCCTCGGGGTTGTTGTACGAGGGCACCTTGGCGATCACGATTTCCTGCTCCGCCTCGCTGGCGAGGTAATTGAGGGTGGCCACGATGTTCCAGCGATCCATCTGGCCCTGGTTGATTTGCTGGGTGCCATGATAGAGCCCGGTGGTGTCGCCGAGGCCCACGGTGTTGGTGGTGGCGAACAGGCGAAAGTATGGATGGGGCCGCATGACCCTGTTCTGGTCGAGCAGCGTTAGCTTGCCCTCGACCTCGAGGATTCTCTGAATCACGAACATCACGTCAGGCCGGCCGGCATCGTACTCGTCGAACACCAGAGCGGTCGGGCGCTGCAGCGCCCATGGCAGGATTCCCTCCCGGAACTCGGTCACCTGGGCGCCATCGCGCAGAACGATCGCGTCCCGTCCGACCAGATCGATGCGGCTGATATGACTGTCCAGGTTGACCCGAACGCACGGCCAGTTGAGCCGCGCCGCCACCTGTTCGATATGAGTGGACTTGCCGGTCCCGTGGTACCCCTGGATGAGCAGCCGGCGGTTGTGGGCGAACGCCGCCAGAATTGCCAGCGTTGTGTCGTGGTCGAACCGATAGGCCTCGTCCACGTCGGGAACGTGATCGTCGGAGACGCTGAACGCCGGCACATCCACATCGGTATCGAGACCAAAGGTTTGTCGCACCGACAGCATAATGTCGGGTGCATTGAGCATGCATCCCAGCGCGGGACCGTCGGTCGGGTTGTGAGGTATCATCATCGGCTCATTCGGTGGCGGAGATCATGTATTCGAGTCATCACTGCGTGCGGGGCGGCGTCCTTACTGTTTCCTGTGTATGAAATAGGGGCCTCGCGGCGCACAAACCATCCCTTTCGTATCGGACCCGGCCATCCAACTCGTATCAGATCTTAAAGGTGTTCAGAACCGTTTGATAGGCCTCGCTGATTTCCTTGAACTTTTCCTCGGCCGCCTTGTCGCCGCCGTTGGCGTCGGGATGGTGGCGCTTGACCAGTTCCTTGTAGCGCGCCTTCAGGATGGCCACGGTGACGGGGGGCGAAAGATCGAGGACCACGAGCGCCCGCGCCTCCGGTGTTTCGGGCCTGTTCGGCACGTGCGCTTCACCATCGCCAAACAGCCCGAAATCATCGCGGAATTGCTCGCTCTTGAAGGAAAAGGATGCCGGGGGTGACCCGAACGGCCACGACGGGCGATCCCAGACGGTATCCTTCCGGACATCCGCCTCCACCTCTTCGTCGGTCATCCCAGAGTAGTAATTCCACGTGCGGTTGTACTGGCGAATGTGTTCCATGCAGTACCACCAGTAGTCGCGGAGCTCATTACGCGATCTGGGCGCCCGGAACACGCCGTTTTCCGTGCAACCGGGCCAGTCGCAGGCCCGGCCCGCTTGATCCGGCGCACTGTCCGGGCGACGGCCTTTCCGCCCGGTGCTGTTTCGATAGAACCGTGTCATGCACGTTACTATGGTTGGTCCAATTGCGCGACGCAAGCCAGCAGCGGACCCCCGCAACGACTATGTTGAAGGCCGGCTCGGAAGACTGAGCAGGGCGACCGCTCCGGTGATCAGCAACAAACCGCCGACCCGGGTGAACGACAACGATTCGCCCAGTGTCAACGCCGACAACGCGACGCCGGCCACGGGTACGCCCAGCGATGCGAGGGCCGTCGTGATCGCCGGCAGGCCGCGCGCGACGGTGACATAGGCCCAGAAACAGAACGCGGACGCGACGGGTCCATTGTACGCCATGATGACAATGAGATGCGCCGACCAGCGGATGTCCGAAACAGAACTCGGTCGCCACGGCGCCGACCGCCAACGCGGCTCCGCCGATCAGCATCTGCCAAGGCATCAGCTGCAGGGGTGTCATTTGCCATTTGTGGTGGCGGATGTGAACGATGCACAGAGCCCACGAGATGGCGGCGGCGACAAGCATGGCGTTTCCGGTGACGATTCGCGAGTCGGTGAAATCGAATTCTTGGGGACTGAACAGCACGGCGATTCCTCCCAATCCCAGAAGCAGCGCCAAGCCTTCAACGCGGCGAGGACGCTCGCCAAGGGTGACCCTGGCGATCGGCACCACCCAAAGCGGCGTGGTGTAGGCCAGGATCGACGCGCGCCCCGCGTCCACGAATTGCAGGCCGAGGTTGACGAGGCCGAGAAACAGGCCGATCTGCAAAACCGCCACGGACACTACCACCGGCAGATCGGCCCGTCCGGGAAGCCGGACCCGGTCGATGGCGGCCAGCAGGGCGAATAGGCAGGCCGACCCCAGCAGTACGCGCGCCGCCGCGAACCACAACGGTGGAATGGAATCGAGCCCCACCTTCATGACCGGCCAGTTGGCCCCCCAAAGGACAATCACGGCAGCAAGCAGAAAAGCCGCCTGGCGCGGGGTCGCTGGGGCCGGCATCACGGCGTCATTTAGGATTGCTCTTGATCATCGGCCGGACCATACCATACGCAAACCCGGATCACGCCACTCGATAGAAAAATGGGTGTCCCGCTATGAGAACGTCCGAAGCCATTCGCGAAAAGCTAATGGCGGCGCTGTCGCCAGGTCGGCTGACAGTCGTCGACGAATCCCACCATCACGTGGGACACGCGGGTCACCGGCCGGAAGGCGAGAGCCATTTCCGGGTGGAGATCGTCTCAAAGGCGTTCGAGGGAAAGAACCGAGTGGAACGGCAGCGCATGGTCTATGCCGTTCTAAACGAGGAACTGTCGGCGGGTCTCCATGCCTTGGCGCTGAAAACAGTTACCCCCGACGAAGACGCGGCCCCAGACCGCTAATTTCCTACACATCTCCAGTGTAATATTCAGGCCACTCCCGTTTGACGACAGGGCTATCACTCGCAAACGCATGGCAGCTATCGAGGAGGGATGGCTTGCCGCCGTCCGGTGCCTGACTTTGGCGTCGGGACCGCGCCGGACCGACCGTCTGGAGGATGGTGGTGGTCACGGGCCCCAACAACAGATCGGTCAGGTGGGTGCACCCGCGCGGGCCGTTCATCCGTTTCAGAACTTCGCGGCGCCAACCGGGGCCGACGCGAAGACCCACAAGACCGTCGAATACCGGGGTCACGGCGGGGCAAATAGTGAACGGCGCGGCCTCGGTGGTGGCTTCCGCCGCCCGCACGACGAGCTCGTCGTCGACCGTCAATCGAATATGCATGCAATGGATGGGCTCCCCGCTGCTGATTCCCCCTCGGTCATGATTGGCGAAGGAATAGGTCTTGGTATCCTCGAGCGTCGCGTCCACGTCCCATAGCCCATCCGCCCGCCGGTACCCTCGGCAGCGGATGTCGCGGGTGTGGATATGGTCGCGGGGTTCGGGTCGGGTCAACGCCATGGTAATCCTATGCCTCGTGCGAAAAAGTCAATATCAGCGGAAGCTGGTCTAAGTCTTCCGAATGCCTTCATTTGCATCGCGCGGCGGCGTGATGCGTATGGCGGTGACCTGGTTGCGCAAGCGCCGCAAGATCTCGAAGCGCAAGCCATGGAAACTGAAGGCTTGGCCAACCTCGGGTATGCGGCGGGCCTCGTGCAGGATCAGCCCCGCCACCGTGGCCGCCTCCCCATCCGGAAGGCCCCACTCGAAGCGGCGATTGAGATCCCGGATGGTGACGGTGCCTTGGACCATGAGACTGCCATCGGGCTGTCGAATAACACCCGGGACTTCCACATCGTGCTCGTCGGTGATCTCCCCCACAATCTCTTCCAGAATATCCTCGAGGGTAACGATTCCCATCAAGCTGCCGTATTCGTCGACGACCAGGGCGAAATGCTCCCGGCGGCGGCGAAAGGCCTGGAGTTGATCCAGAAGCGACGTCGATTCCGGCACAAACCAAGGATCCGCGGCCAATTCCACCACGTCGAGGCCCTCGAGATCGCCCTCCTTGGATCTGACCGCGCGGAGCAACCCCTTGGCGTGGATGACACCTAGAATATTGTCCGGCTCTCCGCGCCAAAGCGGTACGCGCGTGAACGGGCTGGCCAATACCTGGGCGACAACGGCCTCGGGCGGCTCGTCGGCGTCGATCATGGTGACATTCTTGCGATGGGTCATGATTTCGCCCACCTCCACATCCGTCAGATCAAGGATACTTCGAAGCATCGCGCGTTCTTGCCTGACCTCGGTCCCCTCGCCCCGATGCAACTCGATCGCGCCCCGCAGTTCTTCCGAACTCGGACCAATCCCTTCGTCGAAATGCGGATCGGCCCCAAACATCCGGAGAGTCACCTGAACGACGATCTGAATCGCATGCGTCACCGGCGAGAACAGAACGACCAAGCCATTGACGAGGGGCGCGATCCACAGCGCGACCTTGTTGGCGTTCCGGAAGGCATAGGTTTTCGGCAGGATTTCCGCGAAGATCAGCACCAGCGTCGTCATTCCCAACGTCGCGTAAACCACCCCCGCCTCTCCGAAGAGCGCGATCAGCACGCTGGTCGCCAGCGCCGACGCAAAGATGTTCACCAAGTTGTTGCCGAGCAGAATGGCGCCAATCAGTCTGTCGGTTTTCATCCGCAGGCGGTTAACGATCGCGGCGCGACGGTTTCCACTTTGCTCCAGCTGATGCATCAGCGGCCGGGATGAAGCGGTGAGCGCCGTTTCGGATCCCGAGAAGAACGCCGAAAGAACAAGCAGGACGACGATAGCGCTCGAGGCAATCAATAAGGGCGTCATGTCAACGAGTTCCGAATTCAACTGAATGCAAATCCATTACGCCGCGGCGGCGTCGCGCAAAAACTGGTGGACGGCCGGTACGTCGACTTGGCGGCTGATAAACGATTTGCCGATGCCGCGCGCCAGGACAAACGTCATATGGCCGTCGCGGACCTTCTTGTCGCGGCTCATGTGGTTCATCAGGGCATCGGCGGACCAGCTCACGCCGCGCACCTTCGGCAAACCGGTGGGCAGTCCCACCGCCGTCAGGTGCCGTCGCAGCCTGTCGGCGTCGCCCGGCGGACACAGGCCGAGACGAACCGATAGATCGAACGCCATGACCATGCCGATGGCCACCGCCTCGCCGTGAAGCAAGGCGTCGCCGTATCCCGTTTCGGCCTCGAGCGCGTGCCCGAAGGTGTGACCGAGGTTGAGCAGCGCCCGTTGGCCGGCTTCTCGTTCGTCGGCGGCGACGATCGCCGCCTTGGCCTTACAGCTGGTCAACACGGCGGTCGTTTGAGCCGCGCAATCCCCACCGCAAACCCCGGCGCCGTTTTCTTCCAACCAGGTGAAAAAGTCGGGGTCGTCGATCAGGCCGTATTTCACCACCTCCGCGTACCCGGCGCGCAATTGACGAGGGTCCAGTGTATCGAGGGTTCGTACATCGGCGAGAACAAGGCGCGGTTGGTGGAAAAGCCCCACCAGATTCTTTCCGTGACGGGTATTAATTCCCGTTTTCCCGCCGACCGAGCTGTCCACCTGCGCCAGAAGGGTTGTCGGAACCTGGACGTAGTCGAGGCCCCTAAGCAGGATGCCGGCGGCGAAACCGGTGATGTCGCCGATCACGCCGCCACCAAGCGCGACGAGCGTTGTCGCCCGCTCCACGGATTGATCGAGAAGCCGATTGGTGAGGTCACGCAAGTGGTCGAAGCTCTTCGTTTGCTCGCCCGCCGGCAAGACCACGTGGCTATAGTGGATTCCCTCTCGCTCCAGGACGGATTCGAAATCCGCGAGATAGATGGGAGCGACGTTGCTATCCGTGATCACGACCACGCGAGGCCGCGCCAGTATAGGTATCAGAAACCGGCCCGCGTCCGACAAAATACCATCGCCCACCCGGATGTCGTATGACCGCTCTCCCAACGCGACCCGGATCAGGCCGCCGGGTTCCAGCGTGTTGTCAACAAGCGTATTCATCCGTTTCTCACCGCCGGATTCGGCGCCGGTTCCCGATTAGCCCCGAGTTGCTCGATTACCCTTGAAACCACGTCGTCGGCTGGGCCATCGCCGGTATCGATGATCAAGTCGGCGGCGGCATAGACCGGGTACCTCTGTTCCATGAGGCCTTTCAAGATGTCGGTTGGATCCCGGTCCTTCAGCAAGGGCCGCCCGGTCCGGCCGATAGTGCGGCTCACGAGGGTTTCCAAATCCGCCCGCAGCCAAATTGAAACACCATGCCTGAGAATTGCTTCCCGGGTTTCGGCGTTCATGAACGCCCCTCCGCCGCTTGCCAGCACCCGGGGCTCGCCCTCCAGAAGGCGGGCGATGACCCGCTTTTCCACATCGCGGAAAGCCTGCTCCCCGTATGTTTCAAAGATCTCCTGAACCGAACAGCCCGCGGCCCTGACGATTTCGTCGTCGGCATCGACGAACGAGCGGCCAAGCCGGTTTGCCAGCCGGCGTCCGACGGTCGTTTTGCCCGCTCCCATCAAGCCGACGAGAACGATTGATTTATCGAGAGCGTAGGTCGAAATAAGATGTCACCATTCGCATCACAACGCCGCCGCACCGTAGAAGCGCCGTTGAAAGCTCATCCCCATACAGGTAGGTTGTCGCAAAAATGCACCATGGGTCAATCTTAGCCCCATGAGTCAAACTTAGCATAGAGTTGTTGAATTGATTTTGCATCATCGACGGTGTTCACATGAAAATGCTCTTCCGGCTTTTGTTAATCGTACTGCTGCTCCTTGTCGTGGGCGGCGCCGTGCTTCTGGCGACCTCTGACTTTCCGGCGCCGGTCACCCACGTCGAGAAAATCATTCCCAATGACCGTTTTGCGAAATAGGCGCCTGCCGTAACGCCCAGCGGGCGGCGGCGACCCGCTGATGGGCAAACCAGGCAGACCCCGAAAACCAGTCCAAGCCCTTTCGCGCCACATGGAGGCGTTTTTCGAGATGCTGGCCGCCGAGCGCGGGGTGGCCCGAAATACCCTTGAATCCTATCGCCGCGATCTCGCCGATTTCGCCGCCTACGTCCACGCTCGCACGGGCGAACCCGAGAGCGCCGATTCGGATATGCTGCGGGGGTATCTCAAGAAAATGGTCGACCGGGGCATGTCGCCGCGCACCAGCGCCCGCCGGTTATCGGCCTTGCGTCAGTTCTTTCGTTTCTTGTTCCTCGAAGGCCTTCGCGCGGACGACCCCTCCACCGCCATCGACCGGCCGCGGCAGGGTCGATCGTTGCCGAAATACCTTGGCGAAGGCGAGGTGGAGCGCCTTCTCGACGCCGCGAAACGCCAATCCGGTCCCGAAGGCCTTCGCATGAACGCCCTCATGGAGGTGCTTTACGCGTCGGGGCTTCGAGTGTCGGAGTTGGTCCAACTCCCGGTCTCGGTGCTTTCCCGGGACGACGGAATGCTGATCGTGCGCGGCAAGGGCGACAAGGAACGCATGGTCCCGCTTACCGAGCCCGCGATAGAGGCGCTGGCCGCGTATGCGCCGATCCGCGAGGTTTTTCTCCCGAAGCGGCAAGCAACGGGGAGGGGTGCCGGTTCACCGTGGCTGTTCCCGTCGCGATCGGCCGACGGGCACCTGACCCGTACCCGCTTCGCCCAAAAGCTCAAGGATCTGGCGGTGGAAGCGGGAATAGAACCGAGGCGCGTGTCCCCTCATGTTCTGCGCCATTCGTTCGCGAGTCATTTGCTTGCCCACGGCGCCGACCTGCGCAGCCTGCAACAGATGCTCGGTCACGCGGACATCGCCACCACCCAAATTTACACCCATGTCCTCGACCAGCGTTTGAAGGATCTGGTCACGAGGCACCACCCGCTGGCCCGCTCCAAGACAAAAGGCGATCCGCCCCGCTAAGGATGGGGCGTTTGGGCGCGGATCGTTTATAAGGCTCGAGAACAGAAACAAATGACAGTCTCCGAGGGGATGCCGTGAGCTTCACAATCGTCCAACCGTGCCGAGCGCGCGTAAACCGTTCCGAACTGGCCGTTCCCGGCTCCAGTCTCCGTTTTCTCGAAAAGGCCACGAAGGCTCCGGCCGACGTGATCTTGTTCGATTTGGAAGACGCGGTAGCGCCCGACGAAAAGGCCCAGGCGCGGAAAAACGTCGTCGAGGCGATCAACGACATGGATTGGGGCGAGCGAACGCTTTCGGTCCGCATCAATGGTCTCGACACGCCCTACATGTACCGAGACGTCATCGAGGTCGCCGAGGGCGCGGGGGAGCGGCTCGATCTGATGATGATCCCGAAAGTGGGAACCGCCGCCGATGTCTATACGGTCGATGTCCTGCTCACCCAGATCGAAGCGGCGAAGGGGCGGAAGCGGCGCATCGGTATCGAGATGCTCATCGAATCCGCTCTCGGCATGCAGAACATCCATGAAATCGCCCGGGCCAGCTTCCGCAACGAATCCCTGCACCTGGGGTCCGGCGATTACGCCGCGTCCACGGGCATGCGGACCATGACCATCGGCGGCCCCCACCCGGACTATCACGTGCTGACCGACGCCGACCATAGCGGCGAACGGCGCCAGCACTGGAACGACATGTGGCACTATGCGCTGTCGCGCATGGTCGTGGCGGCGCGCGCCAATGGTTTGCGCCCCATCGACGGCCCCTACGCCGACTTCAAGGACGAGCCCGGGTTTCGCGCGGCGGCGGGCCGCGTGGCCGTTCTCGGGTGCGAGGGCAAATGGGCCATTCATCCGAGCCAGCTCGAACTGGCCAACGAGATCTTCAGTCCGTCGGAGAAAGAGGTCGCCAAGGCGAAGCGGATTCTGGACGCCATGGCCGAGGCGCAGAAGGCCGGAACCGGCGCGGTCACGCTGGATGGCCGGATGATCGATATCGCGTCGCTGCGGCAGGCCGAAACCCTGGTCCGCAAGGCCGACGCCATTGCCGCCCGCAAATGCGAGTAGAGTTTGAACGGAATGCGCACGTTTCTCGATTTCGAAAAGCCGATCGCCGAAATGGAAGGGAAGATCGCCGAGCTTCGGCACCTGAGCAGCGGCAGCGAAATCAACATTGCCGAAGAAGTGGGGCGGCTTCAGTCCAAGCTCGAGGCCACCCTGCGCCAGACCTACAGCCGGCTTAATCCTTGGCAAAAGGCGCAGGTTGCCCGTCACGCCGACCGGCCGCACACCCTCGATTACATCGGCCGGCTCATCCAGGACTTCACGCCGCTGGCGGGGGATCGGACGTTCGCCGAGGATGCCGCCATGGTCGGCGGTCTCGGGCGCTTTCACGGGCATTCGGTCGTCGTCATCGGCCAGGAGAAGGGATCCGATACCGACGGCCGTTTGCATCACAATTTCGGCATGGCGCGCCCCGAAGGCTACCGCAAGGCCCGGCGCCTGATGACCCTGGCGGAACGTTTCGCACTCCCGGTGATCGCCCTCGTGGACACGCCCGGGGCCTATCCCGGAATCGACGCGGAAGCGCGTGGCCAGGCCGAGGCCATCGCCCGGTCGATCGAAGCTTGTCTGGCTCTGCGGGTACCGCTGATCAGCGTCATTATCGGCGAAGGCGGGTCCGGCGGCGCCATCGCGCTTGCCGCCGGGGACCGCGTTCTGATGCTGGAGCATTCCATCTATTCGGTCATTTCGCCGGAAGGCTGCGCCTCCATCCTGTGGCGCGATGGCGAACAGGCACAGGCGGCCGCCCAGGCGTTGAAGCTGACGGCCGCCGACCTGAGAGAGCTGGGAGTCATCGACGAGGTTATCATGGAGCCCCTGGGAGGCGCCCACCGAAATCCCGAGGACGCCATCGACGCGGTGGGCGTCGCCCTGGAGAGAATGCTCATGGAGCTCATCGGCCAGGATGGCGAGACCCTGCGGCGCCAGCGCCGGGAGAAGTTTCTCAAGATGGGAAGCGCGTTGGCGGATTGACCTGTCGTATTATTCCACCGTTTCGTTCTCGTAGACTCCCCAAAACTCGTTTCGACGCAGCCAGCCCTTGAAGCCCGCGATCTCCACCCGGCACCACATGCTGTTCTTCCGGCATTCCATCAGCCGGCCGATAACCCCCGGTTCGACGTTGGCCATATGAGGCGCATCGGAATTGGAATCGGCTCGCAGGGAGCGGATGTCGCCACTGACGACGACCGACCGGTGGCGGCTCAACATGCTGGTGTGCATCCAGCCCTCGGTTCCGCGCCAATCGCGCACCCTGCGCCAGGTGTAGTATTCGGCGAGAACTTCCATGGGCAGTCCGGCCCGCTGATAGACCCACTCGATGGGATACTGCTCGCCCGGACCGATCCTCATGTTGACCTCGCCGGCGCGCAAGCTCACGAACCGGGGCAGAGGCTGGCCCGTGCCTTCCGGCGCGGCCGCGGCGGACGCAACACCAAGCGCCAAGGTCATCAATAGGATGGATACGCGGAGAACGATCACAGCCATGAATAGATCGGGAATACCTGTCGCTCACGGAAGTCGCCGGGGATTATAGGCGCGCGCGGATATCCATGGTCAAGCATCGCCCGCCGATGTCGGGAGGGGTGTGGCGAGCCAGCGAAGTCGCAAAGACCGCGACCACGACCCGGGAACTCGGTGCCGAAGCCCAGACCAATGGCCGTTGTTCCAGGAAAGCCGCCAGATAGCGCCATTACGCGAATGATGCGACTATTCGACATCCGCCTCAATCTCAAAGCCGCATCGTTCACCCTTGAGCGGGTGAGTGGGCCGGTCAGGACGCCCAACGTTCTGGCGTCGATCGCAATCAACCGAAACAATTCGCCGGTTGCCGTATTCCGCCCAACTGTTTCTTATATGGGTTCTTAGAGCAGTCGCAAATCCATGTTTCGTATTCACGCGTTGACTTCCGTACCGGTGCGCGGTACGTTAGCGTTGTGATTCGGACTTTTGTCGACAAGAAGACGGCCGCCTTGTTTGTCGGACGAGCCGTCATGGGCCTACCCGCGGAAATTCAGAGGCGGACTAGGGCCAAACTACAAATGGTGGACGCCGCGAGCGTGCTCGGCGATCTGCGGATGCCACCCGGCAATCGCCTTGAGGCATTGAAGGGTAATCGTGCTGGTCAGCACAGCATTCGTATCAATGATCGATGGCGCATCTGCTTGGTTTGGCGCGACGGCGAGGCTTGGGACGTGGAGGTTGTGGATTACCATCGAGGATGAAATGGTGAACATTAAACGCGAGGACGTGGATGCCGGTCGCGTGGACTTTTCAGGCGTCGTCACGGGAGAGCGGATTGCCCCGGTCCATCCCGGCGATATCCTTCGAACCGAGTTCCTCGAACCCATGGAAATGAGTGTCTATGCGCTTGCGAAGGCGATTAAGGTGGCGCGCTCGCGGGTCAACGATATTGCACTGGGACGCCGGGCCATCAGCGCCGACACCGCCTTGCGGTTGGCGTGCTACTTTGGCACGACGCCCGAGTTCTGGGTCAACCTTCAGTCCCGGTACGATCTGGAAATCGCCAAGCACGACGCAGGCGATCGCATCAAAGCCGAGGTGCCGCCCCACGCCGCATAATACCGACGCTCACGGATAGGGACCCCTCGTGTCGTCCGATCGGCGTGATCGCTCGGTCGCCGGCACCAGGACGTACTCTTCCATTCGGGAGGCGAATCGATCGAACGTGGCGGTCTCCGCGCATCCGAGCGCCTTGTTGGTCTCAACGATCAGACAATCGGCGAAATCCGCTCGTCCGTGACGAAAGGCGTTGAGAGTTGCCCACGCCTCGGCGGCGTTCTCGGCAACGAATTCCTCGGTGCGCAGGATCTTCTCGATCACATCGGCGATCAAGTCGCGGGGATAGCGGTAACCGCGATCGAGCATCCGCACCAACTCGCATAGGACGATACGGTTGATCAGGCAGAGGTCGTCGCGTGAGCATGCGCCGTCGAGACAGGCGCCGGCCGCCGCCGCCTGGATCTCGTCGTCGCATAGCCCCGATCAAACGAACAGCATGGCGCCGTCGCCGGACGCATCGTTGAGAAAGGTCACCACGCCGCCGTCCCGAAGGGGCACGTCGTCGCGCAGCGCCGCGCGGTCCAGGCCCATGGCCCGGAGACCCATATCGCAGACCATGAATTGCACGTTCATTTCCACGCAGGCCATGAGCAACTCCTCGAACGTCGCCACGCCGGCGGCGGCGTAGCCGTCGTCCACGGCGCCCCCGATGCCGCCGCCCAATTCAAGCGGCAGACGCCGCCATGCCGCCGCGCCGTCCGCGCCAGATTTGAGCAGCGCCCGGCAGGCCTCCATGGTGAAAAACACGGTGGCAGGACGGCCGATGGCGACCGCGGACGCGGCCAGAACCAGCGCATAGTGCACCTTTTCGAACGTCCCGGAAAAGACGATCACCGAGAGCTTGTCGGGGCCGTGCATCGCTCGTCCTGGTATTCCTGGGTTTCGTGGATGGAGAGATCGGTGATGGTGGGCCGGTTGGCGCACAGCGGGCAGCCGGGATCGGCGGGCACCTTGATCTTGCGAAACGTGGTGGAGAGCGCGTCGCAGATCAACAGCCAGCCCGACAGGCTCTCGCCAATTCCCAGGATTTCCTTGATCACCTCGGTCGCCTGCAGCGATCCCAACATCCCGCAGAACGCTCCCAAGACGCCGGCCTCGGCGCAGGTGGGGATCTGTCCCGGCGGCGGCGGCTCGCGGAACAGGCAGCGATAGCAGGGGCCATGCCCGCCACTCTCACTGTCGATTTCGAACGCCTTGAAGGTGGTGAGCTGGCCGTCGAAGCGAAGGATCGCCGCCGATACCAAGGGTTTTCGCGCGAAGTGGCAGGCGTCGTTGACCAAGAAGCGGGTCGGGAAGTTGTCGCATCCATCGGCGACCACGTCGTATTGCGAGATCAGCTCCTGGGCGTTGGCCGCGGAAATGCGCTCGTTGTAGGCGACCACTTTGACCTCGGGGTTGACGGCGATCAGCGCCTGGCGCGCGCTCTCCACCTTGGCCATGCCGATGCGGTCGGTGGCGTGGACCACCTGACGCTGCAGGTTGCTGAGCTCGACCACGTCGTCGTCGACGATGCCGATGGTCCCGATCCCGGCCGCCGCGAGATAGAGCAGCATCGGCGAACCCAGACCGCCGGCGCCCACCACCAGCACGCGCGACGCCATCAGCCGGGCCTGCCCTTGGCCGCCGACGTCGTTCAGAAGAATGTGTCGCGCGTAGCGATGGATCTGTTCGTCGGTAAAGTCCACCGTCCTGGCGCCGGCCTCTCTTGACGATGCCCGATCAGTCAACACCGATGCCTTCGAACAGCGCCGTCGACAGATAGCGCTCGGCGAACGACGGGAGGACGACGACGATGGTCTTGCCATCCATATCGGGCCGGCGGCCGATTTCGATGGCCGCCGCCAAGGCGCCGCCCGATGAAATCCCGACCGGAACGCCCTCCAGCCGCGCCACCTTGCGAGCCATGTCGAAGGCGGTTTTGTTGCCGATTTTGACGATCTCGTCGATGGCGTCGATATCGAGCACCGCGGGGACAAAGCCGGCGCCAATGCCCTGGATCTTGTGCGGCCCCGGGATGCCGCCGGACAGAACCGGGCTGTCTTCCGGTTCCACGGCGATCATTTTGAGACCCGGTTTGCGCGACTTGAGGACATGGGCGACGCCGGTCAGCGTCCCGCCCGTGCCGACACCGCTCACCACGACGTCGACCTTGCCGCCGGTATCGCGCCAGATTTCCTCGGCGGTGGTGCGCTTGTGGATTTCCGGATTGGCCGGGTTGGAGAACTGCTGCAGCATGATCGCGCCCGGCGTCTTGGCGACCAGTTCCTCGGCGCGCGCGACGGCGCCCGGCATGCCCTTGGCCGCCGGCGTCAAATCGATCTCGGCGCCCAAGAGCGCCAGCATTTTGCGGCGCTCGACCGACATGCTTTCGGGCATGGTCAGGATCAGCTTGTAACCCCGGGCCGCGCACACGAACGCGAGCGCGATCCCGGTATTTCCCGAGGTCGGTTCCACCAGCGTCGCTCCCGGTTTGATGCGGCCCTGTTGCTCGGCGGCGTTGATCATCGCGAAGCCGATGCGATCCTTGACCGAGCCGAGCGGATTGAAGAACTCGCATTTGCCGAGGAGATCGGCCTTGCACCCCAATTCCTTGGCCAATTTCCGGAGGCGAATCAGCGGCGTGTTGCCGATCGTATCGACGATACTGTCATAAACTCGACCGTGTCCGATTTGATCTTGATTAGCTGTGGCTGTCGACTGATCGTTCATCGTGGCAAACCTCTCAGAAAAGCATGGGTCTCGGCTAATTGATTTTTATTCCTTGGAGCACGAACCCGGCGCACGATGCGCCGCCGGCGCTCATGGTGAACGGTCAAATGGAAAAATCCAGGTTGTCGCGGCCCTCGCTCTCGATCCCCGCGTCGTTGGCGCGGGTGCACAAATCGTCGACCGTGACACTGTCCAGCCGAACCATCACCTCCTGCTGCAGCTCGCCCCATAGGGGACGCACCACCTTGTGACCGAGTAAGGAGCCGGTCGGATCCTGAAGCGGATCCTCGGACGTTTCCGAAGTGCGGACCACACGCACGATCTCGCCCACGGAAATGCGCCGGCGCTCCCGCGCGAGGCGGTAGCCTCCGCGCGGGCCGCGCACGCCGACAAGAACGCCGTGGCGCACCAGGTTCTGCAGCGCCTGTTCGAGATACCGGCGCGGGATACCCTGCCGCCGTGTGATTTCACGGCTTTGCACCGGTTCGCTGCCCGCATGATAGGCAATATCCAGAACGGCCTCGATGGCGAAAAGGGTCTTCCTTGATAGCCGCAGCATGGGTCAAACTCACTCGGGGTTGGTGTTCATGGCGGTCGTTCCCGTGGAGCCCAGCCCCCCGTCGGAACGCTCGCTGGCGGACAGCCGATCGGTTTCGGTCCACGTTACCCGGTCCACGGGCGCCACCACCATCTGAGCGATCCGCATACCGCGCTCGACGGGAAATGGCGTGTCGCCCAGGTTCATCAGAATGACGATAATCTCGCCCCGATAATCCGCGTCGATGGTTCCCGGACTGTTCAACACGGTGATTCCGTGCTTGGCCGCCAGGCCCGAACGCGGCCGCACCTGGGCTTCGTGCCCTTCGGGCAAGGCGATGGCGATTCCCGATGGAATCAAGGACCGGCGCCCCGGCCTCACGATCACGGTTTCGGGCACCGCCGCCAAAAGATCCATCCCCGCACTCATGGCCGTGGCGTAGCCGGGCAGCGGCAGGTCGGCGCCGTGCGGCAGTTGGCGCACCGATATCGTCAAGGAATTCATGCCAATGCTTCCAGTGTATCGGCGATGCGCGCGGTCAACTGTTCGGCGACCGCCTGCTTCGACATGCAAGGCCAGCTCTCGACACCGTCCTCCGAGATCAGGTGCACGGTATTGCGGGAGCCGCCGAACGTACCGGTTCCGAACGAGACATCATTGGCGATGATCCAGTCGCAGCCCTTCCGGAGGCGCTTCTGGGCGGCGTTCTCCAGAACATTCCCCGTTTCCGCCGCGAAGCCGATGACGAGCGTGGGTCTCAGATCATTGCGCCGGCTCAACGTGGCCAGGATATCCGGGTTTTCGGTGAATTCGAGCCGGGGAGGGTGCGTCCCCGCCCGCTTCTTGATCTTTTGCTCGGCTGGCGTCGCCACCCGCCAGTCGCAAACGGCGGCCGCGCAGACGGCGACATCCGCCGGCAACGACCGCTCGCACGCCGCCAGCATGTCCCGAGCGCTTTCCACGCGCACGACGTCGACGCCCGGCGGATCCGGCTCGGCGGTCGGCCCCGAAACCAGAGTGGTCGCCGCGCCCCACCGCGCGAGCGCGCCGGCAATGGCGTGGCCTTGCTTGCCCGAGGAGCGGTTGGAAATATAGCGCACGGGATCGATGGGTTCTTCGGTGGGGCCGCTGGTCACCACTGCCCGGCGCCCATGTAGCCGCGCGCCGGAAAAAAAGAACGCCTCCACGGCCGCGAGAATGTCTTCCGGTTCCGACATCCGCCCAAAGCCCCACTCGCCGCAGGCCATGTTTCCCTCGGCCGGGCCGATGAAGCGCACGCCGCGTTGCATCAGGGTGTTCACGTTGGCTCGGGTGGCCGCGTGCTCCCACATGCGCACGTTCATGGCCGGCGCCACCATGACCGGCTTGTCGGTGGCAAGCAACGCCGTCGTCGCGAGATCGTTCGCCAGGCCGGTGGCCATTTTCGCCATGATGTCAGCCGTGGCCGGGGCGACAAGAACCAGATCCGCCTCCCGCGACAGCCGGATGTGCCCCATCTCGCTCTCGTCCGTGAGCGAAAAAAGGTTCGCGTAGACCTTGTCCTCGGAGAGAGCCGACAACGACAGTGGCGTGACAAACTGAGCGCCCGCTTCGGTAAGCACACAGCGAACGCCCGCGCCGTGCTCCCTGAGCCGCCGGATCAACTCCAGGCATTTATAGGCGGCGACCCCTCCGCCGACCACTAGCAGGACTTTCTTGCCCTCGACCACAATCTACTCATTTTTTCTACGTAAAATAAGTGTTGTTACACTAGACATATACGCAATGCGTATCAAGCGCTCATTTCGCATTTGCGGGTCTTTGTGGAATATTAGTGGAGCGGCCTTTAATTCAAAACCAGAATCAGCGTCAGAACCGCGGCAATCAGCCAAGGAAGCCAGGCGGTTGCCCCATTGGGGCGCACGCTGAGAAGCATTTCGAGGGACTCGGGATGCAGCCGCAACCGTCCCTCGCTCAACATGTTCGCCGTTCTTTCCGCCGCCGCGATTACGCCTGGAAGCTTGACCATCGTCTGTGAAATATCCGCGAGGGTATCTTGCAGGCGCGCCTGCGGTCCTAGGTTTTCAACCGTCCAGGCTTGAATGAGGGGTCTGGCCAAAACCCACATATTGACGTCCGGGCACAGTTTGCGGCCGCTGCCTTCGGCAACCAGCATGGTTTTTTGCAACAAGAGCAGTTGCGGCTGGGTTTCCATTCCGAATGTTTCGGTCACCTTGAACAAGTGCCCCAGCAAGCTAGCGACGGAAATCTCGTTCTGAGGCTTGTCCATGATGGGCTCGGCGATGGAGCGGCAGGCCTGGGTAAACGTATCGATGGATCGATCCGCCGGGACCCAACCCGCTTCGAAATGGATTTCGGCGACGCGACGATAATCGCGGCTCAGGAACGCCAGCAGCATCTCGCCGAGAAAATTCCGGGTTTTGCGGTCGATCCGTCCCATGATTCCGAAATCCACCACGGCGATGCTGCCGTCCGCGCGCACGAACAAGTTACCGGGGTGGAGGTCGCCGTGAAAAAAGCCATCGCGAAAGATCTGCCGGAAGAACAACTCGGCCGCCCGTGTGAGGATCGCGTGGGGATCGTGACCGGCCTCGATGATGGCCTGTCGTTCATCGATGGGGATGCCCGACACGCGCTCGGTGGTGAGAACCCGGCGCGCCGTCCGCGACCAATCCACGGCGGGAACCTTGAAACCGGGATCGCCCATGAAATTGTCCGACAATTCCGCCGCCGCCGCGGCCTCGAACCGGAGGTCCATCTCCATCTGGACCGTTTCCACAATGGTCTGCAGCGACTCGACCGGCCGGAAACGGCGCCATTCGGGAATATTGGCCTCGATCACCTCCGCGCCCCAGAGAAACAGTTCGAGATCGCGTTCGAACGCCTCCTCG
This sequence comes from uncultured Alphaproteobacteria bacterium, assembly GCA_963771545.1. GTDB lineage: Bacteria > Pseudomonadota > Alphaproteobacteria > Rhodospirillales > Defluviicoccaceae > CAKZLS01. The sequence continues at coordinate 410,009 of CAVYTX010000004.1, forward strand.
ATGCCCGGCCTCAGGACCTTGACGGCGACCTCCCGGCCCTCCGTGTCGACGGCGAAATGAACCTGCGCGATGGATGCCGCGGCCACCGCCCGGTCTTCGAACGATCGGAACACTGCGGTCACCGGCGCCCCCAGCTCTTCTTCGATAATGGCTCGTGCGTCGGCGCCCGAAAAAGGCGGCAGCCTGTCCTGAAGTTTCGACAGATCCGCGGTCAAGTCCTCGCCGAGAAGGTCCGAGCGGGTCGACAGCGCCTGGCCAAGCTTGATGAAGGACGGACCAGCCTCATGAAGGGCGCTCGCCAGCCGCTCGCCGGGCCGCCCGGGTCCCTGGCGCCGAGAGATCAGCCTCGCGACCAGCACGATCGCGGGAGCGACGCCGAATGTCTCCAGCGGAAACAGGGCGTCGTGACGCGCCAGAATACGGGCGATGGCGAGCAACCGCGCCATGCTGCGCACGGTGCGGACCATCGCGTGCGCGCGCCGCGCCGGCCGACTCTCCAGCCCCCTGACGTCGACCGGAATCACGTTCGCCAGGCCGAATGCAGGGCGGCGATGCCGCCGGAGAGGTTGCGGTACTTGACCAGACCGAAACCCGCCGAACGAATTATCCCGGCGAACGCCGTCTGAGACGGAAAGCGGCGGATGCTCTCGGCCAGATATTGATAAGCCTTTCGGTCGCCGGTAACCGTCTGACCGAGGAGCGGCAATATCTTGAATGAATAAGCGTTGTAAACGCGGTCAAGGAGGGGAAGCATGACCTCGCTGAATTCCAGGCACAGAAAGCGGCCGCCGGGTTTGAGCACCCGTCGCGCTTCCTCGAGCGCGTTGGGGATCCGGGTGACGTTGCGGATGCAGAACGCCGTCGTGTACGCGTCCACCGAACCCTCGGCGATGGGAAGTCTTTCGGCGTCGCCCCGGATCCACCGCACGTCGCGCGCGCGTCCGGCCCGCTCGGCCCGGTTCCGGCCGACCTCCAGCATTTCGTGGTTGATGTCCACCACCGTGACCGAACCGCCGCCGTGATCGAGGAACCGGAAGGCGATGTCGCCGGTGCCGCCCCCCACGTCCAGGAGGCGCATTCCGGGCCTCGGTTTAAGCCAGTCGATCATCGCGCCCTTCCAGACGCGGTGGACGCCACCGCTCATCAGATCGTTCATCAGGTCGTAGCGAAACGCGACGCTGTCGAAAACGCCCCTAACCAGACCGGCTTTCTCGTCGGCGCCGACGCTCCGGAAACCGAAATGGGTGCTCCCTTCGGAGTCGAGTTCTCTTGCGCTGTCTTCCATTTTTTCAATCGCCTTGGACATGGGACAGAAACATAGCCGAAGCAAAACGTCCGCGCTACCTTGGGGGCCATGCCCGAGCTTCCCGAAGTCGAAACGGTGCGCCGCGCGCTGGCCGATGTTCTCGAAGGCCAGCGGCTGGCCGGAATCCTTGCGCGTCGTCCGGACCTGCGTTTTCCCATACCTCCGAACTTCCAAACCCGGGTAGCGGGCCGCCGAGTCGTGTCGGTCGGCCGTCGAGGCAAGTTTCTGTTAATTCGATTGGAGGGCGATCTGGTCCTTCTAAGCCACTTGGGCATGTCCGGAAGTTTCCGGATCCTGACTGGCGATCCGCCGCCTCCGCGGCCCCACGACCACATCGCGCTTCGAACGGAATCGGGAATAACCGTGCGATATCATGATCCCCGTCGTTTCGGCTTCGTCGATCTGGTGGCGGCCGAAGATCTCTCCAGCCACCCGATGTTGGCCAAGCTGGGCCCCGAGCCGCTCGAATCGAATTTCACGGGGTTCTACTTGGCGGACCAGCTCTCGGTGCGCGGGACGTCGGTGAAATCCGCGATTCTCGATCAGCGCGTGGTCGCCGGCATGGGCAATATCTATGCCAGCGAGAGTTTGTTTCGCGCCGGCATGTCTCCCCGGAGAAGCGCGGCGACGGTCATCGGCAAACGCGCCGAACGGCTGGTGTCCGCGATCCGTGACGTGCTCGCCGAGGCCATCGCGGCCGGCGGCTCATCGCTGCGCGACCATCGCCGGCCCTCCGGAGAACTCGGCTATTTTCAACATTGCTTCGCCGTATACGGACGGGCGGGCCAACCGTGCCCGGGCTGCACGTGCGACTTGGCGAAGGGCGGTGGCGTCCGCCGCATCGTTCAGGCCGGCCGATCCACATTCTATTGTGCGAAACGGCAGCGCTGATGGTATAGCGTCAGCGGCGGCGGACACGAGAATTCCAAAAGCGATCTAGAAAAGTTTAGCGCAGGAGGAGAAAGGCAATGGCATACGAGAACATCTTGGTCGAGACGCGTGGCCGGGTCGGCTTGGTCACCCTGAATCGGCCGAAGGCCATGAACGCGCTGAATGCGGCGCTAATGGCCGAGCTGGCCTTGGCCATCGACGATTTCGACGGTGATGACGCCATCGGAGCCATTGTCGTCACCGGCAACGAAAAGGCATTCGCGGCCGGCGCCGATATTAAGGAGATGAAGGACAAATCCTTCATGAGCGCGTATCTTGAGGATTTTCTGACCACGAAGTGGGAGCGGGTCGCGACCTGCCGCAAGCCGGTGATCGCGGCGGTGGGCGGCTTCGCCCTTGGCGGCGGTTGCGAATTGGCGATGATGTGCGACATCATCTACGCTGCGGATAACGCCAAATTCGGTCAGCCCGAAATCACCATCGGCGCCATTCCGGGGCTTGGCGGCACCCAACGCTTGACACGCGCCATCGGCAAGGCGAAAGCGATGGAGTTATGCCTCACCGGCCGGATGATGGACGCCGAGGAAGCGGAACGGTCCGGATTGGTCGCCCGCGTGGTGCCGGCCGCCAACCTAGTGGACGAGGCCGTTAAGACGGCCGAAAAGATCGCCGGTTTGTCGCGGCCGCTGGCGATGATCACCAAGGAAGCGGTCAACCGGGCGTTCGAGACGACGCTGACGGAGGGATTGCATTTCGAGCGGCGCATGTTCCACGCCATTTTCGCGACCGAGGATCAGAAGGAAGGCATGTCGGCGTTCGCCGATAAGCGCAAACCCTTGTTCCAGAACCGGTAATTCCCCGGTTGCGCTTGATTTCGGCCGCGCCGGGCCGCATCGGCGGTTGACGCGGCCGAACGCTATGGAATATGAGTGTGCGCTCATTTCGAAGATCGTGCACGGCACGTTTAGTTGAGTGGAAAGATGGCTCATCATCAATCGGCAAAGAAGCGCATTCGGCAGATAGAACGACGGACCGAGGTCAATCGCGGCAGGATCGGGCGTATCCGCACCTCGCTAAGGAAGGTGGAAGACGCCATTGCGTCGGGAAACAGGGAAGACGCACTGACGGCGTTTCGCGCCGCCCAGCCGCGGATGATGCGTGGAGTCCGGAGAGGGGTGGTGCATCGGAACACCGTCTCAAGAAAACTCTCCAGATTGTCGGCCCGAATCAAGGCTATGTCGGCCTAGTTCCAACGATCATCATCAATGGCCCTTGGTATAATACCAACGGTCCCCAATAATGACCCCTTGTGACGGCCGATCGAGGTTTCCGGCAAGGAGCGTGGCGCGCGGTGATGCGGGAGCATCATAAGCGCGGCGCGACGCCGTCCGGAAACCTCGATCGGCCGCCCTCGGAGTTGTGTTTCCCGCATCCTCGGGGCGTCCGGACCGCTTGACGATGGGTCCCCATCGCCGGCGCGGACCCTCCTGCCGAGGATGCGGGAAACACGATCACAATGAGTTATTATTAACGACCGTTGGTATAACTCCTCTATCCTGAAAATAAGCGTTGGTCCAAGTTGGGAAGTGCCGCCGAAGGCGCGCGCTCCACGGGTGTTGTCCGAAAGTTCTCGGCCACCGCGCCGGGATTTTTTTGCCATTTATTGCTAATGGGGTGATTTTTCTTCGCTCCGTAGACATAGCGATTCGAATGCACCCCCTGGTTGTTTCAGTGGATATTCGTTCGCAAACCTGTCAAGATAAATTTTTCTTTCGTTCCCCTTTCGATCACGTTGCATGAGAACATCCACGGCAGTAAAGTTCCGAGCATGGCTTGAGCGACTGTATTGAGCACAAGGAAAAGTTGAACCCTTGGCGCGTGCAATGAAATCAAACATATATTAAGGTTCTCTAATTTCAAATACAAGGGTTTGATTTTTTGGCAAAGTGAAACTGTAATATCTATTTTTTCTGAAGTAATACTATTGTTATACGACAGTAAAATAAAAATTGCTGCATAGACGGGACGGTAATGTTGTGGTCTGTTTGGCGGTAGGGTGAAATCATTCCCATTTGGGGGTTGGTTCGACAGCGAAGGGTGCGCGAACCGGTCTGCAACCGGGGAACACACGGCAGTTTTTGCCTTCTCGTCGTCGACCGAGTCACGTTAGGGCGCCAGCGCATCAGCGACGGGAGGAGCGGCGACATTGAGTCGATCTTGCGATGGCCGTCTCATGCTCGGCGATCCTGACGGGTGATCGGATGTCGTTCCGCGGCAGCATCAAAGAATACCGAGGAGAGGGCGACGCGATGGTGACGAAGGGTGATCTGGTTCCGTCCATTGATATGCAGTGGCAGAGGGTTAGCGGCCTTCTGCGAGCCGAGGTTGGCGAGGCGGCCTATCGCAGCTGGTTGAAGCCCATCACGCTCCAGGGGGAGTGTGGTGGCATGATTACCATGTCCGTTCCGACCCGGTTCATGCGCGACTGGGTTGTCGCCCACTATGTCGATCGCTTGCGCACGTTGTGGGGCGGTGAGAATCCGTCGGTGCGCGGAGTTGATATCGTTATCCAGCCTCAACGCGCGACGGCCGAAACGGTCCCGCTTTTTCGCAAGCCGAATGGGTCGAAAGACGTGGCGTATTCCAGCCTTCAGGACGCTCCGAGGCCCCGCGGTTTCGACGTCAACGATATCGGCGCGCCGCTCGACCCGCGGTTTACCTTCGATCAGTTCGTCGTGGGCAAACCCAACGAGTTTGCGTACGCCGCCGCCCGAAAGGTGGCGGAAGCCAAGCGGGTGCCATTCAATCCGTTGTTCCTGTATGGCGGTGTCGGTCTCGGCAAGACCCACCTCATGCACGCCATCGCCTGGCACATCCGGGAACGCGAACCCCGTCGGACGGTCATCTACCTGTCCGCGGAAAAGTTCATGTACCGCTTTATCCGGGCGCTGCGCGAGCAGAACACCGTCGACTTCAAGGAGCAGTTCCGTTCGGCCGATGTCTTGCTGATCGATGACGTGCAATTCATCAGCGGCAAGGAATCCACGCAGGAAGAGTTCTTCCACACCTTCAACACCCTGGTCGATCAGGGGCGGCAGATCGTGCTATCCGCCGACAAATCTCCCAGTGACTTGGACGGTATTCAGGAACGCCTCAAGTCCAGGCTCAACTGCGGTCTGGTCGCCGACATTCACGCCACCACCTACGAATTGCGGATTGGCATTCTCCAGGCCAAGGCGGAGCGTCTGGAGGTGCAGATTCCGCGCAAGGTCATGGAATTCCTCGCTCACAAGATCACCTCCAACGTTCGCGAACTGGAAGGGGCGCTCAATCGGGTCGTCGCTCACGCCCAGTTGGTTGGGCGGGACATCACCCTGGAGACCACCCAGGAGGTTCTGCACGACCTGATTCGCGCCAATGATCGGCGGGTCACCATCGACGATATTCAGAAACAGGTGGCGTCGCATTTTAACGTTCGCGTCGCCGACATGCATTCGGCGCGGCGCGCCCGGTCGGTGGCGCGGCCCCGCCAGGTGGCCATGTATCTGGCCAAGCAGTTGACGTCGCGTTCCTTGCCCGAAATCGGCCGCAAATTCGGTGGCCGCGACCACACCACGGTGATGCACGCCGTCAGGAAGATCGACGAATTGCGCGAGATCGATCCCGCGTTCGCCGAGGACGTGGAGTTGCTGCGGCGAATGCTGGAAGGCTGAGAATTGCCGCTTTCCCGTCCGAGTTGACGAATTCGCTGCGAATCTCAAAGGCCTCTGTTATACTGACGCGGTCCGGGCAAGGTGTCCTCGCCCGGTTCGTCGATGCTTCGAAAATGTCTCTAGGATATCCGGTGCGCCGGCGTCCATTGCTGGCAAAAACGGGCCGGCAAAAACGGGAAATACGGATACGACCGCGGATCGCATTATCGCTATGAAACTCACCATCGAACGCAGTGTATTGTTGAAGTCGCTCGGACATGTTCAGAGCGTCGTGGAGAAGCGCAACACCATCCCCATCCTTTCCAACGTCAAGATGGAGGCCGGGGGGGAAGGGTTGAGCCTGAACGCCACCGATATGGATTTGGATGTCGCCGAAAACGTGGGGGCCGACGTTGTCACCCCCGGTGTGACGACGGTGCCGGCCCATACGCTTTACGAGATCGTCCGCAAGCTGCCCGAGGGCGGTCAAGTGGAGTTCGACGCCACCGGCGGCGGCGATCGCTTGACGCTGCGCTGCGGCCGCTCGCGGTTCACGCTCTCGTGCCTGCCGATCGATGATTTTCCGGTCATGGGCAGCGAGGACTTTCCGTTCACCTTTCGGGTGGCCGCACGCGATCTGCGCGGCCTCATCGACCGCACCCGTTTCGCCATTTCCACGGAAGAGACCCGCTACTACCTCAACGGCATCTATCTGCATGCGGCGGAGCACGAGGGCGTCGACGTTCTGCGCGCGGTCGCCACCGACGGCCACCGCCTGGCGAGTGTCGAGGTGCCGCTGCCTGAGGGCGCCATGGGGATGCCCGGCGTGATCGTCCCGCGCAAGACCGTCGCCGAGCTGCGTAAGCTGATCGATGAAAGCGCGGAAGACGTCGACGTCGCGCTCTCCGAGAGCAAGATTCAGTTCACCATCAACCGGGCGGTCTTGACCTCCAAGCTCATCGACGGAACTTTTCCCGACTATGAACGGGTGATCCCGGCGGGCAATACCAAGCAGCTCGACGTCGATTGCAAGCTGTTCGCCGAAGCCGTCGACCGGGTGTCGGCTATCTCAAGCGAGCGATCGAAGGCCGTCAAGCTGTCCCTCGCCAACGGCACGCTTGTGCTGTCGGCGAGCAGTCCCGAGCATGGCAACGCGGCCGAGGAGTTGGAGGTGCATTACGAGGGAGAAGCCCTCGAGATCGGCTTCAACTCCCGCTATCTCCTCGATATCACCCAGCAGATCGAGGGCGAAAGCGCCCGGTTTTCCATGGCGGACGCCGCATCGCCCACGATCCTTCAGGAATTGGGTGACGCCAGCGCCATCTATGTGCTGATGCCGATGCGCGTGTGAATGAATCGGCCGCTGCAACATCCGCGAGGTTTCATCACGCTTCACGAATTGCTTCCCGTGTCCACCGATCGCGTATCCTCTGATTACGGGCCCGCCGACAGCGTGTCCACCGGACGGCACGTGTCGGTGGCGCGTCTGACGCTCACCGGCTTCCGCTGCTACGAATTCCAGCGGCTGGAAACCGGGCCGGCCCCGGTCGTGCTGACGGGATCCAATGGCGCCGGGAAGACCAGCATCCTCGAGGCGCTGTCGCTGCTGGCGCCGGGACGCGGGCTGCGCCGGGCGCGATTGGACGAGTTCCCGCGCTGGCGAACCGGTGGTGCGGCCGCGGCCAGTGGCTGGGGCGTGGCGGCGCGTCTGAGCGCGCCTGGCGAGGAGATCGATGTGGCGACCGGCTGCGAATCCGGCGGCGAATCCGGCGGTTCGGGGGCCACGTCCGACCGGCGCCAGGTGCGCATCGACGGCCGGCCGGGGAAGAGCCAGGCCGCCTTGGCCGAGGTCCTCGGGGTGACGTGGCTGACGCCGGAGATGGATCGCCTGTTCCTCGACGGCGCGTCGTCGCGGCGGCGGTTTCTCGACCGCCTGGTGTACGGTCTCGACCCGGCCCATGCCGGCCGTGTCGCCGCTTACGAGCGCACCCTGCAGCAGCGCTCCCGGCTGTTGCGGCAGGGCCGGGCCGACCCGGTTTGGCTGTCGGCCCTGGAGGACGGCATGGCCGCCACGGGCGTGGCGGTGGCGGCGGCCCGCCGCGACGCGACGGCGCGGCTGACCCGCGCGAGCGCCCGTGCTTCGGACCCGTTCCCCGCCGCGACCCTGGTGTCGGCGGGACGGGTGGAGGATTGGCTGGGCGAGGAGCCGGCGCTGTCGGTGGAGGACAGGCTGCGCGCGGCATTGCGGGCGGCCCGATCCAAAGACGCCGAAACCGGCGGCGCGACGATCGGCCCCCACAAGAGCGACCTGGCGGTGAGCCATACGGCCACGAGCCGTCCGGCCGCCCAGTGTTCCACCGGCGAGCAGAAGGCGCTTCTGGTGGCCATCGTTCTGGCCAGCGCCCGCGTTCAGTCCGAAGACCGGGGTGTGACCCCGATCGTGCTGCTGGACGAGGTGGCCGCCCACCTGGACGCCCGTCATCGCTCGGCCCTGTTCGACGCGGTGGCGGCGCTGGATGTCCAGGCCTGGTACGCCGGAACCGATCGCGCCGTATTCGAGCCCCTCAGGGGGCGCGCTCAATTTTTCGCTGTCGAGAGCGCGTCGGCAACCGCCTTCCCTTGGGAGGGATGAAATGATGAGATGGATGACCAATACAGCCAACGAGGCCAAGGCCGATGACTGATCCGACAGGTCCCGGCGCCCCCGAAGCCACCGCCAATATTGCCCCCGAGCCCGCCCCCGAGCCCGCTCCGCAGATCGCGCCGGGAACCTACGACGCCGAATCCATCAAGGTTTTGCGCGGCCTCGAGGCGGTGCGCAAGCGGCCCGGCATGTACATCGGCGACACCGATGACGGCACCGGCCTGCACCACATGGTCTACGAGGCGGTGGACAACGCCATCGACGAGGCGCTGGGCGGCTACTGTGATTTTATCACCGTCCAGCTCAATCCCGACGGCTCGGTCACCGTCGCCGACAACGGCCGCGGAATCCCCGTGGACATTCACAGGGAGGAGGGGGTCTCGGCGGCCGAAGTGATCATGACCCAGCTCCATGCCGGCGGCAAGTTCGACCAGAACTCCTACAAGGTTTCCGGCGGCCTGCACGGGGTCGGCATCTCCGTCGTCAACGCGCTCTCCGACACCTTGACGCTCAAGATCTGGCGGGACGGCAAGGAGCACCTGATCCGGTTCAAGGACGGCGACGCCGAAGCCCCGCTGGCGGCGGTGGGCGACGCGCCGATGACCGAGAAGGGCGCCCCCAAGACCGGGACGGAGATCACCTTTCTGCCATCGACCAACACCTTCACGATGACCGAGTTCGATTTCGCCACCCTGGAGCATCGCCTGCGCGAACTGGCGTTTCTCAACTCCGGGGTTAGGCTTCGCCTCACCGACGCCCGGCCCGTCGATCCGGTGGTGGTGGATCTGCATTACGAAGGCGGGCTCAACGCCTTCGTCGCCTACCTGGACCGCTCCAAGACGGTGTTTCTCGCCGAGCCCATCGGCGTCACCGGCGAGCGCGACGGCACCGTCGTCGAGCTGGCCATGCAATGGAACGACAGCTATCACGAGACCATGCTGTGTTTCACCAACAACATCCCGCAGAAGGATGGCGGAACCCATCTCGCCGGTTTCCGGGGCGCGCTGACCCGCACCATCAACGCCTACGCCACGGCCGCCGGCATCGCCAAGAAGGAAAAGGTGTCCATCACCGGCGACGATGCTCGCGAAGGTTTGACCTGCGTGCTTTCGGTGAAGGTTCCCGATCCCAAGTTCTCGTCGCAGACCAAGGACAAGCTGGTGTCCTCGGAGGTCCGCCCGGTGGTGGAGAACATCGTCGGCGACCAGCTCCAGCAGTGGTTCGAGGAGCACCCCGGCGACGCCAAGAAAGTGATCGGCAAGATCGTCGAGGCCGCCGCCGCCCGCGAGGCCGCCCGCAAGGCGCGCGAGCTGACCCGGCGCAAGGGCGCGTTGGACATCACCTCGCTGCCCGGCAAGCTCGCCGACTGCCAGGAGCGCGACCCGGCCAACAGCGAGCTGTTCCTGGTGGAGGGCGATTCCGCCGGCGGCTCGGCCAAACAGGCCCGCAACCGCTCCAACCAGGCGATCCTGCCGCTCCGGGGCAAGATCCTCAACGTCGAGCGGGCGCGGTTCGACAAGATGCTGGGCTCGGCGGAAATCGGCACCCTGATCGCGGCTTTGGGCACCGGCATCGGCCGCGAGGACTTCGACGTGGACAAGTGCCGTTATCACAAGATCATCATCATGACCGACGCCGACGTGGACGGCAGCCACATCCGCACCCTGCTCTTGACCTTCTTCTTCCGCCAGATGGGCGCGCTGATCGAGCGCGGGTATCTCTACATCGCCCAACCGCCGTTGTATCGCGCCAAGCGCGGCCAGTCCGAGGTCTACCTCAAGGACGACGCCGCCCTCGAAGATTATCTGTTCTCGTCGGCGATCGACGAGGGCACGGTGTTCGTCACCTACGGCGGCGAGCAGATCGCCGGCGCCGACCTGCGCGCTTTGGTGGAGGAGGCCCGCGAGGTCAAGATCCGCATCGGCCGGCTGGCCAAGCACATCCCCGTGGCCATGCTGGAGCAGGCCTCCATCTCCGCCGCCCTCGACCCCGAGATCCTCTCCGACCGCGAGCGCGCCGAGGCCGCCGCCGCCTACATCGCCAAGCGCCTGGACGCCATCGAGCCGCCGGAAAACCGGGGCTGGCATGGCCAGCCGTTGCCTGACGGCGGGCTTGAGTTCACCCGTACGGTGCGCGGCGTCACCGAGCGCTACGTCATCGACGGCGCGCTGATCGACAGCGCCGAGGCCCGCCGCCTCAACAAGAACGCCGCCAATCTGCAAAAGGAGTACGCCGGCCACGGCACGCTGACCATCAAGGGCAAGGATTACCCCATCACCGGTCCGGTGTCGCTGGTGGACCTGGTCATGGAGGTCGCCCGCAAGGGCATCGCCATCCAGCGCTACAAGGGTCTCGGCGAGATGAACCCCGATCAGCTCTGGGAGACGACGCTCGATCCCAATGTCCGGACCCTGCTGCAGGTCAAGGTAAATCACATGGACGACGCCGAGGACCTGTTCTCGACGCTCATGGGCGACACCGTGGAAACGCGTCGCGAGTTCATCGAAACCAACGCCCTGAAGGTGGTGAATCTGGATGTTTAGGGGACACGCACCTGACTTCCAGGGAACCGTCATTATGGACCGCGCGGATTAGTCGCCTCATTGCGGAGCATAGGCTCGAGCGCGTCAGGGAGCCCTACGTCAAGCACGTCTAGGCGTCCCTGTGGGAAATACGCCTGAAGGGAAAGGCCGGTATCGCCCGCGCCTTGTACGTGACCGCCACGGGCCGCCGGGTTGTGGTCGTCAGGGTTTTTGCGAAGAAAACCCGGAACACCCCGCGCGATGAGATCGAACTGGCCCTGAAACGGGCAAAGGAGGTGACATGACCAGAAAATTCATTCCGGTCGAGGAAGCGGCGCGGGACTGGGTGAAAGACCCTGAATTCAGAGCCGCCTATGACGCTCTTGAGGAAGAGTTTGCCGTTGTCTCGGCCCTTATCAAAGCCCGTGCCGACGCAGGATTGACGCAGGAAGAGGTTGCCCGCCGCATGGGCACCACGCAGGCTGTAGTTGCCCGGCTTGAAGGGGGCCGGGTGAAGCCGTCAACCCGCACCCTTGAGCGCTTCGCCAAGGCGACGGGAACGCGCCTTATACCAACGATCGTTAATAATGACCCATTGTGGTCGTGTTTCCCGCTTCCTCGATAGGAGGGGCCGCGCCGGCGATGGGGACCCATCGTCAAGCGGTCCGGACGCCCCGAGGAAGCGCGAAACACGACCCGGCGGGCGGCCTATCGAGATTTCCGGACGGCGTCGCGCGGCGCTTATGATGCTCCCGCATCACCGCGCACCACGCTCCTTGCCGGAAACCTCGATAGGTCGTCACAATGGGTCATTATTAATGATCGTTGGTATTAAGATCACGTTCGAAAACGATCCAGTGCCTATCGGCGCGGAATAACAAAAGACTTCGTATGGGGGAAATCCTTGAAAAATTCTTCGCCATGAACCACCAGCGGGCAACGGCGGGGGCATGTGTGGACGGCCTCTGCAGGGAGCGCTGGGGTCAAGAAGCGCTGGGTTCAGATTCGATTGAAAATCAAATGATTCTGACCCCATGATTCACCAATCTACAGCGCATAAGATCCTAGCCCGGATATCTCACGGTAGGGGGTGCATCGGCCCCAAGAATTTGAGAAAGTCGTTTTGGACAAAGAGCTTACCAGATTCTGGAACGGGGTCCGATGCAAACACAGTGTATCTCCGATCAGCTTGATTCGAAGCGTTTGATGGCCGTCGGGTGGTGGCGGGGTTTGACGGCGGACTGGTGACGTCGGATGCCGGGGCGTTGTTACTGCGCGAGGCCGATCGGGTGATCGCCTTGATCGGCCGGGTGGCGGCGTGCTTCACGCGACGGCCGCAATCCAGGTGGCGTCGTCCATTCGCTGCGCACGCTCGTCGGCCAGCGGATCATCGGCCATCGCGCTTGGCTACGAGGACGTCAACGATCACGACACCTTGCGCTTTGATCCGGTGCTGGCGCTGTTCTCCGAGCGGCTGGAAGCGAAGCGCAAGGACTGCGCGCCGCTGGCGGGCAAGAGCACGATCAATCGGCTCGAGCATGCGCCCGCCGGCGACGGCGACCGCTACCACAAGATCGGCCACGACGCGAAGGCTCTGGAGGATGTCTCTTCGTCGACGTGTTCCTGGACGCCCATGCCAAGGCGCCGCGCGAGATCGTGATCGACCTCGACGCCACCGACGATCCCTTGCATGGCCATCAAGAGGGCCGGTTCTTCCACGGCTATTACGATTGCTACTGCTATTTGCCGCTGTACATCTTCTGCGGGCCGCATCTGTTGGCGGCGAAGCTGCGCCGCGCCGAACATCGACGCCGCGGCCGGCGCCAAGGACGAAGTCGCCCGCATCGTCGCCCACATCCGCCGACGCTGGCCGCGGGTGCAAGATCCTGCTCAGGGCCGACAGCGGCTTCGCCCGCGAGGCGCTGATGGCCTGGTGCGAGGCGAACCGGGTCGACTACGTTTTCGGCCTCGCCCGCAACAGCCGGCTTGTCGACGAGCTGGCGATCGATCTCGCCCGGGTTGAGGCCGAATGCCAAGCGACCGGCAAGCCGGCCCGCCGGTTCAAGGACTTCTTCTACGCGACGCTCGACAGCTGGAGCCGACGGCGCCGGGTGATCGGCAAGGCCGAGCATCTGCCGAAGGGGAGCCAACCCGCGCTTTGTCGTCACCTCGCTCAAACGCAAGGCCATCGACGCCAAGATCCTTTACGAGCGCGTCTACTGTGCCCGCGGCGACATGGAGAACCGCATCAAGGAGCAACAGCTCGACCTGTTTGCCGACCGCACCTCGACGGCAACCATGCGGGCAAACCAGCTCCGCCTGTGGTTCTCGTCGTTCGCCTATGTCTTGATCGAAGCCCTGCAGCGGATCGGCCTCGCCCATACCGAGCTCGAAAACGCCACCGCCGGCAGCATCCGCCTCAAGCTCCTCAAGATCGGCGCCCGCGTCACCGTCTCGGTCCGCCGCATCAAAATCGCCATGGCTTCGGCGTGTCCCTACCAGGCCGAATTCGCTCTTGCCCACGCCAGATTGCGCGCCTCCCCCGGATAGCCGGAAAGCCCATCCGCGACCATTGCCGGCCGACAGCCGAGGTGCGCCCGAACAAACTCGCCATGGACGCGCAAGCCAGAAACAGGCCACTCCCGCGCGAAACCGTCCTGCCAGCTGCCAACAGAGACCGCGCACCCCCCATTCAGAAATCGAACCTGACCAGAAAATCGGCTTTACAATAGCCGCCGTGAGATATCCGGGCTAGTCGTACCCTCTAAAGACTCTTAATGTTCAACCCACGTATTGGAAAAATAATTCTTATTCAGTAGGTATTTTTAATATAATCGATGCATACGTCTGTGGTCCTCTCTGTATTTTCCTTGTATTCCTTCTTTGCAGCATCAATAAGGCGCTTAGAAAAAGAAACGTTTTCGCCGTCCTTAGTGTACCCTCTTCTAATCAAGTATCTTGCCTGATTGTTATATATTTTTTTGGTAAATTTATAATTTTCATTCTCTGGATCACCCGGTCTATTTGCTCCTGTTTTTTCAAACTCTCTGATCTGTTTATCAGTAAGCACAAGACATGCCACTGTTTGCGCATCCTTTTTAGATACGACTGCTGGCGGAGGCAACTGAACTGGCTTAGGCTTTTCCACTGGCTTTGTGTACACGGGGGTCGGAGCGCTGTAAGTAGTCTTTTTTACCTCGCTTGTGGCGTCACACGCCGAAACAGCAAGCAAGCATACCATCGCCGACATTACGCTCTTGCCAGTAGAATTTGTGCTCATCTTACTGCCACCTTTTTCTGTGCATCTTACAGACACAATTTCGTTGAGTTGTAGTCGTCAAACGTGTGAGGCAGATGGTACGGGAGAGAGGTTAAGCTAAGGTGTGCTATAGTGGACGATTGGGCGTTTGGTTGGTGTTTCGTCTGGTGGGGAGTAGATTAGGTTCTGGTCTTTGATGATTAAGGCAAGTGCGGCACGGATTTTACTCGCATGTATACTGAACTCTCTAGCCCTCTCGTCCAAATTGTTTATATAATCAAGAATAAATGGCGTTAACTTTCCATTTTCTAATTCTTCAGTTTTTTCGTTGAATTCTGTAATTCCTAGTTCAAATTGAAGATACATCCTATCTAAAATAAGGTACAGATCTGATAATTCTGTTAAATATAAACTTATAATACTATATAGCTCAAATCTAACCTGCTGATATGAATTAATTAAATCGTGCATTTTTTCAATGTATGTAAATGTTTCAGAATGACCTGTATTTTTATAAAGTATAAAGACGTTGTCCAATTCATTCGTTAAATTATAAGCCCTCTCTATCTTCTCAAGTTTGAGCCTAACGCTCCTATCTCTATCCTCGTGCCTCGCTTGTAGCTCAAGCGCCTCTCGCTGTTCCTTAAGCTGCTTCTCAAGAACTTCCACATCGTGCTTATGCTGTCTCTTTTGCCTTTGATCTGCCTTCCTATTTGTCCACCAGTTGCTAACCCAGCCGATCACACCACCAACAACTGCGCCCGCTAACGCAGCACCAGCAGCCACCATTTCCTTGCTAATGCCGTTTGATTGAGGATCGACGATTTTAACGGTTATAGGGTCCATGTTGTGGTGCTCTGTGTGGTTCTTTGGTTTGCGGTGGTTAGACTAAGGTGTGGCTTAGGGTGAACTTGTTGGTGAGCTATTCAGATATTTATTTGCAGTCTTTGCAAGTGCTTGCCTTACACCAACTACCTTTTTATTGATGTCGTCAAAGAACAAAGGGGTCAGATTCGTTTGAATTTGTGCTCGGCGCTCTCAGCATCCTCTCCCGAAGCCAGATCGATGGATGACGGCGTCGGTCTTGGGGTCATAGGTAACGTTCATTCGGACATCTGCGCGCGCCCTTGCGGCAATCACTTGGCGGAACGGCCCCTATTTGTTTCCCTCTTCGTTTTCCAGGATGCGGCTCAATTCGGCGATCAGCGTTGGTAAATCCCGTTCGATAATCCGCCACAGGATACCGAAATCCACGTCCCGGTAATTATGGATTAGGCGGTTGCGAAGCGCGATGATGTCGGCCCATGGGATCTCGGAGCGCCGTTGCCGAAGGTCCGCTGAGAGCCGGGCGGCGGCCTCACCGATGATCTCCAGAAGGCGGGTGAGCGCTAAACTGAGAACTCGGTCGCCTTCCATGTCCGCTCGCGTTTTGCCTTGCGAGAGAGCGGCCACTTCCTCGGCTAACTCGATCATGTCTTGCAGGCGGCCTCGATCATCAGACTGCTTCATACACCACCTGGGCCTCGGCCTCGACGCGATCGCGGAACCGTTTGTTGATGAAGCCAGCGGTATTGAGATCCACCTTGCGTCCTATCAGTTCGCTCAACTCCCGCTCGATCGCGAAAAATTCCAGGCCGACGGCGGCGCCGGGCTCGAATTCGACGAGCAGATCCACATCGCTATCGGCCGAAAAGTCGTCGCGGAGCGCCGATCCAAAAAGCGCAAGCCGCTTAATCCGGTGTCGCCGGCACAACGCCGAGACCGGGGCCTCGGGAATGTCAATGCGAGCCTTCGCCATACACCGCCTCCGGAAGGGCAACTGCCGATGATAGAATATTCTGTCCAACATCGCGAACCGAATAGCGCCAATCTTCGAAACGAGAAACGCCACGGCGCCTCTTCGGCGGTATTGAACTAGGCTGATGATTAAGATACTATTCCTATAATGCGCCCCATTCGATCCCCCGCCCCGCCGCGTTCGTTAACGGGAACGAACGGTCCAATATGACGACAAATGACGACATCGAAAGCGGAACGATCCAGGACCAGAACGGCGTGTTTTGTTTAGAATCAAACACTTACGTCGTTGCGGAGCGAGAATAAGAATTATTGAATGTACGTTTAATTTCAATGTGTTCCAGACATTTTTGACGACAAATGATGACAAATGACGACATTTTGGGCACTTTAATTTCAGTCCAATGAAATCAATGCCTTAGCAAATGTCAAGTCGTCAAGTGTCGTCTTTTTCGCGGAAAATGTCGTCTTTTTCGGCCTTTTTTTGACGACACGTGTCGTCAAAACCGGTTTCGAGGGGAGCGCCTCCTCGCCGCCGTCCGCCGCTTCGCGGCGCCCTCGCCTTCCCAGTGCTTCGCACCGGGCCCCTTCCTCTCCCGCGAGCGGGCGAGGAGATATTTGTCCGGACTTGCCCTCGCCCGTTTACGGGAGAGGGAGGGACCCGCGTAGCGGGAGGGTGAGGGACCCTCACCACCGGCCGCCGGGGAGCGGGAGGGCGTTTTCCTTTAGCTCGCGGGTGATGAACGCGAAGGCGTCGTCCACCGAGTCGGTCTTGTGGAACAGGTTGAGATCCTCGGCGTCGATGGTGCCGAACCGCACCAGGGCGTCGAGGTTGACCACCTCGTCCCAGAACGCGGCGCCGTAGAGCACGATCGGCATCTTCTTGCGGAGCTTGCCGGTCTGCACCAGGGTCATGACCTCGAAGAACTCGTCGAGCGTGCCGAACCCGCCGGGGAACGCCACCAGCGCCTTGGCGAGATAGACGAACCAGAACTTGCGCATGAAGAAGTAGTGGAACTCGAACCGGAGCTGGCGGGTGATCCACTCGTTGCCGTGGGTCTCGAACGGCAGCGAGATGCCGAGGCCGACGTTGATGCCCCTGGCCTCCGACGCGCCGCGGTTGGCGGCCTCCATGATCCCCGGTCCGCCGCCGGTGCAGACCACGAACCGGCGGCGCTTCTCCTCCAGCCCCTTGGACCATTCGGTCAGGCGCCGGGCCAGCTCGCGGCATTCCTCGTAATAGCGCGAAAATTCCAGATCGCGCTCGGCCTTGGCGACGTCGCCGCCGTGCTCGCGGGCGGCGTCGAGGGCGGTGAGCGCCTTGTCGCGGGGCAGCGTGCGGGCCGAGCCGAAAAAGACGATGGTGTCGCTGATGCGCATGCCCTCGAACCGGGATGCGGGATGCAGGTATTCGGCCATCACGCGCAGCGGCCGGGCGTCGCGGCTGCCCATGAACGAGGAGCTGTTGTAGGCCTTGCCGAGGAAATCGTCGTCGCCGGCCATGGGTCAGACTTTCAGTTGCGTGAGATCGGGTATGATGGGGGTGCCGTCCGGGAACCGGTTGTCGCCCTCCGGCGGCACCCGGCCGATGAACCGCAGGCCGGTGGCCGCCGCCGCCCGGTAATCGGAATACGAGTCGCCCACGTACACCACCCGGTCCCGCTTCAGACCATGGCGGCCGACAAGCTCATCGATCGTCGCCTCCTTTTCGGGCGGCGAGCCGTGAATGGAGACGAAGTAGTGCGCCATGCCGCGCCGCGCGTTGATCCGCTCCAGCTCGGCCTGGGGCGTGCCGGAAATGACGAACATCATCAGTTCGCCCACATGGGCGTCGAGAAATTCCTTGGCGCCCGGCACCCAGTCGGCGCCGACCACGGCGTCCTCCACGATTTCGGAGAATTGCTGGATCAAATCGGCGACGTCGTCCTCGGTGATCGCGACGCCGAGGAATTCCCTGTGGTAGTAGCGGATCTTCTTGCGCCGGGAAACCCCGCCGTTGAGGGTGTGATGGGCGACCACGCGCTCCGCGATCTCGGGACCGTATCCCTTGTACATCTCGTAAAAGGCCTGAGTCTTGATGTCCGATGACTCGGCCAACACCCCGTCGAAATCGAAAAATACGGCGTCATGGGCCGCCACGGCTCACCCCCCCTTGTCCGTTGGCGTCCGCTCCGTCGATGCCCACCGGGCGGCGGCGTCATCGTCCGCGGCCCGGCTTTCCACCCAGCGAGCCCCATCGGACGTTTCCTCCACCTTCCAAAACGGCGCCCGGGTCTTCAGCCAGTCGATGAGGAACTGGCAGGCATCGAAGGCCGCCTGGCGGTGCCGCGACGCCGCCGCCACCAAGACGATCCGCTCGCCCGGCTCCAACCGGCCATGGCGGTGCACGATCAGCGTTTCCTCCAGCGGCCAGCGTTCACGGGCTTCTTGGTCGATGCGCTCGAGCTGGCGTTCGGTCATGCCCGGATAGTGTTCCAGGGTCATGGCGCCGACCCGGTCGGCCTCCGCCATGTCGCGGACCAGCCCCACGAACACGCACACGCCGCCGATGGTGGCATTGCCGCCGGTCAGGCGCGCCACCTCCGCGCCCACATCGAAATCGTCGCGCTGCACCCGGATCATCGCCTAGCCTCCGGTGACCGGCGGGAAGAACGCCACTTCGTCGCCGGGCTTCACCGGGTGGTCGAGCATGGCGTATTCCTGATTGACGGCGACGCGCACCGTCGCCAGATCGGCCAGCGCATCGGCGGGCCCGCCGCCCCGCGCGCGGATCCACTCGATCAGGGATTGCACGCTGGTCACGGTCTCCGGCGGCGCGACCTGCTCCTCCGCCACCCCCGCCTTCTCCCGCAACCACGCGAAATACAGAACCTTCACCGTTCCTCCTCAAATGCAAGCCGTGGACCCATTCAACCGGCGTCCCGGGCGGGGTCGGCGCGCTTCGCCGGCCGCCGGCGGTCGGCGCGTGGTTTGGGTTCGGGCGCGGGCTCCGCGGGTCCGCCATCACGGGTCACGTGCTTTACTCCGGCGCGCAAATAGTCGAACCCCGTGATCAACGTGAGCACCGCCGCCGCCCACAATCCGTAAATGCCGATGATGGTGGGCGTGATCGGCCCGAATTCCGGGCCGGCGTCGCCCACCACCAGGAACCCGATGGCCACCATCTGGATGGCCGTCTTCCACTTGGCCAAACGGGTGACCGGCATGCCCACCTGCAACTCCGCCAGGTACTCGCGCAGACCCGAAACGGTAATCTCGCGGCAGAGGATCACCGCGGCGGGGAGAATGTGGACACCCGAAAGACGATCGATGCCCACCAGCATCAGCAGCAGCGAGGCCACCAGGAGCTTGTCGGCGATGGGATCGAACATGCGGCCGAAGCTGGATTGCTGTTGCCATGAGCGGGCCAGGTAGCCGTCCAGGAAATCGGTGACGCAGGCCGCGATGTAGACGCCCAGGGCCAGCCAAGCGCCCCACGGCGTGTCCGGCAGCAGCAAGAGGCAAACCACCGGAATCGCCACGATGCGCGACAAGGTCAGAGCGTTCGGCAGATTGGTTTCCATCACCTCTCCGGAAGGGCCACCGCCCGGGACGGGGGCGCATTCTATCGCCCGGGGTGGAACCATTCATAGATCTTATTCGCGATGGCGCCGCTGATACCGTCCACCGCCTCCAGATCGGTCCGGCCCGCTTGGGCGACCGCCCGGGCGGAACCGAAGTGGTGGAGCAACGCCTTTTTGCGGCGCGCGCCGATCCCCGGGATCTCGTCCAGGGGCGATTGCTTCAACCGGGCGGACCGCTTGGCCCGATGCGCGCCGATGGCGAAGCGGTGGGCTTCGTCGCGCAGCCGCTGCAGAAAATAGAGGACCGGGTCGCGGGCATCCAAGGCGAACGGCGGACGGCCGGGTAGGAAAATCCGCTCCCGGCCGGCGTTGCGGTCCGGCCCCTTGGCGATGCCGGCGACGGCGATGTCGCCGATCCCCAATTCCTCGAACACCTCCACGGCGACGCCAAGCTGGCCGGCGCCGCCGTCCACCAGCACCAATTGCGGCCATTGACCGAGGGTCCGGTCCGGATCCTCCTTGAGGGCGCGCGAGAAACGCCGCGTCAGCACCTCGCGCATCATGGCGTAGTCGTCGCCCGGCGCGGTCCCCTTGTCTCCGCCTCGGATGGTGAACTTGCGGTAGGCGTTCTTGACCAGACCCTCGGGGCCGGCGACGATCATCGCGCCCACCGCCTCGGTTCCCGAAACGTGGCTATTGTCGTAAACCTCGACGCGGCTCGGCGCGGTCTCCAGATCGAACGCGCCCGCCAATCCCTCCAGTAGACGACGTTGCAGCGCGCTCTCCGACATGCGCCGGCCCAGGGCCTCGCGGGCGTTGTCCAGGGCGTGAATGATAACCGCCTTTTTGCCGCCCCGCTGCGGCGCCGCCAGTCGGACGCGCCGGCCCGCGTGGACGGATAGCGCCTCGGCGACCAGCGCCTGGTTCGGCAGCCGATGGCTGAGCAGGACCAGAGGCGGTGGCGTCCGTGGCGCATAGAACTGGCCGATAAACGCCTCCAGGACGACGTCCACGCCGTCGTCACGGGCATGGACGGGGTAATAGGCCCGGTTGCCATGATTGCACCCGGCCCGGAAGAAGAACACCTGGATACAGGTACTGCCGCCCTCCTGGTGCGCGGCGATCACGTCCGCCTCGCCGACGCCACCGAGGTTGATGTCCTGGTGCGACTGCACCGCCGTCAGGGCGCGGATGCGGTCCCGGTAACCGGCCGCCTCCTCGAACGCCAACGCGTCGCTCGCTGCCTCCATACGCCGCGCCAGATCGCGCTGGATGCGCTGGCTGTCGCCGCGCAGAAAGGCGTGCGTTTGCTCGACCAGGGCGGCGTAGTCGGCTTCGCCGATGCGGCCGACGCAAGGCGCAGAGCACCGCTTGATCTGATAGAGCAGACACGGCCGGGTGCGTGACGCGAACACCGAGTCCGAACAGGTGCGGAGCAGAAACGCGCGCTGCAGCACCGCCAGCGTCTGGTTCACGGCCCAGGCGGAAGCGAACGGTCCGAAGTAATCCCCCTTGCGCGCCTGGGCTCCGCGATGTTTGAGCACCCGGGGAAAGGGATGATCTCCGGTCACCAGGATCGACGGGAAGGATTTGTCGTCGCGCAGCAGAATATTGTAACGCGGTTTGAGCTGTTTGATCAGGTTGGCTTCGAGCAGCAGCGCCTCGGCCTCGGTGTGAGTCCCGACGAACTCCATGGAAGCCGTTTGCGCCACCATGCGGCGAATGCGGATACCGAGGCGCTCCATCTTGGTGTAGCTGGAAACCCGCTTCCAAAGGTTCTTCGCCTTCCCGATGTACAGCGGATCGCCGTCCGCGTTGATCATCCGGTAAACGCCCGGCGTTCGCGGCAACGTGCCGAGATAGGTCGCGATCACGGAAACGCCCGCATTGGGGGGAGCGGGCATCTCGGACTGGGAGTTGAGGTCCATCCCACCTATTTGATCACAGAATTGGTTCCGGTCAATGCGACACGGACGGCCAACAATCAGTTGCAATTCGCATATCGAAATAATCCACGCATTCCGTGGATAACTCTGTTGAAAAAATTAGATCAGCGAACGGAGATCCGAGCCGTTCCTCGCTTTTCCAGGCTTTGCCCAATTTTTAGCCGAAATTACAACTTATTGAAATGAAATGAATATTCCAAAGAACTGATACATCCGCCCCGAAGCGCGATGCAGATAACCCGTTTGCGGGTTGTTTCTGAGAGCCGCGATCCGTCCTGTGTACAACTTGGGTCCGCGACACATCGGCACAATGCCCGCCGTCGTTCAAAACCTGTTATACAATTCGGGCTTACGCTGTTGTTGAGAATCGTTCGATCTCAACTCCGACGCTGGTGACGTCGGCAAACACGTCGAGCTTCTCGACCCGCACCCGGACCGAGCGGACCCGCCAATCCTCGAGACACATGGCGGCGATCTCCTCAGCCAGGGTCTCCACGAGGTTGATATGTCCCCGATACACGATCCGTCGGACGCCCGTGACGATCCGTTCATAACACACGACGTTGGAGAGGCTGTCATTGAGGTCGCGCCCTTCCTGGACCGCGAGATCCAGGTTGATCCGGACCCGTTGAGCGTCGGTGTGCTCGTGACGGTACACACCGATCATGCACGACAGAACGAGATCACGAACGAAGACGTGGCGAAGGGCGTTTCGCGCATCGGCGATACGCAACGGATGAACGACGGTCGCCGGATCGATGGTCATAGCGAATTCTCGTTATTCGCCGGGTCCATGGCCTATTCCTCGACGGCGCGCCGGGTAGCGGCCTGGGTCCATCCCAGATGCTGGCCGCCGTCCAAGGCGATCATCTGCCCGGTCATCGACGGTGCGTCAAGAATGAAACGCACCGCGTCGGCGATTTCCCGCGGCATTACCCGGCGGCTCAAAGGCACCGCCGACCATTGCCGAGCGAACTGCTCCTCCGATTGCCGGGCGCTCGGCATCGTCGGTCCGGGACCAACGGCGTTGACCCGCACGCGCGGCGCCAACGCCAGGGCCAGGGTCTGAGTCAGCGTCCACAGCCCCGCCTTGCTGAGCGTATACGATGTGAAATGGGGCGTCAGGTTCCACACGCGCTGATCGACGAGATTGACCACGTTGCCGTGCGCACCGTCCGGAAGCTGGCGGACCAAGGCCTGGATCAGAACGAACGGAGTTCTCAGATTGACCTGCATGTGCAGGTTCCACGAGTCCTGGCTCACGGTTTCGAAGGTGTCGTTTTCGAACGCCGATGCATTGTTGACGAGACAGGTGATCGGACCAAGCGCCTTGGCGGCCTCGCCGACAAGCTCGACGGCCTCGCCCTCGTCGCGGAGATCCGCCGCCAGCGCCACGGCATGGCCACCTTGGGCTTCGATCCGCGTCACGGTCTCCCGGGCATCGTCCGCCGAGGCATTGTGGTGCACCGCCACCGCCCATCCGTGCGCCGCCAAATCCATGGCGATGGTTTGACCGATGCGCCGGGCGGCGCCGGTCACGAGAGCTGTTCGGGGTTGCTGATCCGTCATAGCGGAGAAATGGAAGAGGACCGGGAAGGAATCAAGCGCCACCGCGAGCGCGGTTAGCCCAAAAACGGAAAAACGCGGGACGGCCCCCGAAACAGAACAATCATATACACGACATACGCTCCGACGAACACGGACCCCATCAGGCGCCCGAAGCGAAGCCGAGCCAACAGGAACGGCATGAACGCGAGGGTCGCGGCCAGCATGATCCAGATATCGAACTTCTGAATTTGCTCGGCGACGCGCAGTGGCGCCGCAACCGCCACCGAACCGCCGACGCATAGAATATTGAACAAATTGCTCCCAACCACATTGCCAACGGCGATGTCGGAATGCCCGCGCAAAGCGGCCACCAGGGACGCGGCCAATTCCGGCAGCGAGGTGCCCAGGGCGATCAGGCTCAGGCCGATCACCGCCTCCGAAACGCCGGCGGCGCGCGCGACCACCACACCGCCTTTAACCAAAAAGTCCGCCCCGAGCGCGAGCCCCGCGAGACCGCCCACGACGGCGATCGAGACAATCCACAAAGGCCAAGTGAGTTCCCCCACCTCGGCGGCCTCTTGAGCGAACCGCTCGGCCGCGGGATCCGCGCCGCCATGGGCTTCACGCCAATAGGACCGGACCACGAACGCGAAGAGCAAGACCAGCAGCAACAGCCCCATTTCGCGGCCCATGGTTCCATACCAGAGCAGAGCGGCGAACAGCAGACTGATCGCCAGCAGCGTGAGGCCATCGCGAACCATCGGTTGCGCCCGGGCCGCAAGGGGAGAGACAATTCCCGAGAGGCCGATAATCAAGAACAGATTGGCAATGTTACTGCCGACAATATTGCCGATGGCGATGTCGGGAGAGCCCGAGAAGGCCGCATCGAGGCTGACGATCAGTTCAGGCAGGGAGGTGCCGAACGCCACGATCGTCATCCCGATCATCAGGGTCGAAACGTTGAATCGGCGCGCGATCGCGACCGAGCCCCTTAGCAGCACCTCAGCGCCACCGAGGAGCAGCACGAAACCGCCGATCACCTGAAGATATGCCATCGATCCGACTCCGCGGGCAGCCAAGCCCTCCGGAGATCAGACGTGTAACTCCGGGAACCAGCAAGCGTTTGCCATGCCGGACTTGGTCAAGGCAAGCCTCAACATGACCAACTGCCGGTTTCCGGTCCGCCATCCATGCGCGGATCGGACCAACCTAAAGCAGACATACCTCGCCATTATAGGAATATTATCTTGATAACATTTCGTTTGTTCTCTAGTTCTTCTTTAAACCCGCCGGGTTCATTCATCCATGCGTTCAACGCCTTCGGATGGATCCCTGCACACAATTCACCTCTTGGCGGCAAGAAGACATGAACGACAAGCTTTTGATCGGCCTCGCAATCGGCGCCGCCTGCGCCATCACCGCCTATCTCGGTCTTCCGTGGCAAGAGATATTGCAGTCCGTCAGCGCCGTGGTGCTGTGATCCAACTTCATGACAGGCTCGGTGGGCGTTGTATGGCCGGGCGATCGGCGCAGGACAAAAAAGAATGTTGACAGACATTTAAATGTTCTCTATTTGTTCTTTACAAGCGGCGGGCGCAATTCTGCCCAAGCTCATGATCCGGACACCCGGATGGATTGACCGGCGGAACGCTCAAGATCGTCACGGCTCGGCACAGAACCGAACGGGCGGGCTTTTTATAAAAAAAGAACATTTAGGCAATATCCGCGGGATCACGTATCCAACGTTCCTAGCACAGGGAGTGGAACATGATC
Organism: uncultured Alphaproteobacteria bacterium; assembly: GCA_963771545.1. Taxonomy (GTDB): domain Bacteria; phylum Pseudomonadota; class Alphaproteobacteria; order Rhodospirillales; family Defluviicoccaceae; genus CAKZLS01. The sequence goes on from CAVYTX010000004.1 coordinate 434,950, forward strand.
GACGCAATCACGCTTGAAACCGCTCACCATCTCGGTGACGCGCTTGCTTCCATGCATCGCCTGCGCCATCGGGTGTTCGTGGAGAGACAGAAGTATAACGTTCCCACGTATCGCAACATGGAGTGGGATCAGTTCGATACACCGGCCGCGGTATACCTGGTGTGGCGCGATGAACAAGGCGAGGCCCGGGCGGTCACGCGGCTCATCCCGACCACTCTTCCCTACATGATCCAGGAATTGTGGGCCGATCTGGTGGCCGGCGAGGCGTTGCCGTCCCATGACAAAATCTGGGAGGCAACCCGGTTCGGCATCGATCGCGGCCTTTCCCCCGACCAAAGAAGGCAGGTTCTCGGAGAACTGGTTTGCGGTTGTCTCGAATTCGGTCTGCGCAACGATATCGACGAGTTCCTATGCGTCATGCCCATTCAGATCATCAACGGCGCCATCCGGGCCGCGGGCGTCACGGTCGACGTTTTGGGAGAGCCCAAGAAACTCGGCGGACTTCCCGTCGTCTCGGGACGGGTTCATATCACGCGCCAAGCTCTTCTCGGCGCGCGCCGCTTCTATGGCATCAAGAATCCTGTCCTCAATGTGGCGGGTGAGCGTCCGGCGCCGGAGAGCATCACCCATCCAACGGGGGCGAGGACAAGCGCGGCATCAAACCGTTGGGCGGGCGCCAACGGTGGTCGCGCAATCGACGATTTGACCGCCGGCTTGCAAGTGAACGCCGGTTCCGGTCAACACGTTTCGCTGGACGCTAAAACCGGCCCGGCCTCGGTCGGCGGCTCGTGCGAGTTCTTGTTACCTTGGACAACCCGCTCTGGCGGCCGCGACCGCCGACGAACCGAAAAACGGTTGGCCAATCCCCTTTCCGCCGCCACCCTACATATTCGCAGGATGCGTGGCCCCCGAAGCATAGGCGGCTTTATATCAACGACCGTTGGTATTATGCGGAGTTTGTCCCAGGCGAGGCGCTCGGTCTTCTTCGCGATACGGGCGCCTCGCCAGATGACCGAACTCGGCGACGATCTCTTGGTAGACTTGCCTTTTAAACCAGATGACGAGCCCCGGAAGGTCGTCGAGCGGGACCCACCGCCACGCGTCGAATTCCGGACGATCGCTCGCCGCGAGATCGATGTCCGAATCGGTTCCGGTAAATCGCAGGGCGAACCACCGTTGCTCTTGACCTCTGTACCTTCCTCCCCAAACGCGGGCCGCGACATCCTCCGGAAGGTCGTAGCAAAGCTTCCGGGAGGCCTTGGCGATGATTTCCACCTTGTCCGTACCGATCTCTTCCGCCAGCTCGCGAAGCACCGCGGCGCGGCGCTTCTCGCCCGATTTCACGCCGCCCTGCGGCAATTGCCACGCATCCACCGGCGTGTCGATCCGCCGCGCAACGAACACCAGGCCGTCGTTGTTGAAAAGAACCGCGCCAACCCCGGTTCGGTAAGGACGCCGCTTTCCGGATGATTTTGTCTTGTCCGACTTTCTGGTCACGGAAGGAACTGCCGGTCGGCGACGGCCGACGCGGGCGCCAACACGAGGTTTGTCTCCGTCAGCGTGGCGGTCCACTTGGACAGGATGCCGACCACGACCGGATAAGGGCGCGCAAGCCCCACCGCCACGGATCGCTCGCGGGCCATGGCCTCCAACCGGGCGAGTTGCTTTTCGATGGCGGCCTCGGAGGGCTCGTCATCCAGCACAATATCCACGATCACGCGCGGAAGCCCAATCTCCGTGGCGATCCGCGGAGCCAAGCTCCGCGCGGCATCGACGCCTTCCACATACATCACGCCCCGCGCTTTCAGCGCTTCCAGCACCGGCCGCAGGCTGTCTTCATGTTGCGAAAACTTCGATCCCATGACGCTGATCACGCCTGCGAAGCCAGTGAGCCGTCCAAGCGTACGTTCGAGACGGCCGAGATTTTCGCGGGTATCGACGGTGGTCAAGAGAGCGTTTGGTCCCGGATCATCGAACGGGAACTCGGCCGGCTCCATGGGAAGGGAGAGGAGAACCTCGTGCCCCGCGCGCCGCGCCATCTCCGCCCATTTGCCCAAGTCCACGGCATCCGGATGGAAGGCAAGAGTGACCGCGGCCGGAAGCCGGCGTATGGCGGCCTCCGTGGCAACCGGACTGAACCCCAAACCCGCGACGATGATGGCCACGCGCGGACGGTCATCCCGGCTCGTGAATGGCCGGGCATAGACCCGCCATGCCATTCGGCCGTCTTCGGCGATCTGGGGAAGCGCAAGATCTCCCTTGTGCTCCAGAAGCGCTGGATCGGCCGCATTGATCGGCGTCGCGTCCTCCGCGGCAAGGGGAGTCCGTGAAAACGCCGCCGCCGTAACCGACGGCACGACCACGCCATCGGGCCCGTTCGACACCCGCGGCGCCGTCCTGGCCACATCATGGCCCCCGGGAGCATGGAGCGTCGCCGGAGAGGAACTGTTGGGAGGCGTCAGCACCCCCTCAGCGTTTTCACTGTCCCGGGCCGAGAGTTCGACCTCGACGCCCTTGACAGAGCCCGGCTCGCCGCCGTCACGCAAAAACAGCCAGCCGCCGGCCAGCACAAGCGCAAGAACGGCTACACAGACCGCCGCTCCGCCGATCAATGCTAGGCCGGTTTTTTTTCGTTCGTCCAAAGCCATGGCGCCATTGGTGCTTCAGAAACTATTCAGGGCATACCGGCTTTGACGTTGAAAAACCACCCTTCTGCTAAATTTAAACTAGCCACGGGACGCCGGAAACTTGTTGGCGAAAAGTGACAGACCCCGCACCAAATCCAATGCTCTCAAGAGCTGGTAATCCGCGGCCGTCGCTTCCTCTTGAGCTTTTTTCGCATCCTCGGAACTGGCGCCCTTGTCATCCGCGTCCTTGCCGTCCCCGGACTCGTCCTTGCTCTCCTCGCGCGATTTGTCGAGCGCACCTCTGAGATCGGCCTCCCTGCTCCGCTTTGGCTGGTCGATGGCCTCGATACGAGCCTGTTGGACAACAATATCCGGCTCGATACCCACGGCCTGGATCGATCGGCCCGACGGCGTGTAATAGCGGGCGGTGGTGAGCCTCATGGCGCCTCGGCCGCCGAGCGGTATGATCGTCTGCACCGACCCTTTGCCGAAGGATTTGGTGCCGAGGAGAATCGCTCGGCCATGATCTTGCAAAGCCCCCGCGACAATCTCCGAAGCCGACGCAGAACCGCCATTGATGATCACCACGACCGGCAAGCCGGCCGCCACATCCCCCGGACGGGCGTTGAAGCGCTGTGCGTCTCCGGGCCGGCGGGATCGCGTGGATACGATCTCTCCTTTCTCGAGGAAGGCATCCGAGACCTCGATCGCCTGCGAGAGCAGGCCGCCAGGATTGTTGCGGAGATCCAGAACGATCCCCTGCAACTCGCCGCCGGCGTCCTTTTGGAGTTTTTCGATCGCCGCCGCGATGCCCGGCCCGGTCTGTTCGCTGAAAGAACTGACCCGCACGTATCCCACTTTGCCTTCGAGTCGAGAGCGTACGGATTAAATCTTGATGATAGCGCGGGTAAGGGTCACATCGAACGGATCACGCCCCTCGCGACGAATGGTCAGCACGATATCGCTATCGACCGGCCCGCGCATCTTGTCGACCGCTTCTTCGAGCGTGAGGCCCAAGACCTGCTCGCCGTCGATATCAGTGACCAGATCCCCCGGCTCCAGACCGGCGCGGAACGCGGGAGTGTCATCGATGGGCGACACCACTTTCACCAACCCGCCCTCCATGGTCACCTCGATACCGAGGCCACCGAACGATCCCTGGGTCTGGACCTTCATTTCGCCATACCTCTTGGCGTTGAGGTATCCGGAGTGCGGATCCAGGGAGGAAAGCATGCCGTTCACGGCCGCCTCGATCAGTTCTTCGTCACTGGCCTCCTCCACGTAGTCGGAGCGCACCCGTTCAAAGACATCGCCGAAGAGGTTTAGGAGATCGTAGGTTTCGGCGTGAGACTCGGTCTTGTCCTCCGCGAACGCCGCCGAAGAGATCAAGAACGCCACCGCGGCACCGGCGGTCAGCATGCGACAATTCATCCACTTACCTTTACTTCTTCCTTGGTGAGCCATGGGAGGGGGTCAATAGGCCGGTTGTTCCGACGCAATTCAAGATAAAGCCGGGGCTTGCCATCGTCGGACCGTCTCATGACGCCAACCGGCTCACCGCCGAAAACCAACTGACCGACCACGGTATCAATGTGGGAGAGGCCAGCCAACAGGGTATGATAAGCCTCGCCGTGATCGATAATCAAGACCTGGCCGTATCCCCGGAACGGTCCGGCGAACACCACCCGGCCGTCATACGGAGCGATCACTTGCGCGCCGGCACTTGTTTCGATGGTGACGCCCTTGCTTGTCAGTCCGGATGCCGTTGGCTCACCATACCGGGCGACCACGCCGCCGACCACGGGAAACGGGAGATGCCCGTGGGCCTTGGTGATCGGCGGGGCACCGATTTCCTTGGGGGGAATCAGGACCACGGGCGCGCCCGCGGGCCTCGCGATTTCCATCCTTGATTCGGCTTCCGCGCTGGCATCGGCTTCCGCCTGGCATCGGCTTCCGCCCTGGCATCGGCTTCCGCCTTGGCTTCCAATTCCAACCGGGCGACCAAGTCGCGCAGATCGCCGGCCTCCGATGAGAGGCGTTGAACGCGCTCGGCGGTCTTGCGGCTTTGCGCGCCGACCTCGCGCTGCAACTCCGTCTTCGAGGCGAGCGCCGCATCGAGATCGTTTCTTTCCGCTTGAAGAGCGTCTCTCGCGGCGCTCAGTTCCCGCCGCCGCTCTGAAACATCGTCACGAAGAGCCGCCAATTGCTCGAGTTGCCGCTGCAATGTGCCGACGCGCCGCTCGATCTCGCCCACCGCGGCCCGTAAAAGAATGCCTCCGCGCACCGTATCGGCGGGATTGCGCGGACGGGCGACGATGGCGGCCACCGGGTGACGCGCCATCCGCTGCAATGCCATCAGCACGCGCGACGCGGACTCCCGGCTGCGCGCCAGCCAAGCCACCTTTTCGCCTTCCTCGCGCTCCAGTTCGGCGAGCCGGTCTTCCAGACGGGAAATTTGCCCTTCGCGGCCTTGGATGGTCGCGGCGCTGTTGACCAACTCGCGTCGAATGTGCTCGGTTTGCTCGGCGAGATTCGCGGCCTTCCGGTTCAGCCGGGAGCGCGCCGCCTTGCTTTCCTCGATCGCGCGCTCCACGCCTTCCAGGCGCTTGGTGGGCGCCTGCACGTCGGCGGCCGCCAACGGCCAGCAAATGACCGCCACTCCGGCCGCCGCCATGGCCCACGGAACGACGGTCCACGGAACGATGGCCCACGGAACGATCGCGACCAGAAATCTAGCGGCGGCGGCCGCGCGCATCCCAGCCCGCCACCGGCGCGCGGATTCAGGCCGGCAATGCCCGGGCGTCCGAGACCGCCGCTTACTTGAACTCCAACATACTGTCATCCCACATCTCTGCGGCGTCGAAACCGAGCAGGTTGGCAACCGAGGCCGCGACGTTGCTCAGCCCGTAGTCGTTGCCCTGGCGCAGGACAATCGAGCCATTGGACTGATTGTCATAATAGATGAGCGGCACCGGGTTGAGGGTATGGCTGGTCTTGGCCTTGATGGAACCATTCTCGTTGGCTTTCGGCTTACCCGTCTTCTTGTCCACCTCGAACATCTCGTCGGCGTTCCCGTGATCGGCGGTAATCAGCGCGACCCCGCCCAGTGCGTCGATCACCGGCAATAGCCGGCGCAAGACCAGATCCACCGTCGCGACACCGATGAGCGCCGCGTCGAAGATGCCGGTGTGCCCGACCATGTCGCCATTGGCGTAGTTGACCCGGGCGAACCGGTGCTTGCCGGTCCTGAGCTGGCGGATCAATTCATCGGTGATCTCGGCGGCCTTCATCCACGGACGCTGCTCGAACGGCACTACGTCCGACGGAATTTCGATGTATTCCTCCAGTTCGTCGCTGAACTTGCCGCTGCGATTGCCATTCCAGAAATAGGTCACATGGCCGAATTTCTGGGTTTCCGAAATAGCCAGCTGGGTGATGCCCTCGGCGGCCAAATACTCGCCCAGGGTGTTGCGGATGTGTGGCGGCGGAACGAGGTAGCGGCTGGGAATATGAAGATCTCCATCGTATTCCAGCATGCCGGCATACACCACCTTCGGATACCGGACCCGGTCGAACACCGCGAAATCCTCTTCCTCGAAGGCGCGGGTGATCTCGATGGCCCGGTCGCCCCGGAAATTGAAAAAGACCACGCTGTCGTAGTCTTCGATCTTGCCCACGGGTTCCCCGTCCTTGGCAATGACGAATGGCGGCAGATCCTGATCGATGGTGCCCGGGTGCTTGGCGCGCAAGGCCTTGATCGCCTCGGCGGCGGTTTCGAATTGCGGACCTTCCGCCAGAACATGGGTATGCCAGCCCCGCTCCACCATGCTCCAGTCGGCTCCGTAGCGGTCCATGGTGATATTCATCCGGCCCCCGCCACTGGCAATCGCCGCGTCGAACGTTTTATCGGACACCTCGGCAAGAAAGGCCTCGAAGGGCTCCACGTAGTCGAGCGCCGAGGTTTCGGGCACATCCCGGCCGTCCAGCAGGATGTGAACGCGCACCCGCATCACCTTCTCTTGCTTTGCCCTCCGGATCATGGCTTTCAGATGATCGATGTGGGAGTGGACGTTCCCGTCCGAGAACAGCCCCAGGAAGTGCAGTGTCGAATTGTGCGTCTTGGCATTGCCGGTAAGATCCTTCCAGGCATCCTTCTCGAACATCTCGCCGGACGCGATGGCGTCGTTCACCAGGGACGCCCCCTGGTTATAGACCTGGCCGGAGCCGAGGGCATTGTGCCCCACCTCCGAGTTGCCCATGTCGTCGTCGCTGGGCATGCCCACGGCCTTTCCGTGCGCCTTCAGCGCGATATTGCCGTAGTCCCTGAGGAGCCGATCGAGCACGGGAGTATTCGCGGCGGCGAATGCATTGCCCACGGTGTTGTTGCTCAGACCGATACCGTCCATGACCACCGTCACAATGGGCCCCTTGATGCGCGCGAATTTGGGGTTTTTCTTCAGCATTCTGATTCTCCCGACCTTTTATAATACGGCTTAAAGCCGATTATAATACGGCTTAAAGCCGATGCTTACAGAATTTCGTCCGTCCGATCGCGACCCATTTGAGGTCCGCGGCGCGAGGGCGGATCGCGGTCGGCGTCCACAATAGCGTCTCTCCGGGGCGACGGCCAGCCGGCACCTCCGTATCCATGGATCCACAAACGACAACGGGGCGGGACCGTATGGTCACCGGCCCCCGCCCCGAGTCATTTGTCACCGTCCGCAATCAACAGCGATTGCGCAAAACCACCCCGCTCTTATGCTTGAGCCAGGGATCTGCCGGTGGAACCGAGGTCCGTGCAGGCCTCGGAAAGCCGCTCGACCATGCTGACTTCGGCCGCCCGCAACCATTTGCGGGGATCGTAGAACTTCTTGTACGGCGTCCCGTCCTCGGGGTCGATCTGGTACTTGAAGGCCTTCGGATTTGCGTTCACGCACTCGCCGACTGCCTCGGAGAACGCGAATTGGGTGTCGGTATCGATGTTCATCTTGAACACGCCGTAGCTGACGGCCTCGGAGATCTGCCCCTTATCCGACCCTGAACCACCGTGGAAGACCAGATTGAGCGGGTTCGGCCCGGCATTGTGACGCTGGGTGACGAGGCTTTGCGAGTTCTTCAGGATCTCCGGGCGCAATTTGACGTTACCCGGCTTGTACACGCCATGAACGTTGCCGAACGACGCCGCGACCGAGAACGAGCCGATCGGCTTCAACATGTCATAGGCCTGAAGAACGTCGTCGGGCTGAGTGTAAAGCTTCGTATTGTCGGCGCTTTCATCGAACTCGCCGCCTATGCCGTCTTCCTCGCCGCCGGTCACGCCGAGTTCGATTTCCAGGCTCATGCCCAACGGCGCCATTCTCTTGAGAAACCGTGCGCATTCATTGAGGTTCCACTCGATCGGCTCTTCCGACAGATCCAGCATGTGCGAGCTAAAAAGGGCCTTTCCGGTCTCCTTGTGGAAGGCTTCGCCGTGGTCGAGCATGCCCTCGACCCAGGGGATCAGTTTCTTGTTGGCATGATCGGTGTGCAGGATGACACAGACGCCATAGTGCTCGGCCATCAGATGGATGTGCTTCGCCGCCGCGACCGCGCCCATGACCTTGGCTTGACCGCTGTCTGGGAACCCCAGTCCGGCGTAAAATTGCGCGCCGCCGTTGGAGAGCTGAATAATGATATCGGAGTTATTTTTAGCCGCGGCCTCCAGGACCGCGTTGACGGTATTGGTGCCGGTAACGTTGACGGCCGGCAGCGCATAGCCTCCGTTCTTACATGACTCGACCAGGGCGATGTAATCGTCGCCCGTCACGACACCTGGCTTAAGTTTTGCGGCTTCGCCCATTCTGTATTCCTCCTCTGGGGGTTATTGGACCATGGCTCTCAAACGAGCCCCGCTTTGTGTGATTGGAATTTGGATCGGCCCAGAAACACGAGAGTTGCGGCCGAATTTTGGCGAGCCGAAGGGATCGACGCAAGCGTCGTTGACGTCCAGAACCGTAACCGCTTTATTGCCCCGGCCTTACTCAACCAACCGTTCTTTCTCAAAATCACCGCGCGCCGAATTGCCATCGGCGCGGCCGGAGGCTTACCAGATTCCCCGACGATGCTCCAGGACAATGGTAAGGCGCCCAAATCAATCGCGAGGAGCCTTGCACCCCCCCTGTAAGAGCCCTATGACAGCTCTTACGGGGCGCTTTCCCGGTCCTAAACCCGGGTGCCCGCGTGCGCGCCGGTCTCGGTCGTGATCATCGCTTGCGGTTGGCCCCACATTCGCTCAAGCGCGTAAAAAGCCCGGACTTCCGGCCGGAACAAGTGCACGACGATGTCGCCCGTGTCGATCAGCACCCAGTCGCAATGTTCCTTGCCTTCGATCGAGACGCCCTTGGCGCCGTTGCCCTTTATTTTTTCGCGCAGGTGTTCCGCCATCGTACCGACTTGCCGCCGCGATGTTCCCGTCGCGATAACCATGTAGTCGGCAAGTGGGGATTTGCCCGCAAGCTCAATGACAACGATGTCCTCGGCCTTGTCGCCCTCCAAGGACGCCATGACCGCCGTCAGCATTTCTGCCACCACCGGCGGTGTTTTATGTGTCGCCCCTATGACCCGTGTCCCTTAAACTTTATCATTTGTCGCCTTTTTGTGTGCCGTTTGCGTCGCCGTTGACGCCCATTCGGCGCTCTCGGCCCGAATTCGCGTTGCCGACTCGAAATGCGGCCGCCCGTGCAAGAATACCCACGCCGGGGGCTGCGCCTCAGCCAACTTATCCGCTCGCCGCTCCGGTAGCCGGTGGGCGGCGAAGCGCCGCGCCGCTCTGCTCGATAACGCCCGTAAAGAATAGGACGGGCGGGTGAAAACCGCAATGGGAACCGATTTGAAAATCCTTCGCCAATTTCGCCACCTCGAAATCTGGCACAGATTGTCGGCGCCCATCAACCACACAAAACGAGTGCCGGGAAACCGCGACTTCAACGCCTCGATGGTTTCCGCCGTATAGCGCGTTCCCAATTGGACCTCGATATCCGTGACGAAAATCCTGGGGTGATCGGCCACCGCGAGGGCCCGTTGCATGCGCTTTTGCAACGGCGCCATTTCGCCGGCGTCCTTGAGCGGGTTTTGCGGCGAGATCATCCACCAGACGTCGTCCAGCTTCAATCGCTCCAACGCCTGAACCGTGATGTGGCGATGGCCCTCGTGGGCTGGATTGAACGATCCACCCAAAATGCCGACGACCCGCTTGCCCGAATCTCGCGATGCTCCGGGTTCCATCCCGCTTCCCCGGCGCATCTTCAGGGCCGGCATTGCCCCGAACCGCGAACCACGTACTTGAAGCTGGTGAGCTGTTCCACACCCACCGGTCCCCGCGCATGAAGCTTGCCTGTGGAAATGCCGATCTCGGCGCCCATGCCGAACTCGCCGCCATCGGCATACTGGGTCGAGGCATTGACCATGACGATGGCGCTGTCCACGCGGTTGATAAACGCCTCGGCGGCCTCCGCGTCCTCGGTAATGATGGCCTCGGTATGCCCGGACGAATGCCTGGTCACATGCTCGATGGCGTCGTCCACGCCGTCGACCAGCTTCACCGACAGGATCGCGTCCAGATACTCCGTATCCCAATCCTCCTCGGCGGCCGGATCGATCCGCCGGTCGAGCGCCCGCGCCGCCGCGTCTCCCCGAAGGACGCAGCCAGCCGCTCGCAAATCCTCGACGATCGGCGGCAATACGACGGCGGCGACGGCGCGATCCATGAGCAATGTCTCGGTCGCGCCGCAAATCCCGGTCCGCCGCATCTTGGCGTTGAAAACGACACGGCGCGCCATCTCCCAGTCGGCGGCGCTGTGGACATAGGTATGACAGACGCCCTCGAGATGCTTGAACAGCGGCACCTTGCTCTCGGCGGTGATCCGCTCGATGAGCGAGCGGCCGCCGCGCGGAACGATGACGTCGATGAAATCGCTCATCGCGAGCATCTCGCCAACGGCCGCCCGGTCAACGGTGGGCACCAGCTGGATACTGGCCGCCGGCAGACCCGACGCGATCAGACCCGCCTCCAGGCACTCGGCGATCACCGACGACGAATTGATGCTCTCCGAACCGCACCTCAGGATCGACGCATTCCCGGACTTGAGGCAAAGCCCGCCGGCATCGGCCGTCACGTTCGGCCGGGATTCGAAAATCACGCCAACCACGCCGAGCGGGGTTCTGACCCGGGCGATGTGCAGACCGTTGGGGCGTTCCCATACCGCCATGACCTCGCCCACGGGATCGGGCAGCGCGGCAATCTCTTCCAAACCGCCAGCCATCGCTTCGATGCGGCCGTCGTTAAGGGCGAGACGGTCCAGCATCGCCGTGCTTAGGCCTTTTTCCTTGCCCGCGGCCATGTCGCGCGCGTTGGCCGTCAGCATGTCGGGCGCGCGGGCGCGCAGAACGGCGGCGCTCTCCGTCAGCGCCCTGTTCTTGGCGGCGGTGGGAGCGATGGCCAGATCGGCCGCCGCCTCGCGCGCGGACACGCCCATGTGGCGCATCAGTTGCCGGACGTCATGCTCGCCCCGGCCGTGTTCACGGACTTCGGTATCAACGGTCATGGTTTCCTTCGATCCAAGGCCAGATTATCGGCATGAATCATCTCGTCCGGTCCACGGTAGCCCAGGAGCGCTTCTATTTCACTGCATTTGTGACCCATGATGCGCCGTGCTTCATCGGCGGAATACGCGCAAAGACCGCGAGCCACTTCATGCCCCTCGGCGGTCTTGACCATGACCGGCGCGCCCTTGTCGAACTGGCCCTTCACATCCACGACACCGGGCGGCAACAGACTTTTCCCCTTGGCGAGCGCGTTCGCGGCCCCGGAATCGATCACCACGGTTCCCGCCGGCTTCAGGGTGCCGCCGATAAACCGCTTGCGCGCCGTGGTCGGATTGGCCGCCGGGAGAAACCAGGTACAGCGGGCGCCATCTTCGAGGCGCTTGAGAGGATGGAGGGGATGGCCATCGGCGATCACCATGCGGCAACCGGCCCCCAGCGCCACTTTCGCGGCGGCCAATTTGGTGACCATGCCCCCCGTGCCGTGACCGGAAAGCGCATCGCCGGCCATGGCCTCCAGCTCGGGAGTGATCTCGCGAACTTCCGGAATCCATCGCGCGTCGGGGTTGGTGCTTGGATCGGCCGAGTAGAGGCCATCGATGTCCGAGAGCAAGACCAATGTGTCGGCGGTGATCATGGCGGCTACCCGGGCGCCGAGCCGGTCATTGTCGCCAAATCGGATTTCGTCGGTGGCCACGGTATCGTTTTCGTTGATCAGCGGAACCGCGCCGGCACTCAGCAAAGTCGTCAGCGTATTGCGCGCGTTGAGGTAGTTCCTCCGCGCTTCGGTGTCGTTCAGCGTCAACAGTACCAGGGCGACCGTGAGGTCGAAGCGCGCCAGCATTTCCTGATAGGCATGGGCAAGCCGGATCATTCCGGTGGCCGCGGCGGCCTGCTTTTCCTCCAGCCTCAAGGTCCCGTCACCAAACCTCATGTGCCGGCGGCCGACCGCGATGGCGCCCGACGAGACGATCAGAACCTCCTGGCCACGCGTCCGGCAGGCCGCGATATCGGTCGCCAGGGCGTGCAACCAGTCGCCGCGGATCTCGCCGCTGCCCTCGTCCACCAGCAGCGCCGAACCGATCTTGATCACAAGTCGGCGGGCGGCGGTGATATCGGTGGTTTGCCTCCGCGGGCTCATGGCGCGAACACCGGCTCCGCCGGAATCTCTTTCTCCCGGACCGCGCGTATGACGTCATAGGCGCGTCCCAAAACCTCGTCGACCCCGGTCCGCGAAACGCCGGACGTGAGCGTCACCGGCCCGCCCGAGGCCGCCTCGAGCGCCGCCCGCCGCTCCGCGATCTCGTCGGGGGTCAAGGCATCCACCTTGTTGAGCGCCACCACCCGAGGCTTATCGCCGAGGCCGGCGCCATAAGCGTCGAGTTCGCGGCGCACCGTCCGGTAATCCTCGGCCACGTTTGCGCCGGTTCCGTCCACTAGATGCACCAGCACCCGGCAGCGTTCCAGATGTCCGAGAAACCGGGTCCCAAGTCCGGCGCCGTCATGGGCCCCCTCGATGAGCCCCGGAATGTCGGCCAGAACGAAATCGCTGCCATCCACGACCACCACGCCCAATTGCGGATGCAGCGTCGTGAACGGATAATCGGCGATCTTCGGCTTGGCCCGCGACACCGTGGCGAGGAACGTGGATTTCCCGGCATTCGGCAGTCCGACGAGACCGGCGTCGGCGATGATCTTTAAGCGAAGCCAAATCCAATGTTCCTCACCGGGGTGTCCCGGATCGGCGCGGCGGGGGGCTTGGTTGGTGGCCGACTTGAAGTGAGCGTTGCCGTGACCGCCGTCTCCGCCGCGAGCCAACACGGCGCGCTGACCCGGCTCCGTGAGGTCGGCGAGCAGCGTCTCCTTGTCGTCGGCGAATATCTGCGTGCCCACCGGCACGCTCATCACCACGTCCTTGGATTTGGCGCCGGTCCGGTTCTTGCCCATGCCGTGACGGCCGCGCTGGGCCTTGAAATGCTGGCGGTAGCGAAAATCGATCAGCGTGTTCAAGTTGGCGACCGCCTCGGCCGCGACGTTGCCGCCACGTCCGCCGTCTCCGCCATCGGGCCCTCCGAACTCGACGTATTTCTCGCGCCGAAAAGACACGCAGCCGTTACCGCCGTCTCCGCTCTTCACGAACACCTTGGCCTCGTCGAGGAATTTCACGGGACTTGTCCGATCGGCGGGCCGGGAAAACGGACAGACTTTCCCCAACCCATTCGAGAAAGAGCGCGTCCGGGTCTAGGCGGTTGGTTCCACGAATACGTATGTTCGACCACGAGCCTTGCGCCGGAACGCCACGCGGCCTTCGGACATGGCGAACAAGGTGTGGTCCTTGCCCATGCCCACGTTGGCGCCCGGGTGAAACCGGGTTCCACGCTGGCGGATGATGATGTTGCCGGGGATGACCGCCTGGCCGCCGGATTTCTTGACGCCGAGGCGCCGCCCGGCGCTGTCCCGGCCGTTGCGGGAACTGCCACCTGCTTTCTTATGGGCCATGGCCGTTACTCCTTCGAAACGCTTTCGGGGGAAACGCTTTCGGGGAAATCGCTTTCGGAGATCGCCTCGGGCGCCGACTCGACCCGGGTGTCGACTCGTGGTTCCGCCGCGACGTTCCGCGCCTCATCGGTCTCGGGGGCGGGCGTCTCGGTGGTCGTCTCTGGGGCCCGCTCGGCATCCGCGGCGTTGCTCTTGGTCGCGGGCGCCTTCCCGGTGGCGCTGATGCCGGCGATCCTCAGCATCGTCTGCTCCTGGCGATGACCCTTGGTGCGCCGATAGTTCTTGCGGCGATTCTTCTTGAAGACGATGACCTTATCGCCACGTGTCTGCGCCACCACTTCGGCGAACACGGCGGCCTGATCGAGACCCGGTGTGCCCACCAGCGGCGCGCTCCCATCCTCGGCAATCATCAACACGTCGTCGAGTTTGAGGGTATCGCCGGGATCTCCCGGCAATCTCTCGACGGTCAACCGTTGGTTTTCGGCGACCCGGTATTGTTTTCCACCGGTGCGGATTACGGCGTACATCTGCGATCCATAAAAGCAAAGAAAGCACCGCGCGCGGGGGCGCGATGCAACCAAACCTCGGGCACTATACTTCTTGTCCACCGGTTGTCAACGGTGCCGGATCCCGTCAAAGGCGCATTGCACACGCTCATCTCGCCGTTCCCATCCGCCGGCGTTTTACGGTCCGGCGCCTATATCAGGAAGTCGTCGCCAGCGGTTTGGGAGTCATCGAACTCATAAGTCGAAAGATCGATGATGTCCCCGGCTTCGGGGTGGTCGACCCAATCAGCTTGAGCGGATAGGACGAATAGCGCTGGCGGCGGCGGACTGGCGGTGATGGTCATAACTTGGTCCGTACTCAGGCCGCCCTTGTCGGTGCTTCTGACCAAGAGATCGTAAGAGTCTCCTTCGTTGATCCGGCCGCCGTCGGCCACGATAATGTCATTGCCATCGAGAGTGAACCGGCCGCGGGCATTGTCCAACAAAGCGTAGGTGAAGGTCTCCGGGACGGGGCTCCAGTCCGTGGTGTCCGGATCGATGGTGGTCAGTGTGGCCACCACCGTTCCGTTCCCGGCATCGGCCACGAGCTCGCCGCCGGCCGGCTCGATGCCGGTTGGCGCTTCGTTGACGTCCGTCAGGAAAATGTCCAACTGTTCCGTGTAGCTGTCATTGCTCTGGTCGGTAACCATCACCTCGACGGTGTATGTGCCCTCGAACAACGGGTCCTCGAAATCGAGCATCGACGCATTGTCGACCGTGAGCCGGCCGGTAACCGGGTCGATGTCGAATGCGCCGCTGGCGGTGTCCGTGAGCGCGTACTGAAAACCGTCCACGGTATCCGGATCCGTTGCCCAGACCGTGCCCACGATGGTTCCGTTCGAGGCGTTTTCGCTCACCCGGTTATTGGATAACTGCAGATCCATCGGCGCGTCGTTTTGGCCGCTAACGGTGATCGTCACCGTTCCGGTGTTGGAGACCGCGCCGTGGCTGTCGGTGGCGGCGTAGTCGAACGCCACGTCCCGGGTCTCGCCTTCGGCCAGGTCCTGGAAGCTGGCGCCCGGATCGAAGGTGAAGGTGCCGTCGCCGTTGTTGACCGCGCCGCCCTCGCTCGGCGAGGAGGTGATGGTGTAGGTGAGCGTAGCCCCGTCGTCGTCGGAGTCCACGTCGTCGCCCGCGAACGACGCGGTCACCGCCGGACCGTCCTCGGCCGCGGCGGCCGTCACGTCCTCTACCGCCGGCGCGTCGTTGACGCCGGTGACCGTGATCGTCACCGTTCCGATGTTGGAGACGGCGCCATGGCTGTCGATGGCGGCGTAGTCGAACGCCACATCCCGGGTCCCGGCCATGGCCAGGTCCTGGAAGCCGGCGCCCGGATCGAAGGTGAAGGTGCCGTCCTCGTTGTCGATCATGTCTCCTTCGCCCGGCGACGAAGCGATGGCGTAGGTCAGCGTCGCGCCGCCGTCGTCGGAATCCACGTCGTCGCCCACGAACGACGCGGTCACCGCCGCACCGTCCTCGGCCGCGGCGGCCGTCACGTCTTCTACCACGGGCGCGTCGTTGACGCCGGTGACGGTGACCGTCACCGTGCCTGAGTTGGAGACGGCGCCATGACTATCGGTGGCGGTGTAGCCGAACGATGCATCCCGGGTCTCGCCTACGGCCAGGTCCTGGAAGCCGGCCCCCGGATCGAATGTAAAGGTGCTGTCGCCGTTGTTGATCACGCCGCCTTCGCTCGGCGAGGAGGTGATGGCGTACGTCAGCGTCGCGGCGTCGTCGTCGGCATCCGCGTCAGCGCCCGCGAACGGCGCGATGATCGCCGGACCGTCCTCGGCCGCGGCAAGTGTCATGTCCGCGACCACGGGCGCGTCGTTGGCGCCGGTGACGGTGATCGTCACCGTTCCGATGTTGGAGACGGCGCCATGGCTATCGGTGGCGGTGTATCCGAAGGTCACATCCCGGGTCTCGCCTGCGGCCAGAATTTGGAAATCCGATCCCGGATCGAAAGTGAAAGTGGCATCGTCAATGTCGACGACGGTTCCTTCGCCCGGCAACGAGGCGATGGTGTAGGTCAGCGTCGCGCCGTCGTCGTCGCCGTCCGCGTCGTCACCAAGGAAGAACCCGGTCACGGCGGGGCCGTCTTCGGCTGCGGCCGCCGTCACGTCCGTCACCACCGGCGCGTCGTTGACGCCGGTGACGGTGAGCGTCGCCTGGGCCGTCGCGCTGGCGCCACCGTCATCGGACATCGTGTAGTGCACCACAACGGTCGCGGTATCGCCTTCGTCCAGTTCGTCGAAGTCGGCGCCCGGATCGAACCGCAACTGGTTGCCACCGATCGACACGATCCCCGTGCCGCCGCCGACGAGCCCCGTCACCGATGCAATGGAAACGCTGTCCAGGGAGAACGTGGTGGGATCGTCGCCGGCGTCCGCGTCGGTGTCATTGGCGAGTACATCGATACTCACCGGCGCGTTCTCCGTTGTGCCGCCCGTGTCGTCCACCGCGATCGGCGCCTCGTTGACATCGGCGACGCTAAGAATGAAGGACTGTTCGACGCTGAGACCGCCCTCGTCGATGGCGGTGATCGTGAGCGGCACGCCGGGTTCGCTCTCGTGGTCGAGGCTGACGCCGTCCTTGAGCTTGAGTTGGCCGCCCACCACCTCGAAGCGGACGTCGGACGACAGATAGACATGGCTGTCGCCAATATCCTGATCCTCGGTCGTCAAAAGTCCGACGACCGCACCGCCGGCGTTTTCTTCGACACTGGCGTTGTCCAAGAAGATGGCGGTCGGCGCCTCGTTGACGTCGCGAACGAAGATGGTGAGGGTGTCGACTGTGGGGCTTGTGGTTCCGTCAACGTAGGTTGTGGTGACGTCGACGTCATGACTGACGGAGGTCTCGTAGTCGAGCTTCGTTCCGTCCTCGACGGTAATGAGGCCCGTTTGCGCGTCGATATCGAACCGGCCGTCCGCGTCATTGTTCAGTTCGTACGCGACGGCGCGGCGGGAGGCGAGGCCGGCGAAGACGATAAAAGTCCCGCTCGGGGCATTCTCGAAAACGATCGGAAACAACGTGGCCGTCGTCGTGAAACTCAGCTCGTAGGCGCCGCTTTCGCCATGGTCGCCGTTGGAACCGGAATCTCCGGCGCCCGCGACGGCCAAATGAACTTCGCCGCTTTCCGCTACGATACCGGTGCTTCGCGACAGGTTTCCATTGCCGCCAACGTCATCGCTACCGACCAGTTCGCCACCGTCGTTGAACCATCCGAGCAGCGGGTCGAAGTCGGCGCTCGCACTCTCGGTGGAGAAGGCGCCGCCGGCCGGCGGATCGGTGAAGGTGAAATAATCGGCGTCCGAAAGGTTGGCCAAAAGACCGTAATCGACTCCGAGGCCGTAATTGCCCTGGAAGTCGTCGCCCGCCACTCCGATCCTGAGACCGATCGCGTTCGCGTACCCTCCGGGACCATCGGAATTGACTGTCCCCTCGAGCGGGGAGGAACTGGCCTCGCCGGTCCAGTCGCCCTCGGCGTCGCGTTGCTGCAGGACGAGCCCGTGGGGCGCGCTCGCGTCGACGCTAAAGCACTGGCCCGCCAGTTGGTTCAGGATGGTCCATTCGTGCCACGGGTCGCTCGGGAGAAACGTGGGGTCCGTTGTAAACGGATGATCCGCGTCCGGATATTGCGCCGCGTCAAGAGTACCGAGGACGACGTTGCCGTCATGTCCAAAGATGCTTTCTATCGTGAAGGTGTCGTTCGGAATCGCAAGAGTCGCTTTGTTTTCGAGAGCAGGCATCGGTCCGTTCTCCCTAGGGGAATTGCCAACGATTTTCGCAACCGCGTTCGCGGACGCAATTGCTCTCTCCAGCTCCACCGGTTTGAATTTTTTTCGGGTTTTCTTGGCCATGCGTGTTGGCCAGTTGAGTTCAGTTACCCCATTTGGGTTATTTTAGGCAACCGAAAATATTCTCTAGTTTAAAAGGCGTTCCCATCGACCACCCAGTCGAAGCAACCTAGAACGGAAACGCGCCCTCCATGCGCGGGTGCCAATCTTGCGCCCAGCGGCGGATCTCATCCATCACCAGTTGCTTTCGTGGATCCCGGGCGATGGCTGGGTTCGACCAGTCATCGAGCGCCCAAACGCGGCCGTCGTCACGGGGCAGCAACGCGTCCGGGTTCCATAGATAGTCCACCTGCAACAACTCCGAGTTCCTGTGCCGGATGAACCGCGCCCCGACAAGTACGGCGGGCGCGAAGAGGTCCAACTTTTTGGCATAGAGGTCCAGTGCCTTGTTGATCCAGTGAGGATCGCCCGACAGCCCCATGCTGACGTTGCGCACGTGCCAGCAATCCTCCTTGGCTTCCTCCGACACGGTTGTCGTTTGGAAGAAATAGTCCTCGTGGCGGCAGCTTTGTCTCGGTTTGAAATAATCCCGGCGGCCGATTTCAATGTGATAGACCAGGATCACCCGGTCGATCACGTCCCCGCTCGTCTCCACGAGAATCTTGCGATTGGACGTGCCCCCGGAAAGATCGTTCGATCCCGAGAAGACTTCCTTCCATTCGCCCGGCGGAAGCGGCACCTGGAAGCGGCCGATGGCGGTTTGTGGTTGTCCCGGCGCGGCAACCGCCGCCGTTCGCTTTGGCGGGGTGGTTCGAGGGCTCTCGCACGCCGTCAAAACCGATAGGGCCAAGAGGGCGAGCACCACGGGAGACGCCCGGCGGAAGCCCGTCCCTGGACTCCGCACGCTCAACATCCGCCGCAACTGGATGAGGTCTGGCTGGCTTCGTCCGCCGCCCGGGCAGCGTCGGCCAGCCGTTTGCGGCTGCTTAAATCCTGCATTTGCCCCGGTGGCACGGCCTTGGCCGGAACATCGTTGATCGCTTGGATGACGGTGAGTTCCAGTTCGGATTCAATCAGGTCCGGAGATGGCTGTCCGGGTTCGGCGGGCGCTTCGGGCCTTCCGGGGGGCGCGACCACCGTGGCCTGGCCTTCGCCGCACGTCGCCTCGTCGCCGCCGTCCACGTCGCGGACGCGGACCCGGCCCTTCTCGACCAGAACTTCCGTCCGCCTGTTCCCGTCGACCCGCACCACGAACGTCGTTCCGCGCACGCCGATAATGGCGCCCGGCGTACGGACCTCGTAAGCCGTGCTGTTCATCCTGCCGCTCACGAACCGCATGATTCCCTTGCTCAAACCGACCACGAGTTTCTGAGTGCCCGCGCCGCCCGCGAATACGAACGCATCGAGCGTGACCTGGGATCCCGGTCCGGTGGAAAGCGTGGTGTCATCGAGGAAGGTGAGTCTCGCCGAACCGTCGGCGCCGGTTTCGATCGATTCCTGCCAATAGACCGGATCGTTGGCCGATATCGGCCGGGGAGTCGCCTCGAGAATTCCCTGAACCGAACGCACCACGACCGATGCTTCACCAATTCGCTGGGTCTCGGCCCGGGCGGTTGCCGTCACGCAAACGATCGTCAATGCCGTGCCCAGGATCCGCCATCCGTGTATGAAGTGCATGGTCATGGTCAGTGAGTCAGGGTGCCTACCATTGTACGCCGAGGACATCGTCGCACTTCCGCCGAGAACGGGCAAGCGCGGAAGTACATTCAAATGGCGGAAAATAGAGTAGTATGATGGACACCGCTCGGATTTGGACTACATCCAATCCTGTTCCCGGGCGGAAGTCGGCAGGAGATTCCTTGAACAGTCGCATTATCAAATTTGGTTTACCCCTGGTGGTTTTGGCGGCCGCCGCCGGGACCAACGTCTATCTGCAAGCAACCAAACCGGACGTGGAAGCTCAACCCGCGCGCGAGCGTGTCTGGCCGGTGAACATCGTCGAGGCCGCGCCGGCGGTGGAGACACCCGAATATCACGCCTATGGAACGATCAGCGCCGCGCGCGAGTTGGAGCTGCGCCCATTGGTGGATGGCCGGATTATCGAAGTCAGCGACATTTTGGAAGTAGGGGGCGTGGTCCACGGTGGCGAGACGCTGGTCACCATAGATCCGTTCGACTTCGCTATACGTGTCGACGCGCGCCGCGCCGAACTTGAAGAATCGCGCGCCAAACTGGCGGAAATCGAAGCCGACTTGGCCGCCGAGCGCGCCATGCTCGACCAAGACCTGGAACAGGTAACCCTGTCGGAACGGGACGTGAACCGGCGAGTGGCGCTGCAAAAGAAAGCCGCCACGTCCGAGAAGGCCTTGGACGATTCGCGCATTCTGCTCAGCGAGCGCCGCGAAGCCGTGCAGGTCCGCCGGCAAATGCTGGAGCGCCTCGCGGCCCGTGCGTCGCAGCAGCGCGCGCGCATCAGCTTGCTCGAGGCATTGCTCCGCCGCGACGAAAAGGATCTCGAACGAACCACCATTACGGCGCCTTTCGATGCGTTCGTCGCCGATATCCACGTGTCGGCCGGACAGCAGGTCGCAACGAAGGATCCCCTGGCGAGGTTGATCGACGCGACACGATTGGACGTCCGTTTTCATCTCAGCGCTCGCGAATTCGCCCGGCTGCTCGCGAGCAATCGAATCCAGGACCGTCCGTTGCGTGTTTTGTGGCGTCTGGGAGACGCAACACATGAATTCGAGGGCGTGATCGAGCGGCGGCAGAGTGAGATCGACCCCACAACGGGCGGCGTCGAGCTTTATGCCCGCGTCATGGGAACCGGTGTGGATGGACCGCTTAGGCCCGGCGCGTTCGTGGAGGTCTATATCCCCGACCGGCCCTACCCGTCGGTTGTCAGCTTGCCGCAAGCCGCGTTGCACGCGGATGATACGGTTTACAAGGTGGTGAACGGCCGACTCGCCGTTCAACAGGTGACCACCGTGGTCCGCCAGGAAGGCACGGTTCTGGTCGCCGGCCTGGAGCCGGGAACCTTGGTGGTCACCACCCGCTTTCCGGAAATGGGACCGGGTCTGCGTGTTGGTGTTTCGGCGCAATAAGGGAACGTCGGGCGGATGAAAGGCGGAGGCATGATCGGAGTGTTCGCCCGCCATCGTACGGCGGCCAATCTGCTCATGATCTTGATGATCGTCGGCGGCCTTGGATCCCTGACCCGGCTTAATACGCAGTTTTTTCCCGACTTTGGTATCGACATCGTTTCCGTATCCGTCGAATGGCCGGGAGCCAGCGCCGAGGATGTCGATGCGAACATCGTCCAGGCCATCGAGCCGGAAGTGCGATTTTTGGACGGCGTCAAGAGGGTCCGATCCGTAGCGCGCGAAGGAAACGCCAAGGTCACCATCGAGTTCGAACCGGGCACGGACATGCAGGCGGCGCTCGCCGATGTGGAAACCGGGGTCGGGCAGGTGCGAACCCTGCCGGTGGACAGCGAAAATCCGGAAATCCGCCGCGCCGTTCGATACGACACCATCACTCACATCGTAATCTCCGGGCCCTATCCGGAGATCGCCCTGAAGGCGGTCGCCAAGCGCATGCGAGACGATCTGCTCGACCGGGGAATCGACAAGGTCGACGTAATCGGAGCACGGGACGAAGAGATTTGGGTCGAGGTTCCGCCCGAGACGCTGCGACGGCTGAACCTGACGATCGCCGACATCGCCGCACGGATCGCGGAAACGTCCCAGGACATTCCATCGGGCGATAGCGGCGGCACGGTCGAGCAACAAATTCGCAGCCTTGGCCTGCGGCGCAGCGCCGAAAGCGTCGGCAACGTCGAAATCCGCGCTCTGGAAAACGGTCAGAAGATCTTCCTCCGAGACGTGGCCACAGTGCGCGAGACGTTCGAAGAGGGCGGCACGACGCTTCGGCGGAACAACCACCCCGTCATCGAGCTTCACGTCCGGCGGGCCGTGAACGCCGATGCGCTCGAACTCGCGGCCGCCGTCGATGACTACTTGGCGGAAATTCAGCCGACCTTGCCGTCCGATCTTCTGGTGGAGCAGTACGGCGTCAGCGCCGATCTGATCCGCAGCCGCATCGACCTCCTTCTCTACAACGGTCTCGGCGGATTGATCCTGGTCGTCCTGATCCTTTTTCTGTTCATGAACGGACCCGTGGCGTTCTGGGTTGCCGCCGGTATTCCGGTGGCGCTTCTCGGAACGCTGGTGGTGATGCTCGTCACCGGTCAATCCATCAACATGGTCAGCCTGTTCGGCATGATCATGGCGCTGGGTATCATCGTCGACGATGCGATCGTCGTTGGCGAACACGCGGAAACGCGGCGCCGCGCCGGTCTGCCGGCCCTGGACGCCGCCATATCCGGGACCCGGCGCATGGCCGTTCCCGTGTTGTGCTCCTCGCTTACGACCATCGCGGCGTTCTCGCCCTTGTTGCTGATCGGCGACATGATCGGCGACATCATCAGTGCGATCCCGATAACGATTGTGACGGTCATCGTGGCGAGCCTGATCGAATGCTTTCTCGTACTGCCGGGACACTTGCGCGGAGCGCTCGCGAAACCGCCGGCAAGGGCGTCGCGCTTTCGCCGGTGGTTCGACGCGCGCTTCGACCGGTTCCGCGAGGGCACGTTCCGCGACACGGTCGCGACCTGCCTGGAATGGCGCTATGTCACACTCGCTCTCGCCGTCGGGGCCTTCATCGTATGTCTCGGTCTCGTCTTCGGTGGCCGGATCGGTTTTCTGTTCTTTCCCGCGCCGGAGTCGAACTCCATTTTTGCCAATGTGCGCATGGTCGCGGGAACCCCGAGGGATCAAACGGAACGAATGCTGGCCGAGTTGGATCGCGCGCTTTCGGCGGCGGAGACGGATCTTACCGAAGGAGCCGGCGGTTTGGTTCAAATGAAATTGACGCGCGTGGGCAGCGGCGTGGGGGAGCGGCCAACGGCGATTACCGTCGACGGCGATCATGTCGGCGGCATCATTGTCGAATTGGCGCCCTCCGACGAGCGGACCATTCGAACCGAAGAGACCATTAAAGCCTGGCGGTCCAAGGTCCGGGCCATCGCCGGCACCGATACCGTGACGTTCGTTCCCGGATCGGCCGGACCGCCCGGACGTGATCTCGATCTCCGGGTCTACGGTCACGATCTGTTCGCGCTTCGAACGGCGGCGGATGAGATCAAGGCGCTGCTCGAGCGCTATCCCGGCATCAACGAACTCGAGGACGATCTTCACTACGGAAAGCAAGAGGCAATTCTGGAGGTCACGACGCGGGGGCGCGCCCTCGGCTTCGACACCGAAACCGTCGGCCGCCAAGTCCGAAACGCCTTCGAAGGCGCGATCGCCAAGCGCTTTCCGCGCGGGGACGAGGAAGTTACCGTTCGCGTCCAGGTTCCCCGGGACAGATTGAGCGTGGGATTGCTTGAAACGCTCTATCTCCGGGGGCCCGGGGGCGCCGAGGTGCCGTTGAACGAGATTATCCAACTGAGCGAGAAGACCGGCTTTGCCCGCATCATGCGCGAGGACGGCCGCCGCCAGGTGTCCATAACCGCCGAGGTCGACGCCAGGGCCATCACCCCAACCGAAGTGGAGCGAGCGTTATGGCGAGACGGTTTGGCCGACATCGGCAAGAGGCTAGACGTATCTTTCCGTTTCGCGGGCAAGGCCGAAGAACGAAACCAGACCTTCGGAGACATGCGGGTCGGCGCCGTTGTGGCGCTCGTGGCCATCTACATCGTTCTTGCGTGGGTGTTTTCCAGCTACGCGCGACCCCTGGTCGTGATGTCGGTGATCCCGCTCGGCTTTATCGGGGCCAGTCTCGGTCACTACCTTCTGGGCTACGACCTGACCATTCTCAGCATGGTCGCCCTGCTTGGTTTGAGCGGGATCGTCGTCAATGACTCGATCATCCTGGTCAGCACCATCGAGGAATTCCTCGCCAACGGCCGGTCCCTTCACGACGCCATCGTGGAAGGCGCGTGCGCGCGCCTGCGCGCCGTCATTCTGACCTCGGCGACCACCATCGGCGGGCTCACGCCGCTCATTTTCGAAACCAGCCTTCAGGCCCAATTCCTGGTGCCCATGGCGCTGACCGTGGTTTTCGGATTGCTCGTCACCACATTGCTGGTTCTACTGGTGGTTCCGGCTTTGCTGGGCGTCCAGGCCGACCTGACGACCATGCTCCTTGGCCGCCTCGCCCATCCACGTTCAACGCCCGCCGAATAGAACCACGTTACAGGGCGATGTATTTGCGAAGAGCTTCCGCTTCGGCCTCGGCTTCCTCGATCCGGCTCTTGACCACGTCACCGATACTGATCACACCCGTGAGTTGACCGTCATCGACGACCGGGACATGGCGGAATCGCCCGGATGTCATCATGCCCATAATCGCGGCGATCGGATCCTTGGAGGAGCAAGTCACAACCTCCTTGGTCATCAGATCACCGACGGTCTTGCCGAAAATCGCCTCGCCATGACGATGCATAGACCTGACGATGTCTCGCTCCGAGAGGATGCCGGCGATGGCTCCGCCCTCGCCGATGACCAGCACGGCGCCGCACTTTTTTTCCGCCATGATCGACAGAACCGCCGTAATGGGCTCGCTCGGGGTCAGCGAGATTACGTCGCCGCCCTTGCCTTTCAAAATATCCCTTACATACATGAACGCCTCCCTGGCACGAATGCCTCCCAAAACGAATTCCCTAAAGGTCGCGGACGGTTTCCGCGATCAACATGTCCACCACGCCGGACATGGCCTCATGCGGGGTTGATCCCCCGGCGATCGCCTCTTTGTACGTGGCAAGCTGCCGGTGGGCGCTTGTGCCACGTTGAACGATCCGGCGGCAATGATCAACTTGCTCCACGCACTCAAGCGCCTCCGCGTCCTGCGCCGTCATTGCGATCAATTCTTCCAGAAGATCGGCGCACGGCACAAGCTTTCCTTTTCCGAAATCGATCAGACCGCCGTCAATACCGTATCGTTTCGCGCGCCAGCGGTTTTCATCGATCAGCATGTTGTCGTATTCCCGCCACCGCTGATTCTCGCGGCGGAAGCGATACAGCATTCTGACGATGCATTGGTAGAGCGCGGCGATGGCCATGGCGTCGGTGAGCCGGGTGCACACGTCCGTGATGCGCATTTCCAGCGTCGGGAACTTGGCGCTGGGCCGGACATCCCACCAGATCATGCTGGCGTCTTCGAAAATCCCGCCGTCCACCAGCACGTCCACGTGGCGTTTGTATTCGCCATAGGAGTCGAAGCGCGATGGCAATCCGGTGCGGGGAAGCTCGTCGAACACGCTCAGACGATAGCATTTCAAACCGCTATCCTCTCCCCGCCAGAACGGGGACGACGTGCTGAGCGCCAACAGGTGGGGGAGGAAATAGCTGACCTGATTCATGATGTCGATGCGGAGTTCATCGTCCTCGATCCCCACATGCACGTGCATGCCGCAGATCAGTAGCCGCCGCGCGACGGCTTGCATGTCGCGAGCCAGTACGTGGTAGCGCTCTTTGTCCGTATGCTTCTGGGACTGCCATTCCGAAAACGGATGAGTCGAAGCCGCGATCGGCGCCAATCCGTGCTTGGCCGCCACATCGGCCACCGTGCGACGCAACCAGGCGAGATCGTGGCGCACCTCCTTGAGAGTCTTGAAAGGCCGCGTCCCCACTTCGATTTGCGACGTTAGAAATTCCGGGCGGACCAGATCCCGAATCCGGGCCTCGCATTCGTTGAACATGCTCTTGGGCGGGTCCGTGGCGACCTCGCGCGTTTCTACGTCGACGAGCAGATACTCCTCTTCGACGCCGACGGTAAACGCGGGCTCCACATACGCCATGTTTAGAACTGCTCCACCTTGTGGATGGTGTCCATGGTCAGAATCGTCTCCAGGGCCGCTCCAACGACTTCCGCCCAACGCGTTAATTCCTCGGACCGTTCACAGTGATCCTGCCGAACCTCGATAGCCGCGTTGGCGAGGCCCGCGGCGCCGGCGTGAAGATTGATGGTATACGCGATACCCTTGCCCGAATACGGTTCGTTGTCGCCCACATGGAACCGGCCATGCTCGCGCAGCAGAGAGATCAGCGGAACCGCCAGGCGCGGGTCCCTGTTCCAAAGAATGCCCACGTCCCAGAAGCGGTCCCGCCCGCCCAAGGAAGGCGTGAATGTGTGAACCGAGAACAACAGCGGTTCCGGACCGATCCGCCGCAAATGGGCGAACGTCCTGTCGATGGCATGGTGATAGGGCCAGTGAAAGGCCTCAGCGCGCGCGGCCTGCGCGGCCTCGTCCAGATTTTGGTTGCCGGGAATTATCACCCCATCGCTCACCTCGGGGATCGACTGCGGGTCGCCCGGCTGCCTGTTGCAATCGATCAGCAGTCGCGAATACCCCGCCAACACCGCCGGCGCGTTCAACCGGCGCGCCAAGAGCCGGGTCAACTCGGCCGCCCCGATATCGTAAGCGATGTGGAGATCGAACGCCCAAGGCTCGAGTCCCAGATGGTCCATGGACGCGGGGGTGGACCGGCTGGCGTGATCGCATACGAGAAGGATCGGCGCCGTTCCGTCTTCGTTGAAAATCTCGAAAGGCGGGGGATCGTCCGGACCGGTTAACGGCGGCCCCGCGCTCTCCGATTCCAAAGTTAAAATTTCCGAATACGAGCCGCGGGTCATCCGAACCTTCGAACGTGGAATCCCTGGAACCATTCGGAACACCGATAAACCGACTGGCGACGGGAAGCAAACCCCTATATTAGCCATCCATGCCTACATTGCGAACGCCCGTTGTCGATTCCGGCCCGGAAGGCGTCCAAGAAAACGGCCGGAGGGCACGCATTGCGCTTGTTATCCTGCTCGCGGGCGCCCTGGGTATTGCTTTCTCGCCGATTTTTGTGCGTTTAAGCGAATTGGGGCCCACCGCGACGGCATTTCATCGGATTTTTTTGTCGCTTCCGGCGCTTTGGCTTTGGCAGCACCTGGAAAGCCGCAGCATCCGGCGGCCACGCCGGCCGGCCGGATGGCCCGATTACTTGGAACTGACCGCCGCCGGGCTATTCTTCGCGGGTGATCTGGCGTTCTGGCATTGGTCGATCCGCTTCACCACCGTCGCCAACGCCACGCTTCTGGCGAACTTCGCGCCCGTGTTTGTTGCCCTTTTCGGGTTCGCACTGTTTGGCGAACGGTTTTCCCGCACCTTCCTGATCGGCATGAGTTTGGCGCTCGCCGGCGCGTGCATCCTGATGGGACGAAGCCTGAGCCTGAGCGCCAGCCATCTGCTGGGAGACGCCCTGGGCGTCGTCACCGCCCTGTTCTACGCCGCTTACATCGTCGCGGTGGGACGGTTGCGCGCGCGGTTCTCCACGGCGACCATCATGGCCTGGAGCGGACTGGTGACCGGCGCGGCGCTGCTGCCCATTGCGTTAATTTCCGGAGAAAGCCTGATCGCCACCACTGTCTTCGGGTGGGCGACGTTGATCGGATTGGCGCTGATCTCTCATGCCGGCGGTCAGAGTATGATCGCCTATGCGCTCGCCCACCTTCCCGCGGCCTTCGGATCGGTCAGCCTGTTGCTGCAGCCGGCGGCGGCTGCGGTGCTGGCGTGGTTGATCCTTGGCGAAGCGCTGGGACCATGGCAGGCTTTTGGCGCGGTGGTTGTTCTCGTTGGCATCTATCTGGCGCGCCGGGGAAGCGAGTCCATGCTCCCGGCAAAATCTTGACGAGGGATTGGACGCGGCGATGGGTCATGGAAGGCGAATTTCGGTTGTGGGCCTGGGTTATGTGGGCCTGCCCGTGGCCGTGGCCTTTGCGCGTGGCGGGAACCCGGTCACCGGCTACGACATCGACGAGACGCGAATCCGGGAGCTTCGGGCCGGCAAGGATCGAACGCTCGAGGTTGAATTGGACGAACTGCGTTCCGTCACCATAAACTTCACCAGCGACCCCAACCACCTGAACGACGCCGACTTCCACATTGTCACCGTTCCCACGCCGATTACCGAAACTCGCCATCCGGACCTGGGCCCGTTGCTGGCGGCCAGCCGCACGGTGGGATCCCGGCTCAAGAAGGGCGACATCGTCGTTTACGAATCCACGGTTTACCCGGGAGCGACGGAAGAAGACTGCGTTCCGCTCCTTGAAGCCGAGTCGGGGTTGGACTGCGGCGTCGATTTCAAGGTCGGTTATTCTCCGGAGCGCATCAACCCCGGAGACAGGACCCGCCGCTTTGAAACCATCACCAAGGTGGTCGCCGGGCAGGACGCCGCCGCGCTCGAGATTATCGCCGAAGTCTACGGCGGCGTCGTCACGGCCGGTATCCATCGCGCGCCCAATATCGCCACCGCCGAGGCCGCCAAGGTCATTGAGAACACCCAGCGCGACCTCAACATCGCCCTGATGAATGAATTGGCGGTGATTTTCGAACGAATGGATTTGGACACCCGCGACGTACTGGCCGCGGCGGCCACCAAGTGGAATTTCCTGAATTTTACCCCCGGCTTGGTGGGCGGACACTGTATCGGCGTGGACCCCTACTATCTCACCCACCGCGCCGAGCAGGTGGGTTATCACCCCGAGGTGATTCTGGCCGGCCGGCGAATCAACGACGGCATGGGGCAATGGCTGGCCCGCGAGAGCGTCAAACGCCTGATGAAAAGAGGCGCCGATGGCCGCCTCGGCGTGATTGTTCTTGGGATCACCTTCAAGGAGGACGTCCCCGACGTCCGCAACACGCTGGTGACCGATTTGGTCAGGGAACTGGAGAGCTTTGGCATCAAGGTACAGGCGCACGACCCGCTGGTCGATCCTGATGGTGTGGCGCGGAAATATGGAATCCGAATGGTGCCGGAGAGCGACCTGAAGCCGGCCGAAGCCGTGATCTTGGCGGTTCCGCATCAGCGGTTTCGCGAAGCCGGTTGGCCGCTGGTTAGCGGTCTGCTGAAAAATCGATCGGGGCTCGTTATCGATGTCCGCGCCTGCCTCGATCGTGCGGCCACGCCGCCCGGCATCTCCCTTTGGCGCCTTTGACGAAACACAAATGCGGCCCTGAAGTTTCAAATTTTTCCGTCTAATCGCACGATGTGAACGAAATGTAATGCTCCGGAAGGAAGGCCGTAAGGTCGCGGACGTATATCGCCCCCACCAATAGAATTTCGTTTTCCTACAAGGGAGCCTTATCGTGACCATGATACGGACTGAATTCACACCATCAAGACGGCCGAAAGGGCGAGGGGCGGCCGTGGGCGCGCTGACGCTCGCCGGTGCGCTCGCACTCGCGCCCATGACGTCGACGCCGGCGTTCGCCCGAGCGGCGCCCGAAGGGTTTGGCGATCTGATCGAGGCCGTCAGCCCCGCGGTGGTTCAGATTACCGCGACAAAAACCGGGCCCGAGAGCGGCGTGATGCCCCGGATTCCCGAACAGTTTCGCAACGGGCCATTCAAGGATTTCTTCGAACGTTTTTCCGGGGAAGGTGATTCCCATGGCACGCCGCGCCCGCAACCGAAACAGGGTGCGCTTGGCTCCGGTTTCGTAGTCGACGGCGGGGGGATCGTGGTGACCAACAACCACGTGGTCTCCAACGCGGAGGAGATCAAGGTCACGCTGACGGACGGCCGGGAATTCCCGGCCGAACTCATCGGAGCCGACGAGAAAACCGATCTCGCGGTTCTCAAGGTCAAGACCGACGCGGCGCTTCCCGCCATGTCATGGGGCGATTCCGACAAGAGCCGCGTGGGTG
This sequence comes from uncultured Alphaproteobacteria bacterium, assembly GCA_963771545.1. Classification (GTDB taxonomy): domain Bacteria; phylum Pseudomonadota; class Alphaproteobacteria; order Rhodospirillales; family Defluviicoccaceae; genus CAKZLS01. The sequence goes on from CAVYTX010000004.1 coordinate 464,754, forward strand.
ATTGGGTCCTCGCGGTCGGCAATCCATTCGGGCTCGGCGGCACCGCCACGGTCGGTATCATTTCCGCTCGCGGCCGGGATATCGGATCGGGTCCCTACGATGACTTCATCCAAATCGACGCTCCCATCAACAGCGGCAATTCGGGCGGCCCGTTGTTCGATGGAGAAGGCAATGTGATTGGCGTCAATACGGCGATCTTCAGCCCAAATGGCGGCAACGTCGGCATCGGCTTCGCCATTCCGTCCAACATCGCCCGGGAAGTGGTCGCCGAGTTGCGCGAAAGCGGAACGGTGGAGCGTGGCTGGCTTGGCGTGATGATACAGCCCGTGACCCCCGACGTGGCCGAGAGCCTGGGACTTGATACGCCCAAGGGCGCCCTGGTCGCCGACGTCACTCCCGACAGCCCGGCCGAGAGCGCGGGCCTGCGGCAGGGCGACGTTATCCTCGGCTTCGACGGCCACGACATCGACAAGGTGCGCGACCTCACACGCGTAGTGGCTCACACCGCCATCGGCGAAAAAACGCCCGTCAGCGTCTGGCGGGGCGAAAAGAAGATCGCCTTGAAGGTCAAGGTCGGCGAAATGCCGCAACAGATTGCCGCCAATACCCCGCGCGGCGACAAACAGGGCGGCGACAGCGGCGTTGAGGTCGATTCGCTCGGTCTTACCCTCGCCCAGCTCGATGAACAATCGCGGAGCCAACTCGGACTGGACGAGGAAACCAAGGGCGCGGTCATCGCCGATGTCGACAGCGGCAAGAACGCCGCGGCAAAGGGATTACAGCCCGGCGACGTCATCACCCACGTCAACCAAGCCCCGGTCAATTCCCCCGACGACGTCGTCAAAGCCGTCCGGAAGGCCGAGGACGCCCATAGGAAGGCCGTTCTGCTTCTCATCGACCGTCAAGGGGAGCACCGTTTCGTCGCCGTTGAGTTAGCGGAGGTGTAATCCGTTCTTCGCCGCGGTCCCCGTCCTCCTGTCGCGGTGACTGCGACCTGGCGCGATCTTCCCAAGATCCCACGCGCCAGCGGGCCCCGATCCTCCTTCGGAGATCGGGGCCTTTCTTTGCCGCGTAACCACGCCACGCCCTTGTCTACTCTCGCCGCACTCCCCATACTGCTCATTCAGTAATACCAACGGTCATTATGAGTGATCATTGGTACAACGGTGGATAGGGGGCCGAAGTCATGCTTAACCATGTGCCGCGGATGACTCCGTCGCTGTTCTTGGCGTCGATGGCGTTCCCGGTTCTTGTGATGCTGCTCCCCGCCGGCGTGTCCGCTCAAGGCGCCGTGGGCCAACTCAACGCGGTCGCCGGACCGCCGTTGCCGAAAGAGACACCGATCGCCGTCGTCGCGGAGGAATTCACGGATATAAACACCCGTCTTCAAGGGGTCGTCGAGAAGGCCCTCGTCGCGCGGGGCTATACGGTGCAAGCCAATGCTCCGGTCACGCTCTCGTACGATACGGAAATGTCCGGCCAGACCGACCCCGAACCGCCGGGGTTTCAGGAGGATGGGGTCGAGGAAGTCGCACAGGGTATGGAACAGACGCCTGGGTGGGACGATGGCGGCGGCGAACTGGGTCGCGACGAACCAGATATTTTCGGTCCCGATTCCGAAAGCGAATCCATTCCGCTTGGAAGCTCTCCCCCGCTGGAGCAGGGCCAGTACAGTCTGTCGTTCACTCTCGGCCGGGATGACTCGCCGGCCAGTTGGCAGGGATCCATTTCCGCGAACATTCCGGGCAGCGACCCCTTCGAGGCCGCCGAGGTCATGGTGCCGATTCTCGCCGATCACATCGGGCAGACCGTTCGGGGTAAGCAGGTCCCGATCGAATAACCTAATAGCTCGATGGCGAATTTGCCGCTCCGCGCATCGACGGAGGGAGACAACACGTTCTCGTGATACTATATTACCGATTGTTAATATAACGGACAGGTGACGTTCATTTGAGTACAGTAGGTTGATAGGGTGGTCGAACAGAGGGTCTGTTCGCATTCCTGTTACTCAGTGGAGCGCACGCGATGAACAAAGGTCTGCCCGTTCCAAAGCGTCACGCGTCATCGGACGAGCATCTCTCACGGTATATGCGGGATGTCCGGAAATTCCCCATGCTGGACCGTGAAACCGAGTTGGATCTGATCACACGCTATCGGGATCACGGCGACGCGAAGGCCGCCGAGCAGCTGATCGGCAGCCACCAGCGCTTGGTGATCAAGATCGCCGCCGACTACCGCCGGTATGGCGTACCCCTTGGGGATCTGATTTCCGAAGGCAACATCGGGCTGATTCAGGGGATCAAGAAGTTCGATCCCGGCCGCGGATTTCGTCTGTCGACGTACGCGCGATGGTGGATTCGCACGGCCATCGGCGACTACGTTCTTCGTTCGTCGTCGGTTGTCAGAACGATCACGAACGAGCATCGCAAGAAGCTGTTTTTCAATCTGTCCCGGCTGAAGAAAAAGCATCAGGGTAGCGACGAGGGCCTGCTCTCGCCCGAGGCCGTGACCTCCATCTCCGAGGAGTTGGGCGTTCCCGAAGCGGAGACCGTGCGGATGGATCAATGGTTCAGCACCCGCGACCAGTCGACCAATACCCTTGTTGGCGACGACGGCGGGGCGACAACTTGGCAGGATCTATTGGTCGACGACTCTCAGGACCAGGAATCGTCGTTGATCGAGCGCGATGTGCTGGATAAGCGCCGGGCGCTGATGAGCACCGCGTTGGCGGAACTGAGCGAGCGTGAACGCCACATTCTCACCGAGCGGAAGCTGAGCGATCATCCACCGCCGCTGTCGGAGTTGAGCAAGATTTATGGAATTTCGAGGGAGCGCGTCCGCCAGATCGAATCGCGCGCCCTGGAGAAGCTCAAGGCGTTCATGCGCGGCACCGCCATGGCGCAACCCGCGATGGGTTGATACCAGCGGCATACCGGTGTATCGCGCCGAGACAATATGCTGGGTTATCGGGGCGGCAGGGCTTAGGATTCAGTGTGAACAATGTGAGAGACACCATGCTGATCCATGCCGACCTGGACCGTCGCGCCGTCAGTTTCGTGGATGAGGCCGAATGGGTGACGTCGCCGGCCGACGGCGTCGAACGGCGCATGCTGGAACGCGATGGCGGCGAGGTCGCGCGCGCCACGAGCATCGTGCGTTTTCAGCCGTGCAGCCGTTTCGATCAACATGTGCACGGGCTGGGCGAGGAGTTCTTGGTGCTCGCGGACACGTTCTCCGATAGCGAAGGCGATTATCCGGCCGGCACCTACGTTCGCAATCCGCCGGGCACCGCCCATGCTCCGTGGAGCGACGAAGGCTGCGCCCTGTTCGTGAAGCTTCGCCAATTTCATGCCGACGACCGCAAGCGCGTCGTTATCGATACCCGCGAGGCCGAATGGTTTCCGGGCGTGGTCAAGGGCATTGCCGTTCAGCCGCTACATCGGTTCGGCAGTGAACTGGTGACCCTGGTCCGATGGGCGCCGAACACCGTTTTTCCAATCCACCAACATCCCGCCGGCGAGGAAGTGCTGGTGCTCGAGGGCGCCGTGGAAGACGACGACGGGCGCTACGCGGCCGGGAGCTGGATCCGCAATCCGGCGGGCAGCCAGCACACGCCGTTCAGTATCGATGGGTGCCTGCTCTACGTGAAGATCGGTCATCTCCCCGCAGTACAGCCTTAGCCTGAACTTATCGCCACGGTCGCCGTGTGGACATCTGGGGGTTCAACACCGATCACAAACTCACTAAATTCCCGCCCATCGACAGATGGCTTGCGCGGGTGTGGCACGGCAGGGGATCCTCGGGCATGAGCGCCATGATCGCTCTCGACAGCCTTCACAAACGTTTTGGATCCTTGATCGCGGTGGACGGCCTCACGCTTTCCGTCTCCCGCGGCGAGGTTCTGGGATTTCTCGGCCCCAATGGCGCCGGCAAGACAACGACCATGCGAATGATCGCCGGTTTTCTGGAACCCAGCGCAGGATCGATTCAGGTGTGCGGGTTCGATGTGGTCACCGATCCTATCGAAGTGAAACGCCGTATCGGCTACCTGCCGGAAGGCGCGCCCCTATACGGCGACATGACCTGCGGAGCGTTCCTGAGCTTCGTCGCCGAGATCAGGGGCTACCGGGGAGCGGAGAAGAAGCGGCGGATCGGCGCGGTGGTGGAAACCGTGTCCCTGAAGGCGGTTCTCTCGCAAACCATCGACACTCTCTCGAAAGGCTTCAAGCGCCGCGTCGGTCTGGCCCAGGCCATCCTCCACGACCCCGACGTGCTGATTCTCGACGAACCGACCGATGGACTGGATCCTAACCAAAAACACCACGTCCGAAGCCTCATTCAGACCATGGCCAGCGACAAGGCCATCGTCATTTCCACCCATATTCTCGAGGAAGTGGAGGCCGTGTGCACGCGCGCGGTGGTCATCGATCAAGGCCGCATGGTCGCCGACGGCGGTGCGGAACAATTGCTAAGCCGTCTGCCCCATCACAACGCCGTGGTCGTGACTGTGCCGGCCAACGAGGCCTCGGCGGCGCGGGCGGCGCTTCTGGAGCTGGGTCATTTGGGTGGCATCGCGGAGGGGGATACCCAAGGCAATTCGACGACACTCAGGGTCATGCCGCGCCCCGGGCACAATCGCGGGCACGGCCCCCTAGCCGACGTGGCTCACCGCCTGAAAACCGGCAATATCACCATCGAGTCGCTCCGTGTGGAGCGCGGCCGGCTGGACGACGTCTTCCGTATGCTGACCACGGACGCCTCGGACGAGAGAGCCGGCAATGCGTAGGATCGCCGCGATCGCCAAGCGGGAGCTGACCGGCTATTTCTCGACGCCGGTGGCTTACGTCTTCATCGTCATCTTTCTGGCGCTTTCCGGCGCCTTTACGCTTTACATCGGCGGCTTCTTCGAACGCGGGCAGGCCTCTCTCGAATCGTTCTTCGCCTTTCATCCCTGGCTATATCTGTTTTTGATACCGGCGGTCAGCATGCGGCTCTGGTCCGAGGAGCGCAAGACCGGCACCATCGAGTTGCTCATGACCCTGCCGCTCCCGACCGCCGCCGCAGTGATCGGCAAGTTCCTGGCCGCGTGGGCGTTCGTGGCCGTCGCGCTGGCGCTCACCTTCCCCTTGTGGGTCACCGTCAACGTTCTGGGAGAGCCGGATAACGGCGTCATACTTTCCAGCTACGTGGGCAGCTTGCTGATGGCCGGCGCGTTCTTGGCCATCGGATCGTGCGTTTCGGCTCTGACCCGCAACCAGGTCATCGCGTTCATCGTCGCCGCCACGATTTGCTTTCTGTTCACCATGAGCGGTCTCGAAATGGTGCTCAATGTGTTCCGTGCCTGGGCTCCGCATGTCCTTGTGGACACGGTCGCCTCGCTGAGTTTCTTGTCCCATTTCGACTCCGTGACCAAGGGGCTGATCGATCTCAGGGATCTGGTGTTCTTCGTCTCGATGATCGCGTTCTGGCTGTTCGCCACCGTTGTGGCCGTGGACGCCGAAAAGGGCGCATAGCAGTGGTCTGGCGGAAACTGAGACAATTGGAAGGCTCCCGGCTCGCGGTCGCGGGTCTGTTCGTGGCGGCCGTTCTGTTTCTCGCCGTCAATGTGCTCGCCAACAGGACCCTTACGTCGCCGCAACTGGATCTCACGGAAAACCAGCTGTTCACCGTTTCCGAGGGAACCCGAAAGACGCTTCGGGACATCGACGAGCCCGTCAATCTTCGCCTCTATTTTTCCCGCGACCTGGGAGAGGCCGCTCCGCGCTACGCCACTTATTACGGGAGGGTCCGGGAACTCCTGAAACGCTACCAGGATATCTCCGAGGGCCGCGTAGTTTTGAGTCTCATGGATCCGGTACCCTTCTCGGACGCCGAGGACCGCGCGGTCGCCGACGGGTTGCAGGGCGTCCCCCTAACCACGGCCGGCGATCTCGGCTACTTCGGATTGGCCGGCGAAAATAGCACCGATGGAACGGCGCTCATTCCATTCTTCGCCCTGGAGCGCGAACCTTTCCTGGAGTATGACCTGACCAAGCTGATCCACGGTCTGGCAAATCCGGACCAACCGGTTCTGGGGCTGATCACCACGCTTCCGATGATCGGCGATGGTTCGCGGATGGCGGGCGGCCGAGGCGACTGGCTGATCGTCGATCAAATGCGCGAGTTCTTCGATATCGAAGTTCTTGAAACCGGCATCGAGTCCATTCCGGACGACATTAAACTCCTCATGGTCGTTCACCCCGGCGACCTCGGCTCCAAAACGATCTTCGCTATCGACCAATTCGTGCTGCGGGGTGGCCGGGCGTTGGTATTCGTCGATCCGAACGCGGAATCGGGAACGACCCCCGGCATGCCTCCACCGCCCATGAACCCCGACCTGAACCGTCTTCTGAAGTCCTGGGGGCTGTCGCTTGTCCCTGACACGGTTGTCGCCGATCTCGACAACGCCCGGCGGGTGAGCACCGGCGCCGCTCCCGGCGGCGCGATCGTCGACTACTTGGCGTGGCTGTCGCTGCCGGCGGCCTCCTTGGATACCGGGGACCCTGTTATGGCGAATATCGAGCGCCTTCATCTGGCGACCGCGGGCATCCTGGAAAAAGAGGAAGGAGCATCGACGGAGGCGCACCCGCTGATCGCGACCGGACCCCGGTCCATGCGCCTCGGCGTCGACAGGGTCCGGCCCATTCCGGATGTACTTGGAATCCTTCGAACCTTCGAGCCGGAAGGGCGGCAAGAAATGCTCGCGGCCCGGGTGACGGGGATGGCGAAAACGGCCTTTCCGGATGGGCCGCCGGCGAGTGATGGCGACGAGGTCGCCATGGACGAAGCGGCGACCAGGCCGCCAGCCCATCTCCGCGAGGCATCGAAACCCATCAATGTCATTGTCCTCGCCGACACCGATTTGCTGTTCGACCGGTTCTGGGTGAACACCACCGACTTCTTCGGCCAGCCCGTCAATGTCCCCACCGCCAGCAACGGGGATTTCGTGCTCAATGCGTTGGAGAACCTGAGCGGCAGCGACGCCCTGATCGGTTTACGCGGCCGCGCGCGGTCTGATCGTCCCTTTACGCTCGTCGAGGACATCCGGCGCGATGCCGAAGGGCGCTACCGCGCGGAAGAGCAGCGACTACAAGACGAGTTAAAAGACCTGGAAGTCGAACTGAACGGCGTTCGTCACCGGGAGACCGAAGCCGGGGAGGTTTTGCTGACCGCCGAGGATAAAGCGGCGCTGGACCGGTTCCGTGGCCAGATCCTGTCCGTCCGCAAGAAACTGCGCGACGTTCAGCTCGCCCTTCGAACGGACATCGATCGGCTCCAGACCTGGGTGAAGTTCATCAATATTGCCGCCGTTCCTCTGCTTCTCGGTTTTGTCATCGCGGCGGTCGGAATGATCCGCCATCACGGCCGCGCGCGGTCGCCAAAGGCCGCAAAAACGAACGGATAGGATGATCAACGGAATGGCGGCATCATGAAAGTCCGATCGCTTTTCGTTCTATGCGCGGTCACTCTCGCCGTGATCATCGCGGCGGGCGTGGCGACCGTGCGCGATCCTCGACCGGATACCGCGATTGACGCCGCCGAACGGCTGTTTCCCGAACTACTGGACAAGACCGGTACGCTCGCGGTGATCACGCTTCGCGACAGAAAAATAACCCTGACTATGCAGAAGGACGACACTGGCTGGATCCTGAAGGAACGCGACGGCTATCCGGTGCGTCCGGACGCCGTCCGGGAGTTGGTGCTCAAACTCGCGAGCCTGGAGAAGGTCGAGGCCAAGACCGAGCGCGCCGAATTGTATGCGCGTCTCGGCGTGGAGGACACGGTCGCCGCGGGCGCCCGGTCCAAGGAGGTCGAACTGCTGGACGATGAAGGCGCCGTTCTCGCTCGTCTGCTGGTGGGTAAAGCGGCGTTCGGCGTCGGCGAAGAAGGCGGGCTTTACGTTCGAAAACCCGATGAAAGCAGAAGCTGGCTCGTTCGCGGACGGCTGGCGCCCGGGCTCGAGGCCCGCGATTGGGTGGAGCGCCGGATCGTGGATATTCCCGAAATCGACGTCCGATCGGTTCGCGTCGTTCACCCGGACGGAGAGACGATGCACGCAGCCAAGCAAACGGTCGAGGACGACCATTTCGCCCTTGAGGGTGTGGGCGACGAAGCCCCACCGCAAAGCGTCGATGCTATTGACGCCCTCGCCACGGTTCTTTCAGGGTTGAACCTCGAGGAACTGAAAAAGGCCGAGGATATCCCATTCGTGGACGACGCCACCGTGCACGCAGTCGTAATGACCTTCGACGGCCTTAAGGTCACGGTCGATCTGACCGAGCACGGCGGCGAGGACTGGATCCGCGTTGGCGCGGAGGCGGGGCCGGACGCGGGGTCGGCCCGCGAAATCGTGGATAGAACCAAAGGCTGGGCCTACCAGGTTCCGTCGTTCGCGGTGGCGCCATGGAAAAAGCGAATGGCCGACCTGCTCGAACCGGAGACCGCCTCGGGATCATAGAAAAAAGAAAGAAGTGGTGCCCAGGGGCGGATTCGAACCACCGACACGCGGATTTTCAGTCCGCTGCTCTACCAACTGAGCTACCTGGGCATTCCGATCATCGGTCCCCCGTCGACACCGTTCCGAGCGCCTCGGGGATTGGGCGCTTATAACAAGGAACGGGCAAACCTGTCCAGCCACCGACCCCTATTCGTCTTCCGATGCGCTATCGCGTTCCGGTTCCTCCTGCGAAGGAACGCTGTAGGTTTCGTTCAGCCATCGTCCAAGATCGATATCGGCGCAGCGCTTCGAGCAGAACGGACGCCAATTCGCCTCGGCGGGTTTGCGACAGACCGGGCACCGCGGCCGCTTGATGGGAACGACGTTGGCGGTTTTTCCATCTTTGCTTTTCATCGCTTAATCCTCGCGACACCGGACCGAGGTCACGTCGAAACTCTCGGGAGCGAGGTTCGCGTTTTCGTCGAGGAAAACGGCCGTCCCCAATTTCCGCTCGACCTCCGCCAGTCCCGGCGCGGCCTCTCCCCGCAAAGCCGCCACCACCGATGGCGAAGCCGTGATCTTCAGGGTGGGACCCGCGCCCGTTCGCGCTTCGATCAATACTCTGCGCAGGGCCTCAAAGGCAATGGTTGCGGCGGAGCGGATCCGTCCGGCGCCCTCGCAGGCTGGACACGCCGTTGTCAGCCGGCGTCCGAGGGACCGTTCCCGGCGCTGACGCGTCAGCTCCACCAGCCCGAACGGCGTATACCCGGCGAGTTGAAACGGACGCCGGTCTTGTTCCATGGCCTGGCGCAATGCCGAAACAACCCGCGATCGGTTCTCCCGCCGTCGCATGGGGACAAAATCGATGACCATATGGCCGGCGAGATCACGCAAGCGGACGTGGCGAGCCACGGCTCCGGCCGCCTCCAGGTTGACCTGCAGGGCGGTATCCTCCGGACCGCCGCGCGAGCCCCCCCCGATGTCCACATCGATGGCGACCACCGCCGCCGTCTCGGCAATCTCGATCATCCCGCCCGAAGGCAACGCTACATTGGGGAGAAGGAGCGCTTGGATCTGCTCCTCGATCTCGCACTGGTCGAACACCCCCCTGGCGCCCGTGTGAAGCTCCCACCGCTCGGCAATATCCGGCATCGCGTCGCGGATGTCCGCGAGCCGTTGGGGACTATCGGCGAGGACGCGATCGAACGTTCGCCCCGACTCTTCGATGACGGCGGCAAGCACGGCGTCGGGGCCGCGGCGAAGGCATGCCGGCGGCCGCGCAACCAAACGCCGCGCTTGAACATCCGACCAAAGGTCTAGGTGCCGCCGGGCTTCCGCCGCGAGCTGATCCATCGAAGTGCCGGCCGCGATGCCGCGGACAATCCAGCCCCCCGTGTCGATGGCCAGAGCTCCAATCGCATCGGCGAGACGGGAGCGCTCGCCCGCGTCTTCGATCCGGCGTGACAGCCGCACTCCGGGCTGTCCCGGCAGAAACACCAGGTAGCGGCCCGGGAACGCGGGTCGGGCCGTCACCTTAGCGCCCTTGGCGCCCACGGGTTCCTGCCGGACCTGCACCACCACCGCGTCACCCTCGGACACGAAGTCGCCGATGCGTCCGCCTTTGACTTCCGCCGGGCGAACCTCGGCAAGCCCAAGAAACCCGTCACGGTCAAACCCGAGATCGACGAACGCGGCATCGATCGGCGCGGCGACCTTGACGACACGGCCGAGGACGACGTCACCGGCGCGCGGCCGTTCGTCCGGACGCGACACCACCAGGCGCCCGAGAACGCCGCCCTCGAGAAACGCGGCGCGGGTCTCGTTTCCCAAGGCGCTGATCAACACCTCGTCACCGGGCATCGGCCGTTTCCAGCCGGGGCCATTTGAGAAGGTTCCGGCTCCCGAGCAGAGCCGCCGTCTCATAAAGCGGCAGGCCGACCACATTGGAGTAAGATCCCACGAGAGAGCGGACAAATGCCGCGGCCAGACCCTGAACGGCGTATGCTCCCGCCTTGTCTTCCCATTCTTTCGAAGTCAGATAGGCGTCCATCTCCTCCGAGCTCAATCGTTTGAAGGCCACGGACGTGATGACGATACGGTCGGTGACGTCCCCTTGAGGGCCAACCAGGGCAACGCCACCATAAACCCGGTGACGGCGACCCGAAAGCCGCTGGAGACACATACGCGCCTCTCTCTCGGTCGAAGCCTTCGGCAGCGCCCTCCGGCCGCACGCAACCACTGTATCGGCGCCGAGCACCCACGATCCGGGACACCGTTCGGCGACCGCCCTCGCCTTGGCGCCGGCAAGGCGGCGCGCGAGATCCCGCGGCAACTCTCCCTTCCTCGGCGCCTCATCGATCTCAGCGGCCTGGACGCCATCGGGAGTCACGCCAATCTGGGCCAGGAGGGTCAAGCGTCGCGGCGACGCCGACGCGAGGACAATAGGGGGGGATAACAAATCATCGGAACGGGCGGGCACTGCCATCTACCCTTGTTCGACCCGTTTCCAGCGGATGTCACTTGAAGCGGAACGTAATCCGTCCCTTTGTCAGGTCGTAAGGCGTGATTTCGACATTCACCCGATCGCCAGCCAGCACGCGGATCCGGTTTTTGCGCATTTTGCCCGCGGTATGAGCAAGCACTTCGTGGTCGTTCTCCAGCTTCACCCGGAACATCGCGTTGGGGAGAAGTTCGGTGACAACTCCTTGAAATTCGAGAACTTCTTCCTTGGCCATTCGATCGACTGCTTTGGTTGTGGACAGCCCCTACATGAACGCGATTCGCATCGCGGTCAAGGCCGCATACCCAAACATGATACAATCGCGAAACGAATCTCCTTACATCGGTCGCATGCAAGGCCCGAGTTCGATTAAGAGTTCGCGGTCGACGTTGTCGATGCGTGAAACTCAATCACAATGAGTCATTGTTAGCGACCGTTGGTATAATCCCTTGATGGTCGATTTCGGCTACCGGAGCCGCTACCCTCGGCAGGTACAGCCGGATGGTGGTGCCGTGATCGACTTCGCTGTCCACAAGCACATGGCCACCGGATTGCCTGACCCATCCATAAACCATGCTTAGTCCAAGACCGCTTCCCTTGCCAAACTCCTTAGTGGTGAAAAATGGCTCAAAAATGCGGCTCACGACTTCCGGCGGCATGCCTGTTCCGGTGTCGCTCACGGCCAACATGACGTAGTCGCCCGGCGCCAGCTCTTGCGCTTCACCCGATATCCCGTCCCGGAGAGCCGCGTTTGCGGTTGCAATCGTGAGCACGCCGCCGCGATGCATGGCGTCGCGGGCGTTGACAGCCAGGTTAAGCAACGCATTTTCAAGTTGCCCCCGGTCAACCATCGCCGTCCATAACCCCGGAGCAAGCTTCTCGCGAATTTTTATGGCGTCACCCATGGTGCGGCGTAATAGAACCGTCATCTCGCCAACCACGTGATTCAGGTCCGTCACTTCGGGAGTCAGCCTCTGACGACGAGCAAACGCGAGGAGGCGATGGGTAAGTTCCGCGCCTCTCTCGGCGGACCAAACCGCGTCGGAAACCAAGTTACGGCTTTCCTGATCCAAGGTCTGATTTTCTTCCAGCAATTGCAGATTGCCCAGAATGATTGCCAGCAGGTTATTGAAATCATGGGCAATGCCCCCCGTCAATTGGCCGACGACCTCCATTTTCTGCGCCTGCCGGAGCCGTTCCTCGGTGGCCTTGCGATCGGTGATATCCTCCTTGACCGCGACATAGTGGGTGACCTTGCCGCGGGCGTCGCGAACCGGCGCAATCGAGGCAAGCTCCCAGAACAATTCCCCGTTCTTCTTTTTGTTGTGAAACTCGCCCCGCCAGACATTGCCAGCGCTGATGGTTTCCCAAAGTTGCTTGTATTCCAAGGAATCCGTGTGTCCTGATTTCAGGATACCGGGGTTTTTACCCGCGGCTTCCGCGTACGTGTAACCGGTCGTTTCCGTAAATTTCGGATTGACGTACTCGATGCGGCCATTCACGTCGGTGATCACCACCGACGCGGGGCTTTGCTCGATGGCTTGAAACAGTTTGCTGAGTTCACCTTCCGCCCGCCGCTGAGACGTTACGTCTCGCAAAGAAATCAAAAACTGCTTCTTGCCCTCCCACTTCATGGGAAAAACCTGCATCTCCGCCACCGCCAAGGCGTGTCCGGAGCGAACAATTTCGATCTCGGCGACGTCACCCTCGACCACGGGAAAACCGAAGGGAGCGCCCATCAGTTCCTCCGACCGCTGGCGGAACAGGTTCTCCGCGGCTTTGTTGGCAAACGTCACCGCGTGTTGCGCATCGACGATCATGATGGCGATCGATTGCATTTCGATGATGGTCCGAAGCCGCGCTTCGCTCGCGCGCAAGGCTTTCTCCGCGCGCTTTCGTTCGCTGATGTCGCGGATGATGCCCGTGAAATACCGCTCGCCGCCCAGTTTCCAGGTCGACAATGAAAGCTCGACCGGAACCTCGCTTTGGTCCTTCCGCAGGCCGACCAGTTCGACGGGCTTACCGACAAGCTCATGCCCGGCGTCCGCGACGGCCCGCTGCAATCCGAGGGTGTGGGCTTCGTGATAGCGCGCCGGTATCAGCGTCGTGAGCGGCTTACCGAGAATCTCCGCGGCGACATACCCAAAGATCCTTTCGGCCGCCTTGTTCCACGAAATCACGTTTCCCGAAGCGTCGGCGGATACGATCGCGTCGTTGGCGGATTCCGCGATCGTTCGAAAACGCTCCTCGCTGTCCTGAAGCGCTATTTCGGCCTGTTTTCGGTCCGTGACGTCCTCATAAAGCGCGACCACCTCGCCGCTCGGCAGTTTGTAGACGTAGCTCTCCCGCCACCTCGATCCCCGACCTAGTTTGGGAAGCGAAAAGGGGAACCGTTCCGGCCTCCCTGTTTGCCAGAACTCTCTGGAGGACGTTGAGAAAGCCCAAGCTTTTCGCTCGCGGAAAAATCTCATTGAGATCCCGGCCCAACAGGTCGCCGCGACTGACCTTGTCAATCCTCTCGCCCGCGCGATTGAGATCCTTGTAGGTAAAGCGTCCGCCATCCTCCGGAACTTCATACACCGCCGCGCCGGAGCTCATACTGTTGAACAACTCCCGGAAGCGCGTTTCTCCTTCTTGAATGCCCCTGATAATCGAGTCGCTCACCGCGAAGAACACCAATGTTCCCGCGGCGATAAGAACGACGGCGACGGCCGCCACCAGCCCCGCCGCCTCGACATACGAGGCACGGATTTCGCTCATGTCGATCTTGGCGACGATACCGAGATCGAGAACTGCCACCGGCTCATAGGCCGCGAGCACCTCAACTCCCCTGTAGTCTATTCCAATCATGGTTCCGGACAGGCCGGAGACGGCCCGGCGCATGGGTTCGGCAAGCTGTGACTTGAGGGCGATCGGCTGGGGTTGACCAAGATCGGAATGACGCTGATTCAATACAAATACAATTTGGTCGCCGTCGCGTCGGCCCAAGGTGAATTCGCCCGTCTGACCGAGACTTTCAAATGCTTTATGGGCTTGTTTTAGCTGTGCGATGACGCCGGCTTCAGGGCCGTTCGGATAGGTGCTGTATTCTTCCTGAAACCGCGCCATCGATTCCAGGAGACGCGCCTGACTTAGCGCCATTTCCGCCAGCCGTCGCCGGTCTTCCTCGACCGTCGTTTGGTAAAGGACGCCGATGGCGACGCCGCCCGTGGCAATGGCGACAACCGCCATGATAAGGAGAAGGAAAACCAGTCTCCGATAGTCCCTCACTCATTCCTCTCTTCGGCGGAGGACGCACCAAGCCCGCCGCCGGCATTTGCGAGCACCTTGCGCAACTGCGGCACGCTAACCGGTTTGCTTAGGCTCTTGACCGGACGCAACCCTTTGAATTCGGCGAGAAGCCGAGCATTGATCGCGTAATCCGGGCTGTACCCGGTGATAATGATGATATCCGCGATACACCCTTGCTTGACCAACCACAGGATCAGTTCATTGCCGTCGATATCGGGCATAACCATGTCGATGACCGTTACATCGGGCGGCCGCATCATGTATGCGCGTTTGAAATCAGCGCCGTGGTGGGTGATCTCCACTTCGTAGTCGAGACCCACGGCGACTTTTTGGACGAACGCCGCGAATTTCGGTTCATCGTCGACGATAAGCAGACGTTTCTTGGTCATGTCGACCGACAGCCTTTACCAGTCGAGGCATCCTCTCCGCATTGTTCGCGGCCCTATGGCTTCGCGCTCAAACGCGATTACCGTTAAAACCTGATGGAAAACTGTGCAACTGTAAATTGCTAAGGGGAAATAAGGCCGATTTGAATGGCGGAGACGACCGCGGTGACCCGGTTTGTTGTCCCCATCTTTTTCATGGCGCTTTTCAAGTGGAAGTTTACCGTGTGCTCGGACACGGCGAGAATCATGCCGATCGCCCAAGCGCTCTTGCCGCGCGCGGTCCAGGCGAGACACTCGCGTTCGCGCTCCGTGAGGTGAAACCCGGTTTGTACCTCGGGGTGTTGACGTGCGATGTGCGAATACGCCAATTGAAATTGAACTGCCAGAACCTGCAATTCTCCGACACAGAGTCCGTTGTCACACTCGGTCGTGTCCGTCGCCAGACTCACTACATAGCTTTCGCCGAGCGGACCATGCACCGGAATACTGAGACCGTTGTGCAGCCCCGCTTCCCGACTCTCCGAAAACATTTTCTTTTGCTTGGGAGAGAGGTCCTCTCCAACCATCAGTTTCGACCACGCCATGGGCGTCGAGCGGCTTGATGCCAGAAGCACGACCGGATCGATTTCTTGATAGCGCTTTTCAAAGTAGCGCGTTACCCAATCTTCCGGATAGTTCATGGCAACGGCCGGCTTCAGGTTACCCAAGGCCAGCGCCACTTGAGCGGCCGGTGTCACGGCGCCGAACGCGACGCGGTTGTATCCGTATTGGGAAACCGCTTGGCCAAATAGCTCGAAGACATCCTCGGAAGATCCAGCGGCATTCGACCGCTCAATAAAGTCGGAGATCCGCATCGGCTTTATGTGTCCTGCAAGGAAAACGTCCCTTTCCCGCGGAAGCGTCCGCGCCTTTCTGAATGCCGAACCTCTCCTTCCCGACCCCCGGCTCAACCCGTGCCAGGAAAAAATACCCGGGCGCTCGAACTGCCTCTCGGTTCCCTCCGGATGCCCCATCTCATGACGTTCGGAAATTTCGACACCCTATTTGAGGATATTAGACCTCCATCGAACCACGAAAGTCAAGGCAATATACCCCATTTGGGGCTAGTTTGAAACCATCAGGTCGCTTTTGGCGCGCAGCGAACGTTTGATTTCGCTATACATGTCGATTCTGGGCGGCAGGTACTGCAAACGGGCTGTGCCGGCGTGCGCTCTGACCGGGCGCCGGCAGCGACTTTGCCCGGCTCTAAAAATCAAATAAAATAGGTATAAAATCCTTATTATACGAGGATTTCGATCGCGGCGGCGACGCGGTCACGGCAAATGGCCCTGGCATTCGGCCGATGCCTGGTGGCATTATCGGCCTCCTCAGCATGGAGACATGTCAATGCGCAGCTCGCCCATTGTTATTGCTGCGGCCGCGTTGCTTGCCACGGGTATCGCCTTGGCCGGTTGGTTCGCCGGTCAAGGCTTTCTCGAGGCGCGCGCCGGCGACCGGTTCGTCACCGTAAAGGGCGTGGCCGAGCGGATGGTAACGGCGGATTTGGCGCTCTGGCCCATCCGCTTCGTCACGACGTCGAATCAGCTCGCCGAGGCGCGGGAGCGGATCGCGGCCGACGCACGGAACGTGTTGACGTTTCTCGCCGCCAATGGCCTACCGCCGGAGTCGGTGGGGGTCGAGAGCTTTCAGGTTACGGATCTGCTCGCCCAGGCCTACCGGTCTGGTCCCATCGAAAGCCGCTTCATCGTTGCCGTGACGCTTTTGGTGCGCACCCATGAAATCGACAAGATCGCTTTGACCAGTCAGAAGATCGGCGATCTCGTGGCCGCCGGGGTCGTCCTGAGCAGCGAAGGGCGGCCTTCATCGGGTCCGATTTACCTGTTCACACGGCTCAATGACATCAAGCCGGACATGATCGCCGAGGCCACGAAGAGCGCTCGCGAGGGCGCCGAACAGTTCGCCAAGGACTCGGCCAGCCGCATAACCGGCATTCGCCGCGCCAACCAGGGCCTTTTCCAAATCTTGCCGCGTGACAACATCCCCGGAATGAGCCAGGAGAACCAGATCGAAAAGACGGTGCGGGTTGTCTCGACCATCGACTATGCCTTGGCCGATTGACGGCAGCGCTCGTCGGCGGGTCTGCGTGAGAGACGCGTCGCGCTTGGCGACCGTTCAGAGCGCGCGAAAGCGAAAGGGCCGGACGCATCGATAGTCGGTACTAATACCAACGGTCATTATTAATGATCGTTGGTATGACCGTTCCCGCTCTTCCGTTCGCGCTCCAAAAGGGTTTTCTTGCGCTCGATGCCCCAGCGGTATCCGTGCAGGGCGCCGTCGGAGCCGATGGCGCGGTGGCAAGGCACCACCACCGATACCGGGTTGGTGGCGCAAGCGCGGCCGACGGCGCGGGCGGCGCCCGGCTGCCCCATGGCCGTGGCGATCTCTCCGTAGCTTCGGGTTTGGCCGGCGGGAATGGCGGTGAGTTGCTCGAACACCCGCCACTGGAAAGCCGTCGCGCGGATGTCCAGCGGCAGGTCGGCGTGCGGAGGATTGCCTTGCGCCAAATCGACGACGGCGTTCACCCAGCCGGACAGGCCCGCGTCGTCGCGTTCGATGGCTGCGTGCGGAAAGTCGTCGAGAAGTTCGCTTTCCAACTCCGCGTCCGTTGAGCCGGGGGCGACCATGCACACCCCCCGTTCGGTGGCCGCCACCAGCAGTTTGCCGAGCGGCCCCAGGCCCGCGTGCCCAAGGCTCCCGAGATCGACGATGGCGTAGGCGATGCGGGCGCCGCGCCCGCCCCTGGCGTAGGATGCGGGCGTCATGCCGAGCCGCGACGGCGCCTTTTCGTACAATCGGCTCGATGATCCGTATCCGGCGCCGTAGAGGGCTCGGGCCACGGGCTCGCCGTCCTTGAGGTTTCGTTTCACCCGGTCGAGCCGCACGGCTTCGGCGTACTGGCGCGGCGATATGCCCATCAGGGCCTTGAACAGGCGTTGCAGATGGTGGGGGCTCAACCCCGCCTCGACACCCAGCTCCGACAGCGTCGGCACAACCTCGTCGCTTTCCTCGATGATCCGGCAAATCCGCTGGACCGTGGCACTGTGGGGATGGGCTGCCTCGTCCCGTTCCGGCCGGCAGCGCTTGCAGGGCCGGTAACCGGCCCGCACCGCCGCCTCGGCTAGCGCGTAGAACGAGACCTGATCGCGGCCGGCCCGGCGGCTGGGACAGGACGGCTTGCAGAAGATGCCTGTCGACCGCACGGCGTAGACAAAATTTCCGTCGCGGCCGGTGTCGCGGTCGAGCACGGCTTGCCAGCACTGTTCATCGGTCATGGAAGGTATGGCGTGTGTTGTGTTCATGACCCCATGGTAGCGTTCTCAGCAGCGGAATCTATCCGAAGCTTGCGATCAAAGTCATAAGGGACGGTGGAGGTCAACCGTAGCGGTGCAGGGATCGTCCGTGAAGCCGCAGCCAATGCCGGGAACTCTCGACCTCGTCGGTGAGCGTTGAGACCGTTTTCCAGAATTGCGGGCCGTGATTGGGAACGGCGAGGTGGGCGACTTCGTGGGCGACCACATAATCCAGCACCGCCTCGGGGGTCATCACCAGCCGCCAGCAAAACGACAGATTTCCCCGGGCCGAACAGGAACCCCAGCGCGACCGGGTATCGCGCAGCGTGATGCGATTGGCCGGATGCCGCAGCCGCGCGGCCTTGTCGGCGACGCGGGCGGAAATCTCGCCGCGGGCCTGTTGCCGCAACCAACGGTCGATGCGTCGAGGGAGCAGCCCCACCGGGCCGGCGACGACGATTGCCCCATCCGCGACGTGGACGCCGAAGCGTCCCTTCGGCCGGTGTGTGATGGTGTGGTCGTGGCCGAGAAACGGGATCACCGCGCCGTCGGCGAACGGTATGCGTGGCGGCGCGGCATCGAGCCGTTGCGCGATCCAATCGGCGTTGCGCTCGGCCGCGCGGACACCCTCATCGAAGGCCGTGCGCGACGGGATCGTGATCAATACGCCATAGCCGTCGCCGGCCAGCCGCACGATAATGCGTTTCGCGCGGGGGTTCTTGCGAACGGTGAGCGGTATGGGACGGCCCTCGATGGCGAGCGTCAGGTGCTTTTCCCGCACGGAGGCGCGGGGGCGCCAGCCTTGCAGCAACTTCACGGCAGCGGCGGGGGTTCGAAGCCGAGGAGGTTCAGGGCGAGAAGCACATCCGAGGATTCGGCGGCACCCAGGTGAGTCAATGGGGGCCGGACCGCTCTCCATTGGTCGCCGCCGCCGTGGTGCGCCATGATCTCCTTGAGGGCGGCGGTCAGCGGATAGGCGGAGATGGCCCGCCGCACCAGGGTCAGCCGGGCCTGAGCGCCCTCGGCGGTCTCAAGATCGCCGCGCGCCCAGGCGGCGTTGACCTCGGCCGCGAGCGCCACGGCCACATTGCAGACGGCGGTAATGCATCCGGCTCCACCCTCCTTGAGAAGCGGCAGGAGAAACTCGTCGGAGCCGCTGATCACCGCGAAACCGGGAAAGGCATGGGTGTTGTGCACCATGTTGGCGAAATTGCCGGAACTGTCCTTCATACCGGCGATGGTGTCGGGATAGTCTTTCAGCAACCGCTCGATCAGAACCGGGCCGAGGGCGACCCCCGACAGCTGCGGGAAGTGATAAAGGTACACCTTCAGCCGGGGGTCCCCGATCCGCTCGATCACCTCGGCATAGGCGGCGAACACGCCGTCGTCGCTGACGTTCTTGTAATAAAACGGCGGCAGCATCAGCACTCCGCCGGCGCCCAGATCCACGGCCTTGCGGGTCAACCGGACGGTATCCGGCACCGCGCAGCATCCGGTCCCCGGCAGCAGCGTGTTGCCCGGGATACCGTCCTCGATGAGGTGGTCCAACAACTCAATGCGTTCATCGACGGAAAACGAGTTCGCTTCGCCGGTGGTGCCGAGAACGGCGAGCCCCGCGCATCCGTTGTCGAGAAGCCAGCGGCAATGCTTCGCCAGTGCCGCCCGGTCCGGAGACAACGTCGAATCGAGCGGCGTCAGAACCGCCGCCATTACACCTCGAAGGGACTCATTCACGGGTCATTTTCCTGAGATCTTTCGGCTCTTAGGCCGGCCAAGTGACAATGTGATGTTCAAGCGGCCCCGCCCGTTTCTCCGGAATGGCCCGGCCTTGAACGGACGCGCCGACGGCGTGAACGGTTTCGCTGTCTCCGCTCACAAGATAATGCCACCACGGAAGGTCTCTGCCCTCGGCCAGAAGCCGATAGGCGCAGGTTGACGGCAGCCAGGCGAGGTCGGGAACGCTCTCGGGGGTGAGACCGACACAGTTCCGAACAAATCGATGACGCTGTTCATAACGCGTGCAACGGCAAGTGTGCACGTTGAGCAGGCGGCAGGCGACGTTCGTGTAACTGACTTCGCCGCTATCCCGGTCCTCCAATTTTTCCAGGCAGCATTTTCCGCAGCCGTCGCACAGCGATTCCCATTCCTCCGCGGTCATCTCCGCGAGCGTCTTGCGCTTCCAGAACGGGATCTCGGGCGCGGTTGAAGGGACGGCGGTCATTGACAAGCTCTTCCCGTGCGCGGCACGTTGGCGAGACGCCGGTTTAGTCTAATGTGCAATTTCTCCTGTTTCCGTGGTCATGGTCAACAGGGAAGCGGCCCGACGCTCGCCAATCGCTCACGCCGCCGGCGCCATGCTCTCCGTATCGATCAGGTGGACGAACGAACCCATGACGCGTCCGGCGATGAGTCCGGTCGGCCCCATTTCTTGGCCGGACGCGTTCTCGCACCGGAACAAGGTTCGGCCCGGGCCCTCGCGGACGATGCTTGCATAATGAAATTCGTGGCCGCGCAGACGCGAACCGGCGGTTCCGAGCGGACACTCGGCATCAATGGTGACCCGCCGGTAGCCGAGGTGCAGCCCCGGATTCGCGAAGGAGGTTTCCAGCGGCAGCAGGCCGGCCATGCGATGTCGCTTGCCCTCGCCGTCCACCAGCCCCTCTCCCAGAACCATGTAGCCGCCGCACTCGCCGAACACGGCCGCGTCTCTGTTGGCCGCGGCCTTTAGGCCTTCGATGAAAGTCTGGTTGTTGGCCAGCGTACCGGCATGAAGTTCCGGGTAGCCGCCTGGAAGATAGACCGCGTCAGCGTCGGTCGCGGGCGCTTCGTCGACCAACGGTGAAAATGGCAGAACTTCAACACCGGCCGTCCGCCAGCCGTCGATCATCAACGGATAGGAAAATGCAAAGGCGGCGTCGGAGGCGACGGCGATCCTCTGACCCAGCGGAGGGAAGGGTGGACAAATGTCGGGGGTTGGGCCGCCCCGCCGCCATGGCTCGGCCAGCCGGCGCAGCGCCTCCACATCGATGTGACGACCGATCAGTTCCGCCGCGCGCTCGAGGAAGGCCTCCAGATCCGGATGTTCCAGCGCCTGAACCAATCCCAGATGGCGTTCCGGCAGGGCCAGGCCCGGTTCGCGCGGCAACCATCCGATCACCGGGATCTCGGGAGTTGCGAGCGCGCAAGCGTCCGTAAGGATCGCGGCATGGCGCTCGCCGCCCACGCGATTGAAAATCGCCCCGGCGACCCGCACGCCGGGCCGGTGCGTGGCAAACCCGCGAAGCACGGCGGCGGCCGACGCCGCTTGCGCGCGGACGTCCATCACCAGCACCACCGGCCATCCGGTGATCTCGGCCACATCCGCCGTCGAGCCCTCCGTCACGGTGGCGCCGTCGAATAGCCCCATCACGCCCTCGCAGACGATCAGGTCCGCGTCCTCGGTCAGCCGCCGGGCGGCCGCGGCCAGGGTTTCCGGCCGCATGGCCCAGGGATCGAGGTTCAGACACGCACGCCCGGTGGCGGCGGCGTGAAATGCCGGATCGATGTAATCGGGACCGGTCTTGGCGGATGCGACGGAAGCGCCCGTCTGAGTGAGATGCCGCAGCAACCCGAGCGTGACGACCGTCTTGCCGCTTCCCGAAGCGGGCGCGGCGACGATCAGCCCCTTGGTCAAGCGCCGGCCCCGGCCAGAACCTCCCGCATGCGCTTGGCCATGTCCTCGGGCGTGGCGTCGTGACTGAAATGCTGCAGAAACCGGCCGTCCGGGCCCATCAGGAAGGTGATGGCCGTGTGATCCATCAGATAATTGTCCGCGTCCGCGGCGGCGCCCTCTTCCTTCACCTTCGCATAGTACACCCGATAGGCCTTGGCCGCCGCCTTCACCTGGTCCTCGGAACCGGTCAGGGCCACCAGCCGGGGGTTGAAAAACGCCGCGTATTCCTTCATGTGGGCGACCGTGTCGCGCTCGGGATCGACGGTAATAAAGACCGGAACGATCTTTTCCGCTTGTTTGCCGAGGATGTTCAAGGCTTCCGCGTTGCGGTTCAAGGCGGTGGGACAGACGTCGGGGCAGAAGGTGTATCCGAAATACACCAGCGTGAACCGGCCCTTGAAATCGGCCTCGGTTACCGTGTCGCCGTTCTGATCGACGAGCCTGAAGGGTCCACCGATGGCGGGCGCCGTCACGGCCGCCGCCTGTTCGCTCGGGGATTGGCTGCCCGGACCGAAGTAGTGCCGTCCAACGAGCAACCCGACGACCAGGAGTCCGACCACCGCGAATGCCACGGCAATGCCGTTGACGCCGCCCTTGGCCTTGCCGGCCGGTTTGTTCTGACTCACATCAATTCCCTTCCCAACCTTCCGATTATGTAGTGCCTAGGCGACCGTCCGCCAAGCGAGGTAGGTCAGCGCCGCCGCGTTGAAAACCATCAGCACCGGGGTGACGCCCGCCACAAGCCCTTGCCAGCGTTGGCCGGCCACATGGCCCGCGAGCCCCACGGCCAGCAGCGCCGGAACCGTGCCCAGCGTAAAGGCGATCATGGCGAATGCTCCGGACAATGGATCGCCACTCGCCGCCGCCGCCGCCAAAGCCCCATACAGCAGGCCGCACGGCAGAAACCCCAACGCGAGACCCAAGGCGTAACCCCTGAACCCGACCGGTCGATCGAACAAGGGCCGCGCCCATCGCCCCACGTGCCGCGACCACCAGCTTTCCCCACCGCTTTTGAGCCACGGCGCGTAGACACCAAGCCTCTGGAGCGCATAGCCCAGAAAGAACATCGCCGCCAGAATTAGCAACCCCGCGGACAACAATTTGAGGCCGGTGACATCGATGAACCCGCCCGCGAGCAGAGCGCCCGCCGCGCCCAGACCGGCGTATGTCGTTGCCCGGCCGAGATGATAGGGCGCCAGTGCGGCTCCGGAAAGGCGATGAATTTCCCGCATGCCGGCAGCGGGCCGCGACTCCAGCCGGGCGACGGTCTGAGCCAGCACGAACGGGCCGCACATGCCGACACAGTGGGTCGCGCCGCCCACCAGACCGGCCATGAACAAACTGGCCATGAGCCCCCCGTGCTCGACGGTGACGGCCCGGCAGTGGGCAAGACCGGCCACCAGCAGATTGATAAGGAGTGATTCCTGATCCACGGTACTCTTGCAACGAGGTTCGTATATTAGAATTATAAACTATATGCAGAGCAGCAAAATACAGCAAGCGCTCACCTCGATGATAGGGGTAAAGTCTGGATTATGAACGACGAGAGACCTGACCGGCCGCTGCGCCGGGGGTGGACCACAGGCACATGCGCGACGGCCGCCGCTGCCGCCGCCTATGAGGCGTTGCTCACGGGAAGTTTCCCGGAAGCCGTGACCGTCCTGCTGCCCCGAGGGGGTTCCGCGACGCTGCCGCTGGCGCGGACCGAGCTTAGCGATGGCGTGGCGAGCGCGGGCGTGGTCAAGGACGCCGGTGACGATCCCGACGTGACCCACGGCGCCGAAGTGGTTGTCACCGTCGCCCACGGTCCGCCAGGGACTGGCGTCACCTTTCAGGCGGGAGAAGGCGTGGGCGTGGTGACCCTGCCGGGCCTGCCGGTTCCGGTTGGCGAACCGGCGATCAATCCCGCTCCTCGGAAAATGATCCGCGACGCGCTCGCGAGCTTGGCCGAACACGGCGGGGTTTCGGCCGATGTGCTTGTCACGGTGTCTATACCGGGCGGCGCGGCGCTGGCGGAAAAGACGTTGAACGGCCGGCTCGGCATCCGTGGCGGGCTGTCGGTGCTGGGAACGACCGGTATCGTGGTTCCGTTCTCGTGCGCCGCGTGGGTGCATTCGATCCACCGGGGCATCGACGTGGCGCGCGCGACGGGGATCAAGCACGTGGCCGCCGCCACCGGCAGCACTTCGGAAGCCGCCGTTCGGCGTCTCCACGTCCTGTCCGACCAGGCCCTTCTCGACATGGGCGATTTCGTCGGCGGAACGCTCAAATATCTGCGCGCCCACCCGCTTCCCCGTCTCAGCATCGCCGGCGGGTTCGCCAAGATGGTCAAGCTGGCGCAGGGCAACCTGTTTCTCCATTCGTCCAAATCGCGCGTCGACATGGACCGTCTGGCCGACGATCTGGCGGCGCTCGGCGCCTCCCGAGCGGCGGTGAACGAGGCCAGGGGCGCCAACACCGCCGCGCAGGTTCTGTCCATCGCCAACGCCGAAGGCGCTCCCTTGGCGGACCGTGTCGCACGGGGGGCCAGGTCCGTCGCTCGCGCCATCCTGAACCCCGAATGCGATGTGGAGGTTCTGGTGTTCGACCGCGCGGGCGCGCTCATCGGCCGCGCCGATGCGGGGACCGATGCCGGCTAAGCGCCTGTTGATCCTGGGCGGCACCACCGAGGCCGCCGAATTGGCGCGTCGGGTCGCCGATGCCTTCGATGATCGTGTGCGGGTCACCAGTTCGCTGGCCGGCCGGCTTCAGCCGGCGCGCACCTTGCCCGGTCAGACGCGGGTCGGGGGTTTTGGCGGGACGCTCGGGATCATCGACTATCTCAAGAACGAAGCGATCGACATGGTCGTCGACGCCACCCATCCCTTCGCCCGGAACATCTCGGACCAGGCGGCGGCGGCCTGCGTCATCGCCGGCGTGCCCGAGCTCATGGTGGCCCGCCCCCCCTGGCGCTCTCGCCCGGGCGATCAATGGCTGGAGGTGGACAACTTCGAACAGGCCGCGGAGTTGCTTCCGCGCGTGGCGGAACGCGTTTTCCTCACCACCGGGCCGGGGATGATCGAAGCCTTTTCCCGGGTCGTCGACGTCTGGTTTCTGGTCCGCCTGTTTCAGCCGCCGGTGGGCGTGTTGCCGTTGGCCAAATATACCATCGTCACTTCCCGGCCTCCCTTCACCGTGGAGCGTGAACGAGCGCTGTTTCGCGAGCACCGGATCGATACGCTGGTCACCAAGCAGAGCGGCGGCCCCACGGACGCCAAGCTGGCCGCCGCCCGCGACGCGGGCGCCCGGGTAGTGATGATCCGCCGTCCCCCGCCGCCGTCGGAGGTAGCGCGGGTGGAAACCGTCGACCGGGCGCTGGCGTGGATCGGCCAGCGGGTGAACGGGTGACGGCGGTCAGGATTTTGGCCGTAGGACGTGGTGGTGGTCGGCGGCATACAGCCGGCTGTCGTCGAACGCCTCGGGGTCGAGAACCCGGCCCACGAGGATCAACGCCGTCCGGGTGATGCCGGCGGCCTTCACCTGCTTTCGGATGTCGGCCAAGGTGCCGCGAATGATCCGCTGGTCCGGCCAGCTTGCGCGGTGGATCACGGCGACCGGGCAATCATCGCCGTAGTGAGGGGTGAGCGACCGAACTACGTTGGCCAGGTTGGTCACCGACAGATGGATGGCCAGCGTCGCCCGGCTGGCGCCGAGAACGTCGAGGCTCTCGGTTTCCGGCATGGGCGAGCTGCGCGTCGACGTGCGCGTGAGCACGATGGTCTGACTGATCCCCGGCAGCGTGAGCTCGGAGTTAAGCGCCGCCGCCGCCGCCGCGTAGGCCGGCACCCCCGGGGTTACGTCGTAGGGGATGCCGAGATCGTCGAGCCGGCGCATCTGTTCGGCGATGGCGCCGTACAGCGACGGATCGCCCGAATGCACCCGGGCGACGTCGTGCCCGGCCGCTTCGGCGGTTTCCATTTCCGCGATGATCTCGTCCAAGTGCAGCGGCGCCGTGTCGATCACCCTCGCTTCCGCCGGCGCCTCCGCCACCACCTCGCGCGGAACCAGCGATCCGGCGAACAGCACCACCGGACAGCGTCGGATCAGATCGAGCCCCCGGACGGTGATCAGGTCGGGCGCGCCGGGACCGGCTCCGATGAAGTGCACGGTCATTGGCGGACTTCCGGGCGCTTCTTCTCGTAACCGCGCGGCGTGTAGACCCAGCGGTTGACTCCGCGATCGATCACGCGGCTCTGGCTGTTACCCACCAGAACCATTGTCAGCATGTCGGCGCGCTCAGGTTCCAGCTCGTCGAGACGGATGACCTCGACGCGCTCGCCATCGCGCCCCAGGTTTCGGGCCAGCACCACCGGCGTGTGGGCCGGCCGGCCAGTGAGCAGGATATCGCGGGCGGTTGCCAGATGCGTCTGTCTGCGCTTTGACACGGGATTGTAGAACGCCACCACGAAATCGCCATCGGCCGCGGCTTTCAGGCGTTTCTCGATCCGCGGCCAAGATGTCAGCAGATCCGACAGCGAGATGGCGCAGAAGTCGTGGCCCGTGGGTGCGCCGATGCGCGAGGCCGCCGCCTGGAAGGCGGAAACGCCCGGAGACACCGACAGCGCCACCCGGTTCCAGGCGGGATTGTCGTCGTGGTCGAGGACCTCGAACGCCAGCGCCGCCAGCCCGTAGACACCGGCGTCGCCGGAACTAATGAGCGCCACGGACCGCCCCTCGGCCGCCAGTTCGAAGGCCCGGCGCACCCGGTCTTCTTCCTCCGACAGGTTCGATGTGTGCCGGGTCTTACCCGATATGGCGTCGGCGATGAGATCCAGATAGAGACCATACCCGACCACGTCGGTGGCCTCGGTCAAGGCCCGACTTGCGTCCGGCGTGCGCCACTTCGCGGTGCCCGGACCAATACCGATCACGGTGAGCCGTCCTTGGGGCAGGCCGACGGCGGTGGGGTCGATGGATCCGAGTGCCCGAGCAACCGCGCAGGTGGCGCGCCTGGAGCGCGTTTTCTCCACGATCAGGACCGCTTCCGCCCCGCCGGCGGCAAGCGCCGCGCCTTCGGCGACGCCGGGACATCCCACCTCACGGTAGACGGTCTCCGACGGATTCTTAAGTCTTGGGATTTCGGCGTTCAATTCCTCGGCGGTGAAGAAGCGGACCGGG
Organism: uncultured Alphaproteobacteria bacterium; assembly: GCA_963771545.1. Lineage (GTDB taxonomy): Bacteria > Pseudomonadota > Alphaproteobacteria > Rhodospirillales > Defluviicoccaceae > CAKZLS01. Next base: position 491,626 of record CAVYTX010000004.1, read on the forward strand.
ACGCCCAACGCGTCGGCGACAACGTGTACCGCCGCCTCATCGGCCTTCAGGTCGATGGACGCGACGCATGCCACCGAGCCGGGCGCCAATCGATGCGCCGCCAGGGTCCGTTGCACCAGTTCCCTCAGTTCTTCCGGCGAGACTCCACGCTCGCAGCCAACGCCCACCGCCAGCACCGGCGGGTGCAACACCAGCGCCGCGCCGGTGTCCTCGTCCACCCGGTCGGTGACCCAGACGGCATGGCCGCCGTGCTCGGAGAAGGGCGCCTCCAATTCGGTGAGCCATCGCGCGTCGCCGGCCTCCACCCGCAGCGCCACGGGGTCGCCTGCGAGCAGTGCCGCCGTAACGTCCTTGACGGCGGATGGATTGGCGATACGCCAACCGGCGGGAGGGTCGTCCAGGCTCAGCCCGAACCGCAGGTCTCCGGCCGTGGTGACGGCGGCCGTTCCGCCGGTCGCGGCGGCGATGGCCCGGGCCAGCCGGTTGGCGCCGTAATGGCCGCCCAACAGGGGAATGGCGCTGCTTCCGTTCTCGGCGAGGCAGACCACCGGCGGTTCGGTAAGCTTGTCTTGAAGCAGCGGCGCCAATGCCCGAATGACGATCCCGGTGGCGCAGAGCGCGACGATGGGAATGCCGTCGGAAAAGAGCGCGCGCAGGTGGGCCATGGTCTCGGAGAAGACCACGTCCGCGTGTTCCGTACGGCTTGCCAGGCCGTGGATCCGGCTGTCCGGCAAAAGCGGTTTGAGTCGACGCGCCAATTCCATGCCGCCGGCCCCGAGCGCGATCAGCGCCGCGCCGGTTGGAAGGCGCGCGGCGTCCGTCCGGCCTCGGCGTCCCTCGGGATGCCGCGCTAGGATCATCGAGAAGTAGGGAGCGGTGTCTTCGGTCACGTCGTCGAGCGGAACGACGCACTGGTCGCGCATCGTCGCGCGCTCCACATAGCGGGCGCAATGGTTCAGATTAAGCCGCCGCAGCACGCGCCGCACCTTGGGCAGATGGCGGCCCACTTTCATGATGGCGGCGGTGTCGGTGGCGGCCAACCTGGTCTCGAGTTCGGCCTCCGGCAGTGTCGCGGGAAGGACGGTCAGGACTTCGTCGCGCGAAACCAGCGGTGTCGCGGCCGCCGCCGCCACCGCGCCCAGCGACGAGACCCCGGGAACCACCTCGGCCGGGTAGCGGTCGGCGATCCGCTCGAACAGGTACATGAACGAGCCATAGAGAAACGGATCGCCTTCGCACAGCACCGCTACGTCGCGGCCTTCGTCCAAGTGCGCGGTTATGACCCGGCTGTAATGGTCGTAGACCTCGCCCGCGGGAAAGCTCTCGGCCACCATGGGCGTGCTGATGACGATCTCGACGCGGCCCTCCGGAATGTGGGAGGCCGCGATGGCGCGCACCAGACTGGTCCCCCCTTCCGGCGCCGGATAGGCTATGACCGGCGCGGACTGGAGGATATGACGGGCCTTGACGGTTACCAGGTCCGGGTCCCCGGGGCCAATGCCCAGTCCGTAAAGCGTGCCGCTCATCCCTTCATCCCCGCGTACTGCGTCACGTCCATCAGCGGTCTGAAGGCGTTCAGCCCGCCGACCGGTTCGGCCCGGGAAATCGCAATCCGGGTCAAATCGCCACCGTGGCGGCCGTGAAACTCGATCAAGCGCGCTTCTCCTTCGATGGTGACGGCATTGGCGACCAGACGTCCGCCGGGAACCAGTGCCCGCCAGCAGGCTTCCAGGAGTTCCGGGAGTGGAGACTCCGCCACCGAGAAAGACCGTGTCCGGCGATTGTTGCAACGTCTCGAAGCACTCAGGCGCTTCGGCTTGGATAACCTCTAGCCCGGGGACGCCCAGCGCCAGGGCGTTGCGGGCGATGATGGTGCACCGCCCGGCGTTCCTTTCGATGGCGATGGCCCGGGCCGAGCCGCTCCCAGCGGTTCGCTGGGCGGGAGAGGCGCGCAGCCACTCGATGGCGATGGATCCGCAGCCGGCGCCCACGTCCCACAGGATTTCGCCCGGGAGCGGCGCCAGCGCGGCGATGGTGGCGGCGCGGACCTCCCGCTTGGTCAGTTGGCCGTCGTTCTCGAACGCCGCGTCGGGCAGGCCCGGCACGCGCGGCAGGATCCGGGCGTTCGCCCCGGCGCGGCACGCGATGGCGAGCGTGTTGAGATCGGCGCACCGCGGATGGTTCCAAGTCTCGGCGATGCCTTCGACACGCTGTTCCTTGGGGCCGCCCAGGTGTTCGAGCACCGTCACGCGGCTGGGACCGAACCCGCGCGCGGTCAGCAGCGCCGCCACCTGGGCGGGGGTATCGCCATCGCCGCTCAGCACCAAGAGCCGCATGTCCGGCGCGATGACCAAGTTGAGGATTTCCAACGGCCGGCCGTGGACGGTCGCGGTTTCCACGTCGGGCAGCGACCACACCATCCGCGCGGCGGCAAGGCTGAACGCTCCGGGGGCCGGCAAGACGATCATTTCGGACGGATGGAACCGTCGGCTCAGATTGGCGCCGCCCCCGAAGCACATGGGATCGCCGGTGGCCAGCACCACCACCCGGCGTCCCCGCCACTCGGCGATGGCGTCCATGGCCTTCGGCAAGCCATCGGCCCAGGTGAGGCGGGTGGCCGGCGTCTCGGGAATCATCGCCTGGTGACGCTCACCGCCCACCAGCAGTTCGGCGCCGTCGACGAGCGCGCGCGCGGACGGGCTCAAGCCGGTCAATCCGTCGTCGCCGACGCCGATCACGGTGAGCCAGGGGGTCATACGATCTCTCTCGCGAGTGCGTTAACGGCCGCCGCCGCGAACGCGCTGCCGCCCCGGCGCCCGCGCAGGGTAACATAGGGAACGCCGCCCGCATGGCCGATCAACGCCTCTTTCGATTCCGCCGCGCCGACGAAACCCACCGGAAACGCCAGGATCGCCGCCGGCCGATCCGCGCCTTCGTCTAGGAGTTCCAGCAGGCGGAACAACGCGGTCGGCGCGTTGCCGATGGCCACCACCGCGCCCTCCAGGCGAGGCCGCCACAAATCTACGGCGGCGGCGGAGCGGGTGGTGCCTAGCGCTTCCGCCAGCGGCCGGACTTCGCGGTCGTTCAGTGTGCAGATCACCGCATTGGCGGTCGGGAGTCGATTGCGGATGATGCCCTCGGCGACCATTTTCGCGTCCACCAGGATCGGCGCGCCCGATCGCAGCGCGTCCCTCGCCACCGTCGCCGCTTCAGGGGTGAACGCCAAGTCGGCGACGATATCCGGCATGCCGCAGGCATGGATCAGCCGCACCGCCAAGGGCTCTAAATCGGCGGGCAGGTCCTCCAGCCGCGCTTCGGAGCGGATGGCTTCGAAAGACCGCCTGTAGATCTCTTTCGGCTCGCGGATATAACGATAGCGGGATTTCGCGGCGGCCGGTCTTTCCGCGGCCTTGGCCATTGCATCGACGCCAAGGATCCAGCCCTCTTCGGTCTCGATGACGTGCCGATCCCCATTGTTCAAGCCCGTTGGTCCGGCGAACAGGGGGGCAAGCGCATCCTTGTCGTCAAGACGTGCGAAATGTTCGACCAGCGCGCGCACCTGGACCGCGTCCTTGATGTCGCCGGGTTCGATCCGCGGTGCGATCATCGAAGGATAGACCTCGGCGAACACCAGCCGCCGCCCGATGGTATTCCGCTTTTGCAATGTGCCGAGCCCCGTCTCGAACGGCCAGACGCGGGTTGCGTCCGCGAGCCATGGATGATGGCGAAGCGAGAAAACACAGGGGATACCCGTCAGTGTCTGGCTTCCCACGCTTCCCGGGTAGTTCAGTTTCCACACCGGCTGAGGGCCGGGATTTGCTTTTTCGGTCATGCGGAGTTCCGCCAGGCCGTCGCCACCAAATCCGTGCGGCTTGGTTTTCCCCAGGTTCGGACAGATCGCGCTGTCGGGGCAGCCCCAAAACGGAAAGGCGGCGCCGGAAATCTTCGCGTTCAGAGCGGCCGCCACCTCGAAGCGGTTGTTGGCATTGTCGTCGCCGTCGCGGATTCGTCCCGAGAGTTCCTTCCAGACGCTCAGCCAGTTCGGCGCGTCGGGGCGGAGGCGCCCGGCAAACCCCGCGGGATAACCGAGGGAGAAGTCGAACCCCACGAGCGCGTGACAGTCGCGGGCGACCAGATCGCTGAGCAGGTCGGCCAGGTCCGCGGTGGCCTGGCGGCGCGTGGGTGGATTGGCCAGCCGGACCGGCACGGGCTGCCCGTCGCGCCGTTCCAGGCAGCAATACCAGATGCTGTCCGCGCCGGTCCCGGGAGTATTTCCGGCGCTCCAGTCCACCATGATGTATGCGTCGAATACGGGAGGCATGACCGCGACTTCGTCCGGGCGTCCTATCCTTGCTCCGCCGCCCCCGCCTTGGCGTGATGGTGATGGTGATGGTGGCCATGACCATGGTGATGGTGGTGATCGTTTTCATGATCATGCTCATGGTCATGGTCGGCGTCGGTGCCGATCCCCCGGACGTGATGATGATGGCCCGCCTGCGGCGTTCCCGGCGCGTCTTCGTAACCGATGATCTGTTCGCGATACTTGCAAAGCTGGCAGTTCATCAGGTTGCGGCCGTGGAGCACCTCGTCGACTCGCTCCAGGAAGGTGTCGATCACCAGGGGATGGTCGTTCAGATAGTCGGCCTTGAGGATTTCGACATCGGGATTCAACGCCGCGGCCTCGTCGGCGCGGTCGTAGATCCGCTTGACGAGGATGCCGGTAAACAGGAAATACGGAAACACGATGATCCGCCGGTAACCAAGCTTGACGGCGTGCGCCAGGCCCGCGTCCGCCAGCGGAGGGGCGACGCCGCTGTAACAGACCTCCGTCCATCCGAACCCCATGCCCTCCCAAAGCATGCGCGCCACCTTGGAGACGTTGGAGTTGGCGTCGGAGTCGTTGGTTCCACGCCCCACCACCATCAAAAGGGTATCCTTGCGGCCCACGGACGTCGTCGCCGATTTCTCGGCGTCTTCGATGCGGTCGGCGGAGGCCCGGAGAAGCCGGGCGTCGATGGCGAGTTCGCGGCCGAACAGAACCTCGATGCCGGGGTTTTCGGCGGCGAAGCTGTTGACCTCCGAGGGCAGGTCGTTCTTTACGTGACCGGCGGCGAACAGCATGCCTGGAAGACAGATGATCCGTTTCGCCCCTCGCGCCTTCAAGGCCTCGAGGCCGTCGCGGATGACCGGTTTGGCGAACTCCAGAAAGCCGCTGTCCACGTCGTAATCGGGGAGGCGGTCGCGGAAGTGGCGGGCGAGCTTGTTGAATTCCTCAACGGCGGCCACGGAGCGGCTGCCGTGGCCGCAGATCATCACGGCGGTGTTGTCGGTTATCATGCTTGGTCCTTGCCTTCGAGCGTCGTTCGATGCGGCGGCGAAGCGCGCCACGGGCCGGGTCCGGCTGGTCATGGCCTCCGGCCGGACGGACGGCCGAGCGGATCATAGGGGCTCGGGCGGGGTCTGTCATCCCCGGTGACCGGCGGCGGCAATCGACAACATCGTTGACGGAGGAGCGCCATCCCTGGAAACTGCGCGCCATGCTGATCTTCGGCCTCGGGGGTTCCGGGGGAACCATCGATCCCCTTCTTGTTCTGTTATTGGCGCTCGCCATGGAGGCCTGCGTCGGCGAAACGTCATTTCTGTTTCAGACGGTGCTGCATCCCGTGCGCGTCATGGGCGGGCTGATCGGTTATCTCGACCGCGCGCTTAACCGCGACGAACAACCCTTCGCCGCCCGGGTCATGCTCGGCGCGCTGGTCGTCGCATTGGTGGTGGGGTTTGCCGCGATGGCCGGTTGGGCGGTCATGTGGCTGGCCGCGCACTTCGTCCTGGGTTGGACCGTCGAATTCGTGCTTACGGTGACGTTGCTCGCGCAGCGGGGCCTCTACGACCATGTCCGGGCCGTCGCCCGGGCGCTGCGATCCGATGGCCTTGAAGGCGGCCGGCGCGCGGTTTCCCACATTGTCGGTCGCGACGTCGACCAACTCGACAGGCACGGCGTAGCCCGCGCGGCAATCGAGTTCCTGCGCGGAGAATTTCGGCGACGCGGTGGTCGCGCCGGTGTTCTGGTACGCGCTGTTCGGTTTTCCCGGGCTGCTCGTCTACAAGAGTGTCAACACCCTGGACAGCATGATCGGCTACAAGACCCCGCGCCACCATGCCTTCGGGATGACGGCGGCCAAGCTCGACGATGTCCTCAACCTGATTCCGGCCCGGTTGGCGGGTCTGTTCCTGGTGGCTGGCGCCCTGTTCTTGCCCTCGGCCGACGGGCCGGAGGCGTGGCGGACCCTGCGGCGCGATGCGGGCAAACACCGCTCGCCCAACGCCGGCTGGCCCGAAGCCGCCATGGCCGGCGCGCTGGGTCTGGCCTTGGCGGGCCCTCGGGTCTACGGTGATACCGTCGTCGATGATCCCTGGATCGGCAACGGCCGGGCGGACGTCACGCCGGGGGACATCGACAGCGCGCTTCCGGTCTATGTCGCGGGATGCCTGATCAACGCGCTCGCGGTCGTGATCCTGGCTGTTTTTTGATCGAACCCGAGGGGAATCTCATGACCGAATATACCCTGATTATTGCCAACAAAAGATACTCGTCATGGTCCATGCGCGGATGGCTGGCCGTGAAGCTGACCGGCGTCGCGTTCGCCGAAATCGTCGTTCCGCTCGACCGGGAAACGACGGCGGACGCCATCGCCGAGCACTCGCCCTCGGGTCTGGTGCCGGCGCTGAAGCACGGACCGCGAACCATCTGGGACTCGCTCGCGATCATCGAGTATCTCGCCGAACTGTTTCCCGGGGCAGGGTTCTGGCCGGAGGATCCGGAAGCCCGCGCCTTCGCGCGGTCCGTCTCCGCGGAGATGCATTCCGGTTTCGCCGCCCTTCGAAGCGAAATGCCCATGAACATCGGAGCATCGAAGCCGGGCCACGCGCACTCCGAAAACGCGGAACGGAATGTCCAGCGGATCATGCACATCTGGCGCGATTGCCTGCACATCCATGGCGGCGGGCCGTTTCTCTTCGGACCCGTCGGCGCCGCCGACATCATGTTCGCCCCGGTGGTCACGCGGTTCGAGACCTACGGGATCGAGATGGACGAGATCTGCCGCACCTACGCCCGCAATGTCATGACCTGGTCACCGGTCGTGGAGTGGTGCGAGGCGGCGAAAGCCGAGCGGTGGAAGATTGAAAAGTACGAGTTGGCTTAGGCGAGGACTTCCCCCGCCACGGTTAGAAGGCCATCCAGGTCCAAGTGGATCTCCAGGTGTCCGGCCAATTCGTCCAGCACGCGTTCGACTTGCGTTTCATAGGCGAGGCCGCTGGCATCCCTGGCGCGCAGGCGACTGAGAAACGCATGGCGGAACGCATCCGCGGCGAAGAGCCCGTGCAGGTAGCAGCCGAAGACCCGGCCGTCGGCGGAGATGGCGCCGTCGGTTGCGTCGCCCAGCCGCAGCATGGGGCGGTCCCGATCCGGTCCGTGGGTCCGCCCCACGTGCATCTCGTAGCCGCGAACCGGGGCGCCGGTGGTGGTGTCCGTACCGGCGGCCTCGGTCAGGGTCTTGTCGCCGGTCAGTTCGGTTTCGATCCGGAGCAATCCCAGGCCCGGGAACTCGGCCGGATTTCCCTCGATGCCCATGGGGTCGCGGACCGTCAGCCCGAGCATCTGGTATCCACCGCACAATCCGACGACCGCGCCGCCACGCCTCACGTGGGCGCTGATATCGACATCCCAACCCTGGTCACGGACAAAGGCGAGGTCCGCGAGCGTCGACTTGGAGCCCGGCAGGACAACGAGATCGGCGTCGCCCGGCAGGGCGTCGCCGGGCCGTATGAAGACTACGGCAACGTCGGGCTCGGCGATCAGCGGGTCAAGATCGTCGAAATTGGCGATCCGCGAGAACACCGGCACGGCGACGCAGATCGCCGGTTCGCCGTTCATGCTTCTCCGGCCTTGCAGCGCCACCGCGTCCTCGGCGGGCAGCAGGCTCGCGGCCGCGAACCACGGAACGATACCGAAACTGGCAAGTCCCGTTCGCTCCGAGATGGCTCTTAGGCCGCCGTCGAACAAGCGGACATCGCCTCTGAACTTGTTGATGATATAACCCTTGAGATGCTCGCGATCCTCTTCCTCCATTAAAACCCAAGTACCGACAACGCTGGCGATGACACCGCCGCGATCGATATCGCTCACCAGAACCACCGGGACCCCGGCGGCCCGGGCAAAGCCCATGTTGGCGATGTCGCCTTCGCGCAGATTGATTTCCGCCGGACTGCCCGCGCCTTCGATCAAAACGAGATCGACGCCGTTGGCGAGCCGCCGGTAGCTCTCCAGGACCTTCGGCAGGAGTGTCGGTTTTAGGTCCTGATAATCGCGCGCGCCGGCGTTTCCGAGGATCTTTCCCTGGACCACCACCTGCGCGCCCACGTCCGTTTGCGGTTTCAGCAGCACCGGGTTCATGTCGATGACGGGCGCGACACCGCAGGCGCGCGCCTGCAAGGCCTGGGCGCGGCCGATTTCGCCGCCGTCGACGGTGACGGCGGCGTTGTTGGACATGTTTTGAGGTTTGAAAGGACGAACCGCCAAGCCGCGCCTAGTGTAGGCCCGGCAGAGGCCGGCGGTCAGCAGCGATTTCCCCACATCCGATCCGGTTCCCTGAAGCATCAGGGCCCGGGGGCGAGAGCCGTCAGTTGAGGACAAGCGAATCCCTAAGCGGGTCCGCTTGGGCATTGACGAACCGGTTCTCGATGGCAATGGTTTTCGGTGTCGCGTTCGGCTCGCCATAGTAGGCTTCGTTCAGATCGTTGCGGCGGGCGAGCACGGCCCCTTCCAGCGAAAACCCGGCGAAAAGCCCCGACCCATGAGCAAAGCCGATGATGTCGGCGCCCATGTTGGTGGTGGTATCGCCCTGCATGCCGGCTCCGAAATTGCCAATCGTGAACTGGATGTCACCACCGAGCTTGCCCTGATCATCGATCACCGAACGCACGGCGGCGGGGGTGCGGAGCACGAGAACGATCTCGGAGGCCTGCGCGCCCGCCTGCAGGCCGAAGCTGCCGGCGCCCATGGTATAAAAAGCGGGGTATCCCCACTCGCCGGTGGGAGTCCGGGACAGAAGGACGCCGTTCCCGCCTTCGGCGCCCACGACGAACGCGCCCTTGACGGCCGACGGGAAGACGACGATCCCATGCGCGCCCTCAAGAGCCTTGACGAACATTTGGTCGGGTTGTTCGCCGCGCGCCTTGAACGTTTCTATCGTCCAATGCGCTTTATCGACGATGGATTCGGCCTCGCTTCTCGGCGGCAGTCCGGTGGCGCACGCCGAAAGCGTCAGCGCCACGACGGGCAGAAAAGCAAGTCCGGAGCGTTTAATCATTGATCGCGTCTCCAAAATCGATGGTGGTGAGGGGCCTTGCTGTCACGGTTCAGAACTCCACGCCCGCCTGAGCCTTGACGCCCGAACGGAATGGATGTTTGACTTGCGTCATTTCGGTCACCAGGTCGGCGGCCTCGATCAGGTCATCGCGGGCATTGCGGCCGGTGACCACCACGTGCAGGTCGCGGGGCTTCCCGCGTAAAGTCTCGATCACGTCCTGGAGCGGCAAATAGTCGTATCGCAGCACGATGTTGAGTTCGTCCAGAATAACCATGCGATAGGAGGGGTCGGCCATCATTTCCTTGGCTTTTTCCCAGGCCCGGGTTGCGGCCGCCACATCGCGCCGCCGATCCTGGGTGTCCCAGGTAAATCCCTCGCCCATCGCCGTGAACACGCAGAGCTCAGGGAACTTGGCAAGTACCTCGCGTTCACCCGTGGCCCAAACTCCTTTGACAAACTGCACAATGCCAACCTTCATGCCCTGACCGATACACCGCATGGCAAGGCCCATGGCGGCCGTGGTCTTGCCTTTTCCTTTACCGGTGTGGACGATAAGCAGGCCCCTTTCTTCCGTCTTCGTAGCGAGAATCTTATCGCGCGCCGCTTTCTTCTTGGCCATCTTTTCAGCATGTCGTTCGTTAAGGTCTTGTTCTACCGTCATTTCCCTCTCCCACCAATCGCCGTTTGAGAACATTTCTAGGCTTTACTTTGACGAAAAATGCCGAATCGCCAAGAAAACGGCGTTCTCGTCAATCCACTGCTCTTCCCGCGAACTGTTCGAGCGCCGGATAGGTGCCGTTGAGTTTTGGTTTCCACAGGCCGCGTTCTTGCGCCTCCAGCAATCGTTCGCTCATCTCCTTGAGCGCCGCCGGGTTGCTGTCTTCGAGGAACGCCCGCACCTCGGCGTCGTCCAGATAGGCCTCGAACACGGCGTCGAAGTGATGGTCCTTGACGCAGCGGGCGGTTGCAGCGAAGGCGAATAGGTAATCCACCGTCGCGGCCATCTCGAACCCGCCCTTGTAGCCATGCCGCATGACGCCGGCGATCCACTTGGGGTTGACCACCCGCGCTCGCACGACCCGCGCCACCTCCTCGTCGAGGGTTCGGATTCTGGGTGTTTCGGGGCGCGAATGGTCCGAATGATAGACCGCCGGCTGATCCCCCGACATCACCCGGACGGCGGCGGTCAGCCCGCCCTCGAACTGGTAGTAGTCGTCCGAATCGAGAAGGTCATGCTCCCGGTTGTCCTGGTTCTGCACCACCACTTCGATGGTTTTGAGGCGGTTTTCGAAAACGCTCTGCGCGGGTTTGCCTTGCAGGCCGGAGCCGTAGGCATAGCCGCCCCACGCCACGTAGGCGCGCGCCAGGTCGGCGTCCGTCTCCCAACCGCGCTCGTCGATCAGCGCCTGCAGGCCGGCGCCATAGGCTCCCGGCTTCGATCCGAACACCCGGCATCCGGCGAGCTGCCGCGATTCAAACTCGCCGGCGCCGCCGGCGACGAGTCGCCGGGTTTCCTCCTCCACGCGGGTGGACAGCGGATTGTCGGCCTCCGGCTCGTCCAGGGACGCCACCGCGCGCGCCGCCGAATCGAACAGGTCGATGAGATTGGGAAACGCGTCGCGGAAAAAGCCCGAAACCCGCAAGGTGACGTCCACCCTGGGCCGGTCGAGCATGTGAACCGGGAGGATTTCGAAGCCGCTGACCCTCCGCGACGCCGAGTCCCAGGTGGGCCGCGCGCCCATCAACGCCAGCGCCTGGGCGATGTCGTCGCCGCCGGTGCGCATGTTGCTGGTCCCCCACGCGGTCAGCGCCAGCCTTCGCGGCCAGGCCCCGTGTTCCTGAACGTGGCGTTCGATCAGCAGACTCGCCGACTTCCACCCCAGCGTCCAGGCGGCCGGCGTCGGGACGGTGCGGGTGTCCACCGAGTAAAAATTCTTTCCCGTGGGCAGGACCTCCGGGCGTCCCCGGGTCGGAGCGCCGGAGGGCCCCGGACGGACAAAGCGGCCGTCGAGGCCGGTGAGCAGGCCTTGGATTTCCAACGTGCCCGAAGCGTTCACCGCCGGCCGGATAATCCGGTCGAGGGTTTCCAGAACGGCGCGTGTCCCATGCCAGGATGGTTCGGGCGCCCGCGTGCCGGATACGAGCGCGGCCGCGAGGGCCTCCAGCCGCTCGACGGTGTCGCCGAGGCTGCGCCAGGGATCGCCGCCCGCCAAAATCTCGGGTCTCGGGCCCGGCCACGGCGACGCCATGTCGCAATCCAGCGGGTCGAAGCCGAGATCCAGGTCCGCCGCCAAGACGCGCAAGACCGACGCATCACCGTCCTTGCCGGCGTGGCGCGGTGTCCGGATCAGCGCCACAAGCAGGTCGCGGAGTTGGTCGCCGGCCGGTGTTTCGCCGAACACGTGCAGACCGTCGCGAATCTGCATTTCCTTGAGTTCGCAGAGGTAGTTATCGAGCTTCGCCAGCGATCGATCCTGGTCGTCATCGCGTTCGATGCCGCAATCGGCGTCCAGGCCGCTGACCCGGCAGAGCGAAAGGATTTCGTCCGTCAGCACCCGAAGCCGGCGGGGATCGACCCCGGCGGCTTCGTAGTACTCGTCCACCAATTGCTCGAGGTCGCGGAGCGGGCCGTAGCTCTCGGCGCGGGTGATGGGGGGCGTCAGGTGATCGACGATCACCGCCTGGGCGCGGCGCTTGGCCTGGGTGCCCTCTCCGGGATCGTTGACGATGAACGGATAGAGGTGCGGCATGGCGCCGAACGCGACTTCCGGGAAGCACTCCCCGGACAACGCCAGCGCCTTTCCGGGCAGCCATTCCAGGTTGCCGTGCTTGCCCATGTGAACCACGGCGTCGGCGCGGAAATCGCGATCCAACCAGGCGTAGAACGCCAGATAACCGTGGGGCGGCGGCAGATCGGGGTCGTGATAGCTCGATGACGGATCGATGTTGTAACCCCGCGCCGGCTGCAATCCGATGATCACGTTGCCGCAGCGGAAGGCGCAGATGGCGAAGCGACCGCAATCCAGCTCGCCGGGCATGAAGAACGGGTCGCGTTCCGGCGAACCCCAACGGTCGCCGACCCGTCTCTGAATCGCCAGCGGCAGACAAGCGAAATACGCGGCGTAATCCGCCATCGACAGAACCTCGCGGATCTCCCGGGTTCTGAGATCGAGTGTGTGGTTGGTGGGACCGGCGGCGAGCCGCTCGATCAACGCCTTGCCGTCGGCGGGCAGGTCCTCCACCCGATAACCGGCGTCCCCCAGCGCCCGAAGCACGTTCATGGTGCCGGCGGGAGTGTCGAGACCGACGCCGTTGCCGAGGCGCCCGTCGCGATTGGGATAGTTGGCCAGCACCACGGCGACGCGGCGCTCGGCCGGCGGCGTGCGGCGGAGTTTCGCCCAGTTGGCCGCCAGTTCGCAGACGAAGGCGATGCGGTCGGGCACCGGCTCGTAGACGACGATGTCGGTTTCCGTCAGGTCATGCCGTTCGCTCCGACCCTTGAACGACACCGCCCGGGTCATGATCCGGCCGTCCACCTCGGGGAGCGCCACGTTCATGGCGATGTCGCGGGCCATCAAACCCTGGGTTCCGTCGCGCCAGCCGGCCTCGTCTCCACTGGCGAACACCACCTGCAGGACGGGACAGTCGCAGGCGTCGAACGGGGTGGGCGATGGGTCGCCGCCCGGCGCCGAGACGGCGAAACCGGTGGCGTTGAGAATCACGTCGGGCGGCGCCTCGGCGAGAACGTTCTCCACCGTGGCCGCGGCCACCGCATCCTTGAGACTAGCGACGAACAGCGGCAGCGGATTGAGGCCCTTGGCCGCGAGACCCTCCACCAGCGCGTCCACGGCCTTCAGATTGCCGGCCTGGACCAGCGCCCGGTAGAGCACCAGCGCGGCCACCGGCCGGTTGCCGTCCCGCCACTGCGCGCGGACGGTGTCGAGTTGGCACCGGTGCCGGCCCGGCCAGTAAAGGCCGCCCCGCAGCAGCGGCCGGGGCTCCTGCCACTCCGCCTCGTAGCCGATCAGCGAGGCGCAATAGCGAAGTAGATCCACGGCGTTGTCGACGCCGCCGTGAACGCAATACTGCCACAGGCGGTGACAGGCGTCCGGCGGCGCGGTGGAGAAGCCGGTCAGCTCCGGATCGGGCTGGTCGTCACCGGGCAGGAAGGCCACCTGGATGTGGCGGTCGCGGCAGACGGCGGCCACTTGCTCGACGCCATAGGGCCAGTATCCGTGACCGCCCAACAGGCGCACGATGACCCATTTGGCATGGGCCACCATGGTCTCCACGTAAAGGTCCACGGACATGTTGTGGCCCAGGTGGAGGAGGTTGGCGAGACGGAGCGACGGGAACTCCCGCACGGGGAATTGAGCGCGCGCCGTGGCGAGGCAGGCGAGTTCCGAATCGGCGGCGGACAGCACCAGAACGTCGGCGGGGGTCTGCTCCAGATCCACCGCCTCGCTCCCGTCGGTAATCGCCCCCGGGCGCGCCGCAAGCAGGTGCATGGGTTAAACGGTTTCCACTGGAGCGGGCAACTCCTGGCCCATCAGCGCCGCGTGGATGGCCGCCTGGTCGAGACCCTTCTGGCCGATGACCACCAGCTCGCTCCGCCGCTCCTCTCCGGCGCGCCAAGGCCGGTCGTAGTACCGCTGGACGCGGTCTCCGACGGCCTGAACCACGTGGCGCATGGCCTTGCCGGGCACGTCCACGAACCCCTTGACCCGCAGCACGTCGTGGTCCTCGGCGATCGTCCGGATGCGGGCTGCCAACGCCGCCGGATCGGCGATGGGATCCAGAGTGACGATAAAGCTGACGAAGTCGTCGTGGTCATGGTCGCCGTCGACATCGTGGTGCGACGGGCGGGCGTCCAGATCGTTTTCGGCATGGGCGCCCAGCCCCAAAACGACTCCGGGATCGAGCGTTCCGTGGACGGCTGGCACCATCTTGGTCGCCGGGCGCAGTTTGCCGGCGATCTCGGATCGCACGAAGGCCAGGACATCCGCGTCCAGGAGGTCGGTCTTGTTGAGAACCACCATGTCGGCGGACAGCAGTTGATCCTCGAACAGCTCTTCGAGGGGCGAATCATGAACCACGGCGGAATCGGCCCGGCGCTCGTCCCGAACGGCGCCAGGGTCGTCGGCGAACCGGCCGGCGGCGACGGCGGGCGCGTCGATGACCGTGATCACTCCGTCCACCGTCACCCTTGAGCGCACCTCCGGCCAGTTGAACGCCTTGATCAGCGGTTTGGGAAGCGCCAAGCCCGACGTTTCGATGACGATGTGATCGGGCGGTTCGGGTTGATCCAGCAGCATCTCCATGGTCGGCAGGAACTCGTCGGCGACGGTGCAGCAGATGCACCCGTTGGGCAACTCGACGATTTCGTCCTCGCCGCAACCCTTGACGCCGCAGCCGAGCAGCAGCTCGCGGTCGATGCCCAGGTCGCCGAATTCGTTGATCACCAGCGCCAGCCGCTTGCCGCGCGCGTTCGCGATCAGGTGCCGGATGAGCGTGGTCTTGCCGGATCCGAGGAAACCGGTGATCACGGTGGCGGGGATCTTCATTCGGTGTTGTCCTTCAATATGAGCGGCAAACCGGCCGCGACGAAAACGACGCGGTCGGCGATCCGCGCGATGGTTTGGTTGAGCCGGCCGGCGTGATCGCGAAACACCCGTCCCAGCTCGGTCTCGGGGACGATCCCGAGCCCCACCTCGTTGGAAACTAGCACCACAGAGCCCGCCAACCGGGAGAGACTTTGGGCCAGCGCCTCCGTTTCGGCCGACACGTCGAGACCGGCGGCCATGATGTTGCTCAGCCACAAGGTCAGACAGTCCACCAGAACCGGACGCCCGGGCTCGGTGTTTTGCGCGAGCGCGCCGGCGAGATCAAGCGGTTCCTCGACGGTGGTCCAGCGCGCGCCGCGCCGCTGTCGATGGCGGCGAATGCGCTCGGCCATCTCTTGGTCGCCGGCCTCGGCAGTGGCGAGATAAAGCCCGAGCCCCATGCCCTCGACCAGGATCTCGGCGTAAGCGCTTTTGCCCGATCGGGCGCCGCCCAACACGAAGGTAACGGACGGTAGTGCGGTACGGATAGCTCTCCTCCCGGTCCTATCGACAGGCGACGTGCGCCGGTTTCCCCTGTCGCGACGCGGGTGCGACCCTAGACCATTCTCCATCCGGATTGAAGCCCTTAACGGCCGGGAATATTGACCCCCTGCACCAGCCACGCGCCGCCCTTGGACTTCAGCAGCCCGTCTTCAACGTGGCTCAGCCTCGTGACCGACAGATTGTCGACAACCACGGCCATGGCGGCTTCCGGCGTCAGATTCAGAGCCATTGCGACGGCGGCGCGGATGGTGCCGCCGTGGCTGACCGAGACGATGTCGCGACCGATGTTTTCGGCGCTCAGGCGTTCGACGGCGGCGCGCGTTCGATCCATTTGAAGCACGAAACTCTCGCCGCCGGGCGGCGCCGAGCGGGTGGGATCCCGCCAGAAGCCCGCGTAAGCAGCGGGGTCCGCGGCTTGCATCTCCTCCCAACTCAGCCCCTGCCAGCGGCCGAAATTCTGCTCGGCGAAGGCTGCTTCCACCACCGGCGGCGGCAACGTATCCGGCGACCGGGCTTTCGCGGCGATCGCCTCGAACGTTCTCAGGGTGCGGCGCAACGGGGTGATCAGCCACACGGCATTATGCGGCAACGTTTCCGCCAAGGCGGAAAAAGTCCGTTCGTCGCCGGTGTCGCAGTCCACGTCCATTTGACCGTAGATGCATCCCATGGGCGCCGTGACCGGGGCGTGGCGGACCCACCACCATTGGGTCGGCCGGCTCATGCGGCCGCCGCCACGGCAACCAGGGCCGCCGTCTCCGCCATTTGCTGGACCGCGCCCAGGAGATCGCCGGTGTGACCGCCCACGGCCCGGTACCCAATCCACGCCACTACCGCCGCCGCGGCCGCCGCCGCCGCCAACACGGCCACGGCGGTAACGGGGGCAAGCATCGCAAACGCAATCACCGCCGCCAAAGTCGACGCCACCGCCACCTGGGCAAAACCTGGACAACCGGCATCCGCGGCCAAACCGCTCGCCCGCGCCGGCGGCAACCAGCGGAGCAACGCCGGCATTGACGCGCGCGAGACGGCTGCGGCGGAAACCAGCGCGGCTGCCGCGGTCTCGGGCGACGGCAGGCCGGCGACAACAGCGGCGCGCAGTCCCACACTGAACACGATCGCCAGTGCGCCGAAGGTGCCGATGCGGCTGTCGCGCATGATCCGCAGGCGCTCTTCCCGGGTCCGGCCGCCGCCAAGGCCATCGGCCACGTCGGCGATACCATCCTCGTGCAGGGCGCCAGTCACGAGCACGCCGCACGCGATCGCCGTGAACGCGCAGGCCAACGGATGCAGTCCTAGCCCATGGGCTGCGAGAAACGCCAATGCGCCCGCCAGGCCGACACCGGCGCCGACGAGGGGAAACATCCCGGTCGAGGATGCCAGATATCCCGCGGACGCCGTTTCTGGACGCAAAGGCGAGGAGACCGGCAACCGCGTGAGAAATGCGGCGGCAATCCTCAGGTTCCGCAACCAACCAGCCAACGCCGCCAAAACTCCTTTAAATTCTGATTCGCAATAAAAAGCCATCATGCGCTGTTTTCGTCGCGGCCGCCCTATACGTTTTGCTTTATACCAACGGTCGTTGATAATGACTCATTGTGATCGTGTTTCCCGCATCCTCGGCAGGAGGGACCGCGCCGGCGATGGGGACCCATCGTCAAGCGGTTCCCCCATATTCCAAACGTGGGCCCCGAGGATGCGTGAAACGCGACCCCACAGGCAGCCTTTCGAGGTTTCCGGACGGCGTCGCGCGGCGCTTATGATGCTCCCGCATCACGGCGCGCCACGCTTCTTGCCGGAAATCTCGATAGGCCGTCACAATGGGTCATTATCAATGACCGTTGGTAATATACGAAACCCCTGCGACAAAGCCATTCCATGATACCAGCACAGGACCCGGCGATGACAAGGTTTCCCGCGATCACGACACTCGACGATGTTCGCGGCCTGTTTCGGGACTTTCCCGGTCCGGATTCCGAGGCCGAAGCGCGCGCCAAGGATCGCGAACCCCGGCTCACCAAGCCGCCCGGCGCGCTGGGCCGGCTCGAGGAATTGAGCGCCTGGCTCGCCGCGTGGCAAGGACGTCATCCGCCGAGCGTGAAACGCCCCACGGCGCGGGTGTTCGCGGGCACCCACGGAGTGACGCGGCATGGCGTTTCGGCCTACCCGTCAGAAGTGACGGCCCAGATGGTAGCGAATTTCGAGACCGGTGGAGCCGCCATCAATCAGCTTTGCCACCTGTTCGATGTCGAACTCTCGGTTCATGCCGTCGAGCTCGATCGCCCGACCCGGGATATCGTCGAGGCGCCGGCCATGGACGAACTCGATTTCGTCAAAGCCTTCGCGCTCGGCATGAACGCCGTCGATCCGCGTTCGGACCTGCTGTGTGTCGGCGAGATGGGAATCGGCAACACCACGGCGGCCGCGGCGGTTGCTCATTCCCTGTACCGGGGCTCGGCGGCCGACTGGACCGGTCCCGGCACAGGCGTCCACGGAGAGGACTTAACCGCCAAGGCGTCGGTGGTGGCCGAGGCGGTGCAGCTTCACAACGGCTTTGTCGCCGACCCGCTCGATGCGCTGCGCAGGCTCGGCGGCCGCGAGTTGGCGGCCATGGCGGGCGCGATCATCGGCGCCCGGCTCGGCCGGGTGCCCGTCGTGCTCGACGGCTTCGTCTGTACGACGGCGGCGGCGGCGCTGGAGGCATACAGCCCCGGCGCGCTGGATCATTGCCAGGTCGGTCAGTTGTCCCCGGAGCCGGGACATCGCCGCATCCTGGAACGGCTGGGAAAGCGGCCGCTTCTGGACCTGGACATGCGGCTGGGCGAGGCCTCGGGCGCGGTGCTGGCGGTGGCCGTCGTCAAGGCCGCCGCCGCCTGCCACGCCGGAATGGCGACGTTCGAACAGGCCGGCGTGGCGAACCGGCGGTAACGGAAGACTTGTTGGCTGGACTGTTGCCCTGAGCCCGTGATCGTCACCATACTGGGTCATTATGAAACGGCTTTTCATTCTCCCGTTGCTCTGTGCGGCGCTGTTCGGCGTCGCCGCGTGTTCCACAAATCCGGCCACGGGCCGGAGCAGCTTTACCGCGCTCATGGGGCCGGAGGACGAAAAGAGGCTGGGGGCCGAGGAGCATCCCAAGCTTGTGAAGCAGTTTGGCGGCGAGTACTCCGATCGCGATCTGGATGCTTACGTGAGCAAGGTGGGGCTCGCCCTGGCGGCGGAAACCGAGATGCCGGACCTCGATTATTCATTCACGGTTCTCGACGACGACCTGATCAATGCCTTCGCGCTGCCGGGCGGCTACGTCCACGTGACCCGAGGACTGATGGCGCTGGCCAGCAACGAAGCCGAATTGGCGGGGGTCCTGGCGCATGAACTGGGACACGTCACCGCCCGTCACAGCGCCGAGCGCTACAGCCAGAGCGTCGTGGCCGGCGTCGGGGCGGCCATTCTGGGCGCGGCCGGCTCGGTGGTCGGTGTGCCCGGCGTGGGCCAGGTCGCCGGTTATGGGGCGCAAGCCTACGTCCAGACCTATTCACGCGATCAGGAATTCGAGGCCGACAGGCTCGGAATCCGATACATGACGCGGGCGGGCTATGATCCGGAGGCCATGGCGAGCTTCTTCAAGAAAATGGACGCCTACACCCAGTTGCAGGCGGCCATGGCCGGTGATCCCAGAGCGGCCGAACGGTTCAGCGTCATGGCATCGCACCCGCGAACCGGCGATCGGGTCGAACAGGCCATCAAACTGGCCAAGACCGCGCCCGTCGCCAATCCGAAGACCAACGAAAAAGCGTATCTCACGCACATTGACGGACTGGTCTTCGGAGATTCTCCGGATGAAGGGGTCTGCCGGGGGCGGGAGTTCGCGCATCCCAACCTGAGAATCGCGTTTCGCGTTCCGAACGGTTTCATTCTGTCCAACAGTCCCGGACGCGTGATGGCCCGTGGTCCCAAGGGCGCGCTGATTATGTTCGACATGGAATCCAATGGCGACCGCGCCCGGTCGGTGGGCGCCCCGAGCGCGTACATAGCGCGCATCGGCGGGAGCCAGTTGAAGTTCCAATCTATTCAGGAAATCGAGGTCAACGGCATGGAAGCCGCGACCGGGATCGCACGGGTTCGCACCAACCAAGGGGTCGTCGACGCGCGCGTGGTGGCCATCCGCGAACGGCCCGAGCGGATCTACCGCTTCCTGTTCCTGACACCCGCGGCCGCGACCAATAGCCTGGCGCCGGAATTGAAGCGGACGACTTACAGTTTCAAACGGTTGAGCGAGTCGGAGGCGCGGGCGATCAGGCCGCTGCGCGTGAAGGTCGTGACCGTCGAAAACGGCGACACGGCCGAGTCCTTGGTCAAGCAAATGCCATTCGAATCCTATCGATTGGAGCGATTCCGGGCCATCAACGGCCTGCGCCCGGGGCAATCTCCGAAACCCGGTCAGCCGGTCAAGATCATCGTCGATTGACTTTCGTTGACGATGTCAGGACAGCAGCGCCGCGAGGAATTTCTTGGCCTGGTCATAAATCCCCGGCGACGAGCTTTCGCGGGGACCGGCGACATTGAGGACGACCACTTCCTTTTCGGCCAGCCATTCCTTCACCTGCCCGGGCGTGTTTGCGCCAAGCAGATCCACGACCCGGCTCGGCCGGTCGAGATTGAGGGCGTACTCCAGGGTCAACGCCGTGCCGCCCGTGGGCTTGCCGCGGGTCAGGATCAGCGTCGCGTCGGAGTCCCGCACGTTCAAGAGCGTGCGTTCGGCATAGCCGCGCCCGCCGGTCTCGCGCACGGGATAGGATGCGGGAACGCGGCCATCCTCGGACCGCCGGCCCTTGGGCACCCATCCGCCGCACGGGTATCCGAGCGCGAGAGCGACATCCAGGGCCGCCCGGTCGACACCGGTCTGAGCGCCGGAAACGATCTTCGAGAGCTTGGGATTGTCGTCCATCAGGCTTCGATGGTCCGAGTCAGTTGTCCGGAGGCATCGAAGCAGGCGGCCGTCAACGGCCCGCCAAACCCGCAACCGCTGTCGATGGACGCGGTATTATCGCCGATCGTGACGCCGTGATGGAGCGGGTCGAACCCCCGGACCACCCGGGCAAAGTCGAGATAAGGCTGGTCGATGGCCTCGAAGGCGCGGCCGCGCCACCAGAAGGAGTTGGACTGCTCGGACAACCCGCGTGTGGGATCGATGCCGGCGTTCACGAACAGCAAGGTTCCATTTTCGGTGAAGGCGGCCCGCTTGAGAACGCTCATCAACCGGTCGTGACCGTCGCGGCCGCGGATGGTCGCGCGCAGCCGGTTGGTCCACTGCGACAAAGGGACCGCGCCCATGGCCGCGGCGGTGCGCCCCTCGTCGATCCCGCCGCCGTAAGCTTCCAGGGTCGCGCCAACGCCCTGTGACAGCATCCATTCGAAAACCTGGCGGGGATTGGGCGCGAACTGGATTTGCAGCAGCTTGTGCCAGATCTCTTCCTGGCTGCCTCTCAGATAGACAATGGCCCCGCCGTCCGCGTCACCGTCGATCTGCCATGCCATCAGGGCGCGCCGGAACAGCAACAATTCATCGACGGTCTCGGCCACGTTTTCGCCCCGGCCAAGGAAATTCCCCAGATAAACCAGGTTGTCACTAGGTCCGATATGCTTCTCAAGCCGCGCGTGCAAGGCGGACAAACGCTCGGCCTCGCCGTGCACGGCTCCGATCGCCCAAGTCATCCGACCCGACGGCAGTGCCGCGAAGATGGTTTGTTCTGTCAAAGCGGGCCGAACACCACCGGCCCGGGACTCGCTCGGCGCGTCCCGGTTCGCGGCGGCGGCGGCACGATTATGCGGCATTCAAGAGGTCTGCCAGCTTCACCGTCGCCTCTTCCTTGCCGATGTGTTCCATGGCGGCGACTTCGCACGCCAGGCGATCGAAAGCGGCTTCGTAAATCTGACGCTCGCTAAAGGACTGATCCGGCTGACCGACATTCGGATGCAGGTCGCGGACCACCTCGGCGATGGAAACCGGATCTCCGGAATTGATCTTGGCTTCATACTCCTGGGCGCGCCGGCTCCACATGGTGCGCTTAACCCGCGCCCTGCCCTTCAGGGTGGTGAGCGCATTTTCCATGACCTTGTGCGTGCTCAATTTGCGCAAGCCGGCCGTGGCGACCTTGCTGATGGGGACGCGCAGGGTCATACGGTCCCGATCAAAGGAAATAACGAACAATTGTAGGTGCTGTTCAGCGATCTCACGGGTTTCAACGCCAAGGACCTTGCCGACCCCATGGGTGGGGTAAACCACATAGTCGCCCGCAGCGAATGCGAATTCTTCCGCCATGCTTTTTGTTCTCTCTCCACTCAGTCTTTGGGGGCCCGCCCTTTGAGGGGGAACGACACGTTGCGACCCCATTGTCTCCGGTCCGTGTACCTCACGGACGGATGGTTTCGTACCTTATCTTGCGGTTGTCATTCCCCTCGGGCGCAGTTTGTGGGTCATGGACCCATACGACCAAAACCGGCTGGAGCCAGCCGGTTAAGTCTTTTTATAACACGATTTGCCCTCAAAACATAGAGCCAGATGCATTGTTGGCCGGGTGAAGCAAGTGTCTGGGAGCCGACGTCAGTCTCCGGAACCGGGATTGGGACTGAAGTTTTTTTCCTTGTCCGGTTTCCCGTTCCAGTCATCGGCATCCGACGGCGCGTCTCGCTTGCGCGTAATATTGGGCCAGGTTTCGGCGTATTTGGTGTTGATCTCCAACCAGTGAGCCAAATTCGGCTCCGTATCCGGAACAATGGCCTCGGCCGGACATTCCGGCTCACAGACACCGCAGTCGATGCATTCGTCGGGATGGATGACCAGCATGTTCTCGCCTTCGTAGAAGCAGTCCACCGGGCAGACTTCCACGCAATCCATATATTTGCAGCGGATGCAGTTCTCCGTGACGATATAGGTCATAAGGTACTCCGTTGATCCTCTTGCGTCTTCTCGGCCCGTATCATTCGATCTACGAGCGTGTTGGGTCTCCGATCTATTCGCGCTCCGCAACCCGCTTGCGCGCCGAACCGCTGTCGCGGTCGCTGACATGCAGCAACCCGGCGGCGCGCCGAATCAGATTGGACTCGTAATGATGGACATCCCCGTCCGCATAAACCACTTCCCAAAGCATTTCTATGATCTTTATGCGGTCCTCGGGTCCCAGGTTGTCATTGATGACGCGCGTGAACTGGAACAGTTGCGTCAATTCCGCCGCTTCCTTGTTTCCCTCTTCTAGTAATTCCTCGACCTCGTCTTCGCCAAGATCGAAATGCGATCGCAGGAGGTTGCGAATGGTTCGGGTCTCGTCTTCGTGGACCTCGCCGTCGAGCGCCGCGGCGTGCGCCAACAGCCCCGCCGCCGCCAGCCGCAATTCGCGCTCGCCGCATTCTTCGGTTTTTTGGGCGCGCCCGCCGTCGGCGGCGCCGAACAAAGCTATCAGTCGATCGATCATGGTGTTGGGTATCATACCCTCCGGCGGTGCTCAATCCCAACGGATTATACGCCGCGGCCGGTCGCGCTCCGGGGACGGGACATCACGGTCACTCTTCGTCGAAACGGCGGAGTTTGTCCGTGGCGCGGCGTTGGACCTTCGTGGGCCGGCCGCTGCCGCGCTCGCGTTCCGCCACCTTGTCCATTTTCGCCGAAATGCCGGAATCGAGCAGTTGCGGCGGCTCAAGGTCATCATACAGAGTTCGCGCTTCCGCGGCCGGACCTCGGCGCTTGCCCATTGCCATGACCCGGATGACCCGAATGTGCGGTCCCTTTGGAAACGTGAGCACGTCTCCCGGTTTCAACACATAGTGCGCCTTCTTGACGATCGAGCCGTTGACCCGCAGGCGTCCGGACGCGCAAAGCCGCGTCGCCAGGGTTCGGCTCTTGAAAAACCGCGCATACCACAGCCACTTGTCCAGCCGAAGGTTTTCGGGGGTTTCGCCGGTCATTTATGACCGTGCAGCCCGCGAAGCCCGGCAAACGGAGAATCGGCGGCCACGGTCGCCTTTTCCTGCCGCCGCCGTTCGCGTTCCTTGTCCTTAGAACGCCGTTTACTTGCCCGGCTGAACGTCACTCCCAGTTCTCCGACCGTCGATCGGAATCCGAGCGCCGAGAGGATTTCGGCCATCTCCGAGAGGGTGCAGCCCGCCAGGGACCGCAGTTCGGAGATGGCGCTGAAGTCCCGGTCCCGCGCCATTGCAAATGCGCGCGCCGCCAGTCGTTCGACGATATCGATCCTGACCGCGCGCGTCCCCAGCGGGCGATAGCCGACGGCCTCGTAGAACCCCAGAGGACTTTCCGGTTCGAGTGGCACCGAGGTCCGCCCGGGCGGAGGCAGGGGCGGCACCTCGGTGCCGTTATGAATGGACCACAGCAGCCCGCGCAGAGCGATGGCGGCGGGTTTGAGCAACGCCGGGAAGTAGATGCTCTCCCGGCCGATACGAAGCCCTAAATCCCGGAGTGTCTTGCGGTCCGCGGTGCTCAGGGCCGCGACTTGGGCTCCCGCCGCCCCCCGCCGCAGCGAGCCGAGGGCTTCAACGGTTTGGAAGAGCAGGCCCCGGGACGCGCCCGACACGGGCGCCTCCGGCATCGACAGCAACGGCGCCAGCGATGCGGCGAGATACGAGCGCAGCCAAGCGTCGAGGCGCTGGCGAATGGTCTCCAGCGCCCGGCTGTCCAGAAGACCGCTGGGAAGCGGCTCGACCCTTGGCTGAAGAATATCCGGACCGGCGACGAGCCGGGCGACGGCGTGCTCGCGCCAAGCGACGCGGCCGTCCTGGAACAGAGCGAACGCGTCATCATCGTCGTCCGCGAGTTGATTCACGCGCCGCTGAATCTCGCCCCGCAGCGCCCGGATCGCGGCGGCCGTGACCGCGCGTCCGGCCCCGCGGCCGTCACCGGCGCCAACGGCGTCGACGCTCGGATCGGCGGTGAACCGGAAGCCCTCGAGGACGCCGACGAAATGCCCTTCCACGAGAACGTCGCCGGAGGCGCCGACCGCCGCCAGCAGTTCCTGGCGATCCTTCAGCCGGCCCACGAGAACCGCCGTGCGGCGATCGACGAACCGCTGGATCAACCTTTCGTGCAGGGCATCGGAAAGGGTGTCCTCGATGCCGCGCGTTCGCTCCCGCCAATAGGGGGCGTCGACCAGCCAGGCGCCATGGTGGGACACATAGGTCCAGGTGCGGATATTGGCGATCCGCTGCATCAGAACTTCGATGTCGCCGTCGACGCGATCGATTCGATCCACCCGGCGCGCCACCCAATCGGTGGGAAGCCTGCCGCTTCCATCACCGCCGGTCCCCATCAGGAACCGGGAAATCCGTCCCAGCAGGCGCGCGTGGGCGTCGTGCGCGACGTTGCCGAAATCCGGAATCTGACAAATCTCCCAAAGCAAGCGGATGGAGTCCGCTCCTTGGGCGAGCGCGGCGATGTCGGGTTCTTTCGACAGGGTCGAAAGCGCAAGCTCGTCGTCGGCTTCGCGGGCCTTGAGCAGCCCCGCCCGATCGGGTGGCCGGGCAAGGCTCGCTTTCAGGGCGGCCAGGGACGTGAATTTAAGATCGTCGTTGCGCCAGAATAGATATTTCAGCGGATCGAACTGGTGACTCTCGATCCGGTCGGCGACCTCCGGTTCCATGGGGCCGATATCGGCGGTGGTGCCAAACGTCCCATCGTTCATGTGCCGGCCCGCGCGTCCGGCGATCTGCGCCAATTCGGAAGGCGTCAACGTGCGCGGCGTCCGCCCGTCGAATTTGCGGGTGGCGGCGAACGCCACGTGGTCGACCTTCATGTTGAGACCCATGCCGATGGCGTCGGTCGCCACCAAATAGTCCACCTCACCGGCCTGGTACATGGCGACCTGGGAATTGCGCGTGCGCGGACTGAGGGCGCCGAGCACGATGGCCGCGCCGCCCCGCTGGCGGCGGATCAACTCGGCGATGGCGTAGACGTCGGCGACGCTGAAGCCGACCACGGCGCTGCGCGGCGGCAACCTGGAAATCTTGGTCTGGCCGGTGTAGCGCAACGTCGAAAACCGCGGCCGGCCGACGAACTCCGCGTCGGGCGCCAGACGGCGGAGCAGTCCACGGACGGTTTCGGCGCCCATGAACATGGTTTCAAGCGTGCCGCGCGCGCCGAGCAGCCGGTCGGTGAACACGTGGCCGCGATCCGGGTCCGCGCACATCTGGATTTCGTCGATTCCGAGAAATGCGACCCGCCGCGTCAATGGCATGGATTCGACGGTGCACAGGAAATACCGGGCCTCCGGCGGCACGATCTTCTCCTCGCCGGTGATCAAGGCGACCTGACGCGGGCCCTTTATCTTAATGGCCCGGTCATAGTTTTCCCGCGCCAGAAGCCGCAGCGGAAATCCGATCATGCCCGACTCGAAACCCAGCATGCGCTCCATCGCCAAGTGGGTCTTTCCCGTGTTGGTCGGCCCGAGCACGGCCACGATACGCGACCGGGCTCCGTGCGGCTGGGTGTTGATCTGCATCGGTCGACCTTTGTCTCTTTGGCGGGCGAAAGCAAGCGATGGAGAGGACGGTTTCCTCTCCGCCTATTTAGCCACTGACCGCCGTTCCTTCAGTTGGGCGCGGATATCGCGAGCGCGCGCCTCCATTTCCGAAGCCTCCTCTTCGCGATCGGTCTCTTGCAGGAGGGCCGTGAGGCTCTCCAGTGTTTCGGCTACACTCGGATTATCCGGACCAAGCGACTTTTCCTGGATCGCCAGCGCACGACGGAAGAGCGGTTCGGCGCCTTCATAGCGTTCCTCCTCGACATATAGCATGGCCAGCTTATTGAGGCTCGCGGCCACCTGCGGGTGTTCCGGTCCCAGACTCGTCTCGAAGATCGCCTGGGCGCGCATGTAGAGCGGGCGCGCCATGTCATACTTGCCTTGAACGCGGTAGAGGTCCGCCATGTTGGTCAGAGTCAACGCAATGCTGGCATGGTCGCGGCCAAAAGCGTCTTCCAGGATTGCCAGCGCGCGCTTCTGGGCGGCCTCCGCTTCTTCGTAGCGCTCCTGCTCCCGGTAGAGGGCCGCCAGATTATTGAGGCTCATGGCGACATTCGGGTGATCCTCGGTGAGCAGAGTCCCCCAGGTGGCGATCGCGCGTCTGTAAAGGGGCTCGGCTTCCTCGTAGCGCCCCTGTGTCTGGTACACGAGAGCGAGATAATTCAGGGTATAGGGAAGATGCGGGTCTCCGGGGCTGATGTTGTTCGCCTCTTCGAGCGCGGCCTTGAGTTCCCGTTCGGCTTCGGTGTCGTCGCCGCGTTCATGCGCGGCCCGGGCTGCTTCCATGTGGTCCCTCCAGGTATCGGCATGGACAAGCGCCGGTGCGGACCCGAGCGCCAGCCACAACGAGAGAACCGCCAAATAGTTTGCGAACCTGGGCGTCATCGAATCTCCCCCTCGCGGCGGCATGTTGGCGGTTTCAGCGTTTATCGACCATCGGCACGAAGGCTACCGGCAGCTTGCGTTCCCTGTCGAGCGTTCCATCCTCTCGCTTGACGCAACGGTACAGCATCTGAGTTTCGTTGCGGGATCCGACGGGAACGGCCATGCGGCCGCCGGGTTTCAACTGATCCACCAGCGCCCCCGGAATGCGCGGAGGCGCCGACGTGATCATCACCGCATCGAACGGAGCCGCCTCCGGCCAACCCTCATACCCATTGCCGATCCGCGTCTCGATGTTCTCGTATCCTAGGTCGCGGAGACGGCGTTGGGTTTTCTCGGCCAACTCCTTGACGATCTCCATGGTGTAAACCCGCCCCGCGATCTCGGCCAGCACGGCGGCTTGGTAGCCGCAGCCGGTGCCGATTTCCAGAACCCGGTCGTCCGGCTGGAGATCGAGGAGATCGGTCATCACCGCCACAATGAAGGGCTGCGAGATCGTTTGTCCGTGGCCAATGGCGAGCGGCCGGTTGACATAGGCCACCGAACGGTCCGGGGACGGTAAGAACTCGTGCCGCGGGACCTTGGCCATGGCCGCCATGACCCGGTCCGAATAGGTAGCGCGCCCGGTCCATCTCTGAGTTTCGCGGGCTTCGGATTCGATCTCCTCCATCAGCCTCCGGCGGGCCCCGGCAAAGGTCTCGTCATTCATCGCCGCTGGATTCCCTTTCGCCCGGTCGACGGGGTCAACGTCGAGACGCCGAGCATAACAGGGGGGTTGCGATCGGCGAAATCTTCCCACATATCACGGCCCGAGCAAGGAAACATTTAAACTCCAAACGGGGGATGAAGCGACGCCATGACGCAGGAGACGTTCACATTTCAGACCGAAGTCAGCAAGCTGCTCGACATCGTTGCCCACTCTCTTTACACCCACAAGGAAATCTTCCTCCGCGAGCTCATATCCAACGCTTCCGACGCCTGCGACCGCTTGCGGTACCTGGCGTTGACCGAACCCGGCCTGATTGCCGGCGACAGCGATTTCAAGATCCGGCTGATGGTCGACAAGGACGCGAACACCGTCAGCGTTATCGATAACGGCATCGGTCTCAACCGGCAGGACTTGGTGGATACGCTCGGCACGATCGCCCGGTCCGGCACTCAGAACTTCGCCGCGCAACTCACCGGCGACGCCAAGAAGGACGTGGCCTTGATCGGTCAGTTCGGCGTCGGCTTTTATTCGGCGTTCATGGTCGCGCGCAAGGTCGACGTGCTGACCCGCAAGGCCGGAGAGGAGCAGGCGTGGCTGTGGAGCTCCGACGGCAAGGGCGAGTTCACGATCGACGAAGCGGTCCGGGACGAGCGCGGCGCATCGGTGATCGTTTATCTGAACGACGACGCGCACGAGTTTTTCGAGGAGACCCGCCTTCGCACCGTCGTCAAGACTTACTCCGACCACATCGGTTTCCCCATCGAGTTCGGCGTCGGCGATGGCGCCAAGACCTTGAACGCCGCGTCGTCCTTGTGGACGCGCGCTAAAAAAGACATCACCGCGGAGCAGTACAAGGAATTCTACCATCACGCGGGCCACGCCTTCGACGACCCGTGGCTCACCCTGCACAACAGGGTCGAGGGCGTGCTGTCGTACACCAGCCTGCTGTTCGTTCCGTCGACGCCGCCGTTCGACCTGTTCCAGCCGGAACGCAAGGGCCACGTTAAGCTTTACGTCAAGCGGGTATTCATTACCGACGACTGCGAGGGGCTTCTGCCGCCCTATCTCCGGTTCCTGCGCGGCGTGGTGGACTCCGAGGATCTGCCGCTCAACATCAGCCGCGAGACGTTTCAGCACGACCCGCGCCTGGCCAAAATGCGATCCGGCCTGGTCAAACGCGTCCTCGATGAATTGGCGAAAAAGGCGGAGAAGGCGCCGGAGGAATTCGAGACTTTCTGGGATAATTTCGGCGCCGTTCTCAAGGAAGGCATCTACGAGGATTTCGAGAACCGCGACAGGATCCTGAGTTTGTGCCGGTTCCGGAGCACCGCGGGCGATGGCTTCACGTCGCTGGCGGCCTACGTGGAGCGGATGAAGGACGGCCAGGACGCCATCTACACCATCAGTGGCGAACAGCTCGAAGGTTTGCGCCGCAGTCCGCAGCTCGAGGGGTTCAAGGCCAAGGGCGTCGAGGTCCTGTTGCTGACCGACCCCATCGACGAATTCTGGATTCCGGCCGTCGGCACCTTCCAGGACAAGCCGTTCAAGTCGGCGGCCGCGGCGGGCGCGGACCTGAGCAAGATCGCCGCCGGCGATACCGCCGAAGAGGCAAAGGCGGACGCCGAAAAGCCCGGCGGGCTCGACACGCTCATCGTCGCGCTCAAGGAGGTATTGGGGGAGTCCGTGAAGGATGTCCGGGCTTCGGAACGTTTGACCGACAGCCCCGTCTGTCTGGTGGCGGCCGAAGGGGATATGGACATGTATCTGGAGAAGTTGCTGAAACAGCATCAACGTCTGGATTCCACCATGGCGACGGCGCGTATACTCGAACTGAACCCGGCACACCCGCTCATCAAGCGGCTGGCGGCCCTGGCGGAGGGAAATGGGGCGGCGGATACGCTGTCCGACGCGGCGCACCTGCTCCTGGATCAGGCGCGGATCATCGAGGGGGAAACACCGCCCGATCCGGTGGCGTTTTCCCAAAGACTGGCTTCGGTTATGGAGAAAGGGCTTTCGGCGCTATAGAAATGCCGGAGGACGCGCTTGAACGGTGCCTGTCTTGCGGCCCGGTGCGCGCGAAGGCCGGGCGAGACCTCTGTCGCGTGCAATCGGAAGCTTCCTGTCCGGATCGCGACTAGCGCGACCGCAGCCCGTCACGCGTGGCCATGATGAGAGTGCGTAAAGTGGCCTTGTTGACGTTATCGCAGCGCATGATCGCTTCGGTCACGGGATCCTTCAGCAAGTCTTCCAACAAAGGCTCCGTGCCGCCATTCGAATAGGGGTCAATTCTTTTTGGCCGCCGCCGGGGCATGCGCGTCAGACTGGGTATACTCCTCTGCTTTAGCCCGTGGTCAGCCTTCAAACCGAACATCGCATCCTCCCTAGCAACATCGATGAACCTTGACAGTGATGGCCAGCGCGCTCGCTACGAACTCGCCCAACCATCGCGCAGACGCCTCATGTTCTTACTTGTGATGGCTAAGTCTTTTGTTTTCTTGGACGTTTAGCGAAATCCGTGTGTTCGTCGCCGTCCCCTTTTCAATCCGTCTTGGGCCTGGGTCACACAATTATCCCCATTGAGGGCATTATAGCATTCGCTATCGCGAAAACAAGCGGAATGGTAGAATGATTCGGGACCGGAAACACTTTTGAAGAGTTTTAATTCGCGTTCGACATGAGACGCGCGGCGCCTAGAATGCGGCCGCCGTCTTGTGCCTGGACAATGACGGCGCAGCCATCACCCCCGCCGCCCGCGGCGGACGGTGGGGCGGGTAAGGTTATGGAGAAAGGCTCGCCGTTCCAGGAGCCGACGCGGGTGAAGCTTCGTACCACATTGAAGGTCCGCGACTCCCGGCCGCGGTTCTCACCGGCGCCGACTGGCGTCACATGCTCTCCTTCAAACAGCGCCAGCCACACGGCCGCTTCTTCCCTGCGGGGCGCGGCTCCGATGGAGACGACCATTCCGCCGCCGTCGTTGCGTTCGATGGTCACGGACACGGGGTTGTCCGGCCGGGCGCGGGCGATCTGGTCCAGCACCTCCCGCCGGTGGGAGCCGGTAACCTGGTAGGCGCCCTGGACGACCACTTGCGGCGTGTAGACGTACCGCAAGCCCAGATCCCGGGCATAGGCGCGCTGACGCTCGGTGTTGGCGGGCTGGGCGAGCGTGTCCTTCCAGCCGAGGTAATCCCAATAGTCCACGTGGAGGGAGAGCGCCAGGATGTCGTCGCGCCCGGCCAGCTCACCGATCAGTGCATCGGCGGGCGGGCACGACGAACAGCCCTGGGAGGTGAACAACTCCACGACCGTCAGCGGCGGTTCAGCCGCCGAGGGGGCGGCGAGCAGGGCGACGGCAGCCGCGAGCAGGGTGCGCTTGACCGCGTTCAGCATGGCTCACAGATAGCGAGCGCCGGCGGATGCGGCCAATCACATGCCGGTGATGACCACCAGTGTTTACCCGGTCAGGCCGCCGCCAAGTTCTTGAGGACGTATTGCAGGATGCCGCCCGACCGGTAGTACTCGAGTTCGTCGAGCGTATCGATGCGGCACACGAGCGGCGCCTGCTCGGTGGAGCCGTCGGCCCGGTGGACGACGAGGGTTACCCCCATGCCCGGCCGGGCCTCGCCGTCGAGTCCGGTGAGATCGAAGGTCTCGGTTCCATCCAGCTTCAGGGTCTTGCGGTCGACGCCGTCGGTGAACTGCAGCGGCAGCACTCCCATGCCCAGCAGGTTGGAGCGGTGGATGCGCTCATAGCTTTCGGCCACCACCGCCTTCACGCCCAGCAGCCGGGTTCCCTTGGCTGCCCAGTCCCGCGACGACCCGGTTCCATACTCGGTGCCGGCGATGACCACCAGCGGCACGCCCTCGTCCTGGTACTTCATGGCCGCGTTGTAGATGGGCATGACCTCGCCGCCGGGCATGTGTTTGGTGACTCCGCCCTCGGTTCCGGGCGCCATCTCGTTGCGGATGCGGATGTTGGCGAAGGTGCCCCGCATCATCACCTCGTGGTTGCCGCGCCGGGAGCCGTAGGAATTGAATTCGAAGGGCTTCACGCCGTGCTCCATCAAGTACGCGCCGGCGGGGCTGTCCTTCTTGATGGAGCCGGCCGGCGAGATGTGGTCGGTGGTCACCGAGTCGCCGAGAATGGCCAGCGGCCGGGCGCCGGTCACGTTGGCGAACTCGTTGCCCAACTCGCCTTCGAAGAAGGTCGGAAGGCGGACGTAGGTGGAGTCCTCCCGCCAAGTGTAGGTTTGCCCCGTCGGCGCTTCCAACTGCCGCCAGGCGTCGTCGCCCTGGGAGACGTCCGCGTAGCGGTCGCGGAACATACCCGGCGTCAGCACCTCCTCGATCATCGCCTGAATATCCCGATTGGACGGCCAGATGTCGCGCAGATACACCGGCTGGCCTTCCTCGCCGGTGCCCAGCGGATCGTTGACCAAATCCTTCTTCATCGATCCCGCGAGCGCATAGGCCACCACCAGCGGCGGCGACGCCAGATAGTTGGCGCGAGTCTGCGGGTGGATGCGGCCCTCGAAGTTGCGGTTGCCCGACAGCACCGACGCCACCGTCAGACCGCCCCGGTCGATGGCCTTGCCGATGGCCTCGGGCAGGGGCCCGGAGTTGCCGATGCAGGTGGTGCAGCCGTAGCCCACCAGGTTGAAGCCAAGCGTGTCCAGCTCGCTCTGCAGCCCGGCGGCCTCCAGATAGTCGGTCACCACCTTGGATCCCGGCGCCAGCGATGTCTTGACCCACGGCTTGACCTTCAGCCCCAGCCGGTTGGCGTTGCGGGCCAGCAGCCCGGCGGCCACCAGCACGCTGGGGTTGGACGTGTTGGTGCAACTGGTGATGGCGGCGATGACGATGTCGCCGTCCTCAAGGGTGAAGTCGGCGTCCGCGACCGGCGCCTCGTGATCGATGCTGGGTACGGTGCCGGCGCCCTCTTCGTCCATGTCGGCGGCCGGGTCGGAGGTGAGGTTACGCTCCTTGCTCAGGAAACTCACGAAGGCGCTGGCTGCATTCGACAACGCCACCCGGTCCTGCGGCCGCTTGGGCCCGGCCAGCGACGGCTCCACCGAGTCCAGATCCAGCTCGATGGTGTCGGAGAACACCGGGTCCGGTATCCCGGTTTCCCGCCACATCCCTTGCGCCTTGGCGTAGGCTTCCACCAGGGCGACGCGGTCGGGGTCGCGGCCGGTGAAAGTAAGATAGTCGATGGTGGCCCGGCTGATGGGGAAGAACCCGCAGGTGGCGCCGTATTCGGGCGACATGTTGCCGATGGTGGCCTGATCGGCCAATGTCAGGTGGTCGAGGCCGTCGCCGTAGAACTCCACGAACTTGCCCACCACGCCCTTGGCCCGCAGCATCTGCGTCACCGTCAGCACCAGATCGGTGGCGGTGGTGCCCTCCTTCATCCGGCCGGTCAGCTTCATGCCCACCACTTCCGGGATCAGCATGGAGATGGGCTGGCCCAGCATGGCCGCCTCGGCCTCGATGCCGCCCACGCCCCAGCCCAGCACCGACAGGCCGTTGACCATGGTGGTGTGGCTGTCGGTGCCCACCACGGTGTCGGGATAGGCCACGGTGGCGCCGTTTTCGCCCAGCGTCCACACCACCTGCGCCAGATACTCGAGGTTCACCTGATGGCAGATACCGGTGCCCGGCGGCACCACCCGGAAGTTGTCGAACGCCTGCTGCCCCCAGCGCAGGAACTCGTAACGCTCGCGGTTGCGCTCGAACTCCATCTCCACGTTTTTCTTGAACGCCGCCGCCGAGCCGAACTCGTCCACCATCACCGAGTGGTCGATGACCAGGTCCACCTGTACCCGTGGATTGATCTTGGCCGGATCGGCGCCGCGCGCCGCCATGGCGTCGCGCATGGCCGCGAGGTCGACGACGGCGGGCACGCCGGTGAAGTCCTGCATCAGCACCCGGGCCGGCCGGTAGGCGATCTCGCGCTCCGACGAGCGGGTCTCCAGCCATTGGCCGACGGCCTTGATGTCGTCCACGTTGACGGTGCGGTCGTCCTCCCAGCGCAATAGGTTCTCCAGCAGAACCTTGAGCGAGAACGGCAGCCTCGACACATCGCCGAGGGTGTCGGCGGCGGCCTCCAGGCTGTAGTACTCGTAACTGTTGTTGCCGACGGCCAGGGTGCGGCGGGTGTTCAGGGAGTCTTTGCCAAATTGGGGGCCAAATTTCGACACGATCTCTCTCCTCCGGAGGGCACGGACTAGTTGGTTCTCAAGCACACTTCGCCGAACCTGTCCAGTCCCGTAACAAATAGATGGGGCGCCGGAGGCCTTTGCGCACGATCCGAATTCATGCGAACATTGACCACTCTGTCATGGCCTCGAGAGCCCCGACCGTGAGCACCCATAGAGACAGCCGGATCATTCAGGCCCCGCGGGAGCGGATCTTCGATCTGGTCGCCGACGTGGAGCGCTATCCGGAGTTCCTACCGCTGTGGCTGGACGCCCGCGTCTACCGCCATCGCGACGAGACCACCTACTACACCGAGCAGGAAGTGGGACTCGGTCTGCTCCACCAACGGTTCCGCACCAAAACGGTGATGACCCGGCCCGGCGCCATCGAGGTCACCTCCCGCGACGGCCTGTTCCGCGACTTCAGGATCCTCTGGACCTTTACCGAAGCCGGGACCGCCGGCGAACCGGCGTGCCGCGCGGACATCGCCCTCACCTGGCGGGTGCGCTCGCGGCTGATGCAGGGCGCCATCGATCTGGTCCTGCCGGAGACGGCGCGCTCCATGGTCCGTGCCTTCGACCGCCGCGCCCGCCAAACCGCCGCCTGAAACCGCGACCCCGCGCCCAGCCGGCATGACGACACGTGTCGTCAAAAAAACCCGCAAAATGACGACATTCTTTGCGAAAAAGACGACATTCGACGACTTGACATTTGCTAAGCTATTGATTTCCTTGGCTCGAAATAAAAAGGCCTAAAATGTCGTCATTTGTCATCATTTGTCGTCAAAAAAGTTTGGTCCCCTTTGATATCATTAACACATTAGAGCCAGCTTATTCTCGCTCCGTAACGACGTAAGTATTTGATATCAAACAAAACACGCCGTTGCGGCGCCGGATCGTTCTGCTTTCGATGTCGTCATTTGTCGTCATACTGGACCGTCCGTTCCAGGTAACCATCCCGCCCTGTCGCGGCCTTGAACAGAATAGGAACATAATCCGACGAAACCCATTCGTCAAGCCGATCGGCATATCGCAGCTACGGTCTCCCTTGCTCCGCGTCCCGCATTGGCGCACCGGGAGCGCCGCTTCATGGTTTAGGAGTTGAGGGGCGGATTAACGCCAGTGTAACCGGCCGGACGTACTATTCTCACGGGTTGCGTGCGCGGGCATGACGTACGTGGCGGGGCAATGGACATTGGATTGCGAAGGAACCATGAGACTTCTCCGAATGAGCTTGCTGACCATACTCTTGGTTCCAATGTGTCTGACATCCGTCTACCTCGTTTGGAAGTGGACCGAAGATTCTCAGTATGCGCGCGAGGTCTTTGACGACAAGGTCGAGATCGTCAGGATCGTCGCGACAAAACGCTGGCATCACTTGAGCGACGACTGGATTGCCTGCAGCTTTGCCGCCGTTGAATTCTCGGAAAATACCGCGGCAATACTCCGAGAAGCCGGACCGAAAGCGCTTATCAGAAAAGGTTGGCGCCGTGGGGGTCAGGAGCGGTGGGATGTGGACTGGCAGCCGACACCGGCGGGGCAATCGACCGAGTACCGCCTCGGGGATCCGCTCTACGCGTGTCTTAAATATTTTCCGGAGGGCGATGCCGCCTTGATAAAGGACGACCTCAAAACCGAAGGCTCTTGGTATTCCCGGCGTGGGGAAGTGGCCACTTAGTCTATCGGCGAAAACCCGAATCGCCGCTACACTTCGGTTTGGAGATTGAGGGCGTTCAATACCGAGTCATTGTAATGGAACAAGTCCGGGAAATAGGGGACGGGAAATAGGAGACGTTACCCAATACCACAGAAAAACCTACCGACTGAACGTCGTTCAGATGGACTCGGCGTCCATACCGTCGGCGATGAAACGCTAGTAGCGCCGGACAGCGATAGCCCGGTCACCCGCGAAATGCGCCAGCAGAGCTTCGGTACCGCGCTCGTCTGGTAAGACGGCCTTAACTCAGAGTGCATACAATCCAGCTTTCCTACAAACGTTTTGCCACCCAGTCTTGTGGCGGTTCCCGTCGCACTGTCGACCAAACAAACGATTGGAGACGCGAAGATGAAGTCCACCTTCCAGCACTGGCTCGAGCAAGGGAATCGCGAGAAAAGAACCGTTCAAACACGGTTGAGTCATGCCAAACGGGTCGAAGAATTCTATGGAAATCTTGACGAGCACTATGATCAAGATCAGCTTCGGAACGTTATCGATGAGTTAAAATACTCAGCGGAAGACGAGCGTCGCAACAGATCAAACCCATCAAAGCTCCCGATCAATGGTAACATTCGTAACAATCTAGCTTCTTACAAAAATGCAACGGAACTGTATTGCACATTCCGGAGGGACACTGCGGACGGAGAGGAGTTTATGGAATCTTCGGTTGTGCCAAGTGCGGATTTGGAAGAAGTTTTGAATGAGCGCGGTCAACTTGTCGGGTTGGAACGAGATTTACAAGCGGCGTTGCGTCTATCCATCGAGCAACTCGAACCGGGACTGGAAATCATTGATGATGGGGCGGAGCGTTCGGTTTCGTCCGGGTTTATCGACATTACCGCAAGAGACGCGAACGGCTCGATCGTCGTCATTGAACTCAAGACTGGAACCGCGAGGCAGAAAGCGGTTGCTCAGGTGCTGAGTTATATGGGCGACGTCGCGGATGAGGAACCTGACGCGGATGTTCGTGGGATCCTTGTTGCCGGTTACTTTGACAGCAAAACCCGCGCCGCCGCGCGAATAGTGCCGACACTTTCGCTTTGGGCATACAGGATGAATTTTGAGTTTAAAAATGCCGGAGAAACGTTGCACCGCCAAGCACAGCCTCCCCAGGAGCCGCCCGACAGGCGCCACGGGGCAAGTGTACTGTTCTAGCACACCAGTCTTTCGCGCGGCGCGGACGATGCGGGCGCTCGTGGTGGAAAAGCCGGCACGGTTATTCTCACCAACGAGATGGGTGAGACCTCCGACGGAAAATTCATTAGTCCGACACTGCTGTGGACCGCCGGCTATGGTCGCCATGCCTTCGTCATCGACAGCGGAAACACCTTGATGTGGCGGCATACACCCGTCTGCGATGTGGCGGCATACACACGTCTGCTGGGTTCGCCAAAGCTAAGGATCTGGCGGATACGGTATAGCCGACGCGAATAGAAGCAGCAGCAGGTGCTTGACCTGACGGGGCGATTGCTTGGTGGCCAGCACCATCCGGAGCGTCGCCTCACCCGTTCTCAGGTTTGGGGACTCGGGTGACAGGGCCGCCCACATGCCCGGGAGCATGCGCTCCAGTAGGACGCGGTCGGTTGTTTGGTCGATCACCACGACGATGCGGTCGAGGGGAACGATATCGAGCAGTTGCTGCAATTCGTACGCGCATCCCTGGTTGGTTTCGGCGAAACTTCGGAGGTCCATGAGCACGGCGTCGCTCCGGTGCGCCAATGCGCGCATGGTCGGCTGCCAGGTGTCGGCGTGGCAGAAGAACTCGTTGACGCGGTAGCGGCCGTCGGGATCGGAGCGGGCGTCCATTTGATCGATGCGTTGGGCCAAGTCGTCCGGGTTCTTGACGAAAGATCGGGACAGGCGGCCGCCGAGAAAGTCGAAGAATTCGTGCGGCTCGACGTAGCTGGTGGCCAGGTCCGGGGCCGATATCAGGGTCACCGGTCCGGCGTAGCGCCACTTGTGGCCGAGTTCGTCCAGCAACCGCTCGCTGCGTTCGCGAAAACCGAACACGCGCAAGAGCAGGAGGGTAATGCCTCGCTCTTCGCCCATTGGGCCAATCAACCTGAAGCCGATCCACAAAACACCCTTGTAGGCGAAAAACGCGCCGAGGACGAGCACGGCCCGGGGACCGGCGCTGGCGGAGAAGTTGAGGATTTCCCACAACGTGACCAGGAGCCACCAGGCGTCGAGCATCAAGCCGAGATCGCTGGTTTTCTTGCGCCGGTAACGGTGCGCGGCGCCGCGATGCACCAGCCACAGCAGCGCCACGAGCGCGGCGGCGACGATGGCGTAGCCGCCGATGAACTGGTTGGCGGCGAAGGTGAAGCTGATGCTGATGCCCGTCACCGCCAAGAAGGTCGCGGCCAGGACGAAGGGACCGACGGCGCGGAGCCGGCGGTTGCTGACGGTGAGAATAAGCGCGGTGGGAACACCCATGAAGGTGCCCCACAGGACGAGCAGTTCGACCGGTGTGACGGGAGAGATGATCAAGGCCACGACGAAGTAGCCGAGAATGCCGGCGACACGGAGGCGGGGGCTGCCGACGGCCACGAAAAACACGGTGGGGACAATGGGCCAGGCCAGCACGAACCATACGAACAGCGTCCGGATTGGCAGAAATTCGTGATTGTCGAACACGAACAAGAGAACCGTGGCGACGGCGGCATGGACCGTGCCCCCCACCGCATACACGCCGGCGGCCCGCCACGCGGCGCGCCGGGCGCGGGCCAAGCGCGCCGAAGCCCGCGGGTCGGCCGCGCCGCCGGCGTCGTCGGACAGCACCTGGAAGGTTAGCGGGCGCGGCGGGGCCGCCGCTGGCGGTACGGGGATGGCGCCCGGCGGAACGGCCCCGTCTCCGGCCGCCGCCTGCATGGACCGCAGCACCGCGCGCCGATACCGCGACAGCAGCAAAAAGGATAAGACGAAGGTAATGGGAAGCGTAACCAGGCCGAAGAACAGCAAGGCTCCGATCGGATCGCCCCCGAAAACGATATGAGCGTGCGCGGTCACCTTCCCTCGCGTGACTAAAAAAGTGATACTTTATGGTGTGCCTGAAATCATGTCCGATACCATGACCGACCAAGCGAACAAACCGGTTCTGATTATCGCCGGGCCCACGGGCAGCGGCAAGTCGGCGCTGGCCATGGACACGGCCGAGGAGTTCGGCGGCGTCGTCATCAACGCCGACAGCATGCAGGTCTATCGGGATCTGCGGGTGCTGACTTCGCGGCCGTCGAGCGAGGACGAGGCGCGCGCTCCGCACCGCCTGTACGGGGTCCTGCCGGTGGCAGTGCGTTGCTCGGCGGGGATTTGGTTGGATATGGCCCGGCGCGAGATCGAGACGGCCTGGGCGGACATGCTGCTGCCCATCGTGGCCGGCGGGACCGGCCTCTATCTCAAGGCGCTGTCCGAGGGCCTCGCCCCGATTCCGGACATTCCCGACGCGGCGCGGGCCGAGGCGAGCGCCGAATATCTCCGCCTCGGCGGACCCGCGTTCCGCGATGAGTTGGCCAAGCTGGACCTGGAGACGGCGGCGCGCGTTCCGGCGAGCGACGGCCAGCGGCTGGTCCGCGCTTACGAGGTGGCGCTCGCCACCGGTCGGCCGCTGCCCGAGTGGCAACGCCAGCCGTCCGCCGTCCCCGCCCTGGCGGCCCGGTTCCAAACCCTGGTTCTCATGCCGCCCCGGGACCAACTCTACGCCGGTCTCGACGCCCGGTTCGACGCCATGCTGGCGAACGGTGCGCTCGACGAGGTCAGGGCGTTGATGGAACTCGGGCTCGACCCAAAGCTGCCGGCGATGAAGGCGGTGGGGGTGCCGGAACTCACCCGTTATCTGCGGGGCGAGACGAGCCTGGAGGCGGCGGCGGCCGCGGCGAAACAGGCGACCCGCAACTATGCGAAGCGGCAAATGACGTGGCTGCGGCACCAATTGGGGGAGGCAATCGAGATGCATGAGCAATATTCGGAAAGGTTACAACGAAAGATCTTTTCAATTATTCGTCAAACGCTATTGACCCCACGGGCATGACCGACTAGGTTCCCGCCGTCGTGGGCCCGGCCTTATGCCGGGCCATTTTGTCATCCATCTGTATCCTCGCGCCGAGAGCGGCGAGTGTAGCGGCGTTAACCGGAGAGAAGACCCATGGCGTACGAACAAATGACCGGAGCGAAGATTGTCATCCAGGCCCTCATCGATCACGGGGTCACGGATGTATTCGGCTATCCCGGGGGCGCCATTCTTCCGGTATACGACGAGATCTTTCAACAGAACCAGGTCCGCCACATCCTGGTCCGCCAGGAAGGCGGCGCGGTTCACGCGGCCGAGGGCTACGCCCGATCCACGGGCAAGACCGGCGTGGTCATCGTGACCTCGGGGCCGGGCGCCACCAACGCGGTGACGGGTCTCGCGGACGCGTTGATGGACAGCGTGCCGCTGGTGTGCTTCTCGGGGCAGGTGCCGACCCATCTGATCGGCAACGACGCCTTCCAGGAATGCGACACCACCGGCATCACCCGGCCGGTGACCAAGCACAATTACCTGGTCAAGAGCGTCGACGATCTGGCGCGGACCGTCCATGAGGCGTTCTACGTGGCGCGCAGCGGCCGGCCGGGTCCGGTGCTGATCGATCTGCCCAAGGACGTGACCATGGCGACCGGGCCGTACATTCCGCCCGCCGACATCACCCACAAGAGCTATCGCCCCAAGGTGGAGGGCAACGCCGAGGAGATCGAAAAGGCGGTGGACGCGATGGTGAAGGCCAAGCGGCCCCTGTTCTATTGTGGCGGTGGCATCATCAATTCGGGGCCGCGGGCGTCCGAGCTTCTGACCCAGCTCGTGGATATGACCGGCTTTCCCACGACCTTGACGTTGATGGGGCTGGGGGCGCTGCCGGCGTCGCACCCGCAATTCCTCGGCATGGTCGGCATGCATGGCACCTTTGAGTCCAACATGGCGATGCACGAGTGCGACGTGATGATCGCCATCGGATCGCGCTTCGACGATCGGGTGACCGGGCGGCTCAACGCCTTTTCGCCCGGATCGACCAAGATCCACGTCGATATCGACCCCTCGTCCGTCAACAAGAACGTGATGGTGGACATCAGTATCATCGGAGACACCGGGCGCGTGCTCGAAAAGATGATCGAGTTGTGGAAGCGGAAGGGCGGCAAGGCCGACAAGGGCGCGCTATCGGCGTGGATGGAAAAGATCGACGTCTGGCGAAGCCGCGATTGTCTCGCGTTCATCCAGGACGACAAGACCATTAAGCCGCAATACGCCATCCAGCGGCTCTATGAACTGACCAAGGGACGCGACGACGTTTATATCACCACCGAGGTGGGCCAGCATCAGATGTGGGCGGCCCAGCATTTCAAGTTCGAGAAGCCGAACCGGTGGCTGACTTCGGGCGGCCTTGGCACCATGGGCTACGGGCTGCCGGCGGCCATGGGCGTGCAGGTGGCGCACCCCGGCGCGCTGGTGGTGGACATCGCCGGCGAGGCCTCGATCATGATGAACATCCAGGAGATGTCGACGATTGCCCAGTACCGGCTGCCGGTCAAGGTGTTCATACTCAATAACGAATACATGGGCATGGTCCGTCAGTGGCAGGAACTGCTGCATGGCGGCCGCTACTCGGAGAGCTATATGGGCTCGCTGCCCGACTTCGTCAAACTCGCCGAGGCGTTCGGCGCGGTGGGACTGCGGGCCGAGAAGCCGGGCGACGTGGATGGACTGATCAAGGAAATGATCGCTTCGGACAAGGCCGTGATCGCCGACATCCGGGTGGACAAGGCGGAAAATTGTTTCCCGATGATCCCGTCCGGGGCCGCTCACAACGAGATGCTGATGGGCCCCGCCGACAAGTCCGAACAGCCCATATCCGAAGACGGCATGGTCTTGGTATAACGCACCGGTCTTACCATCGCGGTCTGGGGGCGGCGCTCCGCACGCCGCCACCCCGCCCGTCCGTTCAAACGTAAACCGCCATCAACCGACCCCGGCAAACCAGCGCCGGGCTGTTACTGGGAGCTTTAGACATGCCGGAGCCCGAGAGGCAAGAGCAACACACCATCGCCGTGCTGGTGGACAACGAGCCCGGGGTCCTCGCCCGGGTCGTCGGCCTGTTTTCCGGGCGCGGCTACAACATCGAGAGCCTGACGGTGGCGGAGACCGATCCGTGCGGCGGTCTGTCCAGGATCACCATCGTTACGTCCGGCACGCCCATGATCATCGAGCAGATCAAGGCGCAACTCGGACGACTGGTGCCCGTGCACAAAATCAGCGATCTAACCATGGAGGGCGCTCACGTTGAGCGGGAAATGGCGCTGGTCAAGGTGTGCGGGCACGGCGAGCACAGGGTCGAGGCCTTGCGCATCGCCACCATCTTTCGGGCCCAGGTGAGGGACAGCACCAACGAGTCCTTTGTTTTCGAAATCGTGGGCAAGACAAGCAAGGTCGATGCCTTTATCAATCTCATGAAGCCGCTCGGGCTGATCGATGTGGCGCGCACCGGCGTTGCCGCGATTTCCCGCGGAGCGGAGCCCATATAGCCATCGGCCCAACAATTCTTGGGAGGATCACAATGCGCGTTTACTACGATCGGGATGCCGATGTTAATCTCATCAAGTCGAAGAAAGTGGCGATTATCGGCTACGGCAGCCAAGGCCATGCTCATGCGTTGAACCTGCGCGACAGCGGCGTCGGCGACATTGCCGTCGCGCTGCGGGCCGGCTCCGGCAGCATCAAGAAAGCCGAGAACGAGGGCTTGAAGGTCATGAGCCCGTCCGAGGCGGGAACATGGGCCGACGTGGTCATGGTCCTGACCCCCGACGAGTTGCAGGCGAAGCTTTACGCCGATAATCTCCATGAAACCCTCAAGGAAGGCGCCGCGCTGGCGTTCGCTCACGGCCTCAACATCCATTTCCGGCTGATCGAGCCCCGGGCGGATCTGGACGTATTCATGGTCGCGCCGAAGGGACCGGGTCACACGGTGCGTTCGGAGTATCTTCGCGGCGCCGGCGTTCCGTCCCTGGTCGCCGTCGAGCAGAACGCCAGCGGCAACGCCTTGGAGCTCGGGCTGTCCTACGCCTCGGCGCTGGGTTCGGGCCGGTCGGGGGTGATCGAAACCACCTTCCGCGAAGAGTGCGAAACCGACCTGTTCGGCGAGCAGACGGTGCTGTGCGGCGGCCTGACGTCGCTCATTTTGGCCGGTTACGAGACCCTGGTCGAGGCGGGGTATGCGCCGGAGATGGCCTATTTCGAATGCCTCCACGAGGTCAAGCTGATCGTCGACCTTATTTACGAGGGCGGCATCGCCAATATGCGGTATTCCATCTCCAATACGGCCGAATACGGCGATTACGTCAGTGGCCCTCGGATCATCGACGACGGCGTCAAGGCGCGCATGCGAGAGGTGCTGGACGACATTCAGTCGGGACGGTTCGCCAGGGATTGGATGCTGGAAAACGCGTCCGGACGCCCGAGCTTCAAGGCCATGCGCCGCCGCGCCGCCGAGCACGATATCGAAGTGGTGGGCGAAAAGCTGCGGGGCATGATGCCATGGATCGCAGCCGGCCGGCTGGTGGACAAGTCCAAGAACTAGCCATCGTTTCGGCGTCGCGCCGAAGGTCGCCATGGCGATGAAGTACATCATCGTGAACGGTCCGGACGGGGAGATGCCGGTCGTCTTCCCGCGTTCCTACTATCACAACGACGTCGCTCAGCGGTTCGCCCCGGCGAAGGTGGTCGCCGCCGGTTTTGTCAGGCTGACGGACGGCGCCGCCGAATGTTACGGCGGAAGCTCGAGTTTGAGAATCGTGTCGCGTCGCCAACGCGATTCCGAGCTTGTGGCGCGCCACTTGAAAGGCGGATAGGGCCGCGCGCTGGTATCAGGCGGGATAGGCGGGCAAGAGCGCGCAAATGAAGCGCTCCTCGATCCGGAGCGCCGCGCGATGCCTTTTTTTTGAGACATTCCTGTTGACAATTGCCCGTTACGAAGATTTCTAATACCCTGCAATTAACCTCAATTTAACAGGGTATGGTCGATAAATCCGATAGTGGATCGTTTATCGACTGGCAAACATGTTGGCAACGCGCGGCAACCGGTATGGCGAAATGGTGGGAACAGGCGGTTCCCGGCATTTGCGCGCGCGCGATGTGCTGTCACTCGTCCTTCTGACCGGCGGGGGCCTTCGACTTAGGTGCCCCTGAACATTCACAACCGGGCCGGTTTCCGGCGCATGGAGTGTTCAGGGGAAGTGGACACGAGTTCCCACAAACGGTGCACCTGTTTTAGCGAAGGATTGACCCCATGAACAACGATACGGATCCCAACCGCGTCATCATATTCGACACCACCTTGCGTGACGGCGAGCAATCGCCGGGCGCCTCCATGAACCTCGAGGAAAAGCTGCGGATTGCCCGGGTGCTCGAGGAAATGGGCGTCGATGTCATCGAGGCCGGTTTCCCCATTGCGTCCAACGGCGACTTCGAGGCGGTCCGGGAAATCGCCAAGGTGGTGACCGAATCGACCGTCTGCGGATTGAGCCGCGCCACCCGCGGCGACATCGAACGCGCGGCCGAGGCCATCAAACCGGCGCGGCGCGGTCGCATCCACACCTTCATTTCCACCAGTCCGCTGCACATGAAGCACAAGCTGCAGATGGAGCCGGACGATGTCTACGCGGCGGTGATCGATAGCGTCGGCCATGCCCGGCGCTTCACCGATGACGTGGAGTGGTCCTGCGAGGACGGTTCGCGCACCGAGCACGATTTTCTGTGCCGCTGTGTCGAGGCGGCGATCGATGCGGGGGCCGGGACGATCAATATTCCCGACACCGTCGGTTACGCGGTGCCCGACGAGTTCGCGGCCATCTTCGAGATGCTGCGCAATCGGGTGCCGAACATCGACAAGGCGATCCTCTCGGCGCACTGCCACAACGACCTGGGATTGGCGGTGGCCAATTCGCTGGCGGCCGTGCGGGCCGGCG
This sequence comes from uncultured Alphaproteobacteria bacterium, assembly GCA_963771545.1. Lineage (GTDB taxonomy): Bacteria > Pseudomonadota > Alphaproteobacteria > Rhodospirillales > Defluviicoccaceae > CAKZLS01. The sequence goes on from CAVYTX010000004.1 coordinate 536,120, forward strand.
CCCGCCAGGTGGAATGCACCGTCAACGGTCTGGGCGAGCGGGCGGGAAACGCCGCGATGGAAGAAATCGTGATGGCGTTGAAGACCCGTCCGGATCATGGTGCCTATTTCACCACCATCAAGACCGAAAACATCATGCGCGCCTCGCGGCTGGTGTCCGCCGTCACCGGTTTCGTCGTCCAGCCCAACAAGGCGATTGTCGGCGCCAACGCGTTCGCCCATGAGTCCGGGATTCACCAAGATGGCATGCTGAAGCACGCGGGCACTTACGAAATCATGACCCCGGAGTCGGTGGGCCTCACCAAGTCGAAGCTGGTGTTGGGCAAGCATTCGGGCCGCCATGCGTTTCGCGAGAAGCTGAGGGAACTGGGCTACGACCTGGGCGACAACGCCCTGACGGACGTGTTCTGCCGCTTCAAGGCCCTGGCGGACGCCAAGAAAGAGGTGTTCGACGAGGACCTGATCGCCCTGGTCGACGACGCGGTGTTGCGCGTCAATGACCGCGTGAAGCTGGTGTCCCTGGCGGTGGAGTGTGGCACGCGCCGGTCCAAGGCCATCATGGAACTCGACGTGGATGGCGAGGTCCGGAGCTGCGAGGACTCGGGCGACGGCCCCGTCGATTCGGTTTTCCGGTGCATCAAGACGCTGTTTCCCACCGACGCCGGTCTGCAATTGTACCAGGTTCACGCCGTGACCGGAGGAACCGACGCCCAGGCGGAGGTGACGGTGCGGCTGGAGGAAAACGGACGGACGGTCAATGGCCAGGGCGCCGATACCGACACCGTCGTTGCCTCCGTTAAGGCCTATTTGAATGCTCTGAACAAGCTGATGGTGAAACGGGAAAAGACCGCGCCAAGCGCCCTCTCCGCTTGACTGGATGGTTGTCTTTCCTTTCCCGCCGATTTTGCAGTAAGACAGGCTCGGCGCCGAACAATGTCCCCGGCGCCGAGTCACCCCGAAAGTTAGCAACACCAGCCGTCAAACCAAGCGAGGCACGATGTTCTCACAGATGTTTGGGTTCCTCTCCGCCGACATGGCGATCGATTTGGGAACCGCCAATACCCTGGTTTACGTGAAGGGCAAAGGCATCGTCCTCAATGAGCCGTCGGTCGTGGCGATCGCCGAGTTCAAGGGCAAGAAACAGGTTCTGGCGGTTGGCGAAGAAGCGAAGATGATGCTTGGACGCACGCCCGGCAACATTCAGGCGATTCGGCCACTACGGGACGGCGTGATCGCGGATTTCGAAGTGGCGGAGGAGATGATCAAGTACTTCATCCGCAAGGTCCACAATCGCCGCAGCTTCGCCAGCCCGCTGGTGATTATCTGCGTTCCGTCGGGATCGACGGCGGTTGAGCGCCGGGCCATTCAGGAGTCCGCCGAAAGCGCCGGCGCCCGGCGCGTGTTTCTGATCGAGGAGCCAATGGCGGCGGCGATCGGCGCCGGCCTGCCGGTGACGGAGCCCACCGGCTCCATGGTCGTCGATATCGGTGGCGGGACGACGGAGGTCGCCGTGTTGTCGCTGGGCGGAATTGTCTATTCCCGCAGCGTTCGGGTCGGCGGCGACAAGATGGACGAAGCCATCATCGCCTACATCCGCCGCAATCACAACTTGCTGATCGGCGAGGGTAGCGCCGAACGAATCAAGGAGGAAATCGGGTCGGCCTGTCCGCCGGAGGACGGCGACGGGCGCACCATGGAAATCAAGGGACGCGATCTGATGAATGGCGTGCCCAAGGAATTGGTCATCAGCGAGCGGCAGATCTCGGAAAGCCTGGCCGAGCCCGTTGGCTCCATAATCGACGCGGTCAAGGTCGCGCTCGAGCATACGGCGCCCGAACTGGCGGCCGACATCGTCGACAAGGGAATCGTGCTGACCGGGGGCGGCGCCCTGCTCAGCAACATCGATTACGTGCTCCGCCATGCGACCGGTTTGCCGATATCGATCGCGGACGACGCGCTGTCGTGCGTGGCCTTGGGCACGGGACGGGCGCTCGAAGAAATGAAGCGGATGCGGAACGTGCTGAGCAGCATGTACTAGACATGATATTTCGATACTTTGAGGCGCTCTTTTATTCTATGATTCTCTTGCCTGATCGTCGCTGTAGATACCAATGCTAAGGTAAGTGGTTTGAGCGAAAGATCGAGAACCGAACTCCGCGCCGCCGGTACGATCAAGACATTCGCGCACCGGTTTGCCTATGTGGGCCTGGTCGTGGCCGCCGTCTCGTTGATGATGCTCGGCAAGGCCGACACGGTCTTGGTGGAAAAACTTCGTCTGCGAATCATCGATACCACCGCTCCCATTCTCGATATCCTGTCGCGCCCCGTCGATGTCGTCACGCATACCGTCGAACAAGTTCACGAATGGTTGGCGCTCCATGATGAAAATGCGAGGTTGCGAGAGGACCGCGCGCGTCTGATGCAATGGCAAACGGTCGCGCGCCGGCTGGAGGCGGAAAACGCCGCGCTGAAGCAGCTTCTGCATTACGTTCCCGAACCCGAGGTTCGGTTCGTGACGGCGCGTGTAGTCGCCGATTCCGGGGGCGCCTTTGCTCACAGCCTGCTGCTCGGTGCCGGACTGCGCGACGGTGTCGGCAAGGGCCAGCCGGTCGTGGCCGACCAAGCGCTCGTCGGTAGAATCGCGGGCGTTGCGCAGCGCTCCGCCAGGGTCCTTCTCATTACAGACCTGAACTCCCGTATTCCGGTCTTGGTCGGTCCCGCGCGCACGCGCGCCATTCTCGCCGGCGACAACTCGGACAAACCGGAATTGGTCTATCTCGCGCCCGAAGCCGTGGTGTCGTCCGGAGATCGCATCGTGACGTCGGGCCACGCCGGCGTTTTCCCGGCGGGCCTACCGGTGGGAGTGGTCACGTCGATCAGAGAAGGCGAGATTCGCGTTAAACCCTTTGTGGACCGTGAACGGCTGGAATACCTGCGCGTAATCGATTATGGGTTGGCGGGCATTTTGGGAGAAACCCTGGAAACGGTTCCCAAGGTTTCATCGGAACCCCTTGTCCCGGCGGCCGAGGCGGATTCTCAGGGAGGTGTCGAGCCGTGAGGACCGCGTTCTGGGGCAAGGTCGATGCGATCGCGCGCCGGTTGACCCCTTTTGGGTTGACCGTCGTCCTCGTCGTGATTGGCGCGGTGCCTCTGCATCTTCCGGGATTTGCTTCGGTGACGCCCTTGCTACCGATGATCGGGATCTACTATTGGGCGATTTACCGTCCCGATCTGATGCCCGTGGCGGCGGTGTTCTTCATCGGCCTGTTGTACGACGCCTTGAGTGGCGCGCCCATGGGCGTGAATGCCGCCATATTCGTGATCGTTCACGGTATCATCGACAGCCAACGGCGGTTCTTCGTCGGCAAATCCTTCATGATCCTTTGGCTTGGGTTTTTTCTGGTGTCGGCGGGCGCTCTTCTAGCGACGTGGCTGCTGGTGTCCGCATTCTATGGAACGCTGGTGAAATCGGACGCTCTCATGGCTCAATACGTGATCACCCTGGGTTGCTTTCCCTTGCTGTCATGGGCATTGCTGCGCTGGCAGCGCGCGTTCCTCAGGCAGGCCTGACATGGACCGGGACTCCGATCGCCATAAGCTGATTTCCCGAAGGATGTTCATGCTGGCCGCGGGCAATGGCGTTCTCATT
>CAVYTX010000005.1:0-437335 GCA_963771545.1 uncultured Alphaproteobacteria bacterium
TCGGTGAGCTGGGAACCACGCTGCCGCCCGAGGGTGCCGTTTTCTTCTCTTGCGGGACGCTTTCTCCGAAAGCTGGGTACTGCGCCATTTTAGTACCCAGCTTGGGTTTTCAATAATATCAAGATGTTATCAGACAAGGGATCTGGCTACTTTCCGCAACCCTATCTGGTAGGCAAAGGCTATTCGAATCAAAAACCTGGCGCCGAAGCCTGCATTTCGCGGCTCCCTGACCATTTTCAACGAAATTGCAGGGCAGTAGGATTTGTCGCCTAACTGAATGATGAGGTTTCTGATTTGTCCCTCAGCGAGTCAGCTCTGGGGTGGACACCGGAAGTCATTGAAAACGCACTTTTATTCCCGGTGCTAGCCAACAACGGCCATTGCAGGTAGCCGCAGTAGTAGTTCCGCGCCTTCGGCTCCGCCGCCCACTGGCATGGATCGACGCCCTCCGGACAGAGCCGGCAGCCTGATGTTGAACCGCTCAATGGAGCCTGCGACCACATCGGATCGACGGGAAAGGTGCGCCCAAAAGGTGCTCTACAGAACAGAATTTCCGGTAGTGGGCGGCCTTGAGAACAGCACTGCGCTTAATAAGGACCTCTTCGGCCGAGAGATGATTGGTCACCCCCCAAGGCCAAACTTCGATACTTCGCAAAAGTATTAAACTCTATTGTTATTTTCGCTCGCCAATTTTCGGAGTGCGTCGATTTTATTCACTGTTGCCTTTCCCATCCCCGAGACTGCGAGAAGATCTTCGCGGCTGGCATGCAGCACGTCTTCGACTGACCAAAAGCCGGCTGCGTACAGACTTGTCGCCGTTTTCCGACCAATACCGGGAAGCTCTGTGAGGCGGAGGTAGAAGAATGAGCTGGGAAAATCCTCGTAGGCTTTCTCTAAACGCTTCCAAATATCAGCGAAAGAAGTAGATGCTCGTTGAAGTGTCATAAGATTTCGCAATTTTTCCTCATGTGTTACATCAGCCTCGACAATACGCCGAAATGCTTTCAGAAACGGAAGGTATTCAGATGGCTTGATTGTGCCGATGTCAGAGGCATGTCGAGATTTGGGGAGTTCTTGCAGATCGAACCCGAGTTCTGCCCATGATTTTGTCTTGTAAGTCCAGCTTCCTTCAGCTTCGGAGCCATACCGCGGAGCCTCGCTTGGAGGTCCCTTGAAAACCTCGCCATGGTGTTCGAGAACAGCAAGTGGAGTGCGAAGGTGAAGCGTCGCTGCAAATTCAAGCCCGTCAATGACATCAACGTTTTTTTGATAGGTATTATCGTCCTGCAGCCGTATCTCGTTGCTGTCACTGTCAACCCCAGATGAGCGTAGTTTATCGGTTCTACCTTGATCGCGAAAACCGAGGATGCGCCTCAGCCACCCCATTGGCAGGTCTCCCGAATCCGTTGACATCGAAGCGAATTATCATAAGTTGTGCACTTCTAACGATCAATTCACCATCTTACAGGTGCGGCGCTTCCGCTGAACCCTGAACTTCTCACCAGGTCGCGGCAGCCACGTCATACGTGCTATTAGCCACGGGCGGGCTTCACGAACCAAATGCAGAGCTGTTTTGCGGAGGCAGCGCAAGGCTACTAGCTCCCCGCATTTATCTAGATTTTGGGAGCTTTCTTCTTCCTCGCTGCACGTTTTTTCCATTCCGCCTCTTCCCAATCATAAAACGATGGCATTCCTAAATAAATCTGTTGTGTTGCGTCCGCTAAATCAAAAATATTCATAGTGTTACGGTAGTCGGCAAACTTCTTGTGAGCCCCTCCAAGTTCTTCCCATGCGGCGTTGATTGGATGTTCGGCAAACAACTCTATGCCTGTCAGCAAAATCACTGGATTGGACGGTTGCCCGTATTCATCCGGTCTCCTACCCCATGTCACAAATGGCAAAAGCAACTTAATCTCTGAGCGCAGGAATTTCTCGCGCATGACCGAGATGACAATAATCGCGCCTGGCAACTTTCGAACGATAGCTTTGAGTTGGCTAAGATCCCTAGACTTGAGTAGAGTGCTCTTCCCCAGAGATTTTGTCTCTCCGACGATTAGCTCAGGCGAACTATGGGAAAAAAGGCTTTCTTTTCTCGCCCAAGCCAAAAAGTCCACTTCGGCATCTATCCCATCAAAACGCAGGTTCATCGCCGTTGAAAAGGTCATTTCCTGGAGGGCCCCCCCAAAACTTTGGAGAGCGCGTAGAGTCAAAAGTGCGCTGTAAGACCCTCGACCCACACTACACAACTCTCGGCGTTTGAGTTTTGATTTTGCGTTTTGGCCATTGGCGGGCCCAGGTGTCGGAGGCCTTTGCGGGTTGGTGAAGGATCCAGTTTCTGAGGAGGTCGAAGCCGAGGCGGAACCACGATTTGTAGCGGTAGCCGTGGGCGCGTTTTTTGATGGCGGCGCCGGCCTGAGCAACGGCGGCGGTGGCATGGGCCCAGGTCATGGCGAGGGTGATGACGATGAGGAGAGTGGAGAGCTTGGCGGGATCGGTGATGCGGGTGTCCTCCATGTTGAGGCCGCGGGTTTTGCTGTCGCCGAACAGGCATTCGATCCGCCAGCGTTTCCTGTAGATGGCGAGGGCCTTGTTGGTGGGACCATTGGTGGCGACGATCAGGAACTCTCCATCGGGAAGGCGTTTGGCGGCGAAGGTGAGCGGCCACCCCGAGCCGTCGCCCATGGCGGCGAGACGCCCCGGTTGAGCCAGGATGCGCTTGGCTTTCGGGCGCGCGCGCAACAGGCTGGTGAACTGATAGATATGGCCGTCTTCGAGACAGATGAGGTTATTCTCCTTCAGCCGGATGGCAAAAACGATGTTGTTTTTCAACAAGAATTTCATCCACGCGGCGCCGATGAATTCGCGATCGGCGAGCAGCCAGGAGATCGAAGCCGGGCCGAAAATGGCGAGGTAGCGGCGCATCAAGTCGATGCGTTCGCGCTCGGTGCTGCAACCGCTCGTGGGCAACAGCGTCCACATCAGCGGGATGCGCACACGCCGCGTGGTGATCGCCAGCATCAGGATATTGACGTCACACCGGCCGATCTTCCAATTGGTCCGATCCAGGCACAGGATCCAAGGCGGCTTGGTCCCCAGCCACTTGACCGTGATCCGCGCCGCCCAATCCCCGTCCAGCCGCACATACTGGAAAAATCGCTGCAAGCGGCGATACGCCGACGCGATCAGGGAGGCGCTGGAAAACTGGCTGGCGACGTGGCTCAGATTCACCGTGCGGCCATTGACCAAACCCAGGATCAACAACGCCAGCGTCTCTAAACGCGACTTGCTGAGATCAAGCTGGCACGATAGCGTGCGTGTTAGAGTGTCGAGAAGATGTCGGTCCATGAACGGCTCCATTCGCCAAATAAAATCGTTCAGATCAGCAGATTCTCGGCCTCTCGTCCATAGCGTCGTGTAGTGTGCCCTCGACCATAGTCTGGGACGGAGAACGGTCCAACCACTCGATAAAACCAATTGCGGTTCTGTTTCTTTAGCTGGTCTTGCGGGAAGTCGTAGCGGTTGAGGCAACGCTCACATGTAACTTCATAGTCATCGACGGTAAGGCTGTGCCAATTCGTAAAAAGGCAATGTGGACACTCAGTCTCCAAGCCTAGCCGAATAATGTTTCGCTTTGTGAAATCGGCAAGCGTCAAGCGGGGCAAGGGCCGCTGCTTCCCACGCCGAGCGAGAAGGTCTGTCCAGTCCTTTACTGGTGCGCTTCGGCGTTCAAATGTCTCCTCAATCGTCTCGATTTGGTTAGTTTTCTTTCGTACGCCGCCCGCCATCTTGTTGATAGTCGAAGTGTTTCAACATCCGCCAGCAAGTGTGTACCCCAAAGCCCCCCCAAATTCTCAAGCATTTGCTTGGCAATATGCCCGGGGTCGGACAGGCTAGCCTCAATGCCCCGAACCTTGAGCGACCCGATAATCGCGTCTTCTTTCGTCAGGAACGATAGGGTTTCCCTCCAATTCTTATGTCTCGCATTAAAGATCCAGCCCTCGCTTCCTACTGTGACCCATTTGCTTCCAGGGGCCAGCTTAGGCCAACGCCGATCAAACGTATTGAACGGGAGAACGGTTGCGATCTTTTCACTACTGAACGAGGAAATCTGTATGGCGTTAACCCAACGACAAGAACTTCTTCCGAATTCGGCGGCAAAGTTTGGTGTAAGAACCTCAAAATTGGTGGTCCATTTTCCTCCTTGTTCAAGCGCGAGAGTGATAAGCTGTTCTTCCGCAGTTACCACCAGCCTTCTGTCTCGCAGCATTCTGTCGTCTTTATTTTCGACCCAAACACGGTTTCGCCAGTGTTTCACAGAAAAAGCACGTCTAAGGACATCTTTTCCTAGTGTTCTTGTCAGGTCCTCAGCTCGATCCTTTCCAATAGACTGGGCAAACTCGACAGTGCTTGTATGCACAACTTCACTCGATGTCCCCCTGACAGGCTTGTGCTTGGCCTTAATGAACTCACGGATGTGATTGGCAAGAGGTTCAAGCCATTCGATTGGCAGCGGCAACACTGGATGAGGCTCCAGGCGCAAATTCCAAAGATCAATCAGATCAGTTGGCCTCGCCGGGTCGAAAACGTAGATCAGCGGGTGATGGTGCCATCTGCGTTGAACGTTGATTTTGTGTTGGGTAGCCCGCAGCGGTGTCAGTGCTCTCCCTCTAAAAACTTCCAGCCAGCTCTCTGGACTTGCTTCGAGTTCTTTGGGAGCGAAAACTTCTTTGTAGCCGTTAGTGATATAAGCTACATCACGTTGTTCAGGAAAAGTGCCGAAGATTCCCTCTACAAGCCCACTGCTGCGTTTGGGTTTTACGAAAACTGCCGGGGTTTCCTCCCTAAGTTGAAAGCGCTGCTCGGTCTTGTAGATCTGACGAAAGACGTCAATGATGTTGAGGCCAAACCTGGGCTCAGACCAATCCTGATGTTCATCTGGTGTCAGGAATTTCTCGAGAGGCAAGACGTGCTTGTCTAAACGGTATTCTTCCCGCAAGGCTCCAAGTCCGGCCTCCTCAAGGAGGCCATCCTCCGCTTCAACGAACACATCGGGCTCAAAAAAGTTGATGTAGCCTTTGGCGACGGCACCCCCCCTCACACGTTCAAAGCGCTCTACTCTCCACTCTTTAGGTGGAACACGGAAAACAGGAATGATCGGATTATAAATCCCCCCCCATAAACAGGCACACGCCCGCATGATTTTGCAAATCGACACCATATCGGTTGGCCGTACGAGAAACCCGATTCGAACTGGACGTAGGCGTATAGTGGCGGGTGTGTTAGTCATTCAACCAATGCTAATGCGGCCCAGCTTTCGTAGTGAATTCGATCCATTTAATCCTACCATATCTTGGTCTAGGCGCAGAAGCGCGTGCGGCAATCCGAACTTTATACATGCGGTTTTCAGGGTTGGAGTTCCGCTTCGGGTCTACCATCGAATTTCTCAGGAGAGAGCGGCCTATTGGGCTGCTGTCGCTAGAGTGCAGGTGGCGCGTGCGGCGCCGGATGGCTAGACTGGGGCCGACGGGGGTGTGGCTACTTTGGGTCAGTGGCCCGGCGAGCTGGGCTCACCCCTTTTGAAATGCCGCCCCCGTCACCTGCATCATCCGACGGGTCGACCGGGATGGTGCCGATCGCTGCGGCGAGCGTGGCTCTGCTGGTAGACGAGACCCGGAGGATGATCCGATGGTCTTGTCTGTCGAAGGAGCGAACGATGCTTTCCCCCAAATCTCGGCACCTGCACGTCGGCGTCGATATCGGCTCACGGTGCCACGCGGTCGCGATCGGCTTGTCAGATGGCCGCCTGCTGGAGGAATTTGAGATCCCCCATAGTGCGGCGGGGTTCGAGGAATTCTTTTCACGGATCGAGACGCAAGCCAAGGACCACCCCTTTCCGGTTGCCGTCGCCATGGAGGGCTACGGCGGCCACGCGAGGCCGCTCGACGGCTTGGTCGCGGAGCGAGGCTGGCTGCTCTTCAACGTCAACAATCTCAAGCTGGCCCGCTTCAAGGAAATCTTTCCGGCGGCTGCCAAGAGCGATCGGATCGACACCCGCAAGACCCTGGAGTTGCTGCAGCTGCGCGAGCATTTGCCCTTGGCCGCCGACGTGCTCCAGGAGGTCATGGCACGGCCCGAGGAGAATGACATCCTCAAACGCCTGACCCGGCGTCGACGTCGTCTGGTGAACGAGCGCGTGGGCCTCACGAGCGTTCTACAGAGTGACCTCCAAGCCGCCGCGCCAGGCTTGGTGGAGATCACGCGCGAAGTCGCAAACCTCTGGTTCCTGAATTTTCTGACCTGTCGCAAGGACCTGCGCAAGCTCGCCGGGGTCCGCCGCGTCAGCCTCTTGAAGCTGCCGGCGATCGGCGTTTGTTACGCCGATCGTATCCAGACGTGGCAGACAAGCGCCTGCTTCAGCCGAGATGCCGGCCTGGTCGGCGAGATGATCCATCAGGATGCCTTACGGGTTCTCGAGCTCAAGCGCCAGATCAAGGCTTTGGACGACAAGATCGCGCGGGTTGCCGAGACCTCCAGCTCTGCGCGTCAGCTCGCTTCCATCCCCGGCTTTGGCGACGTCTGCTCGGCCGAGCTGGCCGGAGAGATCGGCACCATAGCCCGCTTCAAGAGCGAGGCCAGCTTGGCGCTCTATCTCGGTATGGCCACCCTGGATCATAGCTCCGGCAAGCTGCGCGGCTCCAAATCGCCCAAGCATGTCAACACCCGCGCCAAGGCCGCGATGATGACCGCCGTCGACCGCCACCGCAAAGAGGTCGCCCAATCCCAGCGCTACTACGAGAAAAAGCGTAGCCAAGGCAAGATGCACAATCAGGCTATCCGCGCCCTCGGCCGGCACCTCTGCCGCGTTATCTTCAAGATGCTGAGCCAGGACCGCCCCTACAGAATCGACACTCAGGGAGACCTCCCAGGCGCCCCAGATGAAACCATCCACCCGCAGTCCTGCCCTGACAACTGCCACCGGACCGGCGGCCCACCGGCAGTCGATCGTGAGAACGGCCCGTCAAAAGACGAGCCGTTCAAGGTGATACCATCACCGCTCGCGGCCAAAGGCTCTCCAGCCTGTACCGCAGGACCACCATAACCTCACATCATCGCTCTTCAAATACTCCCGCCGGAGGCAAGCGCGAAGCGCTACATCAGCACCAAAATTCGAAAGGTCGCCGACGATTTCCTCTTCAAATTTCCGGCGGGATGTTCACGAGTGATGGTCCGCGCCGTCCACAAAGCTGGTCTGCAGCTGAGGGTATTGCCGTCGTGGTTGGCACCGGGCCGGCATGCCCGGCCATAGCCATTGCACCGAATCTGACTCTAAGGGTTTCAGTAGCCAAAGGCTGCATTTGGAGGAGAAGACCGACCTTGATGGGAAAGTTGCCGCGCCAAAGAAAGTAAGTCAAAGCGGCCACTTCGATGGACTGGACGCATGTTTAAATCCCGGGCACACGTTGGATTAGACCAACAAATGCTGACTGTGCCGATCTGACGACAGCGCGACGCCTGGGAGTTTCTGGCACGCTAGCAAAATGGTAACGTTCACCCCGATCCTTGGTTATCTGGACAATGTGGGATGATATCTCTCGGCAGCACAGCCAGCCCTGGCAAGCCAAAGCTCCTCGTGATTTTAGGGGCAGGCAGTTCTATCCCCTGCGGCATGCCGAGTGTTAGCAACATCAATGAGCGAATGAAAGGCTGGAGTCGGGAGTGGAGGCCGACGACCGAGTTCTCCGGCGATGTCGGAGGGGACGTCTTCAACGTCCTGTGGGAAATAGTTGAAGAATATTATCGGTCGAATCACTACGGCATTGGCGCAAACTACGAAAGAGTTCTCGGTGAGATGACGGCTCTTGCGAGTTGGCTAACGCGCTGCCCGTTCGGCAATGCGCTTCGAGCGGTAGTACAAGACGGGTCGCCAGTCAGCGCGTTTGCATTTCCGCCTGAGCGCACGGAGCAGAATTCCTATCGCAATCTGATTATAGGGCAGCAAGGTTTTGTTCTTGGGAAGCTAGCTGAATACATGCGTGAGTGCAGCAGATTGCTCGACACGAAATCGTCCCCATTTGCCGACTACCGGAACATATTTCTCAGGCTTCGCGAGCAATTTGATCTCGGTATCTACAACCTGAATTACGACAATGTCGCACGGAGTGCTTGGCCCGAGGCTTTTAATGGGTTCAATCGTGGGGTCTTTGAGCCGAGATATGTCAGCCTGCGCAAAGAATGGGAGTTCATTTACCACCTTCACGGCAGTGTGCATCACTCAATCTCCAGCCCCCAAAAACATTCACTGGTCTGGCAGGATGATCTCACAAGCGTATTTTTAGATTATCAACCTCTAGCCCCTGACATGGCGCAGGACTTTCGGCCAATACCATTGACGACATTGTTAGCTGGAGGCTTCAAGCTCGATCAGATATTAGCCGATCCCTATCAAACTTTTTATGCTGCCCTTGTTCGACATGTTCACGAAGCCGACGCAATTCTTATTGCCGGCTACGGCTTTGGCGACTTGCACGTCAATAGAGTGATTCGAAATAGATTTGAGCGCCCAGCTAATGATGAGGCGCTCCCGCCAGTAGTCGTTCTCGAGAAATCAAACCCGACGAAACTTCAGACAGCAAGTCTCCAAGGTTACGATTTTTGGGCCTACCAATTAACGCATACATTAAATACCAAATTTCAGACGACCAAAGAACACCTGAACCGCCAGCTCACCGTTGCTCCGTTTATTCAACAACACGAATTCGAAAATAGCTTGCCCGATCGGGTGGCAATATGGCACGGCGGATTTATTGAAGCTCTCAGTTCCTTCGATGAGATCGCTAATCGACTGCATCGCTAGTGACGGCATAGCACCGCGCCGCCGTCCCGTGATGCTTCGCCACACCTGGACCGCACTCATATCAACTCGGGAGCAAACCTTGGACGTCGACATCTACTGCACCGCCATCGTTCTGATCCTCGCCTACCGGTGATTTTGAGAGGAGGTCGTAGAGTCTGCTCAGCAGTGACAGTCAGCGCCACGCTAAGAGATGGTCCGCATCTGAGGGTATTGCCGCTGTGGCTGGTCCTCATTCGGCAGGGGAAGATCTAGCCAACATCGACGGTCGACGCCATTCTAAAGGTTGGTTCGCAACCGAATGTAGAGCCGACAAGGGCCGAAGAGAGCTGACGTTCAATCCGGCCAATCACTGTCGACTCCGACCAATGAACCCTAGACCAGCTTTGTTAAGGGCTTAACTTTTTTTGGATGTCTTCACTTGGAAGGTGGAGAAGCTTCGGGAAATGTTCTTGCTCTTACACTTCGGGCAACTTGGCTTGCCCGTTTCACGCTCGGCAAGCGTCTCGGTCTGCTCAAACCGCTCTCCACACTCATCACATCGATATTCGTAAACCGGCATGTTGTTGATCCCTCCCAGCCAATCCCTCGCAGATTACCAAGAATAAAGCGTGATAAGGATAGCACGATTGGCATTGTCCGAGAACAACCAGACGGAGCGTGTTAACGTCGGTTCCGGGCCACGCGTACGCGTTGCGGGTCCCCATTCCGGCGGTCGGCTGCAGGTGTGAAGCGGACGATCCTGCGTCGAAGGAGGACGTGGAATCTGTGTGCTGTAGGCTCAAATTGCTTTCCGACGGCAGTTCAATATTTCAAAATCATGGGCCCATCATCTGTATCACCTGCCGCTGCTCATCCGTAAGCGTCCGGTGACGACCGCGGCGGGGATTATAAAGTGATGTTCCAGGGGAGAAGTTCGTCGATGCGCTTCATCGGGTGATCGGCGATGCGGTCGATGACGGCACGCAGATAGGCTTCCGGGTCCAGGTCATTCATTCTCGCGGTTTCGATCAGCGTGTACATGACGGCGGCGCGCTGCCCGCCGGGATCGGAACCGGCGAACAACCAGTTTTTGCGGCCGATGGCGAGTGGGCGGATCGCGCGTTCTGCTGCGTTGTTGCAGATGTCGAGGCGACCGTCGGTGGTGTAGCGGCTCAAGGCGTCCCATCTTGAGAGCGCGTAGCGCAGCGCCTGGGCGAACGTGCTCTTGCCGCTGACCTGTGTCAGTACGGATTCCATTGCCGTTCTGAGTTGCGCCAGCAACGGCGACGATTGCTCTTTTCTCACCGCGAGCCGTTGTTCCGGCGGTTGGCCGCGGATGGCGGTTTCGATTGCGAACAGTTCCGCGATCCGGTCCAGCAGCATCCGCGCCGCCGGTGACGATGTCGATGCATGAACGTCGTAGATTTTCCGGCGTGCGTGCGCCCAGCAGGCGACTTCAGTGAACTGCGGCGGGCCGGTCAGCGGATTGCTCTCGTAAAGATGTTTAAATCCGCTGTATGCATCGGCATGAAGATAACCACGGCAGTCTTTCAACAGGGCCCGCGCCTGTTCCGCCTTTCGGTCAGGGGCGTATCTGTAGAAAGCTGCTGGCGGCACGCCCGAGCCCCACGGGCGCTCATCGCGCACCGCCACCCATAACCTTCCGGTCTTTGTCTTTCCCCTTCCGGGATCAAGCACAGGCACCGGCGTATCGTCGGCATGGACCGTTTCCCCGGCCTTGACATGCTTTGCGAGAGCTTCCGCAAGCGGCTCCAGCAAAAACGCCATCCGGCCGACCCAGTCGGCCATCGTCGAACGCTCGATCTGAACGCCTTCGCGCCCATAAATGTCGCTTTGCCGGTGCAGCGGCAGGTGATCGCAGTATTTTGACACGAGGACATGGGCGAGAAGGCCCGGACCGGGCAGGCCGCGCTCGATCGGCAAGCCTGGCATGGCAGGCTGCGTGATGGTTTCACAGTCGCGGCAGCTCACCTTCGGACGCTCGTGCACGATCACCTTGAACTGCGAGGGCACATATTCCAGCACTTCCCGTGTGTCAGTTCCGACCAGTGACAGCTTCGTCCCGCCGCAGGCGGGGCACGCGCAAGGCGCTTCGTGCATCACGCGCTCGCGCGGCAAATGTGCGGGCAACGGTTTGCGCACCGGCTGGACACGCTCACCCTTGTGCGCCGGAGCGGATGATTGCAATGATTCCGTCGATTCAGAGCGGGCGGCGCTGCTCTCTTCGATTTCCCCGATCAGCAGTTCAAGCTGCTCGATCTCCCGGTCCAGTTTCTCTGAAGACCGACCGAACCGCGCCCGCCTCAACGCCGCAAGCTGGGCTTTGAGCTGTTCGATCTGCAGGGTTTTCGCGTAAAGCTCGGCCTGCAGCGAAGCCGCGAAGGCACGCAATTCATCGGGATCGGCAGGCAAAACAGAACGCGATAAAGACATAAATAAAAGCTAGCATTTTACGCGTGTAATCTGGTTGCGTTGTTGATGTTATTTTGATTCTTTCCTGTCTCCACACAAACACGAAGCGTGAGCGGAATGCTCAGGCATAAACCGGCTGACGCGGGACCTCGACCGGAATGGTGCGCCGCCAGTCCATGCCCTCCAGCAACATCGAAAGCTGAGCCGTGGTCATGTGAAAGCTGCCATCGACGATCGGCGGCCAGACGAAGCGGGATTTTTCCAAACGCTTGGCAAACAGGCACAATCCCGTGCCGTCCCAGTACAAAATCTTCACGTAATCGCCGCGCTTTCCCCGGAACACGAACAGGTGCCCGCCATAAGGATCGGCGTGCAGGATATTGCTGACCTGCGCCGCCAGCCCGTTAAAGCCCTTGCGCATGTCGGTCGGCCGGCAACACAGATACACCCGTGTGCCCGGCGGCAAATTCATCATGCCAGATCCCTCACGGCCCGCAGCGCCCGCCGCAGCGCCGCATCGTCGATGTCGGCGTCAACCCGCACTGTGAAGCCTCCCGGCAGGGTTATCGCCATGATGCCTGCCTTCTTCTGCGGCGGCTTCGCCGATTGTTTTGTTCCGGGTTTTTCCGATGGCGCCAGCGCGGGCAGCGGTGCATCGTTCAACACTTGTATCGGCAGAAAGGCCGCCGCTGTAGTCTCGCCAAGCTTGCCCTCGCGATATTCCTTGCGCCATCGGAACACGACATTGCTGTTGATATTATGCTGCCGGGCCACGATCGACACCGAGGCACCCGGTTCGAGCGTCTGTCTTACGACCTGCAGCTTGAATTGAAGCGGATATTGGCGCCTTGGCGGCGCAGAGGGGCACTCCCCCGCCACTTGCCGACCCGCTCCGGCCCTGTCATCTCCATTCGCTAAAAGCATGAATAAGTGTCCACTTCAAGAGATCGTGGACACGACCAAGCACCCACATGGCAATACCATGCGGTATTTGCTGCCGCTTTTCTAGGCGGCCATCACCGGACGCTTACGCTCATCCCATGCGCCTGTGACAACCTGCGTCAACTCCTCGAGTTGCACACCCTTCGACTGCCGCCCCTCGAGAATCGCCTCCTGGATATCCGGCGCCAGCAAAGTGAGCCGCAGCAGCCGGTTCACGAAGCTCTTCGTCAGTTTTTCCGCCTCCGCTATCTCCAAAGGAGAACTGTAAACACCCTCCTCCAGCAAACTCTTCCACCGATGCGCCCGCGCCAATGCCCGGATCAACGTCTCGTCCCGTCGAGGCTTTGCCGGAGCCCAGGCGTCACCACCATCCGGCGCGATGATCACCTTGCGTCCGCCCTGGCGCTTGAAGGCCATCGGAATTCGGACGGTGATCGTCGAGCCGTCGAATTCCCAGTTCTGTCCGGCGATCCTGCGTTTGCGTCTCAAGCTGCCTCGACCTCCCGCATCTGTAGTTCTTCGACGAGCGTCTGCAATCCCTGGGCGCGCAGCCGAACCTCGATGCTGTCCGGCGAGAGATCGACCCGCTCGACAAAAAGCCGAACGAGCCGTGCCTGCTCTGCGGGGAAAAGCTCGTCCCACAGCGGCTCGAATTCGGTGATGGTCTCGACCACCTCGCGTTCGGGGATCTGAATGTCACTTCGCGCCACGGCCCACGCCTGCGCGATAATCTCGGGCGTGCGGAGCAGATGTCGGACCTGAGCGACGACGGCTTCCTCGACCTCTGCGGCCGGCACGTTGCGAACCGTGCACTCGCTGTATCCGTTCCGAATCGCATCGGTCGAAGTGTAGTACCGGTACAGCTTGCCGTCCTTCCGCGTGTGCGAGGGCGTCATTGCATGGCCGCCCGGCCCGAAGATCAGACCTTTCAGGAGCGCCGGCGTCTGGCCGCGTGTGCGGTTGGTCCGGGTCTTGGCGTTTTCGGCGAGAACGCTGTGTACCTCGTCCCAGGTGCCGCGATCGATGATTGCCACGTGCTCGCCGGGGAAGCTGGTGCCCTTGTACACCGCCTCGCCGAGGTAAACGCGATTGCCGAGAATCTTGTAGATCGCCCCTTTGTCGATGGGCTTGCCCTGTCGCGGCTTACCACACAGGGTGACCCACGACTTTGTGGTGTGGCCGGCGCGGCGGAGTTCCTGCGCCAACTTGGTCGCCGAGCCGATTCGGAGGAACCGCTTGAATATGAGCCGAACCAGCTCCGCCTCTTTCTCGTTCACGACGAGCTTGCGGTCGACGACGTCGTAACCGAGCGGCGGCATGCCCCCCATCCACATGCCCTTTTTTCGAGATGCCGCGAACTTGTCGCGGATCCGCTCGCCAATCACTTCGCGCTCGAATTGGGCGAAGGACAATAGGATGTTGAGCGTCAGTCGCCCCATCGAGTTTGTCGTATTGAACGACTGCGTGATGCTGACGAACGTGACGTTGTGGCGGTCGAACACCTCCACCAGCTTCACGAAGTCGGAGATGGACCGACTGAGGCGGTCGATCTTGTAGGTGACGATGGTGTCCACGCGCCCGGCCTCAATGTCGGCGATCAGCCGCTGAAGGGCCGGGCGCTCCAAAGTACCGCCCGAGAGACCCGCGTCGATGTAGTCGTCCGGGACAAGCACCCAACCTTCGGGCCGGTGACTGGCGACGTAGGCCTCACCAGCCTCCTTCTGGGCATCAATGCTGTTGAACTCTTGGCCGAGGCGCTCATCGGTCGAGACCCGGCAGTAGACCGCCGCCCGGATCTTTCGCTTCGGCGCCTTCATTGCGGTCCCCGATGATTGCGAATGCCCCAGAACAGAGGCCCGTTCCAACGGGTGCCAGTGATGGCGCGGGCGATGGCTGACAGCGACTTGTACCGGCGTCCCTGATATTCGAATCCGTCTTCCAGGACTGTCGCGCAGTGCTCGACGCCCTGCCATTCGCGGATCAGCCGCGTACCGATGATCGGACGATCGTTCCGGCGCACCGGGCCTTTGCCCTTGACCCGCCGATCTTCCTCTTCGACCAACTCCTTGAGCCTCGCCTCGGCGCGCGCCGAAAGCCCGCCGTAGGCCAGTTCCTGAATTCGATACGCGAGACGCTTGACCAGGAACGGCTTGTTGTAGGGTGGCGGTTCGCGGTCGTAGAGGTCGCGCCACATCTGCTTGAGCTCCGCCATGGATTTCTCCGGGAGCGCGGCGACCTTGGCTAAGACACTGTTAGTCATGGCTTTTTCGTTGCTCATCGTGGTTTCAGCCATGGACGCTCTGGTCACCAGAGAAGTCAACGGAACTCTCTCCGGACTGGCGCTCGGCGGCCTCTTTTCGCCGGGCATGCAGACGGATCAAGCCGGCCGCAAGAATCTCGCCGACTTCGCGGAGCCGTTCGGCGGGAGTCATCAGGTCGGGGTCGAGAGCGTTCGGCATTCAGCGTGTGACCGTGGAGAAAAGTTGCGTGTGAGGTCTACATACCGGAACCAACCACCAAATGTGGGGTTGCGATGCTCGATTCTTCGGCTATATCGATTTTTAATCAGTTCTCGAGCAGCGTCGGTCGTGGGTGCAACCGCGATGGCGCGTGTTGGGACATAAATGGGCTTAGGGAAGGAGGTGATGCGGACGTGAACTGAGCGAAAAAAGGACAAAATATTAGATGGCGAGCTTTACTCTCAAACGGTTCTCAGAGCCGGAAACTCTTAAGGCGATTGATCCCTCCATTCTTGTCGCGTTTCTGCGTCAGTTTTTTGAATACCTCCAGCGGCGGGGTGTCCCTCTTCCCGACTCATCCACCGAGGAAATCGACTATCAGAAATTGTCTCGAATTCTGATGACACCGGACGAGTTGGTTCCGCCGGATATGGTCGATGCGCTCTATTATGTGCACGAGTTGTCGGATCACGAGGGCATGGACACGCTGTTGGACGCGATTGAAGAGCTTCGCTTGAACATACAGGTCGGCCCTGATCCAACGCCGGCTGATGTCGCGATGCTAATGTGGTTGCATGACCCTGAGATCCTAAAACGACAGCACGCTCGGGGTTACGCTTTTCGACCGCACCGCTTTGAACTTTTCCAAAGCCACACGGGTGGAGTGAGCGCGTCTCGAGATAAAGGCATTCTCGTTCCCTTACAGGACGACCTCGATGATTGGTTCGAGAAGCGGCGGCGGGGACGAGGTTGTCAGGTCTTTACGTTCGAAAGCGGGGACCGACT
This sequence comes from uncultured Alphaproteobacteria bacterium, assembly GCA_963771545.1. GTDB lineage: Bacteria > Pseudomonadota > Alphaproteobacteria > Rhodospirillales > Defluviicoccaceae > CAKZLS01. The sequence continues at coordinate 15,454 of CAVYTX010000005.1, forward strand.
GTGGGTTGTCGTGCGCCATGGCGAGCCCTATAAGCGCGAAGGCAGCATTAGAGATGGTAAGTCGGCCTCGGAGTACTACAGGCCAGAAAAGTACGATGTCCTGGTCTATGAAACGATCACCGGTACGCTTGGCGTGCATGCGAAGGGCGTCCGGCTGATTAGCCAGTACGTTTACTCGATCGGCTTGTTCTTTTTCGGAGATGCTCTCTTCTTCCCGCACGAGCAGGAAATCACGCTGTCTCCCCTACTTAAGCTTGGTGCGGACTCTTTGAAATGCGAGGATTTCCCGGATCTCGAAGACGTAAAGCTGGTCGAGATCACCAACGTTCGGCCTGGAGCGATCACAGAGGTGACGATCAGAAAATCAAAGGACATATTTGAGGGGCTGCACAAGGCGCAGAGGCAACTGCCCGCATCCGGAGAATACACCTCGGCTGCCTTGAAATTCACGGTCAAAGACCGCTCAAACGAGGCCAAAGTGACGTTGCGGCCGGCAAATGTCGTGAGCTATTCGCGCAACGAGGACCGCGAACTTATTGAGCCCTTCCTCCGCGCCCGGGGTTTCATGCCCAGCAGTCGAGCGATTAGTCACCATGAGCCTGAACCTGTTCTGGTCGACGCTTGAAGAGCTGATCGGCTGCGAGGACAGCCGCCACGGTTGGTCGGCGAAACTCGAGGGCGGCTTCGACCAAGTAAGCTTCCTGCTGAGAAGCAGCGGATCGCTTGCATCTACCGTGAGGTGCCCCAGTGCTGGCGGCGAGTCCTGCCCGCGACAGGTGCGTCCTGACGGCAACGGCTCTTTTATCGCCGTGTGCGGCAACCGCCCGGCAGAATGCTCGGATCTTAAGCTTTCCCTCGATGACGTAAGGATCTTTGCACTCGATTTTGAGCGCCTTGCAGGCGATCTTGCGAGCGCCCTGTCCTTGCGGGCCGATTACGCTCCTGCCGCCAGCATCCGGCAAACCTGGCGCGTTGGCTTTTGCGATGTCGCAGCCGGAGCCGCATTCCCCGTTTACTTGACGATTCAGGAATTCGAGCGAGTGCTACATCGCGGTGATCGCGAGCATATGGGATTCCCACGATGGCTCTCTTGCGGTGCTTGTGCCGACCCGTCGTTTTATGGACGACGGGGTGAATGCGTTTATCGCTAAGAAACCAGTCGACCTAGTAGTGTTACCGGAAGTCGTGGCTGGGGAGTCACCAAGTCACTTACTGAGCAGCGTAGGTCCGGCGATCGCATTTCCCGAAGCGAGGGCAGCCACAATGCCGAAGAAGGGATCCGGAGAGCACGACCGTGCGTGGGTTCTAGGGTCGGATGCCAAGTGGGCGGAACTGACACTTGAGTTCCAGGCACCGGAAGTGTTGGTCGCGCGGTTCCGTGGCGAAACACGACGTTTCGAGCCTTTCCACCTCGGAATGCGAAATGAGAAAACCCTTCGCGGCAACCTTCAGTGGAAGCTCCTAGCAATGTTCGCAGTGAATGGCGGTGTCATTGAGCGAAGCGATAGGACTTGGCAGAGCGTTCAAAGCCAAAAACAGCAGCTGTCCGGGAGGCTCCAGAGCGCATTCGGGATTCCGGGCGATCCGATCGCCTGGAGTGCCTACCAGCAAGAATACAGCACCTTGTTCGTGATCCGAGGCGACGCGCGTCGGTGCGGCATCTGAGGCTTTCGATCATCGCCCCGCCTTGGCCGGCAAAATTTGGCCGGCACCCCAACCAGAATTTTCAACTTTTTTTCAGCGCATAACTCGTTGAACAGCCACGCTATTCTGATCTTCCCGTGTTCCACGGAAAGGCAATAACTCCTCCCTCAGCAAAATTTCGCCGGTCACCTGTGATCGGGCCCTGCGTCCGTCCTTCAGGTGAAGGCGAAATCAATGAGGAGCATTGCCGGCTGTAAGCCAATTCATCCCCACGTCCGTCGTTCCGTTCAGGCGCATGCGCGTCGCATCTTCCTCTCCCGCCGAGTTCCGCACTTGTCCCAGGCTGACATTGCACAGGAACTCTACGCCGCATTCTATGAGCGGCAAAATAAGTACGACTCCAGCAGAGCATCCTTCCGGACGTTCGCGGAGCGGATCGTCAAGAATTGCGCTGAAAGCCTCGTTGAGAGCGCCCAGGCGGAAAAGCGGGGCAGAGACTATGACATTTTCCATTTCAGCGACATTCCCGTTGAGAATGAAGCCGGTGAATGCCTCGATATCGAGGATACCATTGGCCGGCATCGCCTGAAGAATGGCCTCATACCCTCGGCCGAGGATCAAATGACCCTCGTAGTTGACGTCCATAGCGTCGTTTACGAACTGCCGAGGAGCCTTCAGGAATCCTGCTTCTGGTTGCTTTGCAGCACCGTTTGCGACGCGGCCCGGCGTTCCGGCCTTTGCGCTTGGACGATCCATCAGCGCCGCAAGACCATCCGACAACGCTTCGTTGATGCGGGATTAGACGCGTACATCGCGGGCACCCCACAGTCCAGCCCCGTTTCCGGTAAGTAGCCACAAGGACATCGTGTCTGACGCCGGGCCCATGTGCCCATGAAACACCCGAAAGGGGAAAGGCCCATCGGTCCCGCTCCTTGGACCGCGCCCCGGCCCGGCGGCTCTTTTGTTTGGCGGAATCAGAGGAGTGGCGTGCCGAGGAGCACTCACGAATGCCACCATCCACCGCATCACATGTCGAACCGCGTGCCACCCGACTGACCTGCCGTGACAAGTTCTCGTTGACAGACCCATCCGTCTGTTCACAGCGGGTAAGGGCATGACCTTGGGACCCGTCTCTGGGCGGCTTATCGAGCGCGCGGAGGATGTCGCCAGAATGTTGCTTGGCGAGCCCAATCGCGTGCTGTCGACGCGCAGTCAGCTCCGCTACGGCAGCCGCGGATCGCTCGCAATGGAAATTGCCGGCAACAAGATGGGCGAGTGGTACGACCACGAAAACAAGATCGGGGGAGGTATCCTCGATTTGGTACAATGGAAAACCGGCCTGTCCGACGGCGAAGCGGCGAAGTGGCTTACATCGCAACTCGGCCTTCCGATCGAGGTGAAGTGTGGGCCGCAGCCGCGACGGCGCATCGTTGCCACATACGATTACCGCGACGAAGCCGGAGAACTGATCTTCCAGGTCGTCCGCTACAAACCCAAGGACTTCCGGCAGCGGCGTCCGGACGGCAACGGCGGATGGGACTGGCATGTGAAGGGCGTCCGTCAGGTGCCCTATCGGCTGTTCGAGCTACGAAAGGGAAAAACCGGCGCACCTCTGTTAATCGTCGAGGGAGAAAAGGACGTCGATAGGCTTGCCGGCCTCGGCTTCGTTGCCACCTGCAACGCCGGCGGCGCCAACAAGTGGCCGGCCGAACTCAACCGGCACTTTCAGGGCTCGATCGTCTACATCCTGCCGGACAACGATGATGCGGGGCGCAACCAGGCAAGGAGGGTCGCCCAGGCTCTCCACGGCACGGCGGAAGCCGTTCACATCGTGGAGCTTCCCGGCCTCCCGCAGGGCGGCGACGTTTCGGACTGGCTCGACAGCGGCGGGGACCCGGGTCGCCTGATGGAGATCTGTCAAACAACCCGCGCTTGGGAACAGGATGACAATACGCCGGCGCAAGACGACTCCCTTGCTAGGAACTTGATTCCATACTGCGACGAAGCGTTGACCCTCGCCTTTTCCGCTGACCACGCCGATGACCTTCGTTACTGCGAAGGCTTCGGCAAATGGTTCGAATGGGACGTCGCCCTGTGGCGCGAAGACGTGAAACGACGCGTCTTTTCCCACGCCCGCCAGCTATGCCGCGACAAGTCTGCCGAGGCTTTGGTCGCCATCGACAACGAGAAGACAGCCGCCAAGATCGCCAGCACAGTTGCCAGCGCGAAGACGGTCGCCGCCATCGTCAACCTCGCCCGCTCCGACGCGCGGCACGCCACCGCAGCCACGGAATGGGATGCCGACCCGTGGGCGCTCAACACACCGGATGGCATCATCGATCTGCGCTCCGGCCAGATGCGGCCGCATGACCGGACGGCGCTTTGCTCGAAGATGACTGCTGTGGCGCCTGAAAGATCCAGCTGCCCGCAGTGGCACCAATTCCTTGATCAGGTGACCGCCGCTGATGCGGAACTGAAGAGTTTTCTTCGTCGCATCGCCGGCTATGGCCTTTCCGGCAGCACTCGCGAGCACGCACTGTTCTTCTTGTACGGGACTGGCGCCAATGGCAAGGGGACGTTTCTGAACACGCTGACGGCAATCCTCGGCGACTACGCCAAAGTCGCCAGCATGGAGACCTTCACCGAGAGTCACTCCGATCGGCACCCTACGGAACTTGCTATGCTACGCGGTGCTCGTCTGGTTTCCGCTCAGGAAACCGAGGAAGGTCGGCGCTGGGCCGAGAGCCGCATCAAGGCGCTCACCGGCGGCGACCCCATCACGGCGCGTTTCATGCGCCAGGATTTTTTCACGTACACGCCGCAGTTCAAGCTGCTGATCGCCGGTAACCACAAACCCGGCCTCCGCAACATCGACGAGGCCATTCGTCGACGCTTCCATCTGCTGCCTTTCACAGTTCGGATCTCACCCGAGCAACGCGACCCCAATCTGTTCGACAAGCTCAAAGAGGAGTGGCCAGCGATCCTCGCCTGGGCCCTGGAAGGCTGCTTGGAATGGCAGACGCATGGACTTAGTCCGCCCGCCGCGGTGCTGGACGCGACAGCCGAGTACTTCGACGACGAGGACGTTTTTGGACGGTGGCTCGAGGAGTGCTGCGCGCGCGATCCCATGGCGCACGAGACCACGCGTGACCTGTATGCGGCATGGAGCGCTTGGGCGGATCGATCAGGCATGTCGCCAGGCACCGAGCCGAAATTCCGCGGCGCTCTCAAGGCGCGGGGCTTCGAATCCAAGAGGGAAGCTGGAACGGGTCGAGGTGGCTTCGCCGAGATCCGGCTCCGCCGGAATGATTACACAGATGACATGCGATACGGAGGCTGATGATGTCAGATGTGAAGGTACGTGACGCAGCACCAGGTTATCGACGTCACGCGCGTGCGCGCGCGTATACGTCTATAATGGGGCACGACCCCACACACCTTCACAGCTTGCATTTCAAAGCGGACTTCCGGGTTCCAGAGACGACGCGTCGGCCGACGGAGCGAGCGCGGGACAACGTGCTTGAGCCACGCCAGAACCGAAGTGTCAGACTGTTTTGACTATTTTGAGGATCGACAGGTGAAATCTGAAACGCGCGGCTCCCTGGAGCGCCACCTCCCCCGCTCGACGTCGACGGAGAACGATCTGTTCGCGATGCGCAGGGCTGCGTGGCGAAACCAGGGGGTCATCGTAATCAAGCCCGCAGATATCCGCGACGACTGGTTGCGGCAAGCGATCGTGAACGAGGCGGACCGGCTCTACGGCCGCCGGGAGAACGGTCGATGAAGCGGCGCAAGCGATCAACCGAGAGAGTGGCGGCGCCGATCACCGTCGGTCCCAACATGCTGGTCGAGTCGGTCTATGAAGGCGATCCGGATGGCCGCCCCGTTGTGCATCATCGAACGGTGGACACGATCGGTCGGATGCTGCGCGGCGGGACCATTACCCAGGACATGCACGACGCCGCAAGAGACTTCGAGGCGAACTTCACTATTGCCCGGTTCGATCCGGTCGTCTGCATCTCGCTCGATCGAATTCCCGGCACCGGCGGTGCTGCCCATCTGAACGATGCGCAGGTCGACGCTCGTCGTCGGGTTGGAGAAGCGATCGACGCCTTGGGCGGCCTCGGGAGCCCGGGCGGCAGCTGCGTGTGGCATGTCGTCGGTCTGCAACGGTCGATCCGCGAGTGGGCGATGCGTCAGGGTTGGAGTGGGAGGCCTATTGGTGAAAAACAGGCCCAGGGAATCCTTGTTGCGGCTCTCGGTATGCTGGCGGGTCACTTCGGGTACAATCGACGGCGACGCTAGATGTTGAGTGCTTGACCTCTGGCCATACAACAGGTATAAGAAGACGAGGATTTGGAGTGTGTCCAGAATAACCCGCCGTCGTGATCGACGCGCGGGTTCTTCATTCGCCGATATTGTACGGGTCCTTCCGGGCGCTCAACCTATGCTGGTGGGCGTAGCCCGAAAGTTCGCTACCGTCAGCCGTGATTTTTGGGAAGCCACCCCGGTGGAGTCCACCCTTTCACCTCAAATAATTTCGTGAATTCAGCACGTTAGCTGGGCTCCAACCTGGACTTCCGGGTGGACTCCTGGAGTCCACTTTTGGATCCACCCCATGGATCCGGAATCCAAATGCTGGAGTCCACGTCGGCTGCTCTTTTCCGCGAGGATAGCATCGTGACACTTCGTTTCCTGCCCGAGCAGATCGAGCAATGGCCGCTCGCGCGCCTGGTGCCGTATGCCAGCAACGCGCGGACGCACTCGGACGATCAGGTTGCCAGGATCGCGGCATCGCTGGTCGAGTACGGCTGGACGGCGCCGGTGATGGTGTCCGACGAAGGCGAGATCGTCGCCGGCCACGGCCGGCTGTTGGCGGCCCGTAATCTTGGTCTCGACGAGGTGCCGGTCATCCGGCTCTCGCACCTCAGTCCGGAGCAGGTGCGCGCCTATCGGATCGCCGACAACCGGTTGTCGGAACTGTCGGGCTGGGATGACGAGCTGCTCGCCGCCGAGCTGCATGCGCTCAACGCCGCCGGCTTCGATCTCGACCTCACCGGCTTTGAGGGCGAGGACCTGGACCGACTGCTGGCGCCGCTCGACGACGGCGACGGCCTTGCCGGCGAGGACGTCGTCCCCGAGCCGCCGGCCAATCCGGTGTCGCGCCCGGGCGATCTATGGCTCTTGGGCGATCACCGGCTGCTGTGTGGCGACAGCACCAAGGCGGACGATGTCGTCCGAGTGATGAACGGCGAGCGGGCGATCTTGTTCGCAACCGATCCGCCCTATCTCGTAGACTACGACGGCACCAACCATCCCTCGTGCGCGAAGCGGATGCGCAGCATCAAGCAGGGCGGGCCCGACAAGAACAAGGATTGGGGTGAAAGCTACGGCATCACCTGGGACGACGCGAGCCAGGGCCCCGAATTGTACGAGGGCTTCATCCGCGCCGCCATCGACCATGCCATCGAGCCGAATGCGGCGTGGTATTGCTGGCACGCCAGCCGCCGCCAGGCGATGGTCGAAGGGGTGTGGGAGAAGCTGGGCGCGTTCGTTCATCAACAGATCGTCTGGGCCAAGGACCGCGGCATCCTGACCCGCTCATACTATCTCTGGCAACACGAGCCCTGCTTCTTCGGCTGGATCAAGGGCAATAAACCGCCGCGGGTGTCGGACGACTATCCGAGCACGATCTGGACAATCCCGACGGTGAAGGTGGGCGAGAAAACCGATCACCCGACGTCGAAGCCGATCGACGTGTTCGCCATCCCGATGCGCCAGCACACGCGACGCGGCCAGGTCTGCTACGAGCCGTTCTCGGGCTCGGGCTCGCAGATCATCGCCGGCGAGACCACGGGCCGGCGCGTGTTCGCGGTCGAGATCAGCCCACAGTACGTGGACGTGGCGGTGAAGCGTTGGCAGGCGGCGACCGGCAAACAGGCGACGTTGGACGGCGACAACCGGACGTTCAATGAGGTCGCTGGCGAACGACGTGTGAAAGCGGCATGAGACAATCGCGCCGCATGTCGCTGGTGGAGGCGGTCGCGAACGTCGCAGTCGGTTTCCTGGTAGCCTTGGCAACCCAGCTTGTCGCTTTTCCGTTGTTCGATCTGAAAGTCCGCCTTGAAGAGAACCTGGCAATTGGAGCCCTGTTCACCGCAGCATCGATCATTCGGTCGTACGCTCTCCGCAGAGTATTCGGGGCGATCCAGGTGCGGAGCTGCGGGAATCGGCCGGCGTCTAAAACAAGCGGTTAGCAACCCGGAAAGGCATCGGTGATAGAATGCGCGCGAACGTCTGGTTGAGGCACGGTGACCAAGATGGCCGTTGGCGAGTCCGAGATCCTGACGACGGAATACTCCAGAAAAACAACGTCCTGCCAATCGCTCCCTCCACCCCATCCCGACCTGCCCTGTCGAATCAGTGGCGATCCACCGACTCAGAACTATACCGTCTTTTCATCAACTCTTTCACCCGAGTGCCTTGGCGCGAGACTTGATGACTCTTTCCAAGAGGAAAGGGGTCCTGCTATACGACCGCCTATGGTCGCCTCTAGGCACGACGGAGTCCTTCTGAAGGGCAGCTAGTGAAGGTGGAGAATTCGACTCCCCGCCATCGAGAGGGCGGCGTTGCGAGCGGCTCGATCCGAAAAGCGGGGAAGCCCTTCGCACGGTCAAAGTACAACGGAAACGATATGCATTCCCAAGGAGGGAGACATCGATGCTCGCGCTCAAGCATTTTTCTCGCTGCCTGATATTGACGCTGACGGTGGCGTCGTTCGCGCTTGTTGCTGGTTGCGACGACCAAGGCACCGCGGAGAAGGCGGGGGAGAAGGTCGACCAAGCGGCTGAGTTGGCCAAGGATACGGCGAAGGAAGCCACGGAAGCCACCAAGGACATGGCCACGGAGGCCGCCGAAGAGACCGAAGAAACGGCGAAAGAGGCCGCTGAGAAGACCGAAGACACGGCCAAAGAGGCTGTCGATAAAACCGAGGAGGGTGCAGAAAAGGCCAAGGACATGTCCGAGGAGGCCGCGAAGGACGCGGGAGATGCAATGAAAGACGCGGAGGAGAAGGCCAAGGACGCGACCAAATAGGACAACGCATTCCTGCCTCGATCCGTTGGCCCGGACAGGTCGATCTCCTCGCCCCGCAAACCGCGCCGCGGGACCGGTTGCTACTATCGGCCGGCTGTTGACGCGTTCAGCGTCCGTTTACGCGCACGAGGCGATCCGGTTGGGGTCGCGTGAAACGGGCGGTTCATGACTCGGACAACCTCGGCGTGTTACAATGCCGCCACCGGTTGCGGCTGTGGAGGCATAACTCATTGTCCAAAATTGATGATAAGGAGATCCTGAGAGCTGCCCAGGAACTCCGTGACCGGCATGGGGATAGTGCGTTGTTGATCGCCCGGGAGCGCGTCCGACGCGATTGCCAAGCAGCGCAACCAGCCGGAGCTCGACGTTGCGCTGCTGATCCTGACGGCCGTGGAGCGTTTGCAGAAGGCATCGGCGGCAGTGACAACGACATCAACATCGAACGATGCCGCCGGGCCTGCGGACCCGGCGGCGATGAACGTCGACCCAGTTGATCAGGCCGCATCGACGATACGGTAGATCGTGTAGCTTCCCCTTGCGCCTTCCTTGTTGGGCCTGACGCATGCGCACGCGTTCGGTGGTGATGGTCAGGCCGAGCTTCTTCTTGAGGGCGCCGGCGATCGCTCCCCGAATCGGTGTGATTTTGCCAGCCGGTGGCTTCGGCGATCTGTTCCACCGTGGCGCCTTCGGGGCGGCGCAGGAGGTCGATCATCGCCGCCTGCTTGGTGTTGGGCCGAACGGTCCGCGTCGTTGGCCTTGCGGAGTCTGCCACCGCTGCGTCGCTATCGCACGTCGGTGCCACGTCGGCAGCCTCGGGCGCGTCCTTGTCCGTATCGTCGCCAAGGCATGAAAGCCATTCCTCGGCGCTCAGTCGTCCGTCGAGCAAGCCGCCAGCTGCGGCGAGGATGTCGTCGGTGCTCAGTCCGAGCCGTTCGCCGTGCTTGGCAATGGCCTTGAGTGCGGCGTCCTTGGTGTTGGGATTGCGCTGCTTTCCATCCAGCGAACTGAGGATGGTGTTGAGCTGGGATTTGGTAAGGTCGGTCATTGTTGGCCCCTTTCGTGGCTCCGGCGCCGCGACCATCGCGGCGCTGCTACCACCCCGAGCCCCGCCGGATGGTCGGTCGGGGCATGGGCGCGCTCCGGTTTCGTTTGCTTCGACGATCACATGAAGGCGTATAAGCGCCCCCACATCAACTCTAATCGGTTGTTATTTCATGGCTTTTTCGGCTGGATGCTGATCATTCGATGACCACGCAACGCCACGGCATGAGCGAGCGCGCGTACGCCCGCCACGCCGGGATCTCGCGCGGCGCCGTGCAGAAAGCGAGACAATCGGGGCGGCTGGTGCTGCTTGCCGACGGCTCGATCGACGCCGCGGCGTCGGACGCCCGCCGCACCCAGACGACCGATCCGGCGAAGCAACGCCGCGGTGCTTCGCCCCCCATGCGGCCGGTTCCGGAAACGGCGGTTGAAGCTGTCAATGACACCTTGCGCGAAGACGGACGGCCGGCACCAGTTGCGGCCGGCGGCATGACGTATTTGCAGGCGCGCACCGCCAACGAGGTGCTGAAGGCGCAGGAGCGCCGGCTCAGGCTGCAGCAGCTGAAAGGCGAGCTGGTCGACCGGGCGCGTGCGATCGCGCTGGTCTTCCGGCTTGCCCGCCAGGAGCGCGACGCCTGGGCCGGCTGGCCCGCGCGTGTCGCCGCGATGATGGCGGCGGAGCTGGGAGCCGACGCCCACGGCGTACAAACGGTGTTGGAGAGCCATGTTAGAGCCCACCTCGGAGAGCTCGCCGAGGTTCGGCCCGAGTTCCGCTGACCGAGGGAGGCAAGCGCAGGAGCAGCCGCACCAAGGCATCGACCTCGCCTTTGACGGCGGCGAAGACCTGTTCCGCGCCTGGCGCGACGGTCTCACCCCCGATCCCGAATCTCACCGTCTCGGCTTGGGCCGATCGTCACCGGGTGCTGAGCCCGCGCGGCGCCAACGAAGCGGGGCCGTGGCGGACGTCGCGGACGCCGTACCTGCGCGAGATCATGGATGCGCTGTCGCCGTCCCATCCGGCGCAGCGCATCGTGGTGATGAAGGGCGCCCAGATCGGCGCCACCGAGTTGGGAAACAACTGGATCGGCTACGTCATCCACCACGCGCCGGGGCCGATGCTGGCGGTGCAGCCGACGGTGGAGCTGGCGAAACGGTTCTCGCAGCAGCGCATCGATCCGCTGATCGAGGAAAGCCCGGTGCCTTGCGCGAGAAAGTGGCGCCGGCGCGCTCGCGCGACTCGGGCAACACGGTGCTGTCGAAGGAATTCCCCGGCGGCATCCTGGTGATGACCGGCGCCAACTCGGCGGTCGGTCTGCGCTCGATGCCGGTGCGCTACCTGTTCCTCGACGAGGTCGACGCCTATCCGCCCTCGGCCGACGAGGAAGGCGAGCCGGTGGCATTGGCGGAAGCGCGGACCCGGACGTTCTCATGGCGGCGCAAGGCGTTCCTGGCGTCGACGCCGACGATCAAGGGGCTGTCCCGCATCGAGCGCGAGTTCGAGGCCTCGGACCAGCGACGGTATTTCCTGCCGTGCCCCCATTGTGGCGAGCGGCAGTGGCTCAGGTTCGAGCGGCTCAGGTGGGAGAAGGGCCGGCCGGAGACGGTGGCGTACTGGTGCGAGGGCTGCGAACGGCCGATCGCCGAACATCACAAGACGCGGATGCTGGCCGAAGGCGAATGGCGGCCGACGGCCGATATCGGCCGATCCGCTGACCATCGGTTTTCATCTCTCGGGCCTCTATTCGCCGGTGGGCTGGCATTCGTGGGAGCGGATCGCCCGCGAATGGGAGGCGGCGCAGGTGATCCGACGAGGCCGAACGCAGCTTCGTCAACAGCGTGCTCGGCGAGACCTGGATCGAAACCGCGGCGAGGCGCCGGACTGGCAGCGGCTCTATGATCGCCGCGAGGACTGGCCGCGCGGCACGGTGCCCGAGGGCGGGCTGTTTCTCACCGCCGGCGCCGACGTGCAGAAGGACCGCATCGAGGTTTCCATCTGGGCCTGGGGCCGCGGGCTGGAGAGCTGGCTGGTCGACCATTTCGTCATCGATGGCGGACCCGGCGATGCCGCCAGCCTGGGACGCGCTCACTTCGCTGCTCGGCGAGACCTGGCCGCACCAGACCGGGGCCCGGCTGGCCATTGCCCGTCTCGGCATCGACACCGGCTGCGAGGCGCCGGCGGTCTACGCCTGGACCCGTCGCAGGGCAGAGCCCAGGTGGTCGCCGGTCAAGGGCGTCGAACGGCTTCAACCGTCGGCGCCGGTCAGCGGACCCACGTACGTCGATGCCACCGAGGGCGGGGTTAAGATCCGCCGTGGGGCGCGCCTCTGGACCGTGGCGGTCGCCACCTTCAAGAGCGAGACGTATCGGTTTCTGCGGCTGGAACGCCCGACGGACGAAGAGATCGCGGTGGGTATTGCCTGTCCGGCAGGGTTCGTACATCTGCCCCGCGGCGTCGATGCCGAGTGGGTGAAGCAACTGGTGGCCGAGCAGCTGGTCACGGTGAAGACCCGGCGCGGCTTCACCCGGCTGGAATGGCAGAAGCTCAGGGAGCGCAACGAGGCGCTGGACTGCCGGGTCTACGCCCGCGCCGCCGCCTGGATCGCCGGGGCCGACCGGTGGGGCGAGCGCCGGTGGCGCGAGCTGGAGGCGCAGCTGGGCATCGGTTCCGATAAGACTTCGTATCCGCTTCGCGCACGCGACGCCGACACCAGAGAAGCCGATGAAACCTCTCCTCCCGCAATCGCCGGACAGATCGCGCCGCGGCCCCGGCGGGGACGGCGCGTATTCCGATCGAGCTACGTGAGCTGACATGACCCTGGACGAGATGATCGCACAGCGCGACGCGCTGCTGTCGGCGCGTTATCGCGGCGTCCGCACCGTGGAATACGACGGCCGCCGCGTGACCTATGCCACCGATGGCGAGATGGCGGCGGCGCTCGCCGATCTGGAACGGCGGATCGATGTGGCCGATACCGGCGCCCGCCGCCGGCGGATTCTGACATCGGCGACGAAGGGGCTCTGATGCCGGGGATGATCTCGCAGTGGCGCCGCCGGGTTGGCGCGTTCATCGGCGGCTTCGAGGCGGGGCTCGGCAACCGCCGGCTCAAGGGCTTCCAGCCGAGCCGGGCGCACGTCAACACGCTGATCGCCGCGGCCGGCGCCGACATCACGGCAAGGGCCCGCTGGCTGGCGCGTAACAACGGCTATGCCGCCAATGCCATCGAGAGCTGGGCCGGCAACGTGGTCGGCGCCGGCATCAAACCGTCGTCGCTGATCGCGGACGCGGCGCTGAAGGCCGAGGTGCAGCGGCTGTGGCTCGACTGGACCGACGACTCGGACGCCGAGGGGTTGACCGACTTCTATGGCCAGCAACGCCGCGCGGCCCGCGAGGTGTTCCTCGCCGGCGAGGTGTTCTTCCGGTTCCGGCCGCGGCGGCCCGAGGACGGTCTCACGGTTCCGCTGCAGCTACAGATGCTGCCGGCGGAGATGCTGCCGCTGACGCGGAACGAGCCGCTCGCGGGCGGCAACACCATCCGCCAGGGCATTGAGTTCGATCGGATCGGCCGCCGGGTCGCCTACCACTTCCTGCGCCGCCATCCCGGCGACACGACCGACCACGGCCTCGCCGGCGAGACGGTGCGCATTGCGGCCGAAGAGATCATCCACGTCGTCGATCCGGTCGACGCCGGGCAGCTGCGCGGCGTCTCGCGGTTCGCGCCCGGCCTGGTCAAGCTGTTCCTCCTCGACCAGTACGACGACGCCGAGCTCGACCGCAAGAAGGTGGCGGCGATGCACGCGCTGTTTATCACCACGCCGGCACCGGCCGAGCCGTTCGACGCCGCCGAGACGACCGACGCCGATGGCGAGCGGACCATGGATCTGCAGCCGGGCCAGATCGTCATGCTGGAGCCGGGCGAGGAGATCCAGACCTCGGCGCCGGCCGACGTTGGGCAGACCTACGAGCCGTTCCAGTATCGCACCTTGCTGCAGGTGTCGGCGGCGCTCGGCATCCCGTACGCGTACCTCTCCAACGACATGCTGAAGGCCAACTACTCCAACTCCCGGCTGGCGTTGCTTGAGTTCCGAAGGCGGATCGAGGCCTACCAGCATGCCGTGATGGTCTGGCAGCTATGCCGGCGGGTGTGGGCGCGGTGGATGGATACCGCCGTGCTGTCGGGTGCCCTCGCGATTCCGGATTACGGCGCCAAGCCGCGGGACTACCGGGCCTGTGCCTGGCTACCGCCCAAGTGGGACTGGGTCGATCCGCTGAAGGATGCCCGCGCCGAGATCGAGCAGATCGAGGCCGGTTTGAAGAGCCGGACGCAGGCGCTGGCCGAACGCGGCTATGACGCCGAGCAGGTGGACGCCGAGATCGCCGCGGACCGGGAGCGCGAGCGGCGGCTCGGGCTCGGCTTCGCCGGCCGGCCGGTCGAGCTTGTGGAACCTGACGACACCGAAGAGACAGCCCGGGAAGCCATTCCCCAGACCTGAGGCATTTATGGAATCTGAAAACCCTGATCGCGGCCCGGCTCGCCGGCCGGCCGCTGGCGATCGCGCCCGCGCGTCTCGACGGACTGCTGGCGAGCGTGCCGGCGCTTGTCGAGCCGGTGAGCCGGTTGGCCATGCCGACGCCCCTCGCTCCGCCGGTGGACCCGAGCATCACCGACGCGGGCATTGCGGTCATCCCGATTCTTGGCCCGCTCGTCAGCCGCGGCGACTGGATGACCGGTCTGCTCGGCGCCTTGGAGTACGGCGAGATCGGCGCAACGATTGAGAGCGCCGCTCAAGATCCGTCGGTGCGCGGGATCCTCCTCGAGGTGGACTCGCCCGGCGGAGAGGTCGGTGGGCTGTTCGACCTGGTCGAGCGGATCCGCGCACTCAAGGAGTCCAGCGATAAGCCGCTATGGGCGGTCGCCAGCGAGAGCGCACTGTCGGCGGCCTATGCGATTGCCTCCGTGGCCGACCGCTTCTATGTCACTCGCACCGGCGAGGTGGGTTCGGTCGGCGTCATTGCCGTGCACATCGACGAGAGCGGCGCCGATGCCATGGCCGGCCTCAAATGGACGCTGATCCGTGCCGGCGAGCGCAAGACCGACGGCAACCCGCACGAGCCGCTGACGCCGCGGGCCCACGCCGACGTGCAGGCCGACGTCGATCGTCTCTATCGTCAGCTCGTCGATCTGGTCGCCGCCAACCGCGGTGCGGCGCCGGAGTCGGTTCGGGCAACCGAGGCGGGGATCTACCGTGGCGCCCGTGCCGTCGACACCGGCCTTGCCGATGGCATCGGTACCGTCGACCAGATGATAGCCGAACTCGCCGCGGTCGTCGAGCCGAAGCAGATCCGCGCCGGACCGAGATCCGCGACCCGCAACCTCTCCACCCAGCCACTTAAGAGGACATCAGCCATGACCGATCCCGACATCGAGACCTGCGATCTGCCGGTCGAAGAAGACGAGGACAGCCGCGAGGCGGAGACGCCGAACGAGCAGCCAGTTCAGCCGCCGGTCGCCGCTTCGACCCCGGAACCCTCAAGCACCGCTGTCGTCGATGCCTCTCCCTCGGGAGCTGGCGAAGACGCCTGCCCTCCAGGGAGCGCTGAAAGCGCCAGCGCGATCGGCGAGCGGCTTCGTGCCGAGTACGGCGAGATTGCCGCTATCGCCGCCCAGGCCGCTCGGCTCGGCGTCGGCATCGACGCCGCCGACGCCATGCGCCGCGGCCTGAAGCCCGACGCGCTCCGCCGCTCGGTGCTCGATAGCCTGGCAACCCGATCCGAGGCCGCCGACGTCGTGGCCGCGTCGACCGCACCGGTCGCAAGCGGCGAAAGCCCCATCGTCAAGCGCGCCCGCGAGCGCGCTTCGACCCGCCCATAAGGAGATCCGAACATGCCCGTTCTCACCCAGGACCCGACTCTCGGCGACCTGCTCAAGTACGAACTCAACGCCAACTACTGCCGCGAGACGGTGACGCTCACGAGCGGCACCAGTTACGCTCTCGGCGCCGTGCTCGGCAAACTCACCGCGGACGGAAAATACACCCTGTCACCGGCGTCCGGAGCCGACGGTTCCGAGACCGCCATCGCCGTGCTGCTCGAAGCCGTCGACGCGACGGCCGCCGACCGGACCGGCCTGATCGCCGCCCGCGGTCCGGTCATCGTCTCCAAGGACCGGCTGGTCTTCGATGCCTCCGTCGATCAGGCCGCCGAGATCACCGCCAAGCACGAGCAACTGGCCGCCGCCGGCCTCGTCGCCCGCGACACCGCCTGATCCCCCGATCCCGAAAGGACCTACCACCATGGTTGTTATGATCAACCCGTTCGACGCGGGCGGCTACACGCTCGCCGAGATGACCCAGGCCATCAACATCCTGCCCAACGTTTACACCCGCCTCGGGCAGATGGGCCTGTTCCGCTTCGAGGGCGTCACCCAGCGCAGTGTCGTCATCGAGCAGGCGGAGGGCGTGCTCAACCTGCTGCCCACCGTGCCGCTCGGCGGCCCGGCCACCGTCGCCAACCGCGACACCCGCTCGATGCGTTCGTTCACCATTCCCTGGATCCCCCACGACGACGTCATCACGCCGCAGGATATCCAGGGCGTGCGCGGCTTCGGCGTCGGCGACGCCGCCGACCCGCTGGCGACGGTGATGGAACGCAAGCTCACCCGCATGCGTGTCAAGCACGCCCAGACCCGCGAGTACATGGAGGTCAACGCGCTCCGCGGTACCGTCAAGGATGGTGCGGGAGTTACACTCTACGACTACTTCACCGAGTTCGGGCTCACCCAGCAGGCGGTCGACTTCGTCCTCGGCACCGGCACCACCAACGTTCAGGCCAAGGTGCGCGACGTCTTGCGCAAGATCGAGACCGAGCTCAAGGGCGAGACGATGACCGGCGTGCTGGCTATGGTGAGCCCGGAGTTCTTCGACAAGCTGATCGGCCATGCCAAGGTGGAGGATGCCTACAAGTACTACTCGTCCACCGGCGCCCAGCCGCTGCGCGAGGACACCCGCCGGCGGTTCCCGTTCGCCGGCATCGTGTTCGAGGAGTACAACGCCACCGTCACCCTCTCCACCGGCGCCACCGAGACCTTGGTTCCGGCCGGCGAGGGCATCGCGCTTCCGCTCGGCACCCTGGACACGTTCGTCACCCACGGCGCGCCGGCCAACCTGATCGAGACGGTGAACACTGTCGGCCTGCCGATGTACGCCCGTCAGCTCGCGCGGCACGACGGCAGCGCCATCGAGGTCAAGACCGAGGCATCGATCCTGCCGATCAACAAGCGCCCGCGTCTCGCGGTCAGGATTCACTCAAGCAATTGAGTAAGCGCGGGAGCCGCGGGTATCGACAAGCTGGCTGCGGCTTCACGAAAGTCAGCCCGTGTTCGCTATCTGCACGGAAGCGGGCGTTTGGGAAGGGCTTGCTCTACGGTCGAAAATACGCCAGGAGCGACATTTGATGCTGGTGGCAATTCGTCGCGAAGATACATGCTGTCCGCCCCAAAGCGGCAGCCGCAAGCGTCGGAAACGCGGAAGTAGCGGACCCGAACAGCACAAAGGGCGTCAAGAAAACCCGATGTGCTCGCGGGAGCGGTGCGCGCATTTAATGGTGGACACACCTGTTCGTAGTAAACCACCTCATGGCCGTCAAGTTGATGCGCTTGGCACGCATCACTCAGCCAGTCGAACGTTCACCTTCACGATGCTGCTCGATTGCCATACGCCTTGCCGAAACTCCGGGCGCGACCGGATATTGCCAAATACATTCGAGGTCTCGCCAAAACGCGATGCCTTCCACAGTCTGCGTTCTACGGTACCATCTCTATATAGCACCTCAATAATCGCTTCACGGCGTTCCAGCAGCCGCGCCTTGAAGTCTTCGGGACGTGGGGGATCGAGCGAGATTGGCAGGACGTCGTTAGACGGAGGGGCCTGGTTACCAGGCTCGGCCTTCTGAGCTTCCGTTTCACGAGCGTTGCCCGATCGGCAAGCTCGAGTGTCGTATTTACGATGGCAGCTTTTGCAAAGGACGAGAATTGCTTTCTCGACGGGGACGTGCTCGCGCTTGAATGCAAGCTCGAATTCGTGAAGGTCTTTGTCGACTAATGCGCCAGGTTCAGACGTGCCTAAAAGGAGGTCGATAATGTCGGTCCGGTTGCGCCCATGTACATGGGCAGCGTCCAACTCGCCGACTGCGCCGCAATGCTCACATGCATCGATAGACGCCTTCTGTTTCCGTGTAATCTGATTGACGACATTGCGAAGAAGAGGTCCTATGTAGCGCTTAAACTCTTTGGTTGTTCCTTCAAAACGACTCATCGACTTCCCCTGTGTAGACCTAACGTAGTAAGTTCATCGAACCCTCGCAGGTCCGTTTAAAATTTGGACTTGAAGTGTGTGCGTTGTGAACTGATAAAATATGGCAATGCTGACTTAAATAATTACTAACAAATATCCCGCATCCTGATTTAATGGATTAGTTTTCATTGATACCTGTTATGAGAATATTGCGTGGTTGGCCGGTTAATATGCGGCTAAGGGACCCCAACGATTTTGCATTTTGGGAAATAGTTTAACGCGATTTCGAAGCCCTTTCGCGAGCCGCAACGGTAAAGCGTTCGCCGGTCACTTCCGAGACAGGTCATCCAAAGACCTCATCCAAAGACCTGTAATCCAACCAGTCCCATTGGCCGCTATCCATTAGGTATCGGCCTCTTTCCGTGAGCCGCTCTCCGAGGAGTTCGCGTTTCTATGCCCGCATTTACCGTGGCTATCGATGAGCTGTTCGCCGACCCGAACATCGCGACCGAGGCCATCTATACGCCAGCCGGCGGTGATCCTGTGCCAGTGCGGGTGATCGCCAAGCGCCCCGACGAGATCGTCGGCTTCGGAGATACCCGCATCCATGCGGCGACGGCGGTATTCGACGTGCGCGTCCCCGAGTTTCCGGCGCCGGCGGAGGGCGATACGCTGGAGGTCGATGGCCAGACTTTCCTCGTCCAGGGTACGCCGGTGAAGGACCGGGAAGGCCTGATCTGGACGTTGGATACCCGCCCGGCATGAAACTAAGTGCGACCATCGCCGGCTCCCTCAAGGCCGGTCTCGTCGCCGAAATGCGTCAGATCGAGCAGGCCGTCGCGGCAGGAGTCAAGCAGGCCGGCGAAGGGCTCAAGGGTGAGCTGCGCCGCCAGGTGATCACCGCCGGCCTCGGGCAACGGCTGGCCAGGACCTGGCGGAGCCGGACGTATCCCAACCGGGGTCACGATGCTGCCAGCCTGGTGTGGAGCAAGGCGCCGCAGATCGTCCGTGCCTTCGACGAGGGCGCCGTGATCCGAAGCCGCAACGGGTTCTGGCTGGCGATCCCCTCACCGGAGGCGCCGAAGCGAGGCCCCACCGGCAAGCGCATTACGCCGGGGATGGTGGAGCAGATGTACGGACGGCGCCTGCGGTTCGTCTACCGACCGAGAGGCGCCTCACTTCTGGTCATGGACGGCATGGTGGCACGGGGCGGCAGGCGCGGTGGATTTCGGATGGCATCGACCCGCAAGGCTTCACGAAACCGTGGTGCCTACGTGTCCACCTCGGGATTGACCACCGTCGTGATGTTCTTCCTCGTCCCGCAGGTCCGATTGCCGAAGCGTCTCGACGTGGCCCGCGCGGCGGAGCGTTGGTCCGGCCGGCTGCCGGCGTTGATCCTCCGGCACGCGAGAGAGGCCTGAGATCATGGCGGCAAGCAAGGCTGAGCAGATTTTGCAGGCGCTGAAGTTGCTACTTGAAACAGTCCCCGGCGTAGCAGTCGAGCGCAACGCGGCACTGCCCGAAAAGATCCCCGCGGGCGGGCTGATCGTGCTCCGCGACGGCGACCCCGGCGAGCCGGAGCAGGCCCTCGGCGGCTTCGCCGGCTCCTACTACGGCCACCGGGTGGAGATCGAGATCTACGTCGCGGAAGGAGATGCCACCGCCCGCGATACGGCGTTTGACACCCTGATCCAGGCGATCGGCGTCGTGCTCGAAGCCGATCCGACCCTCGCTGGCCTCGCTTTCGGCATGACCTACGGCCGGCCTTCGGTCGATGTCGAGGCGATCGAGGGCGCCGCCGCCATCAAGACCGCAACCCTCGCCGTCGTCATCGACTACGAGACCGACGCTCCACTCGCCTGATCGTTCACCACAGCAAGGAGATGTAAGTCATGGCCCGTGCCTATGGCGCGAACGCCGCGTTGCTGCTCAAGCGGGAGACCGCTTACGGCACCCAGGCGACCGGCAACTACGTGCGCATGCCGTTCAACCGCTGCTCGCTCGGGAGCGAGCAGGGACTGATCGATGATCCCGTGCTCGGCTATGGCCGCGACCCGCGGGCGCCGCTGCAGGATGTCATCAACGACGAGGGCGACATCGTCGTGCCGGTCGACCCCCGCTATCTCGGCCTCTGGCTCGCCGGCCTCCTCGGCGATCCTGCCAGCGTCGACAACCTGGACGGCACCTGGACCCATACCTTCGTCTCGGG
Organism: uncultured Alphaproteobacteria bacterium; assembly: GCA_963771545.1. Taxonomy (GTDB): domain Bacteria; phylum Pseudomonadota; class Alphaproteobacteria; order Rhodospirillales; family Defluviicoccaceae; genus CAKZLS01. The sequence goes on from CAVYTX010000005.1 coordinate 35,732, forward strand.
TGCTGCCGATATTCCCAGCTACTCGATCGAGGTGGGTCTTTCGCAGGTGCCGGCGTTCTTCATGCACACCGGCGTCAAGCTCAACTCCATCGCCCTCGAGTTCGCCCGTTCCGGCGCGGCAGCGGCGACCATCAACGCCATTGCCCAAGGCGAGACAAGGAATACGTCCTCCCAGGGCGGCACTCCGACCAGCCTGACCTTTAGCCGCATCAGCCAGTTTCAGGGCTCCATCAAGCGGAGCGGCAGCCCGGTCGGCAATCTCACCGCCGGCTCGCTCACCTATTCCAACAACCTGGAGAAGATCGAGACCATCCGCGACGACGGCAAGATCGACGGCGCCGATCCGACCATTGCGGCGCTGACGGGCCGCGTCGACGTCCGCTTCGCCGACACCACGTTCATCGACCTCGCCGCCGCCGGCACGCCCGTCGATCTGGAGTTTGCCTACACTCTCTCGGCCGCCGCCAAGGTGCTGTTCATCGCCCACGAGGTTTACCTCCCCAAGCCCAAGTTGGCCGTCGAGGGTCCGGGCGGCGTGCAGGCCAGCTTCGACTTCCAGGGCGCCTGGAACGAGACCGAGGGCGAGATGCTCAAGGTGGAACTTACCAACGACCAAGACGGGACGGTCTACGCATGATCACCATGAGCATATCCAAGGAGCCATATGAGCTGGAGCTTCCCTACGGCATCAGGATCACCGTCAAGCCGCTGACCTCCGCAAGCATGGCGGCGTGCCAGGCCGCGGCGAGGCGGCGCATCGAAAGTCTGGAAAGCCAGGTCCGCGAGCGCAGGGAGTTGGGATTGCCGGTCGGGGAGCTTCCCGACTTCGACGATGCGGCCGAGCGCGACGGCTTCTACCACGGGCTTCTCGTCCACGAGCTCGCCGCGCGGCACATCCTTTCCTGGACGGGCGTCCTCGCCGAGGACGGCGAGAGCGCGGCACCGGCAACCCGGGAGGCCGTCGCCGCGGTGATGGACCTCTATCCCGTCGGCGAACGGTTCTTCCAGGAGTTCACGCTCCGCCAGGTGCTGCTCAACGCCGCAAAAAACGCATCCGGGCCCTCTGCCGCTGGCACTTCCGGCCGGGCGGAGGGCCGCAATACTGCCAAGGCTGCCGAGAACACGGCGCCGCCTGCGCCGGAGGCGGCGCCGGCCTGAACGGAAGTTTTGGTGATCCCCGTCGCGGCTCCGCCGCTCCACGCCTCTTGGTCTGCCCCTACCGGGAGCACGCGGCCGAGACGCTCGAAGAGCACCAGGCCTGGGAGATCGTGCGCGGTGTCCAAAATCATCTCCGCGTCGGCCCCGCCGGTCATGTGCTTGGCTTCGATCTCGGCATCGCCTTCGAACTGGCCCGAGCCCGTGGCTACGACCTCGAGACGTTGAGCGAGCTGCTCCCCGCTGCCGAGGCCGGCATGCTCGAAACGCTGAACCACACTTTCGAAGACTAATCCCGCGACTCTCCCCGGAAACCGACCATGGCCCGAGCAAGACATACTTATGCGGTCCGCCTCGCCGTCGAGGGCGGCGGCAAGGTCAAGGCCGAGCTGGTCCAAGTCGGCGACGCGGGCGACCGGTCGCTCAAGAAAATCGAGACTTCGTCCGGCAAGGCCTCGCGCGGTCTGCTCGGACTCGGCGAGCGGACGAAGGCGCTCGGGCTCGGCATTCGCGCGCTGGGGGGAGCGCTCGCCGGCGTCGCTACGGTGGGCGGGCTTGCCGCACTGGTCGACCGCTCCATCAGCGCCGCCGACGCCATCGGCAAAACTGCCGACAAGATCGGCGTCGGCGTCGAGGCGTTGCAGGAGCTTCGTTACGCCGCCCAGCTTGCCGGCATCGAGGAGCGCACCCTCGACATGGCTTTGCAGCGGTTCACCCGCAGGGCGGCGGAGGCCGCCAAGGGCACCGGCGAGGCCAAGGATGCTCTGGCCCAGATGGGCATCGCGCTCCGGGATCAGACGGGAAGCATCCGCGCCACCGAGGACCTCCTCGGCGACGTCGCCGAGGCGTTCCGGGGCATCCAGGACCCGGCCGAACGGGTGCGGCTCGCCTTCAAGCTGTTCGATTCCGAAGGCGTCGCCATGGTCAACATGCTGGCAAATGGCGCCGATGGCCTAGAGGCGATGCGCCGTCGTGCGCGCGACCTCGGCATCGTCCTCGAGGTAGACCTGATCCGCGACGCCGAACGGGCAAGAGACGAGCTCGACACCCTCGGCAAGGTGATCTCGGCCAACCTCACCCGCGCCGTCCTCGATCTGGCGCCGGTCATTGCCGACGCCTCCGGCGGACTCGCCGAGCTCGCCAAGGACGCGGGCGTCGCCTACGAGCAGCTGAAGCTCCTCGCCCAGGGCGACACCAACTTCGAGGGCCTGAGCCTCCGCAGCACCAAGGCCGTCGTCCAGGACCTGCGCGACGACGTGCGAAGCCTGCGCGCCGAGCGCGATGCCTTGGGCGAGGGCATCATCGACGATCTTCGCCGGCGCTGGGTCGAGTGGCGCCTCGATCGCAAGTCGCAGGCGTTGCAGCAATGGCAGGCCAAGCTCGCCTGGCTGCAGCGGGACGCCGAGAAGGCGAAGGGGAGCCTTCCGGCGCCGGCCGATACCACCTCGACGCCCGACACCATCGAGACCGAGACCAAATCCGCGGAAGACCGATCCCGGAGACTGACGAAGATCGAAAACGATCTTCAGCGCCAGCTGTTTGACACCACCCATGAGGGCGCCGAGCGCGTCAAGGCCGAGCACCGGAGGCTGGTTGAGGAGCTACGGTCGCTCGGCGCTCCCGACGGCAGCGACGCGGAGAGGATCGAGGTGATGATCGCCCGCTCGGCCGCGGTTCGCGATGCGCGCCTGGCCCAACTCGGCGAGCGCGAGCGGCAGGTGGCGGAGAAGCGGCGCGAAGCCAACGCCAAGGTCCTGGAAGGCCTGCGAATGGAGCGCGAAGAACTGGTCCAGACCGACCGCCGGCGCACCATCGGCCAGGCGCTGAAACGGCTCTCGGCCGAGGCGACGGACGGAGAGCGCCGTGCCGTCGAGGATCTTGCCGGCGCCCTCTACGACGAGCGCGAAGCGATCGAGGCCCGTGATCGCCTGATGGAGAAGGGCCGGTCCCTCATCGAAAGCCTCCGCACCGAGAGCGAGAAGTATGCGGCGGAGATTGCCGAGCTCAACCAACTCCTTGAGGCCGGTGCCATCGACCAGGAGACCTACGCCCGGGCCATGGAAGAGACCCGGGACCGCATGTTGCGGGCGAGCCGGGAATGGGCCGACGGCGTCAACCGGGCGCTCCGCGACTACGCCGATGAGGCGACCGATGCCGCCGAGGCGGCCGAAGAGGTCACCACCGTTGCCTTTCAGGGCATGGAGGACGCCCTCGTCCAGTTCGCCTCAACCGGCAAGGTCGAGTTCCAGAGCCTCGCCGACTCGATCATGGCGGACATCACCCGCATCGCCGTGCGCCAGTCCATCACCGGGCCGCTCGCGGGCCTGCTCGGCGGCCAGGCGAGCGGTGGAGGTGGCTTGTTCGGAGGTGCTGGCGGCGGTCTCTCCGGCGGCGGGTTCGACCTGTTCGGCCTGTTCCATCGGGGCGGCATCGTCGGCGAAGCACCGACGCAGATGCGCGCTGTCGATGCAGCCGTGTTCGCCGATGCCCCGCGCTATCATTCGGGTGGTTTCGCCGGCTCAGGCCTGTTGCCGGACGAGGTGCCGATCATCGCCCGCCGCGGCGAGATGGTCGTTCCACCCGAACGCGTCGTGCGCGAGGAGACGAAGCGCCGGGAGGACGCGCCGATCACCGTCGTGATCAACGTCCGCGCCAACGATGCCGGCTCGTTCCGTGCCAGCCAGGGCCAGATCGCCGCCGAGATGGCGCGCGCCATCGACCGCGCCCGGCGCAATCTCTAGGGATGGGCGCGAAGGGCGGTGCCGCCTACGGGTCTTCAGCAGAAGCCCCTTGGACCGGGAGGGGATTTCGCTTGCTAGCCCAATGCGGAGATAACCGGCGACCTGGTGATGCCGCGCTGACGTATGCCCGCCGACATGGCAAGGGATTTAAGTTAAGTCTTGGCGCTCATTTCCCGGACTGGCCCCGATCACACGGCCACGCGCCGACCGGCGCACTTGCGCCCGCTTATTCCGCACCGCTCACCACGCCTCTACTCGAAGGTCTCACACACGTCGCTGGTCTCGGCGGGCCGGTGCTTCTCCGTGTGGGAAACGTCCCCGGTCACGGTTCCCAGCGACACGTTCCACTGATGGTCCCGAGCCTTCGGGTCACAGACGCCCACGCTGCCGCCCCCGAAGTTGGAATCGATCCAGTAGTGCACCTCGTAGACCTTGCCGTCCTCCAAGACATCGGAGAAAGTAAAAGAGAACGAGGGATCGGCCGTCTTGGAAACGGTGCCCGACTGCGTGGCCACCACCTCGCCGTCGTCAACGCTCACCACAGCCACGTGGATCGGCTGCCCCCCGTGGGCGCCGTGGAAGCTGGCATCCCCGCTGAAAGTGAGATCGCTCGTTCCGGCAGCCATGGCCGTCAAGCCGCCCAAGAAGAAGCCCCACCACCGCCAGCGCCATCATCGACATTGAATGCAGGCTTGCGCGCTCGTCCCATTTTTTCGCTCCTAAACCGACATTCGGACTCGACCTATTTGTCTGCTTATTAGTCTGCGCCTCTGCGGTGTCCTTGGTCAACCTTGAGTCCGTTCACCGACATCACCCCGCGCTCTCGACCATCGAGAACCTCTCAAACACTCCGTGAACCCATGACATCCTTCCACGAAGTCCGGTTTCCGCCGGATATCTCCTACGGCGCGGCGGGCGGTCCGGGATACTCCACCGCCGTCGTCGCCACCCAATCCGGCCACGAGAAGCGCAACGCCAACTGGGCGGAGGCACGCGGCAAGTGGAACGTGGCCCACGGTCTCAAGCGCCGCGACCAGGTCGCGACACTGATCGCCTTCTTCCGCGCCCGCAAGGGCCGCGCCCACGGCTTCCGCTTCAAGGACTGGACCGACTTCCAGGCCTTCGCGCAAGCGCTCGGCACCGGCGATGGGCAGGCCACCACGTTCCAGCTGGTGAAGCACTACGCCAGCGGCGGCATCGTCGAGATGCGTACCGTCACCAGGCCGGTGGACGGCACGGTGAAGATCTATCTGGACGGCACCGAACAGGCCTCCGGCTGGTCGGTCGACACGACGACCGGGATCGTCACCTTCACCGCGGCGCTCGGCAACGGCGTCGCCGATCACCGCCGACTTCGAGTTCGACGTCCCGGCACGCTTCGATACCGACCAGATGGAGATCACCATCGAAACCTACGATCTCGCCCGCTGGGCGCAGATCCCGATCATCGAGATCCGTCCGTGAAGTCCGTCTCATCCGCCCTCGCCGCACACCTCCAGGAGGAGACGACGACCCTCGCCACGTGCTGGCGCATCGCCCGCACCGACGGCCGTGAGTTCTTCTTCACCGATCACGACCGCGATCTCGTCTTCGAGGGCAACGTCTACCGGGCGAAGTCCGGCTACTCCCGCACCGCGATCAGCAACGATGCCTCGATGGCGGTCGACAATCTCGATGTCGAGGGCGTGTGCCACTCGGACGAGATCACCGAGACCGAGCTTCGCGCCGGCCTGTTCGACCATGCCGAGGTGCGGATCTTTCTGGTCAACTGGGCCGACCTCGCGCAAGGGTCCTTGCGCATGCGCCGGGGCTGGTTCGGCGAGGTCACGCTGAGCGAGGCCGGGGTGTTCCGCACCGAGCTCCGCGGCATGACCCAGGCCCTCTCCCAGCGCATCGGCGAGATCTACTCGCCCGAGTGCCGCGCCGATCTCGGCGATCCTCGCTGCAAGGTGCCGATCGATCCGCCCGAGGTCGAACGGGACACGGCCTACGCCCTCGGGCACACCGTCAAGGTCGACAACACCCAGCTCGGCGGGATCGTCAACGTTCCCTTCGTGAACCCGGGTTTCGAGACGGGCGACACCACCGGCTGGACCGTATCGCCCCCGGGCTCGGTCGACCTCGAGGATACGTTCGCCCCGGATCCCCGCTCGGGCGCCTGGTACGCCGCCGGCAACACCGCGTCGGCCACCTTCGAGCTGTCCCAGACCGTCGACATGGCGGCCGCGCTCGATATCGCGGACGTGGACGCCGGCGGTTACACCTTCGACTTCACCGTCTGGCGCTGCAACACCGGCATCACCGACTCCGCCGACGAGGGCCGGGTGCGGGTGCAGCTCCTGGATACCGCCGGCGTGGTGATCTCGGATGTGATCGACACCGGGTTCACCAGGCACGGCAACCAGTGGGGCAAGCTGGAGTGGCTCGGCCTCGCCGTCCCCGCCGGCACCCGCAAGGTGCGGGTCTTCCTCGAGGGCAACCTCGTCAGCGGCAGTCGCGTCAACGTCGGGTACGACGATGTCGCCGCCAAATTCCAAAAGCGCGCGTCCGCCGGCACCATACGCTCGGTGGATTTCGTCAACGCTTCCTTCGAGCTTCAGAACACCACCGGCTGGACGGTCACCACGGGCTCGGCCTACACCACCAGGCTCGGCAGCTCCGATCCGGTCGCCGACGGCGGCTATTACTTGCGCGGCGGCAGCACCTCGGACCTCGCGGTCGAGCAGGTCTTCGACATGACCGCGGCGCTGGACCTCGCCCGCGTCGATGCCGGCGACTACACCTTCGACTTCTCCTGCGACCGCGGCAACGACGCCGGTGATGCCCTGGACGAGGGCCGCGTCGTCGTGGAGCTGCTCGACGCCGCCGACTTCGCCCTCGAGGTTGCCCTCGATACGGGTCTCGAAGCGCTGCAGGACATCGGCCTCGGCGGCTGGCAGGAGCGTAGCGTCACCGGCGTCGCCGTTCCGGCCGGGACCCGCAAGGTGAAGGTGACGTTCACCGGCGTCCGCCAAAACGGGACCATACTGAATGCCTGTCTCGATGATGTCCGGGCCTCGTTCTCGGCGCCGGCCGCTTCCGGTGGCGGTAACGAGACGTACGACGTCTACGAGAACCGCATCTACCGCTGCAACGCGGCCGGAACGACCGGGCCTGATCTTCTGACCTACCCGCGCACCGTCGGCGCGGAGATTACCGACGGGACCGCCCGCTTCGTCGCCCTCGAGGCCTGGTCCCGTCACGGCGAGGTGACGGCCGCCCTCGACCGCAAGACGTTCGAGGCCGCGATCGACGAGCCGCGCGCCGCCGACGGCTGGTTCACCGGCGGCGTCGTCACCTGGGAGACGGGCGCCAACGCCGGGCGGTCCTGCGAGGTGCGGGACTGGATCGAGGCCGCCGGCACCGTCACCCTGTTCCTCCCCCAGCCCTTCGCACATCGAAGCCGGCGATCGGTTCCGCATCCATCCCGGTTGCGACAAGCGGCTTCAGACCTGCACCGGCCGCTTCGCCAACGTCCTCAACTTTCGCGGCGAGCCGTACCTGCCCGGGCAGGACGCGATGATGCGCTACCCCGATGCCAAGTAGACCACGACATCGTCACCGCGGCCAGGAGCTATCTCGGCGTGCCGTGGCGCCATCAGGGCCGGAGCCGCCGCGGCCTCGACTGCGCCGGCCTCGTGGTGCGGGTCGCGAGAGATCTGGGCCTCACCGACTACGATACGACCAACTATCGCCGCCACGCGCAAGGCCAGGCCTTCGTCGACCACTTCCGCGAAAACATGGATCCGGTGCCGATCCCCGAGATGCGTCCGGGCGACGTGCTGGTGTTCGCCGACGGCGCCTACCCCTGCCACGCGGCCATCGTCGCCGAGCGGTACGGCCGCCTCTCGCTCGTCCATGCCCACGCCAGCCGGCGCAAGGTGGTCGAGGAGGCGTACGCCGGCGAGTGGCCGGACAAGGTCAAATTCTGCTTCCGCTTCCGCGGGCTGGACGAGGTCTGACCGATGGCGATCCTGGTGGCGGCGGGCGGCGCCGCTCTCGGTTCCACCATCGGCCTTGGCGGCGCCGGCTGGCTGATCGGCTCCATCGTCGGCAACCTCCTGTTCCCGACGCGGGGACCGGAGACGGTCAGCGAGGGCCCGAGGCTCGGCGATCTCTCCGTCACCGGCTCCGCCTATGGCGCGCCGATCCCGATCGCCTACGGCACGCTGCGCATGGCCGGGCAGATGATCTGGTCGGCCGGCATTCGGGAGCAGAAGAACGTCTCGACCACCCGCACCGGCGGCAAGGGCGGCGGCGGAGGCGCCAGCCACACCTCGGTGACCTATGCCTACTTCGCCTCCTTCGCGCTTGCCTTCGGCGAAGGTCCGGCCGAGGACGTGCTGCGCATCTGGGCCGACGGCAAGCTGATCTTCGACAAGCGGGGCACCAGCGCCACCGTCGCCAAGCCGGGTCTCAGGTTCCGCTTCCACGGCGGTGAGGAAACGGAGCTGCCGGATCCGCTGATCGAGTCCCACGTCGGCGCCGGTCAGGCGCCGGCCCACCGCGGGCTCTGCACCATCGTCTTCGAGGACCTGGCGCTCGCCGACTTCGGCAACCGCGTCCCCAACATCACCGCCGAGATCACCTATCGCAAGACGGACGAGAAGCCCTACCAGCTCATCGATTTCATCACCACCGGCGAGGGTGGCGCCTTCGATTCCTACCAGGTCGGCGACCTCGCCATCGACTGGCGGCGGGGCTACGGCTACTTCGTCGACAGCGACGTCAGCGCTTTCGGCCTCCGGCATCCGCCGGTTCGATCTCCGCGACCATGCGCGAGGACCGCCAGGCGCGGATGAGCGACGTGACCAGCGTCGATCCGAACAATTTCCCCGGCGTCCTGTTCTGCGGCGAGGACGGCTATCTCTACCTCAACGCCGGCTCGGGCAATTCGCGGCCGATCCTCCGCATCGACCCCAACGCCCTCAAGGAGGTCGCCCGGTTCGGCACCACGAGCAGCGGCCTCTCGAATACGACGGAGCGGTTCGTCGGCCTCGCGTTTCATGGGCATGGTCTCGGCGTATGGGCCGGGCGGCCGTGTCGATTTTCTGCTCACCGGCTCGCTGTTCGACGATGTCGGGCTGCTGCGGGCATCGGACATGGGCTACGTCTGGGGCGCCGGCGAGACGGTGGACGAATCCCGCTGCCGCGGCTGCATCCGGGGCCGGATCGGCGAAGGGTTCGGCGAGGGCTGGGTGCTGGGAAGCGGCACCGGCACGTCCCACACGGAGCTCGGCCTCTATCGGCTAACCGCCGCCTCCAACGCCTTCTACGACGCTACGGCCGGCGCCAGCTTCGGGTTCACCTTCGAGAAGGTGGCGAGCTTCGCGCCCGCCGAAATCGAGGCCGGCGCCGACGGCTTCTACGACGCGGCCGGCGGGCTCTCCTACGATGCGACCGACAACTCGCGTGATCTTCCAGGTGCGTGTCTCCCACGGCGGCTCGGGCGGCACCATCTACACCCTCAAGTGGCGGGCGGGTGACGGCATCGTCTGGAAGACGGCGACGCCGATCCGGATCAACACCGAGGGCCCGTTCTTCGGCCAAAGCCGCCTCGAACGCCAGCGCTGGACGCTGATGCGGGGACCACGCGTGGTTCAGATCGATACCGCCACCGGCGCCCTGGTCACCGACGAGACCTGGCCGGGCGAGGTCAGCGAGGCCGGCGCCCAGGTCTACGACTCCCTGACCGACACGCTGCTTGTCCACAGCGACAGCGGCTGGGTCCGGCTGTTCCTCGGCCGCGGCGGCGGTGAGGGCGACGCCCTTTCCGCCATCGTCACCGACCTCTCCGGCCGCGCCGGGCTCGGCCTCGCCGACATCGAGACCGCCGAGCTCACCGACACCGTTGCCGGCTACGTCGTCGGCCGGCAGTCGACGGTGCGCGCCGCCCTCGAGCCCCTCGCCGGCGCCTGGTTCTTCGACGGCGTCGAGAGCGACGACGTGCTCGCCTTTCGCAAGCGCGGCCGGACGCCGGTGGCGACCATTGCGCAACAGGATCTGATCGTGCTCGAAGACGAGACCGGCGAGGCCTGGCGCGAGCGGCGCACCCAGGAGGTGGAGCTGCCGGAACGGGTCTCCATCGTCTACATGGAAAAGGGATCCGACTACCAGCAAGGCGCCCAGTTCGACAAGCGCGCCGCCCAGCCGGTGCCGACCATGCATTCCAGGGATCAGCGGAGCGTCGATCTTCCCATCGTGCTCGACGCCACCACCGCCAAGCGCATCGCCGCGAAGACCCTCTACGCCGCCTGGATCGAGCGCTCCTCTTACGAGGCCCGGGTGCCGTGGACCTGGCTTCCGCTGGAGCCCACCGACGTGATCGATGTCGTCCTCGAAAGTGGCGCCGTCTTTCGCTCGCGTCTTGCCCGCACCGACATCGGCGCTGATTTTGCCATCGCCCTCAAGGCCGTTTCCGAGGATGCCATGGCCTATGCATCGGCTGTCCAGGCCGATCCCGGCGCCGGTGTTCCGCCACAAGTCATCGCCGGCATCGCCGCCAGCCGGCTGTTCCTGCTCGATGCGCCACTCCTCCGCGATGTCGACGATATCGAGCGGTACCGGCTCGCGGGTCTACACCCTCATGGCCGGGTTCGGGCCGCCGGGCTGGCCCGGCGCGTCCCTTTACAAGAGCGCCGACGGCAGCAGCTGGTCGCAGGCCGGTGCGGCCTTGAACGAGGCCGCTTGGGGCGCCACCGCCAACACGCTGGGGGATCCACCGTCGCCCTTTGCCACCGACCAAGCGAACACGCTCACCGTGTTCATGACCACGGGGGCGGACAAGCTGGAATCGGTGACCCAGCTGGAGATGGTGAATGGCGCCAATGCGGCGGTCATCCTGAAGGCGAACGGCGAGCCCGAGATCATCCAATATCGCGACGTCATCGAAAACCCGGACGGCTCCTACACGCTATCGGGGCTTCTGCGCGGCCGTCGCGGCACCGACGTGTTCGTCTCCGGCCACCAGGCCGGCGAGCTGTTCATGCTGCTCGATGCGAATGACATCGAAGCGGTGACACTCGCATTGGGCGAGCTTGGCGTCTCGCGCTCCTGGCGCGGCGTCGGCTTCGGCACCCTGTTCGAGGACGCCGACATCGAGACCCGGATCAATGCCGGGCGCGATCTCAAGCCTTACGCGCCCTGGACCGTCACGGCGGCAAAGACGGGGGCACCCGCGGACATCGCCTTGAGCTGGGTGCGGCGCACCCGCATTGGCGGCGAGCTTCGCGACGGTAGCGGCGATGTGCCGCTGGGCGAGGTTTCTGAGGCCTACGAGGTCGACATCCTCGACGGGCCCGGCGGCGCCGTGAAGCGGACGCTCGCCTCGGCGAGCCCCGCCGCGACCTACGCTAACACCGACATCGTCGCCGACTTCGGCGCCGTGCCGGACACCCTCTCCGTCGCCGTCTACCAGTTGAGCGCCGTCACCGGGCGTGGGTTCGCCCGCGCCGTTACCCTGGAGGTCACCTGAATGCCCAGCCCCAATCTCGCCATCACCCACGTCGCCGCCGCCCAGAACCAGAAGGAGGTGACCATCAACGACGCCGTCGACGCCCTCGATGCGGCGATGTGCGACGAGCTGATCATCGATTTTGCCGCCGGCGACGTTACCCTTACCGATGCCCAGTTCCGAAGCGCCGTGGCATTCCGCGGCGATCATCTGACCGTCGCTCGAAACGTCACCGTTCCGGCCGTCAAGCGCCTGTTCGTCGTCAACAACGCCGATGGAGGCGCCGATCTGACCGTCGTGCGGGGAACCACGACCCTGGTCGTCCCGACGGCCGGGATCCGCCTCCTTTACTGCGACGGCACCGCCGATGGGCTGTTCGGGCTATGACTCCGGCCGGGCGAGACCTCGGCAACGGGCATTTACCATGACCCCGGATGAACACACCGCCGCCATCAACGCGCTACAGCACGACGTCTCCGAGATCAAATCGATCCTCAACAACGGACTGCGGACGATGGTACACGACCAGCGTTCCGAGTTGGTTACGGTGAAGGCCGACATCCAGCTGATCCGCGACGCGCTCACCGGCCACGTCGCCAAGGAAGACGTGATCTACGAGATCTTCAAACGGGTGATGAACACCGGCGTCGCCATCACCGGTGCGCTGATCGCGCTGCTGCTCTCAATCATCGGCTACCTGCTCGTCAATCCCGTAAGCCTCGGCTATAGGGCGGGGGCTTTGCGTGAAGCAGCGACAGGCCCCACGGCTACCTCTCGGGACGAATGCGGTTTCTCCCGCTCAGTTCTTTCCTAGTCTGCGTTTACGTCCCCGAAGCTCGGACTTTTCGCGGGTTCGGCGACTTGTCCTGGTGCGAAGGCTTCCTCTCTCTTTTTTGTCCCCGGCCTCGGCCGTAGGCTCGACGGCTGACGGCGCCTCAGTGGGTGCGGTCGCAACAGCGTCAACCTTCCGAGGTGTTTCGCCGGCCGGTTTGGCGACGACCTTGGCCGGCCCGGGCGCCTCGGAAGCCTCGGGTTTGGCCGGCGAGGGTTTTTGCGGTTCTGCTCTCGCTGCGTTGGCCTCCGGTTTCGTGGCCGCGCTCGCAGGCCTTGGCGGTTCGGAGATCGCAGATTTTGCAGCCGGGGCTTTCGAACCCTCCGGTTTTTCCGCGTTGGCTGCGGCTTTGGCCTGCGCCCCGGCAGGTTTGATCGTTTTAGCCTTGTCTGCCTCGGGTTTCTGCTTCTTGGCTTTTGCTGCCTTCTCCGCAGGTTTCGCTGTTGCCCGGGCGCTTTTCGCCGCTACGGAATCCGCAGGCTTACTGGCCTCAGCTTTCGGTTTCTCGGCCTTCTCGCCGGGCAGTACCTGTTCCGCGGCTGTCCGCCAGGCCGCCCACACTTCCTTTTCGGCCGCAGCCCAATACTCGTGGGCCATATCCGACAGACGGCCGGCCTGCTCCCACATCAAGTACGCAGCCTCCCGGATGCGATCGTCGATTTCCTGCCCGTGCTTCTTGTCTTCCTCGTTCATGTCGTTCGGTCCATTCAACCAGTTATTTTTCCGTTCATAGCGGAATCGATCCTTTTGAAGTACCGGAAATTACGGCTGGTGCGATGGGCGACGCTGCAGCGGCTCGGTCCACCTTGTCGTCCCGAACCGGATAACCAACCTTGGTAACGTCCCACGATTAAGATCGTTGAATACACGAAATGAGCGAGGCTGTGGTCATCGCCACATGGCACGCATGGTAGCCTTAAGATCGACACTTAGCGCAGACGGCGTCAGCGGTTTTTCCCTGTGCGTCGGCGACGGGGAAGGGGAACCAACCAGCTCGAAGACGTCCAGATCCTCGTCCCCAATGAAGCGGCTGCGCGGCGCGAAGACGTGACCGTCTCCACCGCGTGCCTGACCCCGAATGAAGAAACGCAACGGCTGCACCAGCACAAGATCGTCCCGCGCTCGGGTCATCGCAACGTACAGCAGCCGGCGCTCCTCCTCGACCTCCGCTGTTGTCCCCGTAGCCAGATCCGACGGGATGCAGCCGTCGACGACATTGAGAATGTAAACGGCCCGCCACTCCTGCCCCTTGGCCGAGTGGATGGTGGACAGCACGAGCCAATCCTCGTCCCGCATCGGTACGCCCGCCTCGCCACCAGAAGCCTCTGGCGGATCAAGGGTCAGGTCGGTCAGGAAGCTCGCCCGCGACAGATGCTGAGCGGCCATCCGCTCCAGCTGATCGAGATCGCCCCGGCGGGGGCGAGAGTCGTCATAGGTGAGATCCAGGATCGGGTCGTACCATCGGCGCAGCCGGTCGATCTGCCCACCCCAGGGGCGAGAATCCGTCAAATCCTTCAAGACGCCGACGAGCCCCGACCATGCCTCTGTCGCCGCCGCGGGAGGCCGGAACCGATAAAGGGCGGTAATGTTGTGGCCTTCCCTCTCCAGGGCCACCATCGCGCGGCGTGCCGTGGCGGGGCCGACCCCCGGCATCAGCTTGAGCACGCGCAGTCCGGCGACCTGATCGCGCGGGTTTTCCGCCCACCGGAGTATCGCGAGGACATCCTTGACGTGTGCCGCTTCCAGAAACTTGAGGCCTCCGAACTTGACGAACGGGATGTTCCGTCGCATGAGTTCCACCTCAAGCTGGCTCGCGTGATGGGAGGCGCGAAACAGAACGGCTTGCTCCCGCAGCTCCATTCCTGCTTCCCGATTGGCGAGAACGCGCTCGATCACGAAATCGACCTGCTGAGTCTCGTCCGCAACCATTGCCAGTATCGGCCGCCCGCCGCCTGATCGTGTCGTGAACAGGTTCTTGGTAAAACCCTCGCCCGCTCGGGCCATGATGCGGTTGCAGGCCGCCAGGACCAACTTGGTCGACCGGTAGTTCTGTTCGAGCCGCACCACCTCGGCCGGCGGGTCGAAGCGGCTGGGGAAATCGAGGATGTTGCGCACGGTCGCCGAGCGGAAGGAATAGATCGCCTGGGCGTCATCACCAACGACGGTGATGCCAGCGCCGTCGGGCTTTAGACCGAGCAGGATCGCAGCCTGCAGGGCGTTGGTATCCTGATATTCGTCAACGAGTACGTGATCGAAGCGGGCTGAGATGAGGCGCGCCAGCTCCTCGATCTGCATCATCTGGGACCAGTAGAGCAGCAGATCGTCGTAATCGAGCACGGACTGTGTCTGCTTGGTTTCGACGTAACCGGCGAAAAGCGCTTTCAGCGATTCACACCATTCGGCGCACCAAGGGAAGACGCGGTCGACCGTGTCACGGACCGACAGCTGGCCATTCACCGCGTACGAATAGATAGCGAGGCAGGTCGCCTTCTTCGGGAACCGGCCGCCCGTCCGGGACAGCCCGAGATCATCGCGCACCAGATCCATCAAATCGGCGGCGTCGCTGCGGTCGAGGATCGAAAAACCCGGCTGCAAACCGATGCTTTCGGCGTGCAGGCGCAGCAGCTTGGCACCCACCGCGTGAAAAGTTCCGGACCATTCGATGGCTTTGGCGGGAAATGGCCCCCGTCCGTCGAGCGCTCTCGTGCAAATCCCCTCTACCCGCCGCGTCATTTCAGCCGCCATCCGACGGGCAAACGTCAGCAGCAGGATACTCCTCGGGTCAGCTCCGTTGAGGATGAGGTGGGCGACACGGTGCGCAAGCGTCATGGTCTTGCCCGATCCAGCGCCGGCGATGATCAACAGCGGCGGCGTCGGCCGCAGCGGCTGTCCATTCGGAATGCCGAAGACGACGGCCGCATGCTGTGCTGGATTGAGATCGTTGAGATGGAGCATACGATGTGGTGCTTGCCCGCCTGCCGATGTGTTCCCTGTTGGTTCTAGCGAGTCAGCCTTCCGGTGGCAACAAACGTGCCCGCAAAGCGCTCGAACCGGCGCCAATGGTCCGTCGCGCCGCAGGCGTCCGCGAGGCGACCGCACGTAAGCCCTTGCACCGACTTGCAAGTTCGGGGATGCCTACGCGTTGACGCCTCCCGCTGGCAGGAAGTGCGCATTCCGACGAAAGCGGCCACCGATTCCGACGGAAAGCGGCCACCTGTTCCGATCCAAAACGGCCACTTTGGCCGAGGGTCGAATATAGCGTCGTGATCGTCGCCGTTGGGTGATCCCTTGATGTCATTTTCGTTGTGGGTGGTCAACGTCGTTGGCGTTGATATTTTCTGAAATGGTCTTTCGCATTGAAGGCCCGTCGAGATCGATCCTGTGGGCGTTGTGGACGATGCGGTCGAGGATGGCGTCGGCGAAAGTGGGTTCGCCGATGACGTCGTGCCATTTGGTGACAGGCAGTTGGCTGGTGATCAGGATCGAGGCGTTTTGGTATCGGTCCTCGACGATTTCCATGAGGTCGCGTCGCTGATCGGGGTTGAGCCGTTCGGGTCCCCAATCGTCGAGGATGAGGAGGTTGGCCTTGGTCAGCGCCCGGAACAGGCGGGGGTATCGGCCGTCGGCGCGCCCGATTTCGAGTTCGGCGAACATCCTGGGGACGCGCTTGTAGAGGACGGAGAAGTCGTCGCGGCAGGCCTTCTGGCCGAGCGCGCAGGCGAGCCATGATTTGCCGACGCCGCAGGGGCCGGTGAGGATCAGGTTTTGTTTGCGGGCGATCCATTGGCCTCTGGCGAGTTGCTGGAACAGGGCTTTGTGGAGGCGCCGGGGGGCCCGGTAGTCGATGTCGTCGATGCTGGCGTCGGGGTGGCGCAGACGGGCGTTGCGGAGCCTGTATGTCAGACGGCGGTCGTCGCGTTCGGCCTCTTCGCGGTCGAGCAGCAGGGCCAGCCACTGGGCATGGTCCAGTTCGCCGGCCTGGGCGTTGTCGCCGAGTTCGGCGAAGGCGCGGGCCATG
The DNA here is from genome assembly GCA_963771545.1 of uncultured Alphaproteobacteria bacterium. Taxonomy (GTDB): domain Bacteria; phylum Pseudomonadota; class Alphaproteobacteria; order Rhodospirillales; family Defluviicoccaceae; genus CAKZLS01. Next base: position 51,970 of record CAVYTX010000005.1, read on the forward strand.
CCGTGCAGCTTGAGATGCCTGAGCTGGTCGAGGGTGGGATGTTGCAGCATGATGTCTCCTCAGTGGAAGTATTGCGGGCCGCGGATGTTGGGATGATCGATCGCCGGTCCGTCCGTGGCCTGTCGCGGTGTGCGGCGATCGAGATTGTTCTTGAGGATGGAGGCGACCGAGGAATACGACCTTGCGCCGATCTCCAGGGCTCTCTCGCAGGCCGCTTCCAAACGTTCCGATCCATGGGTCTTGGCCAGGCGGAGGATACCGATACAGGAGCGGAAGCCCTGTTCGGGATGGGGTTTGGCGCGCAGGATGACGTCGATCAGGGTCTCGGTATTGGGTCCGTTGGCGGCGGCCTGGCTTCGGATGCGGTCCGGGGTCCAATTGGCGTAGCGGCGATGTGAGGACGGCATATGTTCGGCGACGGTGGTGTGCCGCCGGTTGCCGGAACCGCGCATGTGGGCGGCGACGCGTTTGCCTTTGTGAAAGACTTCGACGGAGCGTTCGGTGATCCGCGCCCAGAGCTTTTGTTTGGCCAGGCGATGGGGCACCGAATAGTAATGCTTGGCGACCTCGACATGATAATCGAGGCCGGCGCGGCGCTGCTTCCATTCGGCATACTCGTAGGCTTGGGCAGGCAGCGGCTTGAGCGCCGGCCGGTCGAGTTGCTCGAACAATTGCCGGCGCGATGCGCCGAGATGACGCGTGACGCGCCCGTTGAGAGCGACGAGAAGCTCGGCGATCGCCTGATTGAGTTCGGCGAGACTGAAGAAACGGCGATGGCGCAGGCGGGCCAGAACGCGGCGCTCGACGATCTGAACGCCGACTTCGACTTTCGCCTTGTCCCGCGGTCTGCGCGGCCGCGCCGGCACGATGGCGGTGTCGTAATGGGCCGCCATGCTGGCATAGGTGCGGTTGATCTCGGGATCGTACAGGCAGGCCTTGACGACGCCGGACTTGAGATTGTCCGGCACGACCTGCCGGGGCGCGCCGCCGAAATAGGCGAAGGCGCGGATATGCGAACCGATCCAGTCGGGCAAAGCCTGCGTCCAGGTCGCCTCCGCGTAGGTATAGCTGGAAGCGCCCAGGGTGGCGACGAACACCTGGGCCGTGCGGATCTCGCCGGTAAGGCCGTCGATCACCTCCATCGTGGCGCCGGCGTAATCGACGAACAGCTTCTCGCCGACGACATGGGCTTGACGCATGGTCGGGTTGAGCCGGCCGCGCCAATCCCGGTAGAGATCGCAAAACCGGCTGTAGCCGTAACCCCCGGGATGAACCGAGCGGTATTCCTCCCACAACAGCGACAGAGTGACGCCGGGCCGCTTGAGTTCGCGATGCAGGACTGGCCAATCGGGAGGCGGCCGGCGATCGGGAGAAACCGCTGGCGGCGGCGGAAACAGCAGCCGTTCCAGGTCTTCGTCCGAAAGCCCCTCGGGCAGCGGCCAACCCAGGCCGGCGCGGCGTGCCCGGCGAAGATAATCGCCGACCGCCGTGCGGCCGATGTTCAAGCTGACGGCAATCCGCCGCTTCGACAATCCGCCGGCGTGCAGCCGTAGAACGTCGTATATTTTGCGCATGGGCAATCTCTCCCGGGGCATCCTCGCTCCTCTCGAAAAGGCGCGAAGGTAGCCCCTGTCAGGATCACCCAACGAGGTCGACCACATCCCCAATCCGACTGGCCGCTTTGCGTCGAAATCAGTGGCCGGATTAAATCGGAATCAGTGGCCGCTTTGCGTCGGAATGCGCAGCAGGAAGCCACGTCTTCCGCTGATTCTTCGGATCGGTACGCTGCCGGACCGTAGCCGATATGCGATTCGGCTGAAGCCCGGAGCCCAACAGCCGAGTTGAATAAACCTGCCCTTGAAGGCGGTCTTGCGGCAGCCCGTAACTACCGATTGACTAACCGGCAGCCTACATGGAAGTTCGCGATCCATCAGCGAGTGCCCTTTCACCCGACTTCGATCCGCCTGAGTTAACGTCCTAGTCACACCTCCCGACTACCCTGCTGCTACGTCCAGCACAGACAGGCCAGTGCCGTCGTGACGGTCATCCAGTTTCCGAACCAGGCCAAGCCGACGCTCGAAGAGGTCTTCGAGCCGGATCCACACGGCACCATAGATACCGCGTTCGAGGTGCACCGGATGATCTTCAATGGCCTGCGGATGGACGCTCTGCGCGACCATCCCGATATCTTGAGCACGCTGCTGGCCGTATCAATCACCAAGCATTTCGGCCGCGACTGGTCGCACTGGGTAGAGCTCCAGTTCGAGCGTGTGTACGGGGTGGACCCATACACCTTCTTCGAGCGCGTCAGCTCGTATCGAGCTTGACGCGCGCGCCCTCCGCCTCACCGACAAAGCTGCCGCCTCGAAGCACGCGGACGTGGTATCGGTTATCGCCAAGGCTTGGTCTCGCGGACAGCGGATATGGCGATGACGGCTGCTTTCTGGGTTAGACCGGTCGATGGCAATGGCGTCGGTAGAGGGGTGGTGTAGACCCGGAGCGGGCGTCGGGTCCCACGTTATGGACCATACCGTATCGAGCTCTGCGCTGACCTATCCTGAGTACACAAATCGGTTTCATGTACCCGCGTCGCGATGCTTATTCGATCGTAATTGTGCCAATCATACCCTTTTCGGCATGTGTCTTGCCGTTATCGTCCTTGATGTGACAATGCAGGTCGGAAAATTTTCCTGTAGACACTGGGACAAACCACCATTCGGAGGTACCTCCAGGATAGACTTCGATCTCCCGGATCGCTCCTTTGACCTCGGCGATCGTGCCATTGGGACCAACGACCTGTACTTTTCGCGTGTACACCTTGGAGGCTAGATCAAGCGACGTGAAGTAGTGCTTCTTGTCGCTCGGGTTCGTTAGTACCAGTTTGTACAAGTTGCCCGTTTCAAACGTGAGGTCGTTTGGAACGAAGACGAGGTCGCCTGCCGACGTACCCAACTCAACGCGGACCTCAATGGGGTCCTGCCCGGCAAGGTTCCCGGCGGCGGAGACGCTTGCAACGGCGTAGACGGCTGACGTAATCACCAACACGGCGGTGAGGACGAATTGTTTCATGAACAGTTCCTCAACTCTGACACGGCTCGGCTGAGTTACCGAGCGACGCCTGGCACGTCCGGGACAGCGGTCCCGGTTTCTATATTGACGTATATTCTAGTTTGTCTCGGCATCCTTTTCCAGCGCCGGTCTAGGGAGCAGATCCGGAATAGCTTTATGTACTCTGCGAGGGCGGACAACTCATTCTGTCGAAGGTCCGGAATTGGCTGAGGCTGTTGAAAAACTCCAGACGAGCTAACACTGCCGCAACAATGGAATCGATGATCGTCCTGAGCGGAATCATTATTGCGGCGATAGCCATGCCGGCGAATCATTCTTGCGCCGATGAACCCTCAGAATAGTTTTCAACAGCCTCGGCTAGACCCGGGCCTGCCGGCCAGTGGCCGCGCACGGGGAGTTTTGGGGTATAGCTGACGATTGATCCGCGAGGTCAGCTATCAACCTATTTGCTTCGGCAAGACCCCAGATAGCTGACTCGTCTGGTCCGACCGCCGTTAGGCCGGACGTGACCCGGAGGCGAAATAAGGCAATCAGCACGTTTAGAAGGCACAGCCACGCCTATCGGCGACGTCCTGAGCGAGGAACACTTGTCGTTGCTGTCCCACCAGCATGCCGCCGAAGTTGCGTTAACTCGGCCGTGTCCTCCTCAGCCTGGGCAAGCAACCATTTCCTGAAGGTCGCGACCTTTGGCAGGTCGGCGTTGGAACGGGGGCAAACGATCCAGTAGGCATAGGGGACTTTCAGGTCAAGGTCGAAGGGCCGGGCCAGCCGACCCCTTCGTAAATACCACGCCGCCAATGCCGTACGTGCCAGGGCGATCCCCTGGCCATCGATTGCGGCATCGATGGCCATGCTCGCCTGATTGAAAACGACGCCGCGTGAAAGGTCCGCGTCGGTGACGCCGGCCGCATCAAGCCACTTCAGCCAATCTTGCCGATTATCCAGATGCAGCAAAGTATGACGCTTCAGCTCATTCAATGACCGCAGTGCATGCCGGCCTCGTAAGAGCTTCGGACTGCAGACCGGGAAGAGTTCCTCTGACGCAAGGCGCGTGACGTGCAGGCCGGGCCATTGCCCCTCGCCATGGCGGATCGCGACATCGACATCCTCGCGGGCGAAGTTAACATGGTGCAGCGACGCGCTTATCCGGAGATCGATGTTGGGATAGGTCTCGGCGAAATCGCCGAGACGATGCACCAGCCACTTGGCCGCGAAGTTCGGAGACGTGGTGACTGTCAGCACCCCTGCTTTGCTCGGTGGAGTGACCGACGAGACTTGGTAAACCCGCACCGGCTCCGCGATATTGTGGAGCACTTTGTCGCCCAAGTCCTCGAAATGCAACGCTAGCTTCGACCGAACTTGCTCGTAGACCGCTCGTGAGATGATCAAACCGCCCGGCTCGGCCAACTTCTCCAGTCTCGCCGCAATGTTGACGCCATCGCCATGCCGGTCCTCGCCGTCGATGATTACGTCGCCGAGGTTGACGGCCATGCGCACGTCGATGCCCTGATCCGCCGGAGCGTAATCGTTGCGTCCTGCCAGTGCTTCCTGCAGCGCCACCGCGCACTCAACAGCGTCCGCCACGCTGGCGAACTCTGCCAGTAGTCCATCTCCCATTACCTTGAAGATCCGTCCGTTGTGTTGCGCGATTTTGGGTTCGAAGAGATCCTTGCGGTGACTTCGCACGCGCTCAAAGGTACCCGCCTCATCCTCCCCCATTAGGCGGCTGTACCCGACCACGTCGGCGGCAAGAATGGCGGCAAGACGACGCTCCATCGGGAATCTCCCTCAACAGGGAGATTAGCGGACCCCCGTGTTGAAATCTATGCGGTGCGGCAATGTTGGAATGACCAGAATTGGCTAGACCTTCCCCTGCAAGCCAACCGCCAGCGACAACGGCAATACCCTCAGCTGCGGACGATCTCTCAGCTTGACGCCGACAGTCACTGCTGACCCACAGCCGAAGTCCATGAGACACGTGAAACAACTGAATTCGCCCGAGCGCCACCGGCGCTCTACGTTTGACAGTGGCTGGGCGACTCAGCGCAAAGAACCAGAAGTTCAGTAGATGGCAATGGGGTTGCCGGGAGACCCGGTGGCCCCCTTGATCTTCAGGGGTGACCAAGCGAACAGAAACTCGTAGGCCTTGTCCGCGACCAGTTGGGTCAAGTCCAGGTTCTCGAGATTCCAGATGCCACGTTTCGTCATCATCTTGATATGGCATTCGAAGGGCTGAGCCGTCTCACCGCCGAAACCGGGACCCACAGCTTCGGTGCTCCAAGTGTCCGCGCCCGTGAGGATGACCTTGCGCGACGCAAGATACTCACAAGCCGAAATGCCGAAACCGGGCTCGCCAGCATTGAACTCGGCAACCCTCTTGGCCTTCTCGGCAGCATCGAAAGTGTCCCAATCATGCGGATGCCAGATGTTGCCGTGACCGGTGTGAAGGAACACGCAATCGCCTTCGCCGATCGGATCGATGCCCTCTCGCTCCACCATTTTCCCTATGTCTTCAGGCGTAATGATCCCTGGATCAGCCGGATCTTGCGAGGCGGGAATTCGGCAACTGACCGCCACGAAACGCCACCGCGTCAAGCAGGACGCCACGGCACACGAACCCCTTCTCGGCGACATGTTCGACACCCAGCGGACCCAATCCATAGGTCCCCACATCCGGATCCCCGAGAAAACGCCCGTTGTAAAAGAAATGACCCTTCGAGGTCAGCACGCCGATGTGACCAGGCCCGTCAAACTGCGTGCCGATCTGACCGATTTCAGTGGCCAAGTATTCGTCGTTGTAGACCAGTTTCTGCTCTCCGAAAGGTCCACCTGTCGGCAGACCGGGGATTATCAACCGCCAGCCGCGTGAGCCGAAAGCCGGCGCGTCCTGAGCATAGACCTTGCCTAGGGTTGCAACCTTGCCCTGCTTCACCAGACCGACCGCCTTGAGGACCATCTCCGGTGTCGTTCGATTGACCGACCCGGCCATGTCGTCCGCGCCCCATTCGCTGGGCGCCCAGTTTTCGGTAAGCGGCTCGTCGTTCACTTCCTGTGCCCAAGCCGACAGGGACAAACTCAAAGCCAATGTGGCCGCTATTGTAAGGTAAACTGGACTATTCACGTCGTCCTCCCTCGTTTGTTGGTTCCTCGCATAGTGTCAGCGGATCCCAGCTCGGACGCGAAATCAATCGCGATTCCCCTGATGATACCTCGTCCCCTGAAGACGGGAACACAACTTTGTTTGTGTAAAAACGTGATCCACCGACTCGATTCAGCAGTCTAGAGATGGGGCCTTTGGCGCGTCAGAGGCCTCGCGTGCTGGTAACAATTTGCAATCGGTTGGTCTCCGGTAATGTCACTTGTTGGCTACACCTTCCCCTGCCGGCCCTGAGCCGGCAACAGCGGCAATACCCCCAGATGCGGACCACTTTTCAGGGTGACGAGAACCTTCAATGATTACCCTGACCTGACCTGGACTATCGCCTGATAAGTCGACGGAGGTTTGGCCAAGCGACCAGCCCCTCGGCCGCCAAGTTGTTTGTAGGTGCCTGAATGTGATAAGATAATTATTCGTTGATGATACGGTCGCGGTTAAAGCCCAAAGGCCTAGGGATGCCGCTGCATGCCATTAGGGATGCCCAACCGTGGGGGATGCATAAGTCAAACGCGCCGTTGCGCGAAGCGAGAGTGATGCCGGTTCGGAGAACGGGCAGCCATCCCATTCAGACTTTCTCTGGAGGCAACGTCATGGCAGATGTATCGATGTCGACTAAACTCTACGCACCAGCGGACCAAGTGTGGAAGCTGGTCGGCGGCTGGAACGCGCTTGCCGATTGGCACCCGGCGATTGAGAAGAGCGAGGTGGAAGGCGGCGGCGAGGTCCGAAGGTTACACCTTGTTGGCGGAGGCGAGATAGTCGAGACGCTCGATCACCATGACGATGGGGCGCGCACTTACTCCTACGAAATTAACTCAGGACCTCTTCCTGTCGCCAATTATAGGGCGACAATCACGGTCCGGGACGAGGAGGGCGGCGCCAAAGTCGAGTGGTCAAGCAACTTTGAGCCGTCGGGGGCGTCCGAGGGCGATGCGATCGCGACCATCCAAGGAATTTACCAAGCGGGCTTCGATAACCTACAGAAGCTGCTCGGCGGCTGACGGGCAATAGACAGGGCGTGAGGGCAGTAAGTCCCGCGCTCGCCGTTGGTCGGCTTGGCGTGGCCGTACGTGACTTGCCGCTATGCCGAGACGTTGGCTCCTGGCTACACTTTCCCCTGCCGGCCCAGGGCAGGCCACGGCCGCAATACCCTCAGCACCGGAAGCGAGTGTGCGAAGGTCGGCTTTCTCGCCAGTTGCTCCCGCTTGATTCCTGATTGCAAACCATTCCTAACTCGGTTGAAGACGCCGAGCCGTTGTTGGGGTTAATGATGACGGATGAGTGTTTTCGCGGATGGCGTCATTCAAGCCATTGAAAATAAATGAGAAAAACAGAGAAGGTTCGAACCCAGTTCCTTTTGCTCCGCCAGCGCTGACAGGGTCAACGATTTCGGCCCGGATACCGGCAGAACGGGACGAAGACCGTCTCCGATGCGACTATCGACGGGGCGCGAAAAGATCCCAGTGCCATGTTCCGAGATTTGGGTCGCCGCGATTGTCCCGGTAAGGGATGCGAAACCAATTTCGTTCGCGTTTCTCACGGCCGAAGACAAGCTGGAAACGCCCTACCCACACAAGTAAATCGCGGCCATTCCTGATCGTTCCGAAAACGGCGCCGTTGTCCGTGGTCGCCGGGAATTCGCAGAACCCCCAAAGGCCGAAGGGAAGCCGGAAAAATGTTCTGATCATCGAGGGGCGCTCGCGTTCCATGGGTATCGCCCCAAACTATCACCCTTACGTTAATAAAAAGAAGATGATGCACGTATTAGTAGTAGTTTCAGTACTAAATAGCCTGCGATTTCCGAGGCATTGGTCGCTCGGCCGCATCCGTTAGGGTCTGGTGGCTCCCTCCTTCTTGCCGCCGATCTTGGTCTCCTCTCCTTTGAGCAGCCGGCGAATGTTTTCGTGATGGCGGGCGAAGGCCAGTAACGTCATCAGGACCGCGATGACCGTCCTTGGGGTGTCGCCGAGCCAGAACATGGCGAACGGTGACGCGGCAAGCGATATCAGAGCCGCCAGCGACGAGTAGCGAGAGATCACCGCCACGGCCAGCCACACGGCGCAGGTGATCAGGCCCACCGGCCAGGACAGCGCGAGCAGGACGCCGATGGTGGTGGCCACGCCCTTGCCGCCGCGGAACCGGAGCCAAACTGGGAAATCGTGGCCGATGACCGCGAACAGACCGGCCAAAAGCGCGAAGTCGGCGCCCCACTGACCCATGAACAGCGCCGCCGCCGCCCCCTTGCCACCGTCCAACAGCAACGTCAACGCCGCCAGCCCCTTGCTGCCCGTGCGCAAGACGTTGGTGGCGCCAATGTTTCCCGAGCCGATGGCGCGGATATCGCCCTTTCCGGTCAAACGGGTCAACAACAGTCCGAAGGGTATGGAGCCCGCCAAGTAGCCGATCACGGCCGAAAGCTGGTGAAGAAGCGTGATATCCGGGACCGGATTTTCCATCGCTCAATCGTCCTGAGAGAAAACCCGCCGGCCGTCCACGACGGTCATGATCACCCGTCCCTGAACCGGCCGGTAATCGAACGGTGTGTTCTTCGACTTGCTGAGAATGTCTTGCTCGCGAACCCTCCAGGCCCGCTCCGGATCGAACAGCGTCAAATCGGCTGGTGCCCCTCGGACCAACCGCCCGGCGGGGAGATTGAGCAGCTCCGCCGGGTTGCAGGTAATGAGCCGTATCACGTCCAGCAACGGCATGAATTTGTTGTGGTAAAGCTCCAGCGAGATGGCCAGCAGCGTCTCCAACCCGATACCGCCAAACGCCGCCTGAGCGAAGGGCAGTCGCTTGGCGTCCTCGTCCTCGGGGGCATGGTCGGATGCAATCGCATCGATGGTCCCGTCGAGCAAGCCTTGAATGACCGCCAGGCGATCGTCCTCGTCGCGCAGGGGCGGCGACAGTTTGGCGAAGGTCCGGTAGTCGCCGACCGCCGTTTCATTGAGCGCGAAATAAGGTGGCGCGGTGTCACAGGTCACATTCAGTCCGCGCGCCTTGGCCTTGCGCACGGCGTCAATGGCGATTCCCGTCGACACATGCGCGAAATGCAATCGGCCGCCGGTCAACTCGACCAGACGCAGGTCTCGCTCGACCATTATCACTTCGGCCTCGCGGGGGATCCCCACCAAGCCAAGACGCGTGGCCATCTCGCCGACGTTCATGTCGCCACCTTGGGCCAGCGTGGGCTCCTCCGGATGCTGAATCAGCAGAAGGTCGAACGTCCGAGCGTAATCCAGCGCTTGACGCATGACCCGGGCGTTGGCCACGGCTTTGACGCCATCCGTGAACGCCACGGCGCCGGCCTCGGCCAGCATGCCCAATTCCGCCAACTCCTTGCCCTCGAGGCCCTTGGTGACGGCGCCATAGGCATAGACCTTGCTCAATCCAAGCAATCGCGCACGCCTCGCCACGAACTCCACGGCCGACATGTCATCGATGACGGGAAGGGTATTGGGCAGACAGACCATGGATGTGATGCCGCCGGCGGTGGCCGCGCGTCCCGCCGATGCCAGTGTTCCCTTGTGTTCTTCCCCTGGCTCGCGCAATTGCACCCGCGTGTCCACCAAGCCGGGACAAAGACAGTGACCCTGACAGTCGACGACCTCCACGCCTTCCGGTGGCCCCTCCGCAAACAAGTTGGGCCCGAAATCGGCGATGGTCTCGCTTTCGGTCAGCACGCTTCCCGGGGCATCCAGATTCGAAGAGGGATCCAGAAGCCGCGCGTTGACGTAGACCACCCGCTCCGGAACCGCGTCCGATCGCGCCGCCATCAGCCTTCCGCCTTTACGAACATCATAAGTTCCGAGGGTTGGGATTGGAGAGGTTGTGTGTCAGCAATTCCAGGCACGCCATGCGTACCGCCACGCCCATTTCCACCTGCTCGCGGATGACGCTGCGCCCGTAATCGTCGGCCACCTCGGAGTCGATCTCGACGCCCCGGTTCATCGGCCCCGGATGCATGATCAGTGCATCGGGTTTCGCTTTCGCCAGATTGTCGTAGTCGAGCGCGAAGAAGTGGAAATACTCGCGGATAGACGGGAAAAAATTGGCGCGCATGCGCTCGGTCTGGAGGCGCAACATCATGACGATGTCGCATCCTTCCAGTCCCCGGTTCATGTCGTGGAAGACCTCGACGCCCAGGCGTTCCGCCCCCGGCGGAATGAGCGTCCGGGGCGCGATGACGCGGACGCTCGCGCCCATGGTGTTGAGCAAATGGATGTTGGACCGCGCCACACGGGAGTGCAAGACATCTCCACATATGGCCACTCGCAATCCCGACAGATCGCCCCTGCGGCGGCGGATGGTCAAGGCGTCCAGCAGCGCTTGGGTGGGATGCTCATGGCTGCCGTCGCCGGCGTTGATGACGGCGCAATTGACCTTCTCCGACAGAAGCTTGACCGCGCCCAATTCGGGATGGCGCACCACCAGCACATCGGGGTGCATGGCGTTCAAGGTCATGGCCGTATCGATCAGCGTCTCGCCTTTCTTGACGGCACTGGTGGACACCGACATGTTGATAACGTCGCCGCCCAGGCGTTTGCCGGCCAGCTCGAACGACGTGCGGGTACGAGTGGATGCCTCGAAAAATAGATTAATGATGGTTCGGCCGCGCAGCACCGATTGCTTTTTGTCGGCCCGCCAATTCTGTTCCACATAGCCTTCCGACCGATCGAGTAGCGCCGTGATTTCCGGCGGTGAAAGGCCTTCGATGCCAAGCAGATCACGGTGAGTATAGGAAAAGGCGCTTTCGTCGTCGATCATGGACCGGGACTATAATGCGGTATCGGGCCCCATGGAACCGTTCTCATGGACCTCGCAATGCTCACTGAAGCGCATCAGCCGACCGCAATCAGGATCAGTGGCATGGTGACGGCGGCGGCGATGGTCGTGAGCGTGATGGATCCGGCCATGATCACGGTGTTCCCGCCCATCTGCCGGGCCATGACATAGGCCGAGGCCGAGCCCGGTAGGGAGGCGTAGAGCACCGGCACGGTCGCCGTCAGTCCGTCCAGGCCCAACGACCGGCACAAAACGAAAGTAAGGATTGGCAGCAACAGGATCTTTATCGCCGAGGTCACGGCCACCGTCCGGCCCGCCGATCGCATGGCCGCCAATTCCAGGCCGGCGCCCACGGCCAGAAGTCCCACCGGCAACGAGGCGCGGCCGAGGATCTCCAGGAGCGGCCCAATGAGAGGCGGCAAGCCAATGCCGGCGCCATTCAGCACAAGCCCGGTCGCGCAGGCGAGAATCATCGGGTTCTTCGCAATGGCCCACAGCATCGACTTCCACCCGACGGGTGTCCCCGCGAGCGACGCATAGCGAACCATGGCGACGACGCTAATCGCGTTGACCGCCGGCACGGCGGCGGCAATGCATAGGCTGATCAGCGTCAACCCTTCGGTGCCGAACAACGCCAGGGCGGCGGCGAGCCCCACATATACGTTGGGTCGGACGCTCCCCTGAATCAGAGACGTGAATGACGGTCCGTCGAGACGGAGCGGAAACCTGAGCCAGAAGGTCAACGCCACGACGATGACGATTCCGGCGATCAACGCGCCGACCATGGGCAACACCCGCAGGTCCGCCATGTCGGCTTTGGCGGTGGTGGCCACGAGAAGGGACGGAAAAAACACATAAAAAGTGATTTCGTTCGGCGGCGCCCCAGAAGGCATCGGGCACAAACCGCCATTTCTTGAACAGATACCCCAGCAGAATCACCGCGAATACGGGTGTCAGGGCGCCGATGATATGGATCACGGCGCCGGCCCCGCCGGCCGCATGCCGATGGCGTCGAGCGCGCCCTGGAGGATGTAGGCGGCCGCCGCCTTGTCGATGACGTCACGTCGGCGCTTGCGGCTCATGTCCGCTTCGGCGATCAGCATGCGTTGAACCGCCGCCGTGGACAGGCGCTCGTCCCAGAACGCCAGTGGCAGATCCAGCACTTCCAGCAGGTTGGCGGCAAACTGGCGGACCGACTGGCATTTCGGCCCCTCGGTCCCATCCATGCTGACAGGAAGGCCGAGCAGCAGACCGCCCACGTCATGCTGATGAACGAGTGACTTCAGCTGGTCCGCGTCGTTTGTGAACTTGGTTCGCTTTAGCGTTTTCAGCGGCGTCGCCACCGTTAGCGAGAGATCCGACAGCGCCAGTCCCAACGTCTTGCTACCCACATCGATGCCCAGCAACCGGTGGTTTCCCGCCCCACTGAGTTTAAGCTCATGGATCTCGATGATCGCCATGCCGGCCCCCGCGGAAGTTGCGGCGGCAACTCTAGAAGGTTATTCCACGATACTGAACCACGTTGCAAAGCAAACCAAACGCCTTACGATCCCGCCGCTCGGGGCGCCGCGGCGAAATGGCGGTCAGTTGCGAGACGAGAAGCACGCTCGCCGGGTGTTGGACACCACCACTGGTGGCAAACTTCAGATCTTCGAGAGGATATCGCACGAGAACGTTCGCTCCCTTTGCGGCGTTTCTCCATAGCGGCTTCGAGCGCGATCCTTACACAGTGTTCGGCAGCGGCTTGAACCCGGGTTGACTCTTCACTCCGTTATCACCGGACGCGTGGAAATAAATCTGGTCGCCGGCCTCGTTACCCACCTCGCGGTATGTCGCATCCCAATAGATCGAGCCACCGAAGTTCGTGTCGCAAATATAAAGGGTGCCCGTGGCGTTGCAGTCGAAATTCTGAAGCTGAAATTTGCCGGTCACATCGGTAACGTCTTGCCATTGGCGAATTATGTAAGCCTTCTCGCCGGCGGTCACGTCCAGGTTATGCAGCGACACGTTGTGGAGATTGGCGCCACCCTGTGTGTTCTCCACGTGGATAAGCGGCGCGCCGTCGGGGATTTTGCCCCACTCCCAACGGGATGTGGAAATGAAAGCGTTGACACAATTGCGTATGGCGATCTGGCAGGCGTCGTTACTATTGCCGGCGGCTTCCAAAGAGCAACGCATCATGCTGAAATCAGCGCAAGCGTAGATATCCACGACTTTCTCGTGAGAACCAGACCATTGGCCGCAAATTCTATCCAGCGCGACCGTGGTATTGGTTTGGCAAGCCAAGTACAGGAACGCGCCACTCATCCCGCCGCACTGGCACTTGCTAAGAAGCCGTCTTGAAACTCAATTTTTGGCTGGATTGGCGGGTTCAGATGTGATTCCAAACGGTTGTCAAAGCTAGTTTGGAGGGGCACATGTGGACACCGACCACCCGGCGGCAACATAGCCGCGATCATCTGCGTTATGGAAGCGATCTGAGCGATGCGGAGTGGGAGATCATCGCGCCGTTCATGCCGCCGCCGGCGCGGACCGGCCGGCCCCGCGAATGGCCGATGCGCGAGATCATGAACGCCATCTTCTACGTCCTGCGGGCCGGCTGCGCCTGGCGCATGCTGCCCAAGGACTTCCCGCCGATGACGACGGTCTACGGTTGGTTCCTGCGCTTCCGCCGCGAGGGCCTGTTCGAGACCATCAACCACCATCTCGTCGCGCTCGACCGCGAGCGGGTCGGGCGGGAGGCCAGTCCGTCGGCGGCGGTGATCGACAGCCAGAGCGTCAAGACCGTCGAAGCCGGCGGCCCCAGGGGCTACGACGGGGCCAAGAAGATCAAGGGCCGCAAGCGCCACGCCATGGTCGATACCGATGGGCGGGCGCTGGTGATTCAAGCCCACCCGGCCGACATTCAGGATCGCGACGGCGCGATCCCGCTGCTCAAGGCGTCGCGGCGATCGTTCCCCTTCGTCGAACTCGCCTTCGCCGACAGCGCCTATGGCGCCCAGCGGGTCAAGGACGCCACCTGCATCGCCATCGAGGTGGTCAAGAAGATCGCTGACCAGGTCGGCTTCCAGGTCCTGCCAAGGCGATGGGTGGTCGAGCGCTTCTTCGCCTGGATCAACCGTAACCGAAGGCTCGCCAAAGACTTCGAAGCCACCATCGCCTCCGCCCAAACCTTCCTCTACGCCGCTTCCGTCATGATGCTCACCCGACGCTTGGCACGCTCAACATGAGTTTCGAGTCGGACTCTAATAAACAGGTTTGATGTATAAGCGCCCGCTTTGTCGTGGTCTGATTGGACGCAACGAAAGCCTTTGTAGAAATAGCAGTTATCAATGGATACCTGATTGGTGGCGCCTCCGATGGCATTCTTGCCGAAGTCAATTGCCACCGCGCCGGGGTCCGAAGTGGGAGTTTTCCACTCGAACCACAGATCCCGGATCTCCAGCATCCGCTGCGTGTTGTTCGGAAACCCTTCCCCGTCGGCGGTCAGCATGAAGAACCCCTTATCCGCTGATTTCTGATAAAGCCGGCCGCCACCAAGGATGTGGGCCATGACAACACTAGAACTGAAATTAAGAGTGTCCGTGAGCAGGTAGCCGCCTTGCGTGGGTGGTACTTCCAGTGTCCCGCCGGGAAAGTGCTTTTCTGTTCCAGTGCCGAGGGCCGACACCGACGCGGCCGACAACGCTGCGATTGCATATTCAAACGCGGTTTGATCGGATGTTGTCCCGTCGCCGGTGGCGCCAAAATCAACAACATTCACCTTCATCGGGTTCGCGCTTATGCGCCGATACCTTTTGTACCCGGATGGAGTGGTCGGCGCGAACAGATGCCCGCCATCCTCGGGGGCCGTTTCGTGAATAACGATAATGACCCCGCCGCCACGTGTGCTCCCGGAACGATAACTATCAACCCAAATTCGATCCCCGACACTTAGAGAGTCCGCATTCAGCGCTTTCAGATCCGCAATGGTCGCTACAGAAGCCGCCCAAATTCCACCGCCACCGGCGGGCGGGCCGTCAAACTCCGGGCCGTTCTCTGTCGATTTGACGGCAACAAACGTGCCGACTTGGCCGCTGTAACTGGCAGGTGTGTCGGTCAGGTCCGTGAACGTAGAAGTACCACCACCGGTCGGATGGCCATCAAGATAATGGAAAGTATCGATAAGGGTTCCTGTCGGACCATTAACAGTTAAGCTTATATTACCCATTTTTATTGACTCGTACTTTCTCCATAAGATCTAAAAATAGAATTTTTTGAATGCTCTCAATGGCTTGTCCTGCGGTCGGCCATTTCCCGGCGGAGCTTGGCGCACAGCAACCATGCCGTCTTGTAGGAGCCGATCGCGAGCTGCATTCGCGGTTGCGCGGCCGAGATGCCGTTGGAATGGGTCGCCATCAGATAGGCGGCCCAAACCAGATCGTGAGGCCGAGTTTGGCGCGGCGCATCACCGTCCCGGCGGTGACCGACGTCTGCTTGCCGCAACCCGCGCACTCCCAGGTGAACGGCTTGGTCGACAGGCGCCAGGCCTTGGCCCCGTCGCACGCCGGACACCGGAAGCCGTCCGGCCAGCGCACCGCGGCAAGGTATTCGTCACAAGCGGCTTCGTCGGGAAAGTGGCGCTGAAACTCCGGAAGCGAACGGAGAAAGTCGGTCACGGCGGGCCCTCCGATCAAAATGTTCGCGTTATGTTCTACGTCATCGGGCTGCCCCTGTCACCACATTTCGAATTACCGGACGCTCAGGGATAAGCCTTTGCTCTTAAACACGCGTTATCTCGTGTGTCCCCTTACTCCCTATTCGTCAGTGACGATGCGAGGCGCCCGGTGAATTCACCGATGGACCAATCCCGCTTCGAACCCTCGCAAACCGAGGCTGCGGGGACTGTCAAGTCATCGCTAAGTCAGCCATGCCGTATCGGGTACAATCATCAGAGAGTCGATTTGGGGGTAGGGCCGAATTACCAGATCGATGCCGGCCGGCAAAAGATACTTGCCACCGAGCAGCGTCAACACGCAGGCCAGGTCCGCTGGGTCAATGCGCGGGTAAAGGCGGACCGGCTTACTTCGAGCGGGACGCACCAGAACCGCAATACGACTTGGTTTTCATAGTATAGGTAATTATACCTATGATGCGCTGGTGTCAAGCCGGACCTTAACTTGACGACTTTCTTGGTGTTCCAACTCGTACCGACTATCACAGTTCCGTACCCCATGTGATTGCTTTTCCCGTGTCCTCGGCAGGAGGCGGCGCGCCGGCGATGCCGGAGCATCGTCAAGTGCCGTCGACGCCCCGAGGACACGGGAAAAGCAACCCTCCGGGCGGTCTTCCGAGGCCCCGGCGGCGTTGCGGGCCGCTTGCGATGCTCCAGCATCACGGCGCGCCCCGCGCCTGGCGGGACGACCTCGGAAGACCGTCACATGGGGCACGGAACTGAGATAGTCGGTACTAGCGCCCGTTGGTATTTGGCGAATGGGCCACGAGACCATCTGTCATCTGTTCTTTCTCCTGCCCAAAATTTACACGAGAATACTAACCTTGGATTTTATCCGAGAGAACTGCCCAATTCCGAACTCAAGGACAAATCCAATAAATACAGACTATTACACAGACCTTCAGGGACAGCGCCGGATTTCACG
This sequence comes from uncultured Alphaproteobacteria bacterium, assembly GCA_963771545.1. Taxonomy (GTDB): domain Bacteria; phylum Pseudomonadota; class Alphaproteobacteria; order Rhodospirillales; family Defluviicoccaceae; genus CAKZLS01. The sequence continues at coordinate 68,620 of CAVYTX010000005.1, forward strand.
TCACGATCAATGTAAAAATATATCTGCAAATGATTATCACTTGTTATTTAAAAATATGCGACTCCTTTAAATAATTCTCTATTCGCTATTGTAATGTTTATGTAAGATAAACTCGAAAAATAGGCAAAGATAATAAGAATAATTATTATCAACCCTGCTGAAGGGAAGGGAGGAGCGCAATGCCCGGTGGCACACACCGATCGACCCCTCGTGAATTTGGCGACCTTGACGGATATCGAGGTGCGCTTGGTGGCCTGAACCGAAGGGACTTCCTCAAATACTGTACCGGTGTCGCGGCGACCTTGGGAATTTCCTCGTCGCTGGGAGTGCGCATCGCCGATGCGGCGACAAACCCCGGCAGACCGCCGGTGTTCTGGCTGTCCGGGCAGGCCTGCACCGGCTGCACCGAAAGCCTGCTCAGGTCCAACCATCCCACGCTCGATACCTTGATCCTCGATATGATCTCGTTGGATTACCACGAGACCCTGTGTGCCGGCGCCGGGAAGCAGGCGGAAGATTTCAAAAGCCAGGCGATGACGAAGCATTGGGGCAACTACGTTCTCGTGGTCGATGGCGCGATCCCGACGAAGGACGATGGAATTTATTGCAAGGTCGCGGGCGAGACGTTCCTTCACAGCGTCAAGCACGCGGCCGAAGGCGCCGCAGTCATCATTGCCATGGGTTCGTGCTCCTCGTGGGGCGGAATTCCCTCGAGCGATCCGAACCCGACGATGGCGAAGGCCGCCCACGAGGTTCTTCCGGACAAAACCGTCATAAACGTTCCCGGATGTCCGCCCAACGCTTACAACCTGCTATCGACGATCCTGTACGTCTTGACCTTCAACAAGGCGCCCGAGCTCGACGGCAAGAACCGCCCGAAGTTCGCCTATGCACGCCTTATCCATGAGAACTGCGAGCGTCGGCCGCATTTCGACGCCGGCCGGTTCGCCCTCGAGTTCGGCGACGCCGGCCACCGTCAGGGGTGGTGTCTTTACAAAATTGGCTGCAAGGGCCCGGAAACTTACGCCAACTGTCCGGCGATCGGCTTCTATGGCGTGGGCGAAGGCGCGTGGCCGGTGGGAACCGGCGCTCCGTGCTTCGGCTGCACCGAGCAAGGCGTGGGCTTCACCAAGCCGATCCACGCGCTCGCCAATGTACTGACTTTGACGCCGCCGACCGCGTTTCCCCAGATCGCGGAGCAAAAAGGCCAGGGCATGACGGTTGGCGCCGCCGCTCTCGCGTCGGGCGTTGTCGGTGCCGCGTTGGGAGGGGGAGCCGTGTTGGCGAGTCGGCTCGGCAAGGGGAAGCCGGTGGAGGACAGGGTGGGCAAACCATCAAGTCACGACAAGAAATCCGATTAGGAGGCCGCCATGACCATAAACCGTCGCGATTTCCTGAAGGGTGTGGCGGGCGGCGGCGCGGCGGTGGCGGCCGTGGCCACGACCGCCGGCGATGCCCAGGCCATCCAGCGCGCGCCCAAGGATCGGCCGCCGGATGCCGTCGGCCTTCTCTACGACTCGACGCTGTGCGTGGGGTGCAAGGCCTGCGTGGCCGGCTGCAAGCGCGCCAATAACATGCCGCCCGAGATCGATCCCGGACAGCAGGGCTGGAATTCGGGAACCTGGGACTCGCCCAAGGATCTCTCGGGCAGCACCCTGAACGTGATCAAGGTTTACCGGAATGGCACCGTCGAGCAGAAGGACCGCGCGGAAAACGGTTTTGCCTTCATCAAGCGGCAGTGCCTGCATTGTGTCGATCCCTCGTGCGTATCGTGCTGTCCGGTGTCGGCCATGATCAAGGACCCCGAAACCGGAATCGTCAGTCACGACAAGGATCGCTGCATCGGTTGCCGCTACTGCGTGTTCGGCTGTCCGTTCCAGGTTCCCAAATATGAATTCAACGACGCTTTCGGTCAGATCCAGAAATGCCAGCTTTGCAAGCATCTGCTGGCCGAGGGCGAGTTGCCCGGTTGCGTGGCTTCCTGTCCAACGGGGGCCACGTTGTTTGGCCGCGTCGAGGACCTTCGGAAAGAGGGGCATCGGCGGCTCAGCCTCAAACCCGGCGATACCTATGCCTATCCCCGCGGCGACATCAACGGCAAGTATGGTCTCTACAATCCCCCGAATGAGAAGGTAGTTGCCGCCGAATATCTGCCGGAAGTTTATGGCGAGAACGTGCTTGGAGGCGTTCAGGCCCTGTATTTGTCGGCCGTTCCGTTCGACAAGCTCGGCCTGCCGCACGGCAACGTTCCCGATCATGCCTACGCCACCGAAACGGAAGGCGTTCAGCACCTGCTCTACACCGGAATGATCGCGCCGGCCGTTGTGCTGACGGGACTGATTCTGTTGGCCCGGCGAAACTTCGACAAGCATCACCCCGAGGACGAAGAAGACTAGAGGAGCGGAGGATATCATGAGCACGAAAGAGCACGCTCCCGTCGGCGGCCGGATCGTCACCCCGACCTTCATCTTCTTGCTGGTCATCGTTTTTGTCGCGGCGATCGTTCTGACGCAGCGATTTGTCTTCGGCCTTGGCGCGGCCACCAACCTCAACGACGGCTATCCCTGGGGAATCTGGATCGCCATCGATTTGATCATCGGCACGGCGCTGGGGTGCGGCGGTTTCGTCATGGCGTTTCTCGTCTACATCTTGAACCGGGGCGAGTACCATCCGCTGGCGCGCGCTGGCCTGATGACCAGCCTGTTCGGGTACAGCCTTGGCGGGTTCGCGGTGATGATCGATCTCGGCCGTTATTGGCAGGGCTACAACATCATGCTGCCGTGGCTGTTCAACGTGAATTCGGTTCTCCTCGAAACGGCCCTGTGCATTTTTGCCTATGTTATCGTGTTGGCCGTCGAGTTCGCGCCGGCACTGCTGGAGCGTCTGGGCATGAAGGAAGCGCGGCGCAAACTGCACCGGGTGCTGTTCGTGTTCACCGGTCTCGGGGTTTTGCTGCCGATGATGCACCAGTCTTCCATGGGCACGGTGGTCGTGCTGCTGGGATACCAGCTTTCGCCGTTGTGGCAGTCTCAAGTCCTGACCCTCACTTTCCTCCTGACCGCCCTGACCATGGGGTTCGCCGTCGTCGCCTTCGAGTCGGTCATTGCGTCGGTTGCGTTCAAGCGTCCCATTGAGACCGGAATTCTCAAGGGGCTCTGCGGGATCATGATCTGGGTGATGGTTGCGTTCTTGGCGGTCCGTTACGCCGACGTCATCTGGCGCGGCGTATTGCCGCTCGCTTTCGAGGGCGGCGTGAAGGCTCTGTCTTTCTGGATCGAGTTCCTGTTGGGCGCGGCGGCCGTCGTTTTCTTGCTGCCCAAGGCCAATCGATCGAATCCGCGCTTTATCTTCCTGGGCGCCTCCGCGATGCTGCTCAATGGCGCCCTTTACCGCCTGAACTGCTATCTGATTGGGTATGACCCTGGAAATGGGTGGAACTACTTCCCCTCGGTGGGGGAGATTCTGGTGACGTTGGGAATCTTCGCCCTGACGATCATCCTGTATCTGATCCTCGTGAAGCAACTGCCGGTCCTCCATGCCGCGAGACCAATGACCGAGACGCGAGAATAACACGAACAATAAACAAAGCCGGGAGCCTGTCCTATGCGAATTACCGTCGATCCCATTACCCGCATCGAGGGCCATCTACGTATCGATTGCGAGGTCGAAGACGGCAAGATCAAGAACTCGTGGTCGTCCGGGCAGATGTGGCGGGGGATCGAAACCATCCTTCAGGGCCGCGATCCGCGCGACGCCTGGATTTTCGCCCAACGCATCTGCGGAGTCTGCACCACCGTGCACGCCATCGTATCGGTCAGGGCGGTGGAGAACGCCCTGGAGCTCGAGGTTCCGCTCAATGCTCAATACATCCGCAACCTGATCATCGGCGCCCACAGCGTCCACGACCATATCGTGCACTTTTACCAGCTCTCGGCGCTGGACTGGGTCGATATCGTCTCGGCGCTGAGCGCGGATCCCAAGGCGGCGGCCAATCTCGCTCAAAGCCTCTCGGACTGGCCCGGCAACAGTGTTCAGGAATTCACCAAGGTCCAGGATCGCGTGAAGGCGTTCGTGGCCTCCGGCCAGCTCGGCGTGTTCGGCAGCGGCTATTGGGGTCATCCGGCGATGACGTTGTCCCCGGAGTTCAACCTGCTCGCGGTGGTCCACTACATGCAGGCGCTGGACTACCAGCGCCGCGCCAACCAGATCGTCGGCATTCTGGGATCGAAGACGCCGCATATTCAGAACCTGGCGGTGGGTGGCGTCGCCAACCCCATCAATCCGGACAGCCAGTCCACGTTGACCCTTGAGCGCCTTTACAAGATCAAGACGCTGATCGATGAACTGGGGGCTTTCGTCAATCAGGTCTATCTGGTCGACGTGGCGGCCATCGGCGCGATGTACGCCGATTGGACGGCCTACGGCGCGGGCGTCACCAACTACCTCTCCGTGCCCGACATGCCGCTGGACACCAGGGGAACCGAGTTCGCCCTTCCCGGCGGGTACATCGCGAACGGCGACGTGGAAACCTTCAGGGCCATCACCAGCTATCAGGACGGGTATTTCGAGGACGGGGTCAAGGAAAGCGTCAAGCACGCCTGGTACGAGGGCGGCAAGGGCGCACTGCACCCGTATGACGGGGAGACCAATCCGAACTACACCGATTTCCAAGATGACGGTAAATACTCTTGGGTGAAGGCGCCGAGTTTCTACGACAATCGCGCGCAGGTGGGTCCGCTGGCGAACGTGCTCGCCATGTTCATTGCCGGCCACGAACCGACCCAGCGCAATCTGACGCGCTTTCTTGAAATTGCCGGCGCGGTGGCCGGCGCCGAGATCCCGCTCGCGGCCCTGCACTCGACCATCGGCCGCCATGCGGCGCGCGCGGTCCGGTGCGCGGTACTGTACGAAACCCTGAATCAGCAATGGAACTTGCTGATGCAGAACATCGCCACCGGCGACTTCGACACATATAACCGTCCGGTATTCCCGAGAGGCGAAATCCGCGGGTTCGGCTATCATGAGGCGCCACGCGGCGTGCTGTCGCACTGGGCGGTGATCAAGGATGGCAAGATCGCCAACTACCAGGCCGTGGTCCCGAGCACCTGGAACGCGGGTCCGCGTGACGAAAACGACGCGATGGGGCCATACGAGGCCTCGCTGATCGATAACCCGGTGGCGGATCCGGAGAAGCCGCTGGAAGTGCTGCGCACCGTCCATTCCTTCGATCCGTGTCTTGCCTGCGCCGTGCACATGGTGGATTCCGACAAAAACGAGATCGTGCGGGTGAAAGCCTTGTAGTGCAGGGGAAGGCCGACGCTGACTTCGGCCACTTTACGCGCCATGACTAAGCGTCCGCCGCATCTTGCAATCCGTCTGGTTGCGGCGCCATTTTCATGAATGTCCTGGTTCTCGGCGTCGGAAACATTCTGCTGTCCGATGAGGGAGTCGGCGTGCGGGTGGTCGAGGCGTTGGTGGAGCGCTTCGACATTCCCGACAGCGTCGAAGTGGTGGACGGCGGCACGTCGGGCATGGACATGCTCGATATGATCGGCGGCAGGGATCACCTCATTTTGGTGGATGCCGTCAAGGCCGCCGGCGGTCCCGGTTCCATCGTCCGGCTTTCGGGGGACGAGGTGCCGGCGTTCTTCCGCACCAAGATATCGCCGCATCAACTCGGAATTTCCGATGTGCTGGCCGCCCTTCGCCTGCTTGAGAGGGAGCCGAGGGGGATCACGCTGATCGGCGTCGAACCGCTCGATCTTCGGACCGCATTAGAGCTCTCGCCCACCATCGCGGCCAGGGTCGAGAGAATGGTGGAGATGGTTGCCGACGAGCTGTCGAGCCTCGGGTTCACAATGCATCCCAGATCCGAGCGTGAATTCAGATCAACCCCATGGTCCGGAACGAATTGACGCCGTTGCGGCCGACGATCACGTGATCGTAAACGGAAATCCCCAGCTTTTGGGCTGCGTCGCGAACCTCGTGGGTCATGTCGATGTCGGTGCGGCTCGGCGTCGGGTCCCCGGAAGGGTGATTGTGAACCAAGATCAAGGCCGTGGCCCCCAGTTCCAAGGCGCGTTTGATGACCTCCCTGGGGTAAACGGGGGTGTGGTCCACCGTGCCGCGCTGCTGAATTTCGTCCATGATCAGGATATTCTTGCGGTTCAGGTAGAGAACACGGAACTGTTCCGACCGTTCATCGACCAGACAGGCCCGGCAGTAGTCCAGCAACTGCGTCCAAGAGGACAGAACGGGCTTGTTTTCGATCTCCGCTCTCACGATCCGTCGGGCCGCCTCCCGCACGGCCTTGAAGTGAACAGCGGTGCGCTCGGTCACGCGGGGGTACTTTTCAAGTTGATGGGGACTCGCCGCAAGGACCCCGCCAAAGCCGCCGAAATCTTCGAGCAGTTGTTTGGCCAGGGGTTTAACGTCCACGCGCTCGATCGAATAGAACAGCAGGAGTTCGAGAAGCTCATAGTCGGGTAACGGTTCCGAACCCGAGTCCAAGACACGATCGCGAAGGCGCTGCCGGTGATTCCGATAATGAGGATCGCCCTTTTTCGGGTTATCCTCGGATGCGGCGGCTCGTCCGGCATCGCCGGTTCGATCGCGTTGGCCCATCACACGCTATAGGGGGGACGGTGCAAGCCGGCCGGCGAAAGGGTAAAGACTTCGAAACCGTCCGAGGTCACGCCGATCGAATGTTCGAACTGGGCGGATGGAAATTTATCCTTGGTTACCGCGGTCCAGCCGTCGTTCAGTATTTTGACTTGCCAGCCTCCGGCGTTGACCATCGGTTCAACGGTGAAGAACATCCCTTCCCTCAAAACCGGATCTTCGACTGGTTTATCGGGCTCGGGCACTTCGTAGTAATGAGGGATGTTTGGCGCATCATGGAATATACGGCCAAGCCCATGACCGCAGAAATCACGCACAACGGAAAATCTATTGGCCTCGACGTAAGTCTGAATGGCTTTCCCGACATCACTAACCCTTGCTCCAGGTTTCACAACATTGATACCGCGCCACATGGATTCGAAGGTAACGTCAACCAGGAGCTGTTTCTTGACTGATACCTTTCCCAAGCAAAACATGCGGCTGGTATCGCCATGCCAACCATTAAGAATAACGGTGACATCAATATTGAGGATATCACCTTCCACCAACCGCTGCTTTTCCCCGGGTATACCATGGCAGACGACGCGGTTGACGGACGTACAGATCGACTTGGGAAATCCCTTGTAGTTCAGCGGCGCCGGGATTGCATCGTGTTCACGGATGAACGCATCGCACAAACTATCGAGCTTGCCCGTTGTAACACCAGGTTCTACAAACGGCGTAATGCAGTCGAGGGTCTCGGCCGCGAGCCGGCCCGCCCTCCGCATTCCCTCAAAATCCTCTTCAGTGTGAATCTTAATGGTGCGGCGCATATTGTTCATCTTCGAATACTGTCATTCCTTGAACGGCGAATCACGCCTCGGTTGACATGCTCATAACGATATTTCCAGAGGTCCCGTAACCTTGATCTCATCCTCGGAAATGCTGCACCCATAGCCGAACACCTCCACGCCGGCGGCCACCGCCTTCTCCAAGGCCCTTGCGTAATTCGGATCGATATCGGCCGCGACCTTCAATAGACCACCGTCCGCGCGCTGGGCAAGGAACATCATGACGGCCCGGGATCCCTCGGCGACGGCTTCCGAGAGCTCCACCAAGTGTTTGGCGCCACGCAGCGTCACCGCGTCGGGGAACTCCACTAACCGGTCCGAACGATCTCCCCGCTTCAGAGTCACGTTTTTCACTTCGACCAGGCATCGGGGCCGATCCGGTCCTTCCAGCAAGAGATCGATGCGGGAACTCCGGCCATATTTGACCTCGCGCCGAATGGTTTGGTAGCCGGTCAATCCGGGAATGACGTTCTCGGCCACGGCTTCGGCCACTAGACCGTTGGGACGGTGCGTATTGATCCCCACCAGTGTGTCTCCGACGCGGATGATTTCCCAGGTGTATCGGAGTTTCCGTTCGGGGTTGATCGCGGGCGAGAGCCAGACCTCGGAGCCCGGAGCATCGACGCTCAGCATCGATCCCGAGTTGGGGCAATGGGCGGTCACCGTTTCTCCCGTGTACAGGATGACATCCGCCATAAACCGCTTGTAACGGCGGATTAGCGTGCCATGGAGCAGGGGATCGGAAAACCGCATGAGATCAAGATGGTGCTATGGACAAAAAGCAAGAGGGATCCACTCGTATATACAGCATTCCTTCCCCTAGTACCCACTTTCATGGTTCCGTGCCCCATGTGACGGCCTTCCGAGATCGTCCGGTCAGGAGCGTGGCGCGCCGTGATGCTGGAGCATCACAAGCGGCGCGCGACGCCGCCGGGAGCCTCGGAAGGCCGCCCATAGGGTCGCTTTTCCCGGGGCCTCGGGGCGTCGACGGCGCTTGACGATGCTCCAGCATCGCCGGCGCACCGTCTCCTGCCGAGGCCCCGGGAAACGCGATCACATGAGGCACGGAACCATGAAAGTGGGTACTAGCAGTCTGTCGGATTTAGTCCCATCCGGATATAATACGGTCATGGCCAATTTCATCTCCTATGACCGCACGCAAGGTTTTCTGATGCCGCCCGATCTTTGCGATTGGATACCGGACGACGACCTTTCGCATTTCATCATCGAAGCCGTTGAGCGCATTGATATCCGGGCGTTCAAGGTCAATTGGCGCGGCGCGGGCAAGGCGCAGTATCACCCGCGTATGATGCTGGCGCTGTTGATCTACTGTTACGCCAACGGGATATTCTCGTCGCGGCGGATCGAGCGCGCCACCCACCGCGATGTTGCGGTGCGCTTCATCGCCGCCGACACCCATCCCGATCACGACACGATCGCCGCCTTCCGGCGGGAAAACGCGGTGGCGTTTGCGGCGGCGTTTGCGGATGTCCTGTCGATGGCCCAGGAATTGAAGCTGCTGTCGGTCGGCATGGTCAGCATCGACGGCACCAAGATCGACGCCAACGCGTCGAAGATCAAGTCGGTGCGCTATGATCGGGCGAAGGCGTTGCGCGCGCAACTGGACGCGGACATCGCCGCGATGATGGCGCGGGCCGAAGCGGCGGACCGCGAAGAAACCGCCGATCCCCAGGCGCTGCCCGATGGTCTCGCCCGACGCCAAGCGCTTCGGAGCAAACTGGATGCGGCGTGCGCCCGCCTGGAGGCCGAAGCGAAGGCTCGAGCGGAGGCAGAGCGGCCTGCCTTCGAAGCGAAGCAACGCGCCCACGAAGCGCGCAACCGCCGTGGACGCGGCCCGAAACCGCCCGACGACACGCCGCCGCCGGAGGCGCAAACCAATCTGACCGACCCGGACAGCACGTTGATGCGCAAGTCCAAACGCCATGAATACCGCCAATCCTATAACGCCCAAGCCGTGGTCGATGCCGACGGCTCGCAATTGGTTCTGACCGCCAACGTCGCGCAAACCCCGAGCGACGCCCCGACGTTCGAACAGACGATCAACACCCTGTGCGAGACGCTCGGCCCACCGGCGACGATCCTCGGCGACGCCGGTTTCGCGAGTGGCGAGGCGGTCGGCGCCCTTGAGGCGCGCGGCATTGAGGTGCTCGTCGCCGTCTCCGGCGCCGACCAACACCGCGTTTACGACTTCCGTCCGCCCAAACCGGACGCCACGCCGCCGCCCGAGCCAAAAGCCGAATGGCGCCAGGCGATGAAGCAGAAAATGGCCACCGAGGACGCCAAAGCCAAATACAAGCGGCGAAAACACACCGTCGAGCCGGTCTTCGGCATCATCAAAAACGTCCTCGGATTTAGGCAATTCTTCTTAAGGGGCATCGAAAACGTCAAAGCCGAATGGCTGCTCGTCACCCTCGCTTACAACTGCAAGCGCCTGTTCAACCTCAAGACCGCATAGCGCCGAGTCCGATGCATTCGTCCGCAAACCAAAATACCCAAATCCGACAGACTGCTAGCCCAAATCGGGCGGTTTTATGGGTCCCCGAGAGCGTCGGCCAAGCGACTTTGGGCCGAGCCTCGCCGCAATGGCTTTGGTTGCGATTCATGAGGCGACCAGCCGCTGAGATAAATGACCTGGAAGGTTGCCGGCACGGTGCCATCCGCGTTCTCGAACGCGCTTCGGTAGCGAGCGAGTCCGTCGAGCAGGGTGGCGCGCCGCGTGAACGATTTCCGTCTTTCGATCGTCGCGTTCGTTTCGCCCATTCCGCGGAGATCGGTGATCAGTTTGAAGGGGTCCGGGTACACCACGGTCAGGGTTTCGGAGTCGGCCACTGGCAAGGCGAAACCGGCTCGTTGCAGGAGATCACCCGCATCGCGGACGTCGGCGAAAGGGGATATCCGGGGGCTGAGTCCTCCTTCCGCGGCGATCTCGGCCTCCGCCAGCGCGTGGCGAAGCTCCTTTAGGGTTTGCCCGCCCAGCATTGCGCCCAGAAACAACCCATCCGGTTTGAGCGCGGAATGGATCTGAAGGAAGGTCCCGGGCAAATCGTTGACCCAGTGGAGGCTGAGGAGACTGATAATCAGATCGAAGCTGCCTTTTCTGAATGGCAGGGCCTCCTCGTCCGCCGCGACCCGGGGGCCCCCGACCTTGCTCACCATCGCGGGCGAGAGATCGCAAGACACCAAGGACCCGATTTTGTCGTGATCCCGGAATGCATGGCCAAGTTCGCCGGTGTGACACCCGAGATCGAGGACGGCGGGAAAGTCCCGTTTCACATCGTCGAGCCGCTCGATCAGGCGGCTTGCGATTTCCCGAAGTAAAAAGTCATGCATCGAGATCGTGCCCGCGGAACGGTCGCGATGCTTGCGCACCGCGCGCCGGTCGAAGACCATCATCGAATTGGGCATGGTTCGGATCCGGATCACCAATGTGAGTTCACGGCGCAACGCGTTCTTGATGGAACATCAGCCCACTATATGGCATCAATAGGGAGTCGCATCCAAGGGTCGACCCAATGCCGGAACAAGAGCGTTCGTCCTTTTCCTATTTTTCCGCGCCCATGACGGGCCTGCGCCGTGTGGGAGGCTTGGTGCTGGATGTTTTGATTCCGGCGCAATGCCTGGGATGCGAGACAATCGTCGATACTCCGGGCGCGCTCTGCGCATCGTGCTGGCCGAAGATACGGTTCATTGGTCGGCCGTATTGCGACGCCTGCGGCGTTCCGTTCGATTTCGACGTGGGCGCCGGCGCTTTGTGTCCATCGTGCGTCCGGGATCGTCCGGAGTACGAGCGGGGCCGTTCCGCCGTCGTCTATGACGATGGAAGCCGCCGTCTCATTCTTGGCCTCAAGTACGGAGATCGCACGGACACCGTGCGGGCTTTCGCGCGGTGGATGGCCCGCGCGGGAAGCGAGGTGCTCGCGGATGCCGATTTGCTCGTGCCGGTGCCGCTCCATTGGACACGGCTGTTCAAGCGGCGGTACAATCAGTCGGCGCTGATCGCCCACGCACTCGGCAAGCTCACGAGCGTGAAGGTGGCTCCCGATCTTCTGATCCGCTCCCACAGGACCCCGCCGCTCGGAAAGCTGGGGGCGTCGCAGCGTCTGACGACGATGCGCAATGTCATCGCCATGCATCCCCGGCGCCGTAGGATTTTGAGCGATTGCCGGGTGGTATTGATCGACGATGTCCATACGACGGGAGCCACGCTTCGAAGCTGTTCTCGCACGCTGCTCAAGGCCGGCGCCGCGGCGGTAGACGTGCTCACGGTGGCCCGCACGGTGCATGGCCTCAATTCGTGATCGGCATGGGAGTTTCAACGTGGCCGAGGTTGAAATCTACACAACACCGTTTTGTCCATACTGCTTCCGCGCCAAATCGGTTTTGGACAAGAAAGGTATACAATACCGCGAGATCGACGTCATGATGGCTCCGGCCAAGCGAATCGAAATGCGCGAGCGCTCCGGAGGGATCAATACGGTTCCACAGATTTTCGTGGACGGGACTCATATCGGCGGTTCCGACAAACTTCTCAAGCTCGAGCGCGATGGCAAGCTTGATTTGGTGCTTGGAATTACGGACTGAGGCTTTCGCTTATGGCTGACCCATTCACCGTTGCGTGTATCCAGACGAACTCGACACCCGATCTCGAACCGAACATCGCTGCCGCGGAGGCGTTAATCCGCGAAGCGCGCCGAGCTGGCGCCGACTTCATTCTGCTGCCCGAAAATGTCGCTATGCTGGAGCCGGACAACGACCTCCAGCGCAAGAAGGCGCTGCCGGAGCAGGGTCATCCAGCCGTGGACGCCTTTTCACGAACGGCGAAGGAGCTGGGGATCCTGATCCTAATCGGCTCGATAAGCATAAGGTTGACACGAGACAAGGTGGCGAACCGGTCCATGCTGATGGACTCGACGGGGCAAATCGTCGCGCGTTACGATAAGATCCACTTGTTCGACGTGGACTTGGACTACGGCGAATCCTATCGGGAATCGGCAACCATCGAACCGGGAGACTGCACGGTTGTCGCTCCCACGCCCTGGGGGCGGCTGGGGATGAGCGTTTGCTACGATCTCCGTTTCCCGCACCTCTATCGAGCGCTGGCCCACCGGGGCGCGGATTTCCTGTCCATCCCGGCCGCGTTTACCCGCACCACCGGGCAAGCCCATTGGCACGTTCTGCAAAGAGCGAGGGCCATCGAAAACGGATGCTATGTATTTGCTCCAGCCCAGTGCGGCGAGCACGCCGAGGGCCGGCTGACCTTTGGTCATTCTCTGATCGTCGATCCATGGGGGACGGTCCTTGCGGACGGCGGCGACGACGTCGGGTTCATTCTGGCGGAAGTGGATCCGGCGAAGGTCGCGGAAGCGCGCGGCAAAATCCCGGCGCTGTCACATGATCGTCCGTTCAGTTGAGCGGTCAAGGAGAGAACAAACGCAAGGGTTCGGGCTCCCCGTCGCGTCGATCCGGAGCGGGTGAGCTTTTAACGGCGCAGATGCGTTGTTTTACCCCGGACAGAAAACCCTCATCGACAATTCCGTGTTCATAGGCGATCACCTGTAGCTTTCCACGGACGGCTTCGAGCAACTCGCCGCTTTTGAGCAGATGATCCAGATCGCGGGGTCGATTGAAACGCTCGTTGCCGCGCGCGAAGGTCTCGTAAACCAAAACCCCGCCGTGATCGAGATAGTCGATTAGGTGGGGAATGAGCGAACGATTGAGATAGTTGACGACCACGATCGCCGCGAAACGCTGTCCTTCAAGAGGCAACGTATTGCCGATTTCCAGATCCGCCTCGATGATCTCGGCCCTTGGATCGCCGGCAAGGTCCATGACCGGCTGCACCTCGCGGTCCACCATCGTCACCCCGTGACCAAGGTCGAGCAAATACCGGGCATGGCGTCCGCCTCCGCAAGCGACATCGAGGACGCGGCCGCCTTGCCGGATCAGTGGGGCGAAACGGCAAAGCCATGGGGAGGGGGCCGTGATGCTTAAATGGGTGCCGTTCGACTGGGCGCGATCGGTTGATGTCATCTGCTGCGGGAACTCTTCGCCACGCTGCTGGTTTTGCTATACAATAGTGCTGGTGTATTGATGGTTCCTTGCGAGAGGCCGGGCCTGCCGATGATTGTTTTCGAGCTCATGTGCTCCAATGGACATCGATTTGAGACGTGGTTTCCAAACGGCGCGGCGTATGACGCTCAAAGCGCCACGGGAAGAATTGCTTGTCCATTTTGTAGCGATAATCGGATCGCGAAAGCGCCGATGGCTCCCCATGTCGCGAAATCCCAGGCGAAAACGCCTGCTCGCGATGGAGAGGATTTGGCCATGACCGCGCGCGTGTCGCGGGCCGTGCAAGAACTGAAGCGCCATGTGAAAGAAACCTGTGACTATGTGGCGCGGGATTTTCCCGAGGAGGCGAGACGTATTCACTACGGAGAGTCGGAAAAGCGGGGAATATACGGCGAAGCCAGCGACAAGGAAGCGACCGAGTTAAAGGACGAGGGTATCGATGTGCACCGCGTTCCGTGGTTTTCGCGCCAGGACGACTGAGCTGAACGGCAAGCGAACGTTTCAACGTTTTACTCCAACCATCATGTAGTTGACCGAAAGGTCGTTGGTCTTGGTCCACCGATTCGTGAGCGGGTTATACTCGACGCCTTTGCGATCCACGACATCCACGCCATACCGTTTCAGCGCCCCGCTCAGTTCCGCGGGGCGGACAAACTTGCGCCAGTCGTGGGTACCGATCGGAAGCCACCTCAGAATATATTCGGCGCCGATTTTGGCTAGGGCCAGAGACTTCAACGTGCGGTTCAACGTCGAAACGACGGTCACGCCGCCCGAACCGAGAAGCGCGGTCGCCGCCCGGAAAAAGGTGTCGAGGTCGCTCACGTGCTCCACGACTTCCATATTGAGGACGATGTCGAACATCCGTCCTTCGTCCACCAGATCCTCGGGAAGAGCTCGCCGATACTCGATGCCCAAGTCGCCTTGGCGCGCATGGGTGTCCGCTATTCGGATGGATTCCTCGGAGGCATCGATACCGGTCACCGTTGCCCCCAATCGCGCCATGGGTTCGGCAAGAAGCCCGCCGCCGCAGCCAATATCGATCAGCTTTAAACCACGCAAAGGGCGGTCGGCCCGCCGGTTAAGGTGAAGGCAGTCGATGACGCTGTCCCGCACGTAAGCGATTCGGATCGGGTTCAACTGGTGCAGCGGCCGGAACTTTCCGTTGGGGTTCCACCAGTCCTCCGCCATGGCGCCGAAACGGGCGATCTCTTCGGGGGAGGCCGTTCGAGTTTGTTTTATTCTGCGCCTGTCGCTGGACGCCGCTGTCATCCGTGCGAGTTTCCTCTCCCAATCGGTCGAGCTTGCCTCGATCCCAAGTTACGAGTATGTAATCCGCGCCCTTCGTACCACAACTGCTGCCGCGCAGAGCCTCAAAAAAGTTTTGAAAGACCGCGATTTCCCCGAATTTGATAGGTGTTAAACGGGTCCGCCGCGAACGGCGCGTATCGGAGCCGCATGAAGAATGGCGAAGCTGGTCCAAAAATTTGGCGGCACGTCCGTCCGAGATATAGAACGCATTCGGGCGGTCGCACGGCGTGTCAAGGGAGCCGTAGATGCCGGCGATCAGGTCGCGGTCACGGTCTCGGCGATGGCTGGGGTCACCAATCAACTTGTGGAGAACGCCGCGAAGATAAGCGCTCTTCACGATGCCCGCGAATATGACGTGGTGGTGTCCAGCGGTGAACAGGTCACATCCGGTCTTCTGGCCATGGCCCTCCAGGATCTAGGCGTTCCCGCGAGATCCTGGCTTGGTTGGCAGATCCCCATCTGGACGGACTCGGTCCACGGACGCGCCCGCATCCGGGCTATCGAGGACACCGAGTTGAACCGACGCCTGGAATCCGGCGAAGTGGCCGTGATCGCGGGGTTCCAGGGTTTGGGGCCGGACAATCGGATCACCACCTTGGGACGCGGCGGATCGGACACCACCGCGGTCGCGCTGGCGGCCGCGCTCAAGGCCGATCGCTGTGATATCTTTACGGATGTGGAGGGAGTTTACACCACCGATCCGCGTATCGTTCCAAGAGCGCGAAAGCTGAACAGCATTACCTATGAGGAAATGTTGGAGATGGCCTCGGTGGGGGCCAAGGTTTTGCAGACGCGGTCCGTGGAACTCGCCATGAAGTACGGCGTTCGGCTGCAAGTGCTCTCAAGCTTTGACAGTGTGCCAGGCACGATGGTTGTGGGAGAGGACGAAATCATGGAGCACGAAGTCATCAGCGGCGTCACCTACAGTCGCGACGAGGCGAAGATTACCCTGCTTCGCGTCGCCAACCGGCCGGGTGTCGCCGCCGGTATTTTCGGCCCCTTGGCGGACGCCAGCATTAATGTGGATATGATCGTTCAGAACGTCTCCGAGAAAGGCGACGCCACCCATCTGACATTCACGGTCAGCGAGGCGGATCTCGAGCGTGCCGTCAGCGTCATTCAAGCCCATCGCGATGCGATCGACTATGGAGACTTGCTCTGGGATCCAAACGTCGTCAAGGTGTCGGTCATTGGTGTTGGGATGCGCAGTCATGTGGGAATAGCTCAGCGTATGTTCCGCACCCTGGCCGACAAGGGAATCAACATCCAGGTGATTTCCACGTCCGAAATCAAGGTGAGCGTCCTCATCGAGGAAGCATACACCGAATTGGCGGTCCGGGCCCTGCACACCGCTTATGACCTTGATACACACTGAAGACCATGGCCGACCCTAGTCTCAAAGCCCACCTCGATCGCTTGTGGCGACAAGGACGCGAATTTCTCGGGTGCCGATATGCCCTGATGGGCGGCGCCATGTCATGGGTTTCGGAGCACAATCTCGTCTCCGCCATATCCAACGGCGGTGGATTTGGAGTGATCGCCTGCGGCTCCCTCGATTCGCATCAGTTGCAAACGGAAATCATCGCGACACAAGAAAAAACCACCAAGCCGTTCGGCGTCAATCTGATCATGATGCATCCCGATTTGCAGAACCTGATCGATGTCTGCGTCGAACAACGGGTTGGTCATATCGTGCTCGCCGGCGGCATGCCGACGAAGCGCGCTATCGAGCGCATCAAGGAGGGGGGAGCGAAGGCGGTTTGCTTCGCGCCGGCGCTGACGATTGCAAAACGGTTGATCCGGAACGGGGCGGATGCTCTGATTATCGAGGGCGCCGAAGCCGGCGGCCACATCGGTCCGGTATCGACGAGTGTGCTTGCTCAGGAGATTTTGCCGGCGACCGATGGAGTCCCCGTATTCGTCGCCGGAGGCATCGGCCGTGGTGAAGCGATCGTATCGTACCTGCAAATGGGAGCGGCCGGGTGCCAATTGGGAACGCGGTTTGTTTGCGCGACCGAATCGATCGCCCATCATGAATTCAAGCAGTCGCTGATCCGCGCGAGCGCGCGCGATGCGGTGGTTTCCGTTCAACTCGATCCCGATCTACCCGTCATTCCTGTTCGGGCCCTGGGCAACGGCGGCACCCAGCGGTTCATGGAAACCCAGAGACACGTGGCCGCTCGGTACCGGGCTGGGGAGATCACTCAGGACCAGGCACAGCTTGAAATCGAACTGTACTGGGCTGGAGCTCTTAGAAGGGCGGTTATCGACGGGGATGTCGAAAATGGATCGCTCATGGCGGGGCAGAGCGTCGGAATGGTCACCCGGGAACAGACCACGGTCGAGATCCTGGAGGAACTGGTCGATCAGGCTGTGGCTGCGCTCGCCGCCTGGGAAATCCGCGAAGCCAGTTGAACCATGGAGCACGGGCAAACGGTCCTTGTTCTTCGTCGCCTGCTGGCTCGCATTCGCGATGTCATGGCCGGCGAAGGCACCTCTCAAGATCGTCTCAATCGAGTTGTTTCCGTCATCGCCAAGGATTTGGGCACAGAAGTCTGCTCGCTTTATATCCGTAGGGCGGGCGACGTTCTGGAGTTGTTCGCCACCGAGGGCTTGCGACCGGAAGCGGTCCGGCAGACCCGGTTGCGAATCGGCGAGGGACTGATCGGCGAGATCGCCGTCAAGGCGCGACCGCTTGCATTCGCGGATGCGCAAAGCCATCCCAGTTTTGCTTACCGACCCGAAACCGGGGAGGAGAGCTTCTCGTCGCTGATGGGTGTACCAATTCTGCGCGGCGGTAGAGGGATGGGCGTGCTCGCGGTTCAAAATGTCAGCCCCCGCGACTACACCGACGAGGAAATAGAGGCATTGCAGACCGTCGCGATGGTTCTTGCCGAATTGGTTGCCGGAGGGGACCTGCTCAGACGCAATGAAATGCCGCTCGTGGAAGGCATCGCCCTTTTGCCCATGCGCTTCGAGGGCGTCCGGCTTCATCCCGGCCTGGGCCTCGGCATCGCCTTTTTGCATCAACGTCGTTTTACCGCGCGAAAGATTGTCGCCGAGGATACCGCCCATGAACACGAGCGATTGCGCGATGCGGTCGCGGACATGCACGGCGCGCTTGATGACATGCTTCGGTCTTCGGATTTCGCGGCTGGCGGTGAACATCGGGATGTTCTAGAGGCCTATCGAATGATTGCCCAGGACGTCGGCTGGCTGCGACGGATCGGCGAAGCCATCAGCACCGGGCTGACCGCCGAGGCGGCCGTCCAAAAAGTCAACGACGAAACGCATGCGCGCATGAGCCAAGTGGCGGATCCCTATCTGAGGGAACGTGTCCACGATCTAGAGAACCTCGCCGACCAGCTTTTGCAGCACCTACTTGGGGTGAATGACGAGGTTCCGGAGCTGCCGGAGGGCGAGGATGTGGTGCTCGTGGCGAGAAGTTTGGGACCGGCGCAACTGCTTGACTACCAACGGCGCCGCCTGCGTGGCGTCGTTCTGGAGGAGGGCTCACCCAACGCCCACGTTGCGATTGTTGCGCGAGCGTTGGATATTCCGTTGGTGGGGCAGGTACGGGGCGCCCTCGATTTTATGGAGAACGGAGATCGGATCATTGTGGATGCCGATCACGCCCAGGTGTTTGTCAGACCGACGGACGACGTCCACGAACTGTTCATTAAGAGCCTGAAAGCGCGGATCGATCGGAAAGCGACATACACGGTATTGAGGGATCTGCCGGCGGTCACCCGGGATGGGGTTCGAATCAAACTTAATATGAACGCCGGGTTGCTGGTCGATTTGAAGCATCTTGCCGACAGTGGCGCGGACGGTGTCGGCTTGTATCGAACCGAGGTACCGTTCATGGCGCGCTCCGTACTGCCCGATGTTGAGAGCCAGAGGAAACTCTACGGCAAAATTCTCGACTATGCCGGGGGAAGGCCGGTGGTGTTCCGGACGCTTGATATCGGAGGCGACAAGGTCTTGTCGAGGCGGAGCGCCGACGAAGAAGAGAACCCGGCCATGGGGTGGCGAGCGATCCGCGTGTTCTTCGATCGGCCCGCCATGCTTCGCCAACAGTTGAGGGCGTTGATCAAGGCGGCGGCCGGCCGGGACCTGTCCGTGATGTTTCCGATGATTTCCGAGGTAAACGAATTCAAGTACGCGCGCGGACTTGTCGAGAAAGAGATGGAACGCCAACGGAGCTTGGGCAACGCATTGCCTCGGACGGTCCATGTCGGTGCGATGCTTGAGGTGCCCGCGTTAGTGTTCCAGATGCAGCCGCTGCTTGATGTCGCCGACTTCATTTCGGTCGGCACCAACGATCTGCTCCAATTCCTGTTTGCCAGCGACCGGGCCAACTGCCACCTTTCCGAGCGGTATGACGCGCTCTCACCGATTTTTCTTGGGATGCTGAAGGACGTAGTGCAACAGTGCGATTCGGCGCGGGTGCCCGTCGGTCTTTGCGGCGAAATGGCGGCGCGCCCCTTGGATGCGATAGCATTGATCGGTATCGGCTTCCGAAACCTGTCCGTTTCTCCTCCAGCCGTTGGACCCCTCAAGGCGGCAATCAGGAGCCTCGACCTGGAATCGCTCGAAACTTACTTGCTTTCGCTTTTAGGCACCCCAATGCGGACTGTAAGAGAGCGGCTAAGCTTGTATGCGCGAGATCATGGGATTGTGATCTGATGGCTAAGCATGCCGGATCATGTCAACCAGCAAAACCTTGTGTAATAGTGATTTGAGATTTATATCTCATACAGTACAACGGCACGCCTTATTCAAATTCTTTCTTGCCAATCATTACGTATGCGTCGCAAAGACCGAGAATTCATCCGGCGTGTTTGTGCCATCATATTTTGATGGAACGGTGAGCGTCACGGAGCGATAGAGATGGAAAGGGAAGCCGAACTACAACGAGAAATGGAAGTGGGCGACTTCCTCCGCTCCCGCCGCCTTCGGGCCGGCCTCTCGATATCGGAGGCCTCGAATGTCTTGCGCATTCGCGAAGCATATCTCAAGGCCATCGAGGTGGGGCGTTTCGGTGATCTGCCGGGACCGACCTACGTCGCCGGTTTTATTCGCACTTACGCCGAGCATCTCGGTCTTGATGGCAATGAAGTCGTGCGCCAGTTAAAGGCCGAACCACTGAGCATGGACAGTGGCTCGGAACTGCGATTTCCATCGCCCATGTCGGAGGGGGGAATGCCAAGCGGCGCCATTTTGCTCCTCGGTGTTTTTGTCGCCCTGATCGCTTACGGCGCTTGGTATGTCAGTTCGACGCGAGACGAAAGCCTCGCCGAACTGATCTCGCCTCTTCCGGAACGCCTGGTCGCCTTCCTGCGCGACGGAAGCGGCGGCGCGGACGGCGATGAAACAGCACAGCGTCGAGTCGCACCGGAAGCGTCGAAACGTCAAAGGACCGCCTCCGATGCCGGATCGGTGCCCACCAATCAAGCCTCGCGGCCTGTATCAGCGGCTTCCGAACCCCCGGATAGTGATGACCAAGAAAGCACCGTTTCGCAGGGGGTGTCGGAGAGCCGTTCGGCCGATGGCTCCTCCTCCTCGGCGACAACACCAAGCGTTAGAGACGCGACGGGCGGCGCCGACACGGCAACGGCAGCCGGAGAGACATCTCGGATCGAAGACGCCGCCGGAGACGCGGAACCTCGAACTTCCGTTGTCAACCCAGTGGGTTCAGGGGATGCCGATGGGCAAGCGGCACGACAGGACGCGCCCGATCCGGAGCAGCCTCCGCCGGCGGATACGGCCGAGGCCTTGGATGCCCGCATTGTACTGAGGGCGAAGGGTGAAAACTGGGTTGAGATCCGTGAGCAAAACACCGATCGTTTGGTCGTGGCCCGGCTATTCCAACCTGGCGATACGTTCGATGTGCCGAACACTCCAGGCCTGAAGCTTCTGACCGGAAATGCTGGTGGGCTCGAAATTCTAGTCGACGGAGAACCGGTCCCGCCGCTCGGCAGCGAAGGCATGGTTCGACGCAATATTCCGTTGGACGCGGATCAACTCCGGTCCGGCGCCTTGGTTCGCTAATTGACGGCGCCCGTGAGCATGTGTACTGACTGACACTTGCGTTCAGCTGCTTTTTTCGGTTGGCTGCTCTCGGTGAGGCGAGCCAGTAAGAGGTTCAATGCGATGGCGAACCAATCGCCCTCGATTACAAGGCGGAAGAGCATTTCGGTAAGGGTCGGAAATGTCGTGGTCGGCGGTGATGCTCCGATCGTTGTGCAGTCCATGACCAACACCGACACCGCGGATGTCGACGCGACCGTCGCGCAGGTTGCGGCGCTCGCGCAAGCGGGCTCCGAGCTTGTCAGGATTACGGTCGATCGGGAAGATGCCGCCAAGGCGGTTCCTTACATTCGTGACCGCCTCGACGGGCTAGGCGTCGACGTTCCCCTGGTCGGCGACTTCCATTACATCGGCCACAAGTTGCTGCTCGGTCATCCGGCGTGCGCCGAGGCCCTGGCGAAATACCGCATCAACCCCGGCAATGTGGGATTCCGCGAAAAACGCGATCGGCAGTTTACGACCATGATCGAGGTCGCGCTCAAGTATGACCGGCCCGTTCGAATCGGCGTGAATTGGGGGAGCCTCGACGGAGAGCTGCTGGTTCGCATGATGGATGAGAACGCCGCGTCACCCATGCCCATGAGCGCGGCCCAGGTTACTCAGGAGGCGCTGGTGGTATCCGCGCTCGAGAGCGCCGCACGGGCGGAGGAGATCGGTCTCAATGCCGACCGTATCGTGCTGTCGTGTAAGGTCAGCGACGTCCAAAGCCTGATTGGAGTCTACGATGAATTGGCACGGCGGTGCGATTACGCGCTGCACTTGGGCCTTACCGAGGCCGGGATGGGATCGAAGGGGATCGTCGCCTCGACGGCGGCCATGGCCATCCTCCTGCAGGGGGGCATCGGCGACACAATCAGGGTGTCGTTGACCCCAGAACCGGGCGGCGATCGAACCGAGGAGGTGATCGTCGCGCAACAGATTTTGCAGGTTCTGGGTCTTCGCGCGTTTATCCCTCTGGTCACCGCCTGTCCTGGGTGCGGACGCACGACGAGTACGGTCTTTCAGGAACTCGCCGGCCAAATCCAGGGTTTCATTCGCGCCCGCATGCCATCGTGGCGACGGGATTATGAAGGCGTCGAAAGCATGTCCGTCGCGGTGATGGGCTGCATCGTCAACGGCCCGGGGGAGAGCAAACACGCCGACATCGGGATCAGTCTTCCCGGCACCGGCGAGGAACCCGCGGCACCGGTTTTCATCGATGGGCAAAAACGCATGACGTTGCGAGGTCCCAAGCTTGCGACCGAGTTTCAGGCCATCGTCGAGGACTACGTCCGGACCCGGTATCCATCCCGGGAAAACTCGGCGGACCGTGACGATACGGGATCCGTGTCCCCCGCCGCCGCTCAATAGCTGGATCATTCTCCGATGCCAGCATTGATGCCGGTTCGCGGCACCCGAGACATTCTGCCCGATGAAAGCCGGCGCCGGCGCCGCATAGAGCAGGTGGCGTTCGATCTCGCTGGGCGGTACGGATTCGGCGAAATATCCACGCCGATGTTCGAGTTCACCGAGGTCTTCGCCCGCACCCTCGGTGACAGCTCGGACATCGTCACGAAGGAAATGTACACCTTCGCCGATCGTGGCGGCGACAGCATCACCCTTCGTCCGGAGAACACGGCCGGCGTGGCCCGGGCATTCATCTCCAACGGCTTGACCCAGCATGTGCCCTTGAAGCTGTTCTATCGCGGGCCGATGTTTCGCTACGAGCGTCCGCAGAAAGGACGCTACCGTCAGTTTCACCAGGTCGGGGTGGAGCTGATCGGCATCGCGGAGCCGCTGGCCGACGCCGAGGTTATCGCCCTTGGCGCCGATATCCTCTCGGCTCTCGAGTTGAGCGGCCAGGTCACCCTGGAACTCAACAGCCTCGGAGACGGCGAGAGCCGATTGGCTTACCGCAGCGTTCTCGTGGATTATCTGCGATCCCACCGGCGGAGTCTGTCGGAGGACAGCCTTCTTCGACTCGAACGCAATCCGCTGCGGATCCTCGATTCCAAGGATGGAGGCGATCGTGCGGTGGTGGCCGGCGCACCGCTGATCAGCGACAGTCTCAACGCCCCGTCGCGGGCGTTCTTTGAACAACTAACCGGCTTTCTCGATGGCGCGGAGGTCGCCTACCGCGTCAATCCAAGGCTGGTCAGAGGGCTGGACTACTACTGTCATACCGCGTTCGAGTTCACCACCGACGCCCTGGGCGCCCAGGGGGCGGTGCTGGCGGGAGGACGGTATGACGGATTGATCCAACAGATGGGTGGACCACCCACCGCGGGCACTGGCTGGGCAGCGGGCGTCGAGAGATTGATGATGCTGGTGGACGACGCGGGCCAGGCCCCGCGGCCGATCGCGGTGGTTCCGCAGAGCGCGGACCATGCAGCCGATGCGCTGGTGATCACTCAGCACTTGCGGCGTGCCGGGTTCACGGTCGACCTCGGCTATTCCGGCAATCTTGGAAAGCGCATGAAGCGGGCCAACAAGATCGACGCCCGCGCCTGCATCATTCTGGGCGGCGATGAAATCGCGCGGGGTGTGGGCACGGTCCGCGACATGGATACGGGCGAGCAGCAAGAGGTGGTGCTGGAGGGTATTGAGGACCACCTCGGCCGCTACCGTTAGCGGCGTGATGACCGGAAACGGGATCCCCGCGACGAGCGCCCTGGTGGTCGGCGCCAATCAGCGATCGAGCTCGTTGACCGTTCGGGATCGTCTGTTCGTCGATTTTAGCGTGATGGCGGAGTTTTTGAGTGGGTTGCGTTCGAGCGGAATCGATCAGGCGCTGGTGATCTCCACGTGCGAACGCACCGAAGTGTGCGCGATCCACGATGATCCCGACTCGGCGTTCCGGCGAATCATCGAGATGATGTCCCGGCATGGAGAGATGACTCCAGAGGACCTCAAGCCGCAGGTCTACTTGCGATCCGGAAAGGACGCAGTGCGCCACATTTTTGCCGTCGCCGCGTCGCTCGATAGCCTGGTCATCGGCGAGCCCCACATCCTCGGGCAGATCAAGGCCAGTCACCGGATCGCCCGCGACGCCGGGATGAGCGGCAACGAACTGGAAGCGGTCCTGCAAGCCGCGTATGCCGCGGCCAAGCGCATACGCCGAGAGACGGCGGTCGGTTCGTACCCGGTGTCCGTCGCGGCCGCCGTTGCGGAGCTGGCTCGTGGTGTCCACGGGGATCTCGATCGTTGCGGCGGGCTATTGGTGGGGAGCGGAGATCTGAGCGAAATCGTCGCGCATACGTTGCTTTCTTCTGGGCTGGCTCACCTGGTTACCTGCCATCCGACCGCATCCAGGGCCGATGCCGCGGCGCGGGCGCTCGAGTGCCATGTGGCGTCCTTCGAAAATCTGGTGGAAATATTGCCGGCTTCCGATATCGTCGTGACGTCCCTGGGTACGCGCCGGCACATCGTCACTCGCGAGATGGTCAAGTCCGCCCTGAAGGCTCGACGCCGCCGCCCGCTGGTTCTCGTCGATCTCGGGATCCCTGGCGATATCGACCCGTCGGTGGAGCTGTTGGACGACGCCTTTTTGTTCGACCTCGACGATCTCGAGCAGGTCGCCATGAAAGGGCGGGCGACCCGGGAGAAAGAGGCGGCCTCGGCAATGCGGATGCTTGAGGAAGAGGTCGCGGCGTTCCTGCGGATCCGCGCCGAGCGTCAAGCCGTCCCGGCGCTCATGGGGCTTCGAACGTATTTCGAGGCGGCCCGTGACGCCGCCCTCGCGGACGCCGGCGGGGATCCGGAGAAGGCGACGCGGCTTCTCGTCAACCGCCTCCTTCACAACCCGTCTGAAGCGTTGCGGGATCTGGCCGGCCAAGGCGCCAACGGGGTAGGGGCGCTGAGGGAGATGGAACGTGCACTCAACAGGCTGTTTGGACTTGGTCACGGTCCGGAGGAGAATGAGGAATGACGTTGGAGCACAAGCTCGACCGGATTGTCGCCCGTCACCAGGAACTGGCCGACGCGCTGGCAAGTTCGGAGACTCCAAGCCCGGACGAGTTTACGCGGCTGTCGAAGGAGTACTCGGAGTTGAGCCCCCTCGTGGAGGCGATCGCCGTGCTCCGACGCACCGAAGTCGAACGCAAGGACCTGGAGGCCCTGGCCGCCGATCAGGACGCTGACGAGGATGTCAGGGCGCTTGCGCGGGAGGAACTCAACGATATCGTCGAAACGCTGTTCGAGAACGAAAGACGGATGCGACTGCTGCTTCTGCCGAAAGACGAGGCCGACGAGCGAAACGCCATTCTGGAAATACGGGCCGGGACCGGGGGCGACGAGGCGGGCCTGTTCGCCGCCGACCTGTTCCGGATGTATCAGCGCTATGCCGAGAGCAAGGGCTGGAAGTTCGAAGTGATGTCGGTCCACGAAACCGGGATTGGCGGATACAAGGAGGCCTCGGCCTCCATCTCGGGACGGGGCGTGTTCGCGCGCATGAAGTTCGAGTCCGGGGTGCACCGGGTCCAGCGCGTCCCCGAAACCGAGTCGAGCGGCCGCATACACACGTCCGCGGCCACTGTCGCCGTGTTGCCGGAAGCCGAGGAGGTGGACGTCAGGATCGAGGACAGAGACCTGCGCATCGATGTCTACCGGGCGAGCGGGCCGGGGGGACAGTCCGTCAACACCACCGACAGCGCCGTTCGCATCACTCACGTGCCGACGGGCCTGGTGGTCACCCAACAGGACGAGAAGTCGCAGCACAAGAACCGGGCCAAGGCCATGAAGATCCTGCGCGCCCGCTTGTACGAACTCGAGCGGTCGCGGGCCGACGAGGAGCGTGCGGCTGCGCGAAAGCTGCAGGTGGGATCCGGGGACCGGTCCGAGCGCATTCGCACCTACAATTATCCGCAGGGGCGCGTGACCGACCACCGCATCAACCTGACTCTGCACAAACTGGAACGGGTCCTGGGCGGTGAATTGGACGAGGTCGTCGACGCGCTCATCTCCGAAGATCAAGCCGCTAGGCTGGTGGAGACCGATTGACGGAGCCGGTATCCCTCGCCGGCGCCCTCGATGAAGCACGGCGGATTCTCGCGGCGGCCGGCGTTTCGAATCCCTGGCTCGAAGCCCGCCTCCTGGTGAGCCACGCCTTGGACATCGGCAAGGAGACGGTCATGGGTCATCCGGAACGGCCAGTCCCTTGTGGAGTAAAGGCCGATTTGGACGCAGCGGTGAACCGCCGGGCGCGGCGCGAACCCTTGGCCTATATCCTTGGTTCCCGTGAGTTCTGGAGCCTGCCCTTTCGCGTGACTCCGCACACCCTGATTCCGCGGCCCGATACGGAAACCTTGGTGGAAGCGGCGCTTGATTGGGTCGGCAAGGGTCGAACGGGCATTCGCGTCTTGGATCTCGGGACAGGAAGCGGCTGCCTGCTTCTGGCGCTCCTCAGCGAACTGTCGGACGCATGGGGCGTCGGCGTGGATGCATCCTTCGGCGCGCTGCGGGTTGCCCGCAAGAACGCAGCCGACTTGGGACTCGCCGGCCGCGCCGGTTTTGCTCAGAGCGATTGGGCGAGCGCGGTAGTGGGCCTGTTCGATATCGTGGTGAGCAATCCACCCTATATCGCCGATGCGGACTTCGCCGACCTGGCGCCCGAGGTCGTCCAATTCGAACCGCGCACCGCGCTCTCCGGCGGGGCGGATGGCTTGGCCGCCTATGGCGCGATGGTTCCCCAATTGGGTCACCTTCTTGCACCCGGGGGGGCCGCCTTTCTCGAGATCGGCGCCGGCGCGGCGTCCGATGTCACACAACTGCTCCAACACCATGGGTTTCAGGACGTTGAAATCAAAGGTGATTTAGCGGGTATTCCCCGGTGTGCGCGGGTTGTCGCGACGATCTAGGATGGCGGCGAAAAAAACAGTTGGAAACCATACAGTTCCCGACTATTTTTATCGTCGTGAGTGGCGGATGCGCCACGGGAAAACGCGCCGCAAGGCAGTGCGAAGTCACGCCCCCGTGCAACGAAGACAGTTCTGGACCGGATACTGGTTTGGAAAAGTGCCGAAATTGGTAGAGCCCAAGGCTAGGGCCTTAGCGGTGCGAACGGGATGCGGCTAAAAAATCATAAGGTGAAATGAAACACGGTCCAAATCCGAGGCGTGGACGCAACCGCGGTACCGGCAAGCGCAATCCATCTCCTTCTAGAAATCAGACGTTCGAGAGCAACGGTCCGGACGGGAAGATTCGCGGCACGGCCCAGCAGGTTCTGGACAGATACCTAGTGTTGGGGCGGGACGCTTTTTCGGCGGGTGATCCAATTACAGCCGAGAGTTTTTACCAGCATGCCGAACACTATTACCGCCTTGTCAGCGCCGCCGACGCCAATGGCGGGAGCCGTGTGCCCGACCGGGGTCGGATGGTGCCCGTGGCGGGCGAGCCGACGGCGGAAACGACTGATGTCGAACCGGCTACCAGTGATTCACCGGCGGACGAGGCGGAATCAGTAGCCTAGGGTTTGGCGGCTTCGGCGGGTTCGGCGGTTTCACCGATCCGCACGGCATCGCCACCGGCGATACAGCCGCTCGCGGTCACCCGAGCGTAAACGCCACAATCGATGTGGCCAAAGCTTTTTTGCAGGACGCGTGGAATATTGATATCGCGAACACCGCTGCCCGGGTTCACGGCTGTCGCGGCGCATCGATCAATTCGTTCGGTCGCGGTCAAGCGTGCGCCGCCAATCTCGAGGGTCTTGCCGATCCATTGAAATTCTACCCACGGCGCCGCCCCGGCGATGTAGAGATTGGCGCGGAATCGGATCGGATCCACCGGTTTGCCGACGACGCGCTCGAGATCCCGGATGGTAGCCAGGTTGATGACGGACAGAACCTTGTGCTTGTGGTCGGAGAACATGTGGCGGCCCGGCGCCGCGACCAGATGTGGCTTTCCCTCGATTTTGCCTTCCATGAAGGCGCTGAAAAAACATTCGATGGCCGCGCGACCGGCATCGGTGCCGATCCGCTCCCGCATCACGTCCGCGCCGTCGCGGCGGATGGTCAGGATCTCACTAACCTCGTCGAAGCGGGTTTCCAAAGCGGCAAGCCGTTCGTGGCGCATGAGCATCAGAAATCTCGATTTTGGAAGCCACTCAGGAACGGCCGGATCGAAATGCGTTGATGGCAGGGCCATGGCGAACCGGCGATCCCCGGGAATCCCCGTACCGGCGGCAAGATCCACCGTGTCCAAGGACTCGGGGCTCAATCCCTTGATGGGATACCTGTATATGTGCTTAACGGTTATGGTCATCCGCGCTCAGCGTTGCTCCGCCGCTCTCCCTTGTCAACCGTCACAACGCAGGTTCGTTTGATTACCGAAGGGGTGCCGCACGTATCAGTTGTCGTTGACAGGGAGCGACGCTAATCAATGGACAACGAGGTCGCCCGGGAGGATGTTTCCCGTGCGGGTCGTTCCGTTATTCGACCCGGGCGCTGAATTTTCCGAATCAGCCATGCCGCTTTCTATCCCCGCGTGCCGAGCGAGGCCGGAAAGCCGGGCCTGAAGTTCGACCGCCCGGGCGGCGGTCGAAAAGTGGTGATCGTCGACCGCGCGACGATACACGGTTTCCAGTTTACCCAGCAACACGTCCACGTTTCGGCACGCCGCCCGGGCGGTTTCCGCTTGAATGGCCGCGATGCGCGCGGCGATCAGGGGGTGCCGCAGGAGCCGATAGCCGGCGTTCCGGGCGGATTCAGCGGAATAGCCGGCGGCCCGGGCGGCGGCCGACGCGTTTGCGCATTCCACAAATCTTTGACAGAATCGCTCTTGCCGGGTTTTTAGTCTCCCCATGCGGACCTCCCTCAATCACAGTGAAACGCATAGGAAAATAGGCCTAAAACGTTCGAATGTCAAGCCTTTACAAGTTCCTGGTGTCGCTGTGAGAGCGCTATTGAAACGCTTTCGGGCAAGTTGATGGGTTCTCCGGTTCGTGAAATCATGGCAATGGTCAACGCGAGCGTGCAAAGGACAGATAGATGAAGATACCAGGAACTCCACCCGTCATCGGGATCATCGGCGGGAGCGGCATCTATGACATCGAGGGTCTTGAAGGCGCCCAGTGGATGCCGGTGGCGTCGCCGTTCGGAGCGCCTTCGGACGAATTGCTGGTTGGGTTTCTGGACGGTCAGAAGTTGGTGTTCCTGCCGCGCCACGGCCGCGGTCATCGGATCCCGCCCAGCGAGCTCAATTCCCTCGCCAATATCGATGTCCTGAAGCGGGTCGGTGTCACCGAGATCATTTCGCTCAGCGCCTGCGGTTCGCTGAAGGAGCAACTGGCACCGGGAACGTTCGTCATCGTCGATCAATTCATCGATCGCTCTTTCGCCCGGCGGAAGAGCTTTTTCGGAAGCGGCCTTGTCGCCCACGTGACGTTCGGACAACCGGTTTGCGGACGTCTCGGTGACGCCGTCGAGGAAGCGGCCAACGAACTCGATATCAAGACCGTGCGTGGCGGGACTTATCTGGTCATGGAGGGGCCGCAGTTTTCCACCTTGGCGGAGTCCAACCTGTACCGGTCGTGGGGCTGCGACGTGATCGGCATGACCAACTTGCCCGAGGGGAAGCTCGCCCGGGAGGCGGAGATGTGTTACGCGACCGTCGCCATGGTGACCGACTATGATTGCTGGCACCCCGATCATGATCATGTCACGGTGGAGGCGATCATCCGGGTGCTGATGGACAACGCCGACCGGGGGCGGGCGCTGGTCAAGCAATTCACCTCGAAGCTGGCTGGCCGGCGGGAAACGTGCCTTCAGGGTTGCCACACCGCCTTGGGCACGGCCATCATCACCGCGCCGGAGGCTCGTGACCCGGAACTGGTCGCCAAGTTGGACGCAGTCGCTGGCCGAGTTTTGAATTAGATATTATACACGGGAGTTTGGACGTTGAAGGTTGGTGACCGACATTTCAGGAGCATCTGGCTCGCCGAAGACGGCTGGGCCGTGGAGGTCATCGATCAAACTCATCTGCCTCATGCATTTGTTGTCGCACGGTTGGAAACCCTGGCGGAGGCCGCCGAGGCCATCGAAACCATGCGGGTTCGCGGTGCGCCGCTTATCGGAGCGACGGCGGCCCATGGCTTGGCGCTGGCGGCGCGGGAGGACCCGGCGGACGACGCTCTCAAAAAAGCCTACTGGACTCTTTTGGCCACGCGTCCGACCGCCGTTAATCTGCAGTGGGCGCTGGACGATGTCATGGCGATCGTCCGGCAACTGCCGCCGGGGCGGCGGGCCGAGGCGGCCTATCGCCGGGCCGCCGAGATCTGTGACGAGGACGTGGCCATCAACGAGGCCATCGGCGAGCACGGTTTCGCGCTCATTCGCGAGGCCTGGCAGGCCAAGGGGCAAACGGGCCGGATCAATGTGCTCACCCACTGCAATGCCGGCTGGTTGGCGACGGTGGACTGGGGAACCGCGTTGGCTCCAATATACAAGGCGTTCGACGCCGGCATTCCCATTCACGTCTGGGCCGACGAGACCCGCCCGCGCAACCAGGGCGCCAGCCTGACCGCATGGGAGCTGGGACAGCACGGCGTTCCGCACGCGGTGATCGTTGACAATGCCGGCGGCCACCTGATGCAGCACGGCATGGTGGATCTGTGCATCACCGGCACCGACCGGACCACGGCCACGGGCGACGTGTGCAATAAGATCGGCACCTATCTGAAGGCACTGGCGGCGAAGGACAACGGCGTACCATTCTATGTCGCGCTGCCGAGCCCCACCATCGACTGGTCGCTTCACGACGGCGTCCGCGACATTCCCATCGAGGAGCGCGAGGCGGCGGAGGTGACCAGCATCGCCGGCCTCGCCGAGGATGGACAAATTTTGTCAGTCAGCCTGACGCCCAGCACCAGCCCCGCCCACAACTACGCCTTCGACGTCACTCCGGCGCGATTGGTAACGTCTCTGATCACTGAACGCGGTGTGTGCGCGGCTTCCGAGGCGGGTTTGAAGACGCTCTATCCGGAACGAGCGTAGCGTTTCGGATCTGACAGGAGGGCGAGTGCCGCATCCCAAGTGGTTTCTGTCTACGCTACTTCTGGCGGTGCTGCTGGTGGCTTGCGAGCCGACCGCGGCCCCTGACTGCGGGGATCCCGACTTCCACTGGACTGATCACCGGCCGGCCATCAACGCGCGCCACGTGTTCTGTGGCGAGGTCCGAAAGGGCAATCCCAGGGGCTTCCACTCCACCCGGCTGAGGGACACGTCTCCAGTGATCACCGGCGTGCGCGGGATTTCGCGGTCCGCGAACGGAATCTACACCGGAATGGTGGTGTTCAACGACGGCCAGACCAAGTTCTCCACCTTTTTTCCCGACGCCTGTACGGTGGACCAGGTCCTCGCTTCCATCCATTATGCGTCGACCCATATCAGCGGCGATCACCCGGCGTGGGGACAACTGGGCCCGTCCGCCCCGGCCAGCGGCACCGACGGTTTCTGCCTGGATCACCGAGGGCAAGCGTTTCCAATACGCATGGGCCTGTTCGACGACGGGCGGGTCAACACCGCGTTCCCTAACCCATGACGGCGATTGGGCCATGATAAAGAGGATCGGGACACGGCCATGACGTCCATATTCCGCGACCGCGGCGGCCACCTCCGAGCGTCGGTTCACGAATTCCCGCCGATCCTGGCCGACTTCCTGGAAACCGACGTGGCTGAAAATCCGGAGCGGTGCGACCACCTGCTCGCGGGATTGGAACAGTGCCGTGACGGCCAACCATTCGAGGCGTACGGCAATATCTACGAACTCGCCGCCGGACCCGAGGGGGCCGAAATCCGTAACGCCTACGACGACACCGTAGCGCCGCTGCGACTGACCTTGGATGAGCTTGAGGTCGCGCTTGCCGCATGGCGCCAGGCGATGGAGTAACACCAAAAAGGATCGCCCATTAGGCTGTCTCCCTGCCCCGGAACACTCTCCGTTCTCATCGCCTCCATAAGGCTTGCCTCGCAGAATTCTGGCTCTCCGACGGGCAATTGAACGGCTACTGCCCGTTCCGCGGTTGGGCCCATCGTCCGGAGGTTCGGGGCCGCGTAGCCAAGCCGCCGATGCCGCCTTATAATGCGCGCATGCGCATTCTCACCCATCGGCATTAGTCCATGCGCCCACGCGACTATCCCCCGGCGGGCGTGCGCTCGCGCGGCGACCTGTCCACCATCGCCACGCTGCTGCCCTACTTGTGGCCCGCCGGCGAGACCGGGCTGCGGGTGCGGGTGGTGGCGGCGTTGGTCTGTCTCGTCGCCGCCAAGGGCATCAACGTGGCCATGCCGTTCTTTTACAAGGAGTCGGTGGACGCGCTGACTCCGGGAACGGTGGCGGGGGCCGCCATCGCTGTTCCGGTGGCGCTGGTTGCGGCCTATGGGGTCGCACGTCTGCTGGCGCTGGCGTTTGGCGAGTTGCGCGACGGCCTGTTCGCGCGAGTGGGGCAGCGAGCCATTCGACGGGCGGGGCTCAGGACCTTCGAGCATCTGCACCGGTTGAGCCTGCGGTTTCATCTGGACCGGCGCACCGGCGCCGTCAGCCGCGCCATCGAGCGCGGCACCAACGGCATCGAGTTCCTGCTGAACTTCATGCTGTTCAACGTACTGCCGACGCTGCTGGAGATTGTGCTTGTCTGCGGGGTGCTTTGGTCGCTGTTCGGGGTCTGGTACGCGCTGATCACCTTTGTCTGTGTCGGTGGATACATCGCCTGGACGCTGGTGGTGACCGAGTGGCGGATCAAGTTCCGCCGGGCTATGAACGAAACCGACAACGAGGCCCACACCAGGGCCATCGACAGCCTGCTCAACTTCGAAACCGTCAAGTACTTCGGCAACGAACGCCATGAGGCCCGGCGGTTCGATAGCGCGCTGGAGGCCTACGAGACGGCGGCTGTCAAAAGCAAGGTCAGCCTGACGCTGCTCAATATCGGCCAGGGCGCCATCGTGTCCCTGGGGCTGATCGTGCTCATGCTCATGGCGGGCCATGGCGTCGCCGACGGGACCATGACCGTGGGCGATTTCGTGATGGTCAACGCCTATCTGATCCAGCTGTTCCTGCCGCTCAATTTCCTCGGCTTCGTGTACCGCGAGATCAAGCGCTCGCTGATCGACATGGAGTCCATGTTTTCCCTGCTCGACCAGGCGCCGGAGGTGAAAGACGCGCCGAATGCCAAGCCCCTGGCCGTCGATGGCGGGGAGGTGGTGTTCGAGGACGTCTCGTTTGCTTACGACTCCCGTCGCACGGTCCTCGGCGGCATCTCGTTTCGCGTACCGCCGGGCAGGACGGTGGCCATCGTCGGCGCCAGCGGGGCCGGAAAATCCACCATTTCGCGGCTCTTATACCGGTTCTACGACGTCACCGGGGGACGGATCGCCATAGACGGCCAGGATATTCGCGGGATCACCCAAGAGTCGCTCCGCGCCGCCATCGGCATCGTTCCGCAGGACACGGTGCTTTTCAACGAGACGGTCTATTACAACATCGCCTACGGTCGCCCGGGCGCCACGCCGGCCGAAGTCGAGCAGGCGGCGGAACTGGCGCGCATCCACGAGTTCGTCATGGGGCTGCCCGACGGCTACAACACCACCGTCGGCGAACGCGGCCTTAAGCTGTCCGGCGGCGAGAAGCAGCGGGTGGCCATTGCCCGCGCCATCCTCAAGAACCCGAAGATCCTGATGTTCGACGAAGCCTCCTCGGCGCTGGACACCCACACCGAAAAGGAAATCCAGGCCAGCCTCCGCGAGGTGTCGGCCGGTCACACCACCATTGTGATCGCCCACCGGTTGTCGACGGTGGTGGACGCGGACGAGATCCTGGTGCTGGACGCGGGGACCATCGCCGAGCGTGGCGGTCACGCGGACCTGCTGGCGGTCGGCGGTCGATATGCCGACATGTGGGCCCGCCAGCAGGAGGTTGAGGAAGCACGCGAGGTTCTGGAGCACACGGAGGACGTAGATGCGGTGGCGGCCGTCCCCCAGAAACGATCTAAGAACCGAGAGGCTTTGTCTTAATGCGGTCAGCGCAGGCTTTGGCGATCACATGGGCGGGGATCAGTGGCGGCTGAAAGCCGTCATTGCCGTGCGGGATCACGCCCGTCGCGATGTTGGTCCTCTCGGAAACGGACGGCGCGACAACCCTTGGCGCCGCGGTCTCGAAGGCGGCGAGGGCCAGCGCCGGTGTTCCGCCGGCTGGGCCGGGCTCGGGTTCGAGCGGTTCCGCGAGATAGACTTGCGAGCCAGGATGCCCAAGACGGGCGGCGTGGCACACACAGGTACGCGCCGATTCTGGATTGGCCGTTTCGGC
The DNA here is from genome assembly GCA_963771545.1 of uncultured Alphaproteobacteria bacterium. Lineage (GTDB taxonomy): Bacteria > Pseudomonadota > Alphaproteobacteria > Rhodospirillales > Defluviicoccaceae > CAKZLS01. The sequence continues at coordinate 102,837 of CAVYTX010000005.1, forward strand.
CACGCCGAAGCGGTGATAGTGCTCGGCGACGTCTCGCGCGGTGGTCTGATCCACCCACAGGTGGTTGTTGGCGAACAGAGAGTCCCAATCCGCCGGGTCGCGCGGCCCGTATTTGATAACGGTGTCATCGGGATCATACACAACGTCCAGGTCGGCTTTCTGCCCATAGTACAGGAACGGGTGCGCGACGAGTCCGACGACCAAGGGCGCGGCCGGGTGAACCATGCCCAGCGCCATGACCGCAGGTTCGGGGCGGCGGCCCCGGTTGTATCGATAGGTGTCGATGCTTCCGCATCCGTTCGGATTGTGCTCGGCGGGATCCCCGAGCACCCCCTCCACGTCCGCCCGTTTCGTTCCCGCCAGGATCAGCTCCAAGTTGGTGGGCGTGACGCCGCTAAAGGCCGCGCAGGCCTGTGTGCCGACGACCATCGGCAAAATGAAAATAAGCCGCGCCCGGGTCACGGCCGTTCGCTCCGTCCAGGTTCCGTCCGGCGCAGCCTCCGGAAGGCCCAGGCGGTATAGGTGACTACAATGGGCATCAACACGACCGCGGCGATGAGCATGTTGAACAGCGTCGGATGGCTCGCGGACGAATCCCACACCGTCAAACTGCTGTTGGGATCGATGGATGACGGGAGGAGAAACGGGAACATCGTCAGCCCGCAGGCCGCCACGACGCCGAATGCGCCCATGCAACTGGCAATGAAGGCCTGGAGATCCATGCGAATGTCCAGTAGGAGAACCACGCTGAACGGAGCTATAAGGCCGCAGCCGGACGCGAACACGGCTCCCAGACGTCCGATATAGATGTGGAACCAGCCGTCGGGGACCACGGCCACGGTCTTGGCCAAGGGATCGGACGGCGCGCCGGGAGAGGCTCCCTCCACAATGGCATAGGCGTCAATCCCCAGTCCGGCCCACAGTCCCGACACCGCGAACAGGAAAATCAGCGCCATGGCGGCCGCGGCCGCGGCGATGCGCGCTCTTTCGGCGAGGGTGCCTTCGGTCCTGAGAGCCAGGTAGCAGCCGCCGTGCATACACAGCAACGCTACCGCCACAAGGCCGTTCAGCGATGCGAACGCATTGAACAGATCCAGCAAACCGCCGTCGTAGACGGGCCGCCGCAAAGCGTCAAAGTGGAACGGCACACCCTGAAACACGTTGCCCACCGCAATCCCGAAAATAGCCGCCGGAACGAAGCCGCTGAGAAAGAGGACGCCATCCCAAAAGAAACGCCCAGGAGCGCTCTCGGCGCATCGGCGGAGCCGGGATGCCGCCGGCCGCACGATAAGCGCCAGTAGCACCGCGAACATGGCGAAGAAGAAGCCGGAGAAGGCGATGGCGTGAAGGGGCGGCCACGCCGCGAAAATGGCGACGCCGGCAAGGAGGAACCATGCCTGATTGCCGTCCCAGACCACATCCACGGTGCGCAGCGCGGTTACGCGTTCGACGGTGTCGCGGGCCACGAACGGCAACAAAATTGCCATGCCCAGGCCAAAGCCGTTGACGATCGCGAAACCAACCAGCGTCACGCCCAGGATCAGCCACCAGACGATCCGAAGCGTCTCGTAATCGAGAAACATGGTGGCGGTTTCCGCTGCTGCCATACCACTCCATCTTTCGATGCCGGTTGTTCAACGATTAGAACACGATGGGAGCGGCGAGCGATAGTCAAACCTCGCTGCGTTGACGCGAATCCATGGAAAAGCGGCCACGCCACCGTCGACGGTTCCACCAAGCCCGCCCGCATTCCGGCACGAGCAACCGCCAGACGGCGGCGATCGAACGGCGAAGACATATATCAAAAATAGCAAAAATATAAAAATATTCTCTCTATAGATTTATTTTTTTCGTATTTACCTCTTGTGTTCTATTAATGTTCTTATTATGTTCGTACCCATATGGGGAAATAAAGCTTGATTCGCTTCCCCGCTTGTGACACACTTTTTGAACGAATAAACTTACATTTTAACAATTTTTACGAGCAATCAACCTTAACGGTTTAGAGATCCAGCGGAGAATGAAAATGTCGAACCTTCAGGATATGAGCCGCGTTCTTTACAGCCACCAATGGGCCAATCTGGACGACTGGGTACACGCGGTCGACGATCTGGCCGAACTCAGTGACGACGACATCGATGAGGTAGTTCGGATCGCGGACCGCGAACCCGACCGCATGTTTTTCGAGTGAGTGCCAATCCGGGCTTCATCGTTCGGAAGAGTCCGGCCGCCATCGCGCAGGAATAGAGGACCCGTTATGCAGACAGAAAACACCGTTCAACAGACTTTGAGGCCGCGCCATCCGAGCATGGCTGGCGCCAACAATCGTATCCCCCAAACCATCAAGGACCTTCCTCAACGCATCGAAGGGCGTCTTTCCGACATTTGGATCAATTCCGGTCCGACCGTGGCCTCGGCGCGCCTGGGTCCGGGCCCGGGCCGTTACGCCGCGGATTTGTGGCGGATCGAGGGAAATCCGTTCCCATGGCGAGTCCGCACCGACAGGCAGGGGGTGCACCGCTTTAGCGACGAGGCGGAAGCCGTCGCCTTTTTCCTTGAGCGCCTATGCCAGGCGGCGCACGGTCCGATTTAGTTATACCAACGGTCGTTGATATTATCCCTTCAGAGGGAGGACTGTCGCGCCGGATCCAACCGCCGCCAAGCAATCGGCCGCCATCGTAGAACACGCATGCCTGGCCGGGCGCGATGCCGGCCTGGGGCTGGTCGAGGATGACCTCCGCCTGGTTGTCATCGCGGGGATACACCGTGGCCACTATCGGCGCATGGGTGGACCGGATCTTTACCTCCAACCGGATCCCGTCCGCCGGTAACGGACCGTCGCCAAGCCAGTTGACTTGGCTCACCCATAGACGGCTCCGCAACAGGGCCTCGAAGGGACCGACCACGACCCGGGCGCCCTCAGGCTCCAAACGCACTACGTAGAGCGGCCGATCGGACGAGACGCCGAGGCCGCGCCGCTGGCCGACGGTAAAACAAGCCACACCTTCGTGGCGACCCATGACCCTGCCATCGAGATCGACGATGTCGCCGGGCCGCAGCGCGCCGGGTCGAAGCTTCTCGATGACCTGGGCATATCGACCGCCCGGAACAAAGCAGATGTCCTGGCTATCGGGCTTGGCCGCCACCGGGAGACCAAAGCGCCGCGCTAATGCCCGCGTCTCGTCCTTGCCAAGTCCGCCAAGTGGAAACCGCAACATCGCCAATTGTTCCGGCGTGGTGGCATACAGGAAATAGCTCTGATCCCGTGCCGGCTCGGCGCCCCGGTGCAGCTCGGGTCCTGCGTCGCCGAGACGCCAGCGAACATAATGGCCGGTCACCAGCGCATCGGCGCCCAGATCGCGGGCGCTGCCGAGCAGATCGGTGAACTTGACCGTCTGATTGCAGCGGACACACGGGATCGGCGTCTCGCCGGCCAGATAGCTATCGGCGAAGTCTTCGATCACGTGCTCCCGGAAGCGGGTTTCATAATCGAGCACGAAATGGGGAATCCCAAGCCGGTCGGCCACTCGGCGGGCGTCATGAATATCCTGGCCGGCGCAACAGCTGCCGACCCGGCCAACCGCCACGCCGTGATCATAAAGCTGCAACGTGACGCCAATGACCTCATAGTCTTGTTCCACCAACATCGCGGCGGTGACGGAGCTGTCGACCCCGCCGGACATGGCGACGACGACTCGGGTCTGTTCCGGAGGTTTGTCGATGTGAAGCGTGTTCATAATCGCCAATATAGAGCGGAGCGTAGCTGGTGGAATAACCGCGCCGGGGCGTTGTCGTTCAATCGCGTTCCTCGAGCCACGCCATCTGAATGGCTTCGAGGATCTTTTCGCTGGATCGGCTGGGGTCGTCGTCGAATTCCGGCAGTTCCTGGACCCATTTCCAAAGATCGGTGAACCGCAGATTGACCACGTCCACGCCGGGGTGGACGTCCTCCAATTCGATGGCGATGTCTTGTACATCCGTCCAGCGCAATCCCATGCCGGCCTCCCTCCGTCACCTGTTGGTTATTATTTGTCGACCATCATGTTGCGTGTCGCCGAGGGCAAGGTCACCACGAGCCCATCCAATTCCTCCGTCATCTTGATCTGGCAGCCCAGCCGCGACGTGTGAGTGAGTCCAAACGCCAGATCAAGCATGTCTTCCTCCTCTTCAGTGGTTTCATCGAGCTGATCGTACCAATCCGGCCCGACGATCACGTGGCACGTAGAACACGCGAGCGAACCTTCGCACGCGCCTTCCAGGTCGATGTCGTTGCGATGGGCGATTTCCAGAACCGATAAGCCGAGCGGCGCCTCCACCTCCTTTTTGGTTTTCCCGTCCGCTGAAACAAAGGTCATTTTAGGCATCGTGCTCGGCTCTCCTGGCAACATCCGATTTGCGGTCAGCCGGCCCCGGGGCGGCCTCGAACTCGCGGACATCATGCCCATGCAGCGCGGTGCGAATCCCCCTGTCCATGCGGCGTTCGGCGAAGGTTCGTGTAACCCGTTCAAGGTCCTCGACACCAGCACTTATGGCATCACGGTCATCGTTGGAAATGGACGCTTCGAGGTCCGTCATGGTCGCGGCGATTTGCTTGTGTTCGTCTGAGTCAAGGAGATCGGAGTCGGCATCAAGGGCCGCCGCGACCGCGCTCAGCGCCCGTTGAGCCTCGACCCGAGCCTCGGTCAGCAACCGGCGGCTCATGTCGTCCTTTGCATACCTCATACTATCGTACAGCATCGTCGCCATTTCGTCTTCGGTGAGGCCATAGGATGGCTTGACTTCCACCCTCTGCTCCACGCCCGTCTTCTGCTCCCGCGCGGTGACGGTTAGAAGTCCGTCGGCGTCCACCGCAAAACCGACCTGAATGCGCGCAGCGCCCGCGGTCATCGGAGGAATGCCGTGGAGTTCGAAGCGCGCCAAGGAACGGCACTGATCGGCCAGCTCGCGCTCTCCCTGTACCACGTGAATGGACATGGCGGCCTGACCGTTTTGGAAAGTCGTGAATTCCTGTCCCTTAGCCACGGGAACGGGCGTGTTGCGCTCGATGATTTTTTCCACCAGTCCGCCCATGGTTTCGATCCCAAGACTGAGCGGGGTCACGTCCAGCAACAGGTTGTCCGAACCGACGGTCAGGGCTTCCGCCTGTAAGGCGGCGCCCACGGCGACCACTTCGTCGGGGTCGATGTCGGCCAACGGCTCGGCGCCAAACAACTCGGCAACCCGCCGGCGCACCAATGGCACTCGCGTCGAACCGCCCACAAGAACCACGCCCTTGACGTCCCCCGCCGCGATCCCGGCATCGTTGAGGACACTGCGGCAGACCCGGATCGTGCGGTCCACCAGCGGCGCGATCAACGCCTCCAACCCGGCTCGATCCAGCTTATGGGCCGTTTGCCGGTCGTCGATATCCAACATCCATTGTCCGGACCCCTGCCGGCTCAGGCATTCCTTTGCCAGCCGCGCCGACATGAGAGCCATCTTCACGTCCGAGGAGGTCAGGGGCTCGGGCCCCAAGTCCGCCGTTCGTTCAGCAAGAAAGTACTCGGCCACCGCATGATCGAAATCGTCGCCACCAAGCGCCGAGTCACCCCCAGTCGCCAATACCTGAAAAACCCCCTTCTGCATCATCAACAACGAGACGTCGAAGGTCCCGCCGCCCAGGTCGTAAACCGCGTACAAGCCCTCGGCGCCCTCGTCTAGGCCATAGGCAAGGGCCGCGGCCGTTGGTTCGTTGACCAGCCGCAGTACCTCCAAGCCGGCAAGTCTGGCCGCGTCCTTGGTGGCCGTGCGCGCCGCGTCGTCAAAGTAGGCTGGGACCGTGACCACCGCCTGGCGAACTTCTTGACCCAAGTGCTGTTGGGCCCGCTCCTTGAGGGCAATCAGGATCTCGGCCGAGATCTCCACCGGCGTCAGCCTATGACCGGCCACGGACAGCCGAACCATGCCGGACGTCCCGCCCTCGCCCTCGCCCTCGTCAATCTCATACGGCAAAGTGCCGGCGAGGCTCTTGATGTCCTCGGCGCCGCGTCCCATTAAGCGCTTGACCGAGCTCACCACCGCGTCGGGGCGGTCGAGTAATAGCCGGCGCGCCAGCTCGCCGACCACCGCCGACCCGTCGGCCGCGTAGGCAACCACCGAGGGAACGAGCCCGGAGCCGTTTTCATCGCGAAGAACCTGGGCGGCGCCTTCCGAACTGATGGCCACCACCGAATTCGTGGTGCCCAAGTCGATGCCAATGGCTACCGACGCCCCGTCCTCGTGAGGTAGCGGAGTCTCGCCGGGTTCGTGAATCTGCAACAACTGCAAACGGTTTACTCCCTATTTTCCATGCGGGCCCGGTGATGACGGCATTCTTCTCTGAGCTTGCGCAGGTACTTGAGCCGCGTCGTCAGGCGGCAGGCGCCCTCAAGGTCATCGGAACGGAAAGTCTCGGACAGGGCATCGATGCAGTATTGGATATCGGCGGTCGCTCGCTGATCGAGGATGTCCACGTCTTCCGGATGGTTCGCCTCCGCAAGCGCCTCGCGCAATTCCATGGTCTCGGTCAAGAGCTCCTGATCGTTAACCAAGGTGCACCCCTCGGGCAGGACACCGGCACCTCTCAGATGGACGAGATAGTCGGCGCGCTTGAGAGGGTCCTTCAGGATTTCATACGCCTCGTTGACGCATACGGACTGTTGTTGCGAAAGCGCCTTTTCTCGCGAAGTGCGCATCGCGAACCGGTCCGGATGGAGCATCCGCTGACAATCGAAGTAGCGCCGGTCAAGCGCCGCGCTGTCCACATCAAACTCCGGGCTCAAGCCAAACCGCGCGAAATGATCAAGATGACCGGGTGGCTGTACGGCCTTGCAGGTGGAGCAAAATAGACTGCCTTCGCCAACCGGGCCCTGACACGACCAGCAAGGATTGCCATGACCGCGCGCCGTATCGGCACCCGTTCCGACGGGTTGGTCGATTAGAGGTCTCAGTGTTTGCTCCATCTGTTCACGAACCCACTCAACAGCACGCCCGCATCAAGCGGGCGCGATTATCGTTCTTTCGGTTGCCCCAACTCGGAAGAAAGGCGGCGGAGCCTCGGAATTAGATATGAAACGACTCGCCGCAGCCACACCGCCCTTTCTCGTTCGGGTTGCGGAAAACAAAACCCAATTCCAGCTTGTCTTCCACGTAGTCCATTTCTGTTCCCAAAATGAACATCGTGGCCTTGGGATCGATCAGCACGGTGACGCCGTCAATATCCACCTCCTCGTCGAATGGGGCTTTCTCGTCGGCGTATTCCAACGTGTAGGACATGCCCGAACACCCCTTCGTCCGGATGCCAATACGAACACCCAACGCCGGCGTGCCGCGCCGAGCAAGCAGCGCCTTGATCTGATCGGCGGCGGCCGGAGTCACGGTAAGCGGTTGAGCGCGTACGGTCATGGACCAGAGTTCTCCCTTCTACGAATCCAAGCGGCGGGGATGCGGATCCCTATTCCGCCGCCTCTGGCTTGGCAATGGCATTCTTGGTCCGGTAATCGGCGACGGCCGCCTTGATGGCATCCTCGGCGAGCACCGAACAATGGATCTTCACCGGCGGCAAAGCGAGATGCTCGGCGATCTGCGAATTCCTGATGGTGGCCGCTTCGTCAAGGCTCTTGCCCTTCACCCATTCGGTCACCAGTGAACTCGACGCGATTGCGGAGCCGCAGCCGAATGTCTTGAATTTGGCGTCCTCAATGATGCCGTTCTCGCTGACCTTGATCTGCAGCTTCATGACATCGCCGCAAGCCGGCGCTCCGACCAATCCCGTACCGACCTCCGGCGCCGCTTTATCCAGCGTGCCGACATTGCGGGGGTGTTCATAGTGGTCAACCACTTTTTCGCTGTATGCCACAATCCTTCTCCTCTTCTGAAAGGGGCCGTCCGCTTCTTGGAATCAATGGGCGGCCCACTCGATTGATTTAATATCCACGCCTTCCTGAGCCATTTCCCACAGCGGGCTCATTTCGCGCAACCGTTTGACCTCGCTCGCGATCCGATCAGCCGCGAAATCCACCTCTTCCTCGGTGGTAAACCGCCCGATCCCGATGCGGAGACTGGTATGCGCAAGCTCCTCCTCGACGCCGAGCGCTCGCAGAACGTACGATGGCTCGAGCGAAGCGGACGTGCACGCCGACCCGGACGATACCGCCAGATCCTTGATACCCATCATCAACCCTTCGCCTTCAACATATGCAAAGCTCAGATTGAGGTTGCCCGGAATACGGTTCTCCAAATCGCCGTTCAGATAGACCTCGGGAAGCTGCTCGGTAATTTTGTGGTAGAAGCGATCGCGCAGCATGTGCAGGCGCTCGGCCTCGGTGCCCATTTCCGCTTCAGCGATCCGGCAGGCTTCACCAAACCCGACACACAGGGGGGTCGGCAGGGTTCCGGAGCGCATGCCGCGTTCCTGGCCGCCGCCACTGATGAGCGCCTCGAGACGCACCCGCGGACGCCTGCGAACATAGAGCGCACCAATCCCTTTCGGACCGTAGAGCTTGTGGCCCGAGATGCTCATGAGGTCGACATTCATATCCTCCACGTCGAGCGGGATCTTGCCCACGGCTTGAGCCGCGTCCGTATGGAAGAAAACCTTATGCTCGCGGCAGATGCCCCCGATGTCCTTGATCGGCTGGATCACGCCGATCTCGTTGTGCACGGCCATGATCGACACCAGCAGAGTCTTTTCGGTAATCGCCTCTCTCAAACGGTCGAGGTCGATAAGGCCATTTTGCCGGACCGGAAGGTAGGTAACGTCAAAGCCTTCCAACTCCAAATGGCGGCAACTGTCCAGTACACACTTGTGCTCGGTGACGCAGGTAATGATGTGGTTCTTGCGGTCCTTGTAAAACCGGGCAACGCCCTTGAGGGCAAGGTTGTTGGACTCGGTCGCACCAGAGGTGAAAACGATTTCTTTGGCGTTGGCGCCGATCAAACGGGCGATTTGGGCGCGCGATTTTTCCACCACGGCCTCCGCGTCCCAACCGTAGCTGTGACTTCGGGAATGGGGATTGCCGAAAGCTTCGGTGAAAAACGGCAGCATCGCCTCGACCACCCGCCGGTCGGTCGGAGTGGTGGCCTGATAGTCCAAATACACGGGCGCAGTGGTGTTCGCGTGTCCCGCCGAACTGCTCGCCGCACCGGGAATGTTGGTCATTTTCGCACCTTTTCCTTTGCTCATATCCGCATTCATTTTTTTTCGTTGTCGCTCTCAGGCCGCTGGAGCGCTCGCCTCGCTCAAGCGCCCCAACCGCGCATAGAGAGAACGCCACGCGTCCACGAACCGCTCCACGTCACGTTCCGTTGTCGTCCATCCTAGGCTGACCCGGATGGCGCCAGCCGCTTCGTCGTCATCAACGCCCATGGCGTCCAACACATGGCTGCGTGTCACCTTCCCCGAAGAACACGCCGAACCCGCGCTGACCGCAACACCCGCCAAGTCGAGCGCCATGACCTGCGTTTCGCTGGCCACACCGGGCATCGACAGGCAGCTCGTATTGGGAACACGCGGCGCGCGCGAACCGAAAACCTTCGCTCCAGGCGTTCCGTCAAGCACCGTCCGCTCCAGCCGGTCTCGCAACCTTCCCAGTCTGTCGACGTCGGGAAGGGCCGAGACGACATCGGCGGCCGCTCCAAACCCCGCGATCCCGGCCAGGTTTTCGGTGCCGGCCCTGCGGCCGCGCTCCTGACCTCCGCCCTTGATCCGAGGGCGCGGAGCCGCATCTTCGCTCGCGATCAATGCGCCACAACCGGAGGGGCCTCCCATCTTGTGCGCCGACAGGGTCAACATGTGCACGCCCGATGCCATCATGTCGATGGACACCTTCCCGGCGGCCTGCACCGCGTCACAGTGAACCAAGGCTCCATGGCGACGCGAAATCTCGGCCACCGCGGCAACGGGCTGAATAACTCCCGTTTCGTTGTTGACCAACATCACCGAAACCAGAGCGGAGTTGGGATCAGCGCCAAGCATCCTGTCCAAGGCGTCCAGATCAATTAGTCCGCCGACGTCAACCGGAATGGCCTCCACGCGGTCGGCGGCCGCCAGGACCGAGACATGCTCGACGGCCGAAACCAGAACCCTCCGTCCGGGGTTTCCGCGGATGGCCAGGGAATTGGCTTCGCTGCCACCGCTGGTGAAGACCACATCCGCTGGCCGGGCCGTTGCCAACGCCGCTACCTTTTCGCGCGCGTCTTCGACAATGCACCGGGCCAATCGACCGTAACGGTGGACGGAAGACGGATTGCCCGTCAGCGCGAGAGCGGCCATAGCGGCATCGACCGCTTCCGGTCTGACCGGTGTCGTCGCGTTATGATCCAGGTAAACTGCGTTTTCCATCGGTTCCCGGCGGGTTTTCGGCCCTTTTCCGTTATCGGGCGGCGGCGGCTAATCCGCCGCGATTGGCTTCGAACGACAGCCGACTGCTTCCGAGAACCCTCTTCTCGCATACATCGCCGAGGGTTACCGAACTCAGGTACATGTAGATCTGGTTGCCCAACTCCTCCCAAAGGTCGTGGGTCAGGCATCGGCCTTGATGCGAGTGGCACCCGGTCGGCGACCCGGGAGTGCAACGGGTCGCCTTGATCGGTTCGTCCACGGCCATGATGATATCCGAGACACGCATGTCATCAGGGTCCCGCGCGAGGAGATAACCGCCTCCAGGGCCACGCACGCTGGCGACAAGCCCACCCTTCCTGAGCCTACCGAAGAGCTGCTCCAAGTATGAAAGTGAAATCTCTTGGCGGTCCGCCACCTCCGCGAGTGGAATAGGCCGGCCGCTGTTATGGTGGGCCAGATCAGCCATGGCCATCACGGCATAGCGTCCCTTGGTGCTTAGCTTCATCGTTATCTCCTTGTTGACCGCCGCCTAAACCCGTTCAGTGCTATCCATGCTTTCCGGTGCCCATGACCGCCGCCTCTTGCTTTTTCCCATCGACTTCAATGGGATGGGAGCTCGCCTCGCTCTCCTCGACGTCCTGGAGGCGCGCCTCCAACTCCTCGATCCGTTCCAGCAGAACCGAAACCTGCCCCCGCAATCCGTCAACAGAAGCCAAGACCGGATCCGGGCATCCGTCACTGGGCGTTCCATAGGCCCAAAACTGGCCTGCCTGACTACGATCCTTGGGCATGACCACGTGCGCGGGAACGCCCGTCGCCGTAACGCCGGCGGGCACATCCTTCGTGACCACCGCATTCGCTCCGACCCGGGCGCCTTTGCCGACCACCACGGGCCCGAGGATTTGCGCGCCCGACCCCACGATTACGTCGTCCTGCAAGGTCGGATGGCGTTTGACGTTCTTTTGATTATGCGAGTCCACCGACGGGGCGATACCGCCGAGGGTCACGCCATGATAAAGCGTAACGTCCTCGCCAATTTCCGATGTCTCGCCGATCACGAGACCATGTCCATGGTCAATCACCAACCGTCGTCCGATCTTGGCGCCTGGATGGATTTCGACGCCCGTGAGCAGACGCCCCAACTGCGAAATCATGCGAGCGCCGAGAAACCAACCGCGCCGCCACAGGGCGTGCGCTACTCTGTACACTATCAAGGCGTGAAGTCCCGAATAGCACAGCCAAACTTCCAGCCGCGAACGCGCGGCCGGATCGCGCTCGAGGATGGCGTCGATATCCTCTTGAATCCCTTTAAATATCATAGTCCGTCCACTAGCTTGATTAGCAATCGGTAAACGACTAACTCTATAACTCACGGACGCGAGAAACGCGCCGTGCCATGTGATTACCCGGAATATAAGATATCCGACTAATTTGATCAAGAATACCCGGCCATTAAATTAATCGATCTGGACTCAATTCCCGATAAGATGAGTCGGAAAACTGGGTACGATTGGCGGAGCCAGGGATTTTGCGGGCGTGAGGGGCAATGCCGGAGGTTATTTTTAACGGCACGGAAGGGCGGCTTGAAGGCCGCTATCATCATTCGAAGCAGGCGAACGCACCAGTAGCGTTGGCCCTTCATCCCCACCCCCTTCATGGCGGCACCATGAACAACCGAGTAGTTTTCTCGTTGTTCCATGCATTCCAGCAACGCGGTTTCTCGGTTCTGCGGTTTAATTTTCGTGGTGTCGGACGCTCACAGGGGCGCTTCGACAACGGTCTCGGCGAGTTGAACGACGCGGCGTCGGCGCTGGATTGGATGCAGACGATCAATCCGAATGCAGCGGCGTGTTGGATCGGCGGGTACTCGTTCGGCGCCTGGATCGGTATGCAGTTGATGATGCGCCGGCCGGAGATCGGAGGCTTCCTTGCCGTGGCGCCGCCGGCCGGCAATCTGGACTTCTCGTTCCTCGCGCCCTGCCCCGCGTCGGGAGTCCTGATCCACGGAACGAAGGACGAGGTGGCGCAAGCCAGTGCGGCGGCTAAATTGGCGCATAAATTAACTAATCAGAAGAGCGTGCTCGTCGAGTACAGGGAAGTTCCGGACGCGGATCACCTGTTTACCAATCAGATGCCTCAGTTGATCGAGGCCATCAATGAGTATCTGGACAAACGCTTGACGCGCGAGACCTGATACCAACGGTCAGCGCGCTCGCTCCCAAGGCAACTGATAAGAACGGTCATTTCAAGGGATGCCGTTGTTCATCCGCTGCGCCCGTGTTAAATACACGTTAAATACACGCCCGCTCCGCCCGCGCATCCGAAGGCTTCCTGGTAGAGGTTAAGCGTTCATGGCCACCTATCGTTCGGAGTTTATCCGCGGTGTCGTCGATCGCGGATTTCTCCATCAATGTACCGACCTTGAGGCGCTAGACGCGCTTGCCTCCCGCAACGTCATCCCCGCGTACATCGGTTTTGACTGTACCGCGCCAAGCCTGCATGCGGGCAGTCTGGTCTCCATCATGCTTCTTAGGCACTTCCAGCGGACCGGTCACAAGCCGATTGTTCTCATGGGCGGCGGCACCACGAAGATTGGCGACCCCTCTGGTCGCGATGAAGCTCGCAAGCTATTGAGCGACCAAGACATCACCGACAATATGAACGGTATCCGGCGGGTATTTTCCAAGTTCCTGACGTTCGGCGACGGGCCAACCGACGCGATCATGGTCAACAACGCCGACTGGCTTGACGATCTAGACTACATCCCGTTCCTCAGGGATTTCGGGCGGCATTTCTCCGTCAATCGCATGCTCACTTTCGATTCGGTCAAGATGCGCCTCGACAGGGAGCAGCCCCTGAGTTTTCTCGAATTCAACTACATGGTCCTGCAGGCCTACGACTTTTTGGAGTTGGCCCGCCGCGCCGATTGCCAACTGCAGATGGGCGGGTCGGACCAATGGGGCAATATTGTCAGCGGCGTTGAACTGGCGCGCCGCGTCGAAGGTCGGTCCCTGTTCGGGCTGACGACGCCGCTTCTGACCGCGGCCTCGGGGGCCAAAATGGGGAAGACCGCGGCCGGCGCCGTATGGTTAAGCGACAATCTGCTGTCGTCTTATCAGTACTGGCAGTATTGGCGGAACGCCGAGGACGCCGACGTGGGCCGTTTTCTCAGACTGTTCACCGATCTCTCCCTCGACGAAATCGTCAAACTGGAACGTCTCGAGGGCGCCGAGATCAACGAGGCCAAAATCGTGCTCGCGAACGAGTTGACACGCCTCTGCCACGGCTCCGAAGCGGCCCGGTCCGCAGCAGAAACGGCAAGAAGGACCTTTGTCGGCGGCGCGGCCGGCAGGGATCTACCCAGTATCGAGATGCCCCACGACGAGCTGGAAGCCGGGGTCCCCGCGTACGAACTTTTCTGCCGCGTTGGTCTCGCCGCGAGCAACAGCGAGGCCCGCCGTTTGATCAAGGGCGGCGGTGCGCGCGTCAACAACGTGGCGATCGTCAGCGAAACTCAGCCCATATCCGCGGCGGATCTCGATTCCGCCGGAGCCATCAAGCTGTCCGCCGGTAAGAAACGACACGCCCTGGTTCGCGGTATTTAATCGGACCTGTCGCGGTCGCACTGTTTATGGATGTTCTTATGGATGTTCGGGCTCCGGTTCACGGGGCGGCGCCTCGTCATTACTGCCACTGCCGCTATCCGAGTCAAAGACATTGAATAGATTGCGGAGAAAGCTGGGGGTCAGCATCGACAGTGGATTGACCGAGACATCGGGATCGTTCATTGGACCGGCCATGGAATATCTTGCGGCCAACAAGCCGCCGCCTTTTTCCCCACCTCTGAAAATCGAACCCACGATGGGGATTCTGCCAAGCAAGCTGTTGACCGCATAGAACGGCACGATGGTGCCCCGTATATTGAGCGTGTTGTCGGCCACCCGTCCCTCCGCGGTCATGCCGATTTCCGTGCCGGAGGCCCTGGCATCTCGAATTTCGATGGCGTCGTTATGCAGTGTGAACGGAACGTCGAGGATGGAGAATCGGATCCCCTGTCCCCGAAGTTGATCTAAAATCCCAGTCAACGCCATGATGCTCAGCAGCTTTGCGATTCCTGGGGCTTGCACGACACGAAAGTCTTTGACCTTGACTCGTCCAGTGAGCGGATTTCCCGGAATGTTGTCATTAAAAGTACCGTCGATCTTGAGTTCGCCGCCGATCAATTGCTCCAGAACGCCCAAGGCGCGGAACGTATCGCCTGCATTGCGCGAACGGACTTGAAGGGCTCGTGATTGCGATTTTCCGGGGGTTATTCTCAGGTCAAGTGGAGAACCGTCTCCCACCCGCGCCTGTATTTGCACCAAATTCCATAGGTCTTGATCACGCACGATCTTTCCTGAGACATCCTTGAGAGGATGCTTGGGATCGATCCAGACGGCATCGAGATCCATTGCAATCGTTAAGGGCATTTGCTCCAACGTACCGGGTTGGCCACCGGTCTTCGGTTGCTGGAGTTCTTCGATCAATGGCCCGATATCGAGGCTGCTCCCTCCGAGAACAATGTCCCAACCGCCATCCCGAAGCGCTTTGAGAGTTCCCTCCATTTTCGTCCGCCCGACGGCGATACGATTGAGCTTGGCGCTCTCCACAATGCCACCATCCGTGTAACGGATACCACCTTGCACATCGAGCCCCTGACTTTTGAGCGCGAAGCTTGAAACTTCGGTCAACTGCCCATTCCGCAATGTTGCGATAAACTCCCCCGTCGCTGGAATGCCCTGCGTTTTCTTCCAACCAAAATAGGGAAAATCTATATCTGCCCTTTTACCATCCACCTTGATTTGAACGCTGTCTTCATCGCCGGGATATGCAATATAAAGGACATTGACACCCAGTGGGCCCTTGACATGGTTCTCAACTAGCGGGGTGACCTCAAATTTCAAGTCCCTGAGCAAACTGACATCCGTAGAGCCGATGTCGACGGTTAAACGGGTATCGAATGGCGCGCCGGCCTCGAAATTCTCGCGCCACTCGATCTTGGCGGGAGTTTTCTCGACTACGACCGATCCGGTTACGTCCATGCCCTTTTCGTCGAGTACGATGGCCAACTGGCCATTGGTAACGTCGGCGCCGAGCGCGATTTTGGTTATTGAAACCTGATCAAGCTTGATGTCGGCGGAGACCTTGAGTCGCTCCAATGGCAGGTCGTCCAGAAGCGGAAACCGCAAGCCCACGCGTCCGGAACTGAACCCTCCGGTTTGACCCGGGCTAAGTCCCATTGCCTTGACGTAACCGAGGGGCGGGTGATCGATGAGTTCCATAACCTTGGGAATAGGACCGTCGATCATCAGGTCGATGTCCGCCATTTCTTGCGGCTTGTCAAAATTGTACAGCTTTACAGTGCCTCCGCGAACGGACACGCCCTCCGCCTCGCCGCCGGCGATTTTGAGTGTGAGGCTGTTCATGTCGAACATGCCAACGCCGGAAGCGTTCCGGGCTTTGGGCATCGGGGGCAGATAGTCGACGGTGAGCCCCTTGACGTCCATGGAGCCGGTCAGTGAGGTCAGTTCGATGTCATCGGTTGTCGTGCCCGCCGCGAGCTTAATTCTGGCCTCGGTGATACCTCCATCGGACAGGCGTTCCGTACACCACTCGCGGGCGCTGTCGGCAACCGAAGGCGGCCAATAGCGCGCGAGTTCATTGGTCTGGAGGTTGGTGACGGTGATGTCGGCTTCGGCTGCGGGTTTGTCGAATAGCCCGGTTGCGGTGGCCGACGCGGCGATTTTGGGACCACCAAGGTCAATCTTCAAAGAGCTCAATTCCGCACGCTGTTCGTCACCGAGAAATCGTCCTTGTCCCTGGACGGCCGCGAGCGGCATCCGATGATCCAGCGGCGCCGGCAGGTACACGGTCTGGCCCGGCTCCAGATCGATATTCAAGTGGTCAATGGCAACGGCCGTTTCTTGGGTGTTATATGTTCCACTGAGTTGGACACCGCGCACAGCCAGGCGCTGTGCCGCCGCCGGGATACCGAGAGTCCGGGCGACCGAATCAGTCAAAGCCAAATGACCCACGCCACCGAGAACATCGAAGCCGATTTCTTCGGCCTCACCATTACCATCCAAAAGCAAATTGGCCGTTCCACGAACCGGCAAATCGATGGCGCCGAGGAATTCCAGGCTTGGCGCCAGCTCCGCGAATGCGGCGGGGCGAAACTCACTGAAGTTAATACCGGCGCTGAGTTTCTTCTCCGCGGCGATATATTCTCCGGTGACCGCGAATTCGGCCTGTTGCCCCGCTGATATGAGGGAAAGCGCGCCATCACCGTTAAAGCCAGTCGGCGACCGCCGCAATGTGGCTTCCGGCAGAGATCCCTCCCAGGAAAGCCCGTATTTCTGATCTTCCAAGTTGACCGTGCCATCCACGATTCGGATGCTTTCGAGGTAACTCATCGGATTATCGGGGCTGGGCGGGCGCTCAAAGGCCGACATCACGCCGCCGAACAGCGATTCCGAGCCTTGCTGGGTTGCGCCGAGGGCCATGTGAAAGCTGCCGTCGGGCTTTCGCACCAACCGCAAGTTGGGGCGGAAAACCTCTATCTCCGTTGGAGCGATCGTACCATGCAGCAGGGCCGTTGCGTTTAGCCCCACGGACATTTCCGGCACGCGAGCAATCACCGCGTCGTCGGATCCGACGGCTCGCGCTCCCACAAGGCGCACGTCCAAGGCCCCACTCGACTTGTCCCAAGTGAGAACCGTGTCATCAAGGCGCACCCGGAACGACGAGTGAAAGTCGCTTAGAACCTCCTCCAGGATCGGTGTTAAGAAGCCAAGGGACACCGGGCCGGACGCCAGCCGCCACGCCATAATGGCGAGGAAAACGGCAATGAGCGCTGCAAACCCGCCCACCAAATAAGCAATGGCCAGGGAAGTGCGTTTGATCACCAAAATATCCTTATGGCCATAACGTTGACTTGACCGGATTTGCCCGCGCGCCCAGTGTGCGCTAAACGCTCAATGTGGGGTACAGGGACGCAGTTTAACATGACGCAATCAGGCTTCCCCCCCAATGATCGTGAGCTTCCGGCCGCCGCGGATGCTGGCCGAGCGCGCTCCGGACTGGAGCAATGGCAAGAGGCCGTCGCTCGAACAGGTGACACTGAACTCGAAGCAGCCGCTAATAACGTGCTCGGAGACCGGTCCGCGCGTCAACTTCTGAATTCAGTGTTCGGTAACAGTTCCTTCCTCACTTTGTGCATGGAACGGGAACCGGCGTTCACGATCTTCGTTCTGACGGACGGGCCGGACGCTGGCTGCCGTCGGATCATGGATTTTGTTGCTGAAATTTCGCAAAAAGCCATATCGGGTGAGGATCCTTCGTCATCGTTGCGTATCGCCAAACGCCGGCTAGCCTTGACCACCGCATTGGCCGATATCGCGGAAGCTTGGCCCTTGGAAAGGGTGACGGGCAAGTTGTCGGATTTCGCGGAGGCATCTCTCGATTGCGCCGTGAGCTACTTGCTGGCGCAAGCCGCAAAACTGGGCGCCTTTACTCTTCCTGATCCTCGCAATCCATTGCGGGACTCCGGTCTGATCGTGATCGGCATGGGTAAACTGGGCGCGCGGGAACTGAACTATTCGAGCGATATCGATCTGATCATCTTGTACGACACGGATCGGGTCGAAACCGAGGAACCGGACTTTCTGCAGAAGCATTTTGTGCGACTGACGCGCAATCTAGTTCGGGTCATGTCGGAGCGCACGGCCGAAGGGTATGTCTTCCGAACCGACTTGAGGCTGCGGCCCGATCCGGGATCGACACCGCCCGCCATGTCGGTTTTGGCCGCCGAGACCTACTATGAAACCTTGGGACAGAACTGGGAGCGGGCCGCCTTTATCAAGGCGCGCGCGGTCGCCGGAGACCGGAAAGCCGGAAACGACTTTCTCAAGCAGATGAGGCCTTTCGTTTGGCGGAAAAACCTCGATTTTGCCGCCATACAGGATATCCATTCCATCAAACGCCAGATCAATGCGCACCGGGGCGGCGGAGCAATTGCCATTGCCGGTCACAATATCAAGCTTGGCCGCGGCGGCATTCGCGAGATCGAGTTCTTCGCCCAGACCCAGCAGCTAATCTGGGGCGGCCGGTTACCGGAACTGAGGGCGATCATGACCATCGCCGCGCTTTCGGCTCTCGCCGAAGCGCGAAAAATCAGCCACGACGCGTCTCGCCAGTTGATAGAAGCCTATCGCTATCTGCGCCGTGTCGAGCACCGCTTGCAGATGCTCAACGACGAGCAAACGCACTCGGTTCCCAAGGATGCCGATAAGCTTCGCGAATTCGCGATCTTTATGGGGTACCCGGACAGTAAAGCCTTTGGCGCCGCATTGGAGGCCCAACTCCGCACAGTGGAATCGCATTACGCGGAATTGTTCGAGGATGCGCCCGCGCTGAGTGTCGATGACGGGATCGGCGGCAACTTGGTCTTTACGGGAGGCGAGGCCGATCCGGAAACGCTGATTACGCTGGAGCGGTTGGGCTTCTCCAACCCTCGCGTCGTCGACGATGCGATTCGTGGTTGGCATCATGGCCGCTATCGAGCCATGCGCAGCACCCGGGCGCGGGAAATGTTGACCGAGTTGACTCCGATCCTTCTGAAAGCGCTCTCCGAGAAGCCGGATCCCGATGCCGCGTTTCTAGCATTCGATCGGTTCCTGAAAGGCCTTCCGGCGGGCATACAACTGTTCTCCATGTTCCACGCAAACCCTGAACTTCTTCGCCTTGTCGTGGAGATCATGGGCATCGCACCCCGCCTGGCGCAGCATTTAACTCGCCGCCCCTGGGTATTGGAGAGCGTGTTGAGCGCCGATTTCTTCGACCCCCCGCCGCCGGAGAAAGATCTGCTCAAGGAATTGGAGGCGGTGCTCTCGAACGCTCGGGATCTGGAGGACGTGCTCGACAGCAGCCGGCGTTGGTCCAAGGACCGCAAATTTCAGGTCGGGGTTCAAAGCCTCCATGGTCACCTGGAGCCGGCGGCCGCCGGTGTCGCCTGGAGCAACATCGCGGAAGCCGCCATTCGCGGACTGTATCCGCGGGTGCAAGCGGAGTTCGCCACACAGCACGGCCGTATCGAAGGTTGCGATATGGCGGTCATCGGCATGGGAAAGCTCGGTGGTCGCGAAATGACGGCCACATCGGATCTCGACCTCATCTTCGTCTATGGCACGCCAGCGGAAAATGCGACCTCGAATGGCGACCGGCCGTTGCACGCAACCCAGTATTTCGCCCGCCTTAGTCAACGCCTGATCAATGCCCTGACGGCGCCAACGTCCGAAGGACGGTTTTATGAGGTGGACATGCGGCTTCGGCCTTCGGGCAAGGCCGGACCGATTGCCGTCAGCCTCGAGGCCTTCCAACGCTACCAGAGCGAGGAAGCGTGGACATGGGAACAGATGGCACTCACGCGCGCCCGCGTCATTTCCGGCCCCCCGGATTTGGTTGCGGACATCAATGACATTATCCGACGGGTTGTTACAAAATGCCGCGACAGCCAAGGTCTGCTCGCGGATGTGGCCGACATGCGCCAGCGCATGGAAACGGAGCATCACACCAACTCCATCTGGGACATCAAGCACATGCGAGGCGGGCTGGTGGATATCGAGTTCATGGCCCAGTACCTGCAGTTGCTGCACGCTCATGAGCATCCGGACATTCTTTCCACGGGCACCATGAGAGCATTGGAAAGCATTCGCTCCGCCGAACTCCTGGATCGAGCCGTTGTCGACGACCTGATCGACGGCCTGCTCCTCTGGCAGTGCGTACAGGAGCGGATGCGCCTGACACTCAGCGAAGCGATCGAGGCGGTGGGCGCGGACGACGCGCCCAAGGCTCTGAGAGAAGCACTCCAAAACATCGGCGGCCTTGATTTTGAAACACTGGCGACCAAGATTCGGGAAACGCGTAATCGGGTCCAAGCGCACTTCGTGGCAATCGTCGAAGAGCCCGCCCGACATCTTGCGGGGCGGCAACAGGGACAGGACTTAACCGGTTAGAAAACGGGCACGGAAGGAAACCTCCTCATGAGTCTTGACGTCGGCGACACCATTCCGGACTTCATACTTCCGACCGATGGTGGCGGCGCTTTGTCTTCCGCCGACATCACCGGCAAGACGTTGGTGCTGTACTTCTATCCGAAGGACAACACGTCCGGCTGCACCAAGCAGGCTCAGGCGTTTCGGGATTCGCTCGACGAATTCATGGCGGCCGGCGCGCTGGTTGTCGGCGTTTCACCGGATGGCGTGGCCAGTCACGACAAGTTCAAGGCGAAGCAAGACCTTAACTTCGTTCTGGTCTCCGATGAGGACAAATCGCTTTGCGAGGCGTTCGGCGTCTGGAAGGAGAAAAGCATGTACGGCAAGAAGTACATGGGGGTGGAGCGTTCCACGTTCCTGATCGATGGACAGGGAATCATTCGGCGGGCATGGCGAAAGGTGAAGGTGAACGGCCACGCCGATGAGGTTCTGGAGGCGGCAAGGAGCGTGTAATTCTCTCGTTGCTGTCGCGCGATTGCCCGACGGCACCGCGTGTACACGCGTTGCGTCCGCACCTTTGTTCTGTTACGCAGGGACTTGAGATTGACTTTGGCACCGATCGATCCGGCGAAGACGCCCGGGAATCAATAAACGCTATCGGGGCCAGAAAGCATGAACAAGCAGGCGTTCTGGGAGGCGATATGGCAAGCAATGGAACCGATCGAACCGCCGTCCTCGCGGTTCTCAACAAAATTCTTGAAGCCGAATTGGCGGGCGTGGTCCGCTACACTCATTATTCGTTCATGGTGTACGGATATGGGCGAATTCCCATCGTCAAGTGGCTGCGGTCTCAGGCTGAAGAGTCATTGCTCCACGCCCAGGAAGCGGGAGAGTTGGTAACCGCGCTGGGTGGACATCCGTCACTCGGCATCGGCAAGCTCTTGGAGAGCGAAAAGCACGACATCGGCGATATTCTCAGGGAGTCGCTCGACCACGAACGCGATGCCCTCGGGCTTTACAAGGATCTTCTGGATTTGGTCGAGAGTCTCGATGTAATGTTGGAAGAGTACGCACGGACCATGATCGCCGAAGAATCCAAGCACGCCAGCGAGGTGGACAAAATGCTCCGGCGGCCGGGTGATCTCGGACCGTTCGCCGCTTGAGTTAGCGGAAAGTAACCAGTCGGGAACGTAGCGATGCCCGGCGAACCGGCAGACCGAAACGTTGAAGCGGGAGAGACCGGGACCGATCCGGACAGCGCAGTTCCAAAATCACGGAAGAAGCCTTGGATCATCGCCCTGGCGTCGGTGGCAGTTCTTGTCATCGCCGGGGCCATCGGCGCGTCCGTTTTGCTGAGCGGACACGACGAACCTGGGGTGGTGACCATCGATATCGGCGGCGCGACCGTCTACCACGAGTTTCCGGAAATCCTGACCCATCTGGCCGGAGGGGAAACCAGCTCCAATCACGTGAAGTTGGAGATCGTCATCGAAGTTCCCGAAAGCCATGTCGGGGTGCTCCAGGACAAGGAACCGGCGATTCTCGATGCGGTCCAGTCGTATCTGCGCGGCAAGACGCGCGAGGAACTCGCTGGCGAGGCGGGAGCCGAGAGGCTGCGCGGGGAATTGTTGGTCATAATCAATCAGCGAATCGCCCCGGCCGAAGCCAAGGATATCCTGTTCAAAAGCTTTCTCATAGACTGAGACACCTTCGTTTCGCCGTGCCAAACTCTCTCTATTCGCCGTCCTTGACCCTCTGACCGGTGGCGCTCGCGGCCAAGGCGGCGGCGAGGAACGGGTCGAGATCGCCGTCGAGCACGGCCTGCGGATTCGAGGTTTCGATGCTGGTGCGGAGATCCTTCACCATCTGATAGGGGTGCAGCACATAGGAGCGGATCTGATGCCCCCAACCGATATCGCTTTTCGCCTCGTGTTCGGCGCGGGCCTCGGCTTCCCGTTTCTGTATCTCCTGCTCGTACAGCCTCGCGCGCAGCATCTGCATAGCCGCCGCCCGGTTCCTGTGCTGGGAGCGATCGTTCTGGCACTGAACGACAATTCCCGTCGGAAAATGGGTGATGCGCACGGCGCTGTCGGTCCTATTCACGTGCTGGCCGCCGGCGCCGGAGGCACGATAGGTATCGATGCGCAGATCGCCGTCCGCGACCTCGATATCGATGGAATCGTCGATCACCGGGTACACGCCCACGGAGGCAAAGCTGGTATGGCGGCGAGCGCTTGAGTCGAAGGGCGAAATGCGGACCAGCCGATGGACGCCGCTTTCGGTTTTCATCCAGCCATAGGCGTCGGCCCCATTCATCCTGATGGTCGCGGACTTGATACCGGCTTCTTCGCCCGGACTCTCCTCGATCCACTCGATCTTGCAGCCATGCCGCTCGGCCCAGCGGGTATACATGCGGACCAACATTTCCGCCCAATCCTGGGCCTCGGTGCCGCCGGCGCCGGCATGGACCTCGAGAAAACAGTCGTTGCCGTCGGCCTCTCCGGACAACAGCGTCTGCAACTCCGCTTTTTGCGCGTCCTCGCCCATTCGCATGAGGGCGTCTTCCGAACTCCGCGACCACGTCGGCGTCGCCCTCGGCTTCGCCCAGCTCCAGCAAGGCGACGTTGTCGGCGAGATCGCGTTCGAGATCATCGATGCGGGCGATGCGCTCTTCCAGGCGGGTGCGCTCGCGCATCACTTTTTGCGCCTCGTCGGGATTGTCCCACAGGGAAGGGTCCTCGGCGCGGGCGTTCAGTTCCGCAAGCCGGAGCCGGGCGGCATCGTAGTCAAAGATGCCTCCTCAGCCGCGCCAGGCTTTCCCGGGTTTCCTGCAAGACAGTTTCGATTTCGGCACGCATGAGTAATCCCATTTGGTCGCCATAAATTCTCCGTGCCTTTTAGTCGCTACCGACCGGTCTGAAAACCCCGGTTGGATCGGACCTTGATCTCGGCTTCCATCCGAGTTTGAGCCTCGCTCTGGTAAACAAAGAGGAGATCCAGGTGTTCCAGAACGAAAAGCTGCCCTCGCGACAGGTTCATCAATGCCTCGAAGCCCGCCATGGCCGCGCCAATGTGGTGCGCCCTTCGATGGGAAGGCGGTAAACTGAACGGCGGAATATGGACGGCCCGACGTCCGCTCCGGCAAGTCTCGAGACGCCAAACGTAATCTAGAAGAAGGTCCTGGCTGGCGCCGCGGCGCAATTTTTCCTGTGTTAAATGAACCATGATCGACGCTACCGGCCGTCGCCCAACTCTGCACTTTGGAACCGCGATAAGTATAGAGACGAATCTTTAAAACCATCCTTAAATCGAAATCGAACTCAGATGTGTCCGGCCAAGATTGCCGCCAGGATGAGAAATCCAAATTCCCTGTTGGATTTGAACTTCACCAGGCAATCGCTCGGATTGCCGATGTTGACTTTCGCGACCTGCCACGCGAGATGCGCGCCGGAGACCACGAGCAGAGCAAAAAACGGCCAGGCCAGTCCCGCGAAGTATCCGCTCGCGGCAAGCCCGATCATCGTCACCGCGTAGAAAACCGCAAGCCATGGCCGGGTGGCTTCACCCAAGCGCAACGCCGTCGATTTAACGCCGATCAGGAGATCATCCTGCTTATCCTGATGCGCGTAAATCGTGTCATATCCCAAAGTCCAGAAGATGCCCGCCGCGTAAAGCAACAGCGCCGGCAGGCCGAGGTCGTCGCGCACGGCGGCCCATCCCAGAAGCGCTCCCCAATTGAAAGCGAGTCCGAGCACAACCTGCGGCCAGTAGGTTATCCGTTTCATAAAGGGATAGATCGCCACGAGAAGTAGGGACGAAGCGCCGAGAACAGTGGCAAAGGAATTTAGTTGCAGGAGAACAGCAAGGCCGATCAGACTTTGCAGAACCAAGAAAACGATGGCCTTTTTAACTGTTACCTGTCCACCCGGTATGGGACGATCGGCCGTCCGTTGCACCTTTTTGTCATAGTCCCGGTCGGCAATATCATTCAGGGTACACCCCGCGCCGCGCATTGTTACGGCGCCCACCGCGAATAGGATGAGCAACCATGGATCGGGCCACGGCGGGGAAGCAAGCGCGATGCTCCACCAGCATGGCAGCAACAACAGCCACGTTCCGATGGGTCGATCGATTCGCGCGAGCCGCAGGTATGGTTTGACAACCTTGGGGGTAAACCGGTCATACCAGCTCGACTCCGGTATGTCGCTCGCCGTTGATTTCAAATGATCGATCATGAAGAGAACTATTAGTGCACTTTCGTCGGACGTGGCAAACAGCCGTAACGATTTCTCTGTCGAACGTGGCGAGACACGCACCGAATGCTGAAGTCCAAAACCAAAATCCGGTTGTTCGTCGAAAGCCCCCTAAAACCGGGCTTAGATCTCACCCTTGACGAGGCCCAAGCTCACTATCTGGCCCATGTCATGCGCGTTCGGAGCGGTGATAGCCTGTCGCTGTTCAACGGCCGCCACGGCGAGTGGATGTCCCACGTCGCCAGGATCGGCAAAAACATATGCTCGGTTTTCGTGGAACGCCAGACACGAAAGCAGCAACCGGAACAAGGGCCTTGGCTGGCTTTCGCGCCCATCAAGAAGACCGCCGTCGATTTCATCGCCGAGAAGGCAACCGAACTGGGGTCTTCGCGGTTATGTCCAGTCTTCACGTCCCGGACCGCCGTAACCCGCATCAATGTCCGCCGCTTGCGCGCCAACGCCATCGAAGCCGCCGAACAATCGGAACGGTTGACCGTTCCGGACGTCATGGATCCGGTACCGTTCGAGGACTTTATCTCTCGATGGCCATCCGAAAGAGCGCTTTTCATCCTGCATGGAAGAGGCCAAGGCCAGCCGGTTTTCGAGCATTTCGCGGCGATCCGGTCCGTGTCAACGAGACGGCAATCGTGTCCTCCCGGGTTTTTGATTGGTCCGGAAGGGGGTTTCAGTCCGTCCGAACTTGACCTTGCCGGCAATCTCCCCTTTGTATCGGTCATAGAGATGGGGCCGCGCGTCTTGCGTTGCGAGACGGCGGCAATGGCGGTTTTGGCGTGTTGGCAAGCCATCGCGGGTGATTGGCGGGAGCGGCCCGGACCGCAAGACTCCAGTATTAGGTGACCGACATGCAACCTCACGCACCGGACCGCGCTACGGACAAACGGACGCTGGCGCAGTATCTCGAAGCCGGATGCAAACCGGTGGACCAATGGCGCATCGGCACCGAGCACGAAAAATTTGCTTACCGGCTGGATGACAACCGTCCGCTGGAGTACGAGGGGCGGCAGAGTATTCGGAGCATCCTCGAAGCGCTCCCCCGGTTTGGCTGGGAGTTGGTCCTCGAGGAGGGAAAACCCATCGCCCTGATCGACGGCAAAGGGTGTTCCATAACCTTGGAACCTGGAGGCC
The DNA here is from genome assembly GCA_963771545.1 of uncultured Alphaproteobacteria bacterium. GTDB lineage: Bacteria > Pseudomonadota > Alphaproteobacteria > Rhodospirillales > Defluviicoccaceae > CAKZLS01. Next base: position 128,627 of record CAVYTX010000005.1, read on the forward strand.
AAGTGGAGTTGTCCGGCGCGCCGCTCCGTGACATCCATCAAACCTGTGGCGAGATTGATCGCCACCTTCAACAGGTAAAGGCGATTGCCGCCGATCTGGGCATTGGCTTCCTGGGGGTCGGCTATCAGCCCAAATGGCCGATTTTGGAGACGCCGTGGATGCCGAAAGGCCGCTACAGGATCATGCGGGAGTACATGCCCAAGAAAGGCAAGATGGGCCTGGACATGATGCTGGGCACATGCACCGTTCAGGTAAACCTTGATTTCGATACCGAACAAACAATGACCCGGATGTTCCGCATCGGACTCGCGCTCCAGCCCGTTGCCACCGCCCTTTTCGCGAACTCTCCTTTCAAGCAGGGCAAGCCGTCCGGATTTTTAAGCTATCGCAGCCACATATGGAGCGACACCGATTCCGACCGCTGCGGCATGCTTGATTTCGTGTTCGAGCAAGGCTTCGGGTTCGAACGGTATGTGGACTACATGCTCGATGTTCCCATGTACTTCGTCTACCGGAACGGCCGATACATCGACGTCGCGGGGCAATCGTTCCGGGACTTCATGAACGGCCGTCTTCCGGGGTTTCCCGGAGAGTACCCGACCATTGACGATTGGGCGGATCACCTCACCACCGCGTTTCCGGAGGTCCGCCTCAAGCGGTTCCTCGAGATGCGCGGCGCCGACGGCGGACCCTGGAACCGGCTCTGCGCGCTCCCGGCCTTTTGGGTGGGGTTGCTCTATGACACGACCGCCCGGGACACCGCGTGGGACCTGGTGAAGGACTGGACGTCCGAAGAACGCGAAACGCTGCGCGATCAGGTGCCCCGGTTGGGCCTGAAGGCTTCGTTCAGACGCGGCACGGTCCGGGATATCGCGTTGGCCGTCTTGAATATCTCGCGTGAAGGTCTCCGCAAGCGCGCCATGGAAGACGGGGTCGGGCTGGATGAGACAAAATTCATTAGCCCCCTTTTCCGGATCGCCGAATCGAATTTCACGGCGGCGGAAGAACTTTTGACCGCATACGCGGGCCGCTGGGGCGGCGAGATCGATCCAATCTTCAGAGAATATGCTTACTGATTGACCGCTGTCAGAGCGCGGTCCCACCCACCGTAAGCTTGTCGATCTTAAGCGTCGGCTGCCCGACACCCACCGGAACACTCTGGCCATCCTTGCCGCACGTGCCGATGCCATGATCGAGTTCCAGGTCGTTTCCGACCATGGACACCTGTGTCAAAACGTCCGGACCATTACCGATAAGCGTCGCGCCCTTGACCGGCGCGCCAATCTTTCCATCCTCTATCTTATATGCTTCCGTGCAGGAAAAGACGAACTTCCCCGACGTGATATCTACCTGTCCGCCGCCGAAGGCGACCGCGTACAAACCGTTCTTGACCGAAGCCAGGATCTCCCGTGGGTCGCGATCCCCGGCGACCATGAATGTGTTGGTCATCCGCGGCAACGGACAGTGGGCAAAGCTCTCGCGGCGTCCATTGCCCGTCGAGCGCGCCCCCATCAGCCGGGCGTTCATCCGATCCTGAATGAACCCAAACAAGATACCATCTTCGATCAGCACGGTGCGTTCCGTCGGCGTGCCTTCGTCGTCGATCGTGAGAGACCCGCGCCGGTCGGTCAGCGTCCCGTCGTCCACCACGGTCACGCCCGGCGACGCGATGCGTTGCCCCATCAAGCCCGCGAACGCCGATGTGCGTTTGCGGTTGAAATCGCCCTCCAGACCATGGCCGATGGCCTCGTGCAGCAGGATTCCCGGCCAACCGGGCCCGAGGACCACGGTCATCTCGCCCGCCGGAGCGGGAACGGAGTCCAGATTGACAATCGCCTGGCGGAGCGCCTCGTCGACGGCGTACCCCCACAACTCCGGGGTCAGATAACGGTCGTAGGCGACCCGTCCGCCCGAACCGAAGCTTCCCGTTTCCATTCGGCCGTCTTTCTCCACGACGACCGAAACGTTCAGCCGCACCAGGGGCCGTATATCCGCGTACGCGGCGCCGTTCTGTCTTAGAATGCTGACGGCCTGCCACTGTCCGGCAAGAGAAACCATGACCTGTTTGACCCTGGGGTCTTTTCCGCGGGCGTAGGAGTCGATTTCGGCCAGCAGATCGACCTTACGGTCGAATGGCGTCGCGGCGAGGGGATTGTCGTCCGTGTACATGGCGCGGTTAGTGTTGGGCGGGGCTGCGTCAACACTACCGGAGTACCCAGCTCTGACCGCACTCACGGAGTCGACCGCCCGGCGCAAGGCCTCGGGGCTCAATTCGGAGGCGTGAGCGAGACCAACGGCTTCACCGAATACAGCTCGAAGCCCAAAGCCCTGGGAGGTATTGCGGCTGGCGCTTTTCAAATTCCCGTCATCGAAGGCGACGCTTTCAAATTGGACATTCTCGAAGAACAGCTCTCCGTCGTCCGCCCCGGCCAGAGCATTTTCCAATACGACTTCCGCCTCGGTTCGGGACAGGTCCGAACGCGCAAAAAACAACTCATCGGTCTCCAGACTTACGCTCACGCCATCGCCCTTCTCTATTCATCACGACCTCTCGTAGGGTTTCTTCGCCCTCGAACGGTCTTACCGTTGACTGATATAGGACCGACCTACCCACAAGTCGAACGGAACCATCGCATCAAGCGGTATTGGCTGGATCGCGTCCATCTCCTGTGGCAATTTGCCGTCAAAATCATTAGAAGAGCCGAGCTTCTGTGACACACGCAGGTAATAACGGCAGCGAGTTCCCCATGGACGGCACCTCCGACACGCGGAAAAAGTGGCGACAGGCGACACGTTTGGTGCGGGGCGGCACCTCCCGCTCCCGTTTCGACGAAACCAGCGAAGCCTTGTTCATGACATCCGGTTATGTCTACGCCTCGGCGGAAGAAGCCGAACGAGCGTTCAAGGGCGAGCACAAACGTTTCGTGTATTCTCGCTACGCCAATCCAACGGTGCAAATGTTCGAGGACCGGCTGGCGATGATCGAGGGAAGCACGCACTGCAAAGCCACGGCCAGCGGGATGGCGGCCGTATTTGGCTCGCTCCTCTGTCAACTCAGGGCGGATGACCGGGTCGTCGCATCGCGGGCTTTGTTCGGGTCCTGCCAGTACATTATCGCGGAGATCCTGCCCGCGTGGGGGATGGAAATCCAGTTCGTCGATGGAACCGATCTCGATCAGTGGCGGGACGCGCTCCGCAAACCCACTCGGTGTGTTTTTATGGAAACGCCGTCCAATCCCATGCTGGAGATCGTGGATCTGGAAGCCGTGTGCGCGCTCGCTAAGGCCGCAGGCAGCCGGGTTGTCGTCGACAATGTGTTCGCGACGCCGCTCCTTCAAAAACCCCTCAAATTCGGCGCGGATATTGTCGTCTACTCGGCGACCAAACATATCGACGGCCAAGGACGCGGCCTCGGTGGCGCGATCCTCACCAACGACACCGACTACGTCAACAACCAGCTCGTTCCGTTCTTGCGCAACACCGGACCCGCCATGAGTCCGTTCAATGCTTGGCTTCTCCTTAAGGGGCTGGAGACATTAGAGTTGAGGGTCACGCGTCACTGCGAAAACGCTCTCGCCGTCGCCACCCATCTAAGCGAACATGATGGTCTTCGCATCCTGTATCCGGGCTTGTCCAACCATCCGCAGCATGACCTCGCCATGCGGCAAATGGAACGCGGCTCGACCGTTGTTTCCATTGAACTGCCCGGAGGACGCGACCAGGCATTCCGATTCCTCAACACGCTGCGGCTCATCGACATATCCAACAACCTCGGCGACGCCAAGAGTATGGCGACCCATCCGGCGACAACCACTCATCAGCGCTTGAGCGCCGAGCACCGCGCCGAGCTCGGAATCAGCGACGGCATCGTCCGAATTTCCGTCGGTCTCGAAGATCCGGAGGACATCAAGGAAGACCTGGAAAACGCTCTCTCCGCGGCGATTTGAGAGGGAGCCGACGGTTCTATTGCGCGGACCGGCTCCGTTCCTTCCGGTCGATCACGGCAAGCATCTCGGCGAACGTCGTGAATTTGCGCCGCGGCGCCGGTCCGACCGCCGACGCGGTTTCAGCGGCGTCGATTTCAAGCCAGTCATCGAAGCTGACGGCGCGCACGCCTCTTTCCGATAGCGTCCGCTTAAGCCAATCCCGGCCGGGTTTCGTGCCTTTTCGAATATCTTTCCGAATTTGCTCGGCGCAATTGATCCCATCGGGACGATTGCTGGCAATGATTCCCGTTGGACCTCGTTTCGCCCAGCCGACGGCATAGAGGCCGTTCGCGATTCGTCCATCGACATTGGGAATGAGGCCGCGATTGGGATCGAACGGGATGCCGTCAAACGGCAAACCCCGATAACCAATGGCGACAACGATCAAACCACAGGAGATAAGGCTGAACTCTCCGGTCCCCACGGCTCGGTCGTCTTCCAGGCGCATCTGTTCAACGCGGATTCCCTCGGCGCGTTCATCACCGACAATCTCCGTTGGGGCGGTGAAAAACTTGAAACGCACTCGTTTCGGCTGATCGGCTGCCTTCCGGTCGATGAACTCCCTAAATGTCGAGAGGTTCTTCTCGATCAGGCGGCGGTCCCGGTCGCTCAGGTCCTTCGACGAGGGGGGGTCAAGGACGGACTCGACCAAAAGCGCGCATTCCTCGAGCCGACCCATTTCCCGGAGTTCAACATTCGTAAACTTCGCCTCGGCAGGCCCCCGGCGTCCCAAAATGTAGACGTCCGAGATCGTCGAGTAATGAATGGACGCCGAAGCATAGTCGGGCAAGTCCGACACCGCCATTTCCGCCTTTGATTTGACCAAAACCCGGGCCACGTCGAGGGCGACGTTGCCATTGCCGACGATCACCGCCGTTCGCGTGTTTAGATTCGGTTCCAAATCGCGAAAATCCGGGTGTCCATTGTACCAACCGACAAACGCGGTCGATCCATGGACGCCCTTTTTGCTTTCACCGACGATGCCCAGCGACCGGTCGGCCGGGGAACCGACCGCGAGGATGACCGCGTCATACCTGTCTCGCAACTCGGCGATGGACACGTCGCGTCCTATCTCGACATTTCCGTAGTAGTGGATGGTTTCCCGGAGAGCGGTTTCCTGGAACCGTTTCGCGACCTTCTTGGTCGTCTGGTGGTCGGGAGCCACGCCCGCGCGGATCAATCCGAAGGGCGTCGGCAGTCTTTCGATGATGTCGATACGAACGTCGGGGATCAGATCTAGCAGCGCTTCGGCGGCGTAAAATCCGGCGGGGCCGGCACCAATGATCGCTGTGCTAATCGCCATTAACCGACATGCGAAACGCCCACACTCCGCCTACTCTACCCGTCAATCCCATATTTCAAGCTCGTGGCGCCGTGTTTTAGAATTGCGTCTATTCCTCGACAGTCCATGTGTAACCTCGTCGAAGCAAAGCGTTGAGATCACCGGTCGTCATCGTCGGCTGGTTGCTGTCCACCCGCGCCGCCATCCGCGCCTCGAAGCTCGCCTCCGGATTACAGAAGAGCACACCCAGGGCAACGGGAAAATCCGGTGGCTGCATCGCGGCCAGCATGGTAGCCAGGGCCCGGTTCATCTCGTCATGCACAAGAAGGCCGTCCTCGGCAACGCCGCCTTCGCCGACGGGTACGACTTCCAGTTCAACGGTACCGGGCTTCAGACGCAGACCGCGGTTCTTTTCCGCGCCGAAAACGAGGGGTTCACCATGCGCCACGTGGATTTGCGCGTGCTGTGCAACGCCCTTGGCCGTGAAAGCCGAGAAAACCTCGTCATTGTAGACGATGCAATTCTGAAAGATCTCTATGAACGAAGCGCCGCGATGCCCATGCGCGCGTTTAAGCACGTCGACCAAGTGCTTTTGCAAGGTGTCCACCGCTCTCGCGACAAACCGGGCGCCGGCGCCCAACGCGAACGCGGCCGGCGAAACCGGCAATTCCACCGAACCGCCCGGCGTCGAGGGCGACCGCGTTCCGGTGTGCGATGTGGGCGAGTATTGTCCCTTGGTCAATCCGTAAATCTCGTTGTTGAACAGTAGGATCTGAACGTCCACGTTGCGGCGAAGCGTATGCAGAAGATGGTTGGCGCCGATGGATAGGCCGTCGCCGTCTCCAGTGATGATCCACACATCGAGTTCGGGATTGGCAAGTTTGATTCCGGTGGCGAAAGAGGGCGCCCGGCCGTGGATCGTATGGAAACCGTATGAACTCATGTAATACGGAAAACGCGAAGAACACCCGATGCCGGAGACGAACACGGTTTTCTCGGTCGTGGCGCCGACATCCGCCAGGGTCTTCTGCGTCGCCTTTAAAATCGCGTAATCTCCGCATCCCGGACACCAGCGCACCTCCTGATCGGATGCGAAATCATTGGGACGAAGTCTGTCCGCTGCGGTTATTGTATTCATGTCACGTCTCCAGCCGGTCCAGGATCGCCGTTCGAATTTCCTGCACGCGAAACGGCTGACCCGAAACCTTATTGAGCCCCTCCAGTTCGAGCAGTAATTGGCTTCTAAGGATGGTCACGAGTTGGCCGGTGTTCATTTCCGGCACCAGGATACGATCATATTGACGCAGCAAATCCGCCAGATTCCTTGGTAGCGGCCAAAGATGCCGGATGTGGATGTGAGCAACACTGTGCCCCATGGACCGCACTTCCTGGACGGCCCGGCTGATGGCGCCGTAGGTCGATCCCCATCCAACCACCGCCATCGCCCCACTCTCTTCGCCGTCCTCTACTCGCTGCAAGGGGATGTCTTTCGCGATGCCCGCGATTTTCGCGGCGCGGACATCGGTCATCTTCTGGTGGTTGGCGGGATTATAGGAAATATGGCCGGTGTCGTAATCCCTCTCGATACCACCGATTCGGTGTTCCAAACCCGGGGTTCCGGGAATTGCCCAACACCTCGCCAAGGTCTCCGGATCACGCAGAAACGGCTGGAAGCCCTCTGGATCGGACCTGAAGGTAACCGGGAAGGGCTTGAGTTCTTCCACGTCGGGCAACCGCCAGGGCTGCGTCGAATTGGCGATATAGCCGTCGGAAAGCACAATGACCGGAGTCATGTAATTCGTCGCTATGCGTATGGCTTCGATCGCCACGTCAAAGCAGTCTGATGGCGAACGCGCGGCTATCACCGCGAGTGGGCTATCCGCGTTCCGCCCAAAAACCGCTTGGTGCAAATCCGACTGCTCGGTCTTGGTGGGCATTCCCGTGGAAGGTCCGGCGCGCTGAGTATTGAGCACCACCAATGGCAATTCCGCGGCGATGGCCAATCCGATGGCCTCCATCTTCAGGGCCATCCCGGGACCGGAACTTGAGGTCACGCCAATGGCGCCGGCAAAGGATGCCCCGATCGCCGAGCAAACGGCCGCGATCTCGTCCTCGGCCTGCAGCGTAACCACGCCATTGCGCCGAATCGCGGCCAGGGTATGCAAAACCGACGACGCCGGAGTGATGGGATAAGAACCGAAAACGAGTTTGAGCTTCGCTAAATGCGCTCCAACGACGAGCCCCAATGCCAGCGCCTCGCTACCACTCACTGTCCGATAAAGGCCAGGAGCGATGTGAGCCGGCTCGACCAAATAGCCTGAAATATCGTCGGGCAATTCAGCGGTCTCACCGAACGCGTGCCCCGCGTTCAGGGCGGCGATGTTGGCTTCGGCCAATTGCGGCGATTTGGCGAACTTGCGAGTCAACCAGTCGATCGTAACTTGGCGGTCACGACCGTACATCCAGTAGACGAGCCCCAGCGCCCACATGTTCTTGCATCGCAAGGCCTCTTTCTGAGACAGCCCCTGACTCTTGACCGCCTCGAGCGTGCTTTGGGAAATATCGATGTCGATTCGGCGAAATGCATTGAGACTTCCGTCCTTCAATGGGTTGCAATCAAAACCGGCCTTGCGAAGATAACGCTCGGTGAACGCACCCGTATCGACGATAAGGACACCCCCGGTCTTAAGACTGCCGACTTCCACCTTCAGCGCAGCGGGGTTCAACGCAATCAATGCGTCTGGGGCGTCACCGGACGTCTTGATCGCCCGCGCTCCAAAATTGATTTGAAACGCGGATACTCCATACGTGGTGCCGACGGGTGCCCGTATTTCCGCGGGAAAATCTGGGAACGTCGTCAGATCGTTGCCGGCCAGCGCGGTCGCCTCGGCAAATCTCCCGCCGGTCAGTTGAATGCCGTCCCCAAAATCGCCGGCAAACCGAACCACGACGGCTTCGAGCTTTTCGCGCGGTTTTTTGGTTGAATGCAAATGCGTCTCGGGCTGGATGCGGGCGGCGGGAGTAGGCATATTTCTTCGGCAACCGTGACGTTCTTTGAAAAAATCCTGTTCTTGTCTTTTATGCTAGCTGTTAGCTTGGGGCTAGCATAGCCAACGTTCGGTATATCGTATTTTCTCGGCATCTTCGCAAGCGCATCACGGCCGATCACCAGCAATCACTATATAGCGACGTGGGATCCGTTTTTTCATATTTCCTCTCTTTCAAGATCGAGGCAAGCCAAGAAGCGAATGAAGACCATGACCTGGAATGCGGAACGTTTGGATCTAGCGACGAACTTGATCGAGAAAGCCCGGGCGGGTGGCGCCGATGCGGCCGAAGCCATGATGGTGGAAAGCAGATCTCTGTCCTTGGCTTACCGAAATGGCAAGCAAGAACAGCTCGATCGCTCGGAAGCCGTCGACTTGGGTTTGCGGGTGTTTCACGGCCACCGCCAATCGATCGTCTCCACATCCGATCTTTCGCCATCGTCTCTAATCGAGTTGGTGGATCTTGCGATTTCCATGGCCCGCGTCGTGCCTGAGGACCCCTATTGCGGGCTGGCGGAGCGGGATCAGTTGATCACCCACGCCAATGGCATCGACATCTATGAGGAGGGAGAGCCCCGGATCGACACATTGCTGAACCGCGCGGCCGAGGCGGAGGACGCGGCACGGGCCGTACCGGGAATCACCAATTCCGAGGGCGCCGAGTCCTCGTGGGGCACGACGACCATGACGATCGTGACAACGAACGGATTGGAAAAAAGGTATTCCCGCTCATGGAACAACCTCGCCGTCTCGGTCGTCGCGGGCGACGGGACAGTGATGGAGCGAGACTATGATTTTTCGACCAGTGTCCATGCCGATGATTTGCGCTCTCCATTGGAGATCGGTCGGAGCGCGGGACAGCGGGCGGTGCGACGGCTGAACCCTCGGAAAATTGGCTCCGGAATGTTCGCAATCGTCTTTGATCGGAGGGTGTCGAGAAGCTTGCTCGGGCACCTGTCCTCGGCTGTCAACGGCAGCGCCGTAACTCGTCGGACAACGTTTCTCAAAGACAAACTGAAGCAAAAGATATTCCCCGCCTCTATTACCATCGTCGACGATCCCCTTCGCAAGCGAGGGCTCAAATCGCGGCCATTCGATGCCGAAGGCATCGCCCCTCGGTTGCTAAAGATCGTCGACAAGGGCGTGCTGAATAGCTGGGTTTTGGACCTTCGTTCTGCTCGTCAACTGGCAATGCCAACGACGGGACACGCATCGCGCGGATTATCCACGCCGCCGTCGCCATCAACGACAAACCTCTATTTGGAGCCTGGGGAACGGTCACTGGAAGAATTGCTGTCCGACATAAAACAGGGGTTTTACGCGACCGAACTCATCGGTTTCGGCGTCAACGGAATTACCGGAGACTACAGCCGCGGGGCGAGCGGTTTTTGGATCGAAGACGGTCAAATCACCTATCCGGTCAGCGAGGTCACAATCGCCGGCAACCTTCCGGACATGTTTGCGAACGTCTCGGCCGCCAATGATCTGGAATTCCGATACGGAACAGATGCGCCGTCACTGCGCGTGGCAGGAATGACCGTGGCGGGAAAATAGCCCGCTTCGTCACCTGAATGTTGGCCGACGTGACCTGAACTTGCCGTTGCGTTCACCGCAAGATAGTATCGCACCGCAAAAAAATTTTGCAGTGCAGCATTCGGGGCTGCGCCAGGAAAGGGGTGACAACGATGAATGAGTTTACAGGTTATTATTTCGAAGATCTTGAAGTCGGCATGACCGCCGTGTTCGGCAAAACCGTGACGGATGCCGATATCTGCATTTTTGCCGGTGTTTCAGGGGATACCAACCCGGTACACCTCAACGACGACTATGCCAAGGGCACAATGTTTAAGGGCCGCATCGCGCACGGAATGTTCGGGGCTTCGCTGATTTCGGCGGCGTTTGGCACGAAGATGCCGGGTCCGGGTGCTATCTATGTGAGCCAAAACCTGCGCTTCAAGGCCCCGGTCAGGGTTGGCGATACCTTGATTGCCCGGGTGACGGTGAAAAACCTTTTGCCGCAAAAGAAGTTCGTTGAATTCGATACCGCTTGCACTGTGGCGGGGAAAACCGTCATGGATGGCGAGGCCGTACTGATGGTCCCATCCAAGGGTTAACCGTACGATCGTTGCAATCGAGGCGTGCCGGGGGCTGGAACGTCCATTGACAGGCGAGCCACTTCGTTTTGGACTTGACCCAAGCCCGGCTCCCGGACACCTATCCCCCATGCGCGTATTTCGCCATTACGAGAGCTTGCCGACGGACCTGCGTGGAGCCGCAGTCGCCGTCGGCAATTTTGACGGTGTCCACCTTGGCCATCAGGCGGTGATCGGCCAAGCGGGGCAGATTGCCAGGGCCATGGGAATCCCATGGGCGGTCATGACGTTGGAGCCGCACCCCCGTACCGTTTTCAAACCTGACACCGAACCCTTCCGGTTGACGCCGTTTCCGGCGAAAGCGAGGCGGATAAAGCAGCTTGGGCCGCAAATGCTGATCGTCATCCATTTCGATCTTGAATTTTCAAAGAGCTTGCCGACCGATTTTGTGGAGCAGGTGATCGTACGGGGAACGAGAGCGAGGCATGTCATATGCGGCCACGACTTCGCGTTCGGCCGCGAGCGCCAAGGAAATCCCGAACTCCTCCTCAGGTTGGGCGAGGATTTCGGGTTTGATTTTACCTGCGTTCAAGGAATACGTGACACCGATGACAAGCTGTATTCCTCGACGCGCATCCGGGCGTACCTAAGGGATGGCAATCCTCGCGCGGCGGCGCGGCTTCTTGGCCGACCTTTCGAAATCGAAGGACGCGTTGTGGAGGGGGAGCATAGGGGGCGACTGATTGGTTTTCCGACCGCGAATCTTCACCTTGGCGAGTACGTGCGGCCAGCCATCGGCGTTTACGCGGTCAGGGCCGGCATGGAGGATGGGGGAAAAACGGTGTGGTTCGACGGCGTGGCGAATTTGGGCTACCGGCCTACCTTCGATGGAACCGAACTGCTTTTTGAGGTCCACTTATTCGACTTCGACGGCGACCTCTACGGACAATCTTTACGCGTTGAACTTGTGGATTACTTACGAGCGGAAAAAAAGTTTGATGGGCTTGACAGTTTAAAGAAACAAATCGCCGATGACGGTGCGCGCGCCCGGCGGATTTTGGCTTCCGACACGAACTGGCGTCAACCCGAGCGCGGCAACAGACAAAGAACCGGATCATGACCGTGGACTACAAATCGACCATCTTCCTCCCCCGCACGGGTTTCCCTATGAAGGCCGGTCTGCCGAAACGCGAGCCCGAGACCCTTGAGCGCTGGGAGACCATCGACCTGTATCGCCGCCATCGCGAGATCTCCCGCGGTCGAGAGAAGTTCGTTCTCCATGACGGCCCGCCCTATGCGAACGGACACCTGCATATCGGGCACGCGCTGAACAAGATCCTCAAGGATGTCATCAACCGCTCGCAACAAATGCTCGGGAAAGACGCAAACTATGTTCCCGGCTGGGATTGTCACGGCCTCCCGATCGAGTGGAAAATCGAGGAGAGATATCGGAAGAAAAAAATCAACAAGGACGACGTTTCCATATCGCGAATTCGCCGCGAGTGTCGAGAGTTCGCCGCGGAATGGATCGAAATCCAAAAGGCCGAATTTAAGCGCCTTGGTGTTATCGGCGATTGGGGCAATCCTTACTCGACCATGAGTTACCCCGCCGAGGCGCAGATCGTCCGGGAGTTGGGAAAGTTCTTGATGAGCGGCGCTCTGTACAAAGGCGCAAAGCCGGTCATGTGGTCGGTGGTCGAAAAGACGGCCTTGGCCGAGGCGGAGGTCGAGTACCACGATCACAAGTCAACCACGATCTTCGTTCGCTTCCCCATCGAGCGATCTCCGAATGCTGATTTGGAGAGCGCCGGCGTGGTGATCTGGACAACCACGCCGTGGACGATCCCCGGCAACCGGGCGGTGGCCTTCGGCGAAAACATCGATTACACCGTCATTGAAATAACCCGGACATCGAGCGATAGCGCCGCCAGCACGGGTGAACATCTAATCGTTGCCGAGGCTTTGTTGTCTCGGTTCGCCGACGAGGCGGGCGTGGAAGAATTCGAAGTCGTTCGGCGTTTAAAAGGGCATGAACTGGTTGGGACGTCGTGCCGCCATCCGTTGAATGGCAAGGGATATGATTTTCAAGTCCCGCTGCTGCCGGCTGATTTCGTCGAGGTTGTAACGGGAACCGGGTTTGTTCATGTCGCTCCGGGTCACGGCGCCGATGACTGGGAATTGGGGATGCGTCATGGCATCGAGGTTCCGGAAACCGTGGGGCCCGACGGCCGATTTTTCGAGCACATCCCGATTTTCGCGGGCCGGTGTGTGTATTACGAGGACGGCAAGACGGGAAACGCGAATTCGGCCGTCATCGAAGAACTAAAAAACACGGGCGCTCTTCTGGCGACTGGATCGCTGGTTCACAGTTATCCCCATTCATGGCGCTCTAAGGCGCCGCTCATCTTCAGAAATACCCCCCAGTGGTTCATCAGCATGGAGGCCACGGGCCTGCGTGAAACCGCGCTCAGGGCCATCGACGAAACCCGATTTGTTCCGTCCTCGGGAAAAAATCGAATACGAGGGATGATCGAAACCCGCCCGGACTGGTGCGTTTCGCGCCAGCGCGCCTGGGGCGTACCGATAACCGTGTTCGTGGACAAGCGAACCGGCGCTCCATTGCGCGACCAGACGGTCATGGACCGCATCGCTGCGGCGGTCGAAAAAGAGGGTGCCGACTGTTGGTTCACCTCGGACCCCTCGAGGTTCCTGGCCCCTGACTTTGATCCCTCGGACTTCGAGCAGGTCACGGACATTCTGGACGTCTGGTTCGACTCGGGGTCAACGCACAGCTTCGTGTTGGAAACCCGGGAGGACCTAAAGTGGCCGGCGTCTCTCTACCTCGAGGGCAGTGACCAACATCGAGGATGGTTCCATTCCTCGCTGCTCGAGTTCTTGCGGCACCCGGGGGCGGGCGCCGTACGACGCGGTTCTCACCCATGGTTTCGTCATGGCCGAAGACGGTCAGAAGATGTCCAAGTCCTTGGGAAACGTCGTTTCGCCCAAGGATGTCGAGAACCAGCACGGGGCCGACGTCTTGCGTTTATGGGTTGTCGGATCGGATTACTCGGAGGACCTCCGGATTGGTCCCGAAATCCTCAAGCAACATTCGGACATATACCGGCGGCTCCGCAACACGTTGAGGTTTCTTCTTGGAAACCTCAATGAGTTCTCCGACATGGAGCGCGTCCCCTACGGCGACATGCCGGAACTGGAGCGTTGGGTTCTACATCGGTTGTGGGAGCTTGACGGGGCACTTCGAGGGGCGTGTAACGATTATCATTTTCATCCGTTTTTCGGGGAGTTGCATCATTTCTGCGCCGTGGAACTCTCCGCGTTTTATTTCGATGTCCGGAAAGACCGCCTCTACTGTGATCCGGCGACCTCTCTGGATCGCCGTGCCACCAGAACGGTTTTGGACACTCTTTTTGACTGCCTGACCGCGTGGCTGGCCCCGTTCATTTGCTTCACCGCCGAGGAAGCTTGGCTTACGCGCCATCCGGACGAAGCGGGAAGCGTGCATCTCCGCCAATTCCCAGAGATTTCCGAGGATTGGCGCGACAATAATCTTGCCTCCAAGTGGGCGATCTTGCGCCGTCTGCGCCGGGTGGTAACGGGAGCGCTTGAGGTCGAGCGGGCGAACAAGCGGATTGGCTCCAGCCTGCAAGGTCATCCCTTCATCCACGCCGACCCGGAGTACAAGGCAGCGACGGAGGGAATGGATCTTGCCGAACTCTTTATCACCTCAGCCGCCGAATTTGTCGATGGGCCGCTTTTACGCGCCGGATATCGCCTCGCGGACATTCCCGGTATTGAGGTGCAAGTGGAGATCGCGCAAGGCGAGAAGTGTGAAAGATGCTGGAAGGTCCTTGAGGAGGTGGGCGACAATCCCGCACATTCTACCGTCTGTAGGCGGTGCGCCGATGCGGCGGAGACGCAACTGAGAGCGGCCGAATGATCAGTGTGGTCGCGCCGTGATGAGATTCTCCGCGCCATTGTCGACGGGAATTGGGATTGCGGTTGCCGTTGTTGGCTTGGATCAGCTGACGAAGTGGTGGATCGTGGAAACGGTCATGAAACCGCCTCGAGCGATTGAGATTACGTCGTTTTTCAACCTTGTGATGGGCTGGAACAGAGGAATCAGCTTCGGCTTTTTAAACAACGATTCGCCCATGAACTCGTGGGTGCTTCCGCTTGTGACCGTTCTGATCGTTTGTTTTTTGGCGGTATGGCTTGTGCGCGCCGGCTATATCTTAGTCGCAACGGCGCTAGGGTTGATCATCGGCGGAGCGCTTGGAAATCTTATCGATAGAATACGTTATGGAGCCGTCGCGGATTTTTTGGACTTCCACGCGTTTGGATACCATTGGCCAGCCTTCAACGTGGCAGATGCTGCAATAACGGCCGGGGCGGCCGTGCTTGTTTGGGACTCCTTGTTTACTGGCGAGGAACCATCTAAGAAAAGGGCGAAGGATCGGAGGTGAAAAGGTTGGCCAGACGCGCGAGTGGTATTGTGTCGACCATTGTGCTGGCGACGTTCGTCGTGGGAGGTTGTCAGGACGGCGGCATTTTTAGTGGTGGAAAGCGATCGCCCGACGAATTTGCGGTATATTCGAGAGCTCCTCTCAGCCTGCCTCCCGATTACGCGCTACGGCCGCCCGCTCCGGGGACAGCGCCATCCCAAAGCGTCATGCCGCGTGACGAAGCAAAAGGCGCCCTCATTGGGAGTGACCTCAATAGTCCGTCATCGCGCCAATCGTCGGGGGATGTGAGTTCGTATTCTCCGGGCACACGCAATCTTCTGGAACAGACCGGCGCCTTAGAGGCAGACCCAGATATCCGCGATCTGGTTAATCGGGAAACCACGATCCTGGCCGAAGAAGACCAAAGCTTTACGGAACGGCTCATGTTTTGGACGACTCCGGTCGAATACGGAACGGTGGTTGATTCGGTTGAGGAAGCAAAGCGTATCCACGAAACCCAAGCGTTGGGGCAACCCATTACCTCCGGCGAGACACCAACAATCGAGCGTAAGAAGCGGGCACCGCTAGAAGGGGTTTTGCAGGGGTTGAAGGGGATTTTTTGATCGTCCTCCTCTCGGTCCCTTTTTTCTGTAGGCGCAGCGCTCCGCCTCCGGGACATCCCGGACGGAGCGGGCGTAACGTTCTCTCGAGCAAAACTACCGAGACCTCACACGCCATGATCAAGGAACAGAAAAAGCCGAGGCGGGCAGGTCTTATTTTTTGCCGCTTCGTTGTGGCGCTGACTGTGTCCTTGTTGGCAGTCCCGCCAACCTCTGCGCGTGATGGCGTATTCAATCCTGAAACGTTCATGTTGGATAACGGTATGCGGGTGGTGGTGGTTCCGAACCACCGGGTGCCGGTCGTCACCCATATGATTTGGTATAAGGTAGGCTCCGCGGACGAGCCGCCCGGTCACTCCGGTATCGCGCATCTGCTCGAACACTTGATGTTCAAGGGAACGGTGAACCGCGGCCCAGGTGAGTTTTCCAGCACCCTCGCCCGGACCGGCGGGCAAGAAAACGCATTCACCTCCTATGATTACACCGCCTACTATCAAAGCGTGGCCAAGGATCGGCTGGAACTGATGATGGAAATGGAGGCGGACCGGATGACAAATCTGGCGTTGACCGATGATCAGGTGATATCGGAACGCCAAGTGGTTCTCGAGGAGCGTCATCAGCGTATCGACAACGATCCAAGCGCCATTCTCGACGAGCGTGCCGGAGCCGTTCTTTTCCTCAACCATCCATACCGCCGGCCTATCATCGGCTGGGAGCACGAACTCGCCTCACTCGAGCGAGCGGACGTTTTTGCATTCTACAAGCAATGGTATGCGCCCAATAACGCTGTTCTGATCTTCGCGGGCGACGTCACCGCCGAAGACGTACGGCCCCTTGCGGAAAAGTATTATGGCGCGATCCCGCCGGCACCGGACGTGCCGCGCCTCGCGCTTCGCGATCCGCCCCAGAAAACCGAGCGCCGGGTAACGCTGCATGACGCGAGAGTTCGTCAGCCTGAATGGAGCCGCATTTACGTCGTGCCCAGCTACGGAACGGGGCCGGGTACCGATGTTTACGCCCTGGAGGTCCTCACTCAGATCCTCGGCGGCGGTTCCAGCAGTCGCCTCTATCGTAAAATGGTTGTGGATCGCGCGCTGGCAACGTCGGCTGGAGCTTGGTACGACCCATCCAGGCGGGGACCCGCGCGCCTGACCCTGTTCGCAACCCCTCGGCCCGATGTTGCGTTGGAGGAGATCGAAAAAGCCATGGAGGGGGTGCTTCGCGAACTCATCCGGGATGGCGTGACTCAAGAAGAAATGGAGCGGGCCAAACATCGGATGTTGGCCGACGTCGTTTATGCGCGTGACTCATTGTCCACCGGCGCCCGCGTTTTGGGTGAAGCGCTCGCCATCGGGCTTTCCACAGAGGATGTGGAAGAGTGGCCCGAGCGGATCCAGACCGTGATAAGAGCCCAAATCGACACCATCGCACAGGAGGTTCTCGATGGGGACCACTCGGTAACCGCCTTGCTTCGCTCCGATAAAACTCCGACGGCGGCGGCCAATCAATGAAAGTCTTGTTTCGGCGGGCGGCGGCCCTGGCGCTTGGCATTTTTCTATCCCTTTGTTTATCGACTTCTGCTTTTGCCGTGGAGGTTCAGCGTGTTGTCGCAGGCGACCTCGAGGCTTGGCTGGTCGAAGATCACTCAAACCCGATGATCGCCGTCAACATCGCTTTCCGCGGAGGAGCGGCGCTGGATCCGCCGGGGAAAGAGGGATTGGCGAACATGACCGCGTCGCTTCTTGACGAAGGTGCGGGCGATCTGGACTCACAGGCCTTTCAGCGCAGGCTCGATGTACTGGCGGTCACTCTTCACTTCGATGCCGGGCTCGACATGTTTGGCGGCACCTTGCGGACACTGAGCGCCAATCGCGTGGAGGCCTTTGATTTGTTGAAACTGGCCCTGACGTCGCCTCGATTTGACCCCGAGCCTATCGCGCGCATCAGAAGCCAACTGCAAGCCATGCTCCGGCGCGCCGCGGAAGACCCCGATAGCGTCGCGAACTTGCGGTTTCTCGGCGCGACTTTCCCCGACCATCCGTATGGTCGGCCGGTTGAGGGCACGGAGCAGAGTATCGCGGACATTACCGAGTCCCATCTGCGCGATTTCACGGCGCGACGATTGGCCCGCGACAACCTTGTCATTGGCGTCGCCGGCGATATCACACCGCAAGAACTAGCGCGCCAGCTCACATCGACCTTTGCGGATCTGCCGGCCCAAGCGGCTCCCGATGATGTTCGAACCGTCGAGCCCGCGGTCGCGCCGGCGACCATCGTTGTCGAGAAATCCACGCGGCAAAGTTCCATTGTATTCGGTCAGCGTGGTTTGCAACGGGATGATCCCGATTTCTACGTCGCGACGGTGATGAACCAGATTTTGGGCGGCGGCAGCTTTACCTCGCGGCTCTATCAGGAGGTTCGAGAGAAGCGCGGTCTCGCATACTCCGTGCGAACGTCGCTTTCACCGCTCGCGCATGCCGCGCTTATTGTCGGATCCGCCGGAACCGCGAACGAGCGCGCCGGTGAAACCCTAGAGGTGGTTCGCGACCAATGGCGAGAAATGGCCGAGGATGGCGCCACACCCGAAGAACTCGCCGACACCAAGACCTACCTCACCGGTTCCTTCCCTTTGCGGTTTACGTCGAACTCTAGCATCGCCGCGATCCTCGTGGCCATGCGGATTTATGCTTTGGGCATTGACTATCTTGACCGGCGCAACGCGCTGATCGAGGCGGTCACCATGGACGACGTTAACCGTGTCGCCAAGACGTTGCTCAACCCGACCACCCTGACCATGGTCGTTGTGGGCGAGCCGAAGGGGGTATCGGAGCCGCAACAGTAGGTCCGCCCGATTGCGACGGAGTGGGCTTTTTTTCTCGCGCAAGCATGTCCGTGGTGTGGCCGCTCCGCGCGGCGTTTGATAGTGTCGGATAACCAGGCTGCAAAAGCCAATCATTGGGGAACCAAGGGACCTAGCAATGGCATCGATCACAAGCACTCCCGCATGGAAAGCACTCGAACACCACCAAACGACCACACGAAACCTGCATATGCGCGACCTGTTCGCGGGAGATCCCGAGCGCTTTCAACGGTTCTCCATTCGCTTGGACGATATGCTCCTGGACTACTCCAAGAACCGGGTGACAACCGAGACGATGAGCCTGCTGGTCGATCTCGCCCGGGAGGCGGGTGTCCCGGAATGGCGCGACAGTATGTTCTCGGGCGACCAGATCAACAACACCGAGGGCCGGGCGGTACTCCACGTGGCTTTGCGCAATGTCCTAGACAGGCCCATCGACGTCGACGGCAAGAACGTGATGCTGGACGTGGCGCGGGTGCTGGATCAGATGCACGAGTTCTCAGACGCGATTCGGAGCGGGTCCTGGGCGGGTTATACGGGAAAACAAATCACCGACGTGGTCAACATCGGAATCGGGGGATCCGACCTCGGGCCGGTGATGGTATCCGAGGCCCTTAAACCCTATCACCAGCCCGGTCTCAATGTTCATTTCGTATCGAATGTCGACGGCACGCACATCGCCGAGACACTCAAGCCGCTCGATCCGGAAACCTCGCTGTTCATCGTCGCGTCGAAGACGTTCACCACCCAGGAGACACTGACCAACGCCACCAGTGCCCGGTCGTGGCTCATCGACGCACTGGGCAAGGAGGCCGTGGCCAAGCATTTCGTCGCGCTTTCCACCAATACCGAGGCGGTGATCGGATTCGGCATTGATTCCGCCAACATGTTTGAGTTCTGGGACTGGGTGGGCGGCCGGTATTCGCTGTGGTCGGCCATTGGGCTTCCCATCGCCGTGGCCATTGGCATGGACCGGTTCGAGGAGCTTCTCGCCGGCGGCCGCGCCATGGACAAACACTTCCGCACGGCGCCACTGGAGGCCAATCTGCCGGCCATCCTGGCGCTGATCGGCATTTGGAACACCGATTTCCTCGGGGCCGACACCTATGCGGTCCTTCCATACGACCAATACCTCCATCGACTTCCCGCTTACCTGCAGCAGGCGGATATGGAGAGCAACGGCAAATACGTCACCCGCGACGGCAACCGCGTGGACTATGCCACCGGCCCTATTCTGTTCGGCGAGCCGGGCACCAACGGGCAGCATTCCTTCTATCAGCTCATCCATCAAAGCACGCGTCTGGTACCATGCGACTTCATCGCGCCGGCCCGCAGCCACAACAACATCGGGAGCCACCACTCAATTCTACTTTCGAACTTCTTTGCTCAGACGGAAGCCTTGATGAGGGGAAAATCGGAGGCGGAAGCCCGCAAGGAACTGGAAGCGCAGGGCCTTTCCGGCGCCGAACTTGAGGCCCTCGTCCCGCACAAGGTTTTCGACGGCAACCGGCCAACCAACTCCATTCTTGTCCGCCGGTTCGATCCCCATACCTTGGGGATGCTGATCGCGCTCTACGAACACAAGATTTTTGTCCAGGGCGTGATCTGGCAAGTCAACTCGTTCGATCAGTGGGGCGTCGAACTGGGTAAACAGTTGGCCAAGGCGATCCTTGCCGAACTCGAGGACGGCGGCAAGGTAACTAGCCATGACGCGTCCACCAACGGCTTGATCAACGCCTACAAGGAACTGAAAACGGAAAACTGAGCGGCAAACCCATGAGCATCCGCCGACTCACCAGCACCGTCGTCAATCGCATCGCCGCCGGCGAAGTGATCGAGCGCCCGGCATCCGCGGTCAAGGAGCTTGTGGAAAACAGCCTCGACGCGGGAGCGGCCCGCGTCGACATCATTATTCGCGATGGCGGCCGAAGCCTGATTTCGGTCACCGATGACGGTTCGGGCATGGGGGCCGAGGATCTGGAATTGGCCGTGGAGCGGCATGCCACGTCCAAACTGCCCGATGACGACCTGACCCGGATCACGACACTCGGCTTTCGCGGTGAAGCGCTGCCGTCCATCGCCGCCGTATCGCGGCTGACCATAACCAGCCGCCCGCCGAACGCCGATAGTGCCTGGAGCATTGCTATCGAAGGCGGCCGGGGAACCAGGCTCCGGCCCGCCGCCCATCCCCCCGGGACCTGTGTCGAGGTGCGCGACCTGTTCTTCGCCACGCCGGCGCGGCTCAAGTTCCTCAAAGCCGTTTCCACGGAAACCACCCACGCCACGGAAGCGATCACCCGTCTGGCGATGGCCCATCCGCACGTTGCCTTTACCCTCGGGGACGGCGTCAAGACTTCGCTGAAATTGCCGGCGGTCACAGACGAACCGCGGGATGTGCGTCTCTTCCGGCTTGGAGCGATTCTGGGCAGGGACTTCCAGGAAAGCGCCGTTGCCATTCACGCGGAGAGACAGGGCGTGCGTCTCACGGGACACATCGGTCTTCCGACGCTCAATCGCCGCAACTCCTCCATGCAATTCTTGTTCGTCAACGGCCGCCCGGTGCGGGACCGGCTGCTGTACGGGACAGTCCGGGCCGCGTATCAGGGCCTGATATCGTCCGACCGGCATGCCATGGTCGCCGTGTTCCTCGACGTGCCCACCGACGCCCTTGACGTCAACGTGCATCCCATGAAGACCGAGGTCCGGTTCCGTGAGCCGGCGTTGGTGCGCGGGCTCGTTATCGGCGCCCTCAGGCACGCCCTTGCCGATGCTGGCTACCGGACCGCCACGACCACTTCCCATGCCGCAATGAACTCCATGCGTCCGGGTAACTCCGCGTCCATTTCCCACGCCGGTGGAAGTTTTCAGGCGTTCAATGACCCTCGGGGACGCGTGGGAATGGCGGAAGCGCCACGGCGGTTCGATTTCTCCGCTTCCATGGTAACTCCATCGTCGAACTGGATCCCGCCGCACGGACAACCCGAGGAGGACCGAGAGCCGAATATCGATCTGCCCCTAGGGGCGGCACGGGCACAGGTTCATCGCACCTATATCGTCGCGCAATCGGCCGACGGCGTTGTCATTGTCGACCAGCACGCGGCCCATGAGCGATTGGTCTACGAACGCATCAAGCAAGCGCTTGCGCAAGGCGGCGTGTCCCGGCAGGGGCTGCTGATCCCGGAAGTGGTCGAGCTCGAGTCCCCGGC
The DNA here is from genome assembly GCA_963771545.1 of uncultured Alphaproteobacteria bacterium. Taxonomy (GTDB): domain Bacteria; phylum Pseudomonadota; class Alphaproteobacteria; order Rhodospirillales; family Defluviicoccaceae; genus CAKZLS01. The sequence goes on from CAVYTX010000005.1 coordinate 150,184, forward strand.
CGTCCATCGACTTGCCCGGCGCGCGGACGAGCTGGCCGCACTGGGTCTTCTCATTGAACCGTTCGGCGAAGGAGCCGTCGTGGTCCGGGAGGTTCCCGCTCTCCTGGGGACGGTCGATGCCCAGGGTCTGGTGCGGGACCTCGCCGACGATTTGGCCGAGATGGAAGAAGCCCTCGCGCTGAAGGACCGGCTGAACCATGTGTGTGCAACAATGGCCTGCCACGGCAGCGTACGCGCCGGCCGGCCGCTGAATGTTGCGGAAATGGACGCGCTTCTGCGGGAAATGGAGCGGACGCCGCATTCCGGTCAGTGTGGTCATGGCCGGCCGACCTATGTGGAGCTGAAGCTGGCCGATATTGAAAGGCTGTTTGGCCGGCGTTAAAGCAAGCGGCCCTGGGCGCCGTTGGATGGTTTGGAGTGGCGCGGGCGCGGGCCGGGGGTGGAAGTCCCTCCGTCAACGGTGGCGGCGACTGCGCCGTCGCTGAACTCAAGGCCAATATTCATCTTCGGTTTCAGCTCCTTGGCGCGCGCCAGCGGTTGGCCGTCCGGACCGTGGACAAGAGCGAAACCGCGCTCCAGCACACGCTGATAGGACAGGCTCTCCAAGACCATGGCGGCGCCGTTGAGACGGGACCGGCATTCGCGAAGCGCCGCGCGAATCGCGGCGGATAGCGCGCGCGCCTCCGCTTCGAGCCGGCTGGCCTCATGGGCTATCTTCTGCGTGGGGATTTTCAAGCGCGCCGACGCCTGCGCCAGCCGCCGCTCGCGAAGGTCGAGCCCCATCAACAGACTATTTCCCAGCCGTTCGCTCCAATCGTCGAGCCGCTGGCGCGTTTCCTCGATGATCCGTATGGGCCTGGGCAGGACGCGCGCCAGACCTTCCAGCCGGACTCGGCGCTCGGCAATCCCCCTCGCCATGGCCTCCACCAGCCGGGAACCGGCGACCAGGACCTGACCGACGAGATCCATGCGGACCGGAACCGCCATTTCGGCCGCGGCCGTCGGCGTGGGCGCCCGGACGTCCGAAGCGAAATCGATGAGCGTGGTGTCGGTTTCGTGGCCGACGGCCGATATCACGGGAATGGCACAATCGGCCACGGCGCGGACGACGGCCTCTTCGTTGAACGCCCACAAGTCTTCGAGGCTGCCGCCGCCGCGCGCGACAATCAGCACATCGGGCCTCGGCACCGCGCCGGCGGGCGACAGACTGTCGAAGCCCCGGATGGCCTGCGCCACCTGTTCGGCGGCGTCTTCTCCTTGCATCAACGCCGGCCAGATCAGCACCCGTCTGGGGAACCGGTCGCCGAGCCGGTGGAGGATGTCCCGGATGACCGCGCCCGACGGCGAGGTCACGACGCCGATCACGGTGGGCAAATAGGGAAGAGGCTTCTTCCGGTCTGGATCGAACAGCCCCTCGGCGGCCAGCCGCTTCTTCCTGTCCTCCAGGAGCTTGAGCAGCGCGCCCTCGCCGGCGAGTTCCATGGACTCGACGACGATCTGGTACTGGGAGCGGCCGGGATAGGTGGTCAGCCGTCCCGTGACCACCACCTCCATGCCGTCCTCGGGGTTCAGCGACAATCGGGACGCCGCGCCGCGCCAGCACACGCCCGTGAGCACCGCCGTCTCGTCCTTCAGCGACAGATAGACATGCCCGGAAGGCGCGCGCTTGAGACCGCTGATCTCGCCCCGGACGCGGACGAAGCCGAACGCCTGCTCCACATGCCGCTTGAGCGCCTGGGAAATCTCCCCGACAGTGAGAATGGGCAGGTTGTGATCGGGACCGCCGGTGGTAAAGTGCCCCAGGGTAGAGTGTTCGGGGGATGAGTGTTTGATCGTCATTGCCGTGACGAGTATGAACCAATATGGGGCCCGCCGCCAAGCGCGCACCGTGGTTAGGGGAACGCCTTATGAAAGTAATGGTCGTCGGCTCGGGTGGCCGTGAACATGCGCTCTGCTGGGCCATCGCGAAATCACCGCTGTGCGGCGCCCTGATCTGCGCGCCAGGAAACGCCGGCATCGCAAGTTTGGCCGAATGCGTCGACATTGCCGCCGAGGACGTCAAGGGACTCGTCGATTACGCGACCCGTGAGTCCATGGACTTCGTCGTCGTCGGCCCCGAGGCGCCGCTGGCCGCCGGGTTGGTGGACAAACTCGAGGCCGCCGGGATCCTGGCGTTCGGCCCGACCGCGCGGGCGGCCGAAATCGAGGGCTCCAAGGGCTTCATGAAGGATCTGTGCGCGCGGTGCGATATCCCGACGGCCGCCTATGGCCGCTTCGACGAACCGGACGCGGCGAAGGAATTCATCCACCGCCACGGCTCGCCTATCGTCGTCAAGGCCGACGGGCTGGCGGCGGGCAAGGGCGTGTTCGTCTGCCATAACCACAACGAGGCGTTTGCCGCCGTCGATCATATCATGATCGAGGGCGCGTTCGGCGGCGCGGGAGCGGAGGTCGTGATCGAGGAGTTCCTGCAAGGCGAGGAGGCCAGCTTCTTCGCGCTGGTGAACGGAACCCGCGCCATGCCGCTAGTCTCCGCCCAGGATCACAAGCCCGCCTTCGACGGCGACGAAGGGCCCAATACCGGCGGCATGGGGGCCTATTCGCCGGCCCCGATCGTCACCGCCGACATGGCCGACTTCATCATGGAGCGCATGATCACCCCAACCGTCGAGGCCCTGGCCGCGGACGGCCGCCCCTATACGGGTCTGTTGTACGCGGGGATCATGGTCACGGCCGACGGACTGAAGCTGCTGGAGTACAACGCGCGGTTCGGCGATCCGGAATGCCAGCCGCTGCTGTGCCGACTGGAATCCGATCTGCTGGAGGTGCTGGTGGCCTGCGCCGAGGGACGCATGGACGACATCAAGCTCAGTTGGTCCGACGACGCGGCGTTGCTGGTGGTCATGGCGACCAAGGGCTATCCCGGCTATTACCCCAGGGGCTCGGAAATCCGCGCCCTCGACAAGGCCGGCGCGCTCGACGGCGTGGTCGTTTTCCATGCCGGAACGAAAGCGATCAACGGCGCCATCGTCGCCGACGGCGGACGGGTCCTCGGCGTCACCGCCCGCGCGCCCACCGTCGAGGAGGCGCAGAAACGCGCGTACGGCGCGGTCGACTTGATCGACTGGCCCGAGGGCTTCTGCCGCCGCGACATCGGCTGGCGGGCGATCGGACGGTAATTTAACCGAGATTGGGAGGAAACCATGGACGATCAACAGCGTCTGGAAATGGAAGCCGCCGCCTTTCGCGGCCTCGTGGAGCATCTGCGACGACGGAGCGACGTACAGAACATCGACCTGATGAACCTGGCCGGTTTCTGCCGGAACTGCCTGTCCAAGTGGTACCTGGCGGCCGCTCAGGAGCGCGGCCTGGAGATGACCGAGCTCGAAGCCCGCGAAATCATCTACGGCATGCCCTTCTCCGAATGGAAAAAGCAGTACCAAAAGGAAGCCTCCGAAGACCAGATGAAGACATTCGAGCAAACCAAACCTCTGCACGCCGTCATCAGCGGCCACTGACGGCCGACAGGCGGAGGAGGTTAAAAAAAGGTATCTCGAACAAACGGATTGAATCCGGCCCTTTGGTCGGAAAGGAAATTCCATCTTGATGCTTACTCTCGAATTACTGCTCGTTCTTGCCTGCCTATTCTATGGCGCGCGCAAAGGGGGTGTGGCGCTCGGTCTTCTGGGCGGCATCGGCGTCGTCATTCTCGTCTTCGTCTTCCAAGTGCCGCCGGGCAAGCCACCGGTCGCTGTCATACTAACGATCGTCGCAGTGGTCGCCGCCTCTGCGACGCTGGAGGCCTCTGGCGGCCTGGATGTGCCATATCTTGTGGCCACAACCTTACGTGAATCACACTTCACCCGAATCAATCAGGAGGATTTGGTATAACCTTCGGAGACGGGCTCGGAAGCACTTGATCGAACGCCCGGACAGCCCGGGCTTGACCACCGTCCCTGAACCCGCCGCCACCTTGCGCATACTCGCTAAGAGACTATCGTTTAAACTGGGGCTCTGTTACCGCTGATCACCTCTTGCCCCGGAAAAACGCCCGAAGCATGTCGCCGGTCACGGTTTCGTCGACACCGCCGTAGACTTGCGGACGGTGATGGCACGTCGGGAGGTCGAAGAACCGGGGGCCGTGCTCCACCGCGCCGCCCTTGGGGTCATAGGCGCCAAAGTACAGACGCCGGATCCGAGTGAACGAAATGGCGGCGGCGCACATGGCGCACGGCTCCAGGGTGACGTACAAATCGTAGCCGGGCAATCTCGCGGCTCCGGCGCTCGCCGCTGCCTCGCGAATCACGAGCATCTCGGCGTGGGCGGTGGGGTCGTTCAGTTCCTCGACCCGATTGCCGGACGCGGCCACCACGCCGCCCGTGGCTCCGTCCACGAGAGCCGCGCCCACCGGGACCTCGTTCCGGCGGAACGCTTTTTCCGCCTCGATCAGCGCCATGCGCATGAATGAACGTCCATTTGTCATGTATGCTATCGGTCCAGCGGTTATACCGGCCGCCCCTTAGTAATAGAGCCTGACTCGAAAGCGCACCATGAACACGCCTGAATCGCAATCCGTAAGTGACCGGATTGCCAAGGTCATCGCCCGCAGTGGCCTATGTTCCCGCCGCGAGGCGGAACGCTGGATCGAGGACCGCCGGGTCAAGGTCAACGGAACGACCATTGAGTCCCCCGCGCTGGTGGTGTCCGATTCAGACGTCATCGTTGTCGACGGATCGGTGTTGCCCGAGAAACCCTATTCCCGCGTGTGGCGCTACCACAAACCGCCGGGTCTGGTCACCACGCATGCCGATCCGCAAAAGCGGCCGACCGTGTTCGAGCGGATTCCCAAGGATCTGGGGCGGGTGGTTTCGGTGGGACGGCTCGATCTTGGCTCGGAGGGATTGCTGCTGCTGACCAACGACGGAGAACTGGCGGGGCATATGGAACGGCCGGCAAGTGGTTGGACGCGCCGCTACCGGGTTCGTGCCTTTGGCGCCGTCGATCAAGACCGCCTGAACAGTCTCGGCCGGGGAATGAGGATCGAAGGCGTCGCCTATGGCCCCATCGAAGCGTCGCTCGACAAGAACCAGGGATCGAACGTTTGGCTGACCATGGCCCTCAAGGAAGGAAAGAATCGGGAAATCCGCAAGGTCCTTGAGCATCTGGGGCTCACGGTCAATCGGTTGATCAGGGCCTCTTACGGTCCGTTTCAACTTGGAAGCCTGGTGCGCGGCCAGGTCGCCGAAGTCCCCCGAAAAGCCCTCCGGGAACAACTGGGAAATTCCATCAAGAAATTTCGGAAATGAGGATCATTGCCGGCAAGCATCGGGGGCGTGCCCTTCGGGTTCCCCGTGGCCGTGAACTTCGGCCGACCGCGGACCGCGTGCGCGAGGCGGTTTTCAACATCCTGCACCACCACCCGGATTGGCCGGGATTCGAGGACGCGATCGTCTTCGACATTTTCGCGGGAACGGGCGCCTATGGATTGGAGGCGCTGTCGCGGGGCGCCGCGCTTGCGATATTTGTCGACCGTGATCCCGTGGCGCTCAGGGGTATCGAGCGGAACGCGGCGTCCTTGAATGAGGAGAAACGGACCGTGCTGATGAAACTGGACGCGACACGGCTTCCCATTCCTCCAAAAACCGCCAAGGCCCGGGGTTCTCTGGCCTTTTTGGATCCTCCCTACGGCTCGGACTTAGCCGTTCCGGCGCTCGGGGCGCTGAGGTCTAGAGGTTGGATCGACCCGGGCGCGGTATGTGTGGTCGAAGTGGCGAGTCGGGAGACTCTGAGCCTGCCCCCCGGTTACAGCCTAATTGACGAGCGAACCTATGGAGCGGCGAGGGCCGCCTTCTTGCGGTCGGATTGACGGCTACGCGGGTTGAATGCCAAGGCGGCGATCCCGCTGTCGCAGCCACCAGATGACCGGCATGGCGATCAAGACCATCCAAGCCTTGCCGATGACCTGGCCTTCGAAATAGGTGAGGTTGCCAAACGCCACATACAGAAATACGGCGCTGTCGATCACCAGCCCAACGGCGCTGCTGGCGAGCACGGCCATAATCAGACGGCGGCGTTGCAGGGGGGTGTAGACGGCGAAATCCGCAAGCTCCGAGAGCAGAAACGCCATCCCGGAGGCGACCACAAGCGCGGGCGGGGCCAGAAACACGGAAAGCAGGGCACCGGCGATTATGGCGCCAACCGCCCACCGAAGGCCGAGCCTGCGCTGCACGAGGTCGCGAAGAACCAGCGCAAGACCGATCATGACCACGCCGCTGGGCGCGGAGACGCCGGGAGCAACGGGGATCAGACACGGCCCATCCGGAACGCACACGGTTCCGACGTTCCCGATCAGCCAGTTGGCCGCCGGGATGCAAGCGGCAAACGCCGCCAGAAATCCAAAACCTTCTAGTCTTTCGCGGTCCATCGTGTCCTTTCCAAGGCTCGTTTCATGGCAAGGAGAGGCACCTCTTAGCATTGTTGCGGCCGGGGGTTAAGTTTAAGTCGCAAAGCTCGCGTAACCTCGCGCCCGAAGATCGCATGCGGGGCATTTACCACAACCGTACCCCCATTCATGCCGCTCGGAACGATCGCCCAGATAACAGGTATGGGTATGCTCCCGGATGAGGTCTATCAGGCGGCTACTGCCCAATTCATCCGCGAGCCTCCACGTCGCCGCCTTGTCTCTCCACATCAACGGCGTGTGTAGGACAAATCGCGCATCCATGCCAAGATTGAGGGCGATTTGCATCGCCTTGATCGCGTCGTCACGGCAATCCGGATAGCCCGAAAAGTCCGTTTCGCACATGCCACCCACGATATTACTGACCCCCCGCCGGTAGGCGAGGATGCCCGCCATGGTGAGAAACAGGATATTCCGTCCCGGGACGAAGGTGGTCGGAAGGCCCTGGTCATGCGTCTCAATCTGGACGTTCCGTGTCAGAGCGTTTTCGGAGAGTTCGTTGAGCACATTTAAATCGATTAGGTGATCGGCGCCCAGTCGCACCGTCCAAAGCGGAAACTGGCGTCGAATTTCCGCGAGGACGGTTTTTTGGCATTCCAGTTCAATACCGTGGCGCTGACCATAATCGAACGTGACCGTTTCGACCGAAGCGAAGTTCGCGAGCGCCCAGGCGAGACACGTGGTCAAGTCCTGGCCTCCCGAAAACAACACCACGGCCTTGTCCGCTGTTTGGTTCATTGTCTACCCTGAATTTCGCGCCGAACGGATCATGACAAGAGTCGGAACTCATCGTCCCCGCTTTTTTGCCCGCGCTTTCTTTGACTTGTTTCGCCCCGAATCGCTGGCAAATCGCGGCGCGACACCCGCCTTGTCAAGGCCCAACGCCATGGCTTCAAGACGCCGAATTTCATCCCGTAGCCGCGCCGCCTCTTCGAACTCCAGCTCGGCGGCGGCGACCCGCATGCGCGCTTCCAGTTCGGCGATATGGTCGGACAGCTTCTTGCCCAGGAGATGTTTGTCTCCGCTGACGCCGGTGTCCACGGTCACATAATCGTGTTCATAAACGCTGCTCAAAACATCCGAGATTCCCTTGCGGACGCTTTCGGGCGTAATGCCGTGGGCCGCGTTGTAGGCTTGCTGCCGTTCTCTACGACGGTTGGTCTCGCCGATCGCATACTCCAGGGAATCGGTTTGCCTGTCCGCATACAGTATGACGCGGCCGTCCAAGTTCCGCGCCGCTCTGCCGATGGTCTGGACCAAGCTTGTCTTGGAACGCAGAAAGCCCTCCTTATCGGCGTCGAGAACGGCAACCAGGGCGCACTCGGGAATGTCCAGGCCCTCGCGCAACAAGTTGATGCCGACCAGCACGTCGAACGCGCCCAGCCTCAGATCCCGGATGATCTCAATCCGTTCAAGTGTCTCGATATCCGAATGCATGTACCGCACGCGCACTCCTTGGTCATGGAGATATTCCGTCAGGTCTTCGGCCATGCGTTTTGTAAGCGTTGTCACCAACACGCGTTGGCCGCGCGCGGCCACAGCCTTGGCTTCGTTCATCAGGTCGTCCACTTGGTTTTCCACCGGCCGAACAAAGCACGGTGGATCGATCAAGCCTGTCGGGCGCACGACTTGTTCCACGATCACGCCACCGGTGCGTTCCAATTCCCAATTGGCGGGAGTTGCTGAAACAAACACCGTCTGGGGACGCATCGCATCCCATTCCTCGAACTTAAGGGGTCGATTATCCACGCAAGACGGAAGTCGAAAGCCAAACTCCGCGAGAGTGGTCTTGCGATTGTAGTCGCCGCGAAACATCCCCCCGATCTGAGGAACGGTCACATGGCTCTCGTCCACGAACAAGAGGGCGTTTTCGGGAAGATATTCGAACAGTGTCGGAGGGGGATCGCCGGGATTCCGGCCGGTCAAATATCGTGAGTAGTTTTCGATCCCACCACAATGGCCGGTGGTTTCCAACATCTCGAGGTCGAAGGTCGTCCGTTCCTGGAGACGTTGGGCTTCGAGCAGTTTTCCCTCCCGAGTGAATTCATCAACTCGCGCGTTGAGTTCGGCCTTGATTTTGGGGAAGGCTTGCTGAAGCGTCGGGCGCGGTGTGACGTAGTGACTGTTGGGATAGATGATGATGTTATGGAGCGTCCCGGTTTTTTCCCCGGTCAGGGGATCGATCTCCCATATCGCCTCCAACTCGTCCCCAAATAGCGACAGCCGCCAAGCCCGGTCCTCGAGATGAGATGGGTAGATTTCCAGAACATCGCCGCGAACGCGAAATGCGCCGCGAAAAAAATTGGCATCGTTTCTGCGGTATTGGAGGTCGACCAAGCGTTTCAGCAACTCGTTTCGGTTTAAGCTCTGGTTGCGGGCAAGCGAAACGACCATTTGCGCGTACGTTTCGACCGCGCCGATGCCGTAGATACATGAGACCGATGCAACAATGATTACATCGTTCCGTTCGAGTAAGGCACGTGTGGCGGCGTGCCGCATTCGGTCGATTTGTTCGTTGATGGAGGCATCTTTCTCTATGTACGTATCGCTCCGCGGAACGTAGGCCTCCGGCTGATAATAGTCATAATACGACACGAAGTACTCGACGGCATTGTCCGGGAAAAATGCCTTCATTTCTCCATAGAGTTGAGCGGCAAGGGTTTTGTTTGGAGCCAGTACGAGAGCGGGGCGCTGGAGGTTCTCTATGACCTTGGCGACAGTGAACGTTTTTCCGGACCCGGTAACGCCCAGCAGGACCTGTTCGCGCTCACCGGAGACAATGCCTTCGGTGAGTTCGGCGATGGCCTCCGGCTGGTCACCGGCCGGCTGGAAATCGGAGACCACTCTGAAGCGGCGACCATATTCGATAGGTGGGCGTTTCTCGGGTATGAGAGTCAGTGGGTATATTATGCCAGCCATACATCCGTTATAGGTAACGTCGCTGCTCATGGCCATATTGACGGTTGTTTATTCATTTTTTTGGGCGCGACCCACGCCATGCGACTGGTGGCGTCTTTGCGGGTTGCCCCGCCATTGGTGCGGGCCTAGTCTGGGAAAAACACATTCCCATTCGTTTCTTCGGAGTCTCCCCATGACGTTCCTTTCTCAACGTTTAGGCCGTATCAAGCCTTCGCCGACCATCGCGGTCACTCAGAAGGCGGCGGAACTGAAAGCTCAGGGTCGTGACGTAATCGGTCTCGGAGCCGGCGAACCGGACTTCGATACACCAAACCACATCAAGGAAGCGGCCAAAGCGGCGATCGACCGGGGCGAGACCAAGTATACGGCCGTCGCCGGGACGCTGGAACTGCGCCAAGCGATTTGCGCCAAGTTCGAACGCGACAACGGGCTTCATTACAAACCGGAGCAAGTAACCGTCGGCTGTGGCGGCAAACAGACGATTTTCAACGCGCTGATGGCGACCCTGGATGCGGGAGACGAGGTAGTCATACCGGCGCCCTACTGGGTTTCGTATCCCGACATCGTACTTCTGGCCCACGGCCAGCCCGTGATCGTTCCATGCCCGGAAGACAATGGGTTCAAGCTTCGCGCGGAAGATCTTGATCGGGCGATCACCAAAAAGACGAAATGGATCATTTTGAATTCGCCTTCAAACCCGACCGGCGCCGGGTACACCCGCTCGGAATTGGGGGAAATTACCGATGTGCTATTGCGCCATCCGCACGTTTGGGTGATGCCCGACGATATGTACGAACACGTCATCTACGATGGCTTCGAGTTTACGACCCCCGCGCAGGTCGAGCCCAAACTTTACGACCGGACGCTTACGTTGAATGGCTGTTCCAAGGCCTATTGCATGACGGGATGGCGTGTAGGCTATGCAGCCGGACCGACGGAACTCGTGAAGGGAATGAACAATCTACAGTCGCAAAGCACGACTCACACGTGTTCGATTGCACAGGCCGCCGCCGTGGCGGCATTGAACGGGCCGCATGACTTCATCGCCCGGAACAACGACGTGTTCAAGCAGAGACGGGATCTGGTCGTTGCGATGCTCAACCAAACGACGGGGTTGTCCTGCCATTCGCCCGAAGGTGCGTTTTATGTCTATCCATCGTGTGCGGGAGCCATTGGCAAGAAAACGCTCGACGGAAAGACGATCGAAAGCGACGACGACTTCGTCACATACTTGCTGGAAGCCGAAGGGGTCGCCGCTGTCCAGGGCTCGGCTTTTGGGTTGTCACCGCATTTCCGAATTTCCTATGCCACGTCGACGGACTTGCTGAAAGAGGCCTGCACGCGCATCCAAAGGGCGTGTGACGCTCTGAATTAAAGCTTCGGCCTATTTCCTTGATTCAAACACAGGCAACGGCCTTTCTGCAATCAGACGCTCCATAAAAAAAGTATAACACGTTCCAAGACAAACAACTCTCGGGAGGACGCTTGTGAAAAACAAACAGCCATCTGCACCCCGTTGCGCTGCTCTCGTCGGACCGTATCTCAGTGGCAAAACATCTTTATTGGAGAGCATTCTTGCTCGCACCGGCGCGATTACCCGAAAGGGGACTATGAAAGAAAGCAATACTGTCGGAGATAGTGCGCCCGAGGCCCGCGAAAGACAGATGAGCACCGAGCCGAATATTGCGACAACCGAGTACTTGGGCGATACGTGGACGTTCATCGACTGTCCGGGATTCGTCGAGCTTATTCAAGATACTTACAATGCGCTGATGGTCGTGGATGCCGCCGTTGTCGTGTGCGAGCCGGAACCGCAAAAAAGCCTGATAGTGGCTCCGTTGCTCAAGTTCCTTGACGATAATAAGATACCTCATCTCGTCTTCCTTAATAAGATGGACACGGAAAACGCGAACTTGCGGGAGACGTTTTCGGCGTTGCAGGATCTCTCCAATCGTCCACTGGTGCTTCGGGAGCTTCCCATTCGAGACGGGGAAACCGTCACCGGCTTTGTTGATCTGGCGAGCGAGCGGGCCTTCCGTTGGAAGGGCGGTGACGGCTCCGAGTTGATCCAACTGCCCGAGACGATTGCCGAAGACGAACAGTTGGCACGAACGGAGATGCTCGAGTCGCTGGCCGACTTCGACGACGCTCTGTTGGAGAAGCTGCTTGAGGATGCGGTCCCGTCCGCGGACGAGATCTATTCCGGCCTCGCCAAGGACTTGCAAGAAGATTTGATCGTCCCCGTGTTCTTTGGTTCCGCCGAAAACATGTACGGGATCACCCGACTGTTGAAAGCGCTTCGGCACGAAGCCCCGGAACCCACTGTGACAGCCGGGCGGTTGGGAATCGAGACCGAAGGCGAACCATGCGCCCGCGTGTTTAAGAGCATTCATGCGGCTCATACCGGAAAGCTATCGCTCGTGCGGGTCTTGCGCGGCGAAATTTCCGATGGAATGACGTTGAACGGTGAGCGGGTTAGCGGCGTGAACCGAATGTTGGGCCAAAAACTGGAAAAGCGCCCGACAGCGGCTACCGGCGAGGTCGCGGCACTCGGACGTTTGGATGGGGTTGCGACCGGTGATTTGCTATCTCCGTCCGGCGATGTCCAAGGCATTGAGTGGCCGGAGCCATTGAAGCCGCTGTTCTCGTTGGCTGTCCATGCGAAGCAGAGGGCGGATGAAGTCAAGCTTTCCGGGGCTCTGGGGCGACTGGTGGACGAAGATCCTTCCTTGTCGTTCAGTCACGATGAGGACGCGGGTGGGCTGCTCCTCTGGGGACTGGGGGAAATGCAGCTCTCGATCGCGTTGGACCGCGTAAGAAATCGTTACAACGTAGACATCATGTCCGACCAGCCGCTGGTTCCGTACAAGGAGACAATTCGTGGATCCGTGAGCCACCACGCGCGGCACAAAAAACAATCGGGCGGTCATGGCGAGTTTGGAGATGTCCACTTGGACATCAAGCCCCTTGCCCGCGGCTCGGGCTTCGAATTCAACAGCGTGATTACGGGCGGCGTTGTGCCAAAGCAATACATCCCGGCCGTTGAGGCCGGCGCCAGAGAATATATGCATCGCGGCCCGCTCGGTTTCCCGGTGGTGGACGTGGCCGTAACCCTGACCGACGGTCAATTCCATTCGGTGGACAGTTCGGACATGGCATTCCGAAAGGCGGCCGCGTTGGCTATGCGGGAGGGCATGCCACGTTGCAGTCCCGTTCTACTCGAGCCGATCTTCGAGGTCAAAATTGCGCTTCCGAGTGAATTTACGTCGCGCATTCAGCGCCTTGTCAGCGGTCGTCGAGGCCAAATTCTCGGCTTCGGTCCCAAAGAGGACTGGAAAGGATGGGACGAGGTGTCGGTGTTGCTGCCTCAGGCTGAGATGCACGGCCTGATCATTGAGTTGCGGTCGGCGACTTTGGGCGTAGGCACATTCGAATGGGAGTTCCACCATCTTCAGGAATTAACGGGCAAGATCGCGGATGACATTGTGGCGCATCGGGCGAGCGCTGAGTGATTTGGAGCTCTCATGGTTCATCCTGGAAGAAAACAACTTTAAGAAGTATTACTAGATGTCTTTTAATCTTAGTGTTAATGTTCCGCCTGACTCCGGTTACGCGCGCTGGCGGCTCTAATACGCTTTAAACTCAGACCTCATTCGCCGGCGCAACGAGTGTGACTGAGGCCAAATCCGAGGCACAAACTTTTGTCGGTCTCCGAGGTCCACCGGGCTTTGACCGGCATAGTGAGCGTAGGAGGAGATACATTGATGCCAGACTGGCCGACCCGAGACCGCAGGTGGGAATGGGACCGGCGTTCCTTTGAGGACAGACGGCACGCGTCGGAACGAAGAGGCGACTTCAACATGAGAATGGCCGGTGTCTTCGTCGGGACAAGCCCAGACACCATCCGAACCTACATGTTTCGGTCGTTTTCCAATAGACGTCGCCACGATGACAGGCGGACGATCCCTGTTCTTGATAGACGAGCCCATACGAGCGCAAGAGAAGACGATAGAACCGTGGATCTAAGCCCCGAGGAAGTCCTCGCTCTTCTCCGTCAGCCGGAGGAATAGGTTAAGCATGGAAGAAGCTCTCGCTTTGCGCTCCGGTGAGCAAGCGTTTCACTGATCGCGCATTCGGGCAAGACGAAGTCTCAAGGCATTCAGCTTGATGAACCCTTCCGCATCACGCTGGTTGTAAACGGAATCGGCTTCAAAGGTGGCGACGTCCTGGCTGTAGAGGCTCTGAGGAGATCGTCTGCCGGTTACGATCACGTTGCCTTTATAGAGATCGATACGGACGGCTCCCGCGACGTTCCGTTGTGTGCTGTCGATAGCAGCTTGAAGGGCTTCCCTTTCCGGCGAGAACCAAAAGCCGTTGTATATGAGTTCGGCGTATCGAGGCATCAGCTCGTCCTTCAAGTGAGCGGCTCCACGGTCGAGCGTAATGCTTTCGATGGCCCGATGGGCGTGCAGTAATACCGTTCCGCCTGGCGTCTCATAAACACCGCGGGATTTCATCCCGACAAAGCGGTTTTCAACGATATCGGCGCGGCCTATTCCATTTTCGCCGGCAAGCTGGTTTAGGCGCTCCAGGAGGGATGCTGGCGAAAGCCGCTGACCATCGACGGCCACGGCGTCGCCGCTCTCAAAGTCTACTTCAATGGTTGTCGGGACATCGGGGGCATCCTGGGGAGAAACCGTACGTTGGAACATCTCTTCGTCAGGCCCGATCCACGGGTCCTCAAGCGCCTTACCCTCGTAGGAAATATGCAACAAATTGGCATCGGTTGAATATGGAGGCTCTCCGCGTTTATCGCTGGGCACGGGAATCTGATGTGCTCCCGCATACTGCAACAGTTGCTCCCGGGAATTGAGATCCCATTCCCGCCACGGCGCGATAACGCGGATGTCGGGGTTTAACGCGTAATAGGTCAGCTCGAACCGTACCTGGTCGTTGCCCTTGCCCGTCGCGCCATGACAGACGGCATCGGCCCCGACTTTTCGCGCAATCTCGATCTGGCGCTTCGCAATCAGCGGCCGGGCGATGGAGGTGCCAAGGAGATAAGTGCCTTCGTACACGGCATTGGCGCGAAACATGGGAAATACGTATTCGCGGACAAACTCCTCCTTAAGATCTTCGACGTAAATTTCCGCGACACCCATCATTTCCGCTTTTTTTCGCGCTGGCTCCAGTTCCTCGCCCTGGCCCACGTCAGCAGTGAAAGTCACGACTTCACAGCGATAGGTATCCTTGAGCCAACGCAAAATGACCGAAGTGTCCAGACCACCTGAATAGGCAAGCACAACCTTATTGACTTCACCGCTCATAGAGTTACCGCCCTTCGCAAAAAAGGTGAGATTTTCGACCGCAGTATAGGAATTGGGACGCCCTCTACAAGACGCAGCGGATACGCCGGTCGGTGATGCCCGCAATCAAGCGCAAAGCCAGAGCTCGACATGAGGCCTAAGGGCGTCGAGTGGACGGTAACCGATGGTCAAGAAAGCTTGACCTTCGTCTTCCCCAAGTACGACGGTTGGAAAGCCGGTGATGCCTAGCGCATGAGTGAGATTGAAGTCGGCGCGGGTCGCGTCTGAGATTTCCGGCGCCGCGAAAACGGTTCCAAACTCCGTTGGATCGATCCCCAGCGATTGCGCAATTTCGCTCAGACTATCGCGCGCCGTAACATCAATATTGTCCATATAGAATGCTCGTTGAACAGCCTCAAAATACCTGAGGGCCATACCGGGGACGAGGCTGCGCACGGCCACTGCCGCACTGCAGGCCGGCTCCGTGTCATAGACGAAACAATCGCGGTCGAAAAAACTAAAATCGAATGGCTGGCCTGTCGCCGAATGGACTTGTTCCCAATGATGACGAATATAGGCCTTGGCTTTCCCATCCATGGGCCTCGTCTCTCCCGCGCGCAATCCCCCCACGACAAGGCGAACAGGTGCCTGATCACCAAACTCCGCGTCTATCGCGCTGATCACCGGCGCAAATCCCCAGCACCACGAACACATGGGATCGGCAAAGAAGATGATCTGCTTTCCGGAAGTCGGAGCGTCCAGGTGTTGGTTTTCCATTTGATCCCCGAATCGTCTCAAAAAACCAGTTCCTCGGAGAGGGGACCTCGACCTCCTAGGCCGGACTCGACGCCGTGATCGGCGCTCTCAAGCGGGCTGGCCGTTCACGTTCGCTGGTCGAACGAAGTTGACCACACGCCGCCATGATATCCCGACCACGCGGAACCCTAATCGGCGCCGAATACCCGGCTTTGTTGAGTATGGCCGCGAAGCAAGTCATTGTCGTCATTGATGAGCATTCGTAAGCGGCGCCCGGCCAGCGGTTAAAGGGGATAAGATTGAACTTGGCGGGAATGCCGGAAACTAGATGCGCAAGCGCACGTGCGTCGGCCAGCAAGTCGTTGACCCCTTTCAGCATGACGTACTCGAACGTAATGCGCCGCGCATTGTCGGCGCCCGGATATTCGCGGCACGCTCTCAGAAGCTCTTCAATCGGATATTTCTTATTGAGTGGAACCAAGACATCGCGCAACTCGTTGGTCGCGGCATGCAAGCTCACCGCAAGCTTAACGCCGAGTTTCTGTCCGACATGCTAAATCATCGGAACCACCCCCGCGGTTGAAAGAGTAATTCGGCGTTTGGAGATCGCGATTCCTTCGGGGTCCATGATGATCCGAAGAGCCTTGAGCACATTGTCGAAATTGAACAGCGGCTCGCCCATGCCCATCACAACGATATTGGTGATCAGGCGCTCACTGGCCGGAGCCGGCCATTCGCCATATAAATCACGCGCGGTCATGAGCTGACCAACAATCTCGCCCGCGCTTAAATCGCGGACGAGGCGCTGAGTTCCCGTGTGGCAGAATTTGCAGGTTAACGTGCATCCGACCTGCGACGACACACACAGAGCTCCCCGATCCTCTTCCGGAATAAACACCGTTTCGGCTTCGTTTCCGTCGGCGAAGCGCAGCAGCCATTTGCGCGTACCGTCGTTGGATTTCTCCTCGCGCCCTATCGCCGGTCGGGCGAGGGAGAATGTATCGGACAACTGCGCCCTCAGCGGCTTGGACAGCGTGGTCATCTTTTCGAAATCCGTGACGCCACGATGATACATCCAGTGCCATAGCTGCTTCGCGCGCAACGATTTTTCGCCGATTGACGCCGCGATGTTAGTAAGGTCATCGTGATCGAGACCGATCAGGTTTATTCGTTCAGCCGACATTGTCGCTGATTTTGACAATTGCGGTTCCACAGGAGAACCCCTGGTGGACTCTCGACAGTTGGATTGGAAAGCACACATGAAGCCTAGCAGGAAGGACACGGGGCGGTCTTGTTGCCCATGTCAATCCAACTCACGATGCCGCCCGATGCATTATAAACTCGCGTGTAGCCAACGCTCTCGGCCAGGGCTCGCGACAATGCGGCGGATCGATTTCCAGACCGGCAGATAATGATCACCTCTTCGTCCCTGTCGACGAGCGCTTTGAACTCGGACGGAAATTCCGCGTTCAATTGGCCACTGGAGTCGAAAGCGGTCAAAAGCTTGCTACCCGGTATCACTCCGGTCTCGCGCCATTCATCCGGACGCCGGATATCGACCACCTTGACGCCTTTGTCCATGAGGTTCGCCAGAGCAGCCGGATCGATGTCAATATAGCGAGAAGTCTCGGCCGCCTGAGCAAACGAGAATGCCAAAGATATCAATCCGATTAGAAAAATCGATCTGAGTGGAGCAATTAAAACCATTTCGAGAACTCCCGACGGGCTCGCCGCTACGTATCTACAATGCCCTTATGTGCGGCCGCAACCGGCACCTCGCAAGTCCAAAACACGATCCGAATTCTGGGCTTGTCAATTGGCCCCACAGGCCTCGTCGATGGCTTTGTACGCCGCGGTCAGGCCGGACAGCGAGTAAGTATCCGTAGTGAGAGTACCGCGGCTCGATGTCCCCTTTATGGTCATCTTCCGTCCGGCTTTCATCGCGGCGACGAGGGCGTTGTCCGCATTGGCGTCATTCGCCCAAGCGTTACCGCCTTTCGTGAAAAGCGTGAACATTTTGCCGTCAACATCAACAACGACTTCGCTGTCGGGTTTGTACGTGTAACCCGCCTCCACACTGACCTCACCAAACACCCCTTCTCCGGGACGATGGCTGATCAGGGTGTACGTGTCCCCGCGGCGCGTGTACTTCCCCTCGGCTTTTTTCGGAACGCTACCCACGTAGCAAATACGGGTGTCGCCCGCCCCGTCGGAAAAGGCCGTCCAGTCGATAAACGTTCCGATTGTTTTGCGTTGAGCCCACGCGTTCGAGGATACGCAGGTTAACGCGCCGAGCGCCAAGCACACGTACAGTATCGAAACCGAGAAAAATCGATAACCCCTCATGCCGCGTATTCATAGCCATCTATTACGGTCTTGCCAAGATGATCCTTTGCGGTGTTTTTTTTGCAGCAACGGCAAACGGAGAGAGGTTCCATGCGCACCCCCAATCCGATACTCGTTGAAATCACGCGGGGGACCGCCGTCGAAAGCTGCCATCGTGGCTCGGCGGTTGCCGTAAAAGCTGACGGGGGCGTCGTTGCGGCTTGGGGAGATACGGGTCGACCAGTTCTTCCTCGGTCAGCCGTCAAACCTCTTCAGGCCGTGCCATTGATCGAGACGGGCGCGGCCGACCATTTCGGGGTTAACGATCAAGAGATCGCGTTGGCATGCGCGTCCCATAGTGGAGAGCCCGTACATACGCGTTTGATTTCCGCCTGGTTGCGGCGACTCGGATTGGAGAGCAACGATCTTGTTTGCGGACCGCTCGCGCCGTTGAGCGAAGATGCGGCCCGGGCGCTTGTTCGCGCCGGCCAAAGGCCCCGCCCTATTCACAACAATTGTTCCGGAAAACACGCCGGTTTTCTGACCACGGCTCTTTATCTGGGCAAATCGACGAAAAGTTATGCCGAGGCGGACAGTTCCGTGCAGCGACGTGTCATAGAATCGCTCTCGGATATGGGGAAATGCAACTTGTCATCTGCTTTACGCGGAACCGATGGGTGCGGCGTTCCGGTCATCGCGATGCCGCTCGAAGCGATCGCTCTGGCCATGGCTCGTCTGGGAAAATCGGATCAGTTATCCAAGGAACGTTGCGTCGCCGCGACCCGTATCGTTGCGGCAATGACCGCCTATCCGTACCTGGTGGCCGGCAAAGCACGATTCGCAACCGAAATTATGGAGAAAAACCCTTGTTCATTTGTCATCAAGGGAGGGGCGGAAGGAGTTTACGCCGCCTCGATTCCCTCCTTGGGACTTGGTCTCGCGGTGAAAATCGACGACGGGGCCAAAAGGGCTGCCGAGACAGCGATGGCAACCTTAATTTCGCGGTTTCCAGCCGCGAATAAACAAGCTTACATTGGCCTCGAACCATATCTTGAGCGGCGGATTTATAATGCGGCTGGGGATCATGTCGGGGACATTCGTGCTACGGGCGAGTGGATGCACTGATGTTAAACATGTGTGTGCGGATCGCGGGCTGTTCGGGTATTCGCGATGGGGAAAAGTTAATCGTTCTGTCCGTGTTGACCGGCAACCGGCGGGCATTCTTGAAAATTCTCCACCCTTTGGCGAATGACCGGACCGCCAAATACGTGCTCGGGCAGCGGGTCGCCGGGACCACCAGGGCGCATGGGACGGCTCGGGAAGTGTCCCAAGTTGAGAACGCGATCATACATGACGATGGCCCCGGCGATCCCCACATTGACGGAAAAGCGGGTGGGGATGCGGATCAAGAACTCGCATTTTTCGACCAGCCCGGGCGACAGCGATCCGCGTTCGGGGCCAAAGATATAGGCGGCGCGGCGAGGGTGACAAAAACGTGGAAGAACTATTGCTTCATCGACAAGTTCGATCCCAACCAGAGCGCATCCTCGAGGCAGTACGATCGATGCCACGTCGGGAAAGGCATAGAAGGGCACGTGCCCTTCGGCATCCGACGTATCCGCCTTGCCGCCCGCCGAGCGGGAATAAACCGCGGCCACGGTGAACATGAAGCTGGCACCGAAGGCATGCGCAGTCCGAAGCAGGCTTCCCACATTCATGACCTTGCTGATGCCTTCAACTCCGATGCCAAAATATCCGCGCATGGTATTCTCGCTTTCTGTTGACGCTCCGCTTTGACCTTGGGTTAAAAATCGATTGATAACCGAGGAGAAGATAATGCGAGCCGTTCTCTGCAAAAACTGGTGCACCCCCGCCGATCTGGCCGTCGAGGATGTTCCCCCGCCCGATTTGGTGGACGGTAGCGTACGTATCGCCGTTCGGGCCGCCGGGGTCAACTTCGCGGATACCTTGATCATAGCCGGAAAGTACCAGGTTAAGCCTCCGCTGCCATTCAGCCCGGGTTTCGAGATCGCGGGCGAAGTGCTCGAATGCGCACCTGGCGTCTCGCGGGTGACGCCGGGCGATCGCGTTATGGCCGTGATCGAGTATGGCGGTTTCGCTGAACAGGTTGTGGCGCCTGAGGCCGAGGTTCATGTTCTGCCCGACATGGTGGATGACGAGGTTGGGGCAGGGTTCCCGGTGGCTTACGGCACCTCCCACCTTGGGCTCAAACACCGGGCGCGGCTTCAGGCGGGGGAAACCCTTCTCGTTCATGGCGCGGCTGGGGGTGTCGGGTTGACCGCCGTCGAAATTGGAAAACGATTGGGGGCCATGGTCATCGCTACCGCCGGCGGCAGCGAAAAGCTTCAAATTGCCGCCAACGCCGGCGCGGACCACCTTATCAATTCTCGATCCGACGATGTTCGCGAGAGAGTCAAGGCGCTGACCGGTGGTCGCGGCGCCGACGTCGTCTATGACCCGGTGGGCGGTCCCATGTTCGACGCGTCGTTGCGCTGCACGGCCCCCGGGGGACGCATCCTGCTCGTGGGGTTCGCGAGCGGCGAGGTTCCCCAAATCCCCGCCAACATCCTAATGGTCAAGAACATCGAAGCCATTGGCTTTTATTGGGGCGCTCACCGCACATTCGCGCCGGACATCATGACATCGTCTTTCGAGGAACTTCTGGCATGGCTCGGCGAAGGGAGCCTCAAACCCCATGTTTCTCGAACCTACCCGCTGACCAAGGCGCGCACGGCCCTGCAGGCCTTGAGGGCCCGCCGCACAACCGGCAAAGTGGTGCTTAAGGTCGGGTGTTCGGGGACATGAATGATGATCCCGTCCGGGCGCAGTATGAAGCGTACCCTTATCCCGTCCGCGATCCGAGAGATGAAATAAAACGGCTGATCACCGGCTCCCCAAGTCATATCGACGAGCTTAACCACTACGTTTTTGGCGGTCGGCGGGATTTTGCCAAACCGTTTCGCGCTCTTGTCGCCGGCGGCGGGTCGGGAGACGCCACGATCATGCTCGCCCAACAGCTGGCCGCGATCGGATGCCCGGGTGAGGTGACTTACATCGATCTTTCCGAGGCCAGCCGTGAAATCGTGGAAGCGAGGGCGAAAGCGCGCGCCTTGACGAATGTTCGTTTTGTTCGGATGTCACTGTTAGACTTGCCGGCGAATGACCTTGGAACTTTCGACTACATCGATTGCTGCGGGGTGCTGCATCACCTGAACGAACCGCGAGCCGGCTTGGAAGCCCTGGTCCAGGTCCTGGCGGACGACGGTGGTTTGGGCTTGATGGTCTATGGCGAGTTGGGGCGGACAGGCGTCTATCCGATGCAGGACATGATGCGATTGCTGGTGCCTGACCGATCGCCCGCGATCCGGGTAGAGATGACAAAACGGTTGTTGAAACAACTTCCCGCCACGAATTGGCTTCGTCGCAACCCCTTCATCGCCGATCATTTAGAGCAGGGCGATGCGGGACTTTTCGATCTGTTCCTGCACGCCCGCGACCGTGCCTATCGGGTCCCGGAAATTACCCGGATGGTGGATGCGGCCGGTTTGCGTCCCGTCACATTCATCGAGCCGGCGTTTTACGACCCCGCGTCGTATCTCACCGATCCATCGCTGCTACCAGCCATTAAGGGCCTCTCCTGGATGGAGCGGTGCGCATTTGCGGAGCTTCTGGCCGGAAACATGCGGAAGCACATTCTCTACGTAGTGAAGGAGCAGAACCCGGTTTCCCTGCCGAATCCCGGCAATCTCCAAGCGGTGCCAATCCTGCACGATATGGACGGCGAGGCGTTCGCCAGGGATTTCAAGCCCGGATCGGCATTAACCGCCTCGAACGATGGCATCGTAGTTCGGCGGTCGCTGCCATCTCTCGCGGGCGCTATTCTTCGGCGAATTGACAATCAGAAAACCCTTCTGGAGCTGCACGAGAATCTTGCCGAAGCGAATCGCGATCTCGACCAACGTGCTTTTGCCGAGAGCTTTGCCGCGATCTTCGTTGCTCTCAATGGCGTCGGCAAAATGTACCTGCAAATCCCCGCGTCGGCTCACAAGGCGTGAAGCGCGGCGGGTCCCCTAACCAACCCGACCCCTCCATGGAACGAAGGCTGGAACGCGACGGCGGTATTGCGCGTACTTCGCGCCGTACAACCCGAGCAGCCGGCGTTCTTCAAGCCAGGCTCCGACGAGCAGATACAGGGACGCCCATACCGCTGTTGCAAGCTCGAAGTCTCCGGTTACGCGCCCCCAGAGGATAAGAAATACGCCTGAATAGAGCGGATGGCGGACGTATCGGTGTAAACCGTCCAAGCGGAGATGTTCGTCTTCCGAATCCTCGCCGCCACGAAGGTAACCGCGGATTTGATGGATGCCGGCGAGGCGGCCAAGGTCATAGCCGCGGAGGGCGAGTAGCATGACCAACCAGCCAACGGCGTAGACGGCAAACAGAAGATCATGCATTTCGACTGAGAAGTCGAATCGTGGGCGCCCCCTAAAGATCAAATCTCCGAGCCACCAGACAAGCCCAAGATGGATTGCGGCAAAAGCGTTGTAGAAGACGCGGTAAAAAGCGCCGAACCTCGGACGCAAGCGCCACTTGCAACCGTCACAAGCCAGCAAGGAATGGCCCACGCTAAAACTAAGCCATGCCAAGGCATAAACCAAATGGGATTCGACTGATCCGCTGATTAACACCTTCCCGCTGAGGCCTACTCGGTAACACGGTCAATAGTCGAGGAGGTGCTGTATCCCTGTTGCAGGCGCGCAAGCAGAACTTGACCTCCATATTCTTGGACTACATCGGCTCCGATGACCTGCTCGATCCGATAGTCAGCTCCCTTGATCAGGACATCGGGGCGCAAGACCTTAATCAATTCCAGTGGCGTATCGTCGGAAAACATGACGACTATATCGACACTAGCCAATGAGGCCAGCACCGTGGCCCGGGCCGCTTCCGACTGGAGGGGCCGGCCACGCCCCTTGAGCCGAGTCACAGAGTCATCATTGTTAAGGCCAACCACCAAACGGTCACAGGCCGCTCGGGCCTGCGCCAATAATGACACGTGCCCAGGATGCAACAGATCAAAGCAGCCGTTGGTAAAACCGATCTTCATGCCTTGCCGGCGCCAAACGTCAACGCGGTCGCGGGCCGGTTCCAGCGCCAGCAATTTTGATTGCGACCGCGACAGACCCTGCCGATGAAGTTCTTGGACCAACTCGGAAGCATATGCCACTGCGGTGCCAGCCTTACCAACGACGATACCGGCCGCGACGTTGGCTAGTTCCGCGCCGTGATGGATTGAGGCGCCCGCAGCCATAGCCGCGGCCAATGTGGCGACAACGGTGTCGCCGGCGCCCGAGACATCGAACACCTCTCTGGCGTCCGTTGGCAAGTGGGAAACCGCTCCATCGCGGGTCGCTAGCATCATTCCGTCCTTCCCGAGGGTGACGATCACCGCGCCGAATCCGAACCGGTCAGCAAAATCCGTGGCCGCATCGGCTTCTTGCCCCGGGGAAAGGGTTTTTCCTATCGCCTGTTCTAGTTCCTGCCGGTTGGGAGTAATAACGTCCGCACCTCGGTAACGATCGAAGTCGCCGCCCTTGGGGTCTACGATTACAACCTTGCCCAACCGGTGTGCGGCACCAATAAGATTTTGGCTCATAGGACCATTCACGGCCCCCTTTGCGTAATCCGACACCAGAATGACGGCATGATCCCACATCATTTCAGTTGCATTGGCGAGAATCTGTTGCTGAACAGAGGCTGGCGGAGGCTCGACGCTTTCCTGATCGCAACGCAGCAACTGCTGGTTGCCGGCAAGGAAGCGGGTCTTAACAGTGGTTTTTCGTTCCGGGGCGATGGTGACAGCGGCCTTGGCCCCCTCGCAGCGGGCAATTAGGGATTGCAGTTCTTCTCCTTCGCCATCGCCCCCCAACAGGGTAGCGATTGATGCCCGTACACCAAGCGCCAATAGGTTGCGAAGCACGTTACCCGCCCCGCCCAACATGTTGACTTCCCGTTCGACACGCAAAACTGGAATTGGCGCTTCCGGAGAAATACGCTGAACCACACCGTACACGTAGCGATCCAGCATCGCATCGCCCACGCACAATACGGCATTGCCAGAAAACGACTCGACAATGGGTATCAGCGCGGAACGCTCGATCATTTCAGTCCCAATTCCGTTTCCAGAACGGCCCAAAGCAACCGCCCGCAATCGACGTTGAAGCAATTGCGCTAACTTGACCGAGAGGATCTCGCGCTGTGCATTCGCGGACCGGCGCTTGAGAATGTTACCGCGAGTAGTACTCGATTACCAAGTGCGGCTCCATTTGGACGGGATACGGGACGTCCGCAAATTGCGGCCCCCGGATAAACGTCCCTTTCATCTTGTCATGATCCACGGTGACATAGTCGGGGACGTCTCGCTCCGGAGATTGAGCGGATTCAATCACCATTGGAATTTCACGTGATTTCTCCCGCACTTCGATATCGTCGCCGTCTCGAACCAAGAATGATGGAATATTCACTCGCCGGCCGTTGACTTTGACGTGGCCGTGATTGACAAACTGCCGAGCGGAAAAAACGGTTGGAACGAATTTCATCCGATAAACCACCGCATCGAGTCGGCGCTCGAGAATACCGATCAGATTTTCGGAAGTGTCGCCGCGTCGCCGCACGGCTTCTTCGTAATATCGATGAAACTGTTTTTCGCTGATGTTTCCATAGTATCCCTTTAGCTTCTGCTTCGCCATCAACTGGGTGCCGTAATCAGTCGGCTTGCGACGCCGTTGCCCGTGGACTCCGGGGCCATATTCGCGGACGTTGATGGGGCTTTTGGGCCTTCCCCACAAATTTACACCCAAACGTCGATTGATTTTATACTTTGATTTCAGTCGCTTCGTCATGGTCTATGGTCTCTCACGATCTGCTATTGGTGTTGTTGTCCCGGTAGGCCCACAAGGGCGGGGAGTCGGCTCCCGCATTCCCGAGAATGGCGGCGGAGTATAAGAGTGCGGGCACGGATGTCAAAGGCCACGGAGTTGGATTGGAGATCTGCTCTTAGAAAGGTTCGAGTTCGGTATCCCAATAGAGAAAATCTCGCCAACTTTCATGCAAGTGGTTGGGCGGAAAGGCCCGACCGTTTTTTTGAAGCTCATGTGCACTCGGTTCATACGGGAACCGCAAGGGAAACATGTCCGATTCATTGGGAAGTTTATGAGCCTTGCGAAGATTACACGGTTCACATGCAGCAACAACGTTCGTCCAAACCGTTTTTCCGCCAGCGACACGTGGCACGACGTGATCAAATGTTAGTCGCTCGGCAACAAATTCCTCCCCGCAGTATTGGCAGGCAAACGCATCCCGCAGGAAAACGTTGAAACGGGTAAAGGCGGGCCGACGCGACGCCGGAACGTACTGCTTCAACGCTATTACACTTGGCAAGCGCATGACGCGACTTGGCGATCGCACCAGCCGCTCGTATTCAGACACGACATTGACGCGGCTGAGGAAAACCGCCTTGACTGCATCCTGCCAACACCAAAGCGACAGCGGGAAGTAGTTCAGTGGCCGAAAATCCGCATTAAGAACCAGAGCCGGGAAGTTGTTCATGGCCGTCCCGCAACATTCATTCCCCTCAATACAGGTACACCGTACTACATATTGTGTGGTTTTGCCAAACACTCGCTTTGTGAAGATTCTCTAAAGCCCGCGCAGCTTTCTAACGCACTGATAGTTCCTTGCCCCCATCGACTTCCTATGGGAGCTCGCGATGGTGGCCGCTGGATTCACATTTCAAGTGCAAGACCGGAGTTGAATTAGGAATGCCTCGGCTGGCGTGAGATAGCCGAGACGTTTTCGGGGAGTGGTGTTGTTGGCCCAGACGATGTCTTGGATGTCCTGCTCGGTGTAATCGGAGAACTCGGTGTTGCGTGGCAGATCGCGCCTGAGAATGCCGTTTGCGTTTTCGATGGAGCCGCGCTGCCAAGGCGGGTAGGGGTCACAGAAGAAGGTGAGGAGGCCAAGGCCGCCCTCCAGCTTCTGGTGCTGGGCGAATTCCGAACCATTGTCGAATGTGATGGAGCGCCTGGCGGCCTTGGGCAAGACGGAGAACAGAGCGGTGAGTTTGGCGGCGGTGGCCTCCGCGGTCTTGCTTGGCAAGCCGCCGGCCAGGGTCAGGCCGGTCTTGCGCTCGACGGCGGTCAAGAGATTGCCTTTTTGCGTGCGGAACTGCATGAGATCGCCTTCCCAGTGGCCGAAAACGCTCCGGTTATCGATGGCTGGGTCTCGTTCATGGATGGAACGGCGCCCCAGGATCGGATCGCGGCGGCGCTTGAAATACCGCCGTCCTCGGGTTGCCTTGGCACGCGCCAGATAGCGGTGGAGCTTCTGGGACCGAACCTTGGGCCGGTAGATATAGCGATAGATCAACTCGTGGCTCACCGTGTGCCGGGATCCCCGCAGCCTGAGCCTGCCGGAGATCTGTTCCGGCGACCAGCCCATCGCAAGGTGGTCGTCGACATGCTCCTTCAGCGGGCTCAGGCGCTCGATCCGCGAGCATCGCCGGCAGCGCGACAATGCGATCCGGTCCGCCGAGGCCGGCCTGTAGCCACCCTTGGGAAGGCTGTTGCGCCTGAGTTCGCGTCCGATCGTCGAGGGATGACGCCCCATGATCCTCGCAATCTCGCTCGAAGCTTTCCCGGCATCATGATGCCGGGAAAGCTCAATCCGCTCGTCAAAATCGAGCTGTCCATAATGCTTGCCCATCGCAACTCCGGAACATACCGGTGTTGTGACCGTGCGGTGAACCCGCTCTGGCGAGGTGAAGGGTTCGTCGGTTACGCCGCGGATGCGGCGTAGCGCCAGGGGAGGAGTTCGTCGATACGGGTGATCTTATGGTCAGCAATCCGAGCAAGGATATCGGTGAGCCATGCCTGCGGATCGACGCCATTCAGTTTTGCGGTTTCGATCAGGGTGTAGGCGATGGCGGCTGATTTGCCGCCTCCTTCGGATC
This sequence comes from uncultured Alphaproteobacteria bacterium, assembly GCA_963771545.1. Taxonomy (GTDB): domain Bacteria; phylum Pseudomonadota; class Alphaproteobacteria; order Rhodospirillales; family Defluviicoccaceae; genus CAKZLS01. Next base: position 176,981 of record CAVYTX010000005.1, read on the forward strand.
CCATGAAGAGATAATTTTTACGGCCTAACGCCACGCACCGCATGGATCGCTCGGCACAATTGTTATCCAGTTCCAGAATGCCGTTGGCGAGATAGGGCCGCGGTTTCTTTATGCGGGTCAGGGCATAGCGGATGGCCTTGGCAAGTTCGGATTTGCCGGAGATTTTGGGCAGTTGGTCGCCGAGCCATGCCGCCAGTTCGTCGAGCAGCGGCTGGGCTTTGTCCTGGCGGATGCCGGCGCGGTCTTCGGGCGATTGCCCCCGCGCCTCTTTCTCGATGCCGTAGAGCGCGGCGATGCGCTTGATGGCTTGCTCGGCAATGACGGAACCTTGGGCTTTATGGATATCGACGAACTTGCGCCGGATATGCGCCATGCACGCGATCTCGCTGACACGACCGGACTGATAGAGCTCGTTGAAACCGGAATATCCGTCCACATGCATCCAGCCGGTATAATCCTTGAGATGCCCGGCCGGCTGTTCGCCCTTGCGGTCACGCGAAAAGCGATAGAATGCCGCCGGGGGCATTTCACTCGCCCATGGCCGTTCATCGCGGACATAAGCCCAGAGCCGCGCGGTCTTGGTTTTGCCCGCACCTGGGGAAAGCAGCTTGACGGGCGTATCATCCGCGAAAATGGCCTGACCGCCGAGCACATGGCGCTCAATGGCCGTGGCCAGCGGCTCCAGCAGGGTGGCGGATTTGCCGATCCAATCGGCGAGGGTCGAGCGGTCGAGGTCGATGCCGTCGCGCTCGAATATTTGCGACTGGCGGTACAAGGGCAAGTGATCCGCATATTTGTTGACCAGCACATGCGCGAGCAGGCCTGGCCCCGGTCGCCCCTTCTCGATGGGGCGTGAGGGCAGCGACGACTGACAGATGGCGTCACAGCACGAACACGCCATGCGGGACCGGATGATCCGGTTCACCACGAACCGTCCCGGCACGTAGTCCAGTTCCTCGGTGACATCCTCGCCGAGTGTCCTCAACGATCCGCCGCACTCACGGCATTGTGAACCTGGTGAGAGTATCTCATCGTTGCGGGGCAGATGATCCGGCAAGGGCTTGCGGCGGGGTTTGCGCCTGGGTGTTCATCGACCGGTTCATCGACCGGTTCACCGACCGGTTCAGAAGCAGCATCCTCGTCATCGGATTGTGGCGCCGCCGCCCGCGCGGTCTCTTCCTCTTCGAGCGCCAGCTCGAGCTGGTCGAGGGCTTCGGATCGTTGTCCGAACCGGTGGCGGCGCAAGCCCGCCAGCTGATGCTTGAGCTTCTCGATCCGGTAGTCGCGCGCTCTGATCTCGGTCTCGAAGATCGACAATTTCTCGTTCTGCAAGGCGATGATCGCCTGCAACGCGGCAACGTCTTCGGGCAAATCGGCAGGGGTGTCGCGCATCCGGATTGATAGCAAATTCAGCGAGTTGAAGGAACCGCAAATCCGCGGAATCGCTATGTTTTCGCCGGAGAATAGTGACTATCCGGCACGCAACGGACGCCATGTTCTCTCCGGCGCGCGCCAATCGATCCCCTCCAGCAACATCGACAATTGCGCCGGTGTCAGCGTCACCTTGCCCCGCGCCGCCGAAGGCCATACGAACCGGCCTTTCTCCAACCGCTTGGAAAACAGACACGCGCCCTGACCGTCAAACCAGATCATCTTCAACAGGTCGCCTCGGCGTCCGCGAAAAACGAACAGATGGCCGCAAAAGGGATCCTGCTCCAATACCTTCTCGGCCAGCGCCGACAGGCCGTTAAAACCCTTGCGCATATCCGTGACGCCCGCCGCCAGCCACACTCTCGTGCTCGCGGGAACCGGGATCATGCCGACAGGCCACGGATCAACCGCACAACAGCATCGGCATCGTACGGCCCCTTGAGCCGCAGCCGATGGCCGCCCGCCAGATCGATCTCCACTGTGCCGGGTTCGCTATGGTCACTTGGGACCATGACATCCCGCGCTTGGGTTATCTCGATGGGTAGAAAAACCGCTTCAGGCTCGGGAGGCTCCGCAGCCGCAAAACGCGGCTCCTTGAGCCAGTTGAACACCTGGTTCGCATTCACATCATACCGACGCGCCACCCGCGAAACCGAGACTCCAGGCACCCGCGTCTGCGCGCAGATCAACCGCTTCTCGTCATAACTCCAGCTTCGACGCTTGCAACGCTTCGCCACAAACCGCTCCGATAATGTCCATTTAATCGCTAATGGACACTACCTCTCACTACCGATCAAAGGCAGAGCGGGTTCACCGGGCGCTTACCCGGTGTTGCACTTCGTTTGTGAATCTAAGAAGCCGTCTTGAAACTCAATTTTTGGCTGGATTGGCGGGTTCAGATGTGATTCCAAACGGTTGTCAAAGCTAGTTTGGAGGGGCACATGTGGACACCGACCACCCGGCGGCAACATAGCCGCGATCATCTGCGTTATGGAAGCGATCTGAGCGATGCGGAGTGGGAGATCATCGCGCCGTTCATGCCGCCGCCGGCGCGGACCGGCCGGCCCCGCGAATGGCCGATGCGCGAGATCATGAACGCCATCTTCTACGTCCTGCGGGCCGGCTGCGCCTGGCGCATGCTGCCCAAGGACTTCCCGCCGATGACGACGGTCTACGGTTGGTTCCTGCGCTTCCGCCGCGAGGGCCTGTTCGAGACCATCAACCACCATCTCGTCGCGCTCGACCGCGAGCGGGTCGGGCGGGAGGCCAGTCCGTCGGCGGCGGTGATCGACAGCCAGAGCGTCAAGACCGTCGAAGCCGGCGGCCCCAGGGGCTACGACGGGGCCAAGAAGATCAAGGGCCGCAAGCGCCACGCCATGGTCGATACCGATGGGCGGGCGCTGGTGATTCAAGCCCACCCGGCCGACATTCAGGATCGCGACGGCGCGATCCCGCTGCTCAAGGCGTCGCGGCGATCGTTCCCCTTCGTCGAACTCGCCTTCGCCGACAGCGCCTATGGCGCCCAGCGGGTCAAGGACGCCACCTGCATCGCCATCGAGGTGGTCAAGAAGATCGCTGACCAGGTCGGCTTCCAGGTCCTGCCAAGGCGATGGGTGGTCGAGCGCTTCTTCGCCTGGATCAACCGTAACCGAAGGCTGGCCAAAGACTTCGAAGCCACCATCGCCTCCGCCCAAACCTTCCTCTACGCCGCTTCCGTCATGATGCTCACCCGACGCTTGGCACGCTCAACATGAGTTTCGAGTCGGACTCTTAGGCCTGCATGAGCGCGGCGTGGAATCGCTTGAACGGATCTCAGGATCCCGACAGACTGTGAGTCCTCGCGCAAATTCAGATCTCTTGGATCCGCGAAATGGAGCGACAGGTCCTATTCGATACTTAAAATCGCGATAATCACAACCCTGAAGAACGCCACCGTCCCCGAATAGATGAGTTAGCCTGCAAAAAAGGACAAACTGTCTATTGGCTCGCCCAAGTGATCCTGGCAATCCACTCCACTTCTTCAACTGGTAAAGTTCTGTCCTCGTGCTCGGGATTCAGAGACTTGAGCTCGTATTTGTGCGCGGTGCTGCGACGGAGAAGCTTCGCCATAACTTCGCCGTCTCGCGTTTTTAAAACCACGCGGTCACCCCTTCGGATGTTAGCATGAGGAGAGACAATAACAATATCTCCGTCACGGTAAACGGGCTCCATGCTTTCACCGCTGATTTCCAACGCGTATGCGTGCGGGTCTCCAACGTCAGGAAATGGAATCTCATCCCACCCCGCGCCCGTCGGATAACCCGCGTCGTCGAAGAAACCCTCGGATCCAGCCTGAGCATACCCAATAACAGGAATATTTTTATATATTCCGCTAGAAGGCCCATCATTGATATAAGCTAAAAACTCTCCAATATTAGCATTCGTTGCATCAAGTATCTTTGAAATACTTTCCGTGCTCGGCCACCTGAGCTTTCCTTCTCGCGTAGTTCTCTTGCTCTTATTAAATGTGGTTGGGTCGAGCCCAGCCCGGCGGGCAAGCCCCGATGCCGACATGCCATGCTCCCGTGCGAGATGATCTATGGCGCGCCAAATGTCAGAATGCCTCAACATGGGAACATTGTCTTATAAAATGACCGGTAACGCACTAGGAACATATGCTTATTTGCGTTGACAAAGGTAATTTTTTCAGTAAAATAGCAATTATTCCTACTACGTCTGGCTTGTGTCATTAGAGAGGTCCGTTGTCAAAGACCCGCTATATCCCCCGGACGTTAACGGACGCGCCTTCCGCATTGTTTTCGAATACCCAAGACGCGTGGTTTTGGTTCGTTCGATGCCAGCGAGTCCGTCGTGAAGGAGCCCGTTTTTCTTACAGTCGGCTTTTGACACAACGCCCCTGCGACCCTGATGACATTTACCGCAGTGTGGTTGAATTGGCGCGCATAGGGGTCATCGGCGGCAAGCATCTTAGGATTCTCGCAACATTTGGTCTTTGGGATCGCCCACCGGATGCCCGCTATCCCGAGGAACGGCAGGCTTCTCAATTATGGAATGAGGCGCTTCATCACTTGACGGCACTGTTACGAAAGAAGGGAATCGTCGAGTGAGGAATGGCGAGATCGATGCTGAACAATCGATTCTAGAATGCTGCGTCACGGCCGCGAACTCCAGTGCTCTTGTTGTCTTTATGGGGGACGTCAGCATTAAGTGGGCGAAACTTCTCCGACCCGGCTTTCGTCACTGCTTCGCCGTCGTGGGACGATACGGGCAGTGGGTTATCTTCGACCCGATGTCAAATTATACCAATCTTGGGGTTTTCTCAGGTCCGCCTATCGACGATGTCGCCGGTTGGTACCGCCAATTCGGTTTTACGGTCGTTAAGACAGTTGTTCAGAGACGGGGATCGTCTTCCCCTGCGTGGAGACCTTTCACCTGTGTCGAGGCGGTTAAGCGGGTGCTGGGCATTCGCGCGCCATGGGTAATGACCCCCTGGCAGCTATATCGTCACATTGGACGCGGCGAATGCAAAAAAAGCCTTGACATTTGCTAGCGAAAAGGAATAAAATCCTTTTATTGAATGCAGCACGTGCGCCCGCTTTCAACCGGGCCGTCAGTTCGACGCCTCTGATCACCACCTCAGTTCAGGAAGTTTTTATGGCCACTCACTTGATCCCGGTCATCGGTAAGGCGCTGTTCAGCGCCCCTCCGCCAAGTTCTTCTTCTTCGGAGGCGCCAACAGCGCCCGCACAGAATGCAGCATCGAACGAAGAGAAATTGGAGCGCGAGCGCCGGTTGGAAGTGCTTCGTCGAAGGCGACGGGGAGTGACGGGAATGATCTCAACCTCTCCTCGTGGTTTGCTTGCATCAAAGGAGCTGGGGCCCAACCGACGCAGCCTTCTTGGAGAATAAACATGCCCCCTCTCACGCCGAAAGACGCCGTCGAGCGCTACAGACGGGCTAAAGAACGCAGAACCGCCTGGGAAGCCCATTGGGAGGAGTGTTATGAATTTTGTCTTCCCCACCGAGACGCAGGGTTGCGCCACGGCATTCCAGGAGGAAAGAGAGGTGATAAAATCTTCGATGGAACGGCGCCGGATGCCGTAGATCAGTTGGCGGCGAGCCTAATGGCGCAACTGACCCCGCCCTGGACGCACTGGCTTGGTTTTTCGGTCGGCCCTGATGCTGATGAACTTGACCGACAGGACCTTGCGATCGAGCTGGAAAAATCGACGGCCGTACTCCAATCGCATTTTGATCGATCAAACTTTTCGGTTGAAATTCACCAGTGCTATTTGGATCTCGTGACAGCTGGAACGGCATCATTGTTGCTCGAAGAAGCATCGCCCGGCGAGAGATCCGCGTTTCGGTTCACAGCAATCCCGTTGGCTCAAGTGGTTTTGGAGGAGGGGCCATCAGGCCGGCTCGATACAACGTTCCGTCGGAGCGAGGTAACCGGCCCCCAATTAATGTCCAGGTTTCCTTCCGCCGCCGGTTTCGATGGCCTGATGCGGCGTATTCGGAACAATGCGGACGCTCATATCGCGGTTATAGAAGCAGTCGTCCCCACCGATGTTGGCTATTCCTACCTTGCCGTCACTGAAGACGGCGCGCATTCGGCCGATAACCCCATTGTATTGGCGGAAGGCCAATTCGCTACGTCTCCATTTATCAATTTCCGATGGTTAAAGGCACCGGGCGAGACCTATGGACGTTCGCCTGTAATGAAGGCGCTACCCGACATCAAGACCGCAAATAAGGTTGTCGAGTTAGTTTTGAAGAACGCCTCCATCGCCGTAACCGGCATCTGGCAGGTTGACGACGACGGTGTGATCAATCCAGCAACCATCAAGTTGGCGCCGGGAACAATTATTCCCAAGGCCGTCGGTTCGGCGGGTCTTAGGCCCCTTGAGGCACCGGGTCGCTTCGACGTCTCGCAACTCATTCTTGAGCAGTTGCGATCAAGGATCCTCAAGGCGCTGCTTGTGGACCAGTTGGGTCAGGTCAATGGGCCACGAATGACGGCCACGGAAGTTGTTGAGCGCGCGGCCGAGATGGCGCGAATTCTGGGCGCGACATATGGCCGCCTGCAGTCAGAGATGCTGACCCCATTAATGAGCCGAGCTCAGGGAATTCTCGCGCGGCGCGGCGAGATCTTGGATTTGCCGGTCGACGATGGAATTGTAGTTCTCGATTACAAATCGCCGCAGGCGCGGTATCAAGCTCAGCAAGACATTCAGAGCACAATGGTTTGGCTCGACGCCGTGAAGGCTATGGGACCAGAAGCCTTGTCAGCCGTGGATCAGCCGCGTGTCGCGTCCTGGCTCGGTCGCGCTCTGGGGGTACCGGAAGAATTGATCCGGAGTATCTCCTCCCCGGAGACCACGGGCGACGAACTTGTCGATGCCCTGGTTGACGATTTTTCGGAATTTGCCGGAAGTGTCGACCAAACGTCAATCGCTCAGGGTGCGATCCTATCCTCGGATGCTCACAACACCCTATTTCCGGAGCAAGACAATGTCGGGTCTTGATCTGGGATGGGCATGGTTTGACCCAAGCTCTTCCTCGAACAATCAAAAGCAATTCTCAACTGATCGCGACCTAGCGCAAGTCTTCGCAAGATGCTTTGGTGGAGAGGAAGGGGTGAAGGTTCTCAAACATTTAAAATCTATTACGCATTCACGAATACTTGGCCCAGCCGCTTCCGATGCCTTGCTGAGGCACATGGAAGGGCAAAGACAACTCGTATCTTACATCATCTCTCTGGTAGAGCATGGCCGAGGTCATGGCCAAGACCACAACTTTACATCGATGCCCAACAACTCGGCAATCATGGAGAACACCAATGACTGAGAATTTGCTTACATCGGTTGGCGGCGGGACTCCCGAAGAACAAGCCAACGAAGCTGCGGCGAGCGCCCCTGAAAGCGCTGAGCGGCCCAGCGATGTGCCAGAGAAATTTTGGGACACAGAGAACGGTCAAATTCGTACGGATGCCCTCGTCAAATCATACCTTGAGCTTGAGCGGAAACTCGGAAGCACGGTTCATCGTGAACCACCACCCGGGCCAGAAGATTACGCTATTGACATCAGCAGTGACTTTTTGAGCAGCGATCCGGAAGTAAACAAGCGATTACACGCTGCTGGATTTTCGGGAGATCAGGTCCAGGTCGTTTACGACCTCGCGGGCGAACATCTCATGCCGATGATCAGTGATCTCGCCTCGGTGTTCGAGGCGGAGCAGCAGACCGAACGGCTTGTGAACCACTTTGGCGGCCCAGAAAAGTGGGGTGTGACCGCGAGACAAATCGACACTTGGGCTCGTTCGCGATTGCCCAGTCATGTAATGGAAGCCCTTTCGACCACGTACGAGGGTGTTCTTGCAATGCATCAGATGATGGCGAACGCAGAGCCGGGACTGCTCCGGCAAGGCGAGACGGCCGGCGACGTCCTTAGCGTGGCCGACCTAAAAAAACTAATGAAGGATCCCAGTTACTGGCGTGATCAAAACCCCACCGTCGTCGAAAAGGTCCGTGACGGTTTTCGCAAGCTTTATAAGGATTAAAAGGGGTGAGTGCGCTGATTTAGCGACGCTCCTCCTGCGGGGCGTGGGTGCCCGGGAACCACGCCCCGTCGTTCACTTTCCTTCCTTCTACTAAGTCAACCGATGGAACTCCGGTTCGATTGTTGGCGAGTCATGAAAATTGCCAAGTTGTCCTTCGGAGAACCCCTAGCAACATTGGATTGCTGGCGGCCCGGCGGATTTAGCGCGTCGACGCGTTCGGCGGCTGCACCACAACCGAACACTCTTGACGCAAAACACGCCCAAAATGTTAATAGGAGAAAATTGAATGTCGACTCAGGTCGAGCAATCTTTCATTGCGAATTTTGAGGCTGAAGTCCATGTGCAGTACCAACAAATGGGCTCAAAGCTTCGCAATACGGTAAGGACAAAGGACAATGTCGTTGGTGCGACGACAACTTTCCAGAAGGTAGGAAAGGGTATTGCAAGCACCAAGGCCCGCCATGGCCTCGTTCCGGTTATGAACGTGGATCACACTCCCGTCGAGTGCGTTCTCCAGGATTTTTATGCTGGTGACTGGGTGGATCGGCTTGACGAACTCAAAACCAACATCAACGAACAGCAGATTGTCGCCAAGGCCGGAGCCTATGCGCTAGGTCGAAAGACCGACGAAATGGTCATCAACCAGTTGGCAACCTCTACGAACTTTGCAGGTTCCGACACGGACGAGTTGACAAAACTTAAAGTCCTGGCCGCCTTCGAAATGCTGGGCGAGGCCGATGTTCCCGATGATGGTCAGCGATTCGCGGTCGTGGGATGGAAACAGTGGAGCGATCTGCTCAATATCGACGAATTTGCCAACGCCGATTACGTCGGTGACGAGCAGCTACCTTGGAAGGGGACTCAAGCCAAACGATGGCTGGGCACCCTTTGGATTCCGCATTCCAGTTTACCGAAGATCGGCAGCGTCCGTTATTGCTTTTGGTATCATAAAACCGCCATCGGCCATGGAATCGGGTCGGAAGTCAAAACCGACATCACATGGCATGGCGACCACGCTGCCCACTTCGTAAACAACATGATGAGCCAAGGGGCTTGTCTGGTCGACGGCTCTGGAGTCGTAACTCTTCGTTGCCTCGAAGGCTAATAAGGAACGCACCAATGGCATATAACCCAAAAAATCTTAGCGTGCTAGCGTACGCAAACGGCTTTACACTTTGGCATTACTCTACAGTCGACGCCTCGACAGACACGGATACAGCAGGATATTTCAATAGCGCTGCAGATATGCTCCGTGTGGGCGATATGATTTTGGCCAATGTAGACACTGATAGCGCCAATCCCGGTGCCGGTATCTTCCTCGTAAATTACAATGAGGGCAGCGTTGTCGACATCGCAAACCTTACACAGGTTGGTTCCTCGGATTCCGACTAAATATCTCTAGGCTTGCGACGGGCGCCTCCGTTAATGCTAAAATCACGGAGGCGCCAAACGACACGCCGGCCAAAGAATTTATTTCAGACTAGTAAAATAATACAATAAATAAAACTAGTATAATTATTTATTGATACAATTCTCAAAATTTCCACCCATTACACAAACATATTATTTTTTTGCTGCGCATACCAGGAGGCCTTTTTATGGCTGTTGATAGCATTGATCTTTGTTCGCGCGCACTGCTGAAAATTGGCGCGAGCAGCATCGCGTCCTTCGACGAGGGTACCGCGGAAGCGGAGGTTGCAGCTAGCCTCTATCCTGTTGTGCGGGACGCGATGCTTTCTTTGCATCCTTGGAACTTTGCGCTTACACGACAGATTTTAGCCAGACTGCTGGAAAAACCGACTTCTGATTTCTCCCATGCATTTCAGTTGCCGCCACAGTGCCTGCGCGTGATTTCCGCGGGCACGGGCAACCGAAGTCGCGGGATCACCTATCGGATTGTCGGGCGGCGTTTATGCGCGAACGCCGAGGACGTCATTCTGACCTATGTCGGCCGGCCAAATGAAAGCGACTTTCCACCCTTTTTTGATATGACCTTAATCGCGCGATTGGCGGCAGAGTTCTGCATCCCGCTAACGGACAGCACAAGTCGCTGGGAGGGGCTGCAAGAACTCGCCGAAAGAGAGCTGCGTCGCGCAAAATTGATCGATTCCCAGGAGGATACGGCGCCCCGATTTGAAGATTTCAGCTTGATTGAGGAACGACGATAATGTCGCGGGTCCGCATCCACAAAACCAACTTCACAGCGGGCGAAGTATCACCGCGACTGCTGGGCCGCAGCGACCTCCGATCATACGAAAACGGCGCGGCAAAGCTTAGAAACGTATTTATCCATCCGACCGGCGGTTTGAGCAGACGATCGGGGTTGAGATATGTGGACGCCGCACGAGGGGACGGGCGCCTTATCTCCTTCGAGTTCAATACCGAACAGGTGTACCTGCTTGTTTTTACCGATCATAATGTCGATGTGTATCGGTCTGGCATCAGAATAACGGAGTTTGCGACTCCGTGGACCGAGGATCATTTGCGGCAAATCAATTGGACGCAAAGCGCGGACACATTGCTAGTGGTGCACCCTGAGATCTCACCCAAGAAAATCACTCGAGCCAGCGAATCCGAATGGCATGCTTCAGACTGGGTTTTTTCTGAGAAGAATGGCCGCATCCGTCAACCGTATCACAAGTTCGCGGAAGAAGACGTGACCCTTCAACCAAGCGGTACGTCGGGTCAAGTGACGATTACCGCCTCCACGAATGTTTTCCTCCCTGCTCATAGCGGCACCCGGTTTCGAATCGCCGATAAAGAAGTGATAGTAGATTCCGTACTGTCGCCAACAAAGATCAGGGTCAACGTAAAACAGAATCTTCTAAGCACCAACGTTACCAGGGACTGGGAAGAACAAGCTTTTTCACCCGTGCATGGTTGGCCTGTTTCGGTGACTTTTCATCAAGATCGGTTGGTCATTGGCGGATCGAGGGATTTGCCCAATCGCCTATGGCTATCGAAGTCGGCAGATTTGTTCAATTTTGATCTTGGCGAGGGATTGGACGACGAGGCAATTGAGTTCTCGATCCTTTCAGACCAAGTCAACGCAATCCGAGCGATCTTTTCTGGCCGTCACCTCCAGGTATTCACATCGGGAGCTGAGTGGATGGTAGCGGGTGTCCCGTTAACTCCCTCAAGCATAGAGCTCCACCGGCAGACTCCGTGTCGGCTCACCGGTAGACAGAATCGTACCGCCCCGGGATGTGGACGGTGCGACACTGTTCGTACCGAGAACCGGTGAGCAATTGCGAGAGTTCTTGTTTACGGATGTCGAGCAGGCATATCAGGCGACCGACCTTGCGGTTCTCGCTGAACACTTGATTGTTTCTCCTGTAGACATGGATTTTGACAAAGCCAATCGGCTCTTTCACGTCGTGATGGGCAATGGCACTCTCGCGACGCTAACGGTCTACCGGGCAGAGCAAGTGAGTGCCTGGACCCTCCAGGAAACAGCGGGGGCCTTTCGGGCCGTGGTGACGGTGGGCAACGAGACCTATGTATTGGTGGAGCGTGCAGGAAACGTGTCTGTTGAGGTCTTTGACAGCGGATTGAATCTCGACAGCGGATTGACGGGCAGTAGCCCTACTCCAAGAATTACTTGGAGCGGACTCGATCATCTCGAAGGGCAGACGGTAAAAATTGTGGCGGACGATGCCGTACAAACCGATGCCATGGTAGAAGATGGCGTCGTATCGATCGGAGAACCAGCAACATCCATTCAAGTAGGTCTCGGATACGCACACAATATCGAGCCCCTGCCGCCAACGGTTCCGAACGTCGGGGGAAGTCAGGGCCGCAAAATTCGTCCGATCGCAATTACTTTTCGTTTATGGGAGACTGCCGCGTTACACCTGGATACAGGACTTGGCCTTAAAGACGTACCATTTAAGCGTTTTGGCAATACCCTTCTTGACGCGCCACTATCAGCTTTCAGCGGAGACAAGACCGTACGAGCCCTAGGCTGGCGTTCTGATGATACTTCCCCTCTTTGGCGCGTAGACCAGGATACTCCTCTGCCTTTTACTCTCCTCTCCGTGTCAACCGAGATGAGCGTAAACGCTTAGGCTATCACAAAACCGAGCGGTACGACGACAGTCCTACTGAATGCCAACGCTAGATAAGCCTCATTCAACAATCAAGATTCGGCAAAAGACGGCCGATGTAGAGCAAAAACCCCCTCGATCAAATCACCGAAGCTTGTGCACCCGTATACGGGTTGCAGTGCAAATAGGAGAGATTCACCGAAATGACTGCTGGTGGAACCGACGCAATTCTGTCGATGGCAATTCCCGCCATGAAGATGGGTTTGAGCGCCGCTCAGCAATCCAATGAGCAGGCTGCACGCGATGCAGACTCGCGTTCCAAAATCGAACAGATCCAACAAGCCCAGAAACTTGACGCGCGTCGCAGACGCGAACAACTTAAGCACACGTTGGCCGCCCGGAGGGCCCGCTTTGGAGCACAGGGCATTTCTTCAAGTGGGTCCGCCGAGGCAGTTCTTGCGGGTTTGGCGACGGAGGCAGAGCGCCAAGATGCTGAGGAGCGCGCTCTTGCAAATACACGCATCAGCCGTATCTATGGCCAATCCTCGTACGCGAGACGGCGGAATCTGTTGGATTCATATGGGTCTTTATCTCAGATGGCTGTTAGCCTCATGCAGAGACAACCTTCGCGCACCTCGCTCATCGGCTACTAGCAATTCCGCCGAATTCGCTCTCGTCAAAACGGGCCGGCCTTCAATGGAACGGCCCGTTGTCCCTTTTTTTTTCAAGAGAGCAAGTAAGCGACGCATTTGAACCTCTGTTTAAAAACAAACACCATATGTCATAGAATGTCTCTGTGGGCGGATCTCGCCCCTTGCTTCAAATCAGTGCGAATCACAATTGCCTTCTAATTTTCTATTTATTCTTCACAACGTTACATTTTTACATAAGCCAATTCTTTAAACAAACGATGACGATTAATTTTATAAATATATTTTAACTGTTTCATTATATTTACTTGTTGTAACTAATACAGGGGGACATTGTCATGACACAAGAGGCGGACTTGGCACCTCTAATGCGGCGTTTGGGTGATGTTATCCAAGCAGTCGCTGTTTTGGCCATCGTCGGCTTAGCGGTAGCTGTCATCGATTTACGCGTCACCATTGTGCAGAACCAAAGTAAAATCAACGCCCAGGATCACATGTACACGCAACAATTTGTTGCGCTGAAAGAAAATCTCGAACTACAAATGAAGGTTCTTGAATCTATTGTAGAACGGGTAACCGCCGGTGGATTTGACGCAGCCCGAGGGCGGGCACTTGAAAAAGCAGTTGAGTCGTTAACAAAGCGAGTTGACGCGCAGGACGTTACGGTATCACAAACCTACCAGCTGCTATTCGATCAACTTTCTAACAAAAAACAAAAACATTAAATTTGATTGATCGAATTGCAGGAAAATACGGACATGAATGAAGAAGATAGCGCTGTCGCGAATGATAATGACCGATTAGAGGATTACCGTTGTCACTTAATTGAACAAATCCCACTTCTTTTATTTAAAGCAACGAATGAATATCAAGATTTTGCTGCCGGACAAAAATCAGATGATGTAAAATCGTTTGCTGTGTATCAAGCCGCATGTCGAGCTGCGCTGACTCACCTTCAACTTTTGATAAAGATTGCGGCATGGGCTCAACCGAGTATGGCTAAAGAGGCTTTGTCCGACGAAGACAATGAACTCGATCAGCTCATTTTCGATGCGCGCTCGGCAGTTCAGGCTCGTTCAGAAAATGAATATTAAATAAAAGCACCAATAAAAAAATGAATTTGCAACAGGGTATCCGAATCACACAATAATAAGTTTTCTATTGTTATATTAGTGTTATTTTGATGCAACATAATTTACGATACGTATATATAAAGTTTATAGGAAAAAATATATGTATACACTATTGTCTAAAATACTTTACGCTCAAATGGTTGGCCGGAAAAGACTTAATTTTAAGAGACTGGTGACTTTCTTGGTTCTCGCCTCCCTCATTTTTTCTGCCGCGGCCTGTTCGTCCGTGGAGAAGGCGCGAAAAGCTACGGATATCGTAATCGCTAACACAAGCAGCTTCAGTTTGGAGGCGTTGGTTCAGGCCGAGACTGAACGTCAGAGGATTCGAAAACTCCGCTGCCATAGTCCGTTCCTCACTCCCATGGCGATCAGTGGTGCCGCATTTCACCCAAGTCTCGGTCGCGCTTGGGTCGACGAACTGTTGAGGGATTGCCCGGAATATTCTGCGTTCATCGCGGACATAATTCTTCGCCGTGCGGAGAATGCCGGGATTGAGGCTCCGCGAGGAGTGAATGGGCACGCTGAATGACTTGTTCGGCATTGACGGTCATCGGTCTCTTTGTGCTCGTGGTTGCGTTAGCTTCGGAAATCAATGCCCAGGATGCGAGTTCGAAACCTGATCTAGATCCATTTCGTCTTCACCGTTTCCACGCTGGCGGTCAGGATACGGAATAAAAGAAAGTTACAAGGAAGAACGATGAATGCGGCAAGCGTTCAGGTCATAGACAAACGGTATCAGAGGAAAATCTCCAAATGAACCTGTTGGACTTTCCCGAGTTTGTTTGGATCTGGAACCGGCATCAGTGCTTGACGATGCCTGACCTGCACATTCGCATGGCTCGTTGGTTAAGCATGAGCTGGGCAGACGGAGATCGCGAGCTTGCATTGCTCGCTTTTCGGAACTCTGGAAAATCGACCCTGGTCGGTCTGTTTTCCGCGTGGTTGCTGCTTCAGGATTCCAACCTCAGAATGTTAGTGTTGGCGGCCGACTTCGCACTGGCGAAGAAAATGGCCCGAAACGTAAAACGGGTGATTGAACGCCACCCGTTGACCAGAAGACTTAAACCGCGGCGCACCGACCAGTGGGCCTCTGACCAATTCACGGTCCGGAGGCTTTCCGAACTCCGGGATCCATCAATGCTGGCGAAGGGCATTGATGCGAATATTACCGGACTGCGCGCCGACGTCGTCATCTGTGACGACGTGGAGGTGCCCAACACGTGCGACACCGCAGCCAAACGTCTAGATCTAAGGTCACGACTCAGAGAAATCGACTACGTACTCGTTCCTGGTGGCCTTCAACTTTACGTGGGGACCCCCCACAGCTATTACACCATATACGCGACAGAGGCACGCTCCGACGTGGAAGAGGAGCGGCCTTTCCTTGACGGGTTCAAGCGGCTTGAACTCCCGTTACTCGATGAAACCAAACGCAGTCAGTGGCCGGAACGCTTTTCCCTGAAGAAAATTGAGTCAATTCGTCTTAGGACTGGACCATGCAAGTTCGATAGCCAGATGATGCTTCAGCCTCGAAATCCCGCTGAAGGCCGCCTCGATCCGGATCAGTTGAAGACCTATGATAGTGAACTGGTTTATTCCGAGGGCAATGGGGAAGCACGCCTGACCTTGAATGGTCGGCGGCTGGTGTCCGCCTCGTGTTGGTGGGATCCTTCCTATGGTTCGCCCGGAAAGGGAGATTCGAGCGTTGTTGCCGCTGTTTTCACGGACGAAGACGGAGACTATTGGCTGCACGGGATCAGATACATCGAGCATGACCCGAAGCGCGCGAGCGAAGTCGATGCAGCAACTCAACTGTGCCAACAGATTACCTCGTTTGTTCGTGATTTTTATCTGCCGGCCGTAAACCTCGAAACGAATGGACTGGGCAAGTTCCTCCCCGGCCTGCTGCGTCTACAATTGCGAGAGGCTGGTCTTGCCGTCCCGGTAATTGAGAAGACCGCAACGAAGAACAAGGATCTTCGTATTTTGGAAGCATTCGATGCTGTGTTAGCAGCCGACCGCCTACATGCGCATCGAAGCTGCTGGGGAGTACCGTTCATTTCGGAAATGCGCGAATGGCGGCCGGGGGGCAAGAACCGTGACGATGGATTGGATGCGGTCGCTGGTTGCCTATTAAGCGAACCTGTCAGGTTGCCTCGCGGACCGTGGCTGTCAGACAACAAATCGCGGGCTCGACCAACTTGGCGACCTGGTCTGGGGGTTGCCCGGGCAGATACCGAGTTTGTGCTTTAGGTGGGGATCTCCAAGGCATCGACGAACTGCCATGTTCGAACCGCCCGGGAAGACCTCAAGACCAAGCGCCTAGCCCGGATATCTCACCGCAGGGGGTGCATCGGCCCCAAGAATCTGAGAAAGTCGTTTTGGCAAAATGCTTTACCAGATTCCAGGACGGGGTCCGATGCAAACACAGTGTATCTCCGATCAACTCGATTTCGAAGCGTTTGATGGCCGTCGTGTGGTGGCGGGGTTTGACGGCGGTTTGGTGACGTCGGATGCGGGAGCGGTGCTGCTGCGCGAGACCGATCGGGCGATCGCCTTGATCGATCGGGTGGCGGCGTGCTTCACGGACGGGCGCCGGCAAGCGGACGTCGTGCATACGGTGCGCACGCTGGTCGGCCAGCGGATCATTGGCATCGCGCTCGGCTACGAGGACGTCAACGATCATGACACCTTGCGATTCGATCCGGTTCTGGCGTTGTTTTCGGAGCGGCTGGACGCATGCCCGCAAGGGATGCGAAGCATCAAGCGCGAGGACTGCGCGCCATTGGCGGGCAAGAGCACGATCAATCGCTTGGAACATGCGCCCCGTGGCGATGGCGATCGCTACCACAAGATCGGCCACGACCCGGAGGCTTTGGAGGCGGTCCCGGTTGACGTGTTTCTCGACAGCCAGGACAAAACGCCGAGGGAGATCGTCATCGACCTCGACGCCACCGACGACCCTTTGCATGGACATCAAGAGGGCCGGTTCTTCCACGGCTATTACGATTGCTACTGCTATCTGCCGCTGTACATCTTCTGTGGCCCGCATCTGTTGGCGGCGAAGCTGCGCCGCTCCAACATCGACGCCTCGGCCGGCGCCAAGGAGGAAGTGGCCCGCATCGTCGCCCACATCCGCCGCCGCTGGCCGCGGGTCAAGATCGTGCTCCGGGCCGACAGCGGCTTCGCCCGCGAGGCGTTGATGGCGTGGTGCGAGGCGAACCGCGTGGACTATGTCTTCGGCCTCGCCCGCAACAGCCGCCTCGTCGACGAACTCGCCATCGATCTCGCGTGGGCCGAAAGCGAATACGAAGCCACGGGGAAACCGGCCCGCCGGTTTAAGGATTTCTTCTACGCCACCCGCGACAGCTGGAGCCGTCGGCGCCGGGTGATCGGCAAGGCCGAGCACCTGGCCAAGGGCGCCAATCCCCGGTTCATCGTCACCTCGCTCAAACGCAAGGCCATCGACGCCAAGACCCTGTACGAGCGCCTCTACTGCGCCCGGGGCGACATGGAGAACCGCATCAAGGAGCAACAACTCGATCTCTTTGCCGACCGAACCTCGACGGCAACCCTGCGCGCCAATCAGCTCCGCCTCTGGTTCTCGTCGTTCGCCTATGTCCTGATCGAAGCGCTGCAGCGGATCGGTCTCGGCCACACCGAGTTCGCCACCGCCACCGCCGGCACCATCCGGCTCAAGCTCCTCAAGATCGGCGCCCGCGTCACCGTCTCGGTGCGCCGGAGCAAGATCGCTATGGCGTCGGCGTGTCCATACCAAGCCGAATTCGCCCTCGCCCACGCCAGGCTGCGTGCCTCTCCCGGATAGCCGCAAAGCCCATCCCGTCGACCGTCAACAGCCGACACCCAAGCTGCGCCCTCATAAACTCGTCATCGGCGCACCAAACAGAAGCGCACAACTGACGCACGAAAACGCCCGGCCCGCCGCCGACAAAGACCGCGCCACCCAATTTCAACGGCGCAAACCACCATCAACAACCACAGTTTACCCGAAAATACCTACCTCATGACCCCTACGGTGAGATATCCAGGCTAGCCCGGATATCTCACGGTATGGGGTGCATCGGCCCCAGGAATCTAGTAAAGTTCTTTTGCAACAAAGCATTAGAAGATTTTGGAACGGGGTCCGATGCACCCCATACCGTGAGATATCCGGGCTAGTGGCTCTTGCCTTGACCGGCTTCGTACTGATCGATCGCGTCGCACATCGCTTCGGCGGCCCTGAGTTCGCGTTCGGCGCCAATCCGGACACCAAAGGTGTCGGCAACCAAGAGCGAGTCGTGGGCGCGTTTCAATCGCTCCTCGGCATCGTCGCGAGTGATTTCATTGACACGCATCGCTTCTTCAGCAAGGACGGTACACCGTTCTGTTGTCACTTCTGCGAAACCTTCTTCGACAAAAATCTGGTCCAAAACCTTCAGGTTCTTGTCGCGGATCTCAATTGTTCCTGGCCTCAACGTGGACAACAAGGGCGCGTGGCCCGGCAATACACCAAAATTTCCATCGCCCCCGGGTAGAACCACCAGTTCCGTCTGCTCGGAGATCATCATTTGCGCGGGGGTCACGATTTCGAACAAAAAGGTTTCCACCATCGTTTGAACTCCAATCGGCCGTTTTAGGCCGCTTGCTCCGCCATGCGTTTCGCCTTTTCAACCGCTTCTTCGATGGTGCCGACCATGTAGAAGGCGGCTTCTGGCAAATGATCATATTCGCCCGCACAAATGGCCTTAAACGCCTTGATGGTGTCTTCGAGGTTGACGAACACGCCCGGTGTTCCGGTAAACACTTCCGCGACATGAAACGGTTGACTCAGAAACCGCTGGATTTTCCGCGCCCGCGCGACCGTCAGTTTATCTTCTTCGGACAACTCGTCCATACCGAGAATAGCGATAATGTCTTGCAACGATTTGTATGCTTGTAAGGTTTCCTGGACCTGGCGAGCAACCCTATAATGCTCTTCGCCAACCAATCGCGGATCGAGCACCCGCGACGTGGAATCCAATGGATCAACCGCCGGGTAGATGCCCAGCTCGGCGATCTGACGACTAAGCACCGTGGTCGCGTCCAAATGCGCAAATGACGTCGCCGGCGCGGGGTCCGTGAGGTCGTCCGCTGGCACGTAGATCGCCTGCACGGAGGTGATAGACCCTTTTTTCGTGGATGTAATGCGCTCCTGCAGAGCGCCCATGTCGGTGGCCAGCGTGGGCTGATAACCCACGGCGGAGGGAATACGCCCCAAAAGCGCCGATACTTCTGAACCGGCTTGAGTAAATCGGAATATATTATCCACGAAGAAAAGAACGTCTTGCCCTTCTTCATCGCGAAAGTACTCGGCCAACGTTAAGCCGGACAACGCAACGCGGGAGCGCGCGCCTGGCGGCTCGTTCATTTGTCCATAAACGAGGGCCGCCTTGGAACCCATACCGTCCAGTTTGATCACACCGGACTCGATCATCTCATGGTAAAGATCGTTGCCCTCGCGCGTGCGCTCTCCGACCCCGGCGAAAACCGAATATCCGCCGTGTGCCTTCGCGATGTTATTGATCAATTCCATAATGATAACGGTCTTGCCAACACCGGCGCCGCCAAACAATCCGACCTTACCGCCCTTGGGATAAGGCTCGATCAGATCGATCACCTTAATGCCGGTAACCAAGATCTCGGTTTCCGTCGCTTGCTCCAAGAACGTTGGGGCCGTTCTATGTATAGGAAACCTTTGTTTCGTTTCAACGGCCCCGCGCTCGTCCACGGGATCGCCCACGACATTGATTATCCGGCCAAGCGTCTCCGGCCCCACCGGGACGGTGATGGGTGTACCCGTGTCGACAACTTCCTGCCCGCGCACCAACCCATCGGTGATATCCATGGCAATGGTACGAACCGTTGATTCGCCTAAATGCTGAGCAACCTCGAGAACCAACGTCTTCCCGTGATTATCCGCGTGCAGGGCGTTGAGGATTTCGGGGAGTTCTCCCTCGAAACGGACGTCAACCACCGCCCCCAGAACCTGGGTTACTTTGCCGTGGGCCTTTTTGGTTGTCATTGTGAAAACTCCTCTGGCGGTCCCTGCATTTGGCGCGGCGGACAGCTCACAGCGCTTCCGCGCCCGAAATAATCTCGATGAGTTCCTTGGTGATCGCCGCCTGACGGCTTCGATTGTAGGTCATCTTTAACTGGTCGATCATGTCACCGGCATTACGCGTGGCGTTATCCATTGCCGTCATTCTGGCGCCTTGCTCGGAGGCGAAACTCTCTAATAACGCGCGAAAAACCTGCGTGGAGAGATTCGCGGGCAACAACGCGCCGAGAAGTAAATCGTCGGCCGGCTCCAAGTCATAGATCGCCGTGCTCACGGCCGGCTCTTCCTCTCCTTCATCTTTCGCTTCGGACATCCGGAACGGAATAATCTGCTTCGTGGTCATCTCCTGGGCGATCGCCGACTTGAACGTGTTGTAAATGATCGTACAGACATCGAACTCCTGGTTGTCGAACTTATTGCGCAAACGGCGCGCGATGTCGCGCGCTGGCCCAAATTGCGCGCCGGTTCGCGTGACCTGTTCGAGTGTATCG
Organism: uncultured Alphaproteobacteria bacterium; assembly: GCA_963771545.1. GTDB lineage: Bacteria > Pseudomonadota > Alphaproteobacteria > Rhodospirillales > Defluviicoccaceae > CAKZLS01. The sequence continues at coordinate 197,391 of CAVYTX010000005.1, forward strand.
ATAATCAGCGGCCCCAATTGGCCGCGCAAGGCATCGCGCCCCTTGCGGCCAATGCAAAAAATCTTGACCTGCTTGCCCTCGCGCTGCAGCGCGGCCACCCGTTTCTTCGTTTCTCTCGCGACACTGCTGTTGAACCCGCCGCACAAACCGCGATCCCCCGTCACCACGACCAGCAAATGGTTAGTTTCGGAACCGTGCCCAGAGAGCAGCTTCGGCGCCGTTTCCAGGTTCGGCAAACTGGCGACCAAACCGGACAGCATCCTTTCCATGCGGCGCGCGTAGGGACGGCCTTGCGAAGCCGCGGCTTCCGCCTTCTTCAATTTGGACGCCGCCACCATCTTCATCGCCGACGTAATTTTCTGCGTCAACTCTACGCTGGCGATACGAACTTTCAGGTCTTTAAGGCTGGGCATGCGACGTTATTCCCGTGCCTTTGTCCGCGGTTGTTTCGAATTCGCGCTCACGAGAAGGCTTTGCTGAAACGATCAAGAAAAGCCCTGAGCTTCTTGTTCGTTTCATCCGAAATGTCCTTTTCTAGCCGGATGGTTTCAAGAATATCGGCGCCGTTAGCGCGAATATCGTCCAGCAGCGACTGCTCGAATCTGCCGACGCTTTGCGCGGGAATCTTGTCAAGGTAGCCGTTCACGCCCGCGTAAATGGAAATAACCTGCTCTTCAACGGGATAGGGCACAAACTGGCCTTGCTTCAGCACCTCGGTCAGACGCTCCCCGCGCGCCAACAGCCGCTGCGTGGACGCATCCAAATCGGATGCAAACTGCGAAAACGCCGCCATCTCTCGATACTGCGCGAGCTCGAGCTTAATGGACCCCGACACCTTCTTCATGGCCTTGATCTGAGCGGCCGAACCAACCCGGCTTACGGAAATGCCGACATTAACGGCCGGCCGGATGCCCCGGTAAAACAGTTCGGTCTCAAGGAAGATCTGGCCATCCGTGATAGAGATAACATTGGTTGGGATGTACGCCGATACGTCGCCGGCCTGGGTCTCGATCACCGGCAACGCCGTCAGCGAGCCCGCGCCGTAATCGTCACTCATCTTCGCCGCGCGCTCAAGCAGGCGAGAATGCAAATAAAACACATCCCCGGGGTAGGCCTCGCGTCCCGGGGGCCGGCGCAGCAGCAGGGACATCTGTCGATAGGCCACGGCCTGTTTGGACAGATCGTCATAAAAGATAACGGCGTGCATGCCATTGTCGCGGAAGTACTCCCCAATGGTGCACGCGCTGAACGGGGCCAAAAATTGAAGAGGCGCCGCTTCGGAAGCGGTGGCGGCCACGACCACCGAATATTCAAAAGCGTCGTGTTCCTGCAACACTTTAACGAGTTGGGCCACGGACGAGCGCTTTTGGCCGATGGCGACATAAATGCAATAAAGCCTTTCCGAGTCGTCCTTGGCCCGATCGTTGATACGCTTCTGATTGATAATTGTATCGAGGATAATCGCCGTCTTTCCTGTTTGGCGATCTCCAATTATCAACTCGCGCTGCCCACGGCCGATCGGGATCAAACAATCGATGGCCTTAAGGCCCGTCTGCATCGGCTCGTGAACCGATTTTCGCGGAATGATGCTGGGCGCCTTGACATCGGCGACACGCCGTTCGTCGGAGTCGATGGGCCCCTTGCCGTCGATGGGTTCGCCAACGGCGTTGATAACCCGGCCCAACAGTCCCTTACCCACGGGCACGTCAACGATCGCCCCGGTACGTTTGACCGTATCGCCCTCGCGGATGTTGCGGTCATCGCCGAACAGCACCACACCAACGTTGTCCTCTTCGAGGTTGAGCGCCATGGCTTTGGTGCCATCCGGGAACTCAACCATCTCGCCCATTTCGACCTTGTCCATGCCGTAGACACGAGCGATGCCGTCCCCCACCGAGAGAACGGTGCCAACCTCCGCGACTTCCGCCTCGGTCCCGAACGAAGCGATTTGTTCCTTGATGATGGCGGAAATTTCCGCGGCCCGGATTTCCATTATCCAATTCCCTTCATGGAAAGGCGCAACCTGTGCAGCTTCGTGCGCAGCGAACTATCGACCATGCGCGAGCCAACCTTGACGACCAGCCCGCCCAGCAACTCAGAATCAACGCGTGTCGCCAGCGCGACTTTTGTCCCCATAGCCTTGGTCAAGGCTTCGGAGAGGGCGGTCAATTGCCCCTTCGACAGCGCCTTGGCCGACACCACCTCGGCGGTGGTCTCTCCGCGGCGACCCGCCAATATATCTCTGTACGCGGCGATCATCTGGGGCAATGCAAACAGCCGCCTGTTCCGCGCCACCAAGCCGACAAATCGGCGCGTTAGCCCGCTCACTCCTGCTTTCAGAAGCAACGCATCCATGGCGCCGCCCTGGTCGTCGCGGGAAACAATCGGAGATCGAATGAGCCGCCGCAAATCGTTGCTTTCGCGGATCATCTCGTCCAGACCTTGGAGTTCATCCGCGACTTGGTCCATCGCCTTATCCGCTTCAGCCAACTCGAAGAGCGCAGAGGCGTAGCGGTCGGCAACGCCAGCGGAGCCTGTGGACTTGGATGTCACCCCTAAAACCCTCGACTTTTTTCTTGTGTTCGGACCATGAGTCCCCCTTGGTCCGTTTCAAACCCCTGCGCGAGGGCTTCCTGCCCCCGAAACGACTGTTCTGTAACATACTCATTCGGGCCTTGCAACCAAACTCCCGCGCCGCACAGCCGCCGAAACCGTGCCCAAACTTGCCCAACCCCGTACACTTTGACGGACCAACTCGCGATTGAGGCAGACATCCGGCGCGTTCCAATGCTGCGGCACAACATTGATCGGCCGATGATTGCGTGTAAACCACAGGTTGATGCGCGCCATCGTCGGTGGTCTGCACGACTTGGCGCGACACCGCGCACGAGACAGACCAAATAATCGGCGGAAATCTGGCCGGTTAGAGGAAATTGTATGGATCCACATCAATCTGCACACGCACGGAGTTTGCCACGCGACAGGATGCCAGCCACTGTCGCGCCAACGCGGATGCGTTCACATTTTTTGGGGTCTTCATCAACAGCCGCCGCCGGTGGCGTCGCCGCAAAAAGGCCATGGGCGCCGGAGCCGGTCCCAATACTCGGATGCCATCCCCCGATGGCGCGGCGCGCGCCAGATCGCGGGCGGACGCCTCGACGGCTGCTTCATCGCGGCCCGATACAATGAGCGCCACCAACCGGCTGAATGGGGGCATCCACGCCTCACGACGGGCTTCGCCCTCCGCAACAAGAAACTGGTTCCGATTGCCAGAGCTCAGGGCCTTGATCACCGGATGATTGGGGATGTGGGTTTGCACCAGGACCCGGCCCGGACGTTGTCCCCGGCCAGCGCGACCGGCCACTTGATAAAGCAACTGATAGGTGCGTTCCGCCGCTCGAAGATCGCCGCCAGCCAATCCGATGTCCGCGTCGATCACTCCCACCAGGGTCAACAGTGGAAAGTGATAACCCTTGGCAATAATCTGGGTCCCGATGACCACATCGACATCATGCTCCTCGATACGCCGGACGAGTTCGGCCGCGGCGCGGGGGCCCGTCAATGTGTCGCTGGTCGCAAGCGTGTAGCGCAGCTCGGGGAAGATCTCCTCAAACTCCTCCGCCAGCCGCTCGACCCCGGGCCCGCACGCGGTGAGATTATCCTTGGCGCCACACTCGGGGCACAAATTCAGGACTGAGACGGAATAACCGCAGTGGTGACACTGGAGCCGGCCAATAAGCCGGTGCTCGACCAGCCAAGCGGTGCAGCTCGGGCACCGCAGCCGATAACCGCAGGCCCGGCAAAGAGTTAAGGGTGCGTATCCGCGGCGATTGAGAAACAGCAGGGACTGCGCGCCCTCGGCGGCGGTCTCCTTGAGTGCGTCGCGCATCTCGGGGGCCAACCATCGCCCGCGAGAGGATCCCTTCGCCCGCAAATCGACGATGATGATCGAAGGCGCGCTCGCGCCGCCGTGCCGTTGGGGCAAATGGAGGCGGCTATAGCGATGACTCTTTACATTCGCCACCGTTTCCAGAGACGGCGTTGCCGACGCCAGTACGACGGGAATGTCCCCCAGATTGGCTCGGACCACGGCCATGTCGCGTGCGTGATAGGCGACACCGTCGTCCTGCTTGAAGGCTGTTTCATGCTCCTCGTCCACGACGATCAGCCCCAAACGGGAAAACGGCAGGAAAAGAGCGGAGCGCGCGCCCACGACGACGCCCTCGCGGCCCTCGGCCACACCCCGCCAGGTGCGGCGCCGCTCCCCGCCCGTGAGATCCGAGTGCCACTGCGCCGGCTGCGCGCCGAAGCGATCGCAAAAGCGGGAAAGCCACTGAGCCCCAAGCGCAATCTCGGGCAGGAGCACCAGGACCTGGCGCCCCTGCTTGAGGGTCTCGGCGACGGCTTCGAAGTATACCTCCGTCTTGCCCGAACCCGGAACGCCATCGAGGACGGTCACGGAAAAGCCGTCCGTAGCCCCTTTTCTTAGGTGAATCGCCGCGTCGGATTGCGCCCGCGACAGGAGGGGCCCGGGGCATCGCCAATTCGGCGCATTTGTCTCGTCGCGACACATCTCGACGGCTTGAATGGCGCCGGCATCCAATAGCCCCTTGATAACCGGCGTTCCAACCTTGGCGTCGCCGACCAACTCCGAAAGCGCGCGGGGCAACTCCTGGGCAAGTAAATCCAGGACCCGCTGCCTTGCGGACGTAAGCCGAATGTTCGGCATGGAGGGAGCAAGCACACAGGCGATTCCCGGTTTCGGCGGTTTCAGCGCATCCGGTACGCTCATCACCATGCGTAGAACCGCGCCGGCGCTATGGGCGGTGTACGCCGCGACCCAATCCACAAATCGCCTCGACACCTTGGGCAAGGCGGGTACCGGGCACTCGTGAAGAATCGGCTTGAGTTTGTTCGTGGGCATGTCGCCGGTTCCACCGCCCCACACGACGCCGAACAGTTGTCGCCGCCCAAACGAAACCTGCACAAAATCGCCGGCGGACAGGGTCATTTCATCAGGCACGAGGTAGTCAAAGGTTCCGGCCAGCGGCAGGGGCAGCAACACCCCGACCCGGTCGCCGGACCCATATGGGCGTTGCACGGGAGTCACGGTCTTAAAACTTTCGATCATGAACGGCGTTTAACGCTTAGTTTTTGCGTAATGAATCTGTTATAGGGCGTAATTATTAAAACAAGAACCAGGGGGTCGTCTCTGTGACAAAAATCGACAGCTGTGATGCTCTTACCGCGGAGCAGGTTGCCAGTTACCTTCGCCGCAATCCAGATTTCTTTGCACTTCAACCGGACTTGCTGACGGCCTTGGCGCCTCCGGAGCGCTGGGAAGGAGATACCGTCGTCGACATTCAGCAGTTTATTGTGGAGGGACTGCGCGAGCAAATGGATGGGCTTCGGGACTGCGCGACGGAAGTCATCGAAACCAGCCGTTCCAATATGGCGTACCAACAAAAAACGCATGCGGCCGTTCTAAAGCTATTGGCCGCCAATAGCCTGGAACAGCTGGTGGCGGCGATAAATGACGACCTTCCCGGCATTCTCGACGTCGACGTCGTCGCCATCGCGCTCGAGCAGACCGGATCTATCGACTGCGGTTCTCTACGGGTTGCTCCCCTGGTTCCCGGAGAGGTGGACTACCTGCTTGGGGCCAGCCAGGACGTTCTTCTATTGGCCGATCTGGCGGATGAAGCTCAGATATTCGGCAATGGCGCCGAACAGATTCGGTCCGCCGCATTTGCACGCGTTGATCCGGGACCGATTGCTCCATCGGGCGTGTTGGCAATGGGCGCGCGTCAAGAAGGGGCCTTTCATCCTTGTCAAGGCACCGAATTGTTGGCCTTTCTCGCCGGCGTCGTCGAGTTTTGCATCCATCGCTCCTACGAGAACCCGGCTTGACCGGCAATGATGCGCACCCCTCTGTTTCTTCCGCTATCGACGCTTGGCGCACGTGGCTCTCCAATGAGCGCCGGGTATCCGCCAATACGATGTTGGCCTACGGCCGCGACATCGCCGCGTTTCTTACATTCGTTTGCAACCACCTAGGGGCGCCGCCGTCGCTCCACGACTTGGATACGCTGACGACCGCCGACTTCCGCGCCTACCTCGCGGCCCGCACCTCACGAAGGATGGCACGGACGTCCACCGCCCGGACGATGGCGACCCTGCGGAGCTTCTTTCGTTTTCTCGACAAGAGAAATCTCGCCCACAATGCCGCCGTATTCGCCATCCGCGCGCCCAAACTTCCGAAAGCGGTTCCCAAACCACTGTCCGAAAACGAAGCCTTGAAATCGATCGATTGCGCAATGGATCTCTGCGATAAATCCTGGATCGGACTGCGCGACGCCGCATTGTTCATTTTTCTCTATGGCTGCGGGCTCCGAATCGGCGAAGCCTTGGCGCTCAATCGTCAAGACGCGCCGAGCGGCGACGCCATGATGGTCTCGGGCAAGGGAAACAAGCAACGAATTGTTCCGATCCTTCCGGCCGTCGCGAATGCCATCGGCACGTATCTCGATGCCTGTCCCTACCGACTTCGCGGCGAGGACCCACTGTTCGTAGGAGCGCAAGGCAAGCGCCTCAACCCGGGAGTTGTCCAGCGGCAAATGCGCCGAGTACGAGCGCTGCTAGCGCTTCCCGAAACGGCGACACCGCACGCGCTGCGGCACAGTTTCGCCACCCACCTGCTCGCCGGGGGAGGGGATCTCAGAACCATTCAGGAACTTCTCGGGCACGCCTCGCTCTCGACCACTCAGCGGTACACGGAAGTCGATGTGACGCGCCTCAGCGCCGTCCACCGCAATGCGCACCCTCGAGCGCGACGATGACAGCGGAAGATTGCGCTTTTTGCCGTCCCCCTTCCATTGAGGCCGTCAAAAAGACGGTCGATCAGTAATCCGTGACGCCTCTGGCAGTCAAACGCAGCGCCAGAGGACCAAGCGCTCCGATCAACCCAACCGACAGAAACGCGAGGCCCCACGAGGTCGACGTGGCCGCTCCTCCCGAAAGGTCCAAAACCACCCCCAGCGCCAACGGCCCAACAAAAGCGCAGCCGAACCCGACCAGCGAGTGGATCGCCATGGTCGCTCCCTGACGGTTCGGATCCGCCGCGGCAATGGCGCCCGCGGTCAGGGCGGCGGAATCGAATTGCACGAGAGCACTGTAGAGAAGCGCCAACGCCACCAAGGCACCATATGTTAACGACGAGGCGAAACCGATCACACAAGCCATCGCCGCCGAGGAAATCATGATCAACCGAATGACGTTTGGCCTTCCAAAGCGAACGCAAAGCTCATTGCCGGCGACGCTGGCGAACATGGCAACCAGCCCACTCAACATCGCGACCGACGTCGGCGATGGCCATCCGCCGCGAACGACCGGCTCACTCACGAGATTGAAGGCCAAGAGCGCGACCAGCCAAGATCGCAGGGTGAACAGTTCCCAGCAATGAACCCCGTAGCCGAGCACGTAACCCATCGCGTTCCGATTGGCGAGCACCGGGCGAAAATCGAGAACATGCGTTTTCTTCTCGGACGGTCCGGGTCTAACGACACTCAGCGAGAGAGCAACGGCCACCGCCGCAAGCGCGGCCGCCGCCGATGCTCCGAAAGCCCAACGCCAACCGAACGTCCCGGCGATCTCTCCGGCCATCAGGAAGGAAACGGCCGTGCCCAGGCTGAAAGTCGAGGTGTACAGGGCGACGGCCCGGGATTGTTTCGGTCCGCGATACCGGTCGACCAGGACTTTCAATCCCGGCATGTAAGTGGCCGCCAACGCCACTCCGGCCATTGCCCGAAATAGCAATCCCGTCCAAAAACCCTCCGCCAGCAGGGCAAATCCACCGGACGAAATTACCGCTAGAGTCGCGCCGAAAAGATAGATCCACCTTGCGTCCACTCGATCGGTGGCCGCTACGAGCACCGGGACGAATAGAGCGTAGGCGCCGAAATAGACGCCGGCGATCCAACCGGCCTCGGTATTGGATAGGGTCCAGTCGGTGACGAAGACGGGGAGCAACGCCGGAAACGCAAAGACACCGGCCATGGTCGCGACTTCAGCGACGCACATGGACGCAATCAGCCGAGCGCCTTTGTTCATTCCGACCGCCGGCCGCCGAACCGCCCGAGGACCGAGGTGGTCTTGTCCGCCGCTTCATCAAATTTCGCCGAGAGCCGCGGATACCGTCGGCGCAGCTTTTCCAGTCGCCTTCTGGCCCACTCGGATTCCTGGGCGAGGATACCAAACCCAATGGCAAGGAACAGGATGCCCTGAAGAATCGGAAGCACGAGTCCCGCGATGCCCAGGACCACGAATGCCCATCCGATGGCGAGTTTAAGCCACCGCTTCATTGCCGGCCAGTCCGCGGCCGGTTTCAGATATGGATGGCCCGGCCGTCAACGGCGAGCGCGGCCTCCTTGATGGCCTCGGCGAGACCCGGGTGGCCGTGGCAGGTTCGAGCGAGATCCTCGGCCGAGCCACCGAATTCCATTGCCGTCACGGCCTCCTGAATGAGATCCCCGGCTTGGGGACCCAGGATGTGAACGCCCAGAATACGATCGGTCCCGGCGTCGGCGAGAATTTTGACGAAACCGTCGGTATCGGCATTGCAGCGCGCGCGGGAATTGGCGGAGAACGGAAACTTGCCCACTCGGTACTCGATGCCGTCCTTCTTGAGCTGTTCTTCGGTTTGGCCGACCGCCGCCACTTCGGGCCATGTATAGACGACGCCCGGAATCGCCTCGTAATTCACGTGCCCCGACTGGCCGGCCAGCAGTTCGGCCACCGCCATTCCTTCGTCCTCGGCTTTGTGGGCCAGCATTTTGCCGCCAATGACATCACCGATGGCGAAGATACCGGGAACGTTGGTTTGGAATTCGTGGTCCACCGTGACGAACCCGCGCTTGTCGGTTGCGACGCCAACGGCATCGAGCCCCAGCCCCTCCGTGTACGGGCGGCGGCCAATCGAAACGAGAACCACCTCCGCCTCCAGGGTTTCGGCCTCGCCGCCGCCGGCGGGTTCGATGGTCAAGGACACGCCAGCGTTGGTGTTCTTGGCGCCGGTGACCTTGCTCGACAATCTGAACTCGATGCCCTGCTTCTTGAGGATGCGCAGCATCTGCTTGGAAACCTCGCCGTCCATGCCGGCGAGAATCTGGTCGAGAAACTCCACCACCGTGACCTTGGCGCCGAGCCGGCGCCAAACCGAGCCCAACTCGATCCCGATATACCCGCCGCCGACCACCACCAAGGTCTCCGGTACCTTCTCGAGCGCGAGCGCTCCGGTGGAACTGACGACTTGCTTTTCGTCGATGGTTACATCCGGCAACGCCGCCACATCCGAGCCGGTGGCGACGAGGATGTTTTCGGTCTTCAACACTTGGGCTTCGTCCCCGTCGACGGGCGTAACCGTGACTTCGTCGGCGCCGGTGATGGCGCCCGATCCGACCAGGTAGTCCACCTTGTTCTTCTTGAGCAGAAATTCGACGCCCTTGGTGAGATCGCCGACCACGTTCACCTTGCGCTTCATCATGGCGGGCAGATCCACGGCAAGACCATCAACCTTGATCCCGTGATTCGTGAACTCTTCCTCGGCGACCGCATAGTGGTGCGACGACTGGAGAAGCGCCTTCGAAGGAATGCATCCGACGTTCAGACAGGTGCCGCCGAGCGCCCCCCTCTTTTCGACGCAGGCCACGCGCATGCCCAACTGGGCGGCGCGAATCGCCGCCACATAGCCGCCCGGCCCTCCGCCGACAACGACGAGTTCGTATGTGTTGTCCGTCATGACTTCAGCCGCGTCCTCTGTTCGCCCATGGCTATGCGTCCAAAAGAATGCGCTGAGGATCCTCGATGCATTCCTTGACACGCACGAGGAACGAGACCGCCTGTCGCCCATCGATGATACGATGGTCGTAACTCAGCGCCACGTACATCATCGGCCGCGCCTGGATCGATCCGTCGGGCATCGCCATCGGCCGTTGCTGAATCTTGTGCATGCCGAGGATCGCCGACTGCGGCGGATTGATGATCGGCGTCGACAGCAGCGAGCCGAACACGCCGCCATTGGTGATGGTGAAGGTGCCGCCCTGCATTTCCTCGATCGCCAACTTGCCGTCGCGCGAGCGCCGGCCATAGTCCGCGATGGTCGCCTCGATCTCGGCGAAGCCGAGCGCATCGGCGTCCCGGACGACCGGAACCACCAGTCCCTGCGGCGAGGACACGGCGATGGCGATATCGTAATGGTTCTTGTACACGATATCGTCACCGTCGATTTCCGCGTTGACGGCCGGGAATTCGCGCAGGGCGACAACACAGGCCTTCACGAACAGCGACATCACGCCCAGTCGAACGCCGTGCTTCTTCTCGAAGGCGTCGCGGTAATCCTTGCGAAGGGCGTTGACGGCGGTCATGTCCACCTCGTTGAAGGTAGTCAGCATCGCGGCGGTGTTCTGCGCTTCTTTCAGCCGGGCCGCCACCATCCTGCGCAGTCGCGTCATCCGCACGCGTTCCTCGCGCGCCCCGGTTGGACGCGGAGCGGCGGGTGCCTTTTTCTCGGGAGGAGCACTGGGAGCGGCACTGGGGGCGGCAGGGGGAGTCGCCGGCTTGGCCGACGGGGGCGATGCGCCTTTTTCCACGTACGCCAAAATGTCGCCCTTGGTCAGCCGGCCGTCCTTGCCGCTGGCCGGGATGGACCCGGCATCCAAACCATGTTCGTCGACCAGCTTGCGCACCGCCGGCGACAGAGGCATGGCCTCGGCTGGCCGTGACGCCGGGGCGGGCTCCTCGGAAGCGGCCGGCTCCTTGGAGGCTGGCTCCTTTTCCGCGGGTTCCGGCTCCTTCGTTTCGGGCTCTTGCGGCTCGGGCTTCGGGGCGCCGTATTTATCCTCGGTCGCGGCCGCCTCTCCTTCGGTTATGACGCCCAACAACGCGCCGACCTCTACTTCGCTTCCATCTTCGGCCGCGATCTCGGTGAGTGTTCCCGCCACCGGAGCATTCACTTCAACGGTGACCTTGTCGGTTTCGAGCTCGACAATAGGTTCGTCGACGGCAACGGCATCCCCCACTGATTTGAACCACTTGGCGATCGTCGCTTCGGTTACCGATTCACCAAGCGCCGGTACTTTGATCTCTGTTGCCATTTGTTCTCTCGTCCAGGTTCGTTGCGTTTTCGCGACTCAGCGTTCTAGCGACTCACGCGCCGGAAGGGCTGAGGTATGGATTTGAGGTCCACTGTCAGTGCCTGATCCACGATTTGCTCTTGTTCCTTGACGTGCGTCTTGAAAAGGCCGGTCGCGGGCGACGCGGCCGCCTTTCGTCCAACATACGTAGGCACGAACACCTGGCGTTCCAATTCTTCCAGGATATTAATCAGGCGGGGCAGGACAAATGTCCACGCGCCCATGTTGGCGGGTTCCTCCTGACACCACACGATCTGAGCGTTCGGGTAGCGGGCGATCTGGTCCAATATGTTTTGCCGTGGCCATGGATAAAGCTGCTCGACCCGTACAATGGCGACGTCCTCGATCTCCCGGTTTCTACGTTCCTGCACAAGATCGTAGTACACTTTTCCGGTACACAGCACCACTCGGCCGACATTTTGATCGGCGACGAGAGCATCCGTTTCCGGAATAATGCGGCGGAACCGCGTTCCCGGGCCCATCTCCGTCAGGTTGGAAACCACGAGTTTGTGCCTGAGCAGTGATTTTGGCGTAAAAACAATCAGGGGCTTGCGAAAGTTTCTTCTGATCTGCCGGCGTAACGCATGAAAATAGTTGGCGGGCGTCGTGCAATTGACCACCTGAATATTTTCTTCGGCGCAAAGCTGCAGATAACGCTCCGGTCTCGCCGAGGAATGCTCGGGCCCCTGGCCCTCGTATCCATGAGGCAATAGCATCACCAGACCACACAGGCGGAGCCATTTCGACTCTCCCGAGGCAATGAACTGATCGATGATGACCTGAGCTCCATTGGAGAAATCGCCGAACTGAGCCTCCCATATCACCAACGCGTCCGGCTCCGTCTGCGAATAGCCGTACTCGAAGCCCAGGACCCCCGCCTCCGACAAGGGGCTATCAATGACCTCGACGGTCCCTTGGATATCACTGATGTGATTGAGCGGAATGTAGCGCCGCTCATCCTCCTGATCGATCAGGACGGAGTGCCTTTGCGAAAAAGTCCCTCGCCCCGAGTTCCTGACCCGAGAGCCGGATCGGCACATCCTCCGCCAGCAGCGATCCAAACGCCAAAGCCTCGGCGGTTGCCCAATCGATGCCTTCGCCGCTGTCGATCATCTTGCGCTTTGCATCAAGCAGGCGAATTATTTTGCTGTTGGCGCTGAAGTTTTCCGGGGGACGGGAGATCGCGTGGCCCACTTCCCGGAGCATCTCCGAGGACACCCAGGTGTCGTCGTTGCGGAGCTCCTCTTCGCCCTCCAAGGTTTTCAGCCCCGTCCAACTCCCTTCAAGCCAATCGGCCTTGTTGGGGGCATAGGTCGGCGCCGCCTCAAAATCGCTGTCCAACCGGCCGCGGAAATCAGCGTGCAATTTTTCGACGTCGGCGGCCGTCACCACCCCTTCATCCGTTAGTCTTCGCGAATAGAGCTCGCAAGCCGTCGGGTGTTTGGCGATGGCTTTATACATCTTCGGCTGGGTGAACGACGGCTCGTCCGCTTCATTGTGCCCAAACCGCCGGTAGCAGAACATGTCGATCACCACGTCCCGCTTGAACTCCTGGCGATACTCCGTGGCCAGGCGCGCCACATGAACCACGGCCTCCGGGTCATCTCCATTCACATGAAAGATCGGAGCCTGAACCGCCTTGGCCACATCCGACGGATACGGCGACATTCGAAAGTACGATGGAATGGTCGTGAACCCGATCTGGTTGTTGACGATAAAGTGAATGCTGCCGCCGGTCCGGTAACCTTCGATCTGCGAAAGTTCGAAACACTCGGCCACCACTCCCTGCCCCGCGAAAGCGGCGTCGCCATGCATTAAAACCCCCATGACCAGGCTGCGCTCCGTATCGTCCAATTCCATCTGTTTTGCCCGGACCTTCCCCAGCACAACCGGATCGACGGCCTCCAGGTGAGAGGGATTGGCCATCAGGGACATATGAACCTCGTTGCCGTCGAACTCGCGATCGGCCGATGTTCCCAAATGGTATTTGACGTCTCCGGATCCCTGGACATCGTCCGGGCGCGTGGAACTGCCCTGAAATTCCGAGAATATCGCCACATAGGGCTTGTGCATGATATTGGAGAGCACGTTGAGACGGCCGCGGTGCGGCATGCCGATCACGATCTCCTTGACACCGAGCTGAGCTCCGCGTTTAAGAATCTGTTCCAACGCGGGAATCGCCGATTCGGCACCGTCGAGACCAAACCGCTTCGTGCCCGTGAATTTGACGTGCAGGAACCGTTCAAGCCCCTCCGCTTCCACCAAACGCTCAAGGATCGCCTGCTTCCCCTTCAGCGTGAACTGCGTCTGATTGCGAATGCTCTCGATGCGCTGCTGGATCCATGCCTTTTCTTCCGGAAATTGGATGTGCATGAATTCGACGCCGATGGATCCGCAGTACGTCTGCTTGAGAATCTCGAGAATTTCGCGCAGCGTCGCCGTTTCCAAGCCGAGCATATTGTTGATAAAGATCGGACGATCCGTATCCGCTTCGGTGAAGCCCCACGTCGCCGGATCGAGTTCGGGATGGTATTTTTTGCCTTCGAGGCCGAGCGGGTCGAAGTTGGCAATCAGATGGCCGCGAACACGATACGTGCGGATTAGCATCAGCGCGCGTATGGAATCGAGCGTTGCCTGCCTCGATTCCGTCGCCGCGGCGGGCGGCATGGGGCCGGCCGGACGGGGCGGCGCCAGGGCGGGCTCCGATCCATCGCCATCGCCCATGATGCCCGGCAGCGGCGGCGCCCAGCTCGCGCCGCGCGTTTCGCTCAGGACAATTCCGGCGTCATCGTCCAAATCCGAAAAAAAAGAAACCCAGCTCGGGTCCACCGAACCGGGTTCTTCGACATATCGTTTGTAAAGTTCGGCAATATAGGGGGCGTTCGTCCCCGTGAGAAAGGTTTCGATCCTGCTCGCCATATTTCCTCTGAAGGCGCGGTCTTTTGCCGCGCCTTCCCTCCCAATGTATCGACTCTTCCCCTAGCCGCGCATGGCCTCCACCATGGTGGAACCGAGCGCCGCCGGAGAGTCGGTTACGTGAATGCCAGCGCTTTTCATTGCTTCCATCTTATCGTCGGCGCCGCCTTTTCCGCCAGCGATAATAGCGCCGGCGTGACCCATCCGGCGACCCGGAGGCGCCGTACGGCCGGCGATAAACCCAACCACCGGCTTCTTGGTCTTCGATTGTTTAATGAAATCGGCGGCCTCTTCTTCGGCGCTGCCACCAATCTCGCCGATCATGACGATTTCCTCGGTCTTGTCGTCCGCGAGGAACAGCTCCAGGCAATCGATGAAGTTGGTTCCGTTGATGGGGTCGCCGCCGATACCGATGCATGTGGTCTGGCCCATGCCGGTCGCGGTGGTTTGACCGACCGCTTCGTAGGTGAGCGTGCCAGAGCGGGATACCACGCCGATCTTGCCGGGCGTATGGATATGGCCGGGCATGATACCGATCTTGCATTGTCCCGGCGTGATCACACCCGGACAATTGGGGCCGACCAGCCGCGTCCTTGAGCCCTGCAGGGCGCGCTTGACCCTCAGCATGTCCACGACGGGGATGCCCTCGGTGATGCAAACCGCCAGTTCGATCCCGGCTTCGATGGCTTCGAGCATCGCATCCGCGGCGAACGGAGGCGGCACATAGATGGCGGTAGCATTGGCGCCGGTGGCTTCGATCGCCTCGGCAACCGTGTTAAAAATCGGCAGATCCAGATGCGTCGTGCCGCCCTTGCCGGGCGTCACGCCGCCGACCATTTTCGTGCCGTAGGCGATCGCCTGCTCGGAATGAAACGTGCCCTGAGCGCCGGTGAAGCCCTGGCAGATGACCTTCGTTTGGGAATCGATAAGCACGGGCATTACGCGGCCTCCTTCACGGCTTTAACAATCTTCTCGGCGGCATCTCCGAGATCGTCGGCGGATTTGATGGGAAGCCCGGATTCGGCAAGGATATTCTTGCCCAGATCGACGTTGGTGCCCTCCAGTCGCACAACCAGCGGCACTTCGAGACTCACCTCGCGAGCCGCGGCAACGACACCTTCGGCGATCACATCACAACGCATGATTCCGCCGAAGATATTGACCAGGACACCCTCTACGTTGGGATCGCGAAGGATAATCTTGAACGCCTCGGTCACGCGCTCCTTGGTCGCTCCGCCGCCGACGTCCAGGAAGTTCGCCGGAGCGCCGCCATGAAGCTTGATGATATCCATGGTCGCCATCGCCAACCCGGCGCCGTTGACCATGCAACCGATGTTGCCATCGAGCTTGATGTAGTTAAGATCGTGGCGCGCCGCATCCAGCTCCGCGGGGTCTTCCTCGGACTCATCGCGCAGCTCGGCGATCTCCTTGTGCCGGAACAAGGCGTTGTCGTCGAAGTTCATCTTGGCGTCGAGAGCGATCACATCGCCGGCGCCCGTGACCACCAGCGGATTGATCTCCACGAGGCTGGCGTCCAAGTCGACGAAGGCCTGGTACATAGCCGTGAGGAATTTGACCGCGGCGCCGACTTGCTTGCCTTCGAGGCCAAGGCCGAAAGCGATCTTGCGGGCATGGAACGGCTGAATGCCGATGGCCGGGTCGATGGCTTGCTTGAGGATTTTTTCGGGCGTCTTGGCCGCGACCACCTCGATTTCCATGCCGCCCTCGGTGGACGCAATGATGGTAACCTGAGATGTAGCGCGATCGATCAGCATGCTCAGATAGAGCTCGCGCTTGATGTCGCACCCTTCTTCCACGTAGACCCGCTTCACTTCCTTGCCGGCGGGACCCGTCTGGTGGGTGACCAGGGTCATGCCCAGTATCTTTTCGGCGGTTTCCCATACATCGTCAAGGGACTTGACGATCTTGACGCCGCCGCCCTTGCCACGTCCGCCCGCATGGATCTGGGCCTTGACAACCCAGACCGGACCGCCGAGTTCCTTGGCGATATCCTTGGCCTCGGGCGCGGTGTAGGCGACCCCGCCCCGGGGCACCGCGACCCCGTATTTCGCCAGCAACTGTTTTGCTTGGTATTCGTGAATGTTCATTTTTTTCCTCGGTTTTTATATGGAGCCAGGCATCCGGCAATCCCGCCGCCGCCCGGGTCTACGCCTTTACATCAGGCCCTTGGCGACCTCGATCAACGTGTTGACCGCTTTGACCGAGTTATCCAACATCGCCTTCTCGTCGGCGCTGAGTTCAATCTCGATCACCTTCTCCACGCCACCGGCGCCCATGATCACCGGCACGCCGACATAGAGGCCGTCGAGACCATATTCTTTGGTGCAATAGGCCGCGCACGGCAGAACGCGTTTCTTGTCCTTCAAATAGGCTTCGGCCATCGCGATGGCCGACGTGGCGGGAGCATAGTAGGCCGAGCCCGTCTTCAGCAGCCCAACGATCTCGGCGCCACCGTCGCGGGTTCGTTGAACGATGGAATCCAGCTTCTCTTGCGTCGTCCATCCCATCTTCACCAAGTCGGGCAGCGGAATTCCGGCCACGGTCGAGTACCGCGCCAACGGCACCATGGTGTCGCCATGCCCGCCGAGCACGAACGCGGTGACGTCCTGGACGGAAACGTTGAATTCCTCCGCCAGGAAGCAGCGGAAGCGCGCCGAGTCCAGCACACCGGCCATGCCGACGACTTTGTTGTGCGGCTGGCCCGTGAACTCGCGCAGCGCCCAAACCATGACGTCGAGCGGATTGGTGATGCAAATGACGAAAGCGTCGGGGCAGTGGGCCTTGATCCCCTCGCCGACCGCCTTCATCACCTTGATGTTGATTTCAATGAGATCGTCGCGGCTCATCCCCGGTTTGCGGGCCACGCCGGCGGTGACGATAACCACGTCGGCGCCCGCGATATCCTTGTAGTCGTTGGCGCCTCTCAGGGCGACACTGACACCTTCGACGGGATTGGCCTGAGCGATGTCGAGGGCCTTGCCTTGAGGCATTCCCTCCACAATGTCGAAAATGACGATATCGCCGAGTTCCTTGAGACTGATCAGATGAGCCAGCGTTCCGCCGATGTTGCCGGCGCCGACAAGTGCTATTTTGTTGCGTGCCATGGGATCTCCCCCTCCAGGTAGGCGGTGACGTTTTACCGCGGCACTGCTTTGCGCAGTGCAAAAATTTGAGCCGTGTAAGTACCGCAAATCACCCTCCAGGGCAAGGCTAACCGGCCATTTTCGGCTCCCGGGCGACGTGTTCCGCCCGCAACGGCTGGTTTCCCGGTCGTTTTACATCCGGATTGGATCGCGAATACCGTTCAACTGAGGTGCTGCTTTCCCATGTACGCCTCGCTCTGCATCTCGTGCAGGCGCGAAACCGTGCGCTCGAACTCGAACGCGCCCTGACCCGACGGATACAGGTCTTCCGGCCGCCGTTCCGCCGAGCAAATCAGTTTCACTCTGTGCTCGTACAAGGCGTCGATCAAGGTCACGAACCGCTTCGCTTCGTTCCGCTTTTCGGGTTTCATTTCGGGCACGCGGGAGAGAAACAGAACATCGTACTTGGTGGCGATGGCAAGATAGTCCGCCGGGCCGAGGGGCTGCTCACAGAGTTCTTGAAAACCTGCAAAAGCAATATCGTCGGACGCCATCGGAATTTGCAGCTTGCGGCCATTCACCAACAGCGTATCGGGACGGACATCGGCGCCATGGGTCAGCCGAGCGAAATAGGCCCGAAGCCGGGCCTCGGTGTCCGCCCCCAACGGAGTCATGAACACATTCATCGAGCGCATGGATTCGAGCCGGTAGTCGATCCCGGAATCCAGTTGGAGCACATCGAACTTCCGCGTCAAGAGATCGATGAAGGGCAGAAAAAGCTCGCGCTGGAGACCGTCCTTGTAAAGATCCCTTGGCGGCCGGTTGGAGGTGGCCACAACCACCACGCCCGCCTCGAAAAACCCCCGGAAAAGCCGCCCAAGGATCATCGCATCGGCGATGTCGAGGACCTGAAGCTCATCGAAACAAAGAAGCCACGCGTCCCTCGCCATCCGTCGCGCGACCCCTTGAACAAGGTCGTCGCGCGACCGATCCTTGCCGCGCGGCCTCCCCTTGAGAGTCTTTTCCGCTTCACTTCGACGGGCCTGGTTGAGAGCGGCGTGAACCTCCTGCATGAAGGCATGGAAGTGAACTCTTCGCTTGCGAGCGACCGGCGCCGATCGAAAGAAGATATCCATGAGCATGGACTTGCCGCGCCCCACGCCGCCATAAATGTACAACCCCTGCGGCGGTTCCTCGCGCCTTCGCGACAGACCAAATCGCTCCTTCCACCCCACGGAACCCGTCGCGGGTTCGTAACCAACGAGCGCTTTGTGGAGACTTTCGAGCTTTTCCGCCGCGAGTTCCTGCGCCGGATCGCGTCTGATATCTCCCGCCTTGAGGCGCGCCCGGTACTGCGCGATCGGTCCGTCGGACATTAATGCTCGCCCCATGTTGCACGTGCGAAGCAGGTTAGTTGGCGCGCCTTTCCTTGTAAAGACCGGGCCAGCCGCGCCTGGCCGCTCGTGGAACGGAAAACCCGCCGGTTGTTTGATCGCCCTTGACGAGCGGGCTCCGCGCCCCGACCTTGTTGCCGGATACGATCATGACCGAGTTCATTCTCACCCACCAAACCGCCATACGCTTGACCTTTTTCTGCGCCGTCCTGGGCGCGATGATGGCCTGGGAGGCGACCGCGCCGCGACGCAAGCTGTCCGCGGGCCGCGCGGGCCGATGGACCTCGAACCTCGGCATCGTGGCGCTCGACGCGGTCATGATCCGGCTTGTCTTTCCGGTCGCCGCTGTCGGTGTCGCCGCGGTCGCGGCCGAACGGGGCTGGGGACTGTTGAACACGATGGCCGCGCCAAGGTGGATAGCCATCGTTTTGTCGGTCGTCGTGCTGGATCTCGCCATTTACGCTCAGCACGTGGTGTTCCACAAGGTGCCCCTCCTTTGGCGGCTGCATCGCATGCACCACACCGACGTGGACATCGACACGACCACCGGCATCCGTTTTCATCCCATCGAGATTGGGCTATCCATGGCGATTAAGATGGCGGTGATCGTCGTCCTCGGCGCGCCGCCGGCCGCGGTGATCATCTTCGAGGTCTTGCTGAACGCGACCGCCATGTTCAACCACGGCAACGTCCAACTCGCCACAAGCATCGACCGGGTGCTGCGGCGGGTGATCGTCACTCCCGATTTCCATCGTGTTCATCATTCGGTTTTTCGGGACGAGACCGACAGCAATTATGGCTTCAACCTGTCGGTATGGGATTACCTGTTCGGCACCTATCGCGCCCAACCCCGGGACGGGCACCTCGGGATGAAAATCGGGCTCGAAATTTTCCGGGAGCCGCTCCAACGCCGCCTCGACAAATTGCTCATCCAGCCATTCGTCAGGGGTTGAGACATTGAAGAAAAAAGCCGCCGGATGATCCCGGCGGCTTTCTCCCGTTCCCCTGCGTTCTGGCTAAAACATCCGCTGAGCGAGCAACGATTTGATCTCGGCGATGGCTTTTCCTGGATTGAGGTGTTTGGGGCAGGTGTTGGTGCAGTTCATGATCGTGTGGCAGCGGAACAACCTGAACGGATCGTTGAGTTCATCCAACCGTTCGCCCGCGGCCTCGTCACGGCTATCGGCGATCCAACGGTATGCTTGCAGCAGGACCGCCGGTCCCAGATAGCGGTCGCCGTTCCACCAGTAGCTGGGACAACTCGTCTGGCAGCAGAAACAAAGGATGCATTCCCAAAGTCCGTCAAGCTTGGCCCGCTCCTCGGGGCTCTGCAGACGCTCCCCCGCCGGCGGCGGGGTGTCCGACTTGAGCCAGGGACTGATCATGCGGTACTGGGCGTAAGGCACCGACAAATCGGGCACCAGATCCTTGACGACCGGCAGGTGAGGAAGTGGATAGATCTTGACATCGCCCTTGATGTCCTCGATCGCCTTGATGCACGCGAGCGTGTTCGTGCCATCGATATTGAACGCGCACGATCCGCAGACACCCTCCCGGCAGGACCGCCGGAAGGTGAGCGTTGGATCCATCTCGTTCTTGATCTTGATCAGCGCGTCCAAAACCATCGGACCGCAAGTGCCCAAATCCACGCCGAAGGTATCCAGGCGAGGATTTTTCCCGCTTTCCGGATCGTAACGATAAATCCGGAAGTTCCTTACGTGAGTTGCGCCGGCCGGCGCCGGAAATGTCTTTCCCTCCACGACCTTGGAGTTGGCGGGGAGACTGAACTCAACCATTTGAACGTCCCCTTCTAGGTTTAATAGACGCGCGCTTGCGGTTTGATGTACTCGGCTTCGTCGGTAAGCGTGTAGGTATGGACCGGACGGTAGTCCAGTTTCACCTTGCCCTTGTCGTCGACACAAGCCAGCGTGTGCTTCATCCAGTTCTCGTCATCCCGGTCGGGGCAATCCTCGCGGGCATGAGCCCCTCGGCTCTCCTTGCGGGCCTCGGCCGAGTACATGGATGCCTTGGCGCAGACCATCAGGTTTTCCAACTCGAGGGCTTCCACCAAGTCGGAATTCCAGATCATCGACCGGTCGCTCACCTTGATGTCCGCGAGCGTATTCCAAACCGCGTCGATCTGCTTGCAGCCCTCCGCCAGGACGTCCTGGTTGCGGAAAACCGCGGCGTTGTTCTGCATCGTCCGCTGCATATTCAGTCGAATCTCCGCCGTGCCGATCGAACCGTCGGCGTTGCGCAGCCGGTCGAGCCGCGACAGCGCCAATTCGGCCGAATCCTTGGGCAGGGGCGGATGCGACGCCCCCGGCTTGATGATCTCCGCCGCCCGCAACGCAGCCGCTCGCCCGAACACCACGATGTCCAGCAGTGAGTTCGTGCCCAGCCTGTTGGCGCCGTGGACCGAGGCGCAGCCGCATTCGCCGACCGCCATGAGGCCCGGGCAAACGGCGTCCGGATCTTCCTTGGTCGGGCGGAGAGCTTCTCCGTGGTGGTTCGTGGGAATGCCGCCCATGTTATAGTGTACGGTCGGCAGCACCGGGATCGGCTCCTTGGTGGCGTCCACGCCGGCAAAGATTTTCGCCGTCTCGGTGATGCCGGGCAGGCGCTCCCATAGAACCTCGGCGCCGAGATGCTCCAGATGCAGAAAGATGTAGTCCTTCTCGGGTCCGGTGCCGCGTCCTTCCCTGATCTCGACGGTCATGGAGCGGCTGACAACGTCGCGGGACGCCAGGTCCTTGGCCGTGGGCGCATAGCGCTCCATAAAGCGCTCGCCCTCGGAGTTGGTGAGGTATCCCCCCTCTCCGCGCGCCCCCTCGGTGATCAGACAACCGGATCCGTAAATACCCGTGGGGTGGAATTGAATGAATTCGTGATCCTGCAGCGGCAGTCCCGCGCGCGCCACCATGGCGTTACCGTCGCCGGTGCAGGTATGCGCGGAGGTACACGAGAAGTAAGCCCGGCCGTACCCGCCGCTCGCGAACACCGTGGTGTGGGC
The DNA here is from genome assembly GCA_963771545.1 of uncultured Alphaproteobacteria bacterium. Lineage (GTDB taxonomy): Bacteria > Pseudomonadota > Alphaproteobacteria > Rhodospirillales > Defluviicoccaceae > CAKZLS01. The sequence continues at coordinate 219,007 of CAVYTX010000005.1, forward strand.
CTGGAACCGATGGATCGTGCCGTCGTCGAGGTTCCAGGCGATCACGCCGCGACAAGCGCCGTCGCTATCCATGATGACGTCGATGGCGAAATACTCGATGAAGAACTCGGCATTGTGCTTCACGCACTGCTGGTAAAGCGTGTGCAGGATCGCGTGCCCGGTGCGGTCGGCGGCGGCGCAAGCGCGCTGAACCGGCGCCTCGCCGTAATTGCGCATGTGGCCGCCAAAGGGCCGCTGATATATCTTGCCGTCCGGCGTGCGCGAAAAGGGGACCCCGAAATGCTCGAGCTCGTGAACGGCGGGAACGGCCGCGCGGCACATGTACTCGATGGCGTCCTGGTCGCCCAACCAGTCGGACCCCTTTACCGTGTCGAACATGTGCCAGTGCCAATTGTCCTCGGCCATGTTGCCGAGTGACGCGCCGATGCCGCCTTGAGCCGCGACGGTATGGCTTCGAGTGGGAAATACTTTCGTTATGCAGGCGGTCTTCAACCCCGCCGCGGCCATGCCCATGGTCGCGCGCAGTCCCGCCCCGCCAGCGCCGACGACGATAACATCGTAAGCGTGATCCGTAATCGGGTAAGCAGTCGTCATCGTCCCTCAGCCCCCTATCGCAACCAGGAAAACGGCCAGCACACATGATGTGGCCAAAACAAAAAGGGCGAACTTAACCACGAGAAGGACGGCAACCTTCGCCGCTTCGCCACTCACATAGTCCTCGACGACCACCTGCATTCCGAGATGCGCGTGGTAAAAAAGAACAAGCACCAACACCACCATCATCAGGGCATTGCCGAACACGCCGATCCATTCCTGGTATGCCGCGAAGTCGGCCCCCATCAGCGATACGGCCGCGAACACGAACCATAGGGAAAGGGGGACCAGCGCGATCGCGGTAACGCGTTGCGACCACCAGTGCCCGACCCCCTCGTTCGCCGCTCCACGGCCACGCGCGCGACCCAATGAAGAGCGCATTTCCATCACGCGCCTCCCCCCGCCGCGTAAGCGGCGATCAAAGTAATCAGGGTGAGCACGGCCGCGAACGCCACGACCGCCAGGCCCGACTTGCGTACATCCGGCAGCTCGAACCCCAAGAGGAAATCCCAGGCCAGGTGCCGAATGCCGTTGCCAAGGTGGAAGAACAGGGAGAACGTAAAACCCCACAGCATCAATTGGCCGAACCACGACCCCAGGAAGGCCTGACTGGTGTCAAACGCTTCGGGGCCATACGCGGCGGACACCAGCCACCACGTAAGGAACAGCGTGCCGAAAGTCAGGGCCACGCCGGTGATGCGGTGCAATATCGAAAGGACCGACGTAATCTGTGGCCGATAGACCTGAATGTGGGGAGAAAGGGGACGATCACGAGACGCCATGGGGCTTAACCCTTCTGCTTTATGATCCGCGGGGGCAAGGCCAGAACCTTAGGACTTTCCGCAATGCGAAGTCAATCTTCGCACCTGCACAAAAATGGCGAATTGGCGAATTAGCAATTGTTGCTCCTCTGCCGAGGCCCGCTTGCAACAATTGCTATTAATCATTCTCATTATCGGAATCGCCGGCTCGCGTAACCCTCTGTTTGAAATGAATTTTATCGGCCCTGTGAATTCAACCGTGGGTCGCGTTGCTTTTAGCATGCCAGGAAACACGCTAACCCTACCGCCGGGGACAACACCATTCTCCGCCGGGTTCTTCCAAAGTCGGATGACGCGGAGGGGTGGGCGGATCTCAGGGTGCGGGCGTGGGCGGCGGGACGAGAGAATACCCGGGGTCTTGCCGCCGCCGATGCGAAGCGGGGCCCTGTATCGAGTATCTCTTGACAGTCCCCGTTGCCTCGCTAAGGTGCGCGCTTCAATAACGTAAGCATTCGATCGAAGACGGAAAGGCGCCAATGGCCAAGCCCACCACCATCCTCGTCAGACTGGTCAGCTCCGCGGGCACCGGCTTCTACTACGTGACCAAGAAGAACCCCCGAACCGCGACCGGCAAGATGGAATTCCGCAAATACGATCCGGTCGTGCGCAAGCACGTCGCCTTCAAGGAAGCGAAGATCAAATAGATCTCCACGGCAAGCCTTTAGGCGAGGCCGCCGGACAACAAACGGCGCCCATTATCCCCGAACTTCCTGAACGATGTCCCGGAGCCGGTCGACATTGTGAATGAGCAAGGCGTTCCGCGTTCGCTCGACGATGCCCTTGCGGGCGAGATCATTCAGAACCCTGGCCACGGTCTCCCGCGTCGTGCTGACGCGGCTCGCCAAATTGCCGTGAACGGGAATGGGCTCGATCTGGGCCGCGTTGCGGTTCGTCATGTGATTCCGGGCTTGGCGAAGAAGCTCAGCATGGACGCGATTGTGAGCCGCCAGCGTGCTCAAATCCATGATCCGGTCGTCCGCCGTGCGCACGATGCCCGCCAGCCGCTTCATCACTGCGAGCGCCATCTTCGGGTGCTTTTCCAACACCCGCATGAACAAGCGCCCCGGCACCGCGACGATCAGGGCGTCCTCGATCGCCATCACGCTCGCCGATCGCGGTTTGCCGTCGAGAGCGGAGAGCTCGCCGAAGTAACTGCCTTCGCCCAGCTCGTCGAACGTGATCTCGCGCCCGAGAAGGGAATAATTGACCACCCGCACCCGGCCTCGAACCACGAAAAAGACGTCGTTGGTTTGGCTTTCACGATCGATCACCTGCTCTTGGGCGGCGAACCTCCGATACCGGCAGGCCTGCTCAAGCGCCGTCAGCTCCTCGTCGCCGAGATCTTCAAGCAGGTCGATGCCCGACAACAGGCTTGTCTCGATATTCGGCGCCGGTCCCGGCCTCGCGCGTCGATCGCACGGGTCTATCTGCAGCATGAAGAGCCCCTTGACTACGAGAAGAAATCCCGTGAACACAACTTATACGATAGTCCTGAGGGAGTCAATCGGCAAGTGGTCCGGCCCGGATGGATCGTCGGCGTCCGCCCGCGTGGTTTTGTATACTTTTTGTCGACCTCGGGCGCCCTTTTGTCTACCGCCGTTGCGCTCCCGTGGCGGTTAAAACGTTGATTCGACATAAAACACGTTCGCCCGATTGTGAAAGGTCTACAAAAGTATACAAAAGTAGACATCCTTTCAGGCTAAGCCCTTGATTTTCCTAAGGTCGCCTTTCCGGGGAGGTATACAAAAGTATACGCGAAGTTCTGATAATGCATTGATATTTAACATTTTTTCGCCGAAACAAATGTCAACAAAACGCGCGGGGGGCGCGGTCGGTTTCGCCCAAGCCGCTTTCGCCCAGGCCGGCCCGCCGGAGATCGCCGCGGGCCGGAGCCCGCGTCCGGCCGCCGTTGGCGGGGCGCGGCTCGGGGCCGGTCTCGGAGCTGGCGTCGCGGCCGACGCCCGCCGGCGGCGCGGCAATGCCTTTGATGCGGGCCTGCAGGTCGACGGCGCGGGCGGCGGTGTGGAACTGGTGGTCGACGATCGCCCGGCGGTAGACGTTTTCCAGCTTGCCGACCAGCACGTCGCCGCCGCGGCTGTGCAACCGCGCCGTCTCCGCCTCGATCTCGGCGATGCGCCGGGCGACGCGCGGATGACGCAGCAACCGGTAGCCGGCCATCTTCGCCCCCTTGGGCGAGTACCCGGTGGCCCGCGCCGCGGCGGCGGCGTTGGCCAATTCGACGAACCACCGGCAGAACCGCTCCTGCCGGGCCTTCAATGGAGCATGGTGCCCTCTAGGTTAAAGTGCCGAAAAATAGGTACATATACCTAATAAGCCTTCTGGTTAAGGCGGTTCGCCATGACGGCGCGCTCTTCCTCCCTCTGTACTGCGTGGCTATCCGAGTTTAATTTTACATCGAGAGTCAGGGCGAGCATTGCCAAACGGCCTCCATATCCTCCCGCGCTTTTGGTGAGAGCCTAAATTCAGCGCGTTTTGCCGGCATGCTTCGCAGCCATTTCCCGCTGGAATTGGCTGGCGTCAAACGGCTGTGGTTCGCCGCGATCTTCGGCCCCTTTTATGTCCGCTTCTATGTCCGGTTTTTGATCCTTCATAAATTCAATAATATCATCACACTATGATTTCATGAAGGCTTTTGCGGGCCGGTTGAATGTCCGGTTTTATGGCCGGCTCTCACGGAGCTGCTACCGCAAGACGACGGTTTTCTTGCCGTTGAGGAGCACGCGATGCTCGATGTGGTAACGCACCGCGCGCGCCAGGACGATGCTTTCGATGTCGCGGCCAACCCGCACGAGGTCCTCGGGGGTGTAGGTGTGATCGACGCGCTCGACCGCCTGATCGATGATGGGGCCCTCGTCCAGGTCCGCCGACACATAGTGCGCGGTGGCCCCGATGAGTTTCACGCCTTGCGCGTGGGCCTGGTGATAGGGCCGCGCGCCCTTGAACCCGGGCAGAAAGGAATGGTGGATATTGATACAGCGGCCGCGCAGACGATCCGACATCGCCGGCGTCAGGACCTGCATGTAGCGGGCGAGCACCACGAGATCGATGTCGAGTTCTTCGACCAGACGGAGAATGGCCGCTTCCTGTTCCAGCTTGGAGTCGGGATCGACCGGCTTGTGGTGGAACGGAACGGTGTGCCACTCGGCCAACGGCGCCAGATCCGGGTGGTTGGAGACGATCGCCGGTATTTCCACCCGCAGGTCTCCGGTCCGGTACCGGTAAAGCAGATCGTTGAGACAATGGTCGAACTTCGAGACCATGATCAGCAGCCGTTGCTTGCGACCGGCGTCGTGAAGGCCCCAGACCATCTGAAACCGTTCCGCGATCTTCGAGAATTGCTGGGTGAACGTCTCCGGCGCCGGCGTGAAGGCGCCGCCGAAGAACACCGTGCGCATGAAAAAGCGTTTGGATAGCGGATCGCCGAAATGCGTGGATTCGGTAATGAAGGCATCCTGATCGGCAAGAAATCCCGCAACTTTCGCGACAATGCCGGTTGTGTCGGGGCAGGATATCGTCAGGGTGTAGAGAGTGTGTGTGTCCTCGGTCACCGGATCTGGCTCCCTATCAGCGGATCGATATTCGATGCAGTTGGTCTAGACGAGCAGGGCATGGCCGCCGCGGCGTTCATCGCCGGCGCCGGCAACGAGGCCTCTAGCGTCACGGCGCGCGGCGTGGACGCCCCCAAAGAACATGTTCTTCTCGTCCCATAAGTCGACGTTGGATCGACCTCGGGTCAGCGCGTCGATTTCACCCTGTTCGTAACCGGGCTCGACGCTGATTTTTTCATCCTCCACATGGATGCGCGGCGCGGACACCGCCGCGTCCGGGGACATGCGGAAGACAATCAGGTTGAGAAGCACCTGCAGGATCGCCGTCCGGATCCGATTGGAGCCTCCCGAACCGAGCGCGGTGAGGGCGCCCGCCGTGTCGAAAACCAAGGTCGGCGCCATCATCGAAGCCATGCGGGTATCCGGCGGCCAAAGATGAAATCCATGAGGGTTGATATCTTCCTCGCCCAGGACGTTGTTGAGCATGATGCCGGTGTCCGGAACCACATATCCGGAGCCCTCGCCGTTGGAGACCGACAGGCTGGCGGCGTTGCCCGCGGCGTCCACGACACTGATATGCGTCGTGCCGCGCGGCGCCGCCGGACGTCCCAGCAGGCCGCGACGATAGGTTTCAAGCAATCGAGCGTCCAGCAGGCTTTCCGACATGGCGTCGGCATCCAGCTCATGCAGCCGGCTTTCGATCCGCGCCTGGTTGGTGAGTTCCATCACGCGGGCGAGCCGCGACAGACACCCCTCGCTTCCGAAGCCCAGCGCCTCGACGCCGCTGTTCCTCAACAATTCCAGTGCAAACGCGATCAGGATGCCACCGGTGGACGGCGGCGGATTGAGGTGGATCCGCGATCCGAAGATTTCGAGGGTGAGCGGAGCGCGGCGCTCGCAGCGGTAGCGTTCGAGACCGGAGAGCGTGAGGTGGCCTCCGTCTTTTTCGCAGTCGCCGGCGATTTGCTTCGCGATCTCTCCGCGATAGAAGAGTCCGTCCCCCTCGATCGCCAGGATCTCGAGCGTGTCGGCGAAGGCCGGCAGCGAAAAGAGCTCGCCTTCGCCCATCAGGTCGCCCGGATGGTCCCGGCTGCCGTACATGGCGAGACTCGCCGGGCGACTCCTCAGAATGGCCCCGACGACTCCGATCATGTAAGCCTGACTGGCATTCAGCCGCACCCCCTCTCGGGCCAGAGTCACGGCCGGCTCGACGATCCTGCGCATCGGCATGTAGCCGAGGTCCCGGTGCGCCTCGAACAATCCCTTGAGCAGGCCCGGCGTGGCGATCGACCCCATGCCGATATGAAACTCCTGCTGGGTGGGACCGAAGTCCGCGAGAATGGGCGTAAAGTCGATGTCGGATGAACGCCGCCGACTCACGGGCGTTTGCGGAAAACAGTCGTAAAGAATGGTTTTACCTTGCTGCGTTCCCTGATCGGGGCGCGCCATCAAAAACCCGCCCCCACCCAGCGACGCCAGCACGGGCTCCGATACACACGCCGTGAAGATGCCGGCCAGCGCCGCGTCGAAGGCGTTGCCGCCCTCTTCAAGCACGGCCGCCGCCGCGCGGCTGGTTTCTGGATGCCCGGAGGCAACGGCGCCCCTGTTTTTCATCGTGGTTGCGATCGCTCTGAGCGTGATAAAATCGGATGCTCTCGTGGGTAGCGGCTGCACCAAACGCTGTCAACAAATCGGACGCGTTGTAATCCGAGGTTTGTCCCTATGGCCGCACATGTCATAACAGGTACCCGTTGACAGAGGGTTTCCGCGAGACCCATCTTTAAGGGGTCAGGCTATTGGGTTTGCTCGGAACTATGAACCATTCATCGATCGTTTGATCCAAGGCGGGGGAAGGATTTTCATGGGACGTTTCGGTTTTCTCCTGATGCCGGCGGGCGCGCTGCTCTTGATCCTGGCCGGTTCGTTCACGGTCCGGGCGCAAGAGGCCACGAGCGGCGTCCTGAATGCCATGTCCCTTCACCCGCTGTCCGGGGGCCAACCGGTCCTCGTCCGGCCGCTCAACGACTCGCCGGAAAACCTCTCCATAAAGACCCAGCTTGAACAGGCGCTGGCCGCCGCCGGATTTGCCGTCGCCAAGGAAAGTTCAGTCGTCGTGCTTTCGTTCGAGACGCGGCGCGAGTTGGGTGGCGGCCCCACGCCACGGCGGCAAGTAACGCCGCGGTTCATCGAGCGGCATGAAGAGTCGAATATCGGCGATCAACGATACACACCCCAGATCGGCAAGAGCTCGCCACAAGGCCCCTCGTCCATCAGCGCCAGCCGGTTTAGGCTGGACGCGACCCTCGACGACAGACAGAGCGGCAAACGATTGTGGCAAGGATGGGCCATCGCGCGGATGCAAGGCGAAGAGACCAACAAATTGACGAAGGCGATGGCCGCGGAACTGGTGGGAAGCCTCGGCAAAACGGTCAGGGAAAAGACGTTCGAGATCCCTATTGGAACGCCGGTCGAAACCGAGACCCGCTAGCACGTGCCTGCGCGCCGCGGGGACGCGGCTCTACCGGACACCGTGGACGTTGCATTGAAGGCACGCGGCTTTGCTGTTACCAATCCCGTCACATGGTGCCCCTCAACGACGTTGAATTGCCACAACCGACATGAACCTTACCCCGGAAAAAGCCCCCCTTCCCGCGGGAATATCCGATCAACTGCCGCCGCACGCCGCGTTCGAGGCGCACATCGTGGAACGGTTGATGGCCGCGTTCGCCGGCTACGGCTTCGAACGGGTGAAGCCCCCGCTGATCGAATTCGAGGACACTCTGCTCGGCGGCGGCGGCGCGGTCCTGGCGGAGCAGGCGTTTCGTCTGATGGACCCGGTATCGCGGCGGATGCTGGCATTGCGCCCCGACATGACCATGCAGATCGCGCGGATCGCCCAGACCCGGCTGACCAATCGCCCGCGCCCGCTGCGGCTGGGATACGCGGGGCAGGTCGTGCGCGTGACCGGGTCTCAGCTGCGCTTTGAACGCCAGTTCGGTCAGGTGGGCGCCGAAATCATCGGTGCCGCATCGCCCACCGCCGACGCGGAAGTGATCGTGATGGCGACCGAGGCCCTGCGGGATCTGGGTATGTCGGGTCTCACCGTCGATCTCGGACTTCCGACGCTTGTCCCCGCGATCCTCGCGGACCAGACGCTCGACCCCGAGTCATGGTCACGCATTCGAGCCGCTCTCGACCACAAGGACGAAGCGGCGATCGCGAACCTCGCCGCGGTGATCGGAGAACAGGCCACGGCCCTCCTGTCGAGCCTCGTCTGCGCCACTGGCCCCGGGGGGCATGCAATCCGATTCCTGCAGCAAATGCCCCTTTCGCAAGCCGCCGCTTCCGAACGCGCGGAACTGATCAGGGTGTTCGAGCGCGTGAGCGCCGAAGTCGAGGATCTGACCATAAGCATCGATCCGGTGGAAAATCGGGGGTTCGAATATCACACGGGCGTCACGTTCACCCTCTTTGCGCGAGACGTGCGGGGCGAATTGGGGCGCGGTGGCCGTTACCGGACGGGCATGGCCAATGGCGCGGACGAGCCCGCGACCGGCGTGACGTTGTTCATGGACTCGATCGTGCGCGCCCTGCCCGCAGTGCGTGCCCCCCGCCGGATCTTTCTTCCGGCGGGCACGCCGTCCGGGGATGGACGGCGGTTGCGCGCGGAAGGATGGGTGACCGTCAACGGGCTCGAAGACACGGCCGACCCGGCGAACCAAGCCGCGCGGCACCGGTGCGCCCATGTCTTCGTTGACGGTGAAGCCCATAAAGTCAATACGTAGAATTTGTGTCGGATTTCAGGAATAAAACGTCATGGCCAACGTGGTGGTTATCGGCTCCCAATGGGGCGACGAGGGCAAGGGCAAGATCGTGGACTGGCTCTCGGAGCGCGCGGACGTGGTTGTCCGTTTTCAGGGGGGCCACAATGCCGGGCATACCCTGGTCATTGACGGCGTAACCTTTAAACTGAGTTTGCTGCCATCCGGGGTGGTGCGCCGGGGCAAGCTGTCGATCATTGGCAATGGCGTGGTTCTCGACCCATGGGCATTGCTCGACGAGATCGAAATTCTGAAAAAGCAAGGGGTCGAGATCAGCCCCGAGAATGTTCGTATCGCCGAGAACGTTCCGCTTATTCTGCCGCTGCACCGCAATCTCGACAAGGCCCGGGAAACGGCGCTTGGAAACGCCCGTATCGGAACAACCGGACGCGGCATCGGTCCCGCTTACGAGGATAAGGTCGGCCGGCGGGCGATTCGTCTGGGCGACCTCGCCGACCAGCACCTCTTTCCCGAGAAGGTCAATACCCTGCTTCTTCACCATAACGCATTGTTGCGCGGGCTTGGAATGCCCGAGGTCAATGGCGATGAGCTTGTTGCCGAACTCGTCGACGTTGCCCCCAAGGTTCTCCCCTACGCCGATACCGTGTGGAAGACCCTGGACGGGGTCCGCCGGGCCGGCAAACGCATTCTGTTCGAGGGCGCGCAGGGAACCATGCTGGACATCGATCACGGCACCTATCCCTTCGTCACCTCATCCAACACCGTGGCCGGCTCCGCCGCGGCGGGCTCGGGACTGGGCCCGGGCATGATGGATTACGTGCTCGGAATAACCAAGGCGTACACCACGCGCGTGGGAAGCGGGCCGTTTCCGACGGAACTCGACGACGCGGTCGGCAAACGGCTTGGCGAACGGGGCAAGGAGTTCGGCACCGTCACCGGCCGCCCTCGCAGATGCGGCTGGTTCGACGCCGTGCTGGTGCGGCAGGCGGTCAAGGTTAACGGCATACGCGGTATCGCGCTGACCAAGCTCGATGTTCTCGATGGCATGGAAACGCTGAACGTCTGCACCGGCTACCAGATCGATGGCGAACTGATCGATAGCCTGCCGGCCTCCGCGATCCGCCAATCCAACGTCCGGCCCGTCTACGAAGAACTCGAGGGCTGGTCGGAAAGCACGCGCGGCGCGCGATCATGGGCCGACCTGCCGGCCACGGCGGTCAAATACATCCGCCGCATCGAGGAACTCATTCAGGCGCCTGTCCACCTGCTTTCGACGAGCCCCGAGCGTGAAGACACAATCATGGTCCGCGATCCATTCGTCGATTAGGAGAACTGTGGGCGGCCGATCCGGCTGCGTCGCTCGCTAACAGGCGATGCGTTCCTCGATGACCGCGTTCTTTACCGACTTCTGCAATTTTTCGAAGGCGCGAACCTCGATCTGACGAACGCGTTCCCGGGAAATTCCATATCGTTGGCTCAGCCGCTCCAGCGTGGTGGGATTTTCCTGCAGTCTGCGTTCGGAAATAATGTGACGTTCCCGCTCGGATAGAGCCCGGAGCGCGCCGGAGAGGAGATGACGTCTTTTGTCGAGTTCCTCGCCCTCCGCGAGTCGAATTTCCTGGCTGTCTTCCTGGTCGATCAGCCAGTCCTGCCACTCGCCGTCTCCCTCTTCGCGCAGCGGCGCGTTGAGCGAGCTATCCGGGCCGGAGATTCGCCGGTTCATTTGAACGACATCGTTTTCCGTCACCCTGAGGCGAGCCGCGATGCCGGTCACGTGCTCCGGGGCGAGATCGCCTTCCTCGATGGCCTGCATCTGCCCCTTCAGCTTCCTCAGATTGAAAAAAAGCTTCTTTTGGGCCGCAGTGGTGCCCATTTTCACCAACGACCAGGAGTGTAAAATGTATTCCTGAATGGCGGCTCGAATCCACCACATGGCATATGTGGCGAGCCGGAATCCGCGATCCGGGTCGAACCGCACAACCGCTTGCATCATGCCGACGTTGCCTTCGGATATGAGCTCACCCAACGGCAGGCCATAACCCCGATAGCCCATGGCGATTTTGGCGACCAGGCGCAAATGACTGGTTACAAGCTTGTGCGCTGAGTCGACATCTCCCTCATCGACCCAGCTTCGCGCGAGTTTCTGTTCCTCCTCGGGCGCCAGCATCGGGAATTTTCGAACCTGTTGAAGATATCGCCCGAGGTTGCGGTCCGGCACTATATACAGGTCACTGACGGGTCTCGGCATTGTTAATCCTCCCCGCTCGACGCGTGGCTGGAGTTTACACCTAGCCCTATGATCTTTTGATCTTATCGCGCATCGATTACGTAACGATGATAGCCCAGTGCGGTACTCGAGTATACCCCAAACTAAATAGGGTCCAAGAACTCCAACAATGCTCTGAACTGTTGCGGAAGTTTCGACTTCGAACCGAAGCCGTTCGGCGGTCACGGGATGTCTAATCCCGATCAAATAAGCGTGAAGCGCCTGGCCCCGCAATAACGGGAAGGAGGACCGCATGGGCTCCGGCAGGGGCCGAACCCGGTTTCGCCCGCCTCCATAAACCGCGTCTCCGAGCAGCGGATGCCCGATCGCCGCCATATGAACGCGGATCTGGTGCGTCCGCCCCGTCGCGAGACGGCATTCGACGAGACTGGCGTACCCGCCAAACGCCTTTGCAACGGAGTATTGCGTGACCGCCGGCTTGCCGCCTCGGGTCACCACGGCCATTTTCTTCCGATTTGTGGGACAGCGGCCGACGTTCTTGTCGATCCGCCCGCGCGTCGGCCGGGGCACGCCCCAGACGGCGGCATGATAGGCGCGTTCGACGCTATGCTCGGAAAACTGCCGAACCAAACCGAGATGAGCTTCATCGCTTTTGGCCACGACCATCAACCCGCTGGTTTCCTTGTCGAGACGGTGAACGATCCCCGGGCGAAAGTCCCCGCCAATGCCGGAGAGACCGCCGGGACAGTGAGCCAGCAGCGCGTTCACCAGGGTGCCGTCGGGATTGCCCGCCGCCGGATGAACCACCAATCCGGCGGGCTTATCGACAATAATCAGGTGAGCGTCCTCGTAGACCACGTCGATGGGAATGGCTTGAGGCCGTGGCGCCGCCGGCGCCGCGGGAGGAACCACAACGGCGAAAACTTCCGCCGCCAGAACCCGGCGCGCGGGGTCCCGGATCCACCCCCGGCCGAGGATTTCCACGAACCCGCCGGCGATGAGCGCCTGCAACCGGGTGCGCGACAGGCCCGGAATTGCATCCGCCAGCAGACGGTCGAGCCGCATGCCGGCCTTGTCCTCGCTTACCGTCACGGTGTAAGTGGAAGCACCTGTCATCGCGAAGGCTGAGCACAAATCATGCAAGCACTCAAGGGTTTGGTCGTGGGACTGGGCTTGCTCATTGTCCTTGGCGTTGTGGGACTGGGCTATGGGTTCTACGTCAAATTCCACAACAAGGACGCTACCCCATTTAAGCAGGCGGCCGACGGGGCCCCCTCCGTCGCCGCCCCGATCGCCGGCGACGCCCCCAACGCCGCGTCCCTACCGGCCGCCGGGTTCGGCGAGGCGCGGCTGGACTTGCCCGAGGGCTGCACCGTCGCGGAGATGCGCCCCAGCGGCCATCGCCTCTACCTGCGGACCGGGCCGGCCGGTCTCTGCGAACGTATCGTCATCATCGATGTCGCGACCGGCGGCGTGCTGGGCACCCTTGTCGTCAGACCGTGATCGTCATCCCTCCGCGTCTCCTCGAGCGGATTGTCCGGTCCGCCGAGCAAGCCTATCCGGAGGAATGCTGCGGATTGCTGATCGGTCGCGGCGATGACGCCGCGCGCGTCGCCGTCACGCGCATTGTAGCCAGCCGCAACGTCGCGGAGGGCCGCGAACGGGACAGCTTCGAAGTGGATCCGAAACTGCGGTTTGACCTCTTGCGCGAATTGAACGGCGGTCCCTGCCGCATCGTCGGTCATTACCACTCCCATCCCGACCAGCCCGCCCGGCCATCCGCTCGCGACACGGAAATGGCCTGGGAGCCGGATCTGGTGTGGGTGATCGTATCGGTGGCGGACGGCCGCGCCGGCGAGGTGGCCGCGCACGCGTTCGATTCCGAACAGGGTCGTTTCCAAGAAATCCCGATCAACTCCGAGTAAGCACAAAAGTCAACTCCGGGCGGACCCATCGCCGAAACAACAGAAGCGATGCATTGCGGTGATGATATGCTCTACAGTATCAAGACCAAGGTCTGGCAATTCGGGACTCACCGCGCATGCTTCCGGAACTGATCCCTGACTCCAATTATCTTCTGCGGATGGAAGACGGAACCATCAAGCAGGTGAACCCCTTTACCGGCACCGAGGTTTGGACCGTCCCCGGCCGGGGTAACCGCCCCCTCAACGTGGAAAAGAAGGAGGGAAAACGGTTGGATCCCGGCAAGGCCGATGATCACTGTCCTTTTTGCCCGGCCCAGTATTTCCAGACCCCCCCGGAGAAGGCGCGCCTCGTCAAGAACGCGAACGGTTACGAGACCCTTCGCCAGCTCAGGGCCGAGACATTCAACGATACCGAGGCGGAGTTCCGCCGCGTTCCCAACATGTTCGAGATCGTTTCCTACGAATATTGGGAGAAGAATTTCGGCTACAGCCTCCCGGACGCGGCTCAATCCCACAAGCACAGTTATCTTTCGACGGAAAAGGGTCGCCGTCACGTTCTCGACGTGCTGGAAAAGCGGCTCGCGCTCGCCGGAATGAAACCGGACGCGATCAAGTCCATCTCGGTGGAAGACAAGCTGCGCATGTCCAACGGCTTTTTCGGAGGCGGTCATGAACTGATCATCGCGCGCAGACACTTTGTCGACGGCGCCGAGTACGATACTCAACTCGCCTCGTCGGGCTCGCTGACGCCGGAAGAGCACTATCAGTACATCCACTTCACCATCGACGCCGTCCGGGATATCTACCTCACCAACCGTTACGTCCGCTACGTCGCTGTCTTTCAGAATTGGCTCCGGCCGGCCGGAGCCTCGTTCGATCACCTGCATAAGCAGCTTGTCGCCATCGACGAGCGCGGCGTGCAGAACGAGATCGAGACGCGGCTGGCGCGCGCCAATCCCAACATCTTCAACGAGGCCGCGGTCAACTTCGCCAGTTACCGGAACCTGGTGTTCGCCGAGAACGAACACGCCATCGCGTTCGCCGGGTTCGGCCACCGGTTTCCCACCCTGGAGGTCTTCTCCAAGAGCGAACGCAGTCAGCCTTGGAACCATTCGGCCGAAGAGCTTCGCGGCATGTCGGACATCATCCACGCCTGCCACGCCGCCATGGGGCCCGACATCCCGTGCAACGAGGAATGGTACTACAAGCCGCCGGACGCGGACGTGGCCATGCCGTGGCGGGTGCTGATCAAATGGCGGGTCACCACCGCGGCCGGGTTCGAGGGCGGAACCAAGATCTATGTGAACTCCATCGATCCCGACAGCCTTCGAGACAAGGTGGTGCCGCGGCTGTTCGATCTGAAAAACGAAGGCAAGATCGCGTCGATGAAGATCGCCTTCGAATGCGACTGCGTCCCCAACTGCTTGAAGTACAATCCGGCGGTCAGAATGCAGGAGGCCCGGGACCCCGAATTCCCGCCCCTATCCGGCCAAGCGCGCATCGACAAATGAGTGGGCGGAGCGGTTGCGGCGACCCACGCCTCCGCTGCGTGGGTAATCCTCTTGATCCGGGGACGCAACTCCCTGTACATCTAGTCGTCACTGGGTCCCCTTCGTCTAGAGGCCTAGGACACCGCCCTCTCACGGCGGCAACAGGGGTTCGAATCCCCTAGGGGACACCAATAATTTCAATGAATTAGCCGCTTCATCTGAGCGGCTTTGTCGTTTGTACGGAAATTATACGGAAAAGCCGTTCCTGAACATCGGCGGATTTCGGCGCGTCAACGGCATCTTCGACCAGTCGCGTAGGGCAGCGCAATAAGCCAAGCCCCCCGGTCGCAAAAAGAGGCACCCCCGGCCCGCTGTACTGGTGCCATCTACCCGCTTACCTGCCCGTGCGAAAAAACTTTGCTGAAAATCGGGCGGATGCATTTCTGCCCGGTTATTCGCTCTTCGGAGCACCGCCCGTGCGCTGGCACTCTTTACTATTGCCGCTCAATTATCCGCCCGAAGACAATGATCCACAAGGTCGTGACTGTTAGGTAGTTCCGCGCCTATCCGGTTAAGACAGACACCAACTACATATGGGGTTGCCGCACACATCCCTTTTACGGCAGCAATTAGCCAGGAGCGGCCATGCCGCGTTCGGCGCCCGCCGGGTCGCAATATAACGGCGCAGATCAGGCGCGCGGGTACAGCGTCGCCTGCATTTGATTGGTTATGCGATATTCTCGTTCCGCTTCGTCCATTTGAGCTCGTCGCCCTCTATCCAGTACTCAGTGCCGAAGGCAAAAGAGGCGCGTTTAATCGGAACCTGCGCGATAGGATTGTGTACCAGTCGAAAATCTGCACCGAGGCGTGGCGGACAGTTGGCTACGTCTACCGATGAGTATAATACGGCACTGATGCCGGCATACCTGTCATCTAGAAACACGTCCGTCGAGACCGGATTGCCGCTCTCCTTTACGATCTGATCTCGGTGGACGTGGCGTTGGTCAACAACGTTCCCCATACGGGTGTCAAACGAAAATCCCAAGTTTCCAAAGGGAAACACGGCCTTTACGATTAATGGTAGCGTCGAATCGAGTACCATCGGCCGAATTCGCTTAGAGTTTATCGCGATGACGTAGGCATCATTTTCGCTTAAGTCAGCGTCACGCAGATAGCTTTCGTACTTCTGATATTTCTCGTGAATCGCATGTCTCAGACGGAGGATAATTTCGTCTTCTGGGACTTCTCCGCGCAAGGGGAGCTCCGTATTGCATCTCTGGTACTGAATCTGGTCCAGTTCCGGGGCCTGGAGTGATAGCCTCAAACCAACACCGAGATCCATTGATTTGGCAATAGAACTCTGGTCCTTTCCTAGATGGATTGTACAGATCAAAGCCGTTCTCCATTAGCGTGCACCCAAGATACATCTCCCAGAACCGCTCTTGGAGGTGCATCCTCGCGTCAGTCAAGAAGTGGTCGTCGGCATACGGCGCGTAAGCCGCCCAAAGGCTTTCGACAAACTCCCGATAATGGGCCAACCCACTCAGGTCACGAAGGTTCTCGTATGCGGGTTCACACCTCCCTTCAGTCTGGAAGAACGATGCTTGTCTCATATGCCTGCCCCATAATGCCTTGCCGCTCAGCCGCCGGCCAAGCCGGTCGGCTGCAGCGGCTTGTTAGCCGGCCAGCTTTGCGAACACCGCAACCAGGATGAGCCCGATATACGCAACGACGATGCCTCTGATGTACCACGGACCCCAGAGACGAGTCCCTCCAGCAGCGTTTATCGTGATTCCTTGAACGTAGAAGTTGGCTCGATAGAAGCCGAGGGCGGTCATCACGTTCTTGAGCGTTGCTATCGCTTCCCTACGGCGTAGCGCGTTGTTGTGGAGCAGAACGGCACCAATGAAGGCCAGAGCCCCGTCGAGAAGAAGAACGCCGACCAGCGGTAGCCACTCGGCGACCGGGTTGGTGGCCAGCCAACCTCCGAGAGCAAGCTGGATCGCCATTACGCCGCTTACAAGACGGAGATCGAGGCCAGTCATCACACGCAGAAGCTCGACATGATCCTCGTACCTCATCCGCAGAGCTTCGAAGCGTTGGTCCGGCGTGAGCGCGACTGGTTCCACGTCCGGGGCTTTCGTTGCGTTGCTCATCTCCAGTGTCCTCAAGTTGTCCGGCTAACAATGTTTACGCAGTCTGTATAGGCCCAAGAAGGCAGCCATTCACGCTTCCATGGAAATGTGCTTGAGAGTCAGGCGAATCCAAGAAAGCGTTATCATATCAAACACCTGCGGCGGATCGCAGCGGCGGAACACTGGTATTATGCAGTCCGTAAGTCCGTATAAGACCCTTCGGAGTTCGTCGGCTGGGCTTCTCACGCATGACGGTTCGGGACATGGCTATCCACCATAGTCGTATTCACGGCGCTATGGCTTAAAGATGCGTAGTCCACCCGGAAATCGTAGCACCGTCTGCCCGATGTGTCGCCTACAGATGCCCGCTTTGGGTCATAATCGACCGATTGAGCGGTGTCGGCATGGCGCGTCGCTTACGCTATATGTAGTGGATGTCTGTCTTAACCGGATAGGCACGGGTAGTTCTATCCGGTGAAGATCTGACGTGGTATACAACTTTTGAGCAGGGTGTCGCGAATATGGGGGTTTAATGCGTTGGCCGCACTCGAAGATTTGAAGGCGGCTGCGACGGTTCGGGGGTTGTCGCCGTCGGGTTCAGCAAAGGTCGTTCAGGTCGAGTGGTTTGGCGACCAAGCCGTCAAGGTCACGTTCGAGGACGCGGCCGGAACGGTCAAGAACCGGCTGGTCTATCGCAACGAAGAACCGAGCCTGGAAGTCGTGACGGCTGGCAGGCCATGGTCGTTTGATGCCGATGGGCATCTGCTTCGGCTTGTTTCTGAAGCCTACCGCATCCGGCTCGCCCATCTGTTCGATCCCTACCTTGCCATCCACACCTCGCGCATCGAGGCGTTGCCTCACCAGATTACGGCCGTCTACGGCGAGATGCTGCCGCGCCAGCCGCTGCGATTCCTGCTTGCCGACGATCCCGGTGCGGGGAAGACAATTATGGCCGGTCTTTTCATCAAGGAACTGGCCATTCGCTGTGACCTGGAACGCTGCCTCATCATTGCGCCGGGTGGCCTCGTGGAGCAATGGCAGGACGAGCTTTACGAGAAGTTCGGCCTGCCGTTCGACATCCTCACCCGAGACCAGCTTGAAGCGGCGAGAACCGGCAATCCGTTTTCCGAAAACAACCTGCTTATCGCCCGCCTCGACGTGCTCAGCCGCAACCCCGATGTGCAGGCTCGGCTGATAGCAGCGAAGGAATGGGACCTCGTGGTGTGCGACGAGGCGCACCGCATGTCGGCGAGCTTCTTCGGCGGCGAGGTCAAGTACACCAAGCGCTACCAGCTTGGCCAGCTTATCGGCGGGCATTGCCGCCACTTCATGCTGATGACGGCGACAAAGGCGAGAAGCGCACCGAGATCGTCGATGGACGTGCCCGGACAAGCTATGGCCACCGCAAGCCGCTTGAAGAGTGGGAGGTTCTCCTGAAGGATCACCACGACGGCTATATCGACTGGGCCGAGTTCGAACGCAATCAGAAGCAGCTCGCCGTCAATGCCTATGGCAAGCTGGGAGGGGCGAAGTCGGGCCGCGGCGGCCGCGCGCTGTTGGCCGGGTTACTTTCCTGTGGACGTTGCGGGCGCCGTTTGATGGTAAGCTACTCGGGCCGTCCACCGGGTCAGCCCGTCTACCGCTGTGATCGTCCCAACCTGATGCTTGGGCTGCCCCGGTGTTTCACGTTTGGCGGCCTCCGTGTCGACGCTGCGGTCGCCCAAGAGCTGCTCTGTGCCGTTGCGCCTATGGCGATCGAGGCCGCACTGGAAGCCGAGCAAATGCACGAGGAAAGCCAAGGCGAACGACGGCGCATCGTAGAGCTGGAGCTACAGCAGGCCCGGTATGAGGCCTCGCTTGCGGAGCGGCGCTATGCCGCCTGCGATCCCGACAATCGTCTCATCGCGGCGCAGCTTGAGAAGAGCTGGGAAGGGACGCTGCGGCGGGTCGAGTCGTGTGAGGCGCGATTGGTGGCTATGCAGACGCCTGACCCGGCCGCTGTGCTACCCAACTTCGCTGGCTTGGCCGAGGATCTCGAAGCCGCATGGAACGCGCCTGGGGTGACCATGCGCGCGCGCCAACGACTCCTCCGCGCGCTCGTCAGCGACATCATTGCCGACGTTGATGAAGCGGTACGCGAGGTCGTCTTGACGATTCATTGGCGGGGCGGCCAACACTCGCAATTGCGGGTCCGCAAGCCGAAGGCGGGCGAGCATGGGTGCCGTACGCCCGAAGAGGCGCTCGCCGTGATGCGGAGCATGGCGACCCGATGGTCGGACGCAGACATCGCCGCGTCGCTGAACAGGATGGGAATGCCGACCGGCCAGGGCAAGACCTGGACGGCGCACCGTGTCAGCTCGCTGCGGCGGGTGCATGGGATCCGCGCTTACCGTTCCGCCGAGAAGAACGGTGAATGGCTGACGATGTCTGAGGCCGCGACAACACTTGGGGTCTCGCGCCACCGCATCCGGCAGCTTATCAAAGGGGGCATTCTCGCCGCCGAGCAGGTTGTGCCGGGTGCGCCGTACCAAATCCGAGCCTCGGACCTGCGACATGAACGGGTGACCGTCGCAATCGCGCGAACAGCCGGCCCGTGTCGCGCCGTTCCAGAAAACCAACTTCCAATGTTTAGAGACACTTGAGAGAGGGGTGCACAATGAATGCATCGTCGCAATCCCGCGCAGCGCCCGTTCGGCGGCGTTGTTGGTCAGGCAGATGCGGCCGTCTTCGAGGAACCGGCTAAAGCCCAACCATCGCTTGAGCATGTAGTCCATGGCCTTGGCGACCGGCGCGTGGCGGGACAGCCGGGCGCGCTCGCCGCGCATCCAGGCCTCCAACTCGGCGAGCACCGGCGCGGATCGCTCGGCCCGGACGGCAAGCCGCTGTTCGGCGCTCGTCCCGTTGATCTCGCGTTCGATGTCGAACAGGGCGTCGATCCGCTGCACGGCCTCGAACGCCAGCGGTGAGATGATCGCGCCTTGCTTTTCGGTCTTCGCCCGCATTTTCGCTGCCGCCGCGATGTCGGCCAGGACAAAGAACTTGCGCCGTGCGTGAGCCCAGCAGGCTCGGGCCCGCCCAACCGCGCGGCGTCACGTGGAAGGGCGCCGGGGCTTGCGAGATCTTCTCGCAGTCCCGGCAGGTGAACTTCTCGCGCACCGTCTGGATCACCTTCCACCGCCGCGGGATCACCTCCAGCGTCTCGGTGACATCTTCGCCGAGCTTGCAAAGCCTGTCCGAGCCACAACAACCGCAGACCGCGGGCGCCGGGACGACCACCCGCTCGCGCGGCAGATGTTCCGGGAAAGGCTTCCGCGACGGCCGCCGGCGCGTGAAGGCCTTGACCGTAGAAGTCTTCGCGGCCGCCTGTTCAGCCGCGAGCTCATCCTCGGTCGCGTTTGCCTCCAGCTCCTCGAGCTGCAGCTCCAGCTGGTCGAGCAGGCGCGCCTTGCGCTCCGAGCGCTGGCCATAGAGCTCACGCCGCAGCTTCTCGATCATGAGCTTCAGCGCGGCGATGATCGCCTCGGCGTTCGAGGCCTCCGCCACCATCCGCGCCGCTCTCGCTTCCGCCTCATCGGCGCGCGCCTCGGCCACCGCAAGAGCGGCGCGCAGGGCTTCGATGTCGGGCGAGGTGGCGCGCTTCATGGCACTGAGTGAATCACACCCGGCGGATTTGGGTCACGCGATTTTTGCTCGCCCAGATCACTTTTTTTGACGTCAGCCCGCACGATCCGGGCGCCAGCTCCGAACCGGGTTCCGCCAGTCGATCCCCTCGAGCAGGTAACCGAGTTGGCCAGCGGAAATCGCGATCACGCCCCCCGCCGAGGACGGCCAGATAAACCGCCCACGCTCCAGCCGCTTGGCATAAAGCGAGGTGCCCAAACCGTCATGCCAAAGAACCTTGATCAGGTCGCCGCGACGGCCCCTGAACACGTAAAGATCGCCACCATGGGGATCGCGGCCCATCGCCTCCTGCACTTGCAGCGTCAACCCGTTCATCCCCCGGCGCATGTCGGTGGCCCCGGTCGCCAGCCACACCCGCACCCCGGAGGGAACCGGGATCATCGCCCCATCAGAGCCTTGATCACCGCCGCAGCCAAGTCCGGCGGGATCGATGCGGGAATGCGGACGTGGGACCTGCCGGTGAACGCGACCTCGATCGACGGCGCGTCCGCCAAAGCAGGTCGCCCCGTCTCCACCGCAGACGCCGCCGAACGGCCGCGCAACTCCCCGCCACCATGACCGACCGGCGCCACCATCACCTCGGCAAACCCGTCCGGCGCCGAACCAAACTGCCGCCGCCACCGATAGATCAGGCTGGTACAGATATCGGCCCTGCGTGCCACCTCCGAGACCACCGCCCCGGGTGCAAACGCCGCAGCGACAATCGCCCGCTTCTGCTCCTCACTCCACCGACGCCGTCGCTCCGGACCCGTGATGATATGAACTTGCGACATCGCACCCTCTCTTGCATCGGTGCAAACACCGCCGCTTGCACCAATACCAGATCAGGCCACATCAACCCGTCACACAAAAGACGGCCTTCCCCGGAGGATTACCAAGAGCCTTCCCACTGTGCTGGGGGAAAGGCTGGGATCGGACCCACTCAGGGCGATCACCACCTGCGGGGCATCAATTCGCCTCAACCAAGCCCGTTTTCATCGCGGGACAATATCCTGAGCCGCCAAAGGTTATGATGGCTGCGCTATGGTGGAGCGTGCCGTGAACCCATGTGAGCGATGATGTTACGGGTTGCGCGAGATCGGATGAGCATCAGGCGGCAACACCGACGTTGCAGTCGGAATTTCCGATAAAGAAGCAGCCGTTTTAGGTTTTTCCAAAAAAATCAGCGAGTCCGCTTTCGAGGTGCAGGGCGCGGTTCGGCGAACAGTCTCTTGCGCAAATCGTCTGGTAGATCTGTAGGGAAGTTGTCCGGATCAATGTCGTATATTGTAACGGTAGGGTCTAGGTCGTAACCTTTTGACAATAAATCCTGTTCTAGCAGTCTGTCGGATTTAGTCCCATCCGGATATAATACGGTCATGGCCAATTTCATCTCCTATGACCGCACGCAAGGTTTTCTGATGCCGCCCGATCTTTGCGATTGGATACCGGACGACGACCTTTCGCATTTCATCATCGAAGCCGTTGAGCGCATTGATATCCGGGCGTTCAAGGTCAATTGGCGCGGCGCGGGCAAGGCGCAGTATCACCCGCGTATGATGCTGGCGCTGTTGATCTACTGTTACGCCAACGGGATATTCTCGTCGCGGCGGATCGAGCGCGCCACCCACCGCGATGTTGCGGTGCGCTTCATCGCCGCCGACACCCATCCCGATCACGACACGATCGCCGCCTTCCGGCGGGAAAACGCGGTGGCGTTTGCGGCGGCGTTTGCGGATGTCCTGTCGATGGCCCAGGAATTGAAGCTGCTGTCGGTCGGCATGGTCAGCATCGACGGCACCAAGATCGACGCCAACGCGTCGAAGATCAAGTCGGTGCGCTATGATCGGGCGAAGGCGTTGCGCGCGCAACTGGACGCGGACATCGCCGCGATGATGGCGCGGGCCGAAGCGGCGGACCGCGAAGAAACCGCCGATCCCCAGGCGCTGCCCGATGGTCTCGCCCGACGCCAAGCGCTTCGGAGCAAACTGGATGCGGCGTGCGCCCGCCTGGAGGCCGAAGCGAAGGCTCGAGCGGAGGCAGAGCGGCCTGCCTTCGAAGCGAAGCAACGCGCCCACGAAGCGCGCAACCGCCGTGGACGCGGCCCGAAACCGCCCGACGACACGCCGCCGCCGGAGGCGCAAACCAATCTGACCGACCCGGACAGCACGTTGATGCGCAAGTCCAAACGCCATGAATACCGCCAATCCTATAACGCCCAAGCCGTGGTCGATGCCGACGGCTCGCAATTGGTTCTGACCGCCAACGTCGCGCAAACCCCGAGCGACGCCCCGACGTTCGAACAGACGATCAACACCCTGTGCGAGACGCTCGGCCCACCGGCGACGATCCTCGGCGACGCCGGTTTCGCGAGTGGCGAGGCGGTCGGCGCCCTTGAGGCGCGCGGCATTGAGGTGCTCGTCGCCGTCTCCGGCGCCGACCAACACCGCGTTTACGACTTCCGTCCGCCCAAACCGGACGCCACGCCGCCGCCCGAGCCAAAAGCCGAATGGCGCCAGGCGATGAAGCAGAAAATGGCCACCGAGGACGCCAAAGCCAAATACAAGCGGCGAAAACACACCGTCGAGCCGGTCTTCGGCATCATCAAAAACGTCCTCGGATTTAGGCAATTCTTCTTAAGGGGCATCGAAAACGTCAAAGCCGAATGGCTGCTCGTCACCCTCGCTTACAACTGCAAGCGCCTGTTCAACCTCAAGACCGCATAGCGCCGAGTCCGATGCATTCGTCCGCAAACCAAAATACCCAAATCCGACAGACTGCTAGCTCCAATGCTTCATCGACCGAGATATCTTTCTCAGCTTCCTCGCATGCCATCTCCATGGCAGTACGCCAGTGATCCTCGATTTTCTCTGCACCGAGATAGAATCGAAATGTTCTCTCTGCGGCCCTTGCAGTTGCTCCTGAACCCATGAAACCGTCAAAAACGAGGTCGCCAGGATCGGAGGACTTCTGAATAAGGTAGGCAATCAAATCCACCGGCTTCGGCGTCAAATGACCGAGCCTATCCCTCTCCTTCTTGGTAATTCGCGGGAAATCCAAAACGTCCCGGTGTCGCTTTCCGCGCAATATGTGCCTGCCCTTAGCGCCGTAGAGGATAAATTCATAGCTGGCAGCATAGTCGCCCTTACAGTCGCCTATGCCAAACCCCCTCTTATTCCAAATCAGGGGCCGCTTAAACTTGAAGTTCTTCCTCATCTGATCAAGAAAAAACTCGATATGATGGTGCGAGCAAAACGAATATATTGCCCCTCCATCTTTTAGAATTCTCGCACATTCTCGATAATACTCACGCAACATAATGCGCAAGCTTTCATTCCAGTGGTCGTTAGCTATTTTTTCTCCGCGCAGCGCCTCACCGTTTGACTGGAAATCCATACCGTAAGGCGGATCAGTCACGATGAGATCTACGTAACCATCGGGGATTTCCTTGATGTAGCTGCGGATGCCACCGCAGTGGATGTGATTCAGATCCCTGTCAAAACGCTTTATTGTCATGGCTCGCTCCTTCGAACAGAGCCGAGCACATTAGCGACGCGTCAGTTGCGATCCGGTTAATGAGGCGTTGCCCTACGGTAGGAACGTCCGGTCTATCGGCGCACGCAATTCACGGTTTATGCTGCCCGATTTTAGGAAAAGCCAAAACTGCTAATCTGCGACGTAGCGCGCGAAATTGGTCGCAAGGAACAAGGTTCCTTCTACAGGGAGGCACGTCACGAAAAGGCGGATTCTGATCCAGGGAGCCAGCCGGATAAATACTTGCATGAAAGCCTGGGAACTAACCGAAGACTACGACCTTGAAATGCATGTGCTGGACGGACCGACCCGCCGACCCGGAACCGGTGCCCCCGTGCTGACACTTGGCCATGTCAACAAGCTGAAGCGGATGAAGGCGGCGCGTCGAGCGGAACACAACGCCAAGCAGGCGCTGTGGCAGATGATGTACGGCCGGGAGGAGGTCAGGGAACGAGACCTGGATCGTCAAGAAGCCGATCTTGAAGCGCGTCAACACGAACTACGCTTGCGTGAGATCGAGGCCGGAATTGACAAGGCCATTGCCGACGCGGAGGCCGAAGAGGAGTCAAAGCAACGCCTTCACACGATGGCGACGCGGGAGATCAACAAACGCAAGAAGAAATCATGAGCAACGTCATTTTTACATCACCCATTTCATAATAAAAAAAGCATAAAATCAATAAAAGCAAAATAATAATATAAACATATACTTAGCATATCAAATTATTAGATAATAATATCTGCGTGTATGTTGGTGAAAACCATAGTATAAGATAGAACTGAAGCCTACAAGAAGTTGGCCGTGGCGACGACAATTGTCATGTTCCCATCTGAACTCTTATCCCACGAATCCCAATCCGATCATCATCGACAATCATAGCCGACAGGATGGCGTCTTCGTATCGGCTCAACCCAGTTGAAGGCTGACCACAATTGTTTTTTGGGACGTGATAGTGGAACGGAGTCTTGAGGGGATACCGTGCCATGGTCTGGAGCGATTGTTGAATCGTTCGGTTCTTATAGAGCCGCTGGACATAGGCACCGCGTCGCACCGGGTTCTTGGGACGATTGTGTCCCCAGCGTTTATGGTGCGCATTCCGACGAAAGCGGCCACCGATTCCGACGGAAAGCGGCCACCTGTTCCGATCCAAAACGGCCACTTTGGCCGAGGGTCGAATATAGCGTCGTGATCGTCGCCGTTGGGTGATCCCTTGATGTCATTTTCGTTGTGGGTGGTCAACGTCGTTGGCGTTGATATTTTCTGAAATGGTCTTTCGCATTGAAGGCCCGTCGAGATCGATCCTGTGGGCGTTGTGGACGATGCGGTCGAGGATGGCGTCGGCGAAAGTGGGTTCGCCGATGACGTCGTGCCATTTGGTGACAGGCAGTTGGCTGGTGATCAGGATCGAGGCGTTTTGGTATCGGTCCTCGACGATTTCCATGAGGTCGCGTCGCTGATCGGGGTTGAGCCGTTCGGGTCCCCAATCGTCGAGGATGAGGAGGTTGGCCTTGGTCAGCGCCCGGAACAGGCGGGGGTATCGGCCGTCGGCGCGCCCGATTTCGAGTTCGGCGAACATCCTGGGGACGCGCTTGTAGAGGACGGAGAAGTCGTCGCGGCAGGCCTTCTGGCCGAGCGCGCAGGCGAGCCATGATTTGCCGACGCCGCAGGGGCCGGTGAGGATCAGGTTTTGTTTGCGGGCGATCCATTGGCCTCTGGCGAGTTGCTGGAACAGGGCTTTGTGGAGGCGCCGGGGGGCCCGGTAGTCGATGTCCTCGATGCTGGCGTCGGGGTGGCGCAGACGGGCGTTGCGGAGCCTGTATGTCAGACGGCGGTCGTCGCGTTCGGCCTCTTCGCGGTCGAGCAGCAGGGCCAGCCACTGGGCATGGTCCAGTTCGCCGGCCTGGGCGTTGTCGCCGAGTTCGGCGAAGGCGCGGGCCATGCCGTGCAGCTTGAGATGCCTGAGCTGGTCGAGGGTGGGATGTTGCAGCATGATGTCTCCTCAGTGGAAGTATTGCGGGCCGCGGATGTTGGGATGATCGATCGCCGGTCCGTCCGTGGCCTGTCGCGGTGTGCGGCGATCGAGATTGTTCTTGAGGATGGAGGCGACCGAGGAATACGACCTTGCGCCGATCTCCAGGGCTCTCTCGCAGGCCGCTTCCAAACGTTCCGATCCATGGGTCTTGGCCAGGCGGAGGATACCGATACAGGAGCGGAAGCCCTGTTCGGGATGGGGTTTGGCGCGCAGGATGACGTCGATCAGGGTCTCGGTATTGGGTCCGTTGGCGGCGGCCTGGCTTCGGATGCGGTCCGGGGTCCAATTGGCGTAGCGGCGATGTGAGGACGGCATATGTTCGGCGACGGTGGTGTGCCGCCGGTTGCCGGAACCGCGCATGTGGGCGGCGACGCGTTTGCCTTTGTGAAAGACTTCGACGGAGCGTTCGGTGATCCGCGCCCAGAGCTTTTGTTTGGCCAGGCGATGGGGCACCGAATAGTAATGCTTGGCGACCTCGACATGATAATCGAGGCCGGCGCGGCGCTGCTTCCATTCGGCATACTCGTAGGCTTGGGCAGGCAGCGGCTTGAGCGCCGGCCGGTCGAGTTGCTCGAACAATTGCCGGCGCGATGCGCCGAGATGACGCGTGACGCGCCCGTTGAGAGCGACGAGAAGCTCGGCGATCGCCTGATTGAGTTCGGCGAGACTGAAGAAACGGCGATGGCGCAGGCGGGCCAGAACGCGGCGCTCGACGATCTGAACGCCGACTTCGACTTTCGCCTTGTCCCGCGGTCTGCGCGGCCGCGCCGGCACGATGGCGGTGTCGTAATGGGCCGCCATGCTGGCATAGGTGCGGTTGATCTCGGGATCGTACAGGCAGGCCTTGACGACGCCGGACTTGAGATTGTCCGGCACGACCTGCCGGGGCGCGCCGCCGAAATAGGCGAAGGCGCGGATATGCGAACCGATCCAGTCGGGCAAAGCCTGCGTCCAGGTCGCCTCCGCGTAGGTATAGCTGGAAGCGCCCAGGGTGGCGACGAACACCTGGGCCGTGCGGATCTCGCCGGTAAGGCCGTCGATCACCTCCATCGTGGCGCCGGCGTAATCGACGAACAGCTTCTCGCCGACGACATGGGCTTGACGCATGGTCGGGTTGAGCCGGCCGCGCCAATCCCGGTAGAGATCGCAAAACCGGCTGTAGCCGTAACCCCCGGGATGAACCGAGCGGTATTCCTCCCACAACAGCGACAGAGTGACGCCGGGCCGCTTGAGTTCGCGATGCAGGACTGGCCAATCGGGAGGCGGCCGGCGATCGGGAGAAACCGCTGGCGGCGGCGGAAACAGCAGCCGTTCCAGGTCTTCGTCCGAAAGCCCCTCGGGCAGCGGCCAACCCAGGCCGGCGCGGCGTGCCCGGCGAAGATAATCGCCGACCGCCGTGCGGCCGATGTTCAAGCTGACGGCAATCCGCCGCTTCGACAATCCGCCGGCGTGCAGCCGTAGAACGTCGTATATTTTGCGCATGGGCAATCTCTCCCGGGGCATCCTCGCTCCTCTCGAAAAGGCGCGAAGGTAGCCCCTGTCAGGATCACCCAACGAGGTCGACCACATCCCCAATCCGACTGGCCGCTTTGCGTCGAAATCAGTGGCCGGATTAAATCGGAATCAGTGGCCGCTTTGCGTCGGAATGCGCATTTATGGCACCATGAGCGGAAATCCTTGTCGTCCGTGCCGTTGAGATCGACGACAAAGTGCCCATGATAGAGGATCAGATGATCCGCCCACTGCTGCATGCCTGGGGCCGTAAGAAACCGGTATACACCCGGAGCGGTGTCGCGATGAGCACCCATGACCAGAAGGGCATCGATGGCGCTTGAGTCCTTGCGCCGAGCCTTCGTCGGGCCGTCGATGGGTTCCATTTCAAACGCGCCAACAATTCTGATCGACGGAAAGTGGCGCTTCAACGCTTGGAGTTCCTTGCGCGCGAAAGCCCGCGCCGCGTCCACCCGCGCGGGTGACAAGGTTGGATAGGGCTTGCTATGGAGATCGAAGTGGAAGGCATCGAACAACACCGTTAGCTGGCGGATGTTATCCCGTTGATCAGCTTCGGTAGGATGGTTGTCGAATAATTGTTGCACAAGATCAGTCTGCGAATCGACATACCGGTTGAAGCACTTCGTGCAGTAGCGCGACCCGCACCGCTTGCGGTCGATTCCACAATCACGAATGCGTTCCCAAACATCGCGTCCCCCATGCGCGCAAAGCGCCTGTTCCATCCAGGCGCGCTTCTGCCGGACGGTCGCCGTCTGGCGCTTGACCTTCGCTGCCGTAGCCTTGGCGACAATGGCTTGGCGACAATTAGTCAGCGCGGGGCTTGCCATGGTCGGTTCCCGTGAGGTTGGCAATTGTTGCGTGGTAATCTTGAAGCATTCGAGCTTCGAGCGCGGCCCGCTGTGCAGGCGTAAGCCAGCGCAACATAAAGGCGCGGTCGGGGTGGAAGAGGTTCCGCCAGTTGCGGAGAAACAAATCGTCATCGGTCATAGCCAGGACTCCCATCTCAATGAAAACACACGGCTATTTAGCAATCGTTAGCAATGACGAAATATTAGAAAACACTTATAAATAGACATACAACAGGTGAGCCAACCTGCATCAATCGTAAAACACAATAGGGACAAGGGGTTAGCCACCTTGTCCCTTTTTCACACCCCACGTGAAGAGGAAGCCGTTGACCTGTACTGCATGTGATCTTCGGTTAGACCGCATTGACCAGAATGCCTTCTGATGTGTATCACTGATGTGTCACAGTGCGGGAAAACCAGGAAGGCTGCTAACTGGTTGATTTAGAAAGATAAGGCGACACAAGGACTTCGCCCGATGTGGGCATCCCTTCCCGTTGGGGTCACCATTCGGTTATCTGGAGTCGTCTTGAAAACGCTTATCAGCACCGGAGGGCAGCACCATGGTCGAACCTTCGTGCCGTCGAATTCAGATCACTGTCCATTGAAGCAGCGATGAACCCTGATCCTATCGGGTGAAAGGCTTCAGTGTTGCGTCTGGGCTTGTGGGAGAGCTACAATAGGGTGTCCATACCGACGCCGAAGGTGGTGTATAAGCCATTGAAAAAGGGCATTTTTTTCTGGGAACAGCGCCTCCCCTAGGGGACGCCAATCGGTTCAAACGTTTTGAGATCAGCCCGTAAGATCTGTCCGTATTTTAGCCAGAAAGCGCGGGCGAACAGGGCACAACAAACGCGAATTTTCGCGTTTCGCCCCCCTCCGAATGAAAACAGACCCCGGGCGCCCTGCTGGTACCATGAACACCTGCACCTGTCTTGCGAGCAAAATGTAACGCGAACGACCGCCGGCCAAGGCTCGCTCCCATTTTGATGGCGACCACGTGACGTAAGGGGAGGAAATCAAGAAACCAATATCAATCGAGTCTGATCCCTTTGTTCCCTATAAAATTATCAAATACAAACTATAATGTTATCATTGAGTTGAGTACCAATCCCCGTTCGTTTCCTTAATAATTCGTACGCATAAGGAGTGCCAATTTGGATCATCGCGAAATAAATACAATTCGAACACAATTTCAAGCTGGACTTTGGGCGCAGTTCTTGCAGATGATAACAATAGACGGACTGCGAGGGTGGACAGGCCAAGCAGTTGAGTTCAATTTTCCGGTCGTTTGTATAGTTGGGGAGAACGGAAGCGGAAAGAGCACGCTTCTTAAGGTGGGTGCCTGCGTATATGACAACAAGGACAAAGAAAAACGATTTTACCCGTCTACATTTTTTGTTGAAACGGTTTCAAACGCGGCCCTAACGTAGATACTTTTCGAATTACCAAGCCGACACAACGTTGGCGCGTACCTGATAAATCGCCGAAACGGGAAGTCTTCATTCTGGACATCGCGCG
This sequence comes from uncultured Alphaproteobacteria bacterium, assembly GCA_963771545.1. Lineage (GTDB taxonomy): Bacteria > Pseudomonadota > Alphaproteobacteria > Rhodospirillales > Defluviicoccaceae > CAKZLS01. The sequence continues at coordinate 248,655 of CAVYTX010000005.1, forward strand.
AACCCTGCCATTGGAGGCATCGGTAGGCTACGCGAAGATTGCGCGTTCTGCCGCATCTGAAATTGAGAGCGCGGAAATCTCTGATGAGTTTCGCGGGCGTCTTTCGCATGTTCTAGGAAGGAATTACACAAAGGCGCGTTTCGCGACGTCAGATGTAGATAAGAAGCGGCAAGTCGGGTTGCTCGAGCGCGAGTGGGGCGAGCTATCTCAATTCCATCAAGGCGCAGGCGAGGATGCCACACTGGATTTGTTTCGTACACTACAAGGACTTCCTGAGAACTCACTGCTATTAGAAGCCGTCTTGAAACTCAATTTTTGGCTGGATTGGCGGGTTCAGATGTGATTCCAAACGGTTGTCAAAGCTAGTTTGGAGGGGCACATGTGGACACCGACCACCCGGCGGCAACATAGCCGCGATCATCTGCGTTATGGAAGCGATCTGAGCGATGCGGAGTGGGAGATCATCGCGCCGTTCATGCCGCCGCCGGCGCGGACCGGCCGGCCCCGCGAATGGCCGATGCGCGAGATCATGAACGCCATCTTCTACGTCCTGCGGGCCGGCTGCGCCTGGCGCATGCTGCCCAAGGACTTCCCGCCGATGACGACGGTCTACGGTTGGTTCCTGCGCTTCCGCCGCGAGGGCCTGTTCGAGACCATCAACCACCATCTCGTCGCGCTCGACCGCGAGCGGGTCGGGCGGGAGGCCAGTCCGTCGGCGGCGGTGATCGACAGCCAGAGCGTCAAGACCGTCGAAGCCGGCGGCCCCAGGGGCTACGACGGGGCCAAGAAGATCAAGGGCCGCAAGCGCCACGCCATGGTCGATACCGATGGGCGGGCGCTGGTGATTCAAGCCCACCCGGCCGACATTCAGGATCGCGACGGCGCGATCCCGCTGCTCAAGGCGTCGCGGCGATCGTTCCCCTTCGTCGAACTCGCCTTCGCCGACAGCGCCTATGGCGCCCAGCGGGTCAAGGACGCCACCTGCATTGCCATCGAGGTGGTCAAGAAGATCGCTGACCAGGTCGGCTTCCAGGTCCTGCCAAGGCGATGAGTGGTCGAGCGCTTCTTCGCCTGGATCAACCGTAACCGAAGGCTCGCCAAAGACTTCGAAGCCACCATCGCCTCCGCCCAAACCTTCCTCTACGCCGCTTCCGTCATGATGCTCACCCGACGCTTGGCACGCTCAACATGAGTTTCAAAGTCGGACTCTAAGGGCGGTCGTTCCCTAGTCGCACCCGGCATGTCCGCAAACGGCTGAAGGCCTGAACTCCGGAACGCGCGTGCTTCGTATCCCATAAAATCTCGGGATCAAACGGTCGGAGTCGACTGAACAGGCGAGGAACAAAGTCCTTGACCCTTCGCCTGCCAGGACTTATGTTCGATGTTTGTTCTAATTGGAGCGACAGGAGAAGTGGGCTCGGAATCCGGACCGGTTTAAAAATGTATACGTTTGTTACGGATAAATTCCTCTCAGTATCAATGCGTTATCCTGTATTAATGTATACTTATGTATACCGGGTGGAAAAGGTCTTTCCAGTGAAATCATACACTTGGCCTGACGAAATGTCTACTTTCGTATACTTTTATATACCCTTCACGTCGGGCGCCGACGGGTTTTGTTTCGGATCAAGTGCTTAAGCGCCACGGACGCGGAACGACGGTATGCAAAACAGCCGGGAAAGTAGACGCAAGGTATACATTTTTACGGTCGACCGCCGTTGGGGCCGGCACGGCGTTAAGATAATAAGTGGAATCGGCAGCATGGATCGTGGTTCGGTGTTCCCGCCCCGGTGAACCCGGGGGACAATGAGAAGTTTAACGATTACCTCGCATAATCGCGGTGGCGAATGGCCGACATGTCGCGGCGCATCTATTGGGATCATCGATTATGGGAAAACCTTGTACTCCTTCGGCAATTTCGGCATTCTCCCGCACTCTCTAAGATTGTGGAGACGTCAATGTCTGGTGATCGCGTCTATCTATACGACTGCACCCTGCGCGACGGAGCGCAGACCCAAGGCGTGGATTTCAGCGTCGCCGACAAGGCCGCTATCGCCCGCGAGCTGGACGGTTTGGGCATCGACTATATCGAAGGGGGATGGCCCGGAGCCAATCCCACCGATGACGGTTTCTTCGCCGATCCGCCCAAGTTGCATCGCGCCCGCCTTTCGGCCTTTGGAATGACCCGCCGGACGGGCCGCAGCGTCGAGAACGACCCGGGATTCACCGCGCTGCTCACCACCAAGGCCAAGATCGTCTGCATGGTGGGCAAGGCGTGGGATTTTCAGGTGGAGGTGGCGCTCGGAATCGAGCTTGACGAGAACGTGAAGATGATCGCCGACAGCATCCGTCACGCCAAGGGCAGGCTCGACGAGGTCATGTTCGACGCCGAGCATTTCTTCGACGGCTACAAGGCGAATCCCGAATACGCGACCACGTGCCTGAAGGCGGCGCAAGAGGCGGGCGCGCGGTGGATCGTTCTCTGTGACACCAACGGCGGAACGTTGCCCCATGAGGTCGCGGAAATCATCGGCGAAATCACCGCGCACGTCCCCGGGGACCGGCTTGGAATCCATTGCCATGACGACACCGGCAACGCCGTGGCCAACAGCATCGCCGCCGTGCGCGCGGGCGTGCGCCAGGTGCAGGGGACGTTGAATGGCCTCGGAGAGCGGTGCGGCAACGCCAACTTGGTTTCCATCATCCCGTCGCTGATGCTGAAGATGGGGTATGAAACCGGGCTCACCGCCAATGATCTGACCCGCCTGACCCATGTCTCCCGGCTGTTCGACGAGCGGCTCAACCGCGCGCCCAACCGAAGCGCGCCCTACGTGGGCAAATCGGCGTTCGCGCACAAGGGGGGTCTGCATGTGTCGGCGGTGGAGAAGGATCCCCGCTGCTACGAACACATCGTTCCGGAGTTGGTCGGCAATCACCGGCACATCGTCGTGTCGGATCAGGCGGGGCGGGCCAACATCCTGGCGCGGTTCAGGGACATCGGACTGGACGTGGACTCCAAGGATCCGAAAGTTGCCCGGCTGGTGGAAACGGTCAAGGAAATGGAGTTCAACGGCTACGCCTACGACGGCGCGGAAGCCAGTTTCGAGCTTCTCGCCCGGCGCGCGATCAACGGCGTGCCGGAGTATTTCAACTGCACCAGCTTCCGCGTGATCGACGAGCGGCGGTGGAATGCGCGGGGCGATCTGGTGACCCTCTCCGAGGCGACGGTCAAGCTCGAGGCCAACGGCAACCAGTATATGACCGTCGAGGAGGGCAACGGGCCGGTGAACGCCCTGGACGCGGCGTTGCGAAAGGTCCTGATACCCGTCTATCCCTCACTGGAGCCGGTGCGTCTGGTCGACTACAAGGTGCGTATCCTCACGCCCGGGGACGGAACCCGCGCGTTCACCCGGGTGATGATCGAATCCGCGACCGATCATGGCGAGCGCTGGTCGACCGTGGGCGTCTCGACCAACATTATCGATGCGTCCTTCCGGGCGCTTTACGACAGCATCGTCTACAGGCTCTATCGCGACGGGGCCGTCGCCCAGGCCGCCTGACCCGATCCGCCATGGCGGGCACGGACTCCACGCGGGCCGCCGCATCGGGCGATGGTCCGGCGGTCGTGCTGGTCGAGCCTCAACTGGGAGAGAACATCGGCATGGTCGCGCGGGCCATGCTGAACTTCGGGCTGACGGATCTACGTCTCGTGCGGCCGCGCGAACCCTGGCCCAATGAAAAGGCCGTCGCGGCGTCGGCGGGGGCGGATCGTGTTCTCGACGCCGCCCGCCTGTTCGAACTCCACGCCCGGCGCCGTCGCCGATCTGTCGCGGGTTTACGCAACCACCGCCCGCGCCCGGGACATGATCAAGCGCGTCGTCACCCCCCGCCAGGCCGCCGTCGAGCTGACCGGTTCTCCGGCGTCCAGCGGCGGCGATGGCGTTCTCTTCGGCAAGGAAGCGAAGGGGCTCCACAACGACGACGTGGCGTTGGCCGATGCCGTCATCATGGCGCCGCTGAACCCGGCCTTCAGTTCGCTCAATCTGGCGATGGCGGTGCTGCTCGTCGGTTATGAATGGTATCAGGCGACAACCGATGCGCCGCGCGCTTCCATGACCATGCCCAAGGAGACGCGACCCGCGCGCAAGGAGGAGATGATGGGGCTGTTCGAACACCTGGAAAGCGAACTGGACGCCTGCGGGTTCCTGCGGGTCGAGGAAAAGCGCCCGATCATGGTCCGCAACCTCCGCAACCTTCTTGGGCGGGCGCAACTGACCGAGCAGGAGGTGCGGACCCTGCGTGGCGTGATCACCTGCCTGGTGTCCGGCCGGCGGCGCAACACCAGCGCCTAAACACGCTCCGATAGCCAGATGGCCAGCCGCGAACCGGCTTTTATGGCGCCCGTCAACGCTTTGTAGCCGGGGGCCTTTTCGGCTCCATGGTGGAGCCCGGTATCCCGATGCTCGATTTCGTCCCGCCGGTAGCGTTCACAGATGTCCCGGAGCTCCAACTCGTCATCCCCCAATTGGGCGATCTGTTTCGCGTAGTGCTCGTCGATAACCTCTTCGACCGCGACGGTGCAGGCCATCGCCCCGCGCGGTCCCAAGAGCGCGGTCGTGGCCCCCAAGGCGAACCCGGCGACATGCCACAGAGGTTGCAGCGCCGTCGGTCGAACCCGGCGTTGCGGGATCAGTTCGTTGAATTTCGCCAGATGCTCGCGCTCCTGGACGGCCATGCGGCGGATGACCCCGCCGGCCGGGGTGCGGCCAAGCACGCTGAGTTGGCCCGCGTAGATGCGAACGGCGCCGTATTCGCCGGCCTGGTCGACGCGGATGATACGGTCGATGAGTTCGGCTTTGCTCAGGTCGCCGGGGAGACGTCCGGTTGTTGGCGTTTTTTCACTCACCGTTCTCTTTCCTTTCCGAGGCGCCAGCCGCCGGCGATGGCGGCCACGCCCAACCCCAGGGAGGCGAGGCTATTATAGCCCGCCATGGACAGGCCAAAAAGCGTCCAGTCGACCTGGTCGCAGGGCCGGCGCGGTTGGCTGGCGAGCTGGCTGGTCAAGTCCTTCACATTCACGCCCGACGAGAGTTCGCCGCCGCAAGCCGCCACCGATCCCCACCAATGCTGCTCGACGCCCACATGATAAAAGGCAAGCGCCGAGCCCGCCATGAACACGGCCCCGCAGGCGATCACCAGCCATCGGGATGCTTGTCCGCGCGCCGACAGGAAAATCGCCAACGCCGCCAAAGCGCCGGTGATCGCATAGGGAACCCGCTGGTACAGGCACAAAACGCACGGCTCCAGCCCAAAGACATATTGAGCGGTAAACGCGCTGGCGATGGCGCCCATGCTCACAACGAGAATGGCCACGGGGAGGGCGCGAGCACCCGCAAGAGTTCCAAGTGACACCGACATATCGACCATATAGCGGTTCCGGCGGCGTCATGACACCCGGTAATCGGCGGCTCGCGGCCGCCTTCCCATCGGTTTGACGGCTAAAGAAAATACTTGGCCGCGACGAAACCGCCAAACAGCAAGATGAAAAAGAGCGTCGCGAGCATGGCCAGGTTGTTCTCCACGAACCGGCGGATCGCCTCTCCAAAATACCACAGCAGTCCGGCGACGATGAAAAACCGGGCGCCGCGAGACAGGAAGGAAGCGACGCTGAACGTGGTCAGGTCGAGACCGGTGACGCCGCTGGCGATGGTGATCACCTTGTAGGGAAAGGGGGTAAAACCGGCGCCGGCGACGATCCAGGCGCCCCACTCGTTATAGGCTTCTTGGAAGGACTGGAACGCGTCCCCGTAACCATAGAAATCGATGATCGGCCGGCCGATCTGTTCGAACAGGAAATAACCGATCCCATATCCGGCAAGGCCCCCGAGCACCGAAGCAATGGTGCAAACGGCCGCCAACAGCCATGCCCGTTCCCGTGCGGCCAGCACCATGGGAATCAACAGGACATCCGGCGGGATGGGAAACACCGAGCTTTCGGCGAATGTGAGCGCCGCCAGGGCCCATACGGCATGACGGTGACCGGAGACGCTCATGGTCCAGTCGTAAAGTCGTCGGAGCACGGAAGTCGAATCTCCCGGGAGGGACGGTTTCGAGGCGCGAGGCGCGGTAGGTTTAGCAGCCGCGGCCGAAACGAACAACGTCCACGGACCCGGATCATGGTTGTGATCGACGGTATACGCAGTTACATGATCGCCACGAAGGGCATTCATCCAGCAAACGATCCATGACCGGTACCGCCCCCGCCCCGAACATCGACCTGACCGACCCCGCCGCCTTTTCGTTCTGGACGCGGGATACCGTGCGGTTCGCGGACATGGACCGCTATCGACACATAAACAACGTCGCCGTGGCCACCTACTGCGAGACGGGCCGGGTGGAATTCGCCGAGCACCTGATGCCCGGATCCACGTCGGGGGAAGGCACCGGATGGGTCATTCTACGGTTGACCGTCAACTATCTTGCTCAGGCGCACTATCCGGGCCATGTGGAGATCGGAACGCGGGTGGACCGGGTGGGGCGCAGCTCGTGCTCCATCGGACAGGGTCTGTTCAAGGATGGGGTCTGCTTCGCCACCAGCGAAGCGGTGCTGGTGTGGCTGGACCTCGGGGAAGGCGGACGCCCCGCGCCGATTCCCGACATGCTTCGCGCCCGAATGCTCGCGGATGCGGGGCAAATTCCAGCGGTCCCTCCAAGCCGGTCGGCTTAAAGGGGTCCCAAGCGCGTTGAGGCGGGTCATCGACATTGCTATAAGGCTCGCCCTGCGCCGACAATTTGGCCGACAAAGTCGATCTTGACAAGTTTTGTCGAGACGATTTAAAGACAGAAGGTTCGAGATAACATCTTGACGCGGCGAAGTTGAAACGCCACCTCAGACAGTGCGTTTGCCGTTGATGCTGAACTCGTTCGTAAGTCCTCAGCAAGGAAACTCTTTATTTATAGCTGAGGTTTACACTCCGAATGGCTAATCGAACAGAAAGGTTGACAACCTTGCGTGGCAAACGCCTTCTGCGAACGAACTCAGGGATCAAGCAACCAGCGGCGATCGGCCGGCGGGAACGGTAGAATTTTTATAAAGCGCGACGAAAGCACGAGAGGCCGCTATTCTCGGACACACACCGCGACCGCGGGCAGTTTTTGAGAAGTTGGCAAGTAACCTCTGCGGCATTCGCCGTCCGGGGCAAAGTCGCTATCGCGAACTCGCTCCCGCGGCTTGATTGATTTTTAGCGGGGAATAGATGTCCAATAAGACGACAGCCGTGGCGGAAGCGCCGGAAGCCAAGACCGAAACTAGCGACGGCCCTCTACTTGACTCCCTGGGGAGCGGCATCAAAAAGATGATCGCCCGGGGAAAGGAGCGTGGCTACGTCACCTATGACGATTTGAACGACGCCCTGCCGCCGGATCAAGTGTCCTCGGAACAGATCGAAGACACCATGGCCCGGCTGTCGGAGCAGGGCATCAACGTGGTGGAAAACGAGGAAGGCGAGGAAGCGGCGCCGCCCGCCGAGATCTCCGAAACAGGTTCGCCCGTCGGAAACGTCGATGAGAGCGACATGGGCCGCACCGACGATCCGGTGCGCATGTACCTTCGCGAAATGGGAAATGTGGAGTTGCTGTCGCGAGAGGGCGAAATCGCGATCGCCAAACGCATCGAGGCCGGCCGGGAAATGATGATCGGCGGAATCTGCGAAAGCCCTCTTGCCATTCGGGCCATCATTAACTGGCATGATTCTCTGGCGGAGGGGCGAATGCTGCTTCGCGACATCATCGATTTGGAGGCGACCTACGACGGCGTCACGATTTCCGTCAGTGGCGAGGCACAGCCCGGCGGTGCTCCGGGGGGTGTTCCCGCGGCGGTCCCCGGTGAGAATGGCGGCGAGCAGAGTCCCGCCGCCGGCGCGGAAACCGGGGGTGAAGACGAGGCCGGCGGGAAAGACGCCGACGCCGTCGCGGACGACGAAACCGAGGGTGAAACCGAGGAGAGCGCCGACGACGACGATCTGGACGGCGAGGAGCAGAATCTCTCGCTCGCGGCCATGGAAGCGGCGCTGACGCCAAAGGTCATTGAAACCTTCGAGCAGATCACGGCCACTTACAACAAGCTGCACAAGCTCCAGCTTCAACGGATTCAGGCCTTGCAGCGCGGCGAAGAGGTCAAGTCGTCCCTCGAGAAGCGATATGGACGGCTGCGCCGGGAACTGGTCATTCTGATGGAGGACGTTCACCTCAACAATGCCCGGATCGAGGAGTTGGTCGATCAGCTCTACAATTTGAACCGCAATCTTATCGGGCTTGAAGGGCGGCTGTTGAGGTTGGCCGTTGACTGCCGGATCAAGCGCGAGGATTTTCTAGAGCACTATCGCGGCGAGGAATTGGCCCCCGACTGGCTGGACCGGGTAACCGGGCTGCCCGGCAAGGGGTGGCAGAAATTCGCCAATATCCATCGTGAGACAATCGAAATGATGCGGCAGGACATCGCGGCGATTTCCCATGATGTCGGTCTGCCCGTGACCGAATTCCGACGCATCGTATCCACCGTTCAGAAAGGTGAGCGCGAAGCGGCCAAGGCGAAGAAGGAAATGATCGAGGCAAACCTGCGGCTGGTCATTTCCATCGCCAAGAAATACACCAACCGGGGGCTGCAGTTCCTGGACTTGATCCAGGAAGGCAACATTGGGCTCATGAAGGCGGTGGACAAGTTCGAGTACCGCCGCGGGTACAAGTTCTCGACCTATGCCACTTGGTGGAATTCGCCAAGCGATCACCCGCTCCATCGCCGACCAAGCGCGCACCATCCGGATTCCGGTGCATATGATCGAAACCATCAACAAATTGGTTCGCACGTCGCGCCAGATGCTCCACGAAATCGGCAGGGAGCCCACGCCCGAGGAGCTGGCCGAAAAACTCTCCATGCCCTTGGAGAAGGTGCGCAAGGTTTTGAAGATCGCCAAGGAACCGATCAGCCTGGAAACACCCATCGGCGACGAGGAAGACAGCCATCTGGGCGACTTCATCGAAGACAAGAACGCGGTCCAGCCGTTGGATGCTGCCATCCAGTCCAATCTCCGGGAGACCACCACCCGGGTGTTGTCGAGCCTGACCGCGCGAGAAGAGCGCGTTCTTCGCATGCGTTTCGGGATTGGCATGAACACCGACCACACACTTGAGGAGGTGGGCCAGCAGTTCTCGGTGACACGCGAGCGCATACGCCAGATCGAGGCGAAGGCGCTTCGCAAGCTCAAGCATCCGAGCCGGTCGCGCAAGCTCCGGAGTTTCCTGGACTATTGATCCAGACTTCGATAATCAGCTACCCAATGCTTTTCACCCCCGGCAACCCGAGCCGATCGTTTCGTTTCTCCGGCTATCAGCGCGTCGGGCCCGTAGCTCAACTGGTTAGAGCCGGCCGCTCATAACGGTCTGGTTGCAGGTTCGAGTCCTGCCGGGCCCACCATGCCATTATTATTTCGGCGAAGACTACTGGCAATTGTATGCCCGAATGGGCATGTAATATTGCGTCTTTCCACGCGCTTCGATGGTCGACCGATACACGGCCCGTTTGCCGAACTGCCGGCAATGTTCTTCGGCCTTGGCGTCGGGGTTTCCGACATGGAACATCGGCTCCTGGAGCCAAATCCCGTTCGCGTCGGCGTCCAAAACCGATGCGCCGCAGCTCAGTAATGGCAGGCAGACGATCACGGCCATCATCCAGCGCATCGTTACTCCTCTGAGGGCCCGTCGAAACCCGCGGACCTTAGCGATTGCCGGGCGTTCTGTACAGGCGTTCAAGACGTTCTAAATCCGCACCTTGGGATCCAGCCAGAGACGGAATCCCCCCTCAAACGCGTCGGCGTTGTTTCCGGGCCTAGCATGGGGCGGGAGCGCCTTCAACAATCGCGCGTTACCTCCGCCGACGACCACGTAATCAGCGACCAGCGCGTCGCGCAACAGCTCGATTACATGGCCAACCTCCTGTTGCCACACCTCCAGTCCGAGACGCTCGATGGCGCTGTGACGGACGAAATCTCCGAAGGTTTCGCCGTTCTTGTACGGGAGTTTGGACAACTCCATCGGTTGCACCAGCTTGTCGATCACCATGGCCGAGCCCAGCCCGGTTCCGAGTCCGAGAAACAACATCCGGCCGCCCTGATAGCTACCGAGCGCTTGCATCGCGGCGTCGTTGATCACTTTGACCGGTCGTCCGAACGCCGATTGAAAATCGAAACCGATCCAGCCGGCGCCGAGATTGTGTGGTTCCTGCGCTGGACGGCCGTTTCGAACCTCTCCCGGATATCCCAGCGAAACCGCGTTGAACGACCACTCCGCCGCAAGCGCCCGCACCCGGTCGACGAGACCGCGCGGGGTCATGGCCGGACCGGTCGGGGCTTGGCGGACCTCATCGCGGTGGTCGACGCGGATCTTGACGCGCGTACCGCCCGTGTCGATCGCCAGAATATCGAGATGGCGATTGTTGTTCTGGTATTTCATTGGGACACGGTAACAAACCTCGGCGGGCACAGGGGATTTCGATGTGGAATGTCATTATCAGTGACCGTTGGTATTATGGGCCAGATCGGGGCCGGTCGCGATAATTTGATTGCGCGCTTGACGTAAAGCCCAACCGACCTACTGTATTATAGAGGCGCGGGGGCCAGTGAGCCCAGGAAGCGCCTTTCGCTCATCTTTGCACACGGATCCGGCATGAATTTTTTCGAAACCCTTTTACATCCGGATCGTGAAGAACTGGAGATGGGCGAACGGATGATCGTCTCATCGGCGGCCAATCTATTGCAGGTTGGGGAGTTCCAGCTCCTGCAGCTAGCGTATCGCGAATGGTTTAACGAGGATCTGCCGGAAACCTTGGTGGCGCGCTTGTTCAGCTCTTACATGTTGCGTGACGAAGTCCCCCATTGGGCGCGGCATTACGCGCGACTGATCTTGAGCCGCGAGCAACGGGGGCAACTGAATGACAACGATCCCGCCTACCATCGCTACGACAATGACTATCACACCTTGGTGCCCAAGGGCGTGCGGCAGTTTTGCGCCGCCGTCGCGCTGTTGGCGGTGTTCATGATTACGGCGCTTCTGGTCGCGGGCATGACGGTCGAGAAACCGACCTCGCTGCTACCTCCGTATTTCAACGAGAAAGAACTTCGCGGCATGGATCAAGAAGCCGGGATTGGCGGCGCGAACCAGCCAGCGGATTCCGAGCAACCGCGATATTACACCAACGGTCGTTGATAGACGTGTCGCCGGTTGCCAGGGGCGGCGCCAATGTCTAGCTTGTGGCCATGTTTGAATTCGCCGGCGACCTCGAGCCCTTCATCAATATCGTGTTCCTCATCGTAACCGCGGCGATTGCCTGGCACGGCATCCGCTACCGGGACGCCGAGGGAAACACCGATTTCGTCCGTCTGCTGTTCGGCTGTATCGCCGCCACCTATTTTTTTCTGGTTCTGTTCCAGGACGTTCTCGGCATCGTGGAATTTTAGAGCGGCACACCTTCAGGGTTTGTGCATGCGCTGCTCCGCGTCATTCTCGGGCACCCTGAGAACCCGCTCTTCCTCGGGCAGCGCCAACTGCTTCTGAAGGTAAATGGCGCGGTCACGGACGGTTGCAGGGCGCGGCATCACATACAGGACCTTATCGACGACGCCGGGCCCCTTAACGGCCTCCTCGTCGATTTTCAGCGCCTGAACATAGTCCGCCACTGCCTGTTCGTAGCGCGCCGTTCGGTCGTAGAGGATGCCGCGGTTGGCGTAGGCTCCGGCGAGAACGGCGGTTCCGGTGGCGTCGTCCGGCTCCAGGCTTTCCGTCAGGTAGCCGATGGTGTGGGTAAAAACCTCTTCCGCCTCGTCGAAATGCTCCAGTTGCAGCAGGGCAATCGCCTTGCCCATCAGGGCGCCGCGGTGATTCGGCATTTCCCGCAGCGCCGCGTCGAAACGATCCAGGGCTTCGCTGTATTTCTTGTCGCCGAGTAGGATGTCGCCCTGGCGAACCTCGTAATCGCCCGCAGGCACCGCAACAAAAAGGGGCTTGATCACGGCCCAGAACGTGAACATCGCGAATGTGGCGACGGCCATGATAATGATCAGACGGCGAATTACGCGCGGGTTGGTGAAGTCCTTGGGGATCATTGACTGCCGTGGAAACTCCTGAACATCACTTGAACGTACGCGATGGAAAAAACGAAACACAGCAGAAACGACGTGAATGCCGCCCGGCGCTTGAGCGCCCGGCGCCGGTCTTCGTCGGTCGGCTTGCCCAGCTTGCGTTCCTCCCGCCTCACCGACAGCGCCCAAATGAGCTGGCGAACGGGGAAGAACAGCGCGGCGCCGAGCGCCAACGTCCAAAGCCATTGGTATTGAGGCGAAAATACCTGCTGCATATGACGAGAGGCGCTCACTTCCGGAGTTTAGTGGAACGATATGGAGTCCGGCGGAGTGTAACAAAATTACGCCTCGGCGGTCATGGCATTTCTGCTTCCCTCGACGTCTAAATGTCGCCGCCGTGGCTCAATACTTGCGGTTGGCGAACCTCGACGCGCCGCAAGCCTTTCTTGCTTCTCCCAAGGTGCGAATCCCGCGTTCCGACAATAGCGGAAGCATCGCCAGAAAAATCTCGGCGGTGATAAGGGAGTCGCCGAGAGCGGTATGCCGTCCCGACACCGTTACGCCAAGCCGCCGGGCGATGGCCTCAAGCCGGCGATCCTCCTGATTAGGCGTGATCACGCTTTCCAAGAGAAGCGTATCAAGAACGGGATTCGAAAACCGAACGCCGGAGATCCCTTCCTTGAGTTCGAAGAAGCGCAGGTCGAACGCTACGTCGTGCCCGACAATGACCGTTTCCTGCGCGAAACGATGCAGTCGCGGCAGCAGCTGCTCGATCGTGGGTTGCCCCCGCAGCATGTCCTGGGAAATACCGTGAATGGCTCTCGATTGTTGGGAAATCGGCCGTCGCGGATTGACTAGGGCATCGAACATTTCCTGCCGGAGGATGCGCCCATTGACGATTCGGATGGCGCCGATTGCGATGATTTCATCGCCGCCGCTGGGATCGAGACCGGTGGTTTCGGTGTCGATGACCGTGTAGCTCAGGCTGGTCAGCGGCGCGTTGGCGAAATCGTCCCCAAAGGCGGCGTGGCGGGGCAAACGGAAATCGAAATCTACTCCGCCGGCGGCGGGCGCCGAAGTTGATTCGGTCGGATCGGCATCACTTAGCGGCAGGACCAGACACAGCGAAGGACCGCTCGCGGCGGCGTGCGCCCGCGGCCAGATGGCGGCGCTGTGCCGCTCGACGACGTCGATCAACGTCACGGACGATCCCGTTCGATCCGACATGACGTTGTGGTTACCCCATGCCTGGAGCGCCTCCATGTGAAGCGACGCTCCGGACCATTCCAGGATCAGGTTGGCGAACCCGGGCCGACATTCCAGTGTCAGGCTCATGTTCTCGGCGCGGCACGCGAATCTCAGTTGATCGATCAGAAAGATCATCGAGCGGGCGACGGCATAGCTATCCACTTTGAGCCGAAGGGGTTCGATGGGAACGCTGACTTTGATCTCCACGCTCAGCATTCCCTGAACGTGGCGCTGGATCGCGGCCAGCAGGTCGCTCGCAAGCGCGTCCTGCAGCGGCCACCGGCCCTCGGAATGAGTGGAAGAACGATCCTCGAGGCCGGCGAACATAACGGTCATCTTGAGAGTTTCTTCGTGGATCGCCCGGTGAAACTCAAGCAGGCTCGGATCGTCGAGATCCGGAAAAGCCAGTATGGTCTCGATCGCGCCGCGGATAGCCGCCGCCGCCGAGCGTTGCCTCTCGATCAGCGACCGCAGGCGCGCGGCGCGGATCGACTCCCTCGACACACGGTGCGTAACGTCGTCGAGGGTGAGGATATAGCCATGCCAGAGGCGCTCCTTGCCTGAAATTGGAACCAGATGCACGTTCAGAACTTGCCCGCCGCTTCTGGCGACCACGAATGGAACCATGGTCTCGGTTTCGCCGCGCTGCCGGCCATGGATGACGGTCATCAACGCGTGATTGATCTGGTGTTCGTCGAGAACGCCATGCACCGACCGGCCGAGGCCGATCCAGTCCGCTCCACCGCTTGCGCGCACGGCACCTCCGAGCATTTTCTGGGCTTGGTAATTGTAGAGCAGGATACGGCCGTCGAGATTGCACACCAGGATCCCTTGCGAGAGCTTTGACATCAGTGCGGAGAGCGTGTGCTTCTCTTCCTCGAGGGCGGCGGCGGCTTCGTGAATGCGATCTCCGAGGTCTCGCTGCGATCGCTCGTAGTGATTGGCTAGAACATTCAGGCCGGTGATCAGTTCCCGCACCTCGCTTGGCCCGTTCATTGGGGGTCGATGGGCCGGATTGGTGAGCGCGATCACCCGCGCGCCCTCGGCGAGAGCCCCAAGAGGCGCGATATAGCGGGTGAAAATCCAGTTTGTCCCGAAACCGATCAGCACGAGGAGATAGGCCAGCGTGATCACCACGTAACCGCCGAGTGATGCCCAAAGACCGGCTATGACCGTGCGATCGTCGCCGGCCAGGTCGGTCCACATGGCGCCCGCGACTCCGACGATCACGCCGACCGTCAGAACGCTCGCAATCAGGAACATGAGCACGGCGTTCTTGGACATTGATCTCGTCGTCTCCGATCAGGCTCCTAGGAAACAAGGTTCAGCTTGAAATGATAAAGAATGAACTTCTTGAACTCCTTCACGATCTTGAGCGATGAGCGCAGAAGTTCGCGTTCCAGGTTGGTGAGATCGCGGGGGCTGACGTAGTTGTCACAAGGTTCGCCGCGCACCAATTGCTCCAGCTGGGATTTCACCCGCAGCGAAGACATGACGTCGAGGGACTCGATCAAATCCGCCGACAGGCCGCTCGTGAATACGCCCAGGCTGCTAAGAATATGAATCCGGTCCAAGGTGCTCGTTTCGGAAATGCGATGCTCCAGGGCAAGACAGCGAATGCCGTGCACGATGGGAAAGACCCCGCCTTTCTTGATGTCCAGCTTGCCGGCGTGCGGCTGCTGTTTTTCGGTAATGAGGCGGTTGAAAAAGCCAAGGGGAGTTTTGTATCCAAGCATGGGCTTGGCGATATGGCCGAGAACGACGCTCTGATTGTCGACCAATTCGAATACATGGGTCTTGAGCGCGCCGAGGAGGCCAGCGTCGCCGGCTATGGGGCTTGCATCCAAAAATACCGCCAGTTGGCTGAACGAGTTTTCGTCGGGCCGGTGGATCCAACGGTGCAGGGTTTTCTTGTAATCCTCCACGGATTGCGTCCACTCGGGATTGGAAACCATCACATTGCCCTCGCAGGGTGGGTACCCCAGATCCGCCAGGGCCGCGACAAAAGCGTTGGCTGTCGGCGCCACCGAGTCCCAGGTCAGGTCCGGCCCGAGGACCAAGCCGTTGTCCTGATCGGTCTTGACGAGCTGTTCGCCCCGGCCTTCGCTGCCCATGACCATGAGGCATGAAGACGCGCGCACGTCCTTGGGCGCCACATTTTCATACACCTGGCGCAGGAGCTCTCGATTGAGCCGCGTCACCAACCGGGCGATGTATCGGGTTTTGACGCCGCGCTCGAGGAAGCTCTTGATCAGTTCCGTGATGGCCGCGCCGGCCTGTTTCAAGTCCTCCCCCGACGCGGCTCCCTTGACCCGGGCCGCGATGACGTTGGCGCGGCCGGCGAGAGACCTGAGAAGATCCCTTTGTTCGAAGAGCCCCTCGATCTCACGCTCCCGGGTAATGACGACGTGCCGTATGGAGTGCCTTGTCATCACCCGGAGGGCATCGAACAGCGTGTCGTCGGGTTGCAGCGAAATGAGATTCTCGCTGGCTACGTCCCCCACCGGCGTGGGGCCCGGCAAATGCAGCAGGTTAAGTTTCTCGTGCAGGTCCCCCCTGGTGACAATTCCGTTGCCGGCGTCGCGGCGGACCAGAAGCGCCGAAACGTTTTCGGCACCCATGATCGCGGTTGCTTCGTCAAAGGACGTTTCGGGAGCAACGAAGACCGGAGGATGGAGTTCGGACGCTCCGACGGGCGCGATCAGCGCCGCGGCCGCCTCGCGACGTTCGTGAACGCTCACGATGTGGTCGAGCCTGCGCGACAAATTCCGGCAATAGTACTCCCGGATCGCGGCATTGCTTTTGAGAAGCATTCGGAAGTAACCCGCCGGGATCCGAAGGCATCGGCACGCCGTTCGAGCGACGAAGGTATTTTCGCTCCGCCCTTCGATGAGCGCTCGGGGACAGACGGCGTCGCCGCGGGAGTACCGGCCGACGATGCCCGCGTTGTCCAATTCCTCGATCAGCCCCTCGATGATCAAATAGAGATAACCGGGGGTGCCAAATCGTTTCAGGATCGTCTCGCCGGAAGCGAATTCGCCCGGCGAAAGCGCAACGACAACGTCCGCGAGACCGTCCGCGTTCAGCCGATCGAACGGCTCCAGGTCCCTAACGAAAGCGGTTTCGTCGAAGGGGCTCACGTCGGGCCTGTCCTTTTAACTGAATTGCGCCGTTTTCGGCCGATCTTGCTTAAAATCAGAAGGAAAAGGCCAGCAGTCGGGCCCGAAGTCAAGGAGTGCGGGGTATGAGGCGAAAGGATGTGCGAGGGTGGCTTTGATGTGCCTTTCGCTTCACCCAAATGAAAGAGGGGAAGGACTGGGTCCTTCCCCTCGGTCGCACGTAGAAATGTTGGTTCTAGATGCCCGGCTTTTCCAGGGTCGTGTCGCCGATGTCTTCTACCAGTGCCTCGACTTCCGTGTCCGGCACGGTGGACATTTCCATTTTATAGGCAAGGAACCACATCATGAACACACCGAGCAGCCAGAACAAGATCTGCCATGCCCAGACGGATGGGATGCCGAAGGTCCAACCATCCGGCGTGCCGGCGTTCGGCGAACCGAAGATGTCGTTGCCGATGACCGCTCCCGGACCGATGCCGAAGAAGAACCACGCGAGTGTGATGATCCAGGCAATCGGTTTCAGTCCCTTCTTCGATGCCGGCAACGACGCATGCTCGCGCAGGAAGTTGTGATACTTCATGCGGTGAGCAAGAGACTGCTCGCTCTGTGTTATCGCCGAGACGATGACAACGACGGCAACGTTGAAGATGATGCCCCAGCCGGCCGAGTGAATGGTCAGTGGCCACCGGCCCCAGGGCACCGCCCCGCCGGTAAGGGTCTGACCGAAGCTGTCGGTCATGACGACGGCGAACAGCCCGGCCGCCAGGCCCCAAGTCGCACCCTGACGGGTGATCCACGGGAACCAGCAGACGCCCGCCAGCGCCGGCCACATCTGGAAGCCGAACGCCACCGCCAGTCCACCGAGAAGCACCAGGGCGTCACTGGAGAACGTCGCCACCATCAGAGCCGATATCACGATGAAGGCGACGCCCAACCGCCCGAACAGCTTCTGGGTGGTGTGGGTGGCTCCGGGATTGAGGTAACGCTTGTAGAGGTCGCGGGTCAGAATGCCGCCGGCGGTGGACATGTACGCCGCGCCGGTGGACTGCATCGCCGCCAAGGCGCAGACCGCCAGAAGGCCAATCAACCACGGCATCGAATCGCCGATCAGGTTGAAGTAGTGCGGTACCAAGGAATCCTCGAGGCCCTTGGAGAGGTCCGGCAGCCAGAATTCACCGGTCGCCGGGTTGACGTTCGGCACGATGTCCCTCACCAGTTCCGACGCGGCCGGGGTGGCGCCGAGAAGATGGGCCCCCATGCCTTGGAAAGCGGTGAAGAAGAACAAGATGAGGCCGATGCAGAAGGACGACGCCCAAACCTGCTGGGGCGCGAACGGACGCGGGTTAGTGTTCGCGAACGACCACATGCTGAACGCCGGGGCCGCCTGAATGCCCATCAATGCGAACATGTAGGTGAGGCACATGACGCCCGTCCACAGGCCGCCCACCGGCGTTTCCTTGCCCAGTCCGGCGGTCCACTGGATCACCCCCGGGATGGCGAAGTAGGCGTTGTAATCGCCGCCTCCGTAGCCCTTGGTGGTTCCCCACTTACCGATATCCGAGGCTCCCAGCTTGGCGAGACCCATCTGCAGGGTGTCCCAGCCGCCCGCGTAGCTGAGGGCGATAACACCGGTAATGATGATACCCAGAGCCAGCAAGATACACTGCACGGTGTCCACGTAAGCCACCGCGCGGAGACCGCCCGAGGCCACGTAGATCAGCACGACCAGCGAAAGCAGCCACATGCCGAAGTCCTTCGGCACCAGGTCGTCGGTAAGCACGTTGAACAGATAGCCCGAGGCTCCGAGCTGTACGCCCAGATACGGGATCGAGAACAACAACGCCACCAGCACGGTCAGGATGCGGATGCCGTCACCCTGGAAGTAATCCGAGAGCATTTCGCCCGGCGTGACATAACCGTAACGTTTGCCCAACATCCATTGCCGTTTGAGGAACATCACCCCGGTGAACGGAATGGTGATAACGTAGAATGACGCGTAAGCGTATTGGAAGCCATCGCGATAGACCAGCCCCGGGTGGCCCATGAAGGTCCAGCCGGAAAACGATGTTGCCGTTGCCGCGAGGACGAAAACCCACAACGACAACTGGCGGCCAGCGATAAAGTAGTCGCTGGCCGTTTTCGCCATTCGCGCCCCTCTGATGCCCCAGAAAATACAGTAGGCCCAGTAGAGAGCGACAAAGACGAAAAGCCAAATGACTTTCGGTGCCAAGACAGTTCTCCCCTAATCCGTCGGTCGGAGCGGCCGAACCCCGGCCACTGTGAACCTCAGATCACACCCGAGTGCGATACCCAAGACTTCTCGAAAACTCCATTCAAGAGCCAGACGTGCCGAACGATTGGCAGGGAAAATGTGGCGGAAGGCCTTACCTTGGTGATTGGAGTCCGTTAACGGCTCCAGGACGTTTAGTCTTCCCCACGAGCGCCCTTAAAGGCCGACTTGAAGCCC
Source organism: uncultured Alphaproteobacteria bacterium (assembly GCA_963771545.1). Lineage (GTDB taxonomy): Bacteria > Pseudomonadota > Alphaproteobacteria > Rhodospirillales > Defluviicoccaceae > CAKZLS01. Next base: position 267,620 of record CAVYTX010000005.1, read on the forward strand.
GCGAGCACGCGATGCTTCCCCGATTTCTCGTTCAACGTTTCCTCCCATTCCATGAGGTCAACTTGAAACCTCCAGACTGGGAACTAATAGGGATAACATTTTCTATCCTTACGCACAATACGGCAAATTATGTTGCGCGCAAAAGCGTCATAAAAAAACAGAATGCCATTTGTCGCTGTTTCGCATCCTCGTCAAGTTACGCCGCTTCTATTCTCGAGACGGTTCATCTCGCGCTTGAAACTACCTCGCGTCGGTGTTTTGATCGCGCGACCTTCGATACGGGGAGGGGATCCATGGGGCCTCTCGTGATCCATGCCGGCAACACCGAAACACCGATTTTCATGGTTGAGTAAATGATGACGAACACGACGGAAGCGGGGCCTCACTCCCGTACCGCGGTTTTCAGTATGCTGGTTCGGGATTTCATGCGTTCGCGGTCGGAAATGCTGGCCGTTCGGGCGGGAACCCGCTGCGCCGATATGATCGCCCTGATGGCGGCGGAAAAGGCTTCGTGCGCCATTATCGTGGACGCGGGCGGCCGCCCCATCGGCATCATTACCGAACAGGACATCGCCCGGCGAATTGCGTACAGAATCCCCGGAGAAACCCTAGTGGAAACGGTCATGAGCTCACCGGTGATGACCATCGAGCGCCGCGATTATCTGTATCATGCCATTGCCTGGATGCGGCGGCACGACTTGCGTCATATGCCCGTCGTCGACCGGGACGGCCGCTTGGCCGGGATTCTGTATCTGCACGATGCCCTCGCCGTGTCCACCGAGCGCTTGATGAAACAAATTGATCGGCTGAGCCACGAAGGGACGCTCGAAGGTTTAAAAGACGTCAAGGAGGCACAGGTCGAACTCGCGGAAGAACTGTTCGCCGACAACCTCCCAGCTCCCGAGATCCAGCAACTGCTCACCCGGATCAACAACGATATGTACCGGCGTATCGGCAAATCCGCGATGAGCCAAATGGCTGCGGAAGGATGGGGAGAGGTGCCCGTTTCCGCGACAACCATCGTCATGGGGTCCGGCGGACGCGGAGAGAACTACCTGTTTCCGGACCAGGACAACGGCTTTATCATCACCGATTATCCCGACGGCGAGCACGGCCGGATCAATTCCTATTTCATCGAGTTGGCCGAGCGGATGTGCCGCGATCTCAACGCAGTCGGCATTCCCTATTGCAACGGTTACTGCATGGCGGTCAATCCGCTGTGGCGCAAATCGCTCTCTCAATGGATCGAGCAGATTACCCTATGGGGGCGCAAGAGCAACTTCGTCGCCATTCGCCTGGCCGACATATTCTTCGACTTCCAGGCGGTCTGGGGAGATCGCGACTTGGCGGTCGAGTTGCGGAGCAAGGTCACGGAAATGGTCCGCCACAACCATTACTTTCTCCGGCAGATGTTTCAGGACCAGGCGGATCACAATGTGGCGCTGGGATTCTTCGGCGGGTTCATCACCGAGAAGGAAAAGGAAGAATACAAAGGCCAGGTCAATCTGAAATACACGGGCACCATTCCCCTCGTGGAAGCGGTCCGTCTGCTCGCCCTCCGCGAGGGCGTTGAGGAGACATCAACGCTCGAACGGGTCCGCGGACTCCATGATCAAGGGGTGCTGAGCATCAACGAACATGACGATCTGACAAGCGCCTTTTACCTGATCACCGACATTCTGCTGCGCAAGCAGATTCGCGACTACAAGTCGGGGCGTCGCGTGGGCTACTACGTGGATCCCAATGCGTTAACCAAACGCGATCGCGTCATGCTGCTCGAATCGCTAAAAGCAATCAACAATGTGCGCAAGCGTGTCCACATGGAATTTACGGCGGAGATCTTCTGACGGAATGCCGGCGGGCGCAGGGCTACTGCTGGACGCTACATCAACGACCGTTAGTATGGGGAACGCTGAAGAAAAAGGTTGCTCCGTGTCCCGGTTGGCTCCGCACCCAGATCCGGCCGCCCAGGTGCTCCACGATACCGCGACAGATCGCAAGCCCCAGTCCCGATCCCATGGGATTACCGGTCTGGTTGGAGCGCACCTGGTGGAATTTCTCGAAAATGTGTTCTTGTTCATTCACGGGAATGCCGGGTCCGTTGTCGGCGACACTCACGGTCAAATCGGTGGACCCGGTCTCGAGCGCGATCTCGACGCGGCCGTTGTCGGCGGGGCAAAATTTTTCGGCATTCGACAACAGATTGATCGCGAGTTGGATCAGTTGGTCGCGATCGCCGCGAACCGGAGGGACCGATTTCGGCTGTCGAACGTCGACCGTCACGTTTTTCTCCTCGAACAGATGGTGCATGGAAGAGACGGCGTGGTCGATGACATCGGTGAGGCTCACATCGCTCATTTGCCACTCCATGCGACCTCTCTCGATTTTGGTGAGGTCCAGGACCTGATTGATGAGCCGCGTCAGGCGCTCGCTTTCGCGAATAATGATACCCAGAAAGTGCTGGCGTTCCGACAAGCCGAGGTCCGGGGTGTCATGGAGGATCTCCGAAAACGAGCGGATGGAGGTCAGCGGCGTCCGTAGTTCGTGAGTCACGGTGGAGAGGAAATCGTCCTTGAGCTGATCGAGTTCGGTGAGACGTTCGTTCGCGGCTTTCAGTTCGGCGCTGGCGTGCTCGAGTTCGGCGGATTTGTGCTCCAACTGGCGGCTATACTCGAGGACTTGCGACGTTTCGTCGAGAATTTGCATGAGTTCTTCCAAACCCACGCCCTCTCCTTTCAGCGTCGACGCGACCATAACCCTGGCCGAGGCCGCGCCGATAACACCCGCCAGCCTCCGTTCGACGAACTGCACGAGCTCTCCGTTCGCATTGCCGGCCATATCCAGTTCAATCTTCTTTTGCCGCGCATACTCTGCGAAGGCCTCACTGGTGCGTTCGCTGCCCAGAAACCGTTCGGCCATCGACCGCAGGTCCGTGACCGAGACGCTACCCTGCCAGATACTGGCGCCGGCGCCTGCGGTTCCACCCTGTCGGAAAACCTCGACGAAAAGCGTTGCCTGGATCCGCTCGATCATGCTCTGGCGATCGACGAGCGAAACTCCGACCAGCGCGCCGACATTTACCAATAAACTCCAAAACAGAGCATGGGAGATGTGATCGAGCCCATCGAGACCGAACAGGGCGTAAGGTTTCAGCAGAGCGATCCCGAGTGGCCCATGCTCAATGAACGCCCCCGGCAACCAGCCCGAAAGCGCGAACGACGGCAGCATCAAGGTATAGCCCCATACCAGAAATCCGCCGGAAATCCCCACGAGCGCGCCGCGGTGAGACGCGCCTTTCCAGTACATCCCGGCGAGAATGGCGGGGGCGAATTGAGCTGCGGCGGCGAACGAGACGAGCCCGATGCTCACCAGCGCATAGGACTCCCCGATCAGAAGAAAATAAAGGTAACCAATCAACAAAATGAACCCGATGGCGCCACGGCGGATGGCCAGCAACAAACCCGACAGATCCCGCCGTTCGGACAAGTGCAGCCACGCGAACCGCAACAGGACCGGCATCACAAGGTCGTTACAGATCATGGTGCTGAGCGCCACGCTGGCCACGATGACCATGCCGGTGGCGGCCGACAAGCCGCCGATAAACGCAAACAGAGCCAACCCCGGCGCGCCTTCGGCCAACGGAAGCGCCAGCACATAGGTATCCGCGTCAATGGTCCCCAGCGGAAACCGCAACAGGCCGCCAAAAGCGATGGGCAACACGAAGATGTTGATGAGCAACAGATACAGAGGGAACAGCCAGATCGCCTTGTTCAAGTGGCTTTCGTCGACGTTCTCGACCACGGTAACCTGGAACTGGCGGGGCAGGCAGAAAATCGCCAGCATGGCCAATAGCGTCTGTGGCGCCCACCAGTTGCCGACAACCTCCATGGTCATCAGTTTCGCCAGGGAAGGTTCGGCCGCGGCACGCGCAAACAGTTCCCCCAATCCATCGAACAGGCCGAAGGTGACGAACAGGCCAACCGAGATGAACGCCACCAGTTTAACCACGGATTCGAAGGCGATGGCGGCGACTATGCCTTCATGATGTTCCGTCGCATCGATATGACGGGTTCCGAATAGGATGGAAAACACCGCCAGCAGAATCGCCACCCATGGCGCGGTATCGCCGAACACCGGTATGCCGCCTGCCGCCGCCGCGTTCGAGAGGTCGGGGTAATTAAGCAGCACGTTGAAGCTCGCCGAGACCGCCTTGAGCTGCAGCGAGATGTACGGCATGATGCCGATAACCGCGATCACGGTAACCAATCCGCCAAGCACGTGGCTCTTGCCGTAACGGGACGAGACGAAGTCGGCAATGGAGGTAATGTGATGGACCTTGCTGATTCGTATAATCTTTCGCAGAACCACCCATCCCAGGGTGAACATCAACGTGGGGCCGATGTAAATGGGCAGGAAACCGGGACCGCTTCTCGCCGCGGAACCAACGCTTCCATAGAACGTCCAGGCCGTGCAGTAGACGGCGATGGATAACGCATAGACATAGGGATTCAGGATCAAGCTACGGCCTTGGTCGGACCGACGGTCCCCATAGTAGGCAATGGCGAACAGCAGCGAAACGTATCCGAAAGCGGCGAGAACGATGAGCCAGCCGGGAAGCATAGCGTCGTCGTCCTCAATCGTTGTCGTGGACCGGACCGGGGGGTCCGGGAGGCGAAGTGGGAGCCTTGGGCGCACTCTCCGCCACCATGGCGATCAGTCCGATCAGAAGGCCCCAGGCGACGAACAAATACAGATAGAGTATCGGTATTCCGAGCAGGCGACTATCGGCCCCCACATCGAAAATGTCCACGACCAGAGGATTGAACAACACCATTCCCAATAGAAACAAAGCCACCAATCTCTCGCCGTGACGGCTGTCGTCTCTCAAATTCTGCATCGACCCATTCCTCACTCCGTCAGCTTTAGCGCCTCAGAAACCGGCCTGTTGGGCCCGGACCTCCACAATCGAGTGCGAGGCTTCGACGGCCTGATCGAGGGTATGGATGCCGCGAGCCTCCAGCACGTCGATCATTTTCAGAAAAACCCCGGCGGCTACCAAAGAGTCGCCGAGGGCGGTGTGACGTCCTTGAATATCGATGCCGAACCGTTCGGCGACCGCGTCGAGAGTGTGCCTATTGGTGTAGTCGTGCAAATAGACAGACAGCAACAGCGTATCCAACACCGGATTATCGAAGGTGACTCCGCACTCGCCTTCCTTCAGTTTCAGAAACTTGAGGTCGAACGCGGCGTTGTGAGCCACCAGCACGGCCTCACCCACGTACTCATGGAATTGCGGCAAGACCACCTGAACCGGCGGTTTGTCCTTGACCATTTCGTCGGTAATTCCGTGGAATCGAATCAACTCCTTGGGGATGGGCCGTTTTGGATCAACCAGTCGCTCGAAGGACTCGCCGGTGAGAATTCGGCCGTTGACCACTCGCACGCCGGCGATCGATATCATTTCGTCGCCGGACGAGGGTTCGAGCCCTGTGGTTTCGGTATCGAAGACCACATAGTTGATCGATTTGAGAGGCCGGCTGCCCATGTCGCCCAGCGCATCGGGCCGCTGCAGCAGCTCGAAGTCATAGAACTCGGGCCGCGATGGGCGGTTCCGGGAGCCGCGAGTTGTCGGCGGCCGCTTGGCGGGCGGTAGCGGCAAGCGCAACCGGGCAAGACCGCCGCGATGGGGAAGACTCCAGATATCGGTCTTGTGGTGCTCGAGGACGTCGCGCAGCGACATCCCGCCCAGGGTGTCCTCTAGCTGATCGTCGAGCCAGGAACTCAACTCCGATGCCGGAATGGGCTCCCCTTTCCACATGACATCCAGATACATGTGGCGCTCGCCGGACACGGCTTCGAGATCGAACGACCCTGCTCCGGTGTGGGCGCTGACCTTTTCGATGATCCGCTCCAGGAGTTCGACAAGGGTATAACTGTCACCATGCACCCACAGCGGAATACCGATCATCACGGTGTCGAGCTCCGTGCGATCCTTCAGCCTATGGGCCAAATTGTTGAACAAGTTGGCGGAGTATATGTCGGTCATCGGCCAATGACCGGTGATTACGTCGCGGTATTGGGCGGACAGGGTTTCGAGGCGGTCGGCCAAATGACTCCCTTCCTTCAGGATGACCTGTTTGAAGGGGATTTGATCGTCGTTGGGCATCTCGGGATTTGCGTTCAAGATTTCCGCCGCCGCCTTGAGGTTGGCCACCGGCGCCCTCAGCCCCTCGGTGGCTTCCCGCAGAAGCCGGTCGCGGAGACCGAGGGCCGCGAGCTCTTCGGTTTCATCCTCGAAGGAAATCACATAGCCGGTAGGAACGTCATCATTGTTCAGGATGAGGCTCATGCGTCCATCGAGCGTGTGGCGGCCATCGATGGTGGAGCCGACGAAGGAGACCATCGTTCCTTCAACGTGGTGGACATGACGGCCTTCGGCAACCCGGTTGGTCAAACGGTCCAATGCGTGCAAAACGGGCAGGCGGTTCATGAAACTAAAGAGCGAACGATCGAGGCCGATCTCGCCGGCAATGTGCAATAGCTCGAGGGAACGATTGTTATAAAGGAGAATATTGTGATGCAGGTTGCAGACCAGCACGCCTTCGTGGAGGTCCTGGAGGATGATGCCGAGCTGGTTTTTTTGCTGCTCGACCTTTTCGGTGGCCTTGGCGATCGCTTGGTTGACACTGTTCTCGGCCCTTGCCAATTGAGCGACCAGGTCCGTAACCGCCCGCGGTAGCCCCCCAAGCTGATGGAGATCCGGGACCTCGATACGGTGATCCGGATTGGCGTGAATGACGGTCTGAATGCCGCGAACGATGGCGGCGGTCGGTTGGGCGAGAGCATGATCCAGATACGCCCACACCATCGCGATCACCGCGGTCAGAAGAAAAGCGAGGCCGCCACCGTACACCATCACGATGTTGAAGATGTCGCGCCCCCGGTCCGGCAGCGCGGCCGCGATCAGCCAAATGCCCGCGCCGACCGCCGTCAAACACGTGGCCGCCAACCCCGCAAAGCATACGATAAGGAAAAGCCGGGGACCCATGGATGTCAGTCGCCACTCAGCTTCGGCACCGCGACTCAGTCCGAGCCCAGCAGGATCTGCTTTACCTTCTCCGTCAGATCGCGCGTCGAGAAGGGTTTGGTTACATAATCGTTCGCACCCAAGGCGATACCCTTCTCGCGGTCCACCTCGCGGCCTTTCGCGGTCAGCATGATAATGTAAATGTCGCCATGTTCCGGATTGGAACGGATTGTTTGACAGACGTCGTAACCGTCGCGCTTTGGAATCATGACATCCAGAAGAATTAGGTCCGGCGCTCTATCTTGCACGGCCGCCAACGCCTGTTCGCCGTCACTGGCGACGCGAACGTCGAAGCCCGCTTTCTTCATCAGGAACTGAAGCGAAAGTACGATATTTGGCTCGTCTTCGACGACGAGAATGGATTTCGCCATTCCCTCCTCCCGTGCATGCGCTTGTCGGTGCTTTGATTCGGCGGCCCGCGCCTCCACGCCGGAACTATTAATATACCACTTTTCGAAATGTTTAACCTCTTTCACGAAATTGCCAGCCGATTGCATGTGCCGGGGTCGACGCGTTATACCGATTACGCCGCACGGCACTGAACGCCGGTGGCGGATCCCCTTGTCCATTGTTCGGAGATGACCATGGCCGCCTATCAATACGTCTATGTGATGAAGGGATTGACCAAAGCATTCCCCGGCGGACGTGAGGTTCTGAAGAACGTCTCTCTGTCATTCCTCCCCGGCGCCAAGATTGGTGTGCTTGGGGTCAATGGCTCCGGCAAGTCGACGCTGATGAAGATCATGGCCGGCATGGATACCGAATTCGACGGCGAGGCGTGGGCCGCCGAAGGGATCCGGGTCGGATATTTGCCCCAGGAACCAGCGCTGGACCCATCCAAGAACGTCGAGGAGAACATCCTCGAGGCTCTGGGAGCGACCAAGGGCCTTGTCGATCAGTTCAACGCCATCAGCGCCAGGTTCGCCGAACCCCTCGATGACGACGAAATGAACATGTTGCTGGCGGAGCAGGGCGATCTGCAGGAAAAGATCGACGCCGTCGGCGGCTGGGAACTGGAGCGGACACTGGAAGTAGCGATGGACGCGCTGCGCTGTCCGCCCGGTGACGCCGATGTGGCCACGTTGTCCGGCGGAGAGCGGCGAAGGGTGGCGCTGTGCCGGTTGCTGCTGGAACATCCCGATATGCTGTTGCTGGACGAGCCCACCAACCACCTCGATGCGGAGTCCGTGGCGTGGTTGGAACGATTCCTCCAGGATTACGACGGCACCGTCATGGTGGTGACCCACGATCGTTATTTCCTCGACAACGTGACCGGTTGGATCCTGGAGATCGATCGCGGTCAGGGGATCCCTTATGAGGGCAACTATTCGTCATGGCTGGAGCAGAAACAGAAACGTCTGGGGCAGGAGGAACGGCAGGAGTCGGCGCGGCAGCGCACATTGAAACACGAGCTTGAATGGATCCGTCAATCGCCGCGGGCCCGTCAAGCCAAGAACAAGGCTCGGATCACCGCCTACGAGGATCTGCTCGCCGCGGCGCGCGACCAACCGCTCGGAATCGCGCAGATCGTCATCCCCCCCGGGCCGCGATTGGGCAATCTGGTTGTCGAGGCCCAGCATCTTCGCAAAGGCTACGGCAATCGGTTGCTTATCGATGACCTGGATTTTCGACTCCCGCCAGGAGGAATTGTCGGGGTTATCGGTCCCAACGGCGCGGGCAAGACGACGCTGTTTCGGATGATCACCGAACAGGAACAGCCGGACGGCGGAACCATCAGGATCGGCGAAACCGTGACCTTGGGTTACGTGGATCAATCCCGCGACGCGCTCGACGCGGAAAAGACCGTCTGGGAGGAGATCTCCGGCGGCCTCGACGAGGTGGAACTGGGCAAACGCAAGATGCAAAGCCGCGCCTACGTGGGCCAATTCAATTTCAAGGGGCCCGACCAGCAGAAGCGGATGGAAAGCCTCTCCGGCGGTGAGCGCAATCGTGTTCATCTGGCGAAGATGTTGAAGTCAGGGGCCAACGTGCTGCTGCTGGACGAGCCCACCAACGATCTGGACATCGAAACCCTGAGGGCGCTCGAGGACGCTCTTGTGGAGTTTGCCGGCTGCGCCGTGGTCATCAGCCATGATCGTTGGTTCCTCGACCGCATCGCGACCCATATCCTCGCCTTCGAGGGCGACAGCCAAGTCGTCTGGTTCGAGGGAAATTACGAGGACTACGAGGCCGATCGCCACCGCCGGCTCGGCGCCGAGGCCGATCAGCCGCATCGGATCAAGTACAAGCCGCTAACGCGGGGGTGAATTCGCGCCGAACGGCAACAGCATGCGTCAGGAGGAGATCCCCAGATCGGTCTTTAATTGCGCGACCTTCTCCCGCAAGACCGCCAGCAAACTTTCGACGTTGCCGCCGCTTTGATGGATGGTTGATGCGAAGTCCGATCGCAATGTCTGGCTCAGGGACGTTCCCTCCACCACCACATCCGTGATCCTGTACTCGTCGGCATCGTGCCCGACCCGCCAGTCGACCATGATCGGTTTCTCGCCGCCCGGTCTGACGAACTCGGAAAATACGGTTACGGCGGCATTGCCATTGTCCGTGGCCCGAATAATGCTTAGCTTCTCCCCGGAGTAAGCGCCGAAGCGTTTGACATAGCCATAAACGATATAGTCCTCGAAAAGCCGCAGGTATTCGGTCCGCTCCGCGTCGCTGGCTTGTCTCCAGTAGCGGCCCAAAACCCATTTCCCGATCGCCGCCGACGCAAAATATTTGCGCAGCAGGCCGCGAAACGCCTCGACCCGCTTTTCGGCGGTCGCATTCGGGTTATTCAGCAATGCCATTGCTTCGTCGGAAAGCGACTGGACCAATGCTTGCGCTCCTTCGCCCGGCGGGACGGCGTGCGCTGGCTGGCTATGGATTACGATAAGGACGAATAAGATCGTCGCGAGAAACGAAAACGCCGACGCCGGCCGTATCATTGTCCGCATAGAGTCCTCACCTTTGGAATTATTGCGTCTTCGGTTACTCGGGCATGCCGTCGAAGAGCTCGGGTTGATCCGACATATCCGGAAAATCCGTAACCGCGGGTCCGCCGGGTTCCGCCTCGCGCTCCGACGCCGGTTGCCACCTTTTGTATATGAACTTGTCCACGTCGTTCCGACGGTTCTGACGATGGAGGCTTCGGATCGCGGCGTAGAAATCCAGGGACGTTTTCTCCACTTCGTCCAGTTCCTCAATGAAACGCGACCGGGTGTCCACGGCGGTTAGCGCGGTTCGGGCCATGGCGTATGGGAAGACCGCGTCCTTGCCAATGGCGCCCAGCAAGCCGAACGGGTCGAGAACGAGGCTGTCCACGGCCTTGCCGACGCCATCGCGTGGGTTCGAGGGACCCATGACCGGCAACATCAGGTACGGACCTTCTCCCATGCCCCACACGGCCAACGTGATGCCGAAATCATCTTCGTGGCGTTGCCACCCAAGGTCGGTAGCCGGATCACCCAGCCCCCCGACGCCAAGGGTGGTATTGATCAGAAACCGCGTGAATGTGACCCCGGCGTTGTTCATATTGGTCTGCAACAAATCGTTCGCCAAAATCACTGGCGTTCTCAAGTTGGCGAGGAAGTTATGCACCCCTTCCTGGAACGGCGGCGGCAGGAACACCGAATACATGATGGCGAACGGCTTGAGGATCAGCGTGTCGAGACCGCGATTGAATTGGAAGATGGCGCGGTTCATGGGCTCGAGCGGATCGTTGATTTCCTTCCACTCGGCATACGCCTCGGCGTCGGACGGATCCGGCGCGCTTGCACAACCAGAAACGCCGAACAGCACAAGGAGCGCGGCCAGGAAACGCCTGGGAGCGCCAAGGAACGGAGGCGCGGCGCCGTAGACCACAAATCTCGTACTTTCCATCACTCGCGTCCCTGACGAAGCCCTTCGCTGAAACTTTTTGATCGCCGCCGCGCCAAAGCGGAGTGCTCGAACCAAGCAGACCGACCACACCCGGGCGTTTTTCCCCATCGGCCAAATGTAAGGCCCTGAAACTTCACAAAAATGCCAATTGCCACGGGACAGTTCCCGCGACCTTGCCGCCTTCAACTAACATAGCCGAAAAAAAAACGCTAGCGGCGCCTTTCGGCAGTAAAGCCTCGCCGTCAACGGAATGTCTCGATCGTCCTATGTGTATGTAAATATGTTTAAATCGCGCGAACGTCCGCGGCCCGCTCGTCATCTACCAAGATGCCGGCGCATCAGGCATGTGGTTGATGGCGTGCCCCCGATGACAGTTGACATTCACCGCCATTATCCGGAAAACGAAGTGAATCGGCTCGGACGCAGCGGACATGCGGCACCTGCCCGAGTTCCGGCATGCCGGCGTGTTGCATGACATGAACGACAACCTCAGTCACATTGTGAAAGGTGCGGAGCCTTGATGGTTACGCCTGGAACGAGGACTATTTTGCCGATAACGACGCCGTTGCCGCGCGGCGTGAAGGTTTCGTTCGAGTTCTTTCCGCCGAAAACGGAAAAAATGGAGCAAACCCTTTGGGCCTGCGTGGAGCGCCTGGCGACGCTGAAGCCGGCCTATGTTTCCGTGACTTATGGAGCCGGCGGAACCACGCGCGAACGGACCCACGCCACCGTCACCCGCATTCGCACCGAAACTCAGTTGGAACCGGCTGCCCACCTCACTTGCATCGGCGCCACCCGCGAGGAAATCGACACCATCGCGCGCCAATACTGGGAAGCCGGCATTCGTCATATCGTGGCGCTCCGCGGCGATCCTCCGGAAGGGGCAAAACGCTATGAGCCCCATCCGGGCGGTTATGCCTACGCCTGCGACCTCGTCGCCGGGCTGAAGCGGGTCACCGACTTCGATATCAGTGTCGCCGCCTATCCGGAAACCCACCCGGAATCGCCGAATGGGCACGCCGACATCGACTATCTGAAACGCAAGATCGACGCTGGCGCCAGCCGCGCCATCACGCAGTTCTTTTTCGATACCGACGTCTATTTCCGGTTTCTCGACCGGGCGCGCGCGGCGGACATCAATGTCCCCATTATCCCCGGAATCCTGCCGGTCACCAATTTCAAACAGGTGGTCGGCTTCGCCAAGATGTGCGGCGCCTCGGTGCCTCGCTGGATGGCCGACCTGTTCGAAGGGCTGGAGGACGACCCGGGGACCCGCAAGCTGGTGGCCGCCTCTGTAGCCGCGGAACAATGCCGGGCGCTGCATGCGGGAGGCGTCGGCGATTTCCACTTTTATACGCTGAACCGCGTGGACCTCACCTACGCCATCTGTCACGTGCTTGGCGTCCGCCCCGAGGTCGCCGAAGCCCCGGCGGTCGAGGCGCCACTCCTTGTCATCCAGGCTGGGGAGTAACGATGCCGGATCGCGCGCACCGCATTGAGGCCCTCAAGCGGGCGATGGCCGAACGCATTCTCGTCCTCGACGGCGCCATGGGCACCATGATTCAGCGCCATGGGTTGGACGAGCCGGCCTACCGGGGCGAACGGTTCGCCGCCTGGCCCCGCGACGTCAAGGGCAACAACGATCTTCTCGTGCTGACCCAGCCGGACGTCATCCGGGCCATCCACGACGCCTACTTCGACGCCGGCGCCGATATCGTGGAAACCAACACCTTCAATTCCACGCGGATCGCCATGGCCGACTACGGAATGGAAGAGCTGGCCCGCGAGATGAACATGGCCGGGGCCCGTCTCGCCCGCGATGCCGCCGACCGGCGAACCGAGAAAGAACCGGACAAGCCGAGATTCGTGGCTGGTGCCCTTGGCCCCACCAACCGGACCGCGTCCATTTCGCCGGACGTCAACGATCCGGGATACCGCAACGTCACTTTCGACGATCTGGCGGCGGCGTACCGCGAGGCCGCCGAGGGGCTGATCGAAGGCGGCGTGGACCTGCTGCTGGTGGAGACCGTGTTCGACACCCTCAACGCCAAGGCGGCGCTGTTCGCCATCGACGAGCTGTTCGACGATCTGGGCGCGCGGTTGCCGGTGATGGTGTCGGGAACCATTACTGATCTTTCCGGACGCAACCTTTCGGGCCAGACCGCCGAAGCCTTCTGGAATTCGGTCCGCCACGCCCGGCCGCTGACCATCGGGCTCAACTGCGCGCTCGGCGCCAAGGAGTTGCGGCCCTACGTGGCAGAATTGTCCCGGGTCGCCGATACCTGCATCTGCGCCTATCCCAACGCCGGTCTCCCCAATGAATTCGGCGAGTACGACGAAACCCCGGAAACCACGGCGACCCACATCCGCGAATGGGCGCAATCCGGCCTGCTCAACGTCGTCGGCGGGTGCTGCGGGACCACGCCTGATCACATCCGCGCAATCGCGGACGCCGTGGCCGGGCTGAAGCCGCGGCCGATTCCGGAGGTCCCCCGGCGGCTCCGGCTGTCCGGCCTGGAGGCGTTCGAGCTGGCGTCATGACCGGGACCGGCACCTTCGTCAACGTCGGTGAGCGAACCAACGTCGCCGGCTCCGCCAAATTTCGCCGCCTCGTCACCGAGGGCGACTTCGAAACCGCGCTCGACATCGCCCGCGAGCAGGTGGAAAACGGCGCTCTCATCGTCGACGTCAACATGGACGAGGGCCTGCTCAATTCCGAGGCCGCGATGAAGCGGTTTCTGACCCTGGCCGCCACCGAGCCCGACATCACCAAGGTTCCGGTGATGATCAACTCGTCAAAGTGGTCGGTGATCGAGGCCGGCCTCAAATGCGTTCAGGGCAAGGCCATCGTCAATTCCATCAGCCTCAAGGAGGGCGAGGAGGCGTTCGTCGCGCTGGCCAAGAAGATCCGGCGCTATGGCGCGGCGGCGGTGGTCATGGCGTTCGACGAGCAGGGCCAGGCCGACACTGCCGATCGCAAATACGAAATCTGCGAGCGTTCTTATCGCATTCTCGTGGACAAGGCCGGGTTTCCACCCGAGGACATCATCTTCGACCCCAACATCTTCGCCGTCGCCACCGGTATCGAGGAGCACAACGGCTACGCCGTGGCGTTCTTCGAGGCCACCCGGCGGATCAAGGAGAACCTCCCCTACTGTCACGTGTCGGGCGGCGTCTCCAACGTGTCGTTCTCCTTTCGCGGCAACAATCCGCTGCGCGAGGCCATGCATTCGGTGTTTCTCTACCACGCCGTCGCCGCTGGCATGGACATGGGCATCGTCAATGCCGGACAGATCGTTGTTTACGAAGAAATTCCCAAGGACCTGCGCGAACGCGTCGAGGACGTGATCCTCAATCGCCGGCCGGACGCCACCGAGCGCCTCTTGGACATTGCCGAAACCTTCAAGGGGACGGCCAAGGCCCGCCAGCAGGACATGTCCTGGCGGGAGCGCGACGTCAGCGAGCGCCTCACCCACGCCCTCGTCAACGGTATTTCCGAGTTCATCGAAGCCGACACCGAAGAGGCCCGCCAACTGGCCGGACGGCCCATCGAGGTGATCGAGGGGCCGCTGATGGACGGCATGAACGTGGTCGGCGACTTGTTCGGATCGGGCAAGATGTTCCTGCCGCAGGTGGTCAAGAGCGCACGGGTGATGAAACAGGCGGTGGCCTATCTGATGCCGTTCATGGAGGCGGAGAAGGACGGCGCGCCCCGCCGAACCAACGGCAAAATCGTCATGGCGACGGTCAAGGGCGATGTCCACGATATCGGCAAGAACATCGTTGGCGTGGTTCTTCAGTGCAACAACTACGAGGTGGTCGACATGGGTGTAATGGTGCCTACCGCCAAGATCCTCGATAAAGCGCGGGAGGAAAATGCCAGCATCATCGGTCTTTCCGGTCTGATCACCCCCAGCCTCGACGAGATGTGCTACGTGGCCGCCGAAATGCAGCGCCAGGGCTTCACCATCCCGCTGATGATCGGCGGCGCCACCACGTCCAAGGTCCACACCGCCGTCAAGATCGCCGGCAACTACGCCGGACCCCTGGTGTATGTGCCCGATGCGTCCCGCGCCGTGGGCGTGGCCGGCGCGTTGTTGTCGCCGGCGGACGGAGATGCCTTCGCGGCCCGCACCCGGGACGAATACGCCGCCGTCCGCGAGAAGCATGCCCGCGGCCGGGACGACGGCTCGCGGCTGCCAATCGCCAAGGCCCGCGCCAACGCCGCCGCCATCCAATGGTCCGGTTACGGGCCGCCGAAACCGGTCAGACCCGGTCTGACGGTGTTCGGCGACTATGACCTGGCTGAACTGGTGACGCGCGTCGACTGGCGGCCGTTCTTCCAGGCCTGGGAGCTGGCCGGCAACTACCCCGACATCCTCGACGATCCGGTGGTGGGCGAGACGGCGCGCGGCCTGTTCAACGACGCCCGGGCCATGCTGCAGCGGATCGTCGGCGAGAAATGGCTGACCGCGAGGGGGGTCATCGGCCTCTGGCCCGCCAACAGCGTCGGCGACGACGACATCGAGATCTTCACCGACGACACCCGCTCGGGCGTCCTCGCCGTCGTCCACACGCTCCGCCAGCAGATGGATCGCAAGGGCAAGGACCGCTCCAACTTCGCGCTGGCCGATTTCGTGGCGCCCAAGGTAACCGGCGTGGCGGACTACATGGGCGGGTTCGCGGTCACCGCCGGGATCGGCGTCGACGCGGTGGTCCGCGAGTACGAAAAATCCCACGACGACTACAACGCGATCCTGGTGAAGGTGCTGGCCGACCGCCTCGCCGAGGCCTTCGCCGAGCGCCTGCACGAGCGCGTTCGCACCGGGTTCTGGGGCTACGCGTCCGAAGAAAGCCACACCAACGAGGAGCTCATCGCCGAGCGCTACGTGGGCATCCGCCCGGCGCCGGGCTATCCGGCCTGCCCCGACCACACCGAAAAGCGGACCCTGTTCGACCTCCTCAAGGCCGAGAACAACGCCGGCATCAAGCTGACCGAAAGCTTCGCCATGATGCCCGCCGCGTCGGTCAGCGGCTACTACTTCAGCCACCCTGAGAGCCGCTACTTCGGGGTCGGGCGCATCGGCCGCGACCAGGTCGTCGACTACGCCCGCCGCAAGGGCATGGACGTCAAGCAAATGGAACGCTGGCTGGCGCCAAACCTGGCGTACGATCCGGGGGTGGGCGAGGGTTAGAACCCCAACGGCATCCGCATCTTTTCGATTGGTTCCGGCGTCTTGAAGTCCGTTCCTCCCGTGTTTCGTCTTTCTTGACCCCGGTAATTGCGAATGCGGGGTGGTCGGCCGCATCGTTGGCAGCCGACTTGAGACCTAGCCTGGATATCTCACCGTAGGGGTCATGAGGTAGGTATTTTCGGGTAATTTGTGGTTGTTGATGGTTGGTTTGCGCCGTTGAAATTGGGTGGCGCGGTCTTTGTCGGCGGCGGGCCGGGCGTTTTCGTGCGTCAGTTGTGCGCTTCTGTTTGGTGCGCCGATGACAAGTCTATGAGGGCGCAGCTTGGGTGTCGGCTGTTGACGGTCGACGGGATGGGCTTTGCGGCTATCCGGGAGAGGCACGCAGCCTGGCGTGGGCGAGGGCGAATTCGGCTTGGTATGGACACGCCGACGCCATAGCGATCTTGCTCCGGCGCACCGAGACGGTGACGCGGGCGCCGATCTTGAGGAGCTTGAGCCGGATGGTGCCGGCGGTGGCGGTGGCGAACTCGGTGTGGCCGAGACCGATCCGCTGCAGCGCTTCGATCAGGACATAGGCGAACGACGAGAACCAGAGGCGGAGCTGATTGGCGCGCAGGGTTGCCGTCGAGGTTCGGTCGGCAAAGAGATCGAGTTGTTGCTCCTTGATGCGGTTCTCCATGTCGCCCCGGGCGCAGTAGAGGCGCTCGTACAGGGTCTTGGCGTCGATGGCCTTGCGTTTGAGCGAGGTGACGATGAACCGGGGATTGGCGCCCTTGGCCAGGTGCTCGGCCTTGCCGATCACCCGGCGCCGACGGCTCCAGCTGTCGCGGGTGGCGTAGAAGAAATCCTTAAACCGGCGGGCCGGTTTCCCCGTGGCTTCGTATTCGCTTTCGGCCCACGCGAGATCGATGGCGAGTTCGTCGACGAGGCGGCTGTTGCGGGCGAGGCCGAAGACATAGTCCACGCGGTTCGCCTCGCACCACGCCATCAACGCCTCGCGGGCGAAGCCGCTGTCGGCCCGGAGCACGATCTTGACCCGCGGCCAGCGGCGGCGGATGTGGGCGACGATGCGGGCCACTTCCTCCTTGGCGCCGGCCGAGGCGTCGATGTTGGAGCGGCGCAGCTTCGCCGCCAACAGATGCGGGCCACAGAAGATGTACAGCGGCAGATAGCAGTAGCAATCGTAATAGCCGTGGAAGAACCGGCCCTCTTGATGTCCATGCAAAGGGTCGTCGGTGGCGTCGAGGTCGATGACGATCTCCCTCGGCGTTTTGTCCTGGCTGTCGAGAAACACGTCAACCGGGACCGCCTCCAAAGCCTCCGGGTCGTGGCCGATCTTGTGGTAGCGATCGCCATCGCCACGGGGCGCATGTTCCAAGCGATTGATCGTGCTCTTGCCCGCCAATGGCGCGCAGTCTTCGCGCTTGATGCTTCGCATCCCTTGCGGGCATGCGTCCAGCCGCTCCGAAAACAACGCCAGAACCGGATCGAATCGCAAGGTGTCATGATCGTTGACGTCCTCGTAGCCGAGCGCGATGCCAATGATCCGCTGGCCGACCAGCGTGCGCACCGTATGCACGACGTCCGCTTGCCGGCGCCCGTCCGTGAAGCACGCCGCCACCCGATCGATCAAGGCGATCGCCCGATCGGTCTCGCGCAGCAGCACCGCTCCCGCATCCGACGTCACCAAACCGCCGTCAAACCCCGCCACCACACGACGGCCATCAAACGCTTCGAAATCGAGTTGATCGGAGATACACTGTGTTTGCATCGGACCCCGTCCTGGAATCTGGTAAAGCATTTTGCCAAAACGACTTTCTCAGATTCTTGGGGCCGATGCACCCCCTGCGGTGAGATATCCGGGCTAGCGAATTTACCGGGCGACCGACCTGAGCACGTCGGTTACCTGCTCGAACAGCGCGACCACCGCGTCTCCCAACGGGGTCAGGGCAAGCATCGCGGCAGTGGACACGCCGCAAACCAAAATCCCGTATTCGATCACCGATGAACCGGAGTCGTCCCTGAGAACCTTGGTAATGATATTAAGCCTCATGACAACCTCCTGACTAAAGATAAAAGTTATATTAAAATTAAGGAAAATATATATATAAATATTCCTAAAGTCAAAGTAAAAAGTATTTAATATGTTAACTAAATTTTAATCAAATTTTAATGAATTTTTACTAACATTTGTATGATATTTACAAAATATTTAGAAAGTTTATTTTGAGTAACTGTAATTCGTCGAGAGCACGGGTTTAGGGAAGAGCCGGCGCACAATGAGCTGGAGCGTTCAACGAACACCGCGCGCGACAGGCTGGATTCACATTTCAAGTGCAAGACCGGAGTTGAATTAGGAATGCCTCGGCTGGTGTGAGATAGCCGAGACGTTTTCGGGGAGTGGTGTTGTTGGCCCAGACGATGTCTTGGATGTCCTGCTCGGTGTAATCGGAGAACTCGGTGTTGCGTGGCAGATCGCGCCTGAGAATGCCGTTTGCGTTTTCGATGGAGCCGCGCTGCCAAGGCGGGTAGGGGTCACAGAAGAAGGTGAGGAGGCCAAGGCCGCCCTCCAGCTTCTGGTGCTGGGCGAATTCCGAACCATTGTCGAATGTGATGGAGCGCCTGGCGGCCTTGGGCAAGACGGAGAACAGAGCGGTGAGTTTGGCGGCGGTGGCCTCCGCGGTCTTGCTTGGCAAGCCGCCGGCCAGGGTCAGGCCGGTCTTGCGCTCGACGGCGGTCAAGAGATTGCCTTTTTGCGTGCGGAACTGCATGAGATCGCCTTCCCAGTGGCCGAAAACGCTCCGGTTATCGATGGCTGGGTCTCGTTCATGGATGGAACGGCGCCCCAGGATCGGATCGCGGCGGCGCTTGAAATACCGCCGTCCTCGGGTTGCCTTGGCACGCGCCAGATAGCGGTGGAGCTTCTGGGACCGAACCTTGGGCCGGTAGATATAGCGATAGATCAACTCGTGGCTCACCGTGTGCCGGGATCCCCGCAGCCTGAGCCTGCCGGAGATCTGTTCCGGCGACCAGCCCATCGCAAGGTGGTCGTCGACATGCTCCTTCAGCGGGCTCAGGCGCTCGATCCGCGAGCATCGCCGGCAGCGCGACAATGCGATCCGGTCCGCCGAGGCCGGCCTGTAGCCACCCTTGGGAAGGCTGTTGCGCCTGAGTTCGCGTCCGATCGTCGAGGGATGACGCCCCATGATCCTCGCAATCTCGCTCGAAGCTTTCCCGGCATCATGATGCCGGGAAAGCTCAATCCGCTCGTCAAAATCGAGCTGTCCATAATGCTTGCCCATCGCAACTCCGGAACATACCGGTGTTGCACTTCGTTTGTAAATCTAAGCAGGCTTCGTTTTCAAGGAAAAATCGCAGTGCTGCCGTCTCGCGTTACCAGACACGGATTAGCGACCCTCATGTTGAGACGCCTGAACCTATTGCTCTTCCTCCAGCGAAACTGCGACGTCTCTGGCGCCGACGCGGCCAAGCGGTGCGGACCGCAAATGATTGTGATGTGTTTTTTTCTGGCGTGCGCCGCCGCCTCCGCGCAATCCCCCGACGGCCCGGCATCGATCCGGTTCGATCTGTCGCGGCTGAACGACAACGGGCTGCATGGGCCGCCCGGCGGTTTGCGGGCGCTGGATTACGAATTCTGCGTCCCGTCCGGGGAAAAATACGCAAAGGAGATCAAGGCCATCGATCCGAGCGTCACCGTCTATTCCCGGTCACGGGGCCGGATCGGATGCAGCTGTGATCAGGCACTGGTGATCGGCAACACCCACCAACCTCGCTTCCGCGAAATCCTTGAAAACCTGGCGGCACTGCCCTACGTCACGCGCATCGACGAGAACTTTTTCGAATAGCGTCTGGAAAGAAATCAGATCCGTCCGCCCCACCTTCGGATCCGAGCGGCGGGGGGGGGGGGGGGGCCGCTTGGTCTCTCTCCGTGGAGAGGGACCCGAGGACAACCTTATACACCCCCTCCGCCGCCGCCGCCATTCACGGCGGTTTTGAGTTCTGCGGCAGCGTGGTTGAACACCGTGGACAAAGACTCGCCCGCGGCGGACAAGCCAACAATGGCCCCGACCGCAACGAGACCGGCGATTAGGCCGTATTCGATGGCGGTGGCGCCGGACTCATCTTTAAATATTGCGGCGATTTCTGCCGTATTCATTTTGAATTTCTCCTCCTGTGCGACGGTTTTTCGGTAAAGATAAACACATAATACAATAAAATTTTATGTAATCAACACTTTATATTTTATTATAACTTTAATAAATATCTATAATATAGAAATATTACTATAAATAAATTTTTATCATATTTTTAATTAGTTTAAAACGTTGGTCGATTTATCCCATGCCGCGCCCTTCCCGCGCTCGACGCAGCCACCGTCCGGCGTCCAAAACGGTCGCTTAGAAGTCATTTCCGACCGCCCCTGCGTTCTCAACCCCGTGAAAATCAAGGGACCGCCGCACGCGGTGGAAGCCGAGGGCTGCACCGCGTGCCAGATGCGCATGAACCTGGGGTGTCCCGCCATCACCTGGACGGACGACCTTTTTGACGGCCATCGCAAGGTGAAGATCGATGCGGACACCTGTATCGGCTGCACGCTCTGCGCGCACATCTGCCCCACCGACTGCATCCGGCCGCGCGTTCAGTGACCGCGCCCGCAGAGTTCTCGGTGCCGTTGAAAGAGGACCAATGAACGTCATTAGCGACCAAATGGCGCCCACGAACGTGCTGATCGTGGGCGTGGGCGGCCAAGGCGTGATCATGCTCTCCAAGGTGCTGGCCCGCCTCTGTCAGCTCAAGGGCTTCCAGGTTAAACAGAGCGAGGTCCACGGCATGGTCAAGCGCGGCGGCGGGGTGTTCAGCCATGTCCGCTTCGGCCAACAGGTGTGGTCGCCCACCATTCCCAAGGTCGAAGTCGATATCCTTGTGGCCCCGGAATGGGCGGAGGGGCTGTACTGGTTGAATCACCTGAAGCGGCACCAGGGAACCTTCCTGT
This sequence comes from uncultured Alphaproteobacteria bacterium, assembly GCA_963771545.1. GTDB lineage: Bacteria > Pseudomonadota > Alphaproteobacteria > Rhodospirillales > Defluviicoccaceae > CAKZLS01. Next base: position 288,792 of record CAVYTX010000005.1, read on the forward strand.
CCGATACCCAGCGGATCGTGCCGCCATTTTCGTGCCGCGACCGCAAGCGCGGTGGCCAGTTGGCCTATCCGCGGGAAATGCCGGAGGACGTTATCGAGGTGGTGGGCAAGGGCTTCGCCATGGACGCGACTGTGATGGCGACGGAACTCGGCAACCCGCGCGCGGCCAACACGGTTTTGCTGGGCGCGCTATCCGCCGCCCTCGAATTCGCGCTGGAGGACTGGCTCTCGGTCCTGGACGAGTTGGTGCGACCCAAGACCAGGGCGCTCAATCGCGAAGCCTTCCTGAAGGGCTCTACAAAATGGGTACGATCTCCAACCGTCATCGGCCGCGACGACGGACTGATCTTGGATCGTTCCGGGCCTTAGGATTTGTGTTTCATCGTCGATGACGCAACTGGTTTCACGGCCGGTCAAGGATTGGCAAAAATGTTCTTGGTTTGATCGGAATCATCCGTTAATGTTCTCTTTGTGTTCCAGTATTGGTGCGCTTTCCTAACGATCAACCGAAAGCCAAGTGTAGCGGCCTTCGTTCAAGGCGCGACGCTGGCGCCGGACGGATTGGACAAATGAAATCGAAGACGAGGAAGAATGACCGGTTAGTTGAACAGAGAGGCGCGCCAGCGGGCGGCTCAGGGGGAGTGATGTTTTTGAACGTGGATCCGTCCGCCGACGACACGCTGGCCAAATACATAAGGGACGTGCGGGCGTTCGCATTGCTGGACAAGCAAACCGAGGCGGAACTTGCCCGGCGATACCGGGATCATCGCGACCCGGCCGCTCTCGCGCGGCTCGTGGGAAGTCACCAGCGGCTCGTGATCAAAATCGCCATGGCGTATCGCGGCTATGGGCTGCCGGTGAGCGACCTCGTTTCCGAGGGAAATGTTGGCCTTATGCAGGCGTTGGCGAAATTCGACCCGGAGCGGGGCTTCCGCCTCTCGACGTATGCCATGTGGTGGATCCGCGCGGCGATCACCGACTATGTGCTGCGGTCATCCTCGCTGGTGAAATTGGTGACAACCGAAACGCAAAAGAAGTTGTTTTTCAATCTCCGCCGGCTGAAGGCCAAGTATCAAGAGCCCGATGAACGCGAGTTGTCGCCACAAGGCGTGAAGGCCATCGCCAGGGAACTGGGGGTGCGAGGATCGGACATCGTGCTGATGGATCGGCGGCTCCGTTCACGCGATTTTTCCATCAACGCGCCGAACCACGCGGACGGCGACGCCGTCGGCGAATGGCAGGATTTGCTAGTGGAGGAGTCCGACAACCAGGAGGTTGCGACAATCGAGGCCGATGAGTTCAGTAAGCGGCGCGCTATCATGCGGAGCGCTCTCGGCGAACTCGACGAACGGGAAGGATATATTCTCAAGCAGCGCCGGCTGAAGGATCAACCAATAAAGCTCTCCGAGTTGAGCCAAGTTTTCGGGATCTCTCGCGAGCGAGTAAGGCAGATTGAGGTCAGCGCGTTCGAAAAGCTGAAACGGCTGATGCGCAACGCGGCCGCGACCAGCGGAATGTTATACTGAAATATGATTCCGCTCGATCGGATAGTGCTCTAGCCGGAACTTCCCCGCCACCAAAGCCTCAACTACTGAAAAATCGCGATTATCGCATATTTTTGGCTACAATTGTACCCATGTAATATATGGTTTCTATCATGATGTATGACTAATAATGTGCGATATATGTAACCATGTACATCGAGACCGTCGCCAACCGCAATTCGCCGCCCGCCGTGCTGCTGCGCGAAGCCTATCGCGAGGGCGGAAAGGTCAGGAAACGGACCCTCGCCAACCTCAGCAAGTGGCCGAGGGATCTGGTCGAGGGGCTGCGCGCCCTGCTCAAGGGCGGGCGCGTCGTCGCGCCCGAGGTCGACGCCGTCGTCATCCGCCGCTCGCTGCCCCACGGCCACGTCGCCGCCATCCTCGGGACCCTGCGCAAGATCGGCCTCGATCGCATCCTCGCGGCCAAGGCGAGCCGCCGACGCGATCTCGTCGTGGCGATGATCTGTGCCCGGCTGATCGCGCCGATGTCCAAGCTGGCCACCGCCAAGGCCCTGGATCCCGAGATCGCCGGCTCGTCGCTGGGCGCGGTTCTCGGGCTGGGCGCGGTGGACGAGACGAACTGTACGCCGACCTCGACTGGCTGGTCGAGCGCCAGCCGGCGATCGAGAAGGCCCTGGCCAAGCGGCATCTGGCCGAGCGCACCCTGGTGCTCTACGACGTAACCTCGTCGTACGTCGAGGGCCGGTGCTGTCCGCTGGCCGGCTTCGGCTACAATCGCGACGGCAAGACCGGCAAGATGCAGATCGTCCACGGCCTGGTGTGCGCCGCCGACGGATGCCCGGTGGCGGTGGTGGTGTTCGAGGGCAAGACCGGCGATCCGGCGACCCTGGGCGCCCAGATCGCCAAGCTCAAGGCGCGTTTCGGGCTGACCCGGGTGGTCCTGGTCGGCGATCACGGGCTGTCGACCGAGGCCCGCCTCGGCGAAGAGGTGGCGCCGGCGGGGCTGGACTGGATCACCGCGCTCAGGGCGCCGGCGATCCGCGCCCTGGCCGCGGGGGGCGTTCTGCAACCGGATCTGTTCGACCAGCGGGACCTGGCGTCGATCACCGCGCCGGCGTATCCGGGCGAGCGGCTGATCGTCTGCCGCAATCCCGAGCTGGCGCGCGAGCGGGCGCGCAAGCGCGACGACCTGCTCGCGGCGACCGAACGCGACCTGGCCGAGGTGGCGCGGGCGGTGACGCGCCAGCGTCGCCCGGTGCGCGGCGCCGATGCGATCGGCCTTCGCGCCGGCGCGGTGCTGAACCGGCACAAGGTGGGCAAGCACTTCGATCTCACCATCACCGACGACGGCTTCTCGTTCGAACGTAAACAGGCGGCGATCGCCGACGAAGCCAAGCTCGACGGGATCTACGTCATTCGCACCACCGTTCCGCCCGAGGCCCTCGACGATGCCGCGACGGTGGCGGCATACAAGGGACTTTCGCGGGTGGAACGGGCGTTCCGCTCCCTGAAGACGGTGGACCTGGAGATCCGGCCGATCCATCACCGGCTGTCGGATCGGGTTCGCGCCCACGTGTTCATGTGCATGCTGGCCTACCACGTGGAATGGCATCTGCGCGCCCGCCTGGCGCCGATGCTCTACGACGATGCCGACAAGCGGGCCGCGGCGGGCGAACGCGACAGCGTCGTGGCCAAGGCCCGACGCTCCGCGGAAGCGCGCGCCAAGGAGACCACCGGCCGCACCGCGGACGGGCTCCGGGTCCACGGCTTCCACACCCTGCTCGCCGACTTGGCGACGCTGACCCGCTCGACCGTGGCGACGGCGCTCAACGAAAACTACACCTTCACCGTCGACACCCGCCCAACCCCGATCCACAACAAGGCCTTCCAACTCCTCGGCGTCAAACCCGAGCGTACCCAGTAAAACCTCCACCCGGTACCAGCAAATGGTGCTAAATCAATACCTTATCGTCGCCGCACGGGGAAGTTCCGTCTAGCCCGAACTTTTTTCTTTGTTCCTGCGTAAGGCATTGATCGGGAACAGTTACTCCGGTTTCCCGCTGCGTCTCTACTGGACACAAATCGGCTTGACGCCGAGAAGCTCGAAAGCGCTCCTCTGTAAGTCCGTGGGTGTTGCGGTGACGGTGAAGCTGTAATTCGGGTTGACCGGGGTGATGACGCTGTTGAGCGTCAGGGTGGCGAGATGGCGCAGGAGGTCCCGCAGTGAGGTGAGCGGGGTGCCCTTGTCGGTGCGGTGGCGGCTGCGTTTGCGCTTGGCCGCCGGGGAGGGCTCGAGCGGGGCGACGATGGAGGAGCGTTCGGCTTCGGCGGCGGCCTTGTCGTGGTCGGCGTAGAGGATCGGCTTGAGGCGCTCGCGCATGTGCCATTCGACATGATAGGCCAGCATGCACAAGAAGAGGTGGGCGCGGACCCGGGGGGCGAGCCAGTGATAGACCGGCCGGATCTGCAGGTCGACGGACTTCATGGCGCGAAAGGCGCGCTCGACCTGGGCCAGGGATTTGTAGCTTGCGACAAGGTCCTCGGCGCTCATCGCCTGTTTGGGCAGGTTGGAGCGGATGACGTAGAGGCCGTCGAGCCGGGCCTCGGCGGCAATGGCCTCGTTGCGGCGCCGATAGGTGAAGCTGTCTTCTGTGATGGTGATCTCGAAGTGCTTGGCCATCTTGTGCTTGTCGATGACCTTTCCCACTTCGAGGCCGATCTCGGCCTTGCCGCGCAACGGCCGGCGCTTGCGCCCGGTGGCCATGGCGATGCGCGAAAGGGCGCGCTCGGTGGCGGCCAGGAGTTCGCTGCGCTTGCGCGCGCGTTCCTTGGCCAGGACGGCGTTGCGGCAAACGACCAAACGCTCGCCCGGATAATCGGACGAGGTGATCTCGGCCAAGTCGGTTTGATCGTCGAAGAGATCGAGCTGTAAGGGACCGGCATCGATCAGAGCCCGGATCCGCGGTGCCCTGAGCGCGGTGATCCAGTCGAGCCCGGCGGGCTGCAAGTCCTCGCGGATGCGCGCCTCGGTGATCAGGCCGCGATCGCCGACCACCACCACCCGCGCCAGCCCAAAACGCTGCTTGAGCTTGGCGACCTGAGCCTGGAGTGTCGAGGGGTCGCCGGTCTCGCCCGAGAAGGCCTCGATCGCCACCGGACAGCCATGACGGTCGCAGAGCAGGCCGTAGACGATCTGCGGCCGGTCACCGCGCTTGTCGCGGCTATAGCCGAACCGGGCCAATTCGCAACAGCGCCCCTCCAGATAAGACGAGCTGACGTCGTAGAGCACCAGGGTGCCGTCACCCAGGTGTTGCTTGGCCAGGCTCTTCTCGATGCGCTCCTGTTGATCCCCGAGCCAATCCAGCGCCGCATAGATCTCCCGGGTCTCGATCGGCGGCGCATCCTCCCCAGCCAGACCCAGCACCAGGCCCAGAGAGGAGTTCGCCGTCTCCAACGACAGCGCGCGCAGGGTCGAAAGCTTGGAGCCCGGCGCGATGACCCGGGCGACGATCATCGCCAGGGCCAGATCCTTGAGCCGGCCCTCCCCCGGATCCGGCTTGCCGCCGGCCAGCCGCCGCTCCAGCCCCACGTCCCGCAGCGTCCCCAGCACCGCCGAGACATCGCCGTGCGGCAGGGCGCGCCGGATCTCCAGGGCCTCGCCGCCATCGGCGAAGGCCACGCCGCCTTTCAGAAGCGTGCGCAGCCCCTGCACCACGGGCATCGGCAGCTTCGAGAGATTGGCCAGGGTGCGTTTCTTGACCTTGCCGCCCTCGCGCCAGCTCTCGCGCAGCAGCACGGCGGGCGGCGAAGTGCGATTGGGTACGATCTCGATGAACATAGCCACAGGGAATCAAAGTCGATGCGTTGTCAAGGGCTAATTACATGGACACAAAAACGTGATTAAAACTGCCTTTCCGACGTCAAATCAACGCATTACGCCAATTTGAAATGAAAAGTTCGGGCTAGAGCATCCGGGTGCGCGCGAGCCGGGACGAATTCTTTTGCCGGAAAGCCGGTGCCCCGGGGTGAAATTCTGGAAAGAGAGAAAACGCTCAGGAAGCGAAAGAACACTAGAATTTGTAGCGAACGAGAACCCCGCCAAACAGTTGATTGGTCGGTCCCTGATCGTTGGCGGATGGGTTGTCCGCCGCTTCGTCCAGAAGGCGTTGGTACCTGAGCGCTGTGTCCACGTTCCAACTGGGCGTCAAATTGTAGGTCACGCCGACCCCAATCCCCACGTCCTTGAACCCTGCATCGCCGCCGAAGTCGTCAAGTCCGCGCCTCGTCGCGGTGCTGCCGCCGACGTTGGTTCCCGTGCCAACTGAGTTGTCGGTCGCATAAGAGGAATACAGATCCGCTCTAATATCCCAGGAATCGCCAAGCGGAGATTGAAAATAGACGTTGGGAAGGAAAAGCCAGCCGCCGCGAGAATTCTCGATACCGGGCGCCACCTGAAAATTGAGGCCGACGACCGTGTTGGGCTTTAAATCATTGTCGATGCGATAATCCACGAACGCACCCGCTTCCCACGCGGAATCGACCCCGGAGGGATTGTCGAGCCGTCTGCCCGAAAAGTCGTCCCGTTCCGGCGAAGTAGTGATGACCGGCCCCACGTTGACGGTTCCCGACGGCACGATGTTGGCTTTCAGCTGAAAAGCGCCGGCTGTGGGACCGACGGCCGTCTCGCCAACAGAGGGTCGCAAATTCTCAAGCGTGTAATTGGGAGCCTGTCCATGGGTGTCCGGCCTTCTAGCGTCAGGCTCCGCCAGGGCCGCGCCAGCCCCCAGGACGATCAAGACCGCCGCCGCGAACAGGCGCCAGATCGTCATACCGGAGAGTCCCGATAAATAGTCATTGCGACTCCGCGAGGGAGCACCATCCCCATGGTGCCAAACGGTTCAATTCTTCAGCGGTAACTAACGCATAGTTACAACCGGCAGTCAACATATACGAGCGGTCCACACTTCAATTTTTCCAATCGGTGTTAAACGATCCTACCTACTATATATGGTCCTCAATCCAACGCCTATCAATATATGGCCCGCATTCCAACGCTGATCAATCCGCTCTCGAACATTTTCGCGTTTGTCTCCCAACCTTGCTTTTCATGCGGCCTTTTGCTTGGTTCTTTCCGGTGCCCCTCCGTGTCCGCTTGAGAGACCCGGCGCTCTCCGCGAGCTCCAGAATGAGGCCCCCGGTCACCGGGTTGGCTTCCACTAGGCGGACATCGACGATTTGACCAAGCCGGTACTCCAGGCCCGCGTGCCGTCCCACCAGGCGATGGCGTTTTTCGTCATGAACGTAATAGTCATCGGGGAGGCTGCGCATGGGAACCAGGCCGTCGCCTCCGCTCTCCTCGAGGGTCACGAACAGGCCGAAGCGCGTAACACCGTTAATCCGGCCCGAATAGAGGGATCCGACCCGCTCCGCGAGATAACCGGCGGTGAACCGGTCGACGGCGTCGCGCTCCGCCGCCGCCGCGCGGCGCTCGGTCGCCGAGATATGTTCGGCGATGTCCGCCAGTTCGGATGCATCCAATCGCGCGCCGCCACCGCCGGCGAGCCCCAGGGCCGCGATCAGCGCCCGGTGCACCAGCAGATCGGCGTAGCGCCGGATGGGCGACGTGAAATGACAGTAGCGGCGCAGCGCCAGCCCGAAATGGCCGATGTTGACTGGGTCGTAAACGGCCTGAGCTTGGCAGCGCAGCACCACCTCGTTGACCATGGTGGCTTCCGGCGAGGACGCCGCCCTGAAGAGAATCTGATTGAAGTCCTTCGGGCGGAGAACCTGTCCGCGCGGAAGCTTGAGACCGAGCGTTTCGAGGAATTCCCGCAGCGATTCCAGCTTCTCGCGCGACGGTTGATCGTGAACCCGATAGACGCAGGGGGAATGTCGCCTCTCCAGCGTCTCGGCGGCCGCCACATTGGCGCAGATCATGAACTCCTCGATCAACTTGTGACTTTTAAACCGCTCGCGCAACTCCACCCGGGCAACCGAGCCGTCGTCGCCGATCACCACGCGGCGCTCCGGAAGATCCAGCTCCAGCACTCCGCGCCCGTCCCGCGCCCGGGCGAGCGCCTGGTAAGCCCCGTACAGGGGCTCGATCACCGTCTCCATTAGCGGTCCGGTGGCGTCGTCGGGATTGCCGTCGCGCGCGTCTTGCACCTGCGCGTAAGTGAGGCGAGCCGCCGAGCGCATCATGCCGCGAACGAGCCGGTGCCGCACCAAGGTTCCGTCGGCGCCGAGCCAGAGATGGGCCGCCAAACACGGACGGTCCTCGCCCGGCAACAACGAACACCACCCGCCGGCCAGCGCCTCGGGCAGCATGTGAATCGCCCGATCCGGGAAATAGACCGAGTTGCCCCGCTCGTAGGCGTCGTGGTCGAGGGCGTCTCCCGGCCGCACGTACCAGGACACGTCGGCGATGGCCACGACCACGTGCCAGCCGTCGAGGTTGCCGGGATCGGAATCCGTTTCCGCCCAGACGGCGTCGTCGAAATCGCGGGCCTCGGCGCCATCGATGGTGACCAGGGGTAGCGACCGCAAGTCATCGCGCCCCTTGAGCGGCGCGGGTCCGGCGGCATCCGCCTGGCGCAGCGCGGCCTGCGAAAAACGCGCGGGGATCTCGTGATCGTGAAGGGTGATCAGGGTGATGGAGCGCGGACCGAGACCGTCGCCGAGACGCTCGACCACGCGGGCGGGACGCAACCCCAACGGCCGGAAGGGACGAACCTCGGCCCAAACCAGCTCTCCCGGCTTTGCGTCCATGGTATCGGCCGCCGCCACCACGAACTCCTGCTTGGCGCGCCGATCGATGGGCCTAATCCGCCCCTGTTCCTCGCGCTCCTCGTAAATGCCCAGCACCCGGCCCGCCGGCGCGGTCAACCGGCGGATGACCCGGCCCTCGTAGACCTCGCCGCCGACGCGAGTGAGCCGCGCCAACACCCGGTCGCCGATCGCCACGGCCGCCCGGCTTACCCTGTCCGGCGCCATGTGGATGACCGGCACGGGACCGTCATCTGGCCAGTTCGTGGGCCGGGCGAGAAGCTCGCCGTCGATATCCGTTCCGGAGATTTCGATCACCGCCACGGACGGCAGCTCCGTCGCGCGGCCATAATGCCGCTTGCGACCGCGACTGACGATGCCGTCGACCTCCAACTCCTTGAGAACGGCCTTCAGGCGAACTTTCTGCTCGGCGTCCAGGTGAAACGCCTTGGCGATCTCGCGCTTACCCACGCGCTTGTCGCTGGCGCGGATGAATTCGGCGATCTGGTCCCGACTGGGAAACGGGGCGGGGTTTTTCGGGTTATCGGCCGGCATGGGGACCGCTCTGTCGGTGGATCAACCCGCCGCCCGTGGCTTCTTGGCCGCGGGCTTCTTGCCGGTTGATTTTTTGGCGGATGATTTTTCGGACGCCGTCTTTTTGGCTGGGAGCTTTCCGCCTCGGCCCTTGGCGGGGCTTTTCGCGCTCTTCTCCGCGAGGATGGCGACCGCCCGGTCCATATCCAACGTCTCGGCGTCGACCCCCGCGGGCAGGCTGGCGCGCAGCGTCCCATGCTGCACATAAGGCCCGTAGCGCCCCGAGCGGATGGTCACAGGCTTGCCGTCGCTTGGATGATCGCCAAGGGTTTTCGCCGAGGATTTCTTTTGCGGCGCATCGGCGAACAACGCCACCGCGCGATTGAGGCCGACATCGAGCACGTCGTCGCCGTCTTTCAGCGAAATGTAGGTGGCGCCCATTTTCAGGTAGGGACCATAGCGGCCGAGCCCGGCGGAAATGACCTCGTCCGTCTCGGGATGGGGTCCCACCTCGCGCGGCAGCGACAACAGCGCCAGCGCCTTGGTTAAATCGATGGTGTTGGGGTCCGTCCCCTTGAGCAGCGAGGCACGCCGGGGCTTGACCTTCTTTTTGCCTTCTCCTTGCATTTCGCCGAGTTGGACGTAGTGACCATAGGGGCCCTTGCGGAGAGAGACCTCGAGACCCGTTTCGGGATCGGCGCCGAGCACCTGGTTGCCGTTCGCCAACGCCAACGAAGACACCGGGTCTTCGTCGTTGTTGGGAATCAGAGGCCGGGTGTACTTGCATTCGGGGTAGTTGGAACAGCCAATGAACGCGCCATACCGGCCCAGCTTCAGGGCCAGGCGTCCCTCGGCGCAGGCGGGACACGCGCGCGGGTCTGTCCCGTCGGCGGAGTCTTTAAAGAAATGGGGCCCAAGCCGTTCGTCCAAGGCTTCCAGGACCTCCTTGACGCGCAAGTCCTTGGTCTCGCTCACCGCCGCGCTGAAATCGCGCCAGAAGTCATCCAGAACGGCTTTCCACTCCACCCGCCCGCCCGAAACGTCATCCAGCTTGCCTTCCATTTCGGCGGTAAACGAATAAGCGACGTAGCGCTCGAAAAAGCTGGTGAGAAAGGTGGTGACCAGCCGTCCGCGGTCTTCCGGAAAGAACCGGCGGCTCTCCAGCCGGACGTACTTGCGATCTTGCAGGACACCCAGAATGCTGGCGTAGGTGGACGGCCGGCCGATGCCCAGTTCTTCCAGGCGTTTCACCAGGCTCGCCTCGGTAAACCGGGGCGGCGGCTGGGTGAAATGCTGTTCGGAGTCGACCCGGAGCCGCTTTACCGCCTCGCCTTCGGCGAGATCGGGAAGAATACGTTCCTCGGCCTCGTCGGGCCGCGCGTCGTCGGCCCGGTCCGTGTCGTCGCGCCCCTCCCGGTAAAGCTTGAGAAAACCGTCGAAGGCGATCACCGATCCGGTGGCGCGCAGGGTCACCTGGCGATCCGCCGACACGAGATCCACCGCGACCTGATCGAGGACCGCGGATTCCATCTGGCTGGCGAGGGTGCGCTGCCAGATCAACCGGTAAAGCTTAAGTTGATCCGCGTCGACGGAGCGCGCCACATCGTCGGGACGGCGCTTGACATCGGTGGGGCGGATCGCCTCGTGCGCCTCCTGCGCGTTCTTGGCCTTGGTTTTGTAGATGCGCGCCTTTTCCGGCAGATAGCGGGCACCGTAGGTGGTTCCGATCAGATCCCGGCACGCGTCGATGGCTTCCCCCGCCATCTGCACGCCGTCGGTTCGCATGTAGGTGATCAGGCCAACGGTCTCGCCACCGATGTTCACGCCCTCGTACAGCCGCTGTGCCACCCGCATGGTATGGGTGGCGCTGAAACCCAGTTTTCGCGACGCCTCCTGCTGCAGGGTCGAGGTGATGAACGGCGGCGCCGGATGGCGGCGGGTCTTCTTGCGTTCCACGCTCCCCACGGAGAACTCCCGGGATTCGACGGCGTGGACCGCCGCCTCCGCCGCGGCCCGGTCGCCGATATCCATTTTCTTGAGCTTGCGGCCGTCGAGGTGAGTGAGGTTGGTCGAGATTTCGGGGCCGGCGGCGGTTCCGAAAAGTCCGGTCACCGTCCAGTATTCTTGGGTGACGAAGCTTTCGATCTCGGACTCGCGCTCACAGATGAGCCGGAGCGCCACCGATTGAACCCGCCCGGCGGACCGGCTTCCCGGCAGCTTGCGCCACAGCACCGGCGACAGGGTGAACCCGACCAGATAGTCGAGCGCCCGGCGCGCCAGATAGGCGTGGACCAGTTCCTCGTCCAATTCCCGCGGCTGCTCGAAGGCGTCCAGGATGGCGTTCTTGGTGATGGCGTTGAACACCACGCGTTTGACGTCGACGCCCTTGAGCGCCTTCTTCTCTTCCAGAACCTGGCAGACGTGCCACGAGATCGCCTCGCCCTCGCGGTCCGGGTCGGTCGCGAGATACAGATGCTCGGCGCCTCGCACCGCAGCGGCGATCTCCGAAATGTGCTTCTTGGCCTTGGCGTCGACCTCCCAATCCATGGCGAAGCCGGCGTCCGGCCGCACCGATCCGTCCTTCGCCGGCAAGTCGCGCACATGGCCATAGCTGGCCAGGACCTTGAACCGGGATCCAAGATATTTGTTGATGGTCTTGGCCTTGGCCGGAGATTCGACGACGACGACGTCCATGCAGCCCCACCTCCGATGACGCCGCGGTCAGGCGGGCGCGACCAGGGATACTTTGTTTCCAGGGTGCCGCTCCAACCGGCCCGCCAACTCCCATTCCAGCAGGACCGTCGTCACGACTGGCGGCGACAATTGGCAGGTGCGAATGATTTCGTCAACCGTTACGGGCGTCGGCGAGAGCGTTTCGGTAAGGGCGCGCCGCGCCGCTTCCACCTCCGGCGCGCCCGGCAGATCGGAAACGGCCAACCCGGTATCAACCGCGAGCGGGCGCGCTGCTGGCGCCGTCATCATCTCGTCGAGAGCCCGCCGAATGTCGGCGGCGGACTCGGTCAGGATCGCGCCTTGGCGGATCAGATCGTTGGTTCCCCGGGCGCGCGGATCGAGCGGGGAGCCGGGAACCGCGAAGACCTCGCGGCCCTGTTCCAAAGCCATGCGCGCCGTAATCAGCGATCCCGAGCGCATGTTCGCTTCGACCACCACCACACCGCGCGCCAGACCCGAGATCAGCCGATTGCGGCGCGGATAATGGCGTGCCTGCGGCCGGACGCCCATCGCCACCTCGGAAACCGCTACCCCGCGCGAGACGATCTCGTTATAGAGATCCCTGTTTTCTTCCGGGTAGACCACGTCGATCCCGCCAGCCACAACGGCGACGGTGCCGGTTTCCAAGGCGCCCATGTGCGCGGCCGTGTCGATCCCGCGCGCGAGCCCCGACGCGATGACCAGGGGAACGCCCCCCAGGTCCTCCGCGAGCCGGCGAGCGAACCTCCGGCCGTTCAGCGAGGCATTACGGCTGCCGACCATGGCGACCATGGACCGGCCCAACAAATCGATGTCGCCACGGACGCAGATCAACGGCGGAGCATCCACGATTTCCGCCAGCAACGGTGGATAGTCCGGCTCGCAATGCGCGATCATCCGGGCGCCGACGGCGGCGGTCGCCTCCAGCTCACGCTCGACGTCCTCCGACCGGCGGATCTTAATGGGCGTCCGGCGGCCGCCTTGGCGGGCAAGATCGGGAAGCGCCTCCAAGGCCGCCCGCGCCGAGCCGAAGCGCCGCAGTAAGGCAAAAAAGGTGATGGGACCGACGGTCTCGCACCGGATCAGCCGAAGCCAATCGCGCCTTTCGGTTTCGGATAAGCGGGCTTCGAGAAGTGTCATTCGAATATACCAACACTGGAGACCGTCTGCGTTAAGCCCTTTTTAGCGTTGTTATTCTTACTATTACGCTAACTCGCGACGAGCCTGAGCGGGTTTGTGAACTCACCGTGCCGACCGGCGCGCAATTCAGGGGGGCAAGATACATGAGCAATGACGATCAGAAGGTGGGCACTGTCGTTTCGGTGAAGGGATCGAAAATCTCTGGAGTCCTGGTTGGAAGCGGCGCGGAACCGTGCGCGGCGCTGGACGCCGTCCAGTTCGGCGGTCTTGTCAAGATGAGGACCCGGATCTCGGCGGTTTTCGGCATGGTCGGCGGCATGTGGATCACGGACCCGTCCGCCTCTCCCGAATCGGCCCGGAAAATGGTCGAGATCGACATGCTGGGCGAGGTGGTGCACCCCGAGGTCTCCGGAACCGACGCCCATTTCCAGCGCGGCCTTTCGGTGTACCCGCCGTTGGGCGGGGAAATCCTCGCGGTCACGCCCGACGATCTCGCCCTAATCTACGCCCCTCCCCGCGCCTCCAACGTGCGGATCGGCACCATTCACCAGGACCGGAGTCTGCCGGGCTTCATCGCCACCGACAACCTCTTGGGCAAGCACTTCGCCGTGCTTGGAACCACCGGTTCGGGTAAATCCTGCTCCACCGCCCTCATCCTTCGCGCCATTCTCGAGCAGCACCCCAACGGCCACGTCGTCCTGCTCGACCCGCACAACGAGTACGGATCGGCGTTTGGCGACAAGGCCGAACTGATCAATCTGTCGAACCTGGACTTGCCGTACTGGCTGATGAATTTCGAGGAATCGGTGGCGGCCTTCGTCACCAGCGACGGCAAGGAACGGGAGACCGAGACCGCGATCCTTAAAGACGCCATCCTCGAGGCGCGGCGCAAATTTTTTGGCCCGGACGCGGATACCGATCACATCACCGTCGATACGCCCGTCCCCTATCGTCTCGGCGAGGTTCAACGCATCATCGGCAATGCCATGGGGCGTCTCGACAAGACCGAGACTTCGCTGCCGTATTTGCGCCTGCAAACGCGTATCGAGGCGCTGAGTTCGGATCGGCGGTTCGCCTTCATGTTTTCCGGCGTGGTGGTGCGCGACACCATGGTGAACATCCTGTCCCGAATTCTCCGCGTCCCCGTATCGGGGCGCCCGGCGACCATTATCGATCTCTCGGGGGTGCCGTCCGACATTGTCGATGTGGTGGTTTCGGTCCTGTGCCGCATGATCTTCGATTTCGCGGTGTGGAGCGTCGACGCCAAGGCGATTCCGGTGTTGCTGGTTTGCGAGGAGGCGCACCGGTACGTACCGCGCGATGAAAACCTGGGCTTCGCGCCGACCCGCCGCTCGATTTCGCGGATCGCCAAGGAGGGGCGGAAATACGGGGTCTCGCTGTGTCTGGTGACGCAACGGCCATCGGAACTGTCCGCGACCATTCTTTCCCAGTGCAACACTTTGTTCGCCCTGCGCATGTCGAACGAGAACGACCAGGAGTTCGTTCGCACGACGCTGCCGGACGGCGCGGACGGCCTGCTGGCGGCGCTGCCGGCGCTACACGCGCAGGAGGCGATCGCGGTGGGCGAGGGGGTCACGGTGCCCATGCGGCTGTGCTTCGACACGCTCGAGGAGTCATGCCGCCCGAAGAGCGGAACGGCGTCGTTTTCCGAGGCATGGCGGACGGACCATATCGATGACTGGTTCATCGAGGATACGGTCACTCGCTGGCGTCGCCAGCAACGCGACAACATCAAGGCGGCCGAAGCGGCTTGAGCGGCCGCCTTCCCGGCATTCCTACTCGATAGCGGTGAACATGCCGCCGATGGCCTCGCTGACGATAGCCATCGTGCGTTTCGCCTCCTCGGGTTTGTAGGGCCTGGCGGCGACCTTTCCCCACACCGGTCCCGGCCACGCGGGATCCGTGTCGTGGCGGACAATATGATGAACGTGAAGCTGCGGAACCACGTTTCCGAGCGCCGCCACGTTCATCCGGTCGGCCTTGAACGCGGTCGCGAGATGCTCCGAAAGCTGGGACGACTCGAGGATCAGACGCGTTTGATCCTCCTGGCTCAACTGAAAGATCTCCTCGACGCCCCCGCGTTCGGGGACCAGAATGAACCACGGATAGTTCGAGTCGTTCTTCAAGAGCAGCAGGCAGAGCGGAAACCGTCCCACCGGCATGCATCCCGCCTTCAGCCTCGGATGTAACTCGAACACGCGTTTCCTCCCCTCCGGTCAGATCCATTTGATTAGTATACACTGAATACGCCGGGGTCGGACTCAGTTGTGCCGTCACCCTTCCGCGGGTCGCCGCGCCACCAGGGGCGGCGAACTTCGGAGCAATCGCCGAGTGCCATTCGATCCCTTTCCGTTCTTTGTCTCGGTCTTGGGTGGCGCGGGTTGCGCCGTGACCGTATCCGCGAAATCCTCGGATCGAAACAACGCCGAGCGACTGGCCTGGGATTGATGGTTCCTCTCGATGATCCTCAATGTGCTCATCACCGTCGGGTGGCGGTCGGGCGACGAAGCGCAGTAGAAAATGTGGGCCCGGGCGATGGCTTCAATGCGCTTGCAGACGTTGGGACGCCGATAGTGCGTGTCGCACCAGCGCGCGTAGGCCGCCACTGTCCACGGATGGGCCGGCAGCGGCTTGAGCCGCCGCGCCCGGCACCAGTCGACGAATTCCGTCCAGTTCTTTTCCCGCCTTTGAGCGATCATTGCCCGCGACCATGTGTTGAGAAACTAAACTTGTTAGATTACCTCGGATTGGCCTCCGGGTGAAGATGCCGCAGTCGCGCGTCGCGCAGGCACAGCCGGTAAAAACGGCCGCACAACAGCGCCGCCGAAACGATGCTGGCGATCAGTATGCCCTCGAATAGGCCCATGACGCCGCGTCCCTGGGGAAAGGCCAGCAACCAGCACACCGGAACCATGACGCCAAAATAGCTGAACACATGCAGACCCGTGGGCACCCACGTCTCGCCACGGCCGCGCAACGCGTTGGCCATCACTCCCTGGCCGCCGTCGACCACCAGCACCCACGCGCAAAACGCGACGACCGGGACCGTCAGGGACCTGAGCTCGGGGTCGGCGGTGTACGCGGACACCAATCCATCGGGAATCGCCGAGAACAAGACACCGAAACCGGACATGGCGACGGTATTGACCGCGAGACCGGTCCAGCCGGCGAGCGCCATCCCGCGCGGACCCTGTTCTCCACCGGCAACGCCCACGCGGACCGCCGTCGCGGACCCGATGCCGATGGCGACCATGAACACCATGGAGAGCAGATTGAGGGCGATGGAATAGCCCGCCAAGGGGACGGTCCCCAGCCATCCGGCGAAAACGCTCACGGAGGCGAACGAGGTCGCCTCGACACCGATGCTCGCGCCGGCGGCATAGCCAATCTGCCGCTGCGTGCGCCAGGCCCCCCAGCCGCCGCCGGGGCGCGCGCGAACGCCGAACCGGGCATGATCGGTCATCGTCCAAACATACATCACCAGCCCGACGGCCAAAAATAACCGCACGCCGGTGGTCGCCCACGCCGATCCGGCGGCGCCCATGGCCGGAAAGCCCAGATGGCCATAGATGAGCATCCAGTTGAGCAGCGCGTTGACGATGTTGGCCGCGATCACCATCAGCATGCCGGGAACGGGCCGTTTGATGCCCTCGAGGAAAAAGTTGGTGGTGAGGAACACCAGGGCCGCCGGAAGCCCCAGGCCGAGGATCTGGACCACGCGCCCGCCGCCCTCGGCAAGTTCGGGAGTTTGGCCCAGCGCTCGGAGCAGGGGTTCACCCAGCGCGCACAGGAGCGCCGCCCCGACGCCGAAGCCGAGGGCGAGCGGAAGGGAACGCCTCCACGCGGCCCCGCACGCGTCGTACCGCCCGGCGCCGTAGGCGGAGGCGGCGGACACCAGCGTTCCCATCATTAGGCCCATCATCGCCAGCAGCAGAGGGATGACCGGCGCCTGGCCAATGCCCTGGTAGGCCAACTCCCGTGTGGAAAAGCGCCCGACCATGACGGTATCCACCAGCGCCATGATCATGATGCCCGAGCGTCCGACGACCACCGGTCCCGCCAGCCGGATCAGTTCGGATGCGTGATGCACGAGCTGCGGCGCGAGCGGCCCCTCGTTTTCTTCGGTGTCAAAATCCCGCATTCATCGCGCCCAAATTAGAATTCCACACCCCCGCCTTGGCGCTCGGGGTGACTCTCGGTTGACTTTGCTTGGACGGGTTTGTAAGGGCCATCCGGTTTTCCGCGGTGAAAAAAATGTCATCGATTCACTGGTTGCCACGCTGGCATTCGTTCTTGAACCGGATATACTCCCCCGAACGCTCTGGGGGAGGCAACGGGAGTATCCAATGGAAGTCATCAATACGGATATCGCCATCGTCGGCGCTGGCGGCGCGGGTTTGCGCGCGGCCATCGCCGTCGCCGAGGCGGATCCTAAACTGAATGTGCTGCTGATTTCGAAGGTCTATCCGATGCGCAGTCATACCTGCGCGGCGGAAGGTGGAGCAGCGGGTGTCATCAAGTCCAACGACAGTCTCGACTACCACTTTCACGACACCGTGGGAGGCGGCGATTGGCTGACCGATCAAGACGCGGTCGAGCTGTTCATCAACGAGATCCCCAAGGAACTCACACAGTTGGAGCATTGGGGGTGTCCGTGGAGCCGCGAGGAATTGGGCCACGTGGCGGTCCGTCCGTTCGGCGGCATGAAGATCATGCGCACCTGGTTCGCCGCCGACAAGACCGGCTTCCACATGCTGCATACGCTGTTCCAGACAACGCTGAAATACCCATCGATCAAACGCGTGGATGAGCACTACGCCACCGATCTGATTGTCGAGGACGGCGCCATACAGGGCGTGGTCTGCATGGAAATGCGCAGCGGTGAATTGAAGTTGGTCAAAGCCAAGGCGGTGATCATTGCCGCTGGCGGCGCGGGAAAAATCTTTCCGTTCACCACCAACGGCGCCATCAAGACCGGCGACGGCATGGCCATGGCCTATCGCGCCGGCGCCGCGCTCAAGGACATGGAATTCGTGCAATACCACCCCACCGGCCTTCCCGGCAGCGGCATTCTGCTGACCGAGGGATGCCGTGGCGAGGGCGGATGGCTCCTTAACAAGGACGGCTACCGCTATCTCCAGGATTATGATCTCGGCACGCCAACTCCGGAGCCGGTTCTGAAGTCCATGGAACTCGGTCCCCGCGACCGGCTGAGCCAGGCTTTCTGGCACGAACAGCAGAAGGGCCGGACGGTGAAGTCGAAATGGGGTGATGTCATTCACCTGGACATGCGCCACCTCGGCGAGAAGAAAATCGACGAGCGGCTGCCGCTGGTCCGAGATCTGTCGATCAGCTACGTGGGCGCCGATCCGGTGACCGACCTGGTGCCGGTGCGGCCCGTGGTGCACTACATGATGGGCGGCATTCACACCGACATCGGTGCCGCCACCACCATCGGCGGATTGTTCGCGGCCGGCGAGTGCGCCTGCGTCTCCATCAACGGCGCCAACCGTCTCGGCTCCAACTCGCTGGGCGAGCTGCTGGTGTTCGGGGCCATCGCCGGGCGCAATGCCGTCGAGCATATCCGCGGCGCCAAGGCGGCTTCCGACTCGGTGATCGAGAAGCAGGCCGCGGACGCAGAGGGGCGGATCAAGGAACTGTTCAAGGGCAAGGGCAACGAGCGGGTTTCGGTTCTGCGCAACGAATTGACCCACAGCATGGAAGACGGCTGCGGCATCTACCGGAGCGAGGAGCTTCTGAAAGCCACCGTGGACAAGATCCACGAAGTCCGCGACCGCTTCAAGAACGTCGTGCTTGAGGACAAAAGCAAGGTGTTCAACACCGATCTGACCCAGGTTCTCGAGTTGGGCGCAATGATCGAGGTCGCGCAGACGGTGGCCGTGTCGGCGATCGAGCGCAAGGAATCGCGGGGCGCCCATCAGCGTCTCGATTTCGAAAAGCGCGACGACGAGAACTATCTCAAGCACTCGATGGCGTATTTCGACGCGGGCGGAGACCCGCGCATCGAGTATCTCGATGTGGTCATCACCAAGTCGCAGCCGGCCGCGCGTGTGTACGGCGCCGCCGCGGGAGGTCAGCAAATCTGATGGAAACGCGCAATATCACCTTGGAAGTCTTGCGGTATCGGCCGGAGCAGGACGAGCAGCCGTTCTTCCAGACTTATGAAAATGTGCCCTGTGACCCGGACTGGGTCGTTCTTGACGCACTCAATTACGTCAAGGACGAAATGGACCGTTCGCTGTCGTACCGTTGGTCGTGCCACATGTTCGTGTGCGGAAGCTGCGGCATGGTCATCGATGGCGAACCGAAGTTGGGCTGCAAGGCATTTCTAAAGGACTATGGCGACACCATCCGGGTGGAGCCGCTGAACAACTTCCCGATCGAACGCGACCTGGTGGTCGTCATCGACGACTTCATGGAGAAGCTCGAGAGCGTCAAGCCTTACCTCATCCCCAAGGAAGTGAAATCCGTGGACCAGGGTGAGTATCTGCAGACACCTGCGCAGCTGAAGACGTTCAAGCAGTACTCCATGTGCATCAACTGTCTGCTCTGCTACTCCATTTGCCCGCAGTACGGGCTCACCGACGGCTTCATCGGACCGGCGGCGCTGGCGCTGGCGCATCGATACAACGCGGATTCCCGCGACGTGGGCCGGAAGGCTCGGGAAGACGTCGTCGCCAGTCACGACGGCATCTGGGAATGCAGCTTCGTCGGCGCCTGCTCGCAGGTCTGCCCCAAGGACGTGGATCCCGCGGGAGCCATCCAGCAGACCAAGATCACCAGCGCCATCGATTACGTGACGTCGTTTCTGCCGGGAGTAAAATCATGAGCCGGAAGCCTTACGTCCGCGGAATGTCCAAGACATCGTGGTTTTTGAGCCAGGCCCGCTACCGGGATTACATCCTGCATGAGGTGACGTGTATTTTCATCGCCCTATATGCGCTTATCCTTATAGTCGGGCTGTTCCGGCTCGGTCAGGGCCCGGAAGCGTGGCAGGGGTGGCTGGACGGTATCCGCAGCCCGCTCGGCATCGTTTTCCACGTCTTCTTGTTGTTCTTCGTCGCGGTCCACACGTTTTCCTGGTTCAAAGTGGTTCCGCAAGCCATGCGTATTCAACGGGGCACGGACTTCGTGCCCGGCAACCTCATCGTCGGCGTTCACTACGGCATTCTGGCGGTGATCACCCTTTTCGTGATTGTCTTGGCGGGAGCGGTATAATCAATGGCACGATCAAGCAAAGCAATTCCATGGTTCCTGTTCGCCGGGGGCGGCACGGCGACCGCTTTCATCCTCCCCGTGATTGTCATTATCACGGCGTGCTACGCGTTTTTCGGCGGGTTTTCCGGCGCTCTGTCCTATGAAACGTTGCATGGTTTCATTAGCAACTGGCTGGTGCGGATTATCGTCTTCGGAATTCTATTTTTGACGTTGTGGCATGCCGCCCATCGATTGCGCGTGGTGGCCCATGATTTCGGCATCCGCGCGGACACCCCCGTCGCCATCGTCGTTTATGGCTTGGCGGCGATCGGGACGATCGCCACGGCCATCGCCCTGCTAATGCTCTGAGAAGCTGGTGTTAATCAAGGCAAGCGAAGGCGGGTTCTGAACCCGCCTTTTTTGCCGCGTGTTTGCGTTACGCAGTACGGTAAATCAGGTGATAGCCGAACGGTGTTTCAACCACCCCGCTGACCCCGCCGACATCGAGATCAAAGGCGGCGTCCTCGAATTCCTTCACCATCTGTCCGCGGCCAAACGCGCCGAGTGCGCCGCCCTTGGCGCCCGAAGGACAATCGGAGTGCCGGGCGGCAAGGCCGGCGAAGTCGGCGCCTCCGTCCAATTCCTCTTTAATGCGTTCCATCTCGCCTAGAGCCGCGTCCTTGGAACGGTTCGCCGTCGAGCGCATGGAGCCCTCGTACATAAGCAAGATGTGCGATGCTCCCACAGTTTCAGCCATGATGTCCTCCCAATCGCATGATTCCGGCAAGGGGCAAGCATGGGGGCATAACCGTGGCGGCGCAACCAAATTAGGCCCCATCTGGTGTTCCCAAGGGCCCGAATTTCCGGTTCGATGAAGAAACGACATAGCCTTTTCACCATCGCTACTTCCGCCCGTCCGGACACCTTGACGCTCTGTTCCTGGTGCCTTAGGGTCACCGAGTACTGGCCGTTTTGGCCGGTTTTGAAGGCATCCGCGAGGACTTACGCCGGCGTTCCGAGGGGTCCGATCGGCGCGGCAAACCGAACAGTATGAATTATAACCGGGGCGGGAACTCCATGAGCGATAGCCAAATCAAATTCGTCGAAGATTTCGCCACACCCACATACGACGAGTGGGTGGCGGAAGTCGACAAGGCGCTTAAAGGCGCGCCTTTCGAGAAAAAGATGTACACCAAGACCTACGAGGGGATCTCGGTTCGACCGGTCTACACGCGACAGGACTGGCCGCCCACCGGTGATCCATCGGGGTTCCCCGGAGCGTCGCCCTTTACGCGCGGCGGCAACGCCGCGGGCAATCGGGTCGACAACTGGGACGTGCGGCAGGTTCACGCCTATCCCGATGCGCAAAAGTGTAATGACATCATCCTGAGAGACCTCTCTCGCGGAGTCACGTCATTAGTCTTACGGTTTGACGCCGCGGCGCGCGCCGGGCTGGACGCCGACGCGGCGGAGGCCAAGGCGTTGGCCGGCGATGACGGGGTCATGGTCTATTCCGTCGACGATCTGGATCTTCTGCTGGCCGGCGTTCACCTGGAGCTGGCGCCGATTTCTCTCGACGCGGGCGCGCAATTCCTGCCGGCGGCCGGGCTGCTGGCGGCGCTGTGGGAACGGCGCGGCGTCGGCGCCGACAAGGCCTGGGGCGCGTTCAACGCCGATCCGCTCGGAACGTTGGCGGACAGCGGCACCCTGCCGGCGCCGCTCGATACGATGCTGACGCGGATGGCCGATCTGGCGAGGCATACGGCGGCCACCTACCCCAAGGTGACGGCGGTCAACGTCAACACCTCCGTGTATCACACCGCCGGAGCCTCGGAGACGCAGGACCTGGCCGCGTCCATGGCGACCGCGGTCGCGTATCTGAGGGCCATGACCGACGCCGGCATGGATATCGATAGCGCCTGCCGGCAGATCCTGTTCACCTATTCGGTGGACTGCAATCAGTTCCTCGGGATCTGTAAACTTCGCGCGGCGCGCAAACTATGGAGCCGCGTGACCGAGAGCTGCGGCGCCAGCGAGGCGGCCGGGGCCATGAACCTGCACGCGGTCACCGCCTGGCGGATGATGAGCAAACGCGATCCCTGGGTGAACTCGCTGCGGACCACGGTCGCGTGCTTCAGCGCTGCGGTCGGCGGCGCGCGCAGCGTCACCGTCCTCCCCTACAACGCCGCCATCGGCCTGCCGGACAATATCGCCCGCCGGGTCGCGCGCAACACCCATACCGTTCTGGCCGAGGAATCGAATATCGCCATGGTGATCGACCCGGCCGGCGGGTCCTGGTACGTGGAGACCCGCACCGGCGAGCTGGCGAAGGCCGCGTGGGCCGAGTTCCAGGCCATCGAAAAGGACGGCGGCATGGCGAAGGCGCTCGAAGACGGAAGCTTCGCCAAGCGGATCGCCGAGTCCTATGCCGAGCGGGAAAGGAACCTGGACAAGCGGAAGGACCCGCTGACCGGGGTCAGCGAGTTTCCGAACATCCAGGAGTCGGTCGACCCCGTGGAGGTGCCGGATCTTGGCGCGGCCGCGAAGGCGGCGGCGGAACGCCTGTCGGCGACGCGGGAAAAGGCCGGGGACGCGGTGGCGTCGAAGCTGGGCGCCATTGAACCTTCCGCGGGCAAGGTTACGGACGCGGTGTTCGCCGCCGCCGCCAGCGGCGGAACCATCGGCGCCATGGCCGGCGCTCTCGGCGGCGCCGCCGCGAAGATCGACGCGTTGCCAAAGCACCGGCTCGCGGAGAGGTTCGAAGCCCTGCGCGAAGCCAGCGACGCCTGCCTGGAGAAAACGGGCAAGCGTCCGCAAGTCTTCCTCGCCAATCTCGGACCCATCGCCAAGCACACGGCGCGCGCCACGTTCGCCAAGAACTTTTTCGAGGTGGGCGGCATCGAAACCATGACCAATAACGGCTTCGACAATGCCGAGGATTGCGCCAAGGCGTTCAAAGAGAGCGGCGCCCGCATCGCCATCATCTGCTCGTCCGATCCGCTCTATGTGGAAATGGCGCCGAGCGTGGCGCCGGCTCTGAAGGCCGCCGGCTGCGAACGGCTCTACCTGGCCGGCGCCCCCGGCGATAAGAAAGACAGCTACATGCAGGCGGGCGTCGACGAGTTCATCTTCATGGGAGGGAACGTTTACGCGACAACGCGTTCCGCTCTCGCTGTTCTGGGAGTGATCGACCAATGACTGGTATTCCCAATTTTTCCGAAATCCACCTGGATCCTCAGAACGCGCCGGGCGGCGGCGACAGCTATGCCGACTGGGCCGCGCGGTTCAAGAAG
Organism: uncultured Alphaproteobacteria bacterium; assembly: GCA_963771545.1. GTDB lineage: Bacteria > Pseudomonadota > Alphaproteobacteria > Rhodospirillales > Defluviicoccaceae > CAKZLS01. Next base: position 311,979 of record CAVYTX010000005.1, read on the forward strand.
GAAACCGGGAAATCTCCCGAAGCGTTCCTATGGGAGACGCCCGAACTGGTGAACGTCAAGCCGCTGTACTCGGCCGGAGATCTCGAGGGGCTGGATCACTTGGACACCATGGCCGGCATTCCGCCCTACGTTCGCGGACCCTATTCGACCATGTATGTCACCCGTCCGTGGACGGTGCGTCAGTACGCGGGCTTCTCTACCGCCAAGGACAGTAACGCGTTTTACCGGCGCAACCTGGCGGCCGGCCAGAAGGGTCTCTCGGTGGCGTTCGACCTCGCCACCCACCGCGGCTACGACTCCGACAATCCGCGGGTGGCGGGCGACGTGGGCATGGCCGGCGTGGCCATCGATTCCATCACCGATATGCGTATCCTGTTCGACCGTATTCCGCTCGACGAAATGACCGTATCGATGACCATGAACGGCGCGGTGCTGCCGATCTTGTCGCTTTATATCGTTGCGGCCGAGGAGCAGGGCGTGAAGCCGGCGCAATTGGCCGGGACCATTCAAAACGATATCCTCAAGGAGTTCATGGTCCGCAACACCTACATCTATCCGCCCTTGACGTCGATGCGGATCGTCTCCGACATCTTCTCGTTTACATCGCAGAACATGCCGAAGTTCAATAGCATCAGTATTTCCGGCTATCACATGCAGGAAGCGGGAGCGACGGCGGACCTGGAGATGGCGTATACCCTCGCCGATGGCGTCGAGTATGCCCGCGCCGGCTTGAACGCCGGCCTGTCCATCGACCAGTTCGCGCCGCGGCTGTCGTTCTTCTGGGCCATCGGCATGAACTTCTACATGGAAGTCGCCAAGATGCGGGCGGCGCGCATGCTTTGGGCCAAGCTGATCAAGCAGTTCGACCCCAAGAGCAACAAGTCGCTGGCGCTCAGAACCCACTCGCAGACATCGGGCTGGAGCCTCACCGCGCAGGACGTTTACAACAACGTTGTGCGCACTTGCGTGGAGGCCATGGCGGCCACCCAAGGCCACACTCAGTCGTTGCACACCAACTCGTTCGACGAAGCGCTGGCGCTTCCCACCGACTTCTCCGCCCGCATTGCCCGCAACACCCAGCTATTCCTGCAGCAGGAAAGCGGCACGACCCAGGTGATCGATCCGTGGGGCGGCAGCTACTACGTGGAGCGGCTGACCCGCGACCTCGCGGAGCAAGCGTGGAGCCACATTCAGGAAGTGGAGGAATCCGGCGGCATGGCCAAGGCCATCGAGCAGGGTATTCCGAAACTGCGTATCGAGGAAGCCGCGGCCCGCACCCAGGCGCGTATCGACTCCGGCAAGCAGACCGTGGTCGGCGTCAACAAGTACCGGCTCGACGAGGCCGAGAAGATCGAAGTCCTAAAGGTCGAGAACGCCCAGGTGCGCCGCCAGCAGATTGCCCAGCTCGAGGAGCTTCGAGCCAACCGCGATCCGAAAGAGGTGGAGCAGAAGCTGCAAGCGCTCACCAAGTGCGCCGAGAGCGGCGGAGGCAACCTTCTGGCCCTCGGCGTCGAAGCGGCCCGGGCGCGATGCAGCGTCGGCGAAATCAGCGATGCGCTGGAAAAGGTCTGGGGCCGTCACAAGGCGGAAATCCGGGCCATCTCCGGCGTTTATAGCGGATCTGTTGGGGAGACGTCGGACATGGTGAAAAACGTTCAGAAGATGGTCGCCGCGTTCGAGGCCAACGACGGCCGCCGTCCCCGCATTCTCATCGCCAAGATGGGGCAGGACGGTCACGACCGCGGACAGAAGGTCATCGCCAGCGCGTTCGCCGATCTGGGCTTCGACGTGGACATCGGACCGCTGTTCCAGACACCGGCGGAAGTCGCGCGTCAGGCGGCGGAAAACGACGTCCATATCGTCGGCGCCAGCTCGTTGGCCGCGGGACACCTTACATTGGTGCCCGAACTTCGAGAGGAGCTCGACAAGCTGGGGCGCGACGACATCTTGATCGTGGTTGGCGGCGTCATTCCGCCGCAGGACTACGACGCGTTGTACAAGGCCGGCGCCACCGCCATTTTCCCGCCGGGAACCGTGATCGGCGAAGCGGCCATGTCGTTGATCGCGGAGTTGAACAAGGTCCTCGGCTACGCCAGCGAAGCCGCCTAACTCATGGCCATTGGCCCCAAGGGCGCTTTCGCGCCGGCGGTTGTCCGCGTCCGCAGACGGGCGGCCTTTACGGTGGATGAGTATGTGGACGGGGTGTTGTCCGGAAACCGGACGATGCTCGGCCGCGCCATCACGATCATTGAAAGCCGAAATGCGCGCCACCAAGAGATTGGACAGGAGATCCTACTCCGTCTCCTGGAGCATATTCGCGGCGTGCCCCATGAAAAGCGGGCCCATCGCATTGGCATAACCGGTGTTCCGGGCGTCGGCAAGAGCACCTTCATCGAAGCATTCGGCTGCAATTTGACCCGGTCGGGCCACACGGTCGCCGTCCTCGCCGTCGATCCGAGCAGCACGGTCAGCGGCGGCAGCATCCTGGGCGACAAAACGCGAATGCAGGAGCTATCCGTCGAACCGAATGCGTTTATCCGTCCGTCGCCCTCGTCGGGAACCCTGGGCGGCGTCGCGCGGGCGACCCGGGCGACCATGGTTGTCTGCGAGGCTGCGGGGTTCGACGTGGTCCTCGTGGAAACGGTGGGAGCCGGCCAAAGCGAGGTCGCTGTTTCCGAAATGAGCGACTTCTTCCTGGTGCTGATGCTGCCCGGCGCCGGCGACGAGCTTCAGGGGATCAAAAAAGGCGTTCTGGAAATCGCCGATATGATCGCCATCAACAAGGCCGACAGCGACGAAGTGAAAGCCAAACAGGCCGCGGTTCACTACCGCAACGCCCTGAAGATCATGAAACACGCCAGCCCCAACTGGGATCCGCCGGTGGTGCTGTGCAGCGGGCTCACCAATATGGGCCTCGACACCCTTTGGGATAAGCTGGTCGAACACAAAGAGAAACTTTTGGCAACCGGCGAGTTGCAGGATAAGCGGCGGCGGCAGCGCATTCGCTGGATGTGGGCCATGCTCGAGGACCGGCTGATGACCTCGCTAAAAACCCATCCGCGGGTGATCGAACAACTCCCCGGCACGGAGCGCGCCGTCGCGGAAGGGCGCTTGACGACCACCCTTGCGGTCGAGCGAATTCTTCAAGCATTTCGCGGATAGACCCTCGCTACCCCTGCCGGTCTTCTTGCTCCCACTGGAGGATGTTGGCGTGCAGCGCCTCATAGCGCTCGCCCACCCGTTCGCCGAATAGAGGATCCTCCTGATCCGTCATTCTCGCCTCCAGTTCCTCCCAGTCCTCGGGGCTCAGGGCTTCCAGTGCCGCGGGGAAAAACAGCCGTTCCTCCTTTTCCATATGTTCCGTCTGGAACGCAATGAAGTCTTGCGCGCATTGTTGAAACCGCTTCCCCGGCATCCGCGCTTCGTCGAGCACGGATCGTGCGGCGGCGGCGAAGTCGCGGGTGCGCGACGCGATTTCCTCATGTTCGCGCTGGAGGTCGCCGACCTTATCCGCCGCCGCCGGATCGCGCTCGCGTAGCTTGGCGAACACCATATTCTCCTTGGGATGGTGGTAGAGGTCGGGAAAACTGAGAAAGTAGTCGACGATGCCTTCAATGATATCGTCGTCCGGTACTTCGCCTGTCGCCAACTTCGCAACCTGCCGCTCAAGTGTCTTGATGAGCTTAAAGATGTTCCCGTGTTCCCGCCGCAAGATCCGTATGACGTCCGTCATAATTCCCACCCCTTGAACTCATCCGGCGCGGCGCCAAACCGAGCGTAACAGATGATGGAGGCGATTCATTTCCGCCTCCTACACGGTACAGGGCGGCGGCATGAGGTTTCAACCACTTCCGCCGCCTTTCGATTGGAAATTACGACCCCGTACCTCAGGCTGCTTCCGCCCGCGCTCCATTGATCGTCAGGCCGTCGTCACCCGCCGAGACCTTCACCAAGTCGCCGCCGTCGATCCGCCCCTCCAGGACTAGGGTCGCGAGCGGGTTTTGCAGATTTCTTTGGATAACCCGCTTGAGTGGTCGCGCACCATAGACCGGATCGTAGCCGGCCTTGGCCAGCCAGGCGATGGCGGCCTGATCGAGGTCGAGCTCGATCTTGCGGTCGGCGAGCAGGGCTCGCAACCGCCCGAGCTGGATTTCGACGATGGTGTCCATCTGCTCGGGGAATAACCGGTGAAACAGGATGATTTCGTCGAGACGGTTCAAAAATTCCGGCTTGAAGGCGGCGCGGACGATGGTCATGACCTGCTCGCGGACCTCGCTGGAATCGTGGCCTTCGCCCTGACCGGCAAGGACGCCGCCTCCCAGGTTCGACGTCAGAATGATCAGCGTATTGCGGAAATCCACGGTGCGTCCTTGCCCGTCGGTCAGACGACCGTCGTCGAGAACCTGCAAGAGCACGTTGAAGACGTCCGGATGGGCCTTCTCCACCTCGTCGAACAGGATGACTTGATAAGGCCGCCGGCGCACAGCTTCCGTCAACGCGCCGCCCTCCTCGTAGCCGACATAGCCGGGCGGCGCTCCGATCAGCCGCGCGACCGAGTGTTTCTCCATGTACTCGGACATGTCGACACGAACCATCGCCGTCTCGTCGTCGAACAGGAACTCGGCCAGCGCCTTGGTCAATTCCGTTTTTCCGACCCCGGTGGGCCCCAGAAACAGGAACGAACCGATGGGCCGGTTGGCGTCCTGGAGCCCGGCGCGCGCACGGCGAACGGCGTTGGAAACGGCGGTCAACGCTTCCTCCTGCCCGACCACCCGCTTGCTTAAGTTTTCTTCCATGTTCAGCAGCTTGTCGCGCTCCCCCTCCAGCATCTTGTCGACGGGAATGCCGGTCCAGCGGGAAACGATGCCGGCAACGTGTTCGGCGGTGACCGCTTCTTCGAGCATACGGCTGTGCTCCGCTTCCTCCGCTGCCTTCAGTTTCCGTTCCAACTCGGGGATGGCCGAGTATTGGAGTTCTCCGGCCTTTTGGTATTCGCCCTCGCGCAGGTAGCGCTCGACGCGGATGCGCGCTTGGTCCAGTTCCTCCTTGAGCTTGGTGGCGCCGGCCAGCGCGTCCTTCTCCGCCCGCCATCGGCTGGTCAGTTCGGCCGCGCGCGGTTCCAACTCGTGAAGCTCCTCCTCCAGCTTCGCCAATCGATCCCGGGACGCCTGGTCGTCTTCCTTCTTCAAGGCTTCGCGCTCGATCTTCAACTGAATGATGCGGCGGTCGAGCTCATCAATCTCCTCGGGTTTTGAATCCACCTGCATGCGCAGCCGGCTGGCCGCTTCGTCCATGAGATCGATGGCCTTGTCGGGGAGGAACCGGTCGGTGATGTAGCGGTTGCTGAGGGTCGCCGCGGCGACGAGAGCGCTATCTGTAATGCGCACCCCGTGATGCAGCTCATACTTTTCCTTGAGGCCTCGGAGGATGGAAATGGTATCCTCCACACCCGGCTGGGAGACAAACACCGGTTGGAACCGGCGCGCCAAGGCGGCGTCCTTCTCGATATGTTTGCGGTATTCGTTGAGCGTCGTGGCGCCGATGCAGTGGAGTTCCCCGCGCGCCAACGCCGGCTTCAGAAGGTTGGACGCGTCCATGGCGCCCTCGGCGGCGCCCGCGCCGACAATGGTGTGCATCTCGTCGATGAATAGGATGATCTCGCCCTCGGCGGCGGTGGTTTCGTTCAGCACGGCCTTGAGCCGCTCTTCGAACTCGCCCCGGAATTTGGCGCCGGCCACCAGCGCGCCGAGGTCGAGGACCATGAGCTTCTTGTCATTCAACGTCTCCGGAACGTCGCCGTTGATAATACGCTGCGCCAATCCCTCGACGATGGCGGTCTTGCCGACCCCGGCCTCGCCGATCAGGCACGGATTGTTCTTGGTCCGCCGCGAAAGCACCTGGACTGTGCGCCGGATCTCCTCGTCGCGCCCGATGACGGGATCCAGTTTGCCGTCCGCCGCCAGCGCGGTCAGGTCGCGCGCGTACTTCTTGAGAGCGTCATAGGAGTCTTCGGCCGTGGCGCTGGTGGCCGCGCGGCCCTTGCGCACCTCTTCGATAGCCTGGTTCAACGTTTGGGGCGTTACTCCGGCCTGGGCCAAAATCCGCGCCGCCGGCGTTTCCGCGGCTAGCGCCAACGCCAGCAGAAGCCGCTCCGCGGTCACGAAACTGTCGCCCGCCTTTTCGGCGATCTGTTCGGCCTGCTCGAACAGGCGCGCGGTTTCCGCCGCCAGGTAAACCTGTCCCGCGCCACCACCCGAGATTTTCGGCAATTTGCCCAGCTCGGCCTCGACTTCTTTCAGCGCTCGCGCGGGATCTCCGCCGGCGGCGCGGACAAGGTTCGCCGCGAGACCCTCTTTGTCGTCGAGTAACACTTTTAGAATATGTAGCGGCGTGAGTTTCTGGTGGTCGCGCCTGAGGGCAAGCGTCTGCGCCGACTGAATGAACCCCCTCGATCTTTCCGTGTATTTTTCCAGCTCCATGATCCGACATCCTTTCTTCGACAGGATTCGGCGCCCCTGTTCATGGCCGCGCTAAACCCCTCTGGTTGTCTGGTTTTACAGCACTAATATGGCTCGAGCGCGCCCCTCCGCAACCGCCGCAGGGAAGATCTTTCGAGGTTCAGACCTACTCGAAGTCCGCCGCCAGGGCGGAGCGAACCTGTTCAGACAAGGCCGCGATGTGATCGTACTTCGGATGGTCGATACCGAGCATGACCCGCGTGCCCGGTCGCGCGAAGGCATCGATCGAAGCGCGCGAGAACGGGAACTTGACAAAATGAATGGACGACGTCTTACCGGCCTCGGTGGTTCTCTCCACATCCGTTTCCGCCATCGCGCGGACCGTCTCGCCGCCAACGTCGAGGAACACCGCCGCCTCGACGCCGCCAAGCTCATCGAGGACTCTCGCCCGCCGGCGGGGGTCGTCGATCTCGATCATCATGGTGGCCACCAGATTGCCGCCGTCCGGGATCAGCGGATTATACGCCCGGAGCTCATCCTCGATCTGCGCGTCGCCGCCTTTCTCGATCCGCAGCATTTCATGGATCTGATGCCGCATCGTGTCGTAGTTCTCGAAATAGAACGTGACATCGGGTCCCACGGACACCCGCCGATTGCGTTTCATTGCCGTTACCGCGCGCCGCCGTTCGTCGCGCACTTTCTCATACGCGTCCAACGGCATTATGTCGGCTCGGGTGATCTCTCGCCGGTTCATGCGGAGCACTCCTTTCGCCGCGGCCTATAAGTGATAGGCGCGCGCGATCAACTGAATGGGATGCTGCGCCTCTTCCACCTTCAGCGGTTTATCGTCGAGGCGCTCCATGCCTTGAATGATGTGATCCCGGGCAAGCGGGCATTCCGACAGGACAAAGGCGGTTTCGTTTTCCTTGACGGTTCGCGCCACAGGCTTCCCGATCTTGAGCGCGACCTCGAAGTTGTCCTTCATCACGCCCCAGGACCCGCCGTGCCCCGAGCACCGCTCGATGACCTTGATTTCGGTGTCGGGCAGCAAACGCAGCATGTCCGCCCCCTTATGGCCCATATTCTGGGCACGCGCGTGGCACGCGATATGAACGGAAACGCCGCCGCTCAGGGGTGTCAGGCCATCGGCCAAGCCCTCCTTGCGGGCGATGTCGACGACGTATTCCGACGCGTCGAAGGTCGCCTGGCTCAAGGCCTTGATATCCTCGCTGTCCGGCTCGATCAGCGGCCATTCGAACTTCAGCATCAAGGTGCACGACGGCACCAGCGACACCACATCGTAGCCCTTGTCGACCCACGGCCGCAATTCACTCGAAACCTTGCGCGCCTGCGCCGCGACCCGCTGAAAATTGCCGTGCTCCAATTGCGGCATGCCGCAGCAGGATGGATAGATCACTTCCGTTTCCACGCCGTTTCGGGCCAGAACGGCGCGGGTCGCCACGCCGATATCGGGGTTGTTGTAGTTGATAAAGCAGGTGGCGTAGATCACAGCCTTGCGGCCGAAGGCCGGCGCCTCGCGATTAAGCTCGGACTTTTCGCCGGCGGTGCGCGCCACGAACGTCTTGCCATGATATTTGGGCAAGTGCGCATCGCGGTGAACACCCGTCACCGTTTCCATGATCGGCCGGGTAAGGGTGTTACCGCATTTAGTGGCCCAGTTGGCGAGCGGCGCCACGTGCGACGCCAGTTTTCCGTTGCGGTCGGTTTCGGTGAGTTGGCTGGCGGCGAACGGCACCTTGCCCTGCCGGTGTTCGACGGCGCGGTAGCGCAGCATCAAATGGGGAAAGTCGAGGTTGAATTCGTGGGGCGGAACATAGGGACATTTAGTCATGAAGCACATGTCGCAGAGCGTGCATGCATCCACCACCGATTTGAAGTCGGCGCTGGCGACGGCTTCCAGTTCCTCGGTTTCAGACCCGTCGATGAGATCGAAGAGCCGCGGGAAGCTGTCGCACAGATTGAAACAGCGGCGGCAGCCATGACAGATATCGAAAACCCGCCGCATCTCGGCGTCGAGCTTTTCGAGATCGTAAAATTCCTCGTCTCGCCACCTCATGGGATGGCGAATGGGTGCTTCCAGGCTTCCTTCCCGCATGGTCCGCTTGCCTCTCGTGGGCGCGTCGCCGGTGCAACGCGGTCATCTCATTGAATGGATTCCACAACAGCCTCGCATGGGACGGGGGATCGTTTTCGACCCCCCGCCATGTTCGGTAACGACGATCGAGACATGGTTCAATCCATGGCGTCCAGTGCCTTCTGGAACCGTCCCGCATGGGACTTCTCGGCCTTCGCCAGCGTTTCAAACCAGTCGGCGATCTCGTCGAGGCCCTCTTCGCGGGCGGTCTTGGCCATCCCCGGGTACATGTCCGTATACTCGTGGGTTTCGCCGGCGATCGCCGCCGACAGATTTTTACCGGTGGGGCCGATCGGCAGACCGGTCGCCGGATCACCGACTTTCTCGAGAAACTCCAGGTGACCATGAGCGTGCCCCGTCTCGCCCTCGGCAGTGGACCGGAAAACCGAGGCGACGTCGTTGTAACCCTCTACGTCCGCCTTTTGAGCGAAATAAAGATAGCGCCGGTTGGCCTGGGATTCCCCGGCAAATGCGGCCTTCAGATTGTCTTCGGTTTTCGAACCCTGCAGTGCAGCCATGCTCGTTCTCCCTCGTGCCCAATATGATATATTTCGTGCGATCGTGTTTGGAATCACGTCAACGCTCTAAGTATACTGTGAGGCCGATAGGGAAAGGAGTCAAGAAGTTTATAATAATTCTAAACTTCTCTTCACAAGTTTAGAATTGATACAATTACTGATTGTCTTCAGTGATCCGGACGATCACGTCGACACGAGCGACCGTGGTGCCGCTGGGCGGGGGCGGCAGTTCCGACACAACGATCCGCTCGGCCGCGATATCCTCGAGACGCCCTGATCCCTCATGAAAAAAATGATGATGGTCCGAGGTGTTGGTGTCGAAGTATGAGCGGGTCGCGTCCACGACGATCTCCCGAAGCATCCCCGCCGCCGTGAACTGGTGGAGGGCATTGTAAACGGTCGCCAGGGACACGCGCACATTGGCGGCGGCGGCCTCTTCGTGCAACGCCTCGGCGGTCACGTGGCGGTGATCGTTCTCGAATAAAAGCTTGGCGAGCGCCAATCGCTGGCGGGTGGGACGCAAGTCAGCTTGTCGTAACTGATCGAGAACGCGGCTGAAAGGACGAGAGATTTTCATAATCGTTCTATATGGGCAGGTTTTTCGCCCACCACAATCCCCAATTGCCGGGCAACACTAACACAAACGTCCCTCGTACGCAAAAAAGCGATCGCACAAATAGCGGAGCGGAAGGGGGCCGCGATAGCCATGGAAACGAATATAGCTCCCGATCCACTGCTCCCGATCCACTTCCTGAATCGGGAGCTCCGAAATATTGCCAATAGCAGCCGAGGGTCATCTCATTATCCTCGACAGCCACCGATTGACGTAATCAGCTACCGCGGGCTGCTTACCTCGGCTGCACCATAGAGCGGGACACCATAGTAGTCGTCGATGCGCTGCCCTACGGCGCGATCGCGCCAATCGGGCTCACTGTTGCGATCGTAGCGTGGACCACCCTCCAACTGTTCGCGGGTCAACGTGACCACGTAGCCGTCTTTTTCCACATCATATGTCAAAGAATCCCAGGGAAGCGGGTGATAGCTTTCACCCATGCCGAGGAACCCGCCAAACGACATGACCGCATAAGAGACCTTGCCGGATCGCTTGTCGATCATCAACTTGTCAACGGTGCCGAGCTTCTCGTCCTCGGCATTGTACACCGGAGTGCCTTCGACTTTGTCTGCGGCGATCAACGAGACCGTCTCGTTTGTGTCGAGCTCTTCCTGTGTCATTTCGGATGCGTTTGTCATAGCGTCCTCCAAGGTTTGTAAGTGCTCGGAGAACACTTGCTTGCATCGTTTGTTCCGCGACGCCGGAGGCATTTTTAGAGCTACTGCTCATCCATTGTCGGCGGCGGAGCGTCTTCTCTTTCTCTTTCTTGAACTTTTGCTTTTTTTCGGAGGCTTGCATCGGAACCATACGGCGGATACCGCGTTATGTGTGTGCGGTAGAAGTTCAAGTAACGGAGGTTCTCATGCATAGCATCATCTATTTGGTGGGGCTGGTGGTCGTGATCTTGGCGATTCTTTCATTCTTTGGCCTGCGGTAGGCGGCTGGCCGAAGCAGCGGAAAAAACCGGCGGCGCGGCTGTTCCGCCGAATGCCCTATTAGAAATGCATATCGCGATGGAGAGGTGCAATGGCCACAAGTCACAGTGATGCTAAGGTGGATGTCGTCGCCCCCCGGGCTGCTTTCGTCGAAACCCGCTCTTATGTCGATTGGTCGGCGGTCGTGGCCGGCAGTGTACTCGCTTCCGCTATTTCATTGGTGCTATTGACGTTCGGAACCGCCATCGGTCTGTCGATGACCTCGCCCTTTGAAAACGAGGGCGCGTCGGGCCCCGTGTTCGCCATCGCACTGGGTCTGTGGTTGCTCTGGGTGATCGTCTCGAGCTTCTTGGCGGGTGGCTACCTCGCTGGCCGCTTGCGGCCGCGCGTCGGGGATGCAACCCAGCAAGAGGTGGAAATACGCGACGGCGCGCACGGATTGACGGTCTGGGCGCTCGGCATTCTCGTCGCGGGGCTATTGACCGTCGGCGGAATATCCGCCGTCATGCGAGGAGCCTCCGATGTCGCGGGATCCGTTGCCTCCGCCGCCTCTGGAGGCAACGGGGGCGCCGACCCATTCGGCTACGTTGTCGATTCGTTGTTCCGCTCGCCACCCAGTGCGCCCGCCAATTCGACGGAATCGGCACCCGCGCGTCACGAGATCGCGCGCATTCTCGCCAAAAGTGCCACGCGGGGCGAGATGGCCAATGACGACAAGGAATACATTGGGCGTCTCGTGGCCGAGCGGACCGGGCTGGAGTTGGCCGAGGCGCAACAACGGGTTGACGAGGTGCTTGCGACTGCAAAAAGCGCGGCCGAGTCCGCTCGCAAGGCGGGCGTCGTGTTCGCATTTCTCACCGCCGCGGCGCTTCTCGCGGGTGCGGCGGCCGCGTGGTGGGGCGCGAGCACCGGAGGACGGCATCGCGACGAGGGAACCGACTTCAGCCGCCTCTTGCGGTGGCGCTGAAACACACCAAGCGCTTGGAAGGAGCAAAAAATGCCTGCACTCATTCTTTGGCTAATGGGCGTCCCTTTAATAGTCATAATCCTTCTGTATGTCGTTTTTTGATCGGAATAGCTCAACCATGGCCGCGACGGTGGTGAATCAAGCCTTGCAGCCGGTCCCGATCAATAGCACCGCCGACGAATAGCGCCGTTACCGCTAGCCCGTCCTCTAGCAGTCTGTCGGATTTGGGTATTTTGGTTTGCGGACGAATGCATCGGACTCGGCGCTATGCGGTCTTGAGGTTGAACAGGCGCTTGCAGTTGTAAGCGAGGGTGACGAGCAGCCATTCGGCTTTGACGTTTTCGATGCCCCTTAAGAAGAATTGCCTAAATCCGAGGACGTTTTTGATGATGCCGAAGACCGGCTCGACGGTGTGTTTTCGCCGCTTGTATTTGGCTTTGGCGTCCTCGGTGGCCATTTTCTGCTTCATCGCCTGGCGCCATTCGGCTTTTGGCTCGGGCGGCGGCGTGGCGTCCGGTTTGGGCGGACGGAAGTCGTAAACGCGGTGTTGGTCGGCGCCGGAGACGGCGACGAGCACCTCAATGCCGCGCGCCTCAAGGGCGCCGACCGCCTCGCCACTCGCGAAACCGGCGTCGCCGAGGATCGTCGCCGGTGGGCCGAGCGTCTCGCACAGGGTGTTGATCGTCTGTTCGAACGTCGGGGCGTCGCTCGGGGTTTGCGCGACGTTGGCGGTCAGAACCAATTGCGAGCCGTCGGCATCGACCACGGCTTGGGCGTTATAGGATTGGCGGTATTCATGGCGTTTGGACTTGCGCATCAACGTGCTGTCCGGGTCGGTCAGATTGGTTTGCGCCTCCGGCGGCGGCGTGTCGTCGGGCGGTTTCGGGCCGCGTCCACGGCGGTTGCGCGCTTCGTGGGCGCGTTGCTTCGCTTCGAAGGCAGGCCGCTCTGCCTCCGCTCGAGCCTTCGCTTCGGCCTCCAGGCGGGCGCACGCCGCATCCAGTTTGCTCCGAAGCGCTTGGCGTCGGGCGAGACCATCGGGCAGCGCCTGGGGATCGGCGGTTTCTTCGCGGTCCGCCGCTTCGGCCCGCGCCATCATCGCGGCGATGTCCGCGTCCAGTTGCGCGCGCAACGCCTTCGCCCGATCATAGCGCACCGACTTGATCTTCGACGCGTTGGCGTCGATCTTGGTGCCGTCGATGCTGACCATGCCGACCGACAGCAGCTTCAATTCCTGGGCCATCGACAGGACATCCGCAAACGCCGCCGCAAACGCCACCGCGTTTTCCCGCCGGAAGGCGGCGATCGTGTCGTGATCGGGATGGGTGTCGGCGGCGATGAAGCGCACCGCAACATCGCGGTGGGTGGCGCGCTCGATCCGCCGCGACGAGAATATCCCGTTGGCGTAACAGTAGATCAACAGCGCCAGCATCATACGCGGGTGATACTGCGCCTTGCCCGCGCCGCGCCAATTGACCTTGAACGCCCGGATATCAATGCGCTCAACGGCTTCGATGATGAAATGCGAAAGGTCGTCGTCCGGTATCCAATCGCAAAGATCGGGCGGCATCAGAAAACCTTGCGTGCGGTCATAGGAGATGAAATTGGCCATGACCGTATTATATCCGGATGGGACTAAATCCGACAGACTGCTAGTACCGATTATCACAGTTCCGTGCCCCATGTGACGGTCTTCCGAGGTCGTCCATCCAGGCGCGAGGCGCGCCGTGATGCTGGAGCATCACAAGCGGCCCGCAACGCCGCCGGGGGCCTCCGAAGACCGCCCGGAGGGTTGCTTTTCCCGCGCCCTCGGGGCGTCGACGGCGCTTGACGATGCTCCGGCATCGCCGGCGCGCCGCCTCCTGCCGAGGACACGGGAAAAGCAATCACATGCGGCGGAACTGTGATAGTCGGCACCAATGATGTCTTCTGCCATGCGAAGCTACAAGCATGCGCCCGTGCAGCCGCCGGAGATAATGAAATCTCCGTGACCGAAGTTCGGTCTCGTGCTCTGGATACGGTCGGTGTATTTTGTTTTCGTCGACCAAGGGAGAATGTATGGGCCGGCGGCTTTCTAAGGAACGCGGGAGGATCTGGGTGTGAGTTTCGACAATCTGCTGGTTCATCTCGACCATTCGCCAGCCTGCGCGAGCCGCTTGGACGTGGCGATCGACCTCGCCAAGCGCGGTGGGTCGCGGTTGACCGGCCTCTATGCAGTGTCCGATCCGCACGTACCCAGCGCGGCGTCGCGCAACCGCAAGGCGTTCGCCGCCAAGGGCGCGACGGAGGTCGAGGCCATGTTCAAGGACCGCACCCGCGCTGCCGCCGTGGAAGCCCATTGGGAAAAACTGATATCCACCAACGATGCCCGCGTGAATCTCGACATGGTCCGCGGCGCCCGGAGTTTCGATCTGGTGATCGTCGGTCAATTCGACCCCAACACGTCGGACGGCAGCGTCCGCGGCGATCTGGTCCAGCAGGTCGTGCTGCGTTCGGGGCGGCCGGTCCTGGTGATCCCCCACTCCGGACAGTTTCCCCCTGTCGGCCGCCGTGCCGTCATTGCCTGGAATGCCAGCCGCGAAGCCGTTCGCGCGGTCAACGATTCGATGCCTCTGCTCGCCGACGCCGAAACGGTGATCGTGCTGACCCTGGATCAGGCCGGACGGCCCCGCAAGGACATAAATGGAGCGTTCACCGACATCGTCGGCCATCTTGCCGCCCATGGCATCGAAGCCACCACTGAGCGGCTGGCGTTCGACCGGAGCGCTATCGATCCGGCGGACAGGCTGTTGTCCCACCTGGCCGATGAAGGAGCCGATCTTCTGGTGATGGGCGCCTTCGGAGACATGGACGACCGCTCGCAAAGCCGCACGGGGCTGACCGCGCCGATCCTGACACGCATGACGGTACCGGTTTTGCTCTCCTGTTAGCCGTCCGGGCCTCAGAACGTATCAGCATCCTTCCCGCCACCACGCGGCGCCGAGCCCGCCCATGACCAGCACAAGCAAAAGAAGTCCCGGCAACAGCGGAACCTCGGAAACGCCGGTCACCACGTAGGAGTCATTGCGCCGCAGTCCCATCCAACCCTGAGCGGCGGCGATCCGGCCGGGTTTGACGAGGCGGACGTCCGGCATGCCGTCGACGAGCCAGGACACGCCGCCGCCCGACGCCTGCGCGAGCGATGCCACCTTTTCGCCCGTCGCCCGAAGATCGTCGAGTTCCACCGGTGCGATCGTGCCCGACGCCGCCACCGCCGACCGATCGCCGTCGTCCACGCGATAGATGCCGGTTTCCAAAACCGGCACGTCCGCGCGAGCGATGCCATCGGCGCCGGGTTCAAGCTCCACCGTGCGGACGTCGCCGAACGGGCTGGTGACGGTCGCCTGAGCGTCTTCGAGCCGAAGACTGCGACGTTCGATGAGAAGCCGCCCGTCCTCCACCCTCGCCGACAGGCTCTCCTCCTCCAGTTCCGGCTCTTTCATCAGCCAGTGCGCCAGGCGGCGCAGCAGTTCGGCTTGGGGACCGCCCCCCTCGAAACCCCGCGCCCACAGCCAAATGTGGCCGCTCGTCAGTTGGGCGATCCGTCCCGCCCCAACGCGTTGAACCACCAGCAGAGGGCGGTTGCCGGGACCCTTCATGAGCACCTCGCCGTCGCCGGGCTCCACCTCGACGAGACGGAACCAATGTCCCCAAGTGGGCTCGGACTTATCGGTAAGGTCGCCGGCGTCGCCGGAGACCGTTTCGCCCGGAAGCCCCGAAGTGACGGGATGGCGGTGGCCGAGTTCGGTGACTCTGGGGCGGAACGCTTCCTCCACCACTCGACCGGTGGGCGTTCCCGGGATGACGGGACCGAGCGGCGTCCGGAACAGGCTTCGAGGCCCCGCGAACTCCGGTCCTACTGCCAACAACACCGCGCCGCCGTCTTGCAGATAGTCGACAATGCGTTGCATGTAGGAGAACGGCAGCACGCCCCGTACCACATAGCGGTCGAAGACGATGAGGTCGAACTCGTGAAGTTTCTTCTCGAATAGCTCGTCCACGGGGAAAACGATCAACGACAACTCGCGAAGCGGCGTCATGTCGTCCTTTTCCGGAGGACGCAGGATCGTGAAGTGAATCAGATCCACCGACGGATCGGATTTCAACAAATTGCGCCATGTCCGTTCACCCGGATGCGGTTGCCCCGATACCAGCAACACTTTCAAACGATCCCGTACGCCGTTGATGGTCACGGCCGCGCGATTATTGAGATTGGAAGCCTCGTCGTCGGCGCCGGCCACTTCCAGCTCGACAATGGTCGGCCCCGCGTGCTGGAGAACGAGCGAGTATGCTTGCGGATCGCCCACCTTCACAGTCTCGGTCTTCGCCGGAACGCCATTGAGGGTGACACGGACCTCCGCCGTGTCCGTCCGTTGGTCGCGAGCCGGCGTCGCCGTTTGACGCACGGTGTATCTGACGGTCACGTCCCGCCCCACCAGGCCGAAAGCGGGCGCCTGGTCAATTACCAGGCGGCGGTCCCATTCGCCGGGAGCGCCGCTGAGCAGAACGTGCACGGGCGCTGGCAAAGCGGTCTCTTCGTCGGGACCGGGGAGATCGTGAACCTGTCCATCGGTCAAAAGGATCGCTCCGGCGAGCCGCTCGCCCGCGTTCTCGGCGAACGCCTGCCGGAGCGCCGAGTACAAACGCGTCCCACGATCGTTTCCATCGCCTCCCGTTCGAACCACCCTGGTTTCCAGGTTATCGAAACCGGCGAGCATCTCGCGCAGGGACGTCAACGCGGCTTCGGTCCGGGCGGCGCGGTCGCCCACGGTCTGGCTCAGCGATTCGTCGACAACCACCACGGCGAGATCCCGTTGCGGATCGCGTTGTTCGCGAATGACGAGTGGATTGAGCAAAGCCGCCATCAGCGCCGTCATGGCCATGCCTCGAAACAGCCAGCCCCGCCCGCCCCGGACCAGCGCCACGCAGACCAGGACAACCGTGACTATACCCAGCGCCATCACCACGGGCCAGGGAACCAGCGGGGCGAGGGTCACATCGTACATTACTGCCCGAGTCTTTCGATGATTGCCGGCAGATGCACTTGATCGGACTTATAGCTCCCGGTCAGCACGTGCATCACCAGATTGACGCCGAACCGGTAGGCCATTTCCCTCTGGCGGTCTCCACCCGGCACCACGGCGAACATGGGACGCTGGTCATCGTCCATGGCCCAGGCGGCGGCCCAATCGTGGCTGCCCGCGACGATTGATGTCACCCCGTCGTTGACATGAGCCCCGCTGGGTTCGATCCAGACCGTGTCGCCCACCCACCGGCCGGGAAACTCAGAGAGCAGATAATAGGAGCGGCCCAGAACATGCTCCGTCGGCACCGGAACCAACGGCGGAAGATCCAGTTCCCGGGCCAGTTGCCGCAGGCCTTGCGAACGGCCGCCCTCCCGGCGGCGCGTGTCGAACAAAATGGTCCCGCCATTGCGCATATAGGCTTCGAGCCGGCGCGCGGCGTTGGGCGACGGAAGCGCCATTTCGGGGTGGAGCGGCCAGTACAGGAGAGGATAGAAAACCAGCTCGTCGGTTTCCGGATTCACGCCCATGGGAGGTCCGAGCTCGACGGCCGTCCGGCGATTGACGATGGCGCCGAGGCCGGCGAGACCAGCGCGGCTGATGGCGTCGATCTCCGGGTCTCCGGTCACAACGTAGGCCAAACGCGTGGTCAGGCTGGACGCAACGGCGCTTCCGTCGGCGACGCTGGTTTGGGCTCCCGCCGGCGCCGATGCCAGCGCCACCGCTAGAACCACGGCCAGACCCGTCGATTGCCGCCGCATGGATCGTTGCGTGAACCGCAGCAGACCGCGCATCGCCAGACTGACGGCCATATCCACAACGGCCAAAAGCAGGGCCAAGCCCAACAACCACGGCCGCAGATCGATTTCCATGGCGCCCCCGTAACCCACTCGCGCGACGCCCTCCGGCAGGGGGCCGAGAGGCGTGAGTTCGGAAAGGGTAGCCGTGAGATTGAGCGCCCGGCGGCGAGTGGCGGTCCCGTAGAAACCGGGCGGGTGTTGTTGACTGGCCACGGTCTCGGCAAACTCCTCGACCGCCAGCGCCCGGGCGGCGGGCGACGGAGCACCCAATGTGCCAAAGCCGTCCAGCGTCTCCAACGGCGCCAGAGGCGGCCCGTCAACGCGGTCCACCACGCCTTGGCTCAGCGCGATCATCCTGTTCAGCATGTCGACGAACAGACCCGAAAGAGCCAGATTGGACCACTCCGCGTTGGCGGTGGTGTGAACCAGCACCAGCCAGCCCTCGCCCAGACGCGAGGCTGAAACGAGCGGCGTTCCGTCGTCCAATCGCGCCCACGCGCGCGCCGCTGGATCCAGCGACGGTTCGGCCAATACCTGACGGCTGATTCGCACGTCGTCGGGAATGTTCAATCCGAAGAACGGGCTATCGGAGGCGAACGGCGCCAAACTGGCCGGACTGCGCCACGACAGCGCCCCGCCGATGGCGCGGTCGCCCCCCCGAAGCCGAACCGGCAGCAAAGGATCTTGCAAACGCGTTGCGCGCGCCATGCGCGGGCCTGCAAAGCGCAGCAGGATGCCGCCGGCCTCGACCCAACCGAGGACGGCGTCGCGGTTGGATCGCTCGAGGCGGCCGGCATCCGCCATGACCAGGACCGCCAGCTCGCGTTCCAGAAGCTGGCCAATCGGACCCCGGCGCACCTCCGCGGAGAGTGCGAGCGCGCGCTCCAGATAGTACATGTCGCCGACGAGCGGTTGATCGGCGGCTCCATCGCCCTCCATGACCAAGCCCACCGGCCGGCGACGCCAACGGTCGTCGATGAGGACCACCGCGCCAGCCGTATCTTCGCTTTCGATCTCCACCCGGGTCAGGCGCGCCAGCAATTCCGCCGGCAGCTTAAGGAACCCCACGCCTTCGCGGGCGCCATCCGCGAAGCTCACCGGGGCCGTGGCGAGAATACCGTCGTCTTCGGACATGGCGCGGAGAGACGCCACCATGGCCCCGTTCGCCGCCGCCCGGATCGCCGTGAAGCGCAGCGCGCCGGTCTCCGCCTCGGGCGGTAGCAGCGCCATCGCGGTGTCCACGGTTTTCGGCGCGATCACCGTTACCTTTCCGAACGGCCGCAGCGATCGCGCGAGCGCCCCCACGGACTCCGCCGCCCGGGGCTCGTCGAGACCGTCGCTCAACCATGCAACCTCTCCCGGCGGCCAGTTGGCATCACCGCTCAATTCGGTCAAGGCATCGATCGCGGCCGCTCGGTCGGTTACCCACGGCTTCGGTTCGAGGCCCTGGACGACCGCGCGGGCTTCCGACGCCGACATCAAACGGACTGTCTGATGTCCTTTCTCTTGGCCGGCGGGCGCGGTGGTGACCAAAACGACGCTTCGCTTCTCGCGTTCGGCGAGATCCACGAGACCGGTCATGCGGGCGCGGCGGGCATCCCAATCGGTGGCCGCCGCCCATCCGTCGTCGACGATCAGTACCAAGGGCCCGGAACCGGCAATGGTGCCGCCGGTATTGATCAAGGGATGGGCCGCGCCCAGGATCACCGTCAGAGCCAGCATCAGCCGCAAGGCAATGAGCCAGGGCGGTGTCCGGGCGGCGCTTTCATCGGTGGATGCCAGCGCGGCCAGAAAGCGAATTGGCGGAAACGCGATGTGCACTGGCGTCGGCGGCGTCACCCGCAGAAGCCACCAGATGACAGGCAAAACAGCCAACGCAACCAGCGCGATCGGTGTCGCGAACGCAAGGGCGCCGATGGTCAGCACGGCATCACCGCCCGGCACCCTGGGAAAGGGCCATGAACAACGCCATCAAGGGCGGCTGCGGGGATTGGTCGGTATGGTGTGTCAGCAATGTCCAGCCGGCGGTGCGGACCAACTCCTTGAGGCCAAGCCGATGCGCGGCGACGGCGGCGTGGTAATGATCGCGAACCGACTCGGTGCGACCGAACAAGACCTTGCCCTCGCCCTCGACGCCCTCGAACAGAACGCGTCCCGAAAACGGCAGGTTTTCCTCCGCCGGATCCACTACTTGCACCAGGTGACCGCGAATGCCGCGACCCGCGAATTCGCCGAGCCTCGCCCTGATCTCCTCCAACGGCGAGAGGAAATCGCCGAACATAACGACGCGCGCGAATCGGGGCAGGGGTTCCAGCACCGGAACACTGTCGCTGGATCGCCGTTGCTCCAGCGCGGCCGCCAGCCCGTGCAGCGCCTTTCGCCCGGATCCCGGCGGGGTTTGGTCGCCAAGCAGCCCCACATGCTCTCCCCCACGGACCAGGAGCGAGGCCAGGGCCAGCAACAGAAGTTCCGCGCGCTCGATTTTCTGGGGCCACGCGCCCGACGAATGATAGATCATGGACGGGGAGGCGTCCCGCCACAGCCATACGGTCTGAGCCGCCTCCCACTCGGTCTCGCGAATGTACACATGCTGAGATCTGGCCGACTGACGCCAGTCGATGCGCTGGGTGGAGTCGCCCGGCTGATAACGGCGAAACTGCCAGAAAGTCTCCCCCTGTCCGACGCGGCGGCGCCCATGCACGCCTTGGGAAACCGTCGCCGCAACGCGCTCCGCGGCGACCAGAAGGGGCGGCAGGGTTGCCGCCAATTCCTCCGCGCGATGAAACACCTGCGCCCGCTCTCGAGGCGCGCCGTCGGACACGCCGCCGCCCCGCCGGGCGGATCGCTCGCCGGAGTGGGGCCCTTTTAAGCGATTCGTTCGCACAGTCGGTCGATGACCTCGCCGATCGTCACGCCCTCGGCGCGCGCCGCGAAGGTGAGCGCCATGCGGTGGCGAAGAACTGGATGGGCCAGCGCCAACACGTCGTCCACCGAGGGCGCCAACCGTCCGTCGATCACCGCGCGCGCTCGAACTGCGCGCATCAACGCCTGCGACGCTCGCGGGCCGGGGCCCCAGGAGACGTGATTCCGCACCTCGTCGATGGACGTCGTCTCCGGGCGTCCGGCGCGCACCAGTTCGAGAATGGCCTCCACCACGCTCTCGCCCACCGGCACATGACGGATCAACCGCTGTGCGTCGAGCAGGGAATCCGCGTCCATGACCCGCGGGGCGGTCTCGTCATGAGGACCGGTGGTCGCCAGCAGAATCTGCCGCTCCGCCGCCAACTCGGGGTAAGCCACGTCGACCTGCATGAAAAAGCGGTCGAGTTGCGCCTCGGGCAGGGGATAGGTGCCCTCCTGTTCCAGCGGGTTCTGTGTCGCCAGAACATGAAACGGCATCGGCAACCCATGGTAATGCCCGGCCACCGAGACGCGATGCTCCTGCATTGCCTGCAGCAAGGCCGACTGGGTTCGCGGGCTGGCGCGGTTGATCTCATCCGCCATCAGAAGCTGGCAAAACACGGGGCCCTGGACGAATCGGAAACTTCGCCGTCCCACCTCCGATTCCTCGAGAACCTCGGAGCCGAGAATGTCCGCCGGCATCAGATCGGGGGTAAACTGCACGCGCCGCGCTTCGAGCCCAAACACTGTTCCCAGGGTCTCCACGAGACGCGTCTTGCCCAATCCCGGAACGCCGATCAGGAGCAGGTGTCCCCCCGAAAGCAGGGTGATCAAGGTCTCGTCAACGACGCCTCGCTGACCAAAAATGACCCGGGCGATCGCATCACGGGCCTTTACGACCTGAATCCCGAGTTGATCGATCCTATCTATAAGCTCAGAACGGCTGGGTTCGGAGATGTTCGTTATGGAGCTCGTCACACTGCCTTCCCCGCGTTGCGCCACTTCGTGGCATTCATGAAAAAGTATCGGTCAGACACACCTGTGCGCCCACCCGTCACAGGCACCCCGCTCACCCAAGCAACGCCTCTGTCTCAAGATGCGGTTCCCGCGAGTTGGCCCAAGGTTCGCGTCGTGAACACCGACGTCGATATGCGCATCGACCGCGAGGGCGTGTGGCATTGTTATGGCTCGCCTATCCAACGCAAAGAACTCGTCTGCCTTTTCGCCTCGGTGTTGACCCGCAACGTGGCCGGCGAGTATTGGTTGATTACCCCCGCGGAGATGTGCGCCGTCGAGGTCGAGGACGCGCCGTTTCTCGCCGTCGAACTCTTTTCCGGGGGTGCCGGCCGTGATCGGATCATTAGCTTGCGCTCCAATGTGGACGAAATCGTCAGCGTGGACAACGACCATCCCTTATATGTGATCGACGATCCCGAAACGGGAGAGCCATCACCCTATTTGATTCTGCGAGACGGGATCGAAGCGCGTCTGACCCGGTCGGTTTTCTACGAACTCGTTGACTTGGGCTTGGAGGAAGACATCGACGGCGAGCTGTTTTTAGGCGTGTGGAGCCGCGGATCGTTCTTCGCGTTGGGCCGACTGGATCACACTTCATGACCTGCGTGCCGACTCGCGAAATCGTGATCGACCGCCTCGCCGATCGGCGGGAGATTCCCGGCGTTTCGCCGACACCCGACAACATTCCCGACGAGCGCGGCGATCACACCCTCAATCGCGGCTTGAAGCCGATCCACCCGCTGAAACCCGCCGCGGTACTGGTCGGGCTTGTGGATCATGCGGACGGGCTGACGGTGCTGTTTACCGAACGCACTGCCCATCTCGCCCACCATGCCGGGCAGGTCAGCTTTCCCGGCGGCCATCTCGAACCCGATGATGACGGCCCCGAGGAGACGGCGCTGCGCGAGACCGAAGAGGAAATCGGCCTTGATCGGCGCCACGTAGAGGTGGTCGGCCATTTGGACACTTACATCACCCGCACCGGGTTCGTCGTTACACCGGTGGTCGGCATTGTCGACCCGCCGTTCGACATCCATCCCGATCCCCATGAAGTGGCCGATGTTTTCGAGGTGCCGCTGACGTTCCTCCTCGACCCCAACAATCATCAGCGATGCACTGCGGAATTCGAGGGCGTGGTTCGCTATTTCTATGCAATGCCCTACGGAGAGCGCTACATTTGGGGAGCCACCGCCGGAATGCTTGTGAACCTTTACGAGGTCCTCTGTCGGCGATGATCCGAGTTCTGCTGCAATATCTGCTGCCATTGCTCTTGCCGATGGCGCTCTACCTGCTTTGGGCGTGGATCGCCCGCAAGCGCCAAGCGGCTGGCGCGCCTCGCTATCGTTTGCAAGACGGGCCCTGGTTCTGGCTCATTCTCGCGGGCGTGGCATTGGCGTCCGCGGGGTTGGTCTATATGGCGCTGAATACGGGCGGTAAGCCGGGAGGAACGTACGTCGCCCCGCGCTGGGAGGACGGTCGGATCGTTCCAGGGCGCATCGAATGACCGTGCTTGCAGCAAGCTGGGCAGATCCATGAGTCAGGAGCCCTTCCACGGGTGGACATTAAGACGTGCCGATGGAAACGGCGGCAAAACCGTCCTTGCGGCCTCGGATCCCTTCGGCACGCTTCATCCGCAGCCTTGGATGGAGGCACCGGAGACGCAAGCCGTCCTGAATGCGCTGTCCGCGGAGGGGGCCGAAGTTCGCTTTATAGGTGGCTGCGTGCGCGATGCCATGCTCAAGCGCCCCATACGGGACATCGATATCGCGCTTGCGGAACCTCCGGAAAAGGTCTTGGAACTGTTGCGGAGAGCAGGGATCAAAAGCATTCCGACCGGCATCGACCACGGCACGGTTACGGCGGTGATCGGCAAGATGCCGTTTGAAATCACCACGCTGAGGGTGGATGTGGAAACCGATGGCCGACGGGCCAGGATCGCCTATACGGACGATTGGGCGCTCGACGCGGCACGCCGCGACTTCACCATCAACGCGTTGTCCTGCACCCGCGGCGGCGATGTCTATGATTATTTCAACGGACTGCGGGATTTAGGCAACGGCGTGATCCAGTTCGTCGGCAACGCGCGAGACCGCATTCGCGAGGATGTTCTCCGGCTGCTGCGGTTTTTCCGATTCTACGCCTATTACGGCCGTCCGCCGCCGGATCAACAGGCTCTGGAGGCTTGCCGCGAGCTGGCCGCCGGGCTTCGCGTTCTCTCCGGCGAGCGTGTCCGCGTAGAGGTTTTCCGGACGCTGATGGCCACGGATCCCGCCGACGTATTCCTGTTGATGCGGTCGTACGGCGTCCTGGAGCATGTCCTCCCGGAAGCCGGCGACGTGAGCCGGCTTCGCATGATGACTTGGCTCGACACCCGCGCCATTCGCATGGACTCCGTCCACCCGCATCCGGTGCGGCGCCTGGCGGCCCTGCTGGACACCGACGCATCCGGCGCCGAAACCATCGCCGAGCGCATGAAGATGGCCAACCGGCAGAAACAGCGTCTCGTGACGCTGGTTCGTCGATCCTACCCGGTGAGCCCGAATTCCGGCGAGCGCACCATTCGCAGGGCCCTGCGGCATCTGGGCCCGGACTTCGTTCGCGATCTGGCGCTGTTGAACTGGGCCGGCGAGTTGGCGGTTACCGCGCGGTTGCCGCCCGCGAGAACCCAGGCCTGGACCGGGTTGCTCGAGGCGGCCGACACCTGGACTCGGCCGGTGTATCCGCTCCGCGGCCGGGACGCCATCGATATGGGCGTCGCACATGGCACGCGCATTGGAGAGCTTCTCAAGGCGGTCGAGGCATGGTGGGAGGATGGCGACTATCGCGCGAGCCGCGAGGAGTGCCTGGATTACCTCAAGCAGTTGATCGCCGGTGCGGTCTGACGAGCACGCTTTCCCCTTGCAGCGATGTCGGTTCCGCCCGATCTCTATGGGTACGTGTCTTGAATTGCAAGCTATTCTCATCAGGGAGAAATCGATGTTCAAACGCATTCTGGCCGTCATCGTTCTGACCATGCTAGTCAGCTCGCCGGCCCTTGCCTTTCACTGCCCGGCGGACATGGCCAAGATCGACGCGGCCCTGGCCGAAAATCCTAAGCTTTCGCCCGAGCAGCTCGACGAGGTAAAGGCCCTTCGCGCGGAAGGCGAGGCCCTCCACAAGGCTGGCGACCACACTCAATCGGTCGAAGTCCTCGCCGAGGCCATGGCGATCCTGGGGATAAAGTAGGAACGCTCGATACAATTAGGGCCAAGCGACTTCCGGCGGCAGCGACATGAAGATCGCCTCGACGTTGCCGCCGGTCTGGAGACCGAACAGCGTGCCCCGGTCATAGAGCAGATTGAACTCCACGTAACGCCCGCGCTTCACAAGCTGATCGCGCTTCTGCGCTTCCGACCAGGGTTCGTTCATTTGGCGGCGAATGATGGCGGGGAAGACCTGAAGAAACGCACGCCCGACGTCTTGGACGAATGCGAAATCGGCGTTCCAGTCGCCTGAGTTCAGATTGTCGAAGAAGATCCCGCCGACACCGCGCGGTTCGTTGCGATGGGGAAGGAAGAAGTACTCGTCGCACCACGCCTTGAACCGAGGATAATCGGCGACGGCATGGGCGTCGCACGCCGCGCGCAGCGCCGCATGAAAGGCGTTGGTGTCGTCTTCGTCCGGATAGACCGGTGTCATGTCGGCGCCGCCGCCAAACCAGGTGCTGGAGGTCACGACCAACCGGGTGTTCATGTGCGCGGCCGGCACCAGCGGCGAGCGGGGGTGCACGACGACCGATATTCCCGAAGCCCAGAACCGCGGGTCCTCGGCCGCGCCCGGAATCTTTGCGCGCAACTCGTCGCTGAAAACGCCCTCCACGGTCGAGACGTTGACCCCCGCTTTCTCGAGAACCCGGCCGCGCATCAACGCCATCGTTCCGCCGCCCCCGCCCTCCCGCCGCCACGGCTTGAATTCGAAGCGGCCGGCCTGACGCGCTCCGGATCCTTCATCCTCGACCGCTTTAAAAGCGCCGACCAGGCGGTCCCGCAACGACTCGAACCAGGTAACCGCGCTCGCCCGACGGACGTGATCGAAACCGGTCATTCGGAGGACACCCCGAGGGCGCCGGTTTGCCGAAGGGCTTCTCCCAGCACCATGGCGACGGCGACGGCGACATTGAGCGAGCGGCTTCCCGGCGTCATGGGCACGAGAATGCGGGCATCAACCGCGGCATGAACGGTATCCGGAACGCCACCGCTCTCGCGCCCAACCATCAAGACGTCCCCGGGCAGGAACCGGAAATCGGTATAGGGTAGCTCGGCCCGGGTCGTCAGCAGCACCAGCCGGCCTTCGGCGTCCTGCCCTCGAGCGCCCCTGAACAAGTCCCACGACGAATGCTGGTTGAGCACGAGCTTGTCCAGATAGTCCATGCCGGCGCGGCGAAGTTGCCGGTCGCCGAGAAGAAAGCCGCACGGCTCGATCAGATCCACGGCCACGCCCAGACACGCGGCCATGCGCATGATGGCGCCGGCGTTTTGCGGGATATCGGGCTCAAACAAGGCGACACGCACGGGCGGGTCACGCCGAACACGATACGAAGGATTGGCACATAAGATGTTTCCGTTTTGCGGCCGTTATAATATACCCCCTTCGGGCGGCAGATGCATCCGCGGTCGCACGCGACGGTAGAAGTCGCCCGCAATGAAGGGAACACAACATGTACAAAGGCTTAATTGCAAGTTTCGGGCGTTGATTTCGGTTTGGAAATCCGGCTATTTTGCGCTGCATCATTTCGCGCTGTTCCTAGGTTACGGATCGGCGCCGATCATGGTGTTGAGCCCGTCCGTTCGCGAAGACCAAGAAAGGAATTCCCATGGCAGACACGGCATCGACCTCTCCGGAAAACGTAGACGATGGAGAAACCCGGCGCGATTTTCTGCTCATCGCGACCTGCACCGTCGGGGTCGTTGGTACCGCCTTGGCGGTCTGGCCGTTCATCGACACCATGAACCCGGCCGCGGACACGCTGGCGTTGGCGAGCACCGGTGTCGATATCTCCGCCATCGAGGAAGGACAAGCCATCACGGTGGTGTGGCGCGGCAAGCCGGTATTCATTCGCCACCGCACCCCGACCGAAATCGAGGAAGCCGAATCGGTGCCGCTCGACGCGTTGCCGGATCCCGAGGCCGACGCGGCGCGGGTCGAAAAACCGGAGTGGCTGGTGCTGATCGGGGTCTGCACCCATCTCGGCTGTATTCCGCTTGGTCAGAAACCGGGCGATCCCAAGGGCGACTTTGGCGGGTGGTTCTGCCCGTGCCACGGCTCGCACTACGATACGTCTGGCAGAATCCGCAAAGGGCCGGCCCCGGAAAATCTTGCGGTACCCCCTTATGAATTTTCCGATGACACCACAATCATGATCGGCTGAGGAGCGCAACCATGGCTGCTAAAACGTGGAAAAATCCTGTGGTGGCGTGGATCGACGAACGTCTGCCGATCTTTTCGATGATGAATGCCGAACTGGTCGACTATCCGACACCGAGGAACCTGAACTACTGGTGGAACTTCGGATCACTGGCCGGAATTGTGCTGATCGTCATGATCGCCACCGGCATTTTCCTGGCGATGCAATACACCGCCCATGTGGACATGGCTTTTGAGAGCGTCGAACGCATCGTTCGCGACGTCAATTACGGCTGGTTGATGCGCAACTTGCATATGAACGGCGGCACCATGTTCTTCATCGTCGTCTACATTCACCTATTCCGCGGCCTCTATTACGGCTCCTACAAGTCTCCGCGCGAGGTTCTTTGGATTATCGGTGTGTTCATTCTGCTGGCGATGATGGCCACGGCGTTCATGGGCTACGTGCTTCCCTGGGGCCAGATGAGCTTCTGGGGCGCCACCGTGATAACCAACCTGTTCTCGGCGGTTCCGATCGTGGGTGAATCGATCGTCACGTGGCTGTGGGGCGGTTTCTCGGTGGCCAACCCGACCCTGAACCGGTTTTACGCCCTCCACTACCTAATGCCGTTTATCATCTTTGCCCTGGTATTCCTGCACCTCTGGGCGCTGCACGTGAAGAAATCCAATAATCCGTTGGGCATCGATATCAAGGGACCGCAGGACACCATCCCGTTCACTCCCTACTATACGGCCAAGGACGCATTCGGGCTCGGCATCTTCCTGATCGTCTATTTGTTCTTTGTCTTCTTCGCGCCCGACTTCTTCGGAGAGCCGGACAACTACATCAAGGCCAACCCGCTGCAAACACCGCCGCACATCGTGCCGGAATGGTACTTCCTTCCGTTTTACGCCATCCTGAGGGCATGGACGGCCGACTTTATCCTGTATTGGCCGATATCGTGGCTGATGTCGGCGAAGCTGGCGGGCGTCATCGCCATGTTCGCTTCGATCCTGATCCTGCTGTTCCTGCCGTGGCTGGATCGCTCTCCGGTACGAAGCGCGCGGTTCCGGCCCATCTATAAACAATTCTTCTGGATTTTCCTGGCCGACTGCATCTTGCTCGGCTACATCGGTGGTAAGCCGGCGGAAGGGATCTACATTCCGATCGGCCAAGCCGCGATGACCTACTATTTCGCCCACTTTCTGATCATCGTCCCGGTGCTCGGATTTTTCGAGAAACCGAAGCCGTTGCCCGCGAGCATCAGCGCCTCGGTGACTAAGGCGCCGGTCGGTGAAACCCCGACTGCACCAGCGGAATAGGAGGCCGCGCCATGCGAAATACTGTTGTTGCCGCCGCCGTCCTTGCCGCGTTTTCCGGTTCCGCCATGGCCGCCGAAACGCCGACGCCTCCGGCGCAGGACTGGAGTTTCTCCGGCTTGTTCGGAACCTTCGACCGGGCATCCACCCAACGGGGCTTTAGTGTCTACAAGCAGGTATGCTCGAATTGCCATTCGTTGAGCTTCGTCGCCTATCGCAATCTCGAGGCCATCGGCTTTACGCCGGACCAAGTCCAGGAAATCGCGTCCGAATACGAGATCCAGGACTGCTGCACCGACGATGGCGAACCATTTGATCGGCAAGCCAAGCCCTCGGATCGCTTCGTCCAACCCTTCCCCAACGAACAGGCGGCGCGATCCGCCAACAACGGCGCCCTGCCGCCCGATCTGTCGCTGATCGCCAAGGCCCGTGCCGGCGGACCTGATTATTTATTTGGGCTGCTCACGGGTTACCAGGAGGAACCGCCCGAAGGCGTCGAGTTGATGGAGGGAATGCATTTTAACAATTACTTCCCCGGTCACCAGATCGCCATGGCGCCACCGCTTTACGGTGATGATGTGGAATTCGCCGACGGCACGGAAGCGACCGTCGAACAGGAAGCTAGGGATGTTACATCGTTCTTGACTTGGGCGGCCTCACCGGAACTGGAGGTGCGAAAGCGCATGGGGGTCAAGGTGCTTCTATTCCTGATCGTGTTCACCGCCATGCTGTACGTCGTAAAGCGCAAAATCTGGTCGGATCTGCACTGACGGTCAATTGGCTCGCATCCATAAAAAAACGGCCCCGCCGCGAGACCGGGGCCGTTACGTTGACAGTGATCGTTGGTATTAGTTGTTTTCGGCGCCCTGCTTGACCCAACCTCGAATGATGCGCTGCTGCGCCTTGAGCAAGGGTCTCTGGTTGTGGGGCATCTGAACCTGGGCGCGGCCTTCGATGAGAACGTCTAGATTGCTGGTCAACGGCTCTCCGGGAACAACAATCGGTCCGTGCTTGGTACCCTTCATCAAACCTTCGTAGGTGCTCAGATCAAGGCCGCTCGCCTTGTAGCCGGCGCCGCCCGGCTGGTGACATTCCACGCACCGGCTCGCGAGGATGGGGTAAACGTCCAGCTGATAGCTGACCTCTTCCTCGGCCGCGCGAGCGTGCTGCGCCCAACACGCGCCGGTAACAATTGCCGCGGAGAAAGCGCCAACCAAGAACGTGGCGGATTTGGTTTTTTCGGTCATTTTCGTATCTCCCCCTTGGCATGGTTTTCGGCGGTTGGTTCGCTAAGTCGCCATCTCCTGAAGTTTAGCACTTGCGGTGGAATTTCCAACCTCGATCAACGCCGATCGACGAGATGGATCGTTATTGCGATGGGCGCGCTATCGCATCGCCGCCGCGATGTTGCCGCCGTCCACGGTCAACACCGCCGCCGTTGTGTTGCGGTCGAGCGCCAGATGAACGAAGGCTTGGGCCACGTCGGCGGCGGTCACCTCGCGGCCCAACAGATTTCCGGCCATATAGTCCCTCTCGCTGACACCGCGCGCCTTGGAGCGGCTCGCCACCATCTCGTCGGTCAGCAAACCCGAGCGTATCCGGTCGGCGTTGACGGCGGATGCGCGAATACCGTCCTTGCCGTAGTCGATGGCGTACTGGCGCATCAGGGCCAGCGCCGCCGCCTTGGGCAGGCCATAGGGGCCGAAGTCGGGCCCCGGGTTGACGGCCTGTTTCGAGGCATTGAACAGGAGGCATCCGCCGGTCCCCTGAGCGGTCATGATCCTGACGGCGTTGCGCGCCACCGTCTGATGGGCCCAGAAATTGAGCTCGAAGCTGTCGCGCAGAACTTGGTCCGAAACTTCGCCGATTCGTCCCTGCCAGGCGGCGCCGGCGTTGGACACGACGATATCGACACCGCCGAAAATCCCCGCGATTCGATCGAATGCCTCTCGCACGGCGGTGGAGTCCGTGACATCGCACCCAATACCCACACCGCCCACCTGGGCGGCCACCGTTTCCGCCGCGCCGCCGTCCAGGTCCAGCACCGCCACTTCGCCGCCCTCGGCCCGAAACGCGGTGGCGCAAGCGGCCCCGATCCCCGACGCGCCGCCGGTGATCACCGCCACGTGGCGGGCGAGCGGTTTTTCGGCGCCCTTGCCCAGCTTCGCCTGCTCCAGCGACCAGTATTCGATCTCGAAAATGTCCGCCTCGGAGATGACTTGGAATGCGCTCATGGCCTCGGCTGCGACGATCACCTCCACGTTGGTTTCGGCGAGGTCCGCCGCCACCTTGGCGTCCTTCTTCGAGGCGCCCAGTCCGAACAATCCGAGTCCCGGCACCAGAATCAGCCGGGGCGCGGGATCCAGTTCGGTCTTCGGCGCCGCCTGAATGGCGTTGTTGCGCGCGAAATAGGCATGATAGTCGGCCTCGTAGGCCTCAAGGGCCACCCGCGCGCCGCCGGCGAACGCGTTGAGCCTGCCGGCCTCGGGCGGCGGCGTGATCAGCGGTTTCGGTTTGGTGCGAATGACGTGATCCGGGGTCGCGGTGCCCTGCTGGCTGTAGCGGTACACATCCCCCCCGTTGACATACTCCAAGATTTCCGGTCCGGTGCGAAAGTCCAGAATCCAGCGGATCTTCTCGCCGTCCGCCCGGTCAAGCGCGGCGAGACCGCGCAAGATGGGCGCCACATCGCTCACAGGTGCGATTCGCTCCGGCAAGGACACGGGCGTGAGCGATTTGGGCCGCGATTTGCCAATTCCCCGGGGCAGCGGCACCCCCGCCACCGACGCGCGGCCGGAACCGGCGATCCGCTGCTCGGCCAAGGTCACCTTGTCGATCATGCGCCGGTACGCTTCCCGGGTGCTCTCGCCGAAAGTGAAGATACCGTGCTTGAGCAGGATCAACCCTTCCACATCCGGGTTCTCCCGGTAGACCTCCATGGCCCTCTTGGCCAGCGCGAACCCGGGCATGATGTAAGGGACGTAACCCATGGAGTCGCCATACACATCCCTGCATAGATCGTCGCCGTCCGGCTGATCGGTCAGCGCCAGAACCGCGTTGGAATGGGTGTGATCGATAAACTTGTGGGGCAAAAAGGCATGGAGCAGCGTCTCCACCGAGGGGTTGGGCGAAGTGGAGTCCAAGAGGTTGCATCTCTGAGCGTTGACCATGTCCTCGTCGCTCAAACTATCTCGGCCGGCGAGCTTCAGCAGTGGCTCCAGGCGAACCGCCGGCAGCCCGGCCGGCTCTATGGCGCCCATGTCCCAGCCACTTCCCTTGACGCACAGCACGCCCACCTCATCTCCGGCAAGATCGGTCATTGTCGTTTTCACCGAGGTATTGCCGCCGCCGTGGATCACCAGCCTTGGTTCCGAGCCGAGCAGCCGGGTCGTATAGGTTCTGAGCGCGAGGTCGCGATTGACGCCCTGGCCCGCGTAATGTTCCACCGCCGCTTCCGCGTCCCTGTCGGACCAACCGTTTTCCATCATCTCTCCTCGTTGTGACGCCGCTCCCTGTACGCGCCCTTTATAAGGGGGGGTGGACTGTATTCACAACAGCGTCCCTTGCGCGTTCGGATAGTGCAGGGCGCCATCGGGCTGGAGTTCAGCTCCCGGCGTCAGGTGCCCGGGTTCCGTCTTGCCGGGGCCGAGAATATGAACGACGTCGTCGTCGGCCGCCACGAGGTAATCGGTAATGATCCGGCGGTGACAGCGCCACCACAGCGTCTCCGCGCACATGATCGCACAGGTGTGATCGCCGGCCAACGACCGCAACGTCGCAAGTCCCTCGCGAAACCCAGCTGTCAGCGCGTAGTCGGCGTAGTTGCGGAACCCGTCGTTGCGCCATAGCGGGTTCGGGGAGGGGCCTGCTTCCTCCCGACGGCCGCGCAATCCACCGAGCGCCTTAATGTGCCGATAGCCGATGCCGGCGGAACTCAAGGCTTCGGGCAGGGTATCGGCATTGAATTGAGGATT
This sequence comes from uncultured Alphaproteobacteria bacterium, assembly GCA_963771545.1. Taxonomy (GTDB): domain Bacteria; phylum Pseudomonadota; class Alphaproteobacteria; order Rhodospirillales; family Defluviicoccaceae; genus CAKZLS01. The sequence continues at coordinate 344,082 of CAVYTX010000005.1, forward strand.
GGCGCGGGAGCGGGGCGCCGAACGCACATCCACGAGCAAATCAACGTCGGCACCCCTCAGCAACGCGATCAACTCATCGAGCGGACGAGTGGAATGACCGATGGTGAACAGCTTCATGAGCGGAACATGGTGGTGGCGACAGGTCGGCTCAAGCCGTTGGACAAAGGCGCCGTGCGTAAAATTCAGTTGCTTTGGGAACGTAGCTTGCGAAGCAGATCCTCGATTGCATGGTGCTCGGGATCCTCGCTGGGGCGGGCGAGGTAAGTCTCCAGGGTGGTGATCGCGGATCCCACATTGCCGAGTTGGTAGTGAAGGACCGCCTGCTCCCACCACAGTTCCGTCCGCTCCGGCGCGAACAAGATCATGGTGTGGAGAATCTCGATGGCGCGCTCGAGTTTGCCGCGCCGCACGGCCCGCAGCTTGATGTTGTTCTGGAGCCGGATGAGGATGTCGCGGTTACCCACCGGCGCGTAGTGAGGCGGCGCAATTTCCGCGTCGGAGCCTTGCAGGTCCTTGAGACGTTGCCGCAAGTCCCGCGGGCTCATCGACTCTTCCGCCGTGGAACGGATCAAAAATCGCCCGTTGCCCGCGAGCCTCGATGCGCAGTAGGAAGTGAGAGGGAAAACTCAGGCCGGAAATGTGCGATCCGTACGCCCGGGCGGCGTGGAGGTAGAGGATGCCAAGGGCGACCGGCAGGCCCTTTCGGCGGTCGATCACGTGCATCAGGTTGGCATTGCGCATGTCGTCGTAGGTTTCGGCGTCGCCTTCATAACCGAACTTGGTCACCAGAACCTTGCGCAAAGCCGCTATCTGCATCGCGACGCTAGAGGTGGCATCGGCCTGGGCGGCAATCTTTCCGGCAAGTTCCGCTAAGTGGCCGCGATAAGCGGCCGTACTGGTCTCGGGGCGATCGAGAGCCGCCAGCATCAAGGCAGTCTCGGCCAGATCGATGTCGACGTCTTCCCGGGAACCGATTTCGCACAGAGCTTCCTTCAGCTTGGACCGCTGTGACACGCCGGCTCGTCTCCTTTCGGTTTTCTTACCATTTTCTGGGCCGTCCGCCGCGTTTCCTATTAGACGTTGAATGGGAGACGAGGCAAGCGGCGTGAACGAATCTGACGGCCTCTTTCCCATCCAGTCCTCAGGATCGCGGAGGATTGAAAAAGCGCATCGCCGCCGCGAGCGCCCCTGTCATAATGCGCCGCGGCACCAGGAAAGGCCCCAGGGTGGCCTGACTGAGCAGTCCGGTCACGTGTACGGTCTTGTTCCCGAGCGCGTTCAGGGCTTCCTTCGCCACGGTGCTGGGACTGGCGGCTCCCGGCAATGGCCCCGAACTCGAAGCCCGCCCGCGCGCCGAACGGTGTTCGCGTCGCGCCCGGACACAGCGCGAGAACGTCGACGGGGTCATCCCGCATCTCTTCCGCCAGGGCTTCCGCGAAATAAAGATTGAACGCCTTGCTTGCTGCGTAGGTGGCGAAGTACGGCACCGGCGAAAATGCCGCGGTGCTGGAAACGATTACCACGCCGCCACGCCGGTTCGCCTCCCGGGCGCGTTCGATCATCCCCGGCAGCAGCCCACGAGTCAGGACCACGACGGCAACCACGTTCAGCATGGCGGTCCCGCGTTCGGACTTCGGGTCGTTGTCGATGAGGCGTCCGAACCGGCCGACGCCGGCGTTGTTGATCAATAGATCGACCCCGAAGTCGTCGGCGCGTGAGATCAAATCTTGAACCGCGCGCTCGTCCGTCAGATCGGCGGCGTATGTTTCCACCTTTCGTCCCTTTCGGAGCAACGCTTCGCGCTTCTCCTTCAGCTTTTCCGCGTCGCGGCCGGCCAGCAGAAGATTGGTCGTTCGCGGAAGCTCCTCGGCAAAGGCGGCGCCGATGCCGCTCGTGGCACCGGTGATCAGGGCGCGTCGGTACAGGTTCATGTCGCCTCGGGAATCAACGTGACCATGTCGAACCATCCAGTTATGGAAATGCAGCCTAGTCGAAAACACGACCCGTCCGCAATTGTTGACCCTAAAAGCCGGGCTGGCTTTTCTCTAAAACCTATGGTAGTATATGCTCGTTATGGATGCATTTCTAGTCAGCCAGCGGATGCGCTGGGGGGAACCTCTCGTACCGAGGAGAGACAGATGAAAGCTGCATTGGGCTTGGCGCTCGCCACGTTGCTGGCGGTGCATGCCTTTCCGGCCACCGCCGAGATTGGGCGCGAAAGCATCGCGAGAATTGGAATCCTCCACTGCAAGCAGCTCCCCGGCCGAGGGTTCAATATCATTATCCATTCCCGGTCCATCTTTGACTGCGTGCTGACCTCCCCCGAGGGGCGCGAACGGTATGTGGGCGAGGCCGGAATCGGGTTCGGTCTCGACCTGGAATGGAGCCGCGACAAGACCATTTCCTATGCCGTTCTCGCATACAAGGGATCGGCCGTCATCGGGGACTATGCATTGGCCGGCACCTACGTGGGAGTGAAGGCGTCGGCGGGCGTCGTCGTTGGCGCCGGCGCCCAGGTGCTGGCCGGCGGCGGCAGCGAAAATATATCCTTGGAGCCCGTGGCGCTGGAAAGCTACTCGGGCCTCGGCGCGACCGCCGGTTTTGGATATCTGAGTCTCCAGCCGGCGAAACCCACGCCTCCTCCGACACTGGACCCGGTGACGGGTCAGGCTTGGTCGACGCCATCGGATTCAACGGGCTACGGCTACCGGTAGCCCGGAATTTTCACCACGGCATTCGGTCCGGATAGTCGGAAAAGACCGCTTCGACGCCCCAATCGAACAGGTTTCGGGCGGTCGTTCCGTCGTTGATCGTATAGCTTCGCAGGGTGTAGCCGGCGGCGCGGATCGCGCGGGCAAGATCGCGGGTGAGCCCCTTACGGGAACAGTGCAAAGCCGTGCATCCCAGCGCCGCCAGACACTCCTGCCAGTCGTCGGGGACACCGTCCACGATCAAAGCATGGGGGTAATCCGGTAACAGGACTTTTGCAGCGCGCAGGGATTCGGTCTTAAAGCTGGAGATGATCGGTGGCGGAAGATCCCGCGGCCACTCCCGCCCGAGCGTTCGGGCCACCGCGTCCGCGGTTTCTTCCTCTCGCCCGGGGTCGGGCTTAATTTCCACGTTCGCTCCCAACGCCAACTCGCGAAGCGCGACCAGGGCCTCGCTCAGCGTCGGAATACGCTCGCCCCGGAACGGCTCGCCGAACCAAGCGCCGGCGTCGAGGCTCCGCAGGACCTTCAGGGACATGTCCGCGATACGTCCGACGCCGTCGGTGGTCCGCTCCACTCTTTCGTCATGAAACAGCACGATCCGCCCGTCACCGGTGAGTTTGGCGTCGAACTCCACCCACCGAACGCCGAGCGCGGCGGCGGCGCGGAGCGAGGCCAAGGTGTTCTCCGGCGCGTGTCCGGCCGCGCCCCGGTGACCGATGACCGGCGGCTCGATCAGGCGCGGTTTCAATCGTAACCGTACAGCCACCGGGTGGTTCCGGAATGGACGTTTTTCACGGAATGCACGGCGTTCTTCGGGATGAAAAATTCATCGCCGGGCGCGGCCACATACCGTTCGCAACCGATGATCACCTCGAGCTTGCCGTCCGCCACCGTTACCAGCTCGTTGGTGGAATGGACGAAGTCGTTCCATTCCCGTCCGGGAGGATCCACGAACAGACCGCATGAATACCCGCGTTCGCGCCAATCCCCGGCCACCGCCGCGCGGTCCACGGGCGCCGCGAACTTCCCCTTCACTACCGTGTCGTTCATGGTTGATCTCCTTGTTTGGCGGCACGGGAAAAGTATGCGCCGAGAAATTCGCTTGCTCAAAGGCCAAACCGCAACGAAAGTACCCGGTATGACTGAAACGCTTCATCACTATATCAACGGCGCGGCCGTATCCGGAACCAGCGATCGGTTCGGGGACGTATTCAACCCGGCGCTCGGCGAAGTCCGCGCCCGGGTTCCGCTCGCGACGAAAGCGGAGACCGAAACCGCGATCGCAGCCGCCGAGGCGGCGTTCCCGGCATGGTCGGCGACGCCGCCCCTGTCGCGAGCCCGCGTTCTGTTCCGCTTCAAGACGCTCATGGAACAGCATTTCGACGAATTGATCGGGCTCGTCGTCACGGATCACGGGAAGGTTCTGGAGGACGCCCGCGGCGAGGTCACCCGCGGCATGGAGGTGGTCGAGTTCGCCTGTGGCATTCCCCACCTTCTCAAGGGCGACTATACGGACAACGTGGGCCGTGGCATCGATAGCTGGTCCATGCGCCAGCCGCTCGGCGTCTGCGGCGGCATCACGCCGTTCAACTTTCCGGCCATGGTGCCCATGTGGATGTGGCCGGTGGCCATCGCCTGCGGCAACACGTTTGTCCTGAAGCCATCGGAAAAGGTACCGACTTGCTCGCTGCGGGTCGCGGAACTGCTCACCGAGGCCGGCCTTCCCAATGGCGTCTTCAACGTCGTCAATGGCGACAAGGAAGTCGTCGATACTCTTCTCGCCGACCCGCGCGTCCAGGCCATCAGCTTTGTCGGCTCGACACCCGTGGCGAAGTACATCTACACGACCGGCTGCGCCCACGGCAAACGGGTGCAGGCCCTGGCCGGCGCGAAGAACCATATGCTGGTGATGCCCGACGCCGATATGGATCAGACCGTCGAGGCCTTGATGGGAGCGGCATACGGATCGGCCGGAGAGCGTTGCATGGCGGTCCCGGTGGCGGTCGCCGTGGGTGAGGCGGGCGACGCCCTGATGGAAAGATTGGTTCCGAGGGTGCGATCGCTAAAGGTCGGACCCGGCTTGGATCCCGAGTCCGAGATGGGTCCGCTGATCACCGCCGAGCACCTTGCAAAAGTCGCCGGCTACGTGGATCTCGGCGTCGAGGAGGGGGCGGACCTGGTCGTCGATGGCCGCGAACTCAAACTCCAGGGCTACGAGGACGGTTTCTTCATGGGCGGCTGCTTGTTCGACAACGTCCGGCCCGGGATGCGGATCTATCGGGAAGAGATCTTTGGCCCGGTGTTGAGCATCGTCCAGGGCGCCAGCTTCGGCGAGGCCCTCGCCATCGCCAACACCCACACGTTCGGCAATGGAGCCGCCATCTTTACCCGGGACGGCGACACCGCGCGGGAATTCGGGCAGCGTATCCAGGCCGGCATGGTCGGCGTCAATGTGTCGATTCCGGTCCCGCTGGCTTTCCACAGCTTCGGCGGTTGGAAGCAATCGCTGTTCGGCGATCACCATGTCCACGGCGGCGAAGGCGTCCGCTTTTATACCCGCCTGAAGACGGTGACGTCGCGTTGGCCCTCAGGGGCGCGCACCGCGTCCACTTTCGCGATGCCGACCATGGAATGATGCCATAGGGCATTTATCGTAAACCAATCGCCCCAGAGCCGGACCGCGAACCCGATGTATACCGTTGCCCATTTGTCGGACGTTCACCTGCCGATGCCGCCGGCACCGGGAATCGTCCCGCTCCTGAACAAGCGGCTGCTCGGCTATCTGTCGTGGCGCCTGCGGCGACACCGGATCCATCGGCCGGAGGTTCTCGAGGCGCTACGACAGGATCTGCGGACCCAAGCGCCGGACCACATTGCCGTCACCGGCGATCTGGTCAATATCTCGCTCCCCGCCGAATTTCAGCAAGCGGCCGCTTGGCTGCCGCGGTTGGGGCCTCCGGACCGGGTTACCGTCATTCCCGGAAATCACGATGCCTACATCGGCGTGCCATGGGCAGGATCGTGGTCCCTTTGGGCGCCGTACATGGCCTCCGAGACGGCCGAGGGCAAGGTGATCGCGCCCACGGGGTTCGCGGATTTCCCTCTGGTGCGCCGACGAGGCCCCGTGGCCCTGATCGGGCTCACCACCGCCGTTCCGACGCGACTGTGGATGGCCACCGGAGAACTGGGTTCCGGCCAGGTGGCGGCGTTCGCGGACCGGCTGGAAGAACTCGGCCGGGAAGGTCTGTTTCGCATCGTTCTCATCCATCATCCGCCGATCGCGGGAACCGCGAAACCGCGCAAGAGCCTGGTCGACGCCGAGCTCTTCCGAGGCGCCATCGAAACCGTGGGCGCGGAGCTTGTCTTGCACGGCCATGATCATCGTTTCAGATTTGGAGACCTCATGGGCCCCCATGGTCCGGTACCGGTCGTCGGTGTGGCATCGGCGTCGGCGGCGGCGGCGGCCCCTCGCACGCCTTCAAGCGAGTATCATCTCTGCGATATCAAGCGCACAGACGAAAGCTGGACGCTGGGGTTGCGGACCCGCGCGTTCGATCCCCTGACCGGCGGATTCGTCGACGCCGGCGTCAGGATGTTCGAGTTCCGGTGTTGACCCGCGGGTCGCCGCCATTTTCCGCAATTCGACAACCTCGCTTCGTCCATGATAAGGGTATCGGAGCACGGGGCGCCCAGTCATCTCATGATCCGATTCGATCTCTATATTCTGAAGCAAATTCTTAGACCGCTGGCGATCGCCCTCGTCATGGCCTTGATCGTTTTCCTCATCGAACGAATGCTGCGTTTGCTGGATCTCGTACTGGGGTCCAACGGGCCGCTTAACATGGTGTTCGAAATTCTTGCCTATCTTGTTCCTCACTACATGGGAATGGCGCTGCCCATTAGCCTGTTTCTCGGCGTTCTGATCGGTTTTAGCCGGCTCGGCCGGGATGGCGAACTGGACGCGATGCATGCGGCCAGCATCGGCCTTCGCCGCCTCGCGCGATCGGCGCACGCGACCGCATGTGTCCTGATGATCGTTGCGGCTGTCATGATCGGCTACCTCCAGCCGTATGGGCGCTACGCCTATCAGTCGCTGGTTTTCGCCATCAGCAACGCATCATTCCAAGCGTTTCTGCGGGCCGGCGTGTTCGCACAGGCGGACGGCGTCAGCTTTCTGATCGAAGAAATCAAATCCGACGGAATCAGCTTCGGCAAGGTCTTCATTCACGAACAGAAAGAGGACCGCGAAAGCGTGGCCATCACGGCGCGGGGCGGACGTCTCGGATACGATGAGTCGGAAACCATACCCATGCTGCATCTCGTCGACGGCGTTCAACTCGAGGTCAAACCACCGGAAAAGGACGGCGCGTCCAATGAGGAGCCGGCCCTGCCTTCGATCAACGTGCTGCGGTTCGACGAGCTTCGCATGGATCTGGGCCGCGACACGGCTCAACTGTTTCGGCCGCGCGGGAAGGACGAACGCGAGTTTACTCTATGGGAGCTATGGCAACGCCGCTTAGACCCGCCTCCGGACGTGCGCTCAAGCGATATGATAGCCGAGCTCCATGGCCGAATCGTTCGGATCATTTCGGTTCCATTGCTACCATTTCTGGCTATCCCTCTCGCCCTCGGGCGACGTCGAAGCGAGCGCTCGATCGGCATCGCCATGGGGCTGGTCGCCCTGGTTGTTTACAATCAGGTGCTCGATCTTGGAGAAAACATGACGGAAACGGGCGCGATCGGTCCGTGGCTGGGCCTCTGGACACCGTTCTTCGCTTTCGCGATTGGGAGTCTGTTTCTGTTTCATCGCGCCACCACTCAGGTTCCCGGCACAAGGGTCTATGCCCTGCAGGACCGTGTCAAAAGCACGGTCGTGTCTTGGTTGCCGCCATGGGCGAGCGCGCGCAAAGACAACCCATGACCACCATCAGCCGGTACCTCAGCCAACAATTCGTGTGGAACTTTGTTCTGATGGTTTGCGGCATGGCGGCCTTTTCCTTGACGTTCGAGTTGATGGAAGAGGCCGACCAAGTCTTATCCAGGGCCAATGGGCAGCTAACGGCTTTGCTGAGTTATTCGGTCTTGCGCATGCCAGATATCTTCTCGCAGATGGTCCCCATCGCGGCTCTGCTCGCCGCGCTCTTCACCCTCGGCATCCTCATGCGCCACAGCGAGATCGTGGCGATCTGGGGCACTGGCGTTTCCATCGCCGGAGTGATGCGGGGGCTACTGCCGATCGGACTGATCCTCGTCGTGGTTCAATTTTCGCTCAATGACCGGGCCGTGCCCGCCACGCTCGCCGAATTGCAGGCCTGGGGCGTCGGCAAGATAGAAAGAGGCGGATACGCAAATGGCCTGGGGCCAACTCTCTGGCTGAGAAGCGGAACGGACATCGTCGCAATTCCGTCGGACGCGGCGCGGGAACGGCGGCTCGTCGACCTCCGCATCTTTCGCCGCGACCAGGATGGCATGCTGATCGAACAGATCGACGCAGCCAGCGCCCACCGCGATGGCGAGATCTGGACCCTCATGGATGTCACCCTGCAAACCATCGACCCTCCGGTCGTCACTCGGGTTCCAACGCTCGCCTGGGATGGCCGCATCGATCTCGACAACATGGAGATGCTTTCCCGCGATCTAAAGGAACTTTCGATCGATCAGATCTGGCGCCTCATCCAGAACGAAGGCTATGGCCAACGGCCGACCAGCCTTTTCCGCACGTGGCTTCAATATCGAATCGCATCGGCGATAAGCCCCTTGATGATGATCTTGCTTGTGGTCTCCCTGGCCCAGCGGTTTCATCGAACGGGCGCGTTTGTTCGCTTGATGGCTCTCACCGTCGCCATTGGTTTCGGCTCCTTTATTTTTGAAAGCGCGAGCCTCTCCATGGGCGAATCGGGATTTCTGCCGCCCTGGGTCGCGGCCTGGAGCCCGAGCATCGTACTGGCTTGCCTGATCGGCGGGTTTGTCGCGCGCGCCGAAGGATAGCGGTGTGGCAAGTTGATTGACACCCCGAGGGTTATCCCTACGTTGGCCCTTCAGTTTCCCGGCAACGCCGCCATGAAAAGCGGGTGTCCCTAGAAACGCGTTGAGCGGAACCCGTCCATGTTTTTTGTCCCGGCCACGCCAATCGGTCGCTTCCACGCCCCGCCGAAACGGCCATGACTATGCTCGGGCTAGTGACCAATTTGCAGAGTCAGTACAATCGGCGGCATGGCATAGACGCGGTCGAAAAAGTCGTGAACGGCGCGCCCGATGTTGTGCATGAAGTTCTGACCGACATGAACCGGTTGCCGGCGGTTCTGAGGGATTTTTCGGTTGAAGGGGTTGATGTTCTCGCGGTCAACGGCGGTGACGGGACCGTGCAGGCGGTCCTGACCGAGTTGTTCGAGGCGCGCCCGTTTTCCCAGGTTCCGCCGTTGGCGATCCTGCCCGGCGGGATGACCAATACCATCTCCGACAACGTCGGTCTGGGCGGCTCTCCCGCCAAGGCGCTCTCCAAACTCCTGGACGCCATTCGCAAGGACCGTGCCGGTCTTCGCCTGATCGACCGGCCCATCCTGCGGGTCGAGAACGCGGACGGGTATCCGCCCCAGCGCGGTATGTTGTTTGGGGCCGCCGGGATCGTCCGGGCCATCGAGGTGTGCCGCAGGGAGGCGCATGGTCGAGGCCTCAAATCGGACTGGGCAAGCGGGGCCACGTTGCTGGGGTTGCTGGCCAACTGGTTGTTCTTGGGCGGGCGTTCGGAGGTTTTTCGCGGAGACGAGATGGCTATCTCCCTCGACGGCGAACCTGCGGAACATGGATCCCAAGTGATCGTGCTGGCCACCACCGTGGATCGGCTGTTTCTGCGGTCCCGGCCGTTTTGGAATACGGATTCCGGCCCGGTTCGATTCACCAGCATCGCGGATCCGCCGAAAAACCTCCTCCGCCGGGTGTACAAGATCCTCTACGGCGGCCCCGGCCGCGTAATCCCGGAAGCCACATACCGCAGCCGCGGGACCCGCCGCGTCGTTCTCGAAATGGACTGTCCCTTCATGGTAGACGGGCAAGTGTTCAAACCAAGGGACGGCCACGGTGTGTTTATCACCGCCGAAGACAAGGTTTCGTTCGTTCAACTCGACGGGTCCAGGACGTAGTCGAAATAAGACATAGAGATGTGAAGAGTGCCGCCCCTACCCGAACCCCTGATCCCGATGATCGCCGCGGAGGCAAGGGCCCCCATTCCACCGTCGATCAGCGCCATCGCGGAAGCGGCGCGCGCGCGCCACGGCCACGGCATCGCGGCGGTGCTGGGATATGGCAGCTGCCTCCGCGAAGGCGACGACAGGGGCAAGGTCGTTGATCTTTACCTGTTGCCGGACGATTACCGCTCCATCTACGCCAACCCCTTGATGCGGGTGGCCAACGTGCTGCTGCCGCCCAACGTCTTTTATCTGGAAACGCTGTTCGAGGATCGGGTTGTGCGATGCAAGTACGCCATCGTCAGCTTGGAGGATCTCGTTCGTCTGGTTCGTCCGCAAACGTTTCATCCGTACTTCTGGGCGCGCTTCGCGCAGCCGACGGCGATCGTCTGGGCTCGCGACGAGGAGGCCGAAAAGCGGGTGATGACGGTGTTGGCGCGTTCGGTTTCCACCATGATCCGTGAGGCCGCGCCCTTTCTCCCCCCCGACGTTCCATCCAGGGACTTCTGGATCCGCGCTTTCTCCGAAACCTACCGGACGGAGCTTCGGGCCGAGCGTCCTGGCCGGGCTGTCCATCTTTATGAAATCCACGCGGCGCGCTACGACCGTATTATCGCCACCATGCGAGAAGCCGGCGGCGGCGAACCGCTGAATGGAGATCGTCGATCCGCCAAACGCAACGAGGGACGCTGGCGACGCCGCCGATATCTAGGCAAGGTGCTCTCGGTCTTGCGGCTGATGAAGTCGGCGTTCACCTTTCACGATGGACCCGTATATCTAGTGTGGAAGATCGAGCAGCATTCGGGGGTGAAAGTGACGCTGACGCCGTGGCAGCGCCGTCACCCGATTTTAGCGTCGCCGACCCTGTTTTGGCGGCTTTACCGAAAAGGTGCGTTTCGCTAGGCGCTGGCGATCCGGGCGGCCTCTTTCTCTCGAACGCTCAGTTCGGCCGCGATGCTCCCGAATCGTTCGCAAATCTGTTTGATTTGATCTGGTGTGTGGGCGGCGGAAACGCTGCATCTCAGCAGGCACGTGCCCGTTGGGGTGCCCGGCGGCAGGGCGAGATTGACATACACGCCGTTTTCCAGCAGCCGGTTCCAAGCGTAGATGGCCGTCTGTTCGTCCTTCATCCGGATCGCAATCACCGGACTTTCCGGCGAGATGATGTCGAAACCGAGATCCGATAGGCCGTCGTGCAGCGCCTTGGCGTTATCCCAAAGGCGGAGCCGCAATTCGGGTCGCTGCTGGATCCGCTCCAAGGCCGCGAGCACCGAGGCGACGTTCGAAGGCGAGGCCGACGCGGTGAACATGTAGGGTCGGCTGCAGAAGCGCAGAACCTCGAAGTTGGGATGATTGGACGCGCCAAAGCCGCCGACCGCGCCCAGGCTCTTGCTGAACGTTCCCGCAACGAAATCGACGGCGTCCTCGACGCCCTGCTCCTCGGCTAAACCACGGCCGTGGTCGCCGAGCACGCCGAGCGAGTGGGCCTCGTCCACCAGCAGATAAGCGCCATGCTTCTGTTTGACCTCGACGAATTCCTTGAGCGGCGCGCGATCGCCCAGCATGCTATAAATGCCCTCGACGATCACGAGCTTACACGTGCCCGCGTCGCCGAGCCGCGTAAGGCGCTTGTCCAAATCTTCCGGGTCGTTATGCCGGAAACGGACCAGAGTGGCGCCGCTCAACCGGCATCCGTCGTAGATACTGCTGTGGGAGTCCGCGTCTAACAGAATGACGTCGTTCGCCGCCGCAAGACCGGCGATGATGCCAAGATTGGCTTGATAGCCGGTGGGGAAAACCATCGCCGACCGCCGGTTAAGGAAACGGGCAATGGCCTCCTCGACCGCCAGGTGCGTGGCGTAAGTGCCATTGGCGATTCGCGACCCCGTGGTGCCCGTGCCGAATTTCCGGATCGCTTCGATGGCCGCTTCCGAACACACCGGATCAAAGGTGATGCCGAGGTAGTTGTTGGTGCCCACAAGGATGGTGCGACGTCCGTCAATCCGCGCTTCGGTGGTCGAGTAAATCTCCTCCATGCACAAATTGAACGGATCCTTGCCGTAGTTCAGCAGCTCGGCGTGCCGGGCGCCGGAAAGACTGTACTTGTCAAGAATATCCATAGTCAGCGGCCTTCCAACCGCTTGCTCACGAGTTCCGCCAGGTCTCCGATACGTTCGATGTCGGAGACCAGATTGATCGGGATATCGATGTCGAACTTGTCCTCGATCTCCATGATCAGATCCATGACCTCAACGGAGTCGATATCCAGGTCCGAACCGAGATTGGTCGCGGCGGTGAGTTCTATCCCCTCTTTATTGTATTTCTGCAGGAATTCGCAGAGCTCACCGACAATGGAGTCCATGTGATCAACCATCTTGCGCCCGTCCGTTCAATTCACCCGGCTCAACCTCGGCCGCGGCGTCCCCTGACTCCCCCGGGCGCTCACAGCCAGTCCTGGCGCTTATACCATAGCAGGGTCTGTTCAAAACCCTCTTTGAAGCGCGTCCGAGGCCGCCACTCCTTGAGAACCCGGGGACGCGACAGTTTGCACACCCAATCCGGATGGAACAGCTCGCGCAGTTTCGCCTTGGTGAGCATGGGCGATCGGCCGAGCACCGATGAAACGGCCTCGTTGACCGCGACGGGCAACCAGACGGCCTGAAAGGGAACCGCGAGGCACCGCACGGGACGGCCCAGATATCCGCTGGCGATTTCGGCGAGTTCGGTCCACGAATAACCGTCCACTCGACCGTCATCCGGCTCGATGATACTGCCGTTCCATTTGGGAACCTCCAGCAATTTCTCGATCGCCGCCACCAGATCGTCGATATAGATCAACGAAAAGCGCCCTTGAGCGCGCCACGGAACGATGGCGTATCCTCGAACCAGTTGGCGAAAAAAACCAAGAGTCGACCGGTCGCCAGGACCGTAAACGGCCGGGGGCCGCACCACGCAATACTCGAGCCCGGATCCCTGACGGGCCATCACGTCCTCGGCGGCGTGCTTGCTGGCCGCGTAGGGCGAAAGAGATGGCTCCCGCGCCGCCAGCGACGATACCAGCAGCACGCGGGGACGCGACCTTGCTTCGGCTACCGCCGCGGCCAGCCGCTCCGTACCTAAGGCATTGATCGCCTGAAATTCCTTGCTGCTGCGGGCCTTGATGGCGCCGGCGCAGTGAATAACCACATCCGCGCCGTCCACAAGCCGCCGCAGGCTGTCGGAATCCTCAAGGGACCCCTCAACGATTTCCAGGTCGTCTGCGTGGGCGATGCAGGCGGGGTTGCGAACCAGGGCGCGGACCGGCAACCCGCGTTCGTTCAACGAACGCGCCAGAGCGCTGCCGATAAAACCACTGGCTCCGGTGAGCGCTATGCAGGCTGTTGAAGAATCAAGCGGCACCGTGTCCTCGAGCCCGCCGCCTTATGCTCCCGCGGAGGCGGCCAATCGGGGTTGCTCCATATGCGGCTCCGGCTCGACCGGTTCGGCGTGCAGAAGGCGGATCGAGCCATCCAGGTATTGCGTCTTGGCAGCCGCACGGCTGAGTTTGCCTGAAGAGGTATAGATTAACGAGCGCGCCGGAACCAGAACGACCTCGCAGTGGACGCCGGCTGTCCGGTGAATGGTCGCCGCGATCTCCTTGACCAACACCCGCTGTTTCTCCGGATCGTTCACATAACATTCGACAACGACGACCACGCGTTCCTCGTCGTTGCCGTCCGTAACCGAGAACGCCGCCGCGCAACCGCTGCGCACCCCCGGGAGAGTTTCCACGGCCCATTCCAGATCCTGCGGCCAGATGTTGCGGCCGTTGCAGATGATCATGTCCTTGCGGCGCCCGGTGATCACAATCTCACCGTCGACCAAGTATCCCATATCGCCGGTATCCAGCCAGCCATCCGCGAGGATCGCCGCCCGGGTGGCCTCCGCATTACGGAAATACCCGTCCATGAGGCTCGGTCCCTTGATGCAGACACGTCCGATGGACCGCTCGGCGAGAACCTGGTTTTCATCGTCGCGGATCTCGACCTCGTATCCGGGCATGACCCGGCCGCACAGCACGAACGAACGCGCGTTCGCGGCCGATCCGGCCGCGTGCGCGGGCACCGCCTTGCCGGTGCGCTCGTAGGCGTCCCGGTCCACCCGATCCACCCGTACGCCGACCCCAATGTCCGTGAAGCTCACGGCCAACGTCGCCTCGGCCAAGCCATAACTGGGCAGGAACGCCGTTTTGTCGAAGCCGCAAGTCGCGAAAGTTTCGGCAAACGCATCCAGCACATCGGGCCGCACCATTTCGCCGCCGATACCGGCAATTCGCCAACGCGACAGGTCGAACTCGCCCCCATTGCCCTTGGCCGCGCGCCGGACGCACAGCTCGTAGCCGAAGGTTGGGCTGAACGAGATGGTTCCGCCATGATCGGACATGGTCTTCAGCCAAGTACGCGGACGGAGCGCAAACGTGGAGGTCGCCAGATAGTCGATGGAAACCTGCGACAGCATCGGGGCGAGGCAGAATCCGACCAGCCCCATATCGTGGTAAAGCGGCAGCCACGACGTGGCGCGATCCCCCGGCCGGAGCCGCAGTCCGTACTGGCCGATCGCCCGTCCGTTGCTGGTGATCGCCCGCTGGGTCACGAGCACGCCCCTCGGCTGGGTGGTGCTTCCGGACGAATACTGGAGATAGCACGGTTCGCTCTTGTCGAACGGGCGGGGGTCGCCGCCCCGTGCCGTCAAAGTGTAGAAATCATCCGGAGAGCCGATCAAATCGACGCTCAAGCCATCGGCGGCCTCGCGCAGCGTGTGCAGCAGATCGGCGGAGGCCGTGGCGGCCGAAAGCCCTGCCGCCGAAATCATCCCGCGAAGGCGCGTAACATGGGATTCATGTCCGCCGAGATTGATACTCAGCGGTAGCGGCACCGGGATCAATCCCGCGTACTGACATGCGTAAAAGAAAACGACGAAATCGGCGGTGGTTTCGGCAATCAGACCGAAGCGGCTTCCACGCTCCAAGCCGCTGGTGCTCAGCCGAACCGCCAAGTCGAGGGCGCGCTCGCGGATTTCTCCATAGGTCAATACATCAGCGATCTGGCCTCGGGGCGAGAAAAAATTGCACCCCGTGACGCCTTTCGCGGCGTAATCCAATCCATCCGTGAGGGTCTCGAACTCACCAATCCGAAACGCTAGATCTGCATTCGTCGTTGCAGTCAGCCGCACCATCACCTCCTCCGCCCCACAACACCAACGTCCGAGATCGGCGTTCGGGGTCCCGCGTCCTCGGAAAGCACCAAAAAAAGCCCGACACGTTCATCGCATCGTTGTCCGCGGCTCAACAAAAACAACGGTTGGACGGTAAACGACAGAAACGATTTAAACTAGTTGTCGATTTTATTCTTCTATCGAGAAATATTTTTTTGATAATAGTTCTCATGATCGATCGCTACCAACCTTTATTGAACCATTCAAATCAATCTTTGTTACGGTTTGTTACGTCATTTGACCCGTTTTCCCCACGAATCTCAAGGATTCCGGTCGCCGATCAGGGGCAAATAGCGAGGCAATATCGCCGGACCCGACGGAATCACCATGATTCATTGTCAACATTACCATATGTAGTGACGGAATGACAACTTCGCGCTACAAAAAGCGAAATCATCGAATTTTCTTGCATTCAATTGGCGGCGGGTCGTTTGAACTCGCTCAGCGCGATACCCGACAGCACCAGCGCAAGGGCGCCGAGGGCTTTCCACTCCGGCTGTTCGCCCAGCACGATCACCCCCACGAGCACGGCCCACAAGGGAATCAGGTAGTTGATCAGCGACAGAAAGCTAGGGCCCGCCAGGGCAATAAGCTTGAAGTAGACAACGGTCGCCATGGCGGTCGAAACCAAGCCGAGGACCGCGACGGCCACGAGGCTTGCCGGAGCAATGGGAGAAGCCAAAAGGTCGCCATTCACGGCCGCCACGGGCGCCATGATCACTGACGCGACGACGGCCACCCCGGCGGCGGCGACGAGGGCGTCGCTATCGGGCCTGCGCCGCGCAATGATGGTGGCGACGGCATAGCACAGCGCGCCCGCGAAAACGGCGAGTTTCGACAGGAGGTCGGAGCCGGAGCCGGTCGCCGTCAAGACGGCTTCCGGTCCGATCAGAACGACGACTCCCGCAAACCCGGTGGCGAAGCCGGCCGCCCGGTTGGGCGTCAGTCTTTCCCCGTCAACGAAAATATGGGCGAGAACCAGCGTCGCCAACGGCATCACTGCCATGAGGATCCCGGCAAGACCACTGTCGATCCCCCGCTGTCCCCAGCTGATTAACCAGAAAGGAATGCAGTTACCCATCACCGCCATGGCGATGAAAAACACCCAGTGCCGTCCCCAACCCGGGAGTTGCCTGCCCATGGCCACCACGGTAACTCCGAGGATGACGGCCGCGATCACCAATCGGCCAGCCACCACGCTCGACGGCGACAGAGCCGATACCGCCACTTTGGTTAGCATGAACGAACTGCCCCACATGGCGACGAGAGCGAGCAACAGGACCCAGTGGAGCAAAGGCCGGCGGCCAAACATGACGAGACGCCTTCCTTCCGGGCTGTTTCGGGAGATCGGAGGCATTGCCAGATGGCCCGTCATAGGGTCTCGAAAACGCCGATGAAAGCCTTATTCGGAGACGAAGGGATTGGTTTTGCGTTCATGGCCGAATGTGGACATGGGGCCGTGACCCGAGATGAACGCCACGTCGTCGCCGAGCGGCCACAACTGCTCGCGGATGGAGCGGATGAGGGTGTCGAAATCGCCCCTGGGGAAATCGGTGCGGCCGATGGATCCGGCGAACAGCACATCGCCCACGAACGCAAGCCGCGACGGCGGGTGAAAGAAGACCACGTGCCCGGGCGTGTGTCCGGGACAAAACAACACGTCGAACACTAGGGTGCCAACGGTAACCTGGTCACCCGCCTGGACCCAACGATCAGGGGTAAAGGTGCGCGCTCCCGGGACGCCGAAGCTGCGGCCCTGATCCGCCATGCCGTCGATCCAGAATTTGTCCTCCACATGCGGCCCCTCGACGGGGAGACCCAGCTTGTCCACCAGATCGGCGGTGCCGCCCGCATGGTCCAGGTGCCCATGGGTCAGGAGGATTTTCTCCAACGCGACGCCATGCTCCTCCACCGTCGCCAGGATCCGGTCGATATCGCCGCCCGGATCGACGACCGCGCCCTTCATGGTTTCCAGGCACCAAACGACGGAACAGTTCTGCACGAACGGCGTCACCGGAACGATGACGCACTTCAGGTTCGTCTGGGTTTCGCTGTCAGTCACACTTGGGATCCTTGCTGCCGCCAGCAGAAAACTAATGGGCCCGCCCGAGTACAGCGCTCTTCGAAGCGGCGCCACGCCAGGCGACGCAATGTGAGCGGCCCTGTGTCTCAGTTTTTGTCCGGCGGGGCAACCCCTTGCACGTCAAGTCTCGTGTGGTGACGATCGGCCGAAACCGCTGGTTGTCGCAACCCATGACACTTTTTCAAACGTTTTGCTCTTCCCAGCGCCTCCGTCCAGGCCCCCGGCGCCGGGTTATGAAAACGTGGCCAAACGGTACTTGCCATCATCGGGCCAGAAAGCCGATACTATGGGCTTGCGTGGGGATGTGGCTGGAGTTGCGAGACTTTCGGGGGGTTGAAGTCGGGGAGAGCGCATGTCCGGTACCAACGATCCATTGGCCCGTTATCTTGATGCGTTGCGCGCGGCGAGCGCATCGCAAGCGCGCGACCGCGGCACCAACGCCCGGGAGGTCCTGATGGCCACCGTGCGATACGTCGCGTCAATCAGCGGTCCGAAGGAGGACCTAGGCGCCCCGCTTCTGGACCTGCTCGCGGAGTTGGACGGCTCGCGGTCGGGACGCCCGTCGATGACGCCGCAGCCCAACGAAGTTCGGGGGCGGCCCATGCTGCGGGCCCGGGAGCAGGCCTATCGCGCCCGCGCGGCCGCCGCGATGGACGCGCTGATCAGCCGGGGCACGCTGAGGGCCCGGTCGGCCCAGATCGTCGCCCGCATGCTCAACAAGAACGATCCGGACATCATGGCCGCGGACATCGCCGAATGGCGCGATGCGCTCCGGGCGGAATTGCCCGAAGAGGGCCGGGGGGAGCCGGCGATCATGAGCGCCGAACTTGGGGTCGACGTTTTCAAGCAGGCACTGCAACAGCTGGAGGGCATGCCCGCCGCCGAAGCTCCGGCCCTGCGGCGGGCGCTGGAGGCGTGGCTATCCCGGTAACCGCGGGTTGCGTGCTGTCCCGATACGGTTCCGGGTCCGATCGGTTGAGTGTGGGGAGGCATTCAGCGTGGATTTCAAACACATTTTAGCGGTAGCGCTCGTGACGATACTCCTCGTGGGCGGTTGTGAAACCACGGGATCGGAAACGAGACCGGTGAGGGACCTGGCAGGAACCTCCTGGCGGGCCACGGACATCGGCGGCAAGGACGTCACCGACGGCGTTCGGTCGACCCTCGCCTTCGCCGAACCCGGAAACGTTGCCGGAACCGGTGGGTGCAACCGTTTTTTCGGCGCCGTGACCGTGGAAGGCCCATCCATTGAATTCGGCAAAATGGGATCCACCATGATGGCTTGTCCTCCGCCGCTCATGGAGCAGGAAAAACGCTTTTTGGACGCGCTTGGCGAGGCCAAGCGGTTTGAGGTTCGCGATGGAATGCTGCTCGATATTCGGCGACGGCCCCGATCCCGTCATCCGATTTAGCGAGACAGAGGCGAAGAACAAATAGGCGGCGCTTGAGCACCGTGGAGGACAGGATATGCGGCATCGTGGTCCGCGATCCCAGTGGTCGGCTGCACTCCGACCGCGCGTGGCGGGTAAACACCCTCCCGTCTCGTTCAGCGGGATAAATTCAGTATAAACAATGCTAGGCCGCGGTAAGAATTGTAACCATGTTACGGACTGAACGAGGAAAAAGGAGCGGGTTATGCAATTCATAGAGGGTATTTTTAACGCCATAGGGGATTTGACTTGGGGGTGGGCCCTCATACCGTTCCTGGTCATCTTCGGCTTGTTTTTCACCTTGGCTTCGGGATTTGTTCAACTCCGGTTTTTTGGGCGGATGTTCGGCGTGCTGATCGGCAAGGAGAAGGGGGCGGAAGGTCGCATCAGTTCCCGTGAAGCCCTGCTCGTCAGCGTCGGCGGCCGGGTCGGCGGCGGCAACATCGCCGGCGTGGCCGTTGCCATTACCTTGGGCGGTCCCGGCGCCGTCTTCTGGATGTGGGCGATCGCACTCGTCGGCATGGCGACCAGCCTGTTCGAATGCACCCTGGCCCAGATCTTTAAACGCTCGGATCCGGATGAAGAGGGCACGTACCGGGGCGGTCCCGCCCAGTACATCCTCCATGGATTGGGACGCCACTACAACTGGCTGGCAATCATCTATGCGGTTTCCCTGATCGCGGCCTTCGCGTTGGGCTTCAACGCATTCCAGGGCAACACCGTGGCGGGAGCCGTAAAGGATAGCCTCGGTATCGGCAGAATCTGGACCGGAGGAGTGCTCGCCATCGTCACCGGCTTCGTCGTTTACGGTGGAATCAAGCGAATAGCCCAAACCGCGGATGTCGTGGTCCCGATCATGGCGGTTGGCTACATCGGCATGGCATTGGTGATCATCGTATTCAACATCACGGAACTTCCGGGCGTGATCGCCACCATCGTGAAGAACGCCTTCGGGATTGAAGAGGTGGTTGGTGGCGGCATGGGCGCGGCCATCGCGCAAGGTCTTCGCCGTGGACTGTTTTCAAACGAAGCGGGGCTCGGTAGTGCTCCGAACGTGGCCGCGACGGCCTATGTGCACCATCCAATCAGCCAGGGAATCGTCCAATCTCTTTCGGTGTTCATCGACACCATCGTTATCTGCTCGTGCACGGCCTTTATCATCCTGTTGGGCGACGTGTATGTGCCCGGAGCGGAGGGTGTAGACGGTGTCGTTTTGGTGCAGGATTCCTTGGAGTCACACGTCGGCACATGGAGTCAGTATTTCCTGACGGCGGCGATCCTGCTGTTTTCCTTTAGTTCCATCATTTACAACTACTACTTGGGAGAAAACGCCTTAACGGTCTTCACGGAAAGCCCGATTTCGCGTCACATCTTGCGCATCGCGATTATCGGCATCGTCTTTCTCGGGTCGTCGGCCCCGGGCGCCACGTCCGTGTTCTTCTTCTCCGACCCGATGATGGGCGTCCTTGCCGTCGTCAATTTGTTGGCGATTATCATGCTGTTTCCAATCGGCATGCGGGTCTTGAAGGACTTCACGGATCAGCTGAAAGAAGGAACCGACCCCCCGGTGTTTGATCCGAACAAATTCAAGGATCTGGATATCGATCCGACCGCCTGGGATAAAAGCTGATCCCGTTGGCCGGCCATCGGCGCCGCGGCGCTTGCGGGCGCCGCCGCCGTTGGCTGAGCGGGCTACATGCGCAGTTTGCCAAGCTTGCATGGTCCATGTCCCTAAATAGTTATTATTCATGACCCGACCCCTGCAGGGCCGGTTAAGATGAAGCTGATCCCATGTTGTTGGGTTCGTCCTCAACGGCCCAGTGACGGCACAAAACGAGCAAGCTACCGGGCCTTGGTATTTGTTTCGGAGTTCGCGGCGCGGATAGCGGCGATGGCTTGGGTATAGAGGCGTCGCCAGCCGAGGTGATCGAGGCGGTCCCGGATCAGGTGTTCAATGGCCGCGGCGTCGCAGGCGCCGTCTTCGATAAAGCATATGTCGTCGCCGAGAAGTTCACCGAGGTCGCTATCGAGGAGGTCCCGCGTCTCGGTCGGCTGCAAGTCGAACAGTCCCGCCAGCGCGTCGCTGGCCGCCGCCCAGACCGCCTCGGCTTCGTAACCGTTGCGGGTGGTCGCGGCCCAGAAGCCGGAGGCTTGGTCGCGGGACGGCAGGATGGGTGGGTCGGTCACGTCCGTTGCCGCCGCTCGGCACGCCCCGGCATGGGGAAGGAGGCCCGGCGCGAGGCGGTCCAGTCTAACCCGGCCGTCACGCGTCAGCCGACCGCCGCCGACTTTTGGGCCTTGAAGGTCGGTCGATAGGCTAGGTCGCAGTGGGTTGCGCAGTAGGGCTTCCCGTTCGCGGCTGCCGCGCCGCAAAAGTGATAGCCGGCGCCATCGGTCTCGCCCAGCGGCCAGCGGCACATCCCCGTTTTCAGGCCCGCCAAACGGATCACGTTGCCTTGCCCGGACGAAGGATCGGCCCCATCGCCGGCACCCGGCGGAACGGATTGCCGGCGTTTCGCCAGTTGAAGCCGGAAAGCCTTGCCGATAACGGCGTTCTTGGTTACCCCCAGCTGGCGGCCGATTTCGCTGGCGGTCATCTCGTCATTCCAGAGCGCGATGAGCGCCCCCGTCCGCTCCGGAGTCCAGTGCTGCGTCATTAGTCCCACCATCCCTTCCATATTGACACGAGCGCCCGCTTTGTGTTTCGAGAGATTCCTATAGACAAATCAATAAAAACAATAGCGTATGGAAACTTAATCACACATTACACTAAGTTTGGGCCGATTTCAAGACCAGCATCCGAAATCCCGGCGGGGTGTGAGCCTAATGCCACACTGCGAGCTCGTTCTTTCCGCGCTCCCAGTCATATACCGCGAGCTTTTTCGCGAACAATGGCGGCTTTTTTGAGGGATCATTTTGACGACACGTGTCGGAGCAACGGTTTGGCCGATCCGCGGTGACACTGATCCTCATCCCGTTTGCCATGGAGCGGCTGGGGCTCGTATAAGTCCCCATGGCACGTCCGGCCCGATCGAAGCCGCATCTCGAGTCGCTTTCCGTCGGCGCCTTGCTGACGGCGCTGGTGGCGTTGGGTCAGATTTCCACCTCCATCTACATTCCGTCGCTGCCGTTTCTGGTGGAGGCGCTGGATACCACCGCCGGCGATGTGAACCTGACGCTGTCGGTGTTTCTCTACGGGTTCGCTATCTGCCAACTGGTTTACGGTCCCTTGTCCGACCGGTTCGGGCGGCGGCCGGTGCTGATGGTGGGGGTGAGCCTCTATGTGGCGGCCAGCTTCGCCTGCGTGTTCGCCACCTCCATCGAAACGCTGATCGCCGGTCGCTTCGTCCAGGGATTGACGGCTTGCTCCGGCCCCGTGCTGGGACGCGCTATCGTCCGCGACATCTACGGACCGACGCGGTCGGTCAAGGCCATGGCCACCATCGGTGTGGCGCTGGCCATCTCGCCCGCCGTGGCCCCCATCATCGGCGGCTATCTGCAACTGTGGTTCGGGTGGCGGGCCAACTTCGTGTTTCTGGGCATGGTGGGCATCTCCATCCTGGCGGCGGTGGCGGCTTTGCTGACCGAAACCAACCCGCATCGCGACCCCCGCGCCCTTGACCCGGACCGGCTTCTGGCGGCGGCCCGCACCCTGGTCACAGATAGGCGATATTGGGGGTATACCCTATCCGTCGCCTTCGTGTTCGCCGGGCTCATGGCCTTTACCGCGGGCGCGCCTTTCGTATTCATCGACGGGCTGGGAATGTCGCCGGAGCGATTCGGCATGCTCAGTGTTTTCAACGTCACCGGCTTTGTCACCGGCAGCCTCGCGGCCGTGCGGCTGACTCAGCGGTTGGGGATCGACCGGTTGCTGCTGGCCGGTGTCGGCCTTAGCCTCGCCGGCGGCGGGGTCATGGTCGCCATTGCAAGCACCGGTCATGTGGGCGCCGTCTCGATCATCGCGCCGATGACGGTGTTCGCCGTCGGCTTGGGCATCGTGCTCCCCAACGGCATCGCCGGCGCGTTGGCGCCGTTCCCCCGCATCGCCGGGACCGCGTCCGCGCTGCTGGGGTTCGTTCAAATGATCATCGCCGGCGGGGCCAGCCTCGCGGTGGGCCGGTTCGTCCACGGGACGGCGCTGCCCATGGCGGTCGTCATCGCGCTCACCTCCATGGCCGCCATCGCCGCCTTCACCATGCTCGTTTGGTGGCGCCGGTCCGAAACACCGTATCGCCCTCCAGACGACCGGCCGCCGTCCACGCGAAACGAACGGTCAGCGCCCGGCGGCGGTTGGGATTCATCGCCCTGACGGGGGCGTCGCGGTGGACCGCGCCGTCGTAGGCGTCGGCCACGATGATGCCCACGTCCCGGGGCAGGATATCCAGCGGAAAATCGGGATCCACGGCGAAATAAAAGCTGTCGCAATAGGGAAGGTACTCCAACCATTTACAATCGGCGCGGAAGTCTGCAAGCGACGACTTGACCTCCACGACAACGAACCGTCCCCGCCGGTCCAGCCCCGCCACGTCCACGCGCCGGCCGTTGCCGAGCGGAAGCTCGACCAGCGTCCGGTAGCCCAAGTCCACCAGCAGCCGCGTCACCCCACGCGCGATGCCGGCCGTTCGGTGCGCCAAGTTCACTGTATGTTCTTTCATGGCGTCTCTTTCATACCGCCAACACTCGGGATCCGCAATGTTGCGGTCGATGGATCAATATTTTAGAGTGGCAGCATGAAACAGGCACAAGATACAGTGACCGTCGGCACCCGGGGCCAGGGCCTGTACGAGGTCACCGCCGAGGTGAGCCGGTGGGTGGCGCGGCAGGGTTTCGAGGCCGGCCTCCTGACCGTCTTTTGTCAGCACACCAGCGCCTCGCTGACCATTCAGGAGAACGCCGATCCCGACGTTCAACGGGACCTGCAGACGTTCTTTCAGCGCTTGGTCGGCGAGGATCCGTCTCTCTACCGCCACACCGACGAGGGACCGGACGATATGCCTGCTCATATCCGCAGCGCCTTGACCGGCGTGCAGCTTTCCATCCCGGTGGCCGGGGGCCGCATGGCGCTGGGCACCTGGCAGGGTATCTATCTGTTCGAGCACCGGGTCCAGCCGCACACCCGCCGGCTGGTCCTGCATCTGTTGGGAGAGTAGTCAGCCGGATCGCCGATATTGCCCGGCGCCGATAATTCTGCCACGCTTTAATGGGAACAGGGAAGCACTAGTGGCCTGGTTCCAGCATATGGTACCCATATGATCGCGTTTCCCACTCTGTCGGCAGGAGGGCGCGCGCCGGCGATGGCGACCCATCGTCAAGCGTGTCGGACGCCCCGAGGAAGTGGGAGACGCGACCCTTCGGGTGGCCTTCCGAGCCCCCTGGCGTCGTTGCGCGGCGCTTGTGATGCGAGAGCATCACGCCGCGCCACGCGCCTAGCCACGGAAACTCGGAAGGTCGTCGTATGGGTACCATACGTTGGATCCAGGCCACTGGGAGGACCTACACATTATGGCCGATGCGATGACTGATACCGAAACCCACAGCGGTTTCAAAGGCATGGACGGGGAGCACCGGGTGCAGATCGGCCTGATGACCGCGTTCCGCGAGGCGATCGGCGGAGGGCGGGGCGCCGCGGAGGCCGACGAAATCCTCGATCATCTGCTGGACTACAGCAAGATGCATTTCATGTCCGAACAGTTGCTCATGCGGCTCTACGAATATGGGGACTACGAGACCCACATGGCCGACCACGACCGCATGCTCCAGCAGATGGAAACCCTGCGCGATCGGCATCGAAAGGGCGTCGGCCTATTCGATAGGGAAGAGGTGGATACGCTCATCAAGGAATTGATCGCTCACATCAATCGGACCGATGGTCCGCTGGGCCAGTACCTGGCCACCCTCGATCCTCAAACGGAGTAAGACACGGCCGCGCGATCGAGAAGCGCCAAAATGCATTTGCCCGAGCGAAGCGACGAAACACGCTGGTAAAAATGAGCGTCTTGGATCATCATCAGGTGTCCGCGAGAGCGATAAATATTCACGAAAATGCAACCCTGACCAGGGGGAGAAACGCAATGACCGAAGATGGCAAGGAAAAAGGGACCTTCACCGTCCGGGAGGCGGTGGGCGTCTTTCATGATTGGGGTTCCCTTCAGGCGGCCGTCGATGATCTTCAGATATCGGGCTTCGACCGGTCAGAGATCAGCCTGCTGGCCGGAGAACAGGCCGTTCAGGACAAACTCGGCCATGTCTACGAGAAGGTAGCCGACCTGGAAGACGACGCCAACACCCCGCGCATGGCCTATGTGGGCCGTGATTCCATGGTGGAGGCAAAAACCGGGGTGATCGGCGGCTTGGCCTACGTTGGAGCGATCGCCGCCGTGGGCGTGGTGGTGGCATCCGGCGGTACGTTGGCGTGGGCCCTTGCCGGCGCGGCCGTGGCCGGCGGCGGCGGCGGCCTCCTCGGCGCCGCGGCGGCCCGGTTGATGGGGCGCGACCGGGCCAAGGACCTTCAGAAGCAGCTGGAAAAGGGCGGATTGCTGTTATGGGTCAGGTTACGCGACCCCGAGCACGAAAAGCGCGCGTCCGACATCCTGTCCAAACACTCGGCGGACGACGTCCACGTGCATGAAATGTCCACGTCGCGAGATCCGGCAACCGACCCGTTTTCCGGCATGCAGCCCGATCCGTTCCTGCCGAAAGCCCGCGTCTGAGGCCGTCTCTTCTCCATTCGCGTAAAACACGTTTACAGGATACGCCGTCGCGCGCATGACCGTGACGGCGAGATCTGGGCGACATCGGGGCGGAGCACGGCGAGAGTGTTTTCCGATCCAGACCACTACACTCTTACCGTCGCACGGGGCTGGACGACGACGAAGCGGAAGGCTCAACCACCCTCGGAGCGCAGCCCGCCGCCCCACACTCGCCTTTATTGTCTTGGGCGATGAAAGTGCTCCCTCGCGACACCCTGGTTTTTCCCGACGCCGTGTTATAGCGGGCGAGCATATTGGTGAGAAGCGTGTCCATGATACTGTCGAGGTCAAGACACGGCCCGACCCTGCCCGCGCAGAAGCCGGGCGGCCGCCGGGCCGCCAACTCGCCGGCGACGGCGGCGACGATCTGCTCCTTGATGTCCGGATGCGCCGCGCATAGGTCGTTTATGGCGTCGCTCAGACCCTGAGCATCTTCACTGGCGATGGCGCTGTTGATCATGTCGGCGATCGCTCCCTGCATCTCGCCCGACAGTTCGGCGCGCGCGGGACCGGAGGCGGCAAAGACGGCCAAAGTCAGTATGATCGCGGCCAGCGCGCCACGAACACCCGCCGTCTTCAGCGTTTTAGGCAGTGGACACGACATCACTCTCACCAAAGCCCTTCACTTACCCTTGTGCCACTCTAGGCATTAAGTTGATAAGTGTACGCAATTGCGTCTCCGATATAAACTGTTTCCGCCGCGTCATGATCATCGACCCGGGGTTTTTGCATCGCAACCGCTGCAAAAACCTCTTAGACGATCTCCTTTATGCCACGCTAGCGGGACAGGGGACTTGCTTATGCGGATGCAACGTCGACCGCCGACCGGCACCCTCCATCGTTTGGGTCGGGAAAAGGGCGGTTCATGCGTTCGCTAGTCCGTCACGCCCGGATCTGGCTCCCTCTCGCGATCCTGGCGGCCGCCGTGGCCGTTTCGTTTCAAGAACCCGTGTTTCTGATCGATCTTCGCGATCAAGTGTTCGATGCGTATCAACGCTTGAAACCCCGTGTCTATCAGCCCTCTCCGGTGCGCATCGTGGATATCGACGAGGAAAGTCTCGCAAGGATTGGCCAGTGGCCGTGGCCGCGTACCCGGGTGGCCGACCTTGTCGACAAGCTGCGCGGCCTGGGCGCCGGAGTCATCGCCTTCGATATGGTGTTCGCGGAACCCGATCGAACTTCGCCGTCGCGGGTTATTCCCCTGTGGGAAAAGCTCCCCGAGCTACAGCGGTGGGCGCAAAGGCTGCAAGATCACGACGATGTCCTTGCCGCCGCCGTCGCCGGTGGCGGCGTGGTAACCGGCTTTGCCCTGACCGACACGCCGGGTGAATACTCCCCCGCCGTCAAGGCCGGCTTCGCCACGGCCGGCGATGATCCGAGACCGTTCATCCCCCCCTACTCCGGCGCGGTCACAACCTTGACGGCGATCGAGGCCCTGGCGGCGGGCAACGGCGCCCTCAACGTCACCATCGACCACGATGGGGTTATCCGGCGCGTGCCCATGGTGGTGCGCCTCGGCGAAACCCTGTATCCGTCGCTCTCGGCCGAAGCCCTGCGCGTGGCCCAAGGCGCCAGCAGCTACGTTATCAAGTCGGCCGGGGCCAGCGGTGAACGAAGCCTCGGAACCCAAACGGGAATCGCCGCCGTGCGGATCGGGGCGTTCGACGCTCCCACCGATGAACAGGGGCAGATGTGGGTGTATTTCACCAAACCGGCGTCCGAGCGTTTCATTCCCGCCTGGAAGGTGCTGGAGGGTAAAATGGGCCGGGAAGACGTCGAAGGTTTCATCTTCCTGCTGGGTTCCAGCGCCACCGGCCTGCAGGATCTGCACGCGACGCCGCTCCGCGTGTCGATCCCAGGCGTGGCCGTTCATGCTCAGATCATCGAGCAGTTAATTCACGGGGCTCACCTGACCCGTCCGGACTGGGCCAGCGGCGCCGGACGAATCTTGATGATCCTGCTCGGCGTCTCGGTCATCGCGCTCGGCTACCGTATCGGCCCGCTGTGGACGGCCTTCATCGGCGGGGCGGCGGCCGCGGGTGCCTGCGCGATCTCCTGGTACGCCTTCACCCGGCATCAGCTTCTTCTCGATCCGGTGTTTCCCGCCCTCTCGGTCCTGGCGCTCTATCTGGTTTTCTCGCTGCTACGCCATCTTCAGAGCGAGCAGGACCAGCGATGGGTGCGCGCGGCTTTTTCCAGTTACATTTCTCCCAAGCTGGTGGAGCAACTGGTGGAAAATCCGACGCACTTGAAACTGAGAGGCGAACGACGCGAGTTGACCTTCGTCTTTACCGATCTCGAGGGGTTCACCGCGCTGGTGGAGCGCTCGGAGCCCACGGTCATCGTTCCCTTGCTCAACGACTACCTGGACGGGATGATCCGGATCGCCTTCGATCACGACGGAACCATCGACAAGATCGTCGGCGACGCCATACACTTGATTTTCGGCGCCCCCGTCTCCCAACCCGATCACGCCGCCCGCGCGGTGGCGTGCGCGCTGGAGATGGACGCCTTCGCCAACGCCTACGCCTTACGGAAACAGGAAGACGGAATCTCCCTCGGCGAAACCCGCATCGGTGTCAACACGGGCACCACGGTGATCGGCAATTTCGGCGGCGCGTTGCGGTTCGATTACACCGCCCACGGCGACGCCATCAACACGGCCGCGCGGCTGGAAAGCGTCAACAAGCACCTGGGCACACGAATTTGCGTGAGCGGTCACACGGCGGAACTCTGTCCGGATTTCCGCGGACGGCCGGCGGGCACCCTCGTTCTCAAGGGCAAGTCCCGAGGCATCGAGGTGTTCGAGGCCCTGCCGGTCGAGATCATGGTTTCGGACCGCGTCGCCGCCTATCTGGATGCGTTCAAGCGGATGGAGCGCAACGACCCCGAAGCCCTGGACGCATTTTCGGCCCTCGTCGAGCGATTTCCCGACGACCGGCTCGCGGCGTTCCACTTGCAACGATTACGCAACGGGGAAAGCGGCGCCATCGTAGTGATGGCCGAAAAATAAGCGGCGAAAGGTCCGCTCCACCAAGTACTGGAGCTAACGAAATAATAGGATATCCGTCGCTTCCGGTTGCACTCGACCGGAGCGTATCAGGAGCTACACCTGTTTGCTCAAAGAGGTGTAGCCAATTGTGGTTAAATATGTAAATTTGCGAACAAACTTCTCCGTTTTCATGTATTGCCAGCCTGAATTTTTTGCATGTTTGATGCCACCAAAATTCAACCTTGCGTTGTGCACGCCCACAATTATGGCCATGGTAATCTTGGCGATGATGCGATGGCGGACAACGTTTATAGAAAATTGCAGCGTGTGCATCCCGATTTATGCACTATTTCTACGTATAGCCCTCCCATCGGCGCGCCTTCCGATAGAAATGTAATTTCTCTTACCGGCATATGTTTGAATTACAATTCATTACTGAGAAAATGCTTCTTAGTATTTTGTCATAAATTTCGCATGGGGTGGCTGCGGCGGATATATATCCTCGCGAGCTGCCGTATATTTTATACCGGCGCGATACTGTATAAAAATACGGGGATAATCGTCTTCCTTTCAAAGAAAAAAAGAGCGCTGCTAAGGACACTTTCCAACGTAGATGTGTACATACGGAGCGGATCAGGTTCCATCAACGATATATGGTACGATAGCTCGGTTATTATTCAATACTACGAGTCTCTGGTATGCAAGATTTTCGGAGGGACGATTGTTTTCACCGGACAAGGAATCGGTCCAATAACGAGCTGGCGTTGGGAGCGGGTAATCTCCTTGTCGAAGAATGCCGATTATATGACGTTCCGTGATTGCGGTGTCAGCGAGCGACTCTTGCGGGCTCATGGCGTTTACGGTTCCCGGTACACGTCCGTTGGAGACGACGCGTTCGATCTTCCGGCGACCCCTTTTGACTTGCGGACCATCGGCGTTAACGCGTTGACCAAGACCACGAAGATTGTTTGCCTTCAATTTAGGACGACAGACTACGAGATTAATTATACTGACAATATTTGGTCAAAAATTGGATCTACGTTAAGTAATATTAACGAGAAACTTGAGAACGTGCTTTTCATTTTTTTGCCGATGAGCTACGGTCGGATCGACGATTTGAGGGCGGGAAAATTCATAAAATCTCAATATTCAGGATCTAATTTCGTCATATTGGACCGCAAGTTTTCCGCTAATGAAGCCAAGGGACTCATCGCCGCGTCCGATCTGGCAATTGGCCAAAGTTATCATTTTGGCGTTTTTGCCCTATCGAGCAACGTGCCATTCATCGGCGTTTACACCAACCAGTACTACCGATTGAAAACCGATGGTCTGCTGCAATGGTACGATCAGCGACAGTGGGGCGTTCCCGTGGAGTTGATCGAAGAAATTGATCGGATTGCAGTGGAAATTTTTTGTGATTGGGATGAACACGTTGCGAAATTGCGAACCGTGAATGCTCAAATTCAGAACAATATCGATATGTTTTACAACACACTCCTGCCGCGCTTAACCGCGGGCGACCCCTCCGTTTCGGGGCTCTGAGTGTTGCAATAAAGCAAGTAGTGGTCGGAACGCCTGGTACGTACCAACGACCGAAAACCAAACGAGTGAATTCATAGCGGCTTCGGAGGTAACGGTTGGCCGGGAACTTTCGGAATCTTCTGTATGGGTTGGCGAGTGGCTACTTTCTCAAGGGCGTCCAGTTTCTTGTTAGTCTGCTCATGATTCCATTTCTGCTGAGCGATGGCATGCTGGGCATCTCCGGATACGGCCAGGTTGCGACGCTTCTGGCGCTCTACGCGTTGCTGCTTATCGTAACCGATGGCGTGCGCGTATCGCAGACGCGGACAATCGCGCGCTCGATCGATACGGAACCGGAAAATGGCA
Organism: uncultured Alphaproteobacteria bacterium; assembly: GCA_963771545.1. Lineage (GTDB taxonomy): Bacteria > Pseudomonadota > Alphaproteobacteria > Rhodospirillales > Defluviicoccaceae > CAKZLS01. Next base: position 374,371 of record CAVYTX010000005.1, read on the forward strand.
AAATCGTGGGAAGTTGCACACAGATAATTGCAATTATTTCTCTGCCTATTTCACTGATAATATTTTTTTTCCCCGGGTTTATTTCTGAATTGGCCGGGTTGCCATCGAATTCACAGATGATCCTGGCCATCATGATAATCGGCGTTGTTTATTTTATTGAGAATGTATTTAGCATCGTCGTGGCCGGATTGCACGCAATACGGAAGACATACTTGGTAAACGCGGTTATTTGCAGCGAGGTGATTCTTAGAAACGCGGCCATATTTGTCGTGTTTCTTGCTTTTAAAGCCAGTGTGCTTGTCTATTTTCAAATATTTATGGTAATTGTATTATTAAAATTTATCGCTTTTTTAATATTGGCAGCAATACATCGGCCTGCGTTTTTTAAGGGGCTGACGCAAGCGCGGCCCGCCTACGGCTTGCCGACCCTATTATACTCATTTCCTATACTGGCAAACTCATTAACTCCGGCGCTTCTCTACCGGGGGTCGGTGATCCTTGTTAACAAATTTCTTGGATCCGAAGCCGCGGCGTTTTTGTCTATACTGGTGGTAACCATTAGAAATTATGTAACTCAGCTAACGTATGGAAGCCTCCACCCGATGATGGTCCCGCTGTCCGCGCGCATCGACCCCAGTGCGCTATCCGAAAAGGATCGCAAATTCATTTCCGAAAGCTTCAGATGTTACGCCATCGCGGTCTTCGGAATTTGCTTTGCGGTCAGTGCGTGCGCCCGAGAATTTCTGTCCTTATGGCTCGGCTCCGATTACGCATTTCTAACATTGGCGTTTCAGGGTTTCATGTTCGCGGCCGCGCTTGATCTTAGCATTTCCCCCATCCGATCATTTCTGATCGCGCACGGGCATGCGTCCCGGTTGTTTCGGCTTACGTTGCCGGTGGGGTTAATCTGCTTTCTTGGAATGCTGGTCAGTGTGGCGCTCGGCGCGCCCTGGGAAATGACGATCGTGTTTATCATGATCTTCACCCTGATATCATATGGGATCACCGTCGATTGGGTTTTTGCCGCGGAATTCCCCAGCTTGCCGTTGAGCCGCTCCGGTTCCGGATGGTTCGCTCGGGCGCTCGCCGCAACCATTCTCGGAATCGTCGCTTGGGGAGGAAGTATGATATCGGCCGAAATCACCAACGCGTTCGCGGGGGCGGCGGCGGCATTGATCTTGGTCGCCACGGCCGTCGTCATCGTGAGCCATGTCTTGATCATCGATGTCGCGTCGGCCAGAAAATTCGGGTCAACCGTATTCGCAAAGCTTGTGAGTCACGCTTGAGAGGAACAACCACCGTAAATGCCAATCGCCCTTTTCATATTCGTTTGTATTTCTGTATTATTTTACCCAAGCTTTGGTTTATTGCGCGCCGAGTACGCGTTCATCCTGATCGTTTTGGTTTTTTATGGCGGCACTAAAATTTTTAAGGGATTTCGCATTTTCAGATGGGAGATTGTTATCCTATTATTTTTTATGTTTTTCTCGATGTTTGGATTGATTTATCAGGGGATGATCACAGGACACGTAGTATCGAGAGATTATATGGTTATGCCGCGGATTATTTTTTACGTATCCGCGCTTTTGTTCTCAGGTGTTGTTTGCGCTAAACAGAATTTTTATAAGAACGACTTCTCGTTAATGTATTCACTCGGCGCGGTATTCATCTGTGTCACATTAGCACAATATTATAATTTATTTGGAATCAATGAAATCGTTAAACCATTTGCGCCGGAAAACATGGAAAGAATGGACATTCTTGTCTCACAGGCGGGATGGCGGAGGGCGGTTGGCACCCTCGGCAATCCCAATTACTGGGGATTGCTGATTGCACTGTGGGCGTGTGTCGTGAGCTACAGACTGTTTTGGCAAAAGCGCTGGATTTACGCTCCCCTCCTTGTCGCCCTGCTTGGGTCCATTCTTTTGACGGGCTCGCGAGCGGCGCTGGTGGCCTATGTGGGCGCTTTGGTTGCCGGTGGCGGCCTCTTCTTGTTTACGGTCAAAAAGAAGCCGAGCCTGGCGATCGTGACTTTTTTCCTCGTCTTGGCGGCGGTGGCGATCATGCGCATCGATCTATCGAGCGAGATTGAAACGTCCAGCCGCTACTCGCTGGATAACCTGAATACGCTGGAAATGCGCGTTGACGTATGGCGACGCATTTTGCATGAAATGTCGCAGGACCCGATTTCGTTTGTTGTCGGCCAGGGAACGCGGAAGGGCACGAATGTCGTTGGTTTTGCCGACAATGCATATATCAAGATTCTCCGCGAACACGGAATTTTCGGCCTCGTTCCTTATCTAATTCTCATCGGCTTTATGATGAGGCGCACACTCAAGCTGGTTACAACGATTGACGACGGCGATCGTGCGTGGCCCGGCGGTCTTCTCCTGCTTCTGTTTGCATGGGCCATATTCGATTTATCCGCGGATACGTGGTACGGCCCGCGTTTAATGGGGGTCATTCTGGGCCTCTATGCTTTTGTGCATATGGTCGGCGCCAATCGGTTGAACGAAAAGCCCGCCCGTTTACCGGTCGCCAGGCCCGAAAACAGCGATGCCGCTTCGCGCGTGGCCACATCGCTGAACCGCGCTTGATCGAGCCGAGCGTGGGGACAAGGGTCAACTGATGATCTCGGATACCGTGACCGTCAGCGTCGCAATCCTGACGTGGAACAGAAAGGACAAGGTGCTGAGAGCCATACGATCGGCCTTGGAGCAATCTTATCCGCCCTTCGAAATTGTTGTTGTCGACTCCGCTTCCACGGATGGATCCTCGGAAGCCATTTTGCGGGAGTTTCCCTCGGTAAAGGTCATCCGCTTGCATCGAAACCTTGGTTGTCCCGAGGGCCGAAACATCGCCTTGGCGAATTGCGAGGGCGATGTGATTTTCAGTTTGGACGACGACGGCTGGCTTGCGCCGAACGCGTTAGAGCTTTGTGTCCGGAAATTTCAGTCCGACGAAAGCGTGGGTATCGTTGGATGCCGCATCGTTCCCCCGGAGCAAGCGGCAATCGACACAGACCGCGAACTCGAAGACAGCGTTACGTCCAAGTTTAGCGGTGGAGCAGCCGCTCACCGTAAGAAAACTTTCAGTTCGGCCGGATACTATCCGTCGGATTTTTTCCGCCAGGCGGAAGAAGGCGACCTCGCGCTGCGCGTCATCGAAAAGGGATACAAGATTGTCCGATGCCCACGCGCCGTTGTGTATCATGAGCGGCCTCCCGCGAACGCCGTTCCGCGCCGACACTATTTTTATGCCGCCAGGAACAGCCTGTTCACCATTACGCGCCAATATCCCTTGGTTTTTCTAGTTCCGTTCGCTCTGTACAGTATCTTTTCGTGGAGCCTCCTGGGACTCCGAACACGATCCATACACTATACATTGTGGGCGGTATGCGTTTGGCTGGCCAAAATACCTTGGCTGCTGACCCAGCGTCGCCCCGTTTCTTCAAAAACCATGCGCACGGTGCTTAGCCTGCGAGCGCGCGAGCGGCGCTCAAAAACAAATTTGGGAGCGGCTCAGCAAAAATGTTTCGGACAATGAATCAAATGTTTTTTTCTAAATACTTCGGAACCCATTCCGTGGAAACCCACCTGCCTTCATTATCCACGCTCATCTCGAAGTGCTGGTTGGGATAGCCGGGATCCTCACGGGCTTGCATCAATAACCCTCGCCCCTCGGCCGGACCTTCGCCGTTATTTAAGATCATAACCCCCGACGCGGGGTCCGCATCCGGATGGCGTCTTATGTGTGCTTTGAAATCGTCCGCTCTAAAGGCGCTTGCCAAACAACATCCGCTTATCACGACATTCTTGCACTTTTTCAGCAGCACAACGGCGCTTTCTTCGACATTCTCAAACTTGAACCCGTTGATAGTCACGCCCACACAATTGATCATTTCGATGGCGGCGGACGGGGTATATTTCCTGGGATGCGCCTTCGCGTCGTCCAGCCGGCCGCCCGTGAGCGTAATGGCGTTGACCGTCTCGGCATCCGTTCCGAGCCGCACGGGGACGACCGTTCCTTCCGAGTAGATGCCGATCGCGGCGACGCCCCGTCCCGAGCGGATGTCGAGGCCCACTTCCTGTCTCTGAAGGACCAGTTCCGTGAAGAGGACCTGAGCCGGGATCTCGGAGCCTCGTGTTTCGCCTTCCCGGGTCAAAACGATTCCGTACTTGGTCGCCGCCGCCGTATGAATGTTTGAAACGCGGGTGGCGTGCATCTTGGAATCCAGCCAGATACAGGAACGGCCCCCCCAGCGGTCGTCGACCCAATGAAAAGTACGGTCGATCTCGGAATCCCAACACCCGCCCATGTGGATGTGGTCGTAAACGCATTTGGCGACGCACCGGACGTTGCTTATTGTACTTCCAGGAGAGAACAGCAGCCGGATGCCGTAATCGGCCTCCCCTGCTATCGAAATGTTTTCAATTCTGATGTTCTTTTTCGATTTATCGCTCCAGGATGCGTTCGATTGAAGAACCGGTCCCTTGATAGCGTCCGCTTTGATCGTGGTGGCGCGATCGCTTGCAACGCCAACAAACGCTTGCGAAGCGTGTAACGTGAGCGGGGACGTTACCCTGTAAACGCCCGCCGGCAATTGGATCACACTTCGTTCTCCGCCGGCATCGATTGTTGCCTGGATTGCCGCGGTATCATCGGTCCGGCCATCGCCTTTCGCGCCGAACCACCGGGCATTAAAAAAACCCTCGCCGTCCGTGATCCGCTTCCAACGCCCTTTCTCTTCGGCGGTCGCTCGAACGATCCTACCGCCATCCGGTATGTCGTCGGCCTCCCCGTTCCAACAAAAGAACCCGTCGCATCCGTCCAGCGGTTCGTGGTACCCGCGCACCCACACGACGACGTGTTTCGATGGCGCCAATGTCTTCAGATCGGCCATCGTCTCCACCGCCCGTGCTTCACGAGAAAGACGCTTTAAATCGATGTCGCGCTTCAGCGGACTTCCGGTTCCGGCGGCGCCAATGGATGTCAATCCAAACAGAAAGTCGCGGCGTTCCATTATTTAAGCCGACTCCCACAACCGTGCACCTATCGGACGGGTAGCGTGCATGGGCCGGATCATGATTGCAAGTTGGCAGTTGGATGGTCGCTTCGCGTTTTTTTTCACGGTTATGCGAACCCCGGCGGGACCGGCAGCGCCGGGTGGATTAACGCGACGGCCTTGAAGATTTCGCCCATTTCGCGGGGGTGAAGAAGGCGATGGGCGGCGGAGCGGATGGCTTCGGCTTGCGTGCGCGTGGCTTTGGCCAGCAACGCGTCGGCGCGTGCCGCGATGCCGAGGCGGGAGAGGAACACCATCTGCGGAATGGCGCCGAAGGGGACCGCGCCGGCGGCGGTGGCGGCGCGGATCAGGGCTTCGAAGTCCACGTGGTGGGTGAGGTCGGCCTCGCCGGGAGCGTCGAGAACGCCGGCGTAGGCGTGGTTGCGAACCGCCTGCAGGGTGTCGCCGGGGGCGCTCCGGCGGTGGCCGTAGTCGATCACCAGCGCCGCGCCGCCGAAGCGGGCGATGCGGGTGGCGATCCGGCCGGTGAGGACCTCGGCGGCCGGGCACACTTCCACCAGGCTGCCGTCCACCACATCGGAGACGCCGGCGAGCTCGGGCGGGACAGTCACGGGTTCCAGCGCAAAGGCGAACCGGCCGTTCTCCACGCCGACCTTGCGCTCGAGCCACTGGTCGCCGGACCGAATATATTGATGGACCGGCAGGGCGTCGAAAAACTCGTTGGCCACCAGCAGCAGCGGCCCTTGCGGGACGTCCTCGAAGCGGTCGAGCCACACCGGTTTGACGTTCGGATGAGTGGCGGCCAAGGTTTGACGCTGGCGCCGGCGCAGCGCGGGGCTGGTCTCCACTAAGTGGAGCCGGAGCGCGGCGGCGAAGGCGGTTCCGCCGGAGGAAGAGGCGGCGGCCTTGAGGGCATCGGCCATGAGGGTGCCGCGGCCGGGGCCCAACTCCACCAGGTTGACGGGCGCTGGGCGGCCCATGGCCTCCCAAACCACCCGGCACCATAGCCCGATGAGCTCCCCGAAAATCTGCGACACCTCGGGCGCGGTGGTGAAGTCGCCAGCCTGGCCGAACGGGTCGCGGCGCATGTAGTAGCCATGCTCGGGATGGCCGAGAGCCTCGGCCATGTACTCGGCGACGGTGATGGGTCCGGCGGCGGCGATGCGCCGGCGAAGCAGCGCGGCGAGGCCGCTCACGCCGCTCCTTTCTTATTCTTACTGTTCTTTGGCGGCATAATGCGTTCAAGCGGGGTCTTGTCGCGCACGACGGCGCGGATGATGAGCACCACCCCGATGACCAGCATGGGGACCGACAGCCACTGGCCCATGGTGGTGCCGGCGGCGAGGTAGCCGAGGTGAGCGTCGGGCTGGCGGAACTGCTCGACAAAGGTGCGCGCCAGCGCGTAGCCGACAAGGAACACGCCGCCCAGCAACCCGGGCCGGTGGCGCACGGCGTCTATCCGCCAGAGAATGTGCAACAGGATCAGAAGGCCAAGGCCTTCCAGCGCCGCTTCGTAGAGCTGGCTCGGGTGGCGCGGCTCGGGGCCCCAACCGGGGAAAACCATGGCCCACGGCACGTCGGTGACCCGGCCGGCCAATTCGCCGTTGACGAAGTTGGCGAGGCGGCCGAGCAGCAGGCCGATGGGCGCCACGCAAAAAATGATGTCGCCGAACGCCAGGGTGGGGATCTTGCGGATCCGGCAGAACAGCAGCGTCGCCACCACCACGCCGAGCAGGCCGCCGTGGAACGACATGCCGCCCTTCCACACCTCCAGCGCCGCCAGCGGATTGTCCAGGTAGTACCCCGATTTGTAGAACAGCACATAGCCGAGGCGGCCGCCGAGCAGGACGCCCAACGTCGCCCACACCAGAAAGTCGTCCATGTCGATGTCGCTGGCGGGACTGGGAGGCCGACGGCACAGCCACCGGGCGTACCACCACCCGAGCAGCAGTCCGACGACATAGGCGAGCGCGTACCAGCGGATGGCGATCGGTCCGATCTCGAACAGCACCGGGTCGATCGCGGGATAGGGAATGGCGAAGGTCATGCCGGGCGGTTCTCCTTATACTGGCTCGAGTGGCGAACCCGGACAACCTTATAGGAGCGCGTTCCGACTTCTCGCAAGGGTTGGCGGTTGCGCCGGCTCGGTCAGCGGACCATATTCAGCGCTGAGCAGCAAACCAAAACCGAGGGACAAGGTATGCAGACGAGCAATCGCCTCTTCGACGATCTGGCCAAGGTGGCCAGCGGCGCCGCCACGGCGCTCACTGGGGTGCGCGAGGAACTGGACGGCATGATCCGCGCGCGGATGGAACGTTATTTGACCGACCTGGCCGTGGTCACCCGCGACGAGTTTGAGGCCGTGAAGGAAACTGCGGCCAACGCCCGCGCGGCGCAGGAAAAGCTGGAGAAGAGGGTGGCCGAACTGGAAACCAAGCTGGCGGTCAAACCCACGCGCGCGCCCCGAGCGGCCAAGACCGACACGTCCGGCGCTGCGCCGTCGTAGACACGGGTTCCGGTTCTCTCGTTTGCTCCAATGTTCGCGTCGCTGTTCACCGCCTTGGTCGCGCCACCGGACGGCACGCCCCAAACCGGCGCATTCCGATCTTCGAACGGGATTGCCTTTATCCACACATTCCCGCGATTCTCATGAATTCGTGACTTGCGCCCGTGTCCGGGTTCTGGCAACCTAGGTTTAGTGGGGAGACGTAAATAAACATCAACATATCGCGTCCGATACGAGATGTTGAACACATGATGCAAGCGGTCCGCCAAATGACTTTACCGAAAATATTAGGAGAGGCTGAAAATGACCGTCATGCGCTCGCTCGAAATCCAGAGGGATAGCCCCCTTGACGTCATCGAGCATCTGATCAACGCCAACGACTGGATTTTCGACCGTCCCAACGATCAGGAACTCGCCGTCCAGGTGCCTGGGCGCTGGTGCGACTACAATATCTACTTCGCCTGGAACGAGAGGGCCAGTGCCGTACACTTCACCCTCGCCGTCGACAACCGGGTGCCGGCGGAAAAGATCGCGGCGGTGAACGAACTGCTGGCGCTGGCCAATGAAAAGCTGTGGATGGGCCATTTCGCGGTCTGGCGGGAAGAAGGCCTGCTCACCTATCGCCACGCCCTGCCCATGCGCGGTAGCGGCGGCCCCACCGTGGAGCAGATCGAGGATCTGGTGGAGAACGCCATCTGGGAAACGGAGCGGTTCTATCCAGCCTTCCAATACGTGATGTGGGGCGGTAAGACGCCTTCCGACGCCCTCGCCGCGGCAATGATCGAAACCGTCGGAGAGGCCTGACGCCTCCATGCCCGCGACCGTGATCCTCGTCGGCGGCGGCAAGATGGGCGCCGCCATGCTAGCCGGGTGGCTCGACCGCGGTCTGGATCCGTCGGGCGTTTCCGTTGTCGAACCTCACGCCGAAACCGCGTCCGTCCTCGCCCAACGCCACGGGGTCGCCGTCGTCGGTGGTCCCGATGTCATCGGTCCGGACCTTCGCCCCGGCATCGTCGTTTTCGCCGTCAAACCGCAGGCCATGGACGCGGTGGCTCCGGCCTACAAGCGCTTTGTCGAAAACCGTCCCGTGTTTCTCTCCATCGCCGCCGGCCGGACCCTCGCATCGTTCGAACGCGTCCTCGGACGCGAGGCCGCCGTCGTCCGCGCCATGCCCAATACGCCGGCGGCCATCTGCCGCGGCATCACCGTGGCCTGTGCCAACGGCGGTGTCACCGACGCTCAGCGAACTGCGTGCACGGGGTTGCTCGAGGCCGTGGGCGAGGTGGCATGGGTGGAGGACGAGCCGCTGATGGACGCGGTCACCGCCGTTTCCGGCAGCGGGCCGGCTTACGTTTTTCTGCTCGCCGAGTGCCTGGCGGAAGCCGGCGTGGACGCGGGACTCCCGGCCGCGCTCGCTCTCCGGCTGGCATGCGCCACCGTGTCCGGCGCCGGCGAACTGCTGCACCGCTCGGACGATCCGCCCGGGACGCTTCGTCAAAACGTGACCAGCCGCGGCGGCGCCACCGCGGCGGCGCTGGACGTGCTGATGGGCGAGGACGGTCTGCAACGATTGATGACGGCCGCCGTTCAAGCGGCCGCCCGGCGCTCCCGGGACTTGGCGGGATAGCAAGATCCGAAACACCTTGGCGTCATTGAATCTCCGTATTCCCGATCCATATTCATTTTGTACGAGACACATTCGTCTTGATAAACTCAGCCGTGGCCTGTTCACCTCGAGGGATTGATGGCACGTAAGGCAGATATTCCGGATCGTATTCTCGACGCGGTGCTCGAACTGGCGCCCATTACCGGATGGCGCGCGTTGTCTTTTTCCGAAATTGCCGCCGAGGCCGGCGTATCGCTGGACGAGGTCCATGCGGCGTTCCCGACAAAACCGGCCCTTTTGACCGGCTTGCTGACGCGCGCCGATCATCGGGTTCTCGCCCAGGGCGCCGCCGAGAAGGACAAATCCGCGCGCGATCGCCTGTTCGACGTAATCATGCGGCGGTTCGACGCCCTCGGTCCGCATAAGCAAGCCATTGCCGCAATCGCGAGGGACCTGCCCGCCGATCCGGTGGCGTGCCTCGTCGCACTTCCATACTTCGCCAATTCCATGGCCTGGATGCTGGAGGCGGCCGGCCTCTCGTCGGCGGGTGTGAGGGGCGCCATCCGGATCAAGGGCCTGGCGCTGATCTACTTGAGGACGCTACGGGTCTGGCTGGGGGACGATAGCGAGGATCAGGCGCGGACCATGGCCACTCTCGACCGCAACTTGAAAAACGCCGAGCGTCGAATCCGCGACTGTTTCGCCTTTTGCCGGTGCTGCCGCCCCCGGAGACGCGGGCGGCATCGCGGAGGGGACGTGACCCCGCCGGCCGGCGAAGTTCCCGTGGTGGGCTGAGCGTCCCTCCGGCCGATTCGTCTCAATACTCCGGTTTGCATATCGCAATCGCGAACTCTCAACATCGCTGAGCGCCCCTTAGTCGTGAAAAATCATGAGCAAATCAGATTCTCTTAGTTTTTCAATGAAATAAGATTATGCTGCACTGCAGCAAAAATATTTTGTGCAGTGCAACATAATTGTTGACACGGTGAACCCTTTGGCCGATAGTGTGGGCGTCAACCGAATTGCAGCGCCCCCTCGAAGGGGCAAAGGAGAATCCCTATTATGGCAAAACTTCCCGAATTCCCTGTCGACATCACCAAGATCATGGGTGACTTCGACCCCACCAAGATGGCCGACGAATTCACCAACGCGATCAAACAGTTCAAGCTTCCCGGCGTCGATGTCAACTCTCTGGTCGCCGCTCAGAAGAAGAACATGGAAGCCCTTACCAACGCCAACCGCGTCGCCTTCGAAGGCACTCAGGCCATTGCCAAGCGTCAGGCCGAAATCCTTCAAGAGACCATGAACGAGGCCTCCAAGGGGATCGACGCAATCTCCAAGGCCGGCTCGCCGCCGGAAGCCGCCGCCAAGCAAGCCGAGTTCGCCAAGGGCGCTTTCGAGCGCGCCCTGAGCAACATGCGCGAGCTGGCCGAAATGGTTTCCAAGTCCCGCGAGGAAGCGACCAACACCATCAATGGCCGCATCTCCGAAGGCCTTGAAGAAATGAAGAACATGGTCCTCAAAATGAAGGCCTAGGCGGTTTCACAACCTCCTCAGAGACGGCCGCCCGCGGGGGCGGCCGTTTTCGCATCAGTGACCGTTGGTGTTATGCCGATTTCCTACGATGATTTTTGCAAGGTCGATATCCGCGTCGGCACCGTGATCAGGGCGGAAGCGTTTCCGGAAGCCCGCAAACCGTCGCTTAAACTGTGGGTCGATTTCGGCCCCGAGGTGGGCGAGCGCAAGAGCTCGGCGCAGATCACCCGTCACTACGATCCGGAAACCCTGCTGGGCCGTCAGGTGGCGGCCGTGGTCAACTTTCCGCCCCGCCAGATCGGGCCGTTCATGTCCGAGGTTCTGGTCCTGGGCTTTGCGGATGCCGGCGGCGACGTGGTGCTGATTGGTCCGACCCTGCCGGTGCCCAACGGCGGCCGCATGTTCTGACGCTACCCGTCACAGCGGCAAGCGCAGCCGCACCCTGAGGCCGGCCAAGGGCGATTCGGTCAGAAAAATCTCGCCGCCATGGCCGCGGGCCACGTCCCGGGCGATGGTCATGCCGAGGCCCACGCCGCCGGTTCCCGGGTTTCGCGACCCCTCCAGCCGGAAGAACGGTTTGAACACCTCTTCGCGTTGAGTCTCGGGGATACCGGGGCCGTCGTCGTCGATGATGATCTCGATGAACCGGCCGCGTTTGCCCGCGTCCACCACCACATGCCGGCCATAGCGGATGGCGTTGCCGATCAGGTTGTTGATACAGCGCCGGAAGGCGTCGGGCCGGAGCGGCACGATCAATTCGCCGTTGGCCTTGAGCTCGACGCCATCGCTGATCCGCCGCGCCTTGCGAACGGCCTCGTCGAGCAAAGCGACCACATCGTGGGGCTCCGGGGTCTCCGCGCCCTCTCCCCTCGCGAAATCCAGATAGCCCTCGAGCATGCGTTCCATCTCGCCCACATCGTCCTTGAGGGCGGCGACGCCGTCGGAGCTCTTCATCATCGCGAGTTCCAGCTTCATCCGCGTGAGCGGCGTGCGGAGGTCGTGCGAAACGCCGGCGAGCATCTCCGTCCGCTGCCCGATCTGACGCAGAATCCGACCCCTCATGGCAATGAAGGCCCGGGCCGCCAGCCGCACCTCGCGCGCGCCCTCGGGCTTGAAGTTGGGCACGTCGCGTCCCTTGCCGAAATTGTCGGCGGCGCGGGCGAGCCGCAGGACCGGCCGCACTTGGCTGCGCATGAACATGGTGGCGATGCCTAGCAGGATGAGAGTGCCGCCCACCGTCCACAGCACGAACACATAGATCGTCGCGCTGAACAGGCGACCGCGCGGCGCGGTCACGCTCAACACCGCGTCGGGCAACTGGACATCGATGATGACCGCGTTCGGGTTGGAGTGCGCGTCCACGCGCGTGGGTTTCCCGACCCGCTCGCGCAGCGCCCGCCTCATCTCGCCCTCCAGCGCCGATAGAGCATCAAGCGTGTTCGGCAGGATCGCTCCCGGTTCCAGGGTGACGGCGATATCCATGTTGCGCCCGGCCGCTTCGAGAACCCGCTGGCGGCCTTCCGGGCTGGGGTCGTCGCGCAGCGCATCGATCACCATGGCGATGTCGCCGGCCAGCCCCAGCGCCAGGCTCTTGCTCACCTGATTCCAATGGCTTTCGTAGAAAATGAACGCGGACACCACCTGCAGCACGATCAGCGGCGTAACCACGATCAGGAGAGATCGGCCGAGAAGACTGCGCGGTAGGTAGTCCTTGAGCATGAGCAGCGGCCAGTCAGTCGGGCACCAGAACGTAACCCTTGCCGCGCACCGTCTGCAAGTAGCGCGGATCGCGCGGGTCGCGCTCGATCTTGCGCCTCAGGCGCATCACTTGAACATCCACGGCGCGGTCGTTGGCGGCCGCTCCGGTCATGTTGATCAACGCTTCGCGGCTCACGCTGACGCCCGGCCGAGACGCCAGCGCGGCGAGCAGGGCCGCCTCCGCGTCGGTCAGCCGCACCGGCTCGCCGTCGGCCAGCAGCTCCGAGCGCGCCAGATTGAACACCTTGTCGCCCATCCGCACTTCGCGGGTCGCCGTTACCGGCCGCGGCGTCCGTTTGAGAATATTGTTGACGCGGAGCACCAGTTCGCGCGGCTCGAACGGCTTGACCAGATAATCGTCGGCGCCCTTCTCGAGACCGGCGATGCGGTCCTCGGCCTCGCCCATGGCGGTCAGCATCAGGATCGGCACTCCCGAAGGCTGGAAAGCGGCGGCGAAGTCCAGGCCGCTTTCGCCCGGCATCATCAGATCGAGGATGATTAGGTCCACCGTTATGCTCGACAGCTTCCGCCGCGCGTCGGCGGCGTCGGACGCGGTCATGACAATGAAGCCGCTTTCCGTAAGAAACCGCCCCAACAGGTCGCGAAGCCGCTGGTCGTCGTCCACCACCAAGATGTGCGGCGCGCTCTCACTCATCGCCGAACCTGCGGCGATCGCCGGGGTTGATCATCGACCGGAGCACCGCCGCGAACCCCTCGGCGGCGGCCGGACCGGCCTCGGAGAAAGCGGCGGCGATATGCGCGGTCTGGCGCTCCGTCAAAGTCCGCTCCAGCACCTGAGCCTCGGGCGTGAGGTAGAGGCGCCGCAGGCGGCGATCGTCCGGATCGGTCCGCCGGTCGATGAAGCCGCCTTCCATGAGCTGGCCCAGCACCCGCGATAGACTCTGCTTGGTGATCCTGAGAATGCCGAGAAGGTCGCTGACGGTGATGCCCGGGTTGCGTCCGACGAAATAAATGACCCGGTGATGGGCGCGGCCAAAACCGTAGCGCACCAGCAAGGCGTCAGCCTCGGCGGTGAAATCCCGATAGGCGAAGAACAACAGTTCCATGGCCCGGCGCAAAGCCGCCTCGCCGATGTCCCCGGACACGGCCCAACGATGTACATCCGGTTCGGGGTTCTCCGTGGACCGAGCGACATCCGAAAATTCCACCGTCACCCTCGCGCCCTAACTTCCATCGCCGAAATTACGTCAGCAATATTGACATATATGCCGTCGACTGGTACGAAAAGCAACAGGAATTAACCAGAGTAGAAATAAAATTTCTCTCTAGCGAAACAAGGGGAATGATATTTCATGAATACCGTGCCTTTCGACGATCGCGACGGAGTGATCTGGTACAATGGAGCGCTGGTTCCCTGGCGGGACGCCAAGCTGCACGTGCTGTCTCACGGGTTGCACTACGCCTCGGCGGTGTTCGAGGGCGAACGGTCCTACAACGGCTCCATCTTCAAGCTGACCAAGCATTCGGAGCGGCTGGCCGCGTCGGCGCGCATGATCGGGTTCGAGATCCCGTACAGCGTCGACGCTGTGGACCGCGCCTGCGTGGAGGTGTGCGAGGCCAACGGCATCCGCGACGGCTACGTCCGTCCGATCGCCTGGCGCGGCAGCGAAATGATGGCCGTGTCGGCGCAACGGACCACCATCCAGCTCGCCATCGCCGCGTGGCCGTGGCCATCCTATTTCTCGCCGGAAGCGCGGCTGAAGGGCATCCGGCTCAAGACCGCGCCCTGGAAACGCCCGTCGCCGGAGACCGAGCCGGTGCACGCCAAGGCCGCCGGGCTCTACATGATCTGCACGCTCTCCAAGCACGCGGTGGAACGGGAAGGCTACGACGACGCCCTGATGCTCGACTGGCGCGGCCAGGTGGCCGAGGCCACCGGGGCCAACATCTTCATGGTCATGGGCGACGGCCGCCTGCATACGCCGACGCCCGACTGTTTCCTCGACGGCATCACCCGCCAAACGGTGATCGGACTGGCGCGCGCGCGCGGCATCGAGGTGGTGGAGCGCGCCATCATGCCCGACGAGTTCGCCAACGCCACCGAGGTGTTCCTCACCGGCACGGCCGCCGAAGTGACCCCCGTGGGAGAAATCGACCACCACCGCTTCACCCCCGCCGACATCACCAAGGCGATGATGCAAGACTACGAAAAAACCACCGGCCAAACCGGCAAAGCGGCCGCCAGCGCGGCGGAGTAGGTGGCAACCCGGGGGCTCCACGCCCCCGGACCTCCAGTTCATTGCCGCGGTAAATTGGAACGCGCGGTCCGATTTGATCCTTCGGTTGATCGTGATGGCGGGGGCGCCACAATCGGCGTTGACGACACGTGTCGTCAAAAACAGGCTGAAAAAGACGACATTTTTCGCGAAAAAGACGACATTTGACGCCTTGACATTTGTCAAGCCCTTGATTTCATTGGCCCGAAATAAAACAGGCCAAAATGTCGTCATTTATCATCATTTGTCGTCAAAAAAGTCTGGAACCCATTGAGAACAAACGTACATTCAAGAGTGCTTATTCACTCTCCGTAATGTCGTAACGCCTTGATATTAAACGAAACACGGTGTTTCGATCCCGTATCGTTCCGCGTTCGATGTCGTCATTTGTCGTCATTTTGGACCGTTTGCTCCAGGAAACGATCTCGGTCTGATTTGTTGGCTGCTACTCTCCCGCGCAAAAAAGCTTCTCGCGGAATGGGTGTGGTTTTGCGCCAGCGCCGGATCGCGCGCCAACGGATAGAGAATACTATCCTATACGTTCGCGATTTTCAATGGCATAGCCTTGTAGGGTTTTCGCCGTGCCCGCCTCACCAAGTGTCCGCCCATCATGCTACAATGCGATCCCTTACCCCGTTCGCTCATTAGCAGCGATCCAACAGCCACCGGCGCATCAGCGGAGCGCGGAGACGCCAGCCTTCGGGATCATCGAGAACGAGTCGGCGACGACGCAGCGCGGCTCGGACGTCGGCATCATCGGGCGGCGGCTGCGTTGCATGATCGCGGAAGCCGAGGAGGAAGGCACGTTCGCCGGCCGACCGGCTCTCGCTCTCGACGAGCTGGCGTAGCACGGCGTCGCCTCGGCCGACTGCCTTGGAGAACGCCAATTCCAGCATCTCCGCATCCAACTCGCGCACGCGCTTGTCATTGGCCAAGTCGACGGCGGTCTCGGCCACGAGTTTCACCAGATGCGGCCAGCCACCGGTTTCGGCCTGGATCCGGTTGATCCCGTTCTCGCCCCAGAAGGATGAATCGAAACGCGGCCGTTCGGCTTCCCGCTCCCGCCACAGCGGTGACCATTTCAGCGGCTCCGTTAGCAGCAGGTATGTCTCCTTAGGCTCGAACGGCAGCACCTCGATGGTGCGGAGGCTGACGAAGTAGGACGACCAGTCGGCGTTGGTCAGTTCGCTTAGATCGTGACTGCCTGCAAATACCCATGTGATGTGCCGGTGCTCTTGCACGCACTCCCGGATGGTTGCGAGAAGATCGAGCTTGAACACGCCCTCGCCAATTTTCGCGTCGATCGCTTCGTATTCGTCGCACGCGAGCAGCATCTTGCGACCGTTCTCACCGAGCCGGATGTCGATACCGCCCAATGCCTCGAACAGGTCCGGCAGCGTCTCAGGCGCCACTGCAGGTGGAACATCGCTGAGGGCTTCGCGAGCCGTCCGGCCGACGAGGCCGGCGAACGATGCGAGCGAGGTGAAGGCATTCGGATTCTGCATGGAGAACCGTGCCATCAGCACGCTTTCGGGCAGGAAGCCAGTTATGTTGCGCAATAGCGTCGACTTCCCCATGCGGCGGCGACCATATAGCAGCAGGCCGGGGCAACCGGTAGACAGCATGATCTGGCTCTCCAGTTCCTCGATCACCGCCACCCTTGGAACGAACGCCTCATTGGCCCGGTCCACAGGGTCGCCGGCGCGAAACACCTGCGTGGTGGGTTTTTGGGCGAGGACCGTACGGACATTTTCGAGCTGTGCCTCCGCGACCGCTCGCCATGCCTCGGCCGCCTTGCGGAATTCGCTCGCCAGTGGCTCCCGGAACCCCGCCACCTGGTGGCGGAAGTTCTCGATGCTGGTGACGAGTTGTGCCGCCACCGGCTCGCGAAACGCGGGCCGGGTCATCGTATCCAGCCGGCGCTGAAGTTGCGCGATCTCGCCGATCCGGCCACGGACGTCCCGGACTTCCCTCAGGAAGCCTCGGTCGCCATCAGGCAAGGCCGCAACCCGGGCGTCGAGCGCCGCGAGGTCGCGTTCCGCACTTGCTTCGGTGGCAACAAGAATCGCTCGTGCTTTCAGCGCCTCGCCCCGTTGAGTCGGATAGGAGTTGATCAGCCGCTCGATCTCCCGCTCTCCGCTGGCGGGATCGATTGCGCCATAAGCGGCGAGCAAACGATGCAATCCCAGGAACGGTAGTTGGCATAAGTCGTCCCAAGCTACCGGGTGGAAGCGGTACCAGCGTCCTTGAATCGGGGGGAACAAAAAGCATGCATGCGCAGGGTAGTAGTAGGCGCGAAGAAAGCCGATCCCAAAACCGACCCCGCAAGCGGTCCCGAGAGCAAACCCACCAACGATCCCGACAATGATCCCGACAATGATCCCGAGACCGATCGCGAGAGCGATCTCGAGAATGGCCCCCATGGCCATCCCCTTAACTATCCGTCTATAAATCCCGAGAGAAACCCCGAAAAGGATACCACCAGTGATCCCGCTAGCGATATTAACGCCGATATCGACGCCAAAGCCGATGCCATAAAAGATGCCAAAAGCGATGCCAAATACAATGCCGTTGGTGATCCCATCAGCGATCCAAGATGCGATCCGTCTGAGGATTCCAATAGCGGTTGCGATTACGGTCCCAAAAGCGATCCCAATGGCGAAGCCACGCGTGAAGTCAAGAGCGCCGCTCGTGGAGCCGAAGATCAGGTTACCGTCCGCACCGGCTAACCTCATCAACAGCATCCGACCGAGAAATGCTATCGCAAATGTCCAGGGCAGGGCATGGGCTAGCAAGCAGGCCCCGGAGAGGAGAGCGCCCTGGCAGGACAACCCCTCGAGCGTTCGGACAACCTCTAGCGGCCTCCGATAAAGCAACCCGAGCCACCAAAGCGCCGAGAGATGATGGCGGGGCCGCAGCGTCAATTCGCCAAGAGGAACCGCCATCAGCCTAGCGCCACCTCTTTAATGTCGATGCTTGAGAGCGGATTATCCCGTGGCAGCAGGGCAGCGAAAGGCGTGCGCGACTGAACCAGCAATACCAGGTGCCGCCTTTCGCTCACCAGATATCGTAAACTGATATAAAGGTTGACATCATAGGTTTCTCGGTGTGGTGCGAGATCAAAATGATCGAGGCAAATGCGCACGGGCGCGCTCATTGAGGTTACGATGCCGCTGAAGTCGACGAGATCGTAGGGAGGTTGACGCACCTGTTTCCGCGATCCCAGCCCACAAAGAACGTGACTCAGCAGACCGTCGCGGGGAACCGTGGTTGCATCCTGAAGATCGGTGCAGGAGAGCTCCTTGAAATGCTCGTCCTTGATGTGGCGGATCAACTCCCGCCAATGTACGCCGTCACTTCGAATGAGCAGGTTGACCGACTGCCCACGTTCCAGATAGTTCACGATCGCGTCGCGCGCTGCCAGCCATGCTGGCGCCGGCGCGCCGAGGTCGGCGCTGCAGGACTGCAGCAGCTTCTGCCATTCTCCAGGGTCCGGGGTGCCCAGGTCCTTCCGCATGTCGACCCACAAGGGATTTGCTCCCGTGATCGCCGCCGGCAGCGGCGCGTCGTCAAGGCGCACGGGAATAACGATGCCAAGAGCAAAGTGCGGATCGAGGCCGATGGCACGATCCATTTCATGCTGGCAAGCCGTGCTCGCATGATAGTCGGTGCTCAGGCAGAGGACATGCACGTCTGCAAAGTCCTGCGTTGCATCCATCTGCCCGATAAGACCCTTCCCTGCTCTGAAATCGGTCTTTGTCAAGCAGCGGTTCAGCACCGCCCGCGCGCAGCACCGGCACCAGCCGCTCCCACACCCACGGGGCTCGCTCGTGACTGTAGCTGACGAAGACCTTAGTCATCCCCCATCCCCTCGCGACACTTCATTATGGCGTTGTCGTTCTCAAGTGTAAAACATTGCGGCTTCCCAAGACGCGGGCGTGCTAGCACTGCGGGTGAAGTTATAGAGTCTGGCATTGTCCCATGCCGTCATTCCGAGGCTTGCAGGCGGCAAGACGTCCTGGACACGGTCAGCGACATCGAGGCGTTGAAAGCAGATTTACTGTTCGCGGATGTGTTGAGGCAATCTTCGCGGCCGCGAGCTTTCGATCGGCGACGGTTGAAACGGAATGTAAATTCGTCGAGGTAGTAGTCGAACTGGGAGGAACGGATGGCCCCATGGTGAATTCCCAGCCACCACCGATCGAAGAGAGCGGCAACGCGGTGAACACGAGGCATGACGATATGGGCTGGGTCGCCGCTGGCGGAAATGTTCTTCGGCAGGTGTTCGAAGCCGACGTCCGTGAGACCGTTGTAGGCTCGCCAGCCGTCGGTTCGAACCGTCGCACCTGGGCATACGGACGTTTGGACGAACGGAACGAGGCTCTCGGCAGATACGTCTCGGACACACGCCATGCGGATACGACCGGTGCCCCGCCCGCGGATTTCAGCGGCCATCGCGACAATCGATTTTTTCTTTGTTTTGCGACCGATAACGCCAGTCTCATGGCCGCCAACGTAGGTTTCGTCAACCTCAACATCGCCCTCCAGAAGGTCTCTGCCCGGGCGAACCATGGCGCGGCGAAGCTTATGAAGCCACGCCCAAGCCGTCTGGTAGCTGCCAAGGCCAAGGATCCTCTGCACCCCCAGGGCACTGACCCCATGCTTCTGATTCGTCACGTACCACATCGCCTGGAACCAGAGCCGCAACGGCTTCCGCGTTCCCTCGAAAACCGTCCCCGCCGTCGGCGATGTTTGGCGATCGCATCCACCGCATCGAAGCTGGCCCCGGGCCGTCGTCCATGCCACCGTCGCCCCGCAGGCCGGACAGCGGAAACCTTCCGGCCAACGAACACGCCGAAGATAATCCGCACAGGCGGTCTCGGAAGAAAACCACTCATCGAATTGCTGAAGCGTGCGTGGATAGTCGATGCCGCCAACGGGATGGGCTGCTTGCTCGGCCATCCCCACATATTGTCATTACGAGAGCGAAGTGGATACCCTGTTTCGTGAAAAATGTCGTCTTTTTAGTCTAAAAGAGAATCCGCCGACCTTCGCGTTTTGTAAACGTCCTGGGCGGATAATTTTCGGGGATGCCGGCGGGGTCGAATGCCCTATATTGACTTGTAGACAATGCTTATCAACGCGGGAACGTTTGGCGTGTGGGTGGAAGCCTGAACATGATGCGGGGTTTTCGCAAGTTCGCTCCGGTGCTCCTGTGCGGCGTGCTGCTCGAGGCGTGTGCCGGTGGCTCCGGCGAGCGGGCGGAGCGCTGCGGGGGCGTGGACGGGGAGTGGGCCACCTGGAGCGGGTTTCTCCAGACCGAGGGCAAGATGCGGGTGATCCGGCTGGCCAGCGCCGACGTGCCGCCGTTCGTCAACGAGTTCAACGAGGCCTTCGACACCGCCTTCCATGCCGACGACGTGTATTTCGCCTACAAGCCCCATGACAGCACCTGGCTCATCACCTTCGTCAACGGACCGTGCGTGCAGATGTCGGCCCGGGTTCCCAGCGGCGAGGTGGAGAGGTTGATGGGCGTATCGGAATCGTCCATTTGACCCCGGCCTCGGCGCGATCGATCATCCGGCCCCTGGCGGGAGCGGCCTTCGCCGCCGGCGTGCTCGCCGTTGTCGTGCTGTCGCTTGTGCCGCAGGAGGCGCTGTCTCATTTCAATCTTTCGGACAAGCCCCTGCACGCGGCGGCGTATCTGTGCCTGGCGCTGGCCGGCGGGATTGCGTTCCCCGACCGGCGGTCCTTGCTTGCGCTGGCGCTGGGCCTCGTCGCCCTCGGCATCGTCCTCGAATTCGGCCAGGCGCTTGTGCCGGGACGCTTCACGAGCGTCGGCGACGCCGTTGCCAACACCGTCGGCGTGGTGCTGGGGCTGACCATCGCCCGATTTGCCGTTCCATGGATCCGGTCGTCCGCATAAACGCTTCCCGTCCTTCGCGTCGCCCAAAAACAAACGACCCCGCTTGCGGCGGGGCCGTTATGACGTCGGTTGGGGCGAGTCTTGCCCTAGAAGCTCCACGGGTCGCTCGGGGCCACGACGGGCACATCCGTCTCGTCCCGCCAGCTTCCGCCGGCCACGTGCCGGGGCCGCGTGGTGCCACCCTTCGCATCCCGATTCATAAAGGAATCCGGGACAACAGCGTAAAATACGGGCTCGACAGAGTCCCTATCCATGCTATAGGTAATCATAGTCAACACTCCTTTCGTTAGTCCGATATTCGAGTGGCTCGACGAAGGCCGGGGTGGTTGCGACACCCCGGCCGTTCACCGCTCATCTGGCAACATTGTTGCGTTACGTCAAGTAACCTTATTGCGAGGGCAAGTTTTCTCGCGGTACGGCGTCCCCTTTTTCGGTAATCGCCCTCTCCAACTTCCCTCTTATTTTTCAATCAGATAGCGTCTGATTTGCCCCATTCAGGTGAGCCGACACTTTCTACAATGTCACTCCATTTCCTGGTCGAGGGTGTTGCCGAACGGACACGGGTTTTTACGGTCCCATGACGATCTTGAGATCGGCAAACGCGAACATTTCCACCGGTTCGTCGCCAAAACGCCAACCAGCGAGACCCCTCGGCGAGGCTACCGCGGATCGCCGGCCGAACGCTGGGCCGTTCCCCCGGCGGCGCCTGGCTTGGCGTCCCGCGACTCGTAGAGAACGGGCGGGCCGAGTTCGTCGAAGCTGAACAGCTTGAACGCGCGCTCGCCGTTGTAGTCGAGGATCCGGAGGTCGTCGGTCTCGCGGAGATCGTTCTCCACCACCGTGAAATGGGCGCCGTAGCGGGCGCGCGCCAAATCGAGCGGGATCTCGTGGGCGGCGAATTTGTCGATCCCCTTGCCTTCGAGTTTGCCCAGAAGCCCCGGATCGGTGACCGAATCGAAGGACGTCAGGATCACCAAAGGGCCTCCCCCCGTCAAAAGCATGATGGTTTTCATCGTTCTCATCCCCCGCTTGTGGATCCGATCGAAACACGGTTTCGATGCCGGAATTATAGCACGCGCCTCATGCCGGGACCAACGGTGTCAACGGGATATTGCCCCTCATTCCCCAACCTTTGTGGGCCGGTCAAGGTCCCGTTGATGCTGTTCAGTGCCGCGTGCGCCGCCGCCAGCGATCCCAATCGGCGCCGTCGTCGATGTCCTCCAGCGTCTCGATCAGCGCAACGCGGCGTGAACTCAGATGCGCGCGCGTGTCCGCCAGGGCGGATTCCGTCGACCAGCGAACGCCGCGAAAAATGTCGGGAACGCTTGGGCTCCGCCTGAGCCCCACCAGCCAGTAACCGCCATCGGCCGAGGGCCCGAACACGGCATCGTGATCGCCAAGCGCTCGAAAGGCGTGTTCCACGTGCCGCGCCCGGATGTCCGGAACATCGCTGCCGACGATGACGACCGGCCCCTTGGGCAGATCGCGCATCATCCGGCCCATGCGTTCGCCCAGCCCGCCCGGACCTTGGCCGATCCGCCGCCAGTCCGGTGGCCACACCCGGCGGGTGTTCACGGCCGTGTCGGGGGCGATGGCCAGCCACGGGCGCCAGCGGCCGGTTCCTTGAAGCTCCCTCAGGATTGCCCGGGTCGTCCGCCAATAGAACGCGCGCGCCGCGACCGAACCGATATCCCGCGCCAGACGGGTTTTCACCTGGCCAAGGCGCGGGGCCTTGACGAAAACGACGAGATGCTTGGCGGGAACCATGGGGACCGGCGCGTCGGTTGCGGGCAACCGGCCCACTACCGATAGAGCGGATCGATGTACTTTGGCGGGACGCCCGCGGAGTAGAGGCCCAGGCACACCATATTACGGAGCGGCCGCCACAGGTATCCCTCGCGGCGGTAGCGCTCGGCGGAGGTCACCGCGACCGCGTCAAGGGCGGCGAGGCGGCGGCGTCCGATGCGCCGCGCCAATTCCACGTCCTCCATGAGCGGCATGGGCCGGAAGCCTCCCAGGTCTTCGTAGAACTCACGGCCGATCAGCAATCCCTGGTCACCGTAGGGCAGCCCCATGAAGGAGCTGCGATAGGCGACCACATGCTCCAGCCATCGCGCCCCCGCCGCTGTGTCGTCGAGCGCGAACCGAAAATAGCCGGCGCGCCGGCGATGGGACGGATCCGCCATGAACGCCGAAACCGCCAGCGCCCAGCCGCCCCGGGGAACGGTGTCCGCGTGCAGAAACAGCAACCAGTCGCCGGCGGCGGCCTTGGCGCCTTCTCCAAGTTGCCAGCCACGCCCTCGCCGCGTTTCCAGGAAGATCGTACCGCATTCCGCGGCGATGAGGCGGGTGTCGTCCACCGATCCGCCGTCCGCCACAATCACCTCGCAGGGCAGATCGTCGGAAACGGCGGCAAAGCTGTCGAGCGTTTGCCGCAGGTCGTGGGCGGCGTTCAGTGTCGGGATAACGATGCTGAGCAAAACGACACCGTTCGATGTTTAGAACACGTTTAAATATCGGTCAGGAAACCGGACGCGCCAATGGGAAATGCAGTCATGACACGGAATCACCGGTCGTGTGACCGATATGCCACGGATGGTCCCCAACGTTTCCGCATTATAAAATACCAAGGTAAGTTAGTTCTTGAATTGTTCTTTCCCGTTGACTACCATCTCATCCATGCGTCAACAAGGTTCGGCGATGTCATTCAAGGGTCGGGGAGCCGTGAGCAATGCCTCCGGCCGCTTCGAGCGCTTCAGCCGCGAAGCCCTTGGCGATGACGATCCCATTCACGAAGAGGACCTTCCGGACGCTCCGCCGACCACGGTCGTGGAGGAGCTGACCCGGTCCATCATCTCGCGCAATACGTCGCCGGACATTCCCTTCGATCAATCGATCAATCCATACAAGGGATGCGAGCACGGCTGCGTCTATTGTTACGCCCGTCCGACGCACGCCTACCTCGGGCTGTCGCCGGGGCTCGATTTCGAGAGCCGGCTATTCGCCAAGACCCACGCGGCCGAAGCCCTGGAGCGGGAACTGCGCAAGCCCGGCTACCGCCCACGGACGATCATGCTCGGCGCCAACACCGACCCCTATCAGCCCATCGAACGGCAACGCGGGATCACCCGCGAGATCCTGGAAGTCCTGGCGGCGTTCAGCCATCCCGTGGCCATCACCACCAAGTCCGCCCTCATTGTCCGCGATATCGACATACTCGCGCCCATGGCCGAACGCGGCTTGGTCTCCGTGGGCCTGTCCGTCACTACCCTCGACGGCGGTCTGGCGCGGACCATGGAACCGCGCGCGCCCGCGCCCCGGCGCCGCGTCGAAGCCATGCGCGCCTTGAGCGGCGCGGGCGTCCCGGTGATGGCCATGGTGGCTCCGGTGATCCCGTTTCTGAACGACCACGAGTTGGAGACGGTCCTAGCCGCCGCCGCCGGCGCCGGTGCGGTGGGCGCCAATTACATCCTTTTGCGCCTGCCGGTGGAGGTCAAGGATCTGTTCTCCCAATGGCTCCAAACCCACGTTCCCGAGCGGGCCGCGCGCGTCCTGAACCAGGTGCGGGACGCGCGCAACGGACACCTTTACGTGTCCGACTTCTCGAGCCGGATGACGGGAACCGGGGCCTATGCCGAGTTGCTGGCCCAACGCTTCGCGCTCGCGTGCCGCCGATTGGGCCTCGCCACCGGCCGGCCGGCCGAGGCCTTGGACACCCGGCAATTCCGTCCGCCGCCAACCGCCGGCGAGCAGCTCTCCCTTCTGTGAGCAAAGACCTCGCCGGGGCGGGCGGCTGACGGTATAATACCAACGGTCGTTAATAATGACCCCTTGTGACGGCCTTTCGAGGTTACCGGCTAGGAGCGTGTTGCGCCGTGATGCGGGAGCATCATAAGCGCCGCGCGACGCCGTCCGGAAACCTCGAAAGGCCGCCCGAAACGTCGTGTTTCCCGCATCCTCGGGGCGTCCGGACCGCTTGACGATGGGTCCCCATCGCCGGCGCGGCCCCTCCTGCCGAGGATGCGGGAAACACGATCACAATGAGTTATTATTAACGACCGTTGGTATAAGAGATGCATGCCTGATTTCAGTCTGGAACGGTTGGCGGGTGGCGTGGTCGCCGGTATCGACGAAGCGGGGCGCGGCCCGTGGGCCGGGCCGGTGGTGGCCGCGGCCGTGGTTCTCGACGCCGGATTGCTCCCCCCGGATCTAAACGGGTGTATCGACGACTCCAAGAAGCTAAGTCCGGCCCGGCGCTCGGCGCTGTTCGAGCGGCTGTGCGCATGCGCGCGCATCGGGATCGGAAGGGCCGAGGTAGGCGAGATCGAGATCGTCAACATCCTCGCCGCGACTCATCTAGCGATGGCGCGCGCCGTCGAGGCATTGGGGATCCCGCCCGACGTCGCCCTCGTGGACGGCAACCGGGCGCCAAAACTGGCATGCCGTATCCAATGCGTCGTCGGCGGCGACGGCCTCAGTCTCTCCATTGCCGCCGCCTCCATCGTCGCCAAGGTGACCCGCGACCGGATCATGGCCGATCTGGCGAAAGCGTTCCCCGGTTACGGTTGGGAGCGCAACGTCGGCTATGGCACCGCCGAGCATCGTTCCGCGCTGGAGCGGTTGGGGGTGACCCCTCACCATCGCCGCGGTTTCCGCTCCATCGCCCATATTTTGAGTCATGGTTGCGCGTAGACTCCATATGTTGTGCCACCTGTCCTCTAACCCGTTGAATCCATTTAGGTGTTGACGGTGAATCGCGTCTGAACTCATGCTCTCCCCATGATCGATGAGCAAAGCGCGAACGGCGCCAACCGTATTATTGTCGGCCACTGCGTCGAGGCGATGAATGCCCTGCCGGAGGCTTCGGTGGACATGGTGTTCGCCGATCCGCCCTATAATCTGCAGCTGGAAGGCGAGCTTTATCGGCCCAACAACACCCGGGTCGACGGCGTGGAAGAGGCCTGGGACCGGTTCGACGATTTCGCCGGTTACGACCGCTTCACCACGGCGTGGCTGGAAGCGGCGCGGCGGGTGCTGAAGCCGAACGGAACGTTGTGGGTCATCGGCTCGTATCACAACATCTTCCGGGTAGGGACGATCCTCCAGGATCTCGGCTACTGGATCCTGAATGACGTGATCTGGCGCAAGTCCAATCCCATGCCTAATTTTCGCGGACGGCGCTTCACCAATGCCCACGAGACGCTGATCTGGTGCGGACGGGACAAGAACACGCGCCACCGGTTCAATCACCAAGCCATGAAAAATCTCAACGACGATCTGCAGATGCGCTCGGACTGGCTGCTGCCGGTCTGCACCGGATCGGAACGCCTGAAGGTGGGCGGACGCAAGGCCCATCCCACCCAAAAGCCGGAAGCCTTGCTGCACCGGGTCATTCTCGCCTCCACGGCGGCGGGCGACATGGTGCTCGACCCCTTCTTCGGCACAGGCACCACCGGCGCGGTCGCCCGCAAGCTCGGACGCGCATACATCGGGATCGAGATGGACCCCGACTACGTCGACCTCGCCAGGGAACGGCTGGCCCAGATCCCGGCGCCAACGGACCGCGATCTGATCGACACCGTCGGGAAGCGGGAAGAACCGCGGATCCCGTTCGGCCGTGTCGTGGAGAGCGGCCTGTTGCGGCCGGGAGCCATTCTTCACGATCAGCGCCGTCGCCATACCGCCAAGGTGGCGGCGGATGGAACCATCGTCAGCGCCGAGCACCGGGGGTCCATCCATCAGGTGGGCGCGCGGGTGCAGAACGCTCCGGCCTGCAACGGCTGGCAGTTCTGGTATGCCGAGGAAAAAGGCCGCCTAGTGCCCATCGACGTCTACCGCCAGAAGCTGCGCGCCGAATTACACTGAAGTTCCGTCGGCCGGGCGCGCGACGGCGTTGGCCTCGGCCACCCCGGCCTCGATGGCGGCCTGGGCGCGCCGGGCCAAGTGCTTGCGATTGGGGGACGGTTCCACCGGGATGGGGTCGTGGAAGCGAACCTCCACCTCCGCGCCCTTCATCGCGAAAACCCGAAACAGATGCGGCATCAGAGTCGCGTCGCCGTACCAGCAATACAAGGACCTCAGCGGGCCGTCGAGGCGGGTCCCGTCGATGGACCGGGGATAGGCCACGGACACCGGCTGGATGACGAGATCGTCCTCGGCGGGCAGCCCCTGGACGATGCCGAACAGGGATGACTTGAAGGGCGCGACGCCACTGCCGTCGGTGCTGGTTCCCTCCGGAAACAGAATGAGGCTCTCGCCCGAGAGAAGCCGCGCTTGCATTTCCTGGCGCTGCGCCCCCACGTCCCGCCCGTCGCGTTTGACGAGTATCGCCCGCGTCACCTTGGCGATCCAACCGAATAGCGGCCAAGTGCCGACCTCGCTCTTGGCGACGTAGGTGGCGTCGATCAACGCCGACAAAACGGGGATATCGAGATAGGAAACATGATTGGCCACGAACAAGGTGTTTCCGCCCTCGTGGAGCGCGCCGAAGGAACACACCCTGAGACCGGCCAGCCGGCAAACGATGCGCGACCAGCTCACCTGGATCGGCCGTTTCCACCCACGCAGCGGCCCGGCGCAGAGCGCGTACGCCGGCAAATAGAGAGCGTTCATGGCCAGAAAAAGAGACAGCCTGACCACGGCCCCGACGCGCGATGCCTTCATTCCTAATGGAGCCGCTTGTAGTGACGCTTGTATTTTTGGGTCATTTGGTCGGTCTGGACGATCACGCAGACGTCGGTGGTGTTGAATTGCCGGTCGACGACGGCGCCGTCGCCGACGAAACCGCCGAGCCGCATGTATCCCTTGATGAGCGGCGGCAGGTCGGCCACGATCGCGTGAACGTCGAGTTCCGAAGGCGGCAGCATCTCCATGTTCACATAGTGATGCGCGAGCGCGCGGGGCCGCAGCCGCTCGGGAGCCAAGTGGTGATGATGGAGATAAGAGAGCGCGGGGCCCATCTCTTGCGGTCGCGTGCCCGGGAAGCTCGCGCATCCGAAAAACATGCCGATATTGTTCTGCATGACACACTCGGCCAATCCCCGCCACATGATCGGCATGACGCCGCGGCTGCGATAGGATGAATCGACGCAGGAGCGGCCCACCTCGACAATCTCGTGGGGATAGTTCAACAACGGCGAGCAATCGTATTCCTGCTCGGTATAAAAACCGCCGCGCTTCATGGCGACGGAGCGCCGCAGCATCCGATAGGTGCCGACCACTCCCGGACCGCCGTTATCGCAATTGCGGTCGATGACCAGCAGGTGATCGCAATAGTCGTCGAAATCATCGAAATCGAGGCGCTTCGCCCTCATTTCGGGCGTGGCTGTCGCCGACATCTCTTCGTAGAAAACGCGGTAGCGCAGAGCCTTGGCGGCTTCCACCTCCTCCGGGGTTTCCGCGAGACGCACTTCGAAATTGCTAAACTGTATGGGCTCCACGTTTCGTTCCTGTCCCGCGCCGCACGAACCCGCCCAGGGAACCTAGCCAGTCGTCTGGGTCCGACATATTGCAAACCCCACCAGGCGCGGCAAGCAAAATTGCCGCGCTTCCGTTGCAGCCGCGCACCGTGTGCCCTTTCCGAGTGTTTTTTTTGCGGTCGGCCCGCCCCGCAGGGTCGCGACGGCGGATTACTTTTCCAGTTCGGCGGTGAACTCCGGCAACGCCTGGAACAGATCGGCGACCAAACCGTAGTCCGCCACTTGGAAGATCGGGGCTTCCTCGTCCTTGTTGATGGCCACGATCACCTTGCTGTCCTTCATCCCGGCCAGATGTTGTATAGCGCCGGATATGCCGACGGCAATGTACAGGTCCGGCGCCACGACCTTGCCGGTCTGTCCCACCTGATAGTCGTTGGGGACGTAGCCGGCGTCCACCGCCGCCCGCGAGGCGCCGACGGCGGCGCCAAGCTTGTCCGCCAGGGCCTCCACCAGATGGAAGTTCTCGCCGCTGCCCATGCCGCGGCCGCCGGAGATCACCACCCGCGCGCTGGTCAGTTCCGGCCGTTCGCTCTTGGTCAGTTCCTGACCGACGAAGCTCGACAGTCCCGCGTCCTCGCCCGCCGCGATTTCCTCGATGGT
Source organism: uncultured Alphaproteobacteria bacterium (assembly GCA_963771545.1). Lineage (GTDB taxonomy): Bacteria > Pseudomonadota > Alphaproteobacteria > Rhodospirillales > Defluviicoccaceae > CAKZLS01. The sequence continues at coordinate 403,044 of CAVYTX010000005.1, forward strand.
GGCGTTGCCGCCCTCCGTGGCCGCCGCGTCGAACCCGGTGCCACGGACGGTTATGACCTTGACCGAGTCGCTCGTCTCCACCGTCGCCATGGCGTTCCCGGCGTAGACGGGGCGGATAAAGGTGCTTTCGCTTTCGATGCCGCTGATGTCGGACAGCATGGCCACATCCAGAAGCGCGGCCACCCGGGGCATCAGGTTCTTGCCCGTCGTCATGGCCGGGGCCATCAGGTGCGAGTAATCGCCGGCCAATCCAACCACAAGGGGCGTCAAATTCTCGGCGAGCGGATGAGCATAAATTGGCGAGTCCGCCAAAAGAACCTTTGATACACCCGCCACCTTGGCGGCGGCTTCGGCGACCGCGCGGCATGCTTCGCCCGCAACCAAAACGGCGACGTCGCCCAACTGGACGGCCGCCGTGATCGTGTTGAGGGTCGCGGGTTTCAATGTGGTGTTATCGTGATCGGCGATGACAAGAACGCTCATCAGATGACCTTTGCCTCATTCCGGAGTTTATCGACGAGTTCCGCGACGCTTTCCACCTTGATGCCGGCCGCCCGCTTGGGGGGCTCGCTGACCTTTAGCGTCTTCAGCCTGGGCGCGACGTCAACGCCGAGATCTCCGGCCTGCATCGTTTCGATCGGCTTCTTCTTGGCTTTCATGATATTGGGTAGCGAGGCGTAGCGCGGCGTATTCAGCCGCAGGTCGCTGGTGATCACCGCCGGAGTCTTCAGCGATAGCGTCTCCAGGCCGCCGTCGATCTCCCGGGTGACCTCCGCCTTGCCATCGGCCAGCTCCAATTTCGACGCAAAGGTTCCCTGCGGCCAACCCAGCAAAGCCGCCAGCATCTGCCCGGTCTGGTTGGAGTCGTCGTCGATCGCCTGTTTGCCGAGAATGACCAGGTCCGGCTGTTCCTTCTCCACCAGCGCCTTGAGCAGCTTGGCCACGGCCAGCGGCTGCAATGCCTCGTCGGTCTGCACCAGAATCCCGCGATCGGCCCCCATGGCGAGCGCCGTTCGGATGGTTTCCTGGCACTGGGCGACGCCCATGGAGACGGCGATGACCTCGGTCGCGGTGCCGGCTTCCTTGAGCCGAACCGCTTCTTCGACGGCGATTTCGTCGAACGGGTTCATGGACATCTTGACGTTGGACGTCTCGACCCCCGTCTTGTCCGATTTGACCCGGATTTTGACGTTGTAGTCGATGACGCGTTTTACGGCGACGAGTATTTTCATGGACGACCCGCGATTGCTTATATCGTTACATCACCGCGAGGCTGCCCGGTTGGCCGGAAATCACGCGCCAAGCACCTGATATCCATGGACTTCCCCCAGCCCCGCGCGGACTTGCTTCTTGCACCTGACAGTAAGGTCACGGGCCCGCGAGGTCAAGGCGCGGCTACCGGAATATAACCGCCGCCGAAATGGTTTTCGCGGCGCCCCGGGATCGATGCCGCTGATATTGGCGGCTAGCGGCTGCCGCCCGGAACCCAGAGGACGTCCTGGCGGCCATTGTCGTTCAAATGGCGGGCGAGCACGAAGAAAAGATCGGAGAGGCGGTTGATATAGCGGACGGCGGCGGCGTTGACCGGCTCGCTCGCGGCCAGGTGGCAGATCAGTCGTTCGGCGCGTCTCGACACCGTGCGCGCCAGATGCAGGTACGCGGCCGCGGCGGAACCGCCCGGAAGGATAAAGGAATGGAGCGGCTGGAGATCGGCGTTCAGGGCGTCGATTTCCCGTTCCAGGCGATCCACCTGCGCATCCACGATCCGGAGCGCCCCTTCGGCCTTGCGGCCGTCGTCGGGCGTGCACAGATCGGCGCCGAGATCGAACAGATCGTTCTGAATGCGGGCCAGCATGTCGTCCACCGGACCCTCGATATGAAGCCGGGCGAGCCCGACGATCGCGTTGGTCTCGTCCACCGTGCCGTAGGCGTCCACGCGCGGATCGTGTTTCGCGACGCGCCGGCCGTCGCCGAGCGACGTCTCGCCCTTGTCGCCGCCGCGGGTATATATTTTAGTCAGCGTAACCATGATTTCACCTGGCGGGCGCGCCGGTTACCAGACCTGGCTGAACACCATCAGTGCGAACAGCGCCACCGCCACCCCCTGCAAGATTACCCGGGCCGCCATCAAGCGGGTTGCATACTTGGCGTTCGTCTTGGTGTTGAAGGCAAAGGAAATGATCCCGGCGAACAACACCGCCACGGTCGCCAGCATCGCGGCTCCGACCAGGAATGGAAGAATTTCCATCATATTCTTTATATAGTGGCTAGCGGCCCGGCCGTCATGGGGAAAAGCCTCCGGCTCGCCCGGAAAACGCGCGCGCCGTCGCCGCATTCGTTCGTGTTGGAGGTTTGGTATTAGACCTTGGCGTCATCGTTATTTGCCTCAATGCGTCGAGGCGCTATTATTCTCCCCGCGAAATATAACCCCGCGCCAACAGCAAAGGGGATGCTTCCAATAAAAATTAAGATCCATTCACCTGTAGGAAGCCGGCCTCTAAGAAAAAATCGGCCAAAAGAAATAAAATAACATGCAACCACCTGATAAAGTGGCGATGACAATTCCCAATGAACTTAATAAATCCGCAAAAAACTGTTTTTGGCTCATTTTGCTTCTCTAGTGCTGTGTGACGGGCTCTCGGAACCTAGATTTCAGCATTCTTATCTGCTTCGACCGCCCGAGATCCCATTTTCCTGCCCGCAAAATAAAGCGCGGCGCCAACAGCAAAGGGGATACCGCCGACGGCAAGTACGGGCCCTAAAGATCCAAAGCCGCCGCCCTTTAGCACCGACCACGCAACAATAATAAAAGAGCAGCCACCAGATAAAGTAGCAACAAGAACGCCGAATGTCATTATAATATCCGCGACGACTGTTCTTGCGCTTATTCTATGTTTTCTATTCCATTTCTTATTTTAGCGCCGGCTCATCATAAATCACCGATTGGGCTGTCGGAGCGAACCATTCGCACCATTATTGTGCAACTTGATGCTTCGACGCTCTATCATGACGCCGAGAAAAAACATTCCGACGCCTACGGCAAAGGGGATGCCTCCGATAAAAAATACCATCCAAAAAAAACTGGAATTCATGCCTTCTGATAAATTGGGAATGATAGCCATCAAAGAACACAAGCCCGACAGAAAAGCGATACACGCTCCCAAGATCACAAAAGTTCCCGCAAAAAAGCTTCCTACTCTCACCCTATATTCCTTGTTCTCTTTCTCAGGTCATGCACAAGGCCATTCCTGTAAAAGAGATTGTATGTATCAAATGGAATGATCTGTCTTTCCGGGGTTACAAAATGAATGCACGACCGTTTTACGTTGGCGACGCAGAAATTATAGCGGTCGAGGAACTGGATGATCGCGATGCGAAAGATGTTCTCGTAAGCCAGATTTTCGAGAGCCGGGACTTCCGGGAGGCGGCACAGTAACAATTCCATTCGCTCGGCGGTGTTCAGGCTGCCGCTCGACAGGGAAAAAAGGTCGATCACCCTGTTCCTCAGCTCCTCGTTTTTCTCGAAGGATATCGCATTGGGCACGTCCGCCACCAAATTGGCTTTGGGGATGAGTGACGTGACCGGCGTGATCTTCTGACCATCGCGCAGGCTGTAGGCGACGGAGATGGACTCCGGGTTGCAGGGAAGGGGGATGATATCCTCCGGTTCGAACGACGGTGAGTGCTCGTGGATGGCCCGTCTTATATCCGTCAGAAGAAACCGGTCGGTGTTCTTGTCGAAACCCTGGTTTCTTCCGGCGTCCTGCACGGTCTGAAATGTAATGCCTCGAACGCATTTATAGGACAGGGCATGGTCAATGATGGCGCCGATTTCTTGGTCATTGACGCCCTTCTTGACGGTCACGACCAGCGAGGTCGAAACGCCGAATTCCTCCAGGTGATCCAGCGCTTTCCGGTAAATCGTCCGCAAATCGACGCCCCGGAGATTCTCGAGGGCCGCTTTCCGCAGCGAGTCGAACTGAAGATAGACCTCGAACCCGGGCATGAATGACGCGAGCCGCCGGACGAAATCCCTTTCGCGGGCAATCCGCACGCCGTTCGTATTGATCATCAAGTGCTTGATCGGCTTGGATTTGGCCAGCGCGAGGACATCCAGAATTCGCGGATGCAGGGTCGGCTCCCCGCCGCTGATCTGCAAAACGTCCGGCTCCCCCTCGCTTTCCACGAGGACGTCCATCATGGCCTCGATTTCCGCCAAGGTTCGGTGTGTCTTCCGGGCGGGCGAAGACTCGGAAAAGCACACCGGGCATTCCAGATTGCATTCCTCGTTGATCTCGATCAGCGCCAGACAGCTATGTTGTTCATGGTCCGGGCAGAGACCGCAATCCAGGGGGCAGCCGAACTCCGTGCGCGCCTGGTATTTGGACGGGAGATCTCCCGGTTTTATGAACCCCTTGCACCATTGAAAGTAGGCCGCGTCACTGGAAACCTTGGTCTTTTGGACGCCGTGGGTCTTGCATCTCTTCTGGTAATAAACGTCGTCGCCCTCGATCAAGATCTTGGCCGGAACCAGATCGAGGCATTCCTCGCATAGCGACGACGTCTGGCCGTAGAACTTATAGGGCGCTTGCTTGCGGGATTTTAGGGTCATGAGCCGTCCTGAAAATCATGATGGAGCTGTAAAGTAAAAGAAATACGCAAAGGCACTGAAAAATATTCATCGGTCCGATAACATCGCCGTAAGGTTTGTAAAACTCCCAAACGAACCTCTGGGCCGCATAGAAGCCGACGCACAAGTAAAATCCGTACTTGACCACAACTTGGCGGGCGCGATGCAGCGTCACGAACGTGAAGCAGAGAAACCCGAGCATCGAGCCGCTTTCATAGAGTTGAACCGGATGGCGGGATATGCCATCCCCGTAATCCCATCCCCAGGGCAGGGATGTCGGCGCGCCGTGGGTGAAGTCGTCCAATCCCGAAAACAGGCACCCGAGCCGTCCCACGACAACGCATATGCAGAAAGGACGACATAGACATAGCCGGTCGAGCCTTGGACGCCGTTCTTCAATTTGTAGAGTTCGACCATGAAGATGGCGCCGAACAGGGCTCCGAGGATGCTGCGTCCCACCTCGGGGATGCCGGACAATTGCAAATTCAACGTTCCGAACAGATAGGCGCCGCCTATGCCGCCGAACGTCAAACAAATGAAGTATCCCTTGCCGATGCGCGCCGCCGTTTCGGCCAGGGGCTCCTGAAAGTACCGTTTATAGGCGAGCCAGCCGCCCGACATGGCCAGCAGTAGGGCCAGGAGGTCAAATGCTGTATGAACGACATACGGATGGGTCATTGGCGAAGGCTCGGCGATTGCTCGATCGGATCGAGCCTGAAACCGTTACCCGTTGTTGTCCAGATGTTTGCGCAAGGAGACGCCGGAGGCATCGGCGATCGCCGAGCGGTTCCCCGCCCGGGGATCGAAGCCGATGGCGAAATGCCATCATGGTTTCCGGGCCGAAATCCGGCAATCAGTTACGCGCGGCGAGAAGTCCTCGGCCGATCACCTGGGCCTGAATTTCGCCGGCGCCCTCGAAGACGTTGAGAATGCGGGCGTCGCACAGTACCCGCGAAATGGGATACTCAAGCGCGTAGCCGTTGCCGCCGTGGATCTGCATGGCGTTGTCGGCGTTGCTCCAGGCCACCCGGGCGGCCAGCAGCTTGGCCATTCCGGCCTCGATGTCGCAGCGGCGGTCGAAGTCCTTCTCCCGCGCAGAGTCGTAGGTCAACTGGCGGACGATCATGGTTTCCACCGCCATCCAGGCCAGTTTGCCGGCAACCCTCGGGAACTCGAAAATCGGCTTGCCGAACTGGATGCGTTCCTGGGCATATTGCAGGCCGAGCTCCATGGCGCACTGGGCGACCCCGACGGCGCGGGCGGCCGTTTAAATCCGCGCGCTCTCGAAGGTCGCCATCAATTGCTTGAAGCCGTTGCCTTCGGCGCGGCCCAGCAGATTTTCGGCCTTGACCTCGAACCCGTCGAACGCGAGCTCGTACTCCTTCATTCCGCGGTATCCCAGCACCTCGATTTCGCCGCCGGTCATTTTCTCCGCCGGGAACGGATCCTCGTCGGTGCCGCGCGGTTTTTCCGCGAGGAACATGCTGAGCCCCTTGTAGTCGTCCGTCTTGGAATCGGTCCGCGCCAGCAACGTCATCATGTCGGTGCGGGCCGCGTGGGTGATCCAGGTCTTGTTGCCGATGACCTTGTACACGTCGCCCTCGAGGACCGCGCGGGTTCGCAGCGACCCCAGGTCGGAGCCGGTGTTGGGCTCGGTGAACACCGCCGTCGGCAGCAGTTCGCCGGTGGCCAGCAGCGGCAGGTAATGGTGTTTCTGATCCTCGGTGCCGCCTAGACGGATGAGCTCGGCGGCGATTTCCGAGCGCGTTCCGAGCGATCCCACGCCGATGTAGGCCCGGCTCAACTCCTCGGTGACCACGCACATGGCGGTCTTGCCCATGCCGAGGCCGCCGTATTCCTCGGGGATGGTCAGGCCGAACACGCCCAGCTCGGCCATTTCCTCGAGAATCTCCATGGGAATGAGCTCGTCGCGTTCGTGCCAGCCGTGGGCGAACGGCACGACCTTTTCCTCGCTCCACCGGCGGAACTGGTCCTGGATCATGGTGAGATCCTCGTCCAGGCCGAGGTTGCCGAAGTGCCCGTCGCCCATGTGCTTGGCGATGCGCATGCGGACGGCGTTGGTGTTGCCGTTGGCGACGAGCGCCGAGACCTCGGGCGTGTAAAAGGCGTGAACGGCCTGGCTGGACACGCCCATGTCTCTCGGCCGCACCACCTCTACCTGCGACATGGCGATGCCGCCCGCCATCTGCGAGAGGTATTCGCCGAAGGCCGCCTGCAAAAGCAGGCTTTCCATCTCCGTCAGCTCGCCGGAATCATCGAGCCGTTCAGCCCAGGCCAGCATTTGTTCGAGACCGGCCACGTAGGTCGCCAGCCACGCATATCCGTGAACCGCGAACTGATGTTTGTCCACCAGGGCGTTGTCCATCCGCCCACCGTGAATGACCATGTCCGCGACCCCTTTGCGCACCTCCACCCTGAGGTGTTCGGCGCTTTTCACGGCTTCCAGGCAGGTTGGAATCAGATCCGGCATGACCAGGTTCGGGGTCTCGTTCGCGGCATCCATGGTGTTCTTCCCTTCTAGACGGCAAGGGGCCGGATCGCTCCGGCCCCTGAGTTATCGCTCACTGGCGGCGGCTGGGCCGCCCGGGTATGCAGGGGCCGGCCGTCCCCAACCAAAAATCAGCGGGAAGGGACGGCGTTGGCTCGCCGCGAAGTCCGATCAGCTTCCGCCCATCATTCTTCGCACGATATCGGTCATCGACAACACGCCCACCGGCTTGTCGTTCTCGGTCACCAACAGACGATGGATACGCAGCTTCATCATCTGAGTGATGGCCTCAGACATGGGGCTATCCACGTCGCAGGTGGCGCAACCCTCGGTCATGACTTCTCCGACCGGCATCTTGCTGGCATCCTTGGCCTTGCGTCCCTGAAGGGCAAGCACCAAGTCGGTTTGCGACAACACGCCGGCCACTTCGTCGCCGTCGGTGACCACCAGAGCGTGGATGTCGTTTTCGATCATGATCTTGGCCGCGCTTCCGAGGCTGTCGTTCTTGGTGCAGGAGATGAACCCCTTGTGCATACGGTCGCGCACCTTGGTGCCGTCGTCGACGAGGTTCAGCTTGGGAGGCTCCGCCACGTCCGCCAGCGGAACCGACAGCGGATACGGATGCGGCGTGTCGTGCACGTCGTCCGCGGGCAGCGTCACGCGCTCGCGCGGGATCGGCTCCTTGGCGGTCTTGCCGAGGCCGAAGTCCGGCGCGCCGATCAGCACCGACATGTTGCCGTGGGGATGCTGGTTGTCGTGCATCAACTGGTGGGCCAGCGGCAACTCGTCGTATGGGAAAATCCGGGACGCGCAGGCATCGAGCAGCCCGCGCATCGCCAAGTCATTCATGGCGTAACACTGATCATCGTTGGCGAAGTGCGAACCTTGAACCCGTTTCTGACGCATCCACAGATAGCGCAGATCGACGGTGGCGTTGTAGCCGGTGGTGCCGGCGCAAATCACGACCATGCCGCCGGTTTCGCAGATGAACAGCGACGTCGGGATGGTGGACTCACCCGGATGCTCGAACACCACGGTCGGCTGGCGTTTTTCGCCCAGAACCTCCCAGAACTTGCCGCCGAAAGCGCGCACGCCCTTCATCCAGTTGGCGTAACCGACGGAATCCTTCCAGTGAGGCAGCATCCCCCAATGGTCGAAGTCCTTGCGGTTGATGCAGCCCTTGGCGCCGAGCTTCTGGCAGTAGTCGATCTTGTCCTCGCCGGAGATGACGGCGATGGGAATCCCGCCCGCCGCCTTGACGATCTGAATGGCCATGGACCCGAGACCGCCGGCGCCGCCCCAGATCAGAACGGGGTCGCCGGGTTTCATGCTGTTTTCGGGCCAGCCATGCAGCATCCGCCACGCCGTGGCGCCCACCAGCACGTAGGCGGCCGCGTCTTCCCAGGTCATATGCTTCGGTTTCGGCATGCATTGATGCGCCTGAACCTTGGTGAACTGGGCGAAGCTGCCGTAATTGGTTTCGTAGCCCCAGATCTTGAAGGTCGGCGAGTACATGGGATCGTTGCCGGCCTTGACCCACGGACAGTCGCGGTTCCAGGTGCCGCAGTGAACGACCACTTCGTCGCCAACCTTGACGCTGGTGACGTCCTTGCCGACCTTGTAGACGATGCCGGAGGCGTCACTGCCGCCGATGTGGAAGTCCTCGGGTTCGCCGGCCTTGTTGCGCGCCTTGATGACATTCACCGGAATGCCCAGCGCCGCCCAAACGTTATTGTAGTTGACGCCCGCGGCCATCACGTAAAGCAGAACCTCGTCGTCCTTGATCGCCGGAACGTCGATAACTTCTTTTTGGAAGGACGAGGTTGGCGGACCGAACCGCTCCTCGCGGATCAGCCAAGCATTCATTTTCGCGGGGACTTCGCCTACTGGCGGCGCATCACCGATATCGTACAGTTCTTTTGTCATTGAGCTCCCTCCGCAACCATCTGGGCGTCCATCCCGTACTTATCCGAAGCGGCCAAACCGCTTTCGCTCAACCGCATCCCGGCATACAATACAAACTCGGCCGCAGCCGCGAGACGGTGCAAAATCTCGAAACGGATCGTCAAATACACGAACGAACTTTCTATCCCTTTGAGCCTTTTTTTGCAACGCACAATTTGTTACCCTATTCGCTCGTTGGTGGCCCAACATCAGCTTTTCGCGTCCCTCGCACGGACCGTCGCGGGACGCACGGGAGGGAATTCATGGCCGAACAGTTAGCACCTGCAACAGACGCCCCGGCGGTCAAACGCGACAAACCGTGGCTGATCCGAACCTATTCCGGTTACGCGTCGGCGAAGGAGTCGAACGCGCTCTATCGCAAGAACCTGGCGCGCGGCCAGACGGGCCTGTCCATCGCCTTCGATCTGCCCACCCAGACCGGCTATGACTCCGACCACGTGCTCGCCCGCGGCGAGGTGGGCAAGGTCGGCGTTCCGGTGTGCCATCTCGGCGATATGAACGCCCTCATGGACGGCATTCCGCTCGATCGGATGAACACCTCCATGACCATCAACGCCCCGGCGCCGTGGCTGTTGTCGCTGTATATCGCGGCCGCCGAAAAGCAGGGCGTGGCGCGCTCGGCGTTGTCCGGCACCATCCAGAACGACATCATCAAGGAATACCTCTCGCGCGGCACCTACATTTTCCCGCCCGCGCCGTCCATGCGGCTGACCTCCGACGTGATTGCGTTCACCTACAAGGAGGTTCCCAAGTGGAACCCCATGAACGTCTGCTCCTATCACCTGCAGGAAGCGGGCGCGACGCCGGTGCAGGAGTTGGCCTTCGCGCTGGCCACGTCGATGGCGGTTCTGGACACCGTCAAGGCCTCCGGCCAGGTTCCGGACGCGGACATCCCCGAGGTGGTGGGGCGTATCAGCTTTTTCGTCAACGCCGGCATCCGGTTCGTGACCGAACTCAGCAAGATGCGGGCGTTTACCGAGCTCTGGGACGAGATGACGCGGGACCGCTACGGCGTCGAGGACGAGAAATTCCGGCGGTTCCGTTATGGGGTCCAGGTCAATTCTCTGGGCCTGACCGAGCAGCAGCCGGAAAACAACGTCTATCGCATTCTCCTCGAGATGTTGGCGGTGGTGCTGTCGAAGGGCGCCCGCGCTCGCGCCGTCCAACTCCCGGCCTGGAACGAGGCCCTCGGCCTGCCGCGGCCGTGGGATCAGCAATGGTCGCTGAGATTGCAGCAGATCGTCGCCTATGAGACGGACCTCCTGGAATACGCCGATATTTTCGACGGCTCCCGGGTGATCGCCGAGAAGGTGGAGCAGCTCAAGTACGAGGCGCGCAAGGAACTGGCCCGCATCGAGGATATGGGCGGCGCCATCGCCGCGGTGGAATCCAGCTACATGAAGCAGCGGCTGGTGGAATCCAACGCCAAACGGCTCGCGGCCATTGAATCCGGCGATCAAGTGGTCATCGGCGTCAACAAGTTCGTCGAGGCCGAGCCCTCGCCGTTGAGCGGCGGCGAAGGCAGCATCATGACCGTGGATCCGAAATCGGAAGCGGCGCAGATCGCGAGCCTCGAGGCGTGGCGCGACAGCCGCGACGACGCCAAGGTCAAGGCCGCCCTCGACGGCCTGGTCTCCGCCGCCAAGGACGGCGGCAACATCATGGAACCGTCGATCGCCTGCGCCCACGCCGGCGTCACCACCGGCGAGTGGGCCGGAGCGCTGCGCGAAATTTTCGGCGAATACCGCGCGCCCACGGGCGTGGGAGGGGCGGCCGGCGTCACCGACGTGGCCAGCCTGACGGCGGTGCGGACCCGTCTGCAGGGTCTCACCGACAAGCTCGGCCGGCGGATCAAGATGCTGGTTGGCAAACCGGGACTGGACGGCCACTCCAACGGCGCCGAACAGATCGCGCTCCGCGCCCGCGACGCCGGCTTCGAGGTAGTCTACGAGGGCATTCGCCTGACCCCCGAGCAGATCGTCTCGGCGGCGCTGGACGAAGGCGTCCACGTTGTGGGTCTCTCCATCCTGTCCGGATCGCACGTGCCCCTGGTCACCGAGATCATGGAGCGCATGAAGGCCGCCGACTTGGAGGACGTACCGGTGGTGGTGGGCGGCATCATCCCGCCCGAGGACGCCAGGACGTTGAAAGAAGCCGGCGTGTCGGCGGTCTACACGCCCAAGGATTTCGACCTCAACGCCATCATGGCCGACATCCTCGACATCGTGGAGCGCCAGGAAGCCGCCTGAGTCTGATTTGTTTGCCATATTGCAGCGGACCGATGGTGTTTCTCATCGGTCCGCAGGCCTCCTTATTCTCCAAGCCTCTCCAAATTGCGCCGCACACGTTGGACGTCAGGATGCTCATCGGGGAAAGACTTGCGGAAAATGGCCAGAGCCCGCTCCAAGTGTTTTCGTGCGCCGTCCAAGTCCCCTAGTTCGCGGAGTACGCCTCCCAAGTTGCTGACGAGCTTGGCAACACTGGGATGTTCAGGGTCAAGATGCCGCTCGAAGATCGACAGCGCGCGCTCGTAGTTTGCCCGGCCTTGTTCTAGGTCTCCCTGGTCTTGGAGTGCCCTACCCAGGTTGTTGATACGGATGGCGACGTTGATATCGTCGAGTCCGAAAGCCTTCTCGTCGATAATCAGGGCACGCTCGTAATTCCTTCGCGCCCCCTCCAAATCACCCTTGTCCCTGAGCACGGACCCCAGGTTACTTAAGCGAATAGCGACGTTTGGATGATTGGGGCCGAACGCCTTCTCGTCGATGGCCAGCGCCCGTTCGATAGCCGTCCGCGCCCTTTCCAGATCCCCCTGATCCTTGAGCACCAAGCTCAAGTTATTGACATCAATGGCGACTTCGGGATGCTGGGGACCGAAGGTATTCTCGTCGATGGCCAGCGCTCGTTCAAAGTTGGTACGTGCGCCCACCAGGTCGGCACGCATTTTCTGGTAAAAACCGACCTGATTGAAGATCCGCACCGCCTGTTCCAAGGCGACGTTCACAACTTCGGCGTGTCCGGCAGCCGCCAGCGCGTGCGTCAGCAACCGATCGTATATAGCTGCGACCCCGGAATCGAAGGAGTCGTATGGAAAATCTGGAAGAGCGTTATCCATCAGCTTTACCGCCCGCTCCGCCCACGTCTTCGTTTGCCGTGGCGAGAGGCGCTTTACTGCCACCGCCTGAACGGTGCGATGGACAGAAATAGTGTCCGCATCCCTTCGGATCATCGAATAACGGAGCAAAGTAGCTATCGCCTTGCTGAGATGCTCGGGATTTCGGGCGGCGTTCCCCAACGACGGTGGCAAATGGTCGGCGGAGTCACGGAGCACATCCAGCGGAAAGTTATCGGGTCCCAGGAACGCAAAGAGGTTCATCAGCGCCACGGCTGCCCGTGAATCTTTGGCGAGCTGCCGGAACGAAATATCCCAGGTGGCGGCAATCGCCATTTCTGGCGTCGACTGAGCGTTCACAGAGTAACCCCAACGCTCCGGGAAATTTGACCGGCATATGCGGTGAGGGTTGTCCCGGTATGCGCCAAAAAAGCAGCGGCTTGTTCTAGGGCCAAGGGAAGGTCTCCAAGGGTCTCGGCAACTGAATTCGCTGCTTCTTGGTCATCTTGTTTAGTGCGAGCCAGCAAGTAGCGAATAGACTCGTCGCGCTCCCAAATGTCGAGAGCCAGCAGCGATGCACAAGGTCCCCAGTCAGGATTGCGAGAAGTGATGATCACGTGACCACTTGGTGAATGCGGCAATAGATTTGAGAAGTTTCTCGGGTTTTGGGCGTTATCAAAAATCAACAACCACTCGCCGTTTGCATCTAGCCACCGTCGTACTGCATCAACTACGACCCTCTGCTCTATTTCGTCCTTCTCGCCAAGGCCGAGGCTTTGAGCCAGCGACGCGAATTCGGACACCAGCGAGCTTCGTTCTTCTGCCGTGATCCACCAAACTGCTCGATATCTTTTGCTGTTTCGGTGCGCGTATTCCAGGGCAACCTGAGTCTTCCCGACCCCGCCAAGCCCGGGGATACGCTGAGTCAGGACCACCGGCTTTCCTTCCAAAAGCTGTGCTTTTAGGCGCTGAAGGAGCTTCTCGCGGCCTGTGAACCGGAAATTGCGGTTCGGAACATTCCAAACCGCGGGGATGGCTTGAGAAGCAACACTCACTCTTCCTGGATTGGCGATCTGTTGGTGGGCCAGTTCAGCTGCGGCGTTGCGGATCGCTTCGGCGACGTCGAGAAATGCTTCGTCGCGGTTGCTCCATTTCGTAACCGGCTTTCCCAGTTTTGGTACGGCCTGCAAATCGGCGAACGGAGTCGTCTCCCACATGCAGGGCCTCAAGATGACCGGAATGACTCTGGCCTCTCCCCTGCTGTGACGTTCCAGGGCAAGGTTCACCTCTATGTCGTAGCAGTAATCGGAGGCAACGAAATCAGGACTGACCAAGAGAAGAATAATATCCGCCGTTTTCAGGCGCTCATGGATTTTCTGCTCCCATTTCTCCCCCGCCTTAATCTGCCGATCATGCCAACCCCTAATCAAGCCGGCACGCTTGAGAGCGTCCATCATTACTCCGAGACGGTCGCGCAGGCGTTCATCCTTGTGCGAGTAAGAGTAGAACAGATCAAGTGGTGCGGTAGCGGCGTCGCTCACCGGCAGATTCCCCCGTTACTCTTTTGATTTTACTCCACCGGTCGGGTGGCGTCGATCACTTTGCCATCGTCAACTTTGGAACGAAGGTGTCAGTATCGGCTAAAACTGGAGCGTTTGGCCAAAGGGCTTGCCTCGCATCCGATTGGCCAGGGATCAGTGCACGATCAGATGCAATGGGGTCACATGTGTGGACGGCCTCTGCGTTGCAAGGAAAATGTGACCTGAATGCCATCTCGGTCGGGTGCGGTCATGTGTCCGGCCTGTTGACGCGGCACTTGGCCGCTGGCCCTGATGATATTCGCGGATCGGGTCTCAATCAGAGTAACGTGGTCTGTCCACATGACCCCTTGCGAGGTGTCCCGATCCCCGGCTCGACCGGTCGGCATCAAGTCATTTTCACCCTTGCAGTCTCTACTTGATCTCTCCGGGTTGCTCTTAATCCGTCATCCGCCTTGCGTCAGGCCGCCGCGCTGGGAGCGCGCTAGGTTTCGCCCTTGGCCAGCAAGGCCCAGGCAATCCGCGCCGTCTTGTTGGCCATGGCGACGGTGACCAGCCGCGGCGGCCGGCGCTCGAGCAGAGCGTTGACCCAGTCCGCTCCCGGCGCGCTGTTGGCGCGGGCGGAACGCAACACGCTGGTCGCGCCGAGCACCAGAAGTCTCCGGATGTAGCGGTTTCCCTGCTTCGATATGCGGCCGAGCCGCTCCTTGCCTCCGCTGGAGTTCTGCCGGGGAACCAGCCCCAGCCAAGCGGCGAACTCGCGCCCGGACCGGAAGAACGAGGGATCGGGCACGCTCGCCGCGATCGCCGACGCCGTGCGAAACCCGACGCCGGGAATCGCCTCCAGGCGCCGGCTGGCCTCGTTGCCCTTGTGCCAGGTCATGATCTCGGCGTCGGCGGCGGCGATCGCCTGCTCGGCCGCGCGCAGTTGCGCCACCAGCGGCTTCAACGCCGCCTTCGCCAGGGCGGGAACGCTTTCGTCCTCGCCATCCTCGATCACCGCGATGAGATCGTCGACCTTGTCTCGGCCCTGGGGGACGATCATCCCGAGCTCGGCCATGTGCGCCCTGAGCGCGTTGACCAGCATGGTCCGCTGGCGGATTAGCAGCTCGCGGGCCTTGTGCAGCATCAACGCCGACTGCTGGTCCTCGGTCTTAATCGGCACGAAACGCATGTTCGGCCGCCCCACCGCCTCGCAGATGGCCTCGGCATCGACGGCGTCGTTCTTGCCCCGCCGCACGTAGGCCTTCACATACGACGGCGGCATGATCCGCGCGTCGTGGCCGAGCGCCGTCAGTTCCCGCGCCCAGAAATGCGCCGTGCCACAGGCCTCCAGGCCGATCAGGCGCGGTTCCAGCCCGGCGAAGAATTCGCGAACCTTGGCGCGACGCAAACGGCGGCGGACCACCACCTTTCCCTTGGCGTCGATGCCATGCACTTGAAAGACGTTCTTGGCCAAATCCAGGCCTATCGTGGTAATCTTCATGTCGGACGGCTCCTCTCGGTTGTGACGGGCAATACCACCACCATAGGGCTCTTCGATGCCGGGGAGCAGGGGCCGTCCACACCATCAGATTCGGTTAATCGCGAAACTTTGGACTCTTCGCGGTCGTTTCTAAGCGATTTCGGCGAGTGATCTGCGCGGACCACTGAAAAATCTAGGACAAAGTCTTGAGGTTAGACTGGATTGCACTTGAGAAGCGCGGTCGGCATGCCTCAATACCAACGATCCTCAATAGCAACCCATTGTGACAGCCTTGACCATGGGGTATATTGGGTTTATATGCCTATATATCCGCTCTTTGATTTCGAGGCCGCCATGACTCCGTTGAAGGTCCGGCAGGAGTGGTTTTGCGGTGGTTCGTCGAATTGGCCAACGCCGTCGGGGAGGCTTCGATCCCCGTGCGATTTGTTGACTTTTGTTTCGGCAAAAAGGCATTCACTATCAATGCATTATGCGGCACTCGTGTATACTTTTGTATACCAGGTCGAAAAGGCCCTTTTAGGAAAATCAAGGGCTTAGCGTGCAAACATGTCTACTTTTGTATACTTTTGCATACCTCTCACCACGCTACACGACAGTCTAGCTGAGAGGCCGAGAATGTGCTGTTCTGGACAATTCTGTCTTGCGAACGGAGCCGTTCATGAACCGACATCTTCTCGACGCTCTCATGGGTACGCTATCGCGCCATCTTGATCTCGGCAAGTCGCGTGTGGAAACGTTGGCGTTGCTGATTTTGGGTATGGTCAACGGCCGCACGGTCAATCTGAGTCACATTGCCAGCCAGCTTTCCGGGACCGCTTCGATCCCATCGGCGTATCGCCGCCTGCAGCGATTTTTCCAGTATGTGCGCCTCGACGGGAACTGGTCGGCGCCGCTCATTGTCAAGTGGCTGGGGATCAAGCCGCCTTGGGTCCTGTGCCTGGATCGGACCAACTGGAAGATCGGCCGCCGTGACGTCAACATCCTGACGCTGGCGATCACCACGCGGCGGGTGCGCATCCCGCTGATGTGGACGCTGCTGCCCAGCGGCGGATGCAGCACCCAGGATGACCGCATCGACTTGATGCGTCGCTATCCTCGCCGACCGCGAGTTCATCGGCGTCAGGTGGATGGAATTCCTGTTGAAAAACAAAATCATCTTCGCCATCCGGCTGAAGGAGGACACCGTCATCTATCTCGAGGACGGTCACACCTATCAATTCAAAAGCCTCTTGCGCACGCGCCGGAAAGCCAAGCAGATCCTGGCGCGGCCGGGACGTCTCGCCGCCATGACCGACTGCCCGGGACTGCCTCTCACGTTCGCGGCCAAGCGCCTCGCCGACGATGAGTTCCTGATCGTCGCCACCAACGGACCCACCGACAAGGCTCTCCACATCTACAGGAAACGGTGGCAGATCGAATGCTTGTTTGGCGACAGCAAAACCCGTGGTCTCAACATGGAAGACACACGCATCACCGACCCGGCCAAACTCAACACCCTCCTCATTATCATCTCTCTCGCCATGGCCTGGGCGCAGCGCGCAGCTGGAGGGCTGGTTTTGTCCGGCCCGTGACCGAACAGGCCGGCTGGTCTGAGTGACGTTTTAATAACGCGGAACGGAGACACCAGATGGGGGACTCGGACACATCAAAACGGTTCAAGCGGCCGTTGTCCGTTCGGCGCCCCCATCATCAACGCAATTCAACGCACGTTCGCACCGCCTCGCAGGGGCACCGGGCGGACGGATGACATGCGCGCATTCAGTGCCATGAAGGACGGGGAGACAGTCAATGGCCGAGATCTTTGGAACTCCCAATGATGACATCATCATCGCGGGATTTGCATCCGATGACGTCAGCGGCCCGCCGACGTCGAACGACGATACGATTTTCGGGGATGCCGGCAACGATTCCATTGAAGGGAGGGGCGGTGACGACAGCATACTCGGGGAGGAGGGCGACGACACCCTAACCGGCGACGGCCGTAGCAGTTTATCCTTCAACGTTGGCACTGGCGGGGATGGAGTTGGCGACGAAGAAGAGAGCACTCCCGGCCGGGACGGCTTCAGCAACCTGGAAATTTCAGATAACAGCGATAGCCTGTATGGCGGTAATGGCAACGACACAATATGTGGTGACGTCAGGCAAGAAGGGGGAGGTGACTTTATCCTGAGCGTGACGGTCGGCATTGGGGGCGGCCTTCATGAAGGCAGTTTTTACGCCCGTGGAGGTGACGGCGGCTCTAACAACTCAGCCAATGTCTTCAACGATACGATCGCTGCCGGTGCCGGGAAGAACACGGTTGCTGGAGACGTCTTAGTTCTTGAGGGAGGCACTGTCGCATTGAGCGCGGCTGCCGGCTTCGGCGGAGACCTGGCCCCTGGTACAGCCGGAAGCTATGGGGGTCGTGGTGGCGATAACAACCACGCTGCATCCTTTAATGACGAGATCGATGCTGGCGCCGATGAAGATACCATCGTCGGTGACGTTTTGGCTCTCGCGGGCGGGAGGGTCGCGCTAAGCGCTGTGGCCGCTTCAGGTGGCGAATTTTTATTCTATCCATCCAGCGATGAACGAGGAGGCAAACGCCCCGGCGAGGGCGGCGATACTAACAATGTTTCGGTGTTTAATGATACGATCAATGCCGGCGCCGGTAAAAACACGATTGCCGGGGATGTGCACCTTAGGAGCGGCCAAGACGACTCCATCGCGTTAAGCATCGCGGCCGGACCGGATTCTGATTTTCTCAGAGCGTCCGGTGGCACTGACAACGTCGTGACGGCGTTCAATGACCGCATTGTGGCTGGGGAGGATGACGACTTCATCGTCGGCGATGTCTGGCGGGACGATAATGCGGTCTCTCTCGAGATCAGCGTCGAGGGGACGAATGGGAATACCATCAGCGCCTTCCAGGACACCATCTCGAGCGGCGCCGGCGCCGACACGATCTACGGCGACTTGTTTGACGGGTCCGGGGCCTTTTCGCCCGACGATCTCACGATCGACGGCGACTTCGATGGTCGGGACGCGCTGTTCGCCGATAGTATCGACGGAGGAAATGGCGATGATGTTATCTGCGGCGGGCTTGGCGACGATACGCTGATCGGCGGCACGGGTCAGGACACCTTCGATGGGGGAGATGGCTCCGACACGGTGGACTACAGCTATAGTTGGCAAGACCGACTGCGGGTCGATCTGTCGCAAGACCGGGCTTGGTTCGTCGACGATCCGACCAGCCCGGTTGGTCCCGGCAACGAGGCCAGCACCACCGAGGAACTGACCTCCATCGAGAATGTCATCGGCACGCGCGGCGACAATGTCCTGATCGGGGATGCCAACGACAATGTTCTCAGCGGCCACCTCGGTCAGGACACCTTCGATGGGGGAGATGGCTCGGACACCGTCGACTACAGCTATAGTTCGCAAGACCGACTACGGGTCGATCTTTCGCAAGACCGGGCCTGGTTCGTCGACGATCCAACCAGTCCGGTTGGTCCCGGCAACGAGGCCAGCACCACTGAATTGTTGACCTCCATCGAGAATGTCATCGGCACGCGCGGCGACAATGTCCTCATCGGCGATGCCAACAACAATGTTCTCAGCGGCCACCTCGGTCAGGACACCTTCGATGGGGGAGATGGCTCGGACACCGTCGACTACAGCTATAGTTCGCAAGACCGACTACGGGCCGATCTTTCGCAAGGGTTCGCTTGGTTCGTCGACGATCCGACCAGCCCGGTTGGTCCCGGCAACGAGGCCAGCACCACCGAGGAACTGACGTCCATCGAGAATATCATCGGCACGCGCGGCGATAACGTGCTGATCGGCGACGCGGGCGAGAATAGGCTCGACGGCGGCCGAGGAAACGACACCCTTACCGGTGGAGACGATGACGATGTCTTCGTGTTTGGTGACGGCTATGACCAGGACACCATCACCGACTTCGACGACGGCCCCGGTTCGGATGCGATCGACGCTCGGGAAACGGGCTTCGACACGGTGGCGGATTTCATCGCGCTCGCCGTCTCTGGTGGAGATCCCGACCGGGTCGACGCCGGCGACGAAGCGCTGGGGATCGAGGTGAGCGAGGTCAGCGGAGACTTGGTGATGGATTTCGGTGGTGGCGACGTCCTGACTGTCATTGACGAGACGTTCCTCATCGAGAATGAGTTTGTTCTCGTTTGAGTGGCGAGTGAACGCCCATTCTGTGCGGGGCTTCGGCCCCTCCTTTTCTTGTCGAGGCCGATGCGGGACGTGGAGGAAACGCAGCACTTATTCCACCTCGCCTTTTGCCACTGAAAAAAGCCTGCAACGGGTGTGCGCCGTGGTAAGGCGGCGCTTTTCCAGTGGGTGCAAGTCCCACCCGGCCACCGCTCCAGCCGGAAGCAACCGGAGCAGTCATGGAGGTGACGAAATGGCTGAAGCCTTCGGATAGCGTGTCACGAATAGGTGACAGCGCGAATGTGCAGGCCGCAACGCGAGTGAATGCCGAGCAAGCCTCGAAAAGGACGATGTGCAGGCCGGAGAGGTTCGTAGTACCGCGGAGGCCGGGTAACGCCGGCGGAGGGAAGGGACCTCAGTTCAAGACGGACGCAAGACGCGGTGAGGGACCAGGAGATTGGGCAACCTATCAACTCCGAAGAGTGTTCAGAAACTGCAGATGGCGTTGCACGCGAAAGCGAAGGCAGAAGCCGGCTATCGCTTCTACGCCGTGTACGACAAGATCAGCCGTGAGGACATCCTGGCCCAGGCCTATGCCCAGTGCCGCTCCAACAAGGGCGCTCCGGGTGTGGACGGTCGGGCGTTCACGGACATCGAGGCGTATGGGGTGCAGCGGTGGCTTGGCGAACTGGCGCTTGCGCTCAGGCAGGAGACTTACCGAACGGAATCTATCAGAAGAGTGTTCATACCCAAGGCCAAGGGCAAACTCCGGCCGTTGGGCATCTCGACCCTGCGGGATCGGGTCTGCATGACAGCAGCGATGCTGGTGCTGGAGCCGATTTTCGAGGCCGACCTTCCACCAGAACAGTACGCTTACCGCCCCGGGCGAAATGCCCAACAGGCGGTGGTCGCGGTGGAAGAGCTGTTGTTCCGGGGCCACCCGGACGTCGTTGACGCCGACCTTGCGGACTACTTCGGGAGCATCCCCCATGCCGAGCTGTTGCAGTCGGTCGCGCGCCGGATCGTGGATCGGCGCGTGCTGCATCTGATCAAGATGTGGATGGAATGCCCGGTTGAAGAAACCGACGATCAAGGAAGGAGGACACGCACGACCCAGGCCCGGGACAAACAGCGCGGCATCCCGCAGGGCTCACCCCTCTCACCGTTGCTGGCAAACTTGTATATGCGTCGGCTGATGTTGGGATGGAAGAAGCTCGGGCTGGAGCGAAGGCTTGGCACGCGCATCGTGAGCTATGCCGACGATCTGGTGATCTTGTGTAGGAAGGGTAACGCCGAAGAGGCCTTGCAGCGACTGCGCGAGATCACGAGCAAGCTGAAGCTTACGGTCAACGAAGACAAGACACGAATTTGCAAGGTGCCGGACGGGGAGTTCGACTTCCTGGGGTATACGTTCGGACGGATGTATTCGGCGAGAACCGGCCAGGCACGCCTGGGATACCGGCCATCGAAGAACAGCATCAAGCGCATGGTTGAGAAGATCCATGTGCTGACCGTCCGAGCGGGAACTTGGCAGGATACCACAGAGCTGGTGGGCAAGCTGAACCGCTCGCTGCGCGGATGGGCGAACTATTTTCAAGTAGGGACCGTCAACAAAGCGTATCGGGCGCTCGACAACTACACAGCTGTGCGGTTGCGCCGGTGGTTGCGCGCCAAGCACAAGGTCAGGCGACGCAAGGGCGGGACATATCCACTCTCGCACCTTTACGGGCACTTCGGGCTCGTACGCCTAACCCGGCTTGGGCACGACGTGCCGTGGGTGAAGGCGTGAGGTCTTGTCCGAGAGCCGGATGCGGGAAATCTGCACGTCCGGTTCGATGAGAGGGGTGTGGAAACGGAGCAGTTGGCTCGGCTATTGAGGCACCGCCAGACGAAAGGGGCGGAAACAGATAGGTCGATCCTAACACCACCGCGCCACATCCCGACTCTACCAGCGAACGAACTCGCTCGCTGGCGAAGAGCCGAAATTGCCCAACTATTCTCCCGCCCAATTAGCGCCATCGAATGGGCACGAGATCAGTGCAGACAGCACTTCTTGAACTTCCTCCCGCTGCCGCAGGGACACGGGTCGTTCCGGCCGACCTTTTCGGCGCGCAGAGCGGGAGGTTTAGATACTCGTCTTCGGCGCAACTATCCGCCGCCGCTGGCCGGTGGAAAGCGCTGAGACGCGGCCGCGGGGACGAACGCTGGGCCCGAATGCCCATCTCGATCTCCGCGTCCTCGACATCCCCGAGAACGGTCAGGTCGACCCGCTTCTTTGAGTAGACACTCCGGATAAGGGCGATGGCCTGCGTCGCCCGGAGCTCGACGAGGCTCAGAACGAGAAACCCGTTCAGGGTCGACCCATTCGTTTTGAACCTCTCCAGCTGTCGCATCAGAACGCTGATGCACACGTCGCGGTGAGCTGGATGGTCTCGCGCGATGCGCTCCAGGCAGGCGGGTACGGAAATGCGACAGACCTCGTCGATGCTGTCGTCGCCGAGAAACGCCGCGAGCGCCGGAATGGCTGGCGGGCCGATCATGGAGAAGACGATCGGCAACTCGTTGGGTATCCAGTCGTCGTCGGGAAGCTCGGCGAACAGCTGCACCAACGCTTCCGCTGCTGGCTCGGCGCGCAACTGCCCCAGCGCTCGCCAGGCATGCAGGGGCGCCCACACGTTTAGGCCGTCTGGATCCGAGCGGTGGAGAGCCTCGTCCGTCGCCATGCGTATCAAGTCGGGAACGTGCTCGGCAGAGAGACCGAGTTCCCGATAGTCGGGCCACGGATCATCGCAACGCCGCCATTCAATCCCGCCGAAGGTCAACAGCGCGGCAACGGGCTCGGTGTAGTTTTCAGGCATAGTCGTCTCGCGAGTGCGCTGGATGTTGCTGCAAGCTGCCCCGGTGGGTAAAGCTTGGCGGCCAGAACAAGCTCCCTCAAGGCTCTCGTCTTCAGCCACGTCGTTTTACCCCTGAGACCTTTCTCACACCACACCATTTTGATCCTTGACAGCCGCACATCGCAAGATATAGATAAACGCGACGATTCGCATTGCGCCTTCCAGGGCAGGCGGACGTGAACGCTCCCCAGCAAACCCAGTGTCTCCACGCGGCGGTGAGCCGGCCACGATGATCGCTCGCGGCACTTTTGCGCGGGCAATGGTCCGCGCCGAAAAAACGCGCTTCCACATTTTGTGCTCTTGACACGGTTGCGTGGCAACATGTAGTGTTTGCATCGAATTCGGGACGAACGGCTCGGTGAGCGGGCGATACAAGCAGAGGTGGCAAGACGGCATGGTTTAGGGCTTGGAAACGGCAGGCGGAGGGAACACAAACTGTTCTCTGAAGCCTGCAACCCATTGATATCGTTGGTTCCTTCTGGGCATACAACCTATGCTGGCGGCGGTGGCCCGAAAAAGCCCTAGCGCCAGACACGTTTTTTGGGAAGCCACCCGATCCAGAAGCCACCGTCCGGTGGCTTTTTTCGTTTCCAGATCAGCGCCTTAGGCTGGACTCCGGCGTGGATCCCAGGTGGATCCCGGAGTCCAGTTCGGAATCCAGAAGCCAGGATCCAGCCGCAGGTGAGTTGGTCTTTGGCCCGCGGCGTCGGTCTTGGAAGCCGGGCTCGATCCAGGCGGCGCACATGGCCGCAACGCGACGTCGGCATCCGAGCGTCTCCAGGGTCACCCGGCCGGTTCCAATGCCATGCGGGTCGACTATTTCGGATTGCCGAACAGCTCGTTGATCCGCTTGGACTGCAGCCGCCATTCGTCGGTGGCCATGAAGCGTTCGGTCTCGGCGAGCATGCCGGGGATGGCGCTGCAGTCGTCCATCGAGAACGTCTGTTCGAGCTGCGGATTGACGCGGATGTAGTTGTCCGTGCCGAGCATGAGCCGCGAGGTGAAGTCGTTGATCTGGCTCGTGCCGTCGAACACGGTCGAGACCAGCGGGAAGGCGGGTGCGCCGTCGTCCTGGCGCGGGCGCAGCCAGCCGAGGACGCCGTAGGGAAAGCGCGCGTCGGGCGGCGGATAGCTGTTCGCCGAGAAGCCAGTCCCGATCGACAGCACATAGACCCGCGACAGCGGGACGCTCTCGGTGATCCGGGAGCCGATCAGCGCGGCCAACGCCGCGGTGCTCGGGTTGTTGGCGAACACGCCGCCGTCGATGAAGGCGTTGCCGCCCGGCACGCCCGGCACGTCGTGGGCGGGGAAATAGACCGGCGCCGCGGCACTGGCCATGATCGCGTCGATGACCTTGGTGTCCGGAAAGCCGGGCATCCAGTCAATGTTCGGGAGGTTGTTGAACAGGCGTGCCCGCCATTCCTTCGTCCCGGAAGGCGTGACGGCTGCTGAGCTGGAAGCTCGGCGCGACGACGCGCTTGTTCCGCTGGGTCCACACTTCCGACAGCGTGATGTCGGGGACGTACTGGGTGAGGAGCTGGCGAAGCCCCTGGCCCCGATATTTCGGGAACAACAGTAGCGGGGCCAGCTCGCGCAGTCGCGCGGCGAGAGCCGGGTCCGATTCCTGCGCCGTTGCTTCCAGCGCGTCGCGCGTCGCTTGCAGTCCGCTCTCGGCATCCTGGCTCAGCCGGTCGCGGTCCGCTTGCGGCAGATAGGGCTGGAAGATCTGCGAGCAGGCCTGCTCGGAGCTGTAGAGATCGAAGATCGTGTCGATAGAAACCCCGCTGGCGAGACCGAGCGCGATGATGCTGCCGGTGGAGGTCCCGGCGAACAGGTCGATGTTGTCGAGGACGCTCCTGTCCAAGCTCTGCAGGAGCTTCGCGGTGATCACCCCGAAAATGCCGCCGCCGTCGCACGCCAGAATTCTGTAGCTCGTCCCGGTCATCGACTCGCTCTCCCTTTTCGCCCCGCTGGCGATTGTACGCTTCCGCCCTGATCGCGAACACCAGCATGCACGTCGGCGCGATGACTTCAGCTTGCGCGGTGGCAGAGGGATCCTCTGTTCCGGCGCGACTGCCGGTCTCAAAGAAAGGCAAGTCCGATGACCTCGCTCCCTTTCCTGCCCGAGCAGATCGAGCAATGGCCGATCGCGCGGCTGAAGCCGTATGCGAAGAACGCCCGCACGCACTCGGATGACCAGATCGCCAGGATCGCGGCGTCGCTGATCGAGTACGGCTGGACGGCGCCGGTGATGGTCAGCGACGAGGACGAGATCGTCGCCGGCCACGGCCGGCTGCTGGCCGCGCAGTACCTGGGGCTGAGCTGAGGTCCCGGTCATCCGTCTCGGGCACCTGACACCGGAGCAGGTCCGCGCCTACCGGATCGCCGATAACCGGCTCTCCGAGCTGTCCGGCTGGGACGACGAGCTGCTCGCCGCCGAGCTGCACGCGCTCAACGCCGCCGGCTTCGATCTCGATCTCACCGGCTTCGAGGGCGAGGACCTGGACCGGCTGCTGGCGCCGCTCGACGAGGGCGACGGCCTCGCCGGCGAGGACGTCATTCCCGAGCCGCCGGCGAACCCGGTGTCGCGCCCGGGTGATCTGTGGCTCTTGGCGAGCATCGCCTGCTGTGCGGCGACAGCACCAAGACAACCGACGTCGAGCGCTTGCTCGGCGGTGCCCATCCTCACCTGATGGTCACCGATCAACCGTACGGGGTGAGCTATGACCCGGCCTGGCGGAACGAAGCAGGCGTGTCGGCGACCAGCCGCACCGGCACAGTGCGCAACGATGATCGTGCTGATTGGCGCGAAGCGTGGGCGCTGTTCCCGGGCGACGTCGCCTACGTCTGGCACGCCGGCATTCACGGCCGTACCGTCGCCGACAGCCTGGAGGTTTGCGGCTTCGCGCATCCGGGCGCAGCTGATCTGGGTGAAGACCCGGTTCGTGCTCAGCCGCGGCCATTACCACTGGCAGCACGAACCCTGTTTCTATGCCGTTCGCAATGGCGGCGAGTCCCGCTGGCAGGGTGCGCGCGATCAGTCGACCGTCTGGCAGATCGCAAGCCGCGGCGATGATGATGACGCCACCGTGCATGGCACGCAGAAGCCGGTCGAATGCATGCTGCGGCCGATCCTCAACAACAGCGCTCGCGGCGATGCGGTGTACGAGCCGTTCGCTGGCAGCGGCACCACGATCATCGCCGCCGAGAAGTCCGGCCGCCGCTGCTTCGGCATGGAGATCGAGCCGCGCTACTGCGACGTGACCGTCGAACGCTGGCAGAAGTTCACCGGCAAGCGGGCGACGCTCGACGGCGACGGCCGGACGTTCGACGAGGTCGTCGATGAACGGACGGCAAAGGCGTGGTGATGGGAGACTGTCAGGATTTCCGTGTAAGGGCCGGTTTTCATCACGCCAAGACAAACCGGTCTTCAAAGAGGATGGCGAGCTGGGTCTTGGCCATGCTCCATTCGCGCGGGGGCATTTTCCAGTCTTTCGCCGCCAGGTTCAACACCAGGAAGAGGAGCTTGAGCGCGCTCTCGTCGGTGGGAAAGTGCCCCCGCGTTCTGGCCGCCCGGCGCAGCTTGGCATTCAAGCTTTCGATAGAATTGGTGGTGTAAATGATCCGGCGGACATCGTCGGGAAAAGCGAAGAACGGGATTACCTGCGACCAGTTCCGTCGCCAGGATGGGGCGATCGCCGGGTATTTCCGGCCCCACGGGCCGTCAGCGAAGTCTTCAAGGGCAGCCTTTCCTGGCATCGGGGTTCATGGCCTTGTAGATTTGCTTCAGCGCCGCGGCAACCGCCTTGCGGTCCTTGTACGACACGAAGGCCAGCGAATGGCGGATCAGATGGACGACACAGGTCTGCACCTGGGCCCGCGGAAAGTTCGCTGTAATTCCGCCTCCGCAAAGCCCATCAGGCCGTGACAATGCGATCAGAACGTCCCGTGCGGATGTCTCTTCAGCCAAGACAACCGACGTCGAGCGCTTGCTCGGCGGTGCCCATCCTCACCTGATGGTCACCGATCAACCGTACGGGGTGAGCTATGACCCGGCCTGGCGGAACGAAGCAGGCGTGTCGGCGACCAGCCGCACCGGCACAGTGCGCAACGATGATCGTTGTGATTGGCGCGAAGCGTGGGCGCTGTTCCCGGGCGACGTCGCCTACGTCTGGCACGCCGGCATTCACGGCCGTACGGTCGCCGACAGCCTGGAGGTTTGCGGCTTCGGCATCCGGGCGCAGCTGATCTGGGTAAAGAACCGCTTCGTGCTCAGCCGCGGCCATTACCACTGGCAGCACGAACCCTGCTTCTATGCCGTTCACCGTGGCGGCGAGTCCCGCTGGCAGGGTGCCCGCGATCAGTCAACCGTCTGGCAGATCGCAAGCCGCGGCGATGATGATGACGCCACCGTGCATGGCACGCAGAAGCCGATCGAATGCATGCTGCGGCCGATCCTCAACAACAGTGCCCGTGGCGGTGCGGTGTACGAGCCGTTCGCTGGCAGCGGCACCACCATCATCGCCGCCGAGAAGTCCGGCCGCCGCTGCTTCGGCATGGAGATCGAGCCGCGCTACTGCGACGTGACCGTCGAACGCTGGCAGAAGTTCAGCGGCAAGCAGGTCACGCTCAACGGCGACGGCCGGTCGTTCGCCGAGGTCGTCGATGAGCGGACGGCAAAGGCGTGGTGATGGAGGCCGGCCGGATCTCACCGGCCGGTGCAGCCACCGACGTCGCCATCACCTGCGGACTGCTGCTCGGCGTTCGGATCGCGCTGTTCCCGCTCGTCGGGCTCAACGCCGCACTGGCCCATGGGCTGGCCACGGTGCTCAGGATCATTGCCACGTGCGCGAACTGGTTGACGGCGTGGTGCGGTTGGGAGTGGGCCGACCGTTCCCGGTGTGCGACCCGGAGCCGATCCATGACGTGACCCGCGCGGGGCGCTCATACGCGCGGATTGCAGCGAGCAGAAGATCGGATCAGACTCTTCCGTCCGGGCCGGCTCCAGTCGGACCACCGAAGCCGCGAGAAGCGGACGGACCCGGACCGGGAGGAGGTTGATCATGGCGTACTATCTTTACCGGTGGACCTACAAGGACCCCGCCATTCAGGCGATGCGCGAGATCCCGCAGGACCGGCCGGCGCAACTGCGCAAGGCGGTCGAGGCGTTTGACGGCAAGCTGCACCAGTTCTTCTACGCGCTGGGCGATATCGACGGCGTCGCCATCGTCGAGTTTCCTGACAACGAGAGCTGTGTCGCCTGCAGCTTGACCTTGACGGGCGCTGGCGGAACGACAACGCTCGCGACCACCGTCCTTCTTTCGCCGGAAGATGGGTATCGAGCGATGCAGAAAGCGAACGCAACGACCACCGGCTACAGGGCGCCCGTCGGTTACTCGAGCCACGGCTAGCAGGTCAACGGGAAGCCTCGCGGTCGACGAGACGACGGGGATTGATGGTTTGATGGACACGAGAACCGCCGCCGAGCCGTGGCGCGGCGGCGGCGTGAGGACTCAGTCCTCGATCCGGTAGACGCGGGCCGCGCCCTCGCTCTTCTCGGAGGCGATGGTCAGCCCGAGCTTCTTCTTGAGCGCGCCCGCGATGGCGCCGCGGACGGTATGGCGGGCCCAACCCATCGCCTCGGCGATCTGCTCGATGGTGGCGCCCTCGGGCCGCTTCAGCATGGCGATCATCCGCGCCTGCTTGCTGTCCGGCCGAGCTGCCGCCGCGACGCCGTGGTGCGACGGCGAGCGGCCCGGCGTTGGGCATGATGGAGGCTTCGGCCGGCTCGTTGCCGGCGGCCGGGGCGGCGGTCGGCTCGGTGAAGATGCTGGTGGGTCCGCATCCGTCGTCGCGCAGCTCGGCCCGCCACTCGGCGGCGCTCAGCCGGCCGCTGAGCAGCCCGTCGGCGGCATCGAAGACGTCGTCGCAGTCGAGGCCGAGCCGGCGGCGGCGCGCTCGATCGCCTTGATCGCGTTGCGCTTGGTGTTGGGGTTGCGGCGTTCGCCTTCCAAAGCGCTCAGGATCTGCGCCAGGCTGGAGAGGCTGTAGGAATAATCTGTGGTCATCGGTGGCGTCCTTTCATCGGCGCCACGGGATGCGGCGCCTGCTACGCCGCTCGAGCCCCGACGGCCGGTGGCGGTCGGGGCTGATGAAGAAACGCTTTCGCCGAGCCCATAAGGGCTCAAGCCGAACGCGTGCATCAACTCTAGTGTGTTGTTTCAAAATGGCTTTATCGCGCGCGCCCGGATCATCTTGTGATCATCGCGGTAAGCGATGACCGGGCGCCGAAGACCCAACTTTCGGGGCCGCGCCGGGATGAGCGAGCGCGCGTACGCGGCGCACGCCGGCATCTCGCGCGGCGCGGTACAGAAAGCGCGGGCCTCGGGCCGGCTGGTGCAGCACGCCGACGGCTCGATCGACGCCGCCGCCAGCGACGCGCGCCGGGCGCAGGCGACGGATCCGGCGATGCAGCGCGGCCGGCATCAGCCGTCGTTGCGGCCGGTGCCGGACGCCGCCGTCGGCGCGGTGTCGGAGACGCTGCGCGCCCACGGCCTGCCGGCGCCACAGGCGGGCGGCGGGATGACCTACTCTGCAGGCGCGCACCGCCAACGAGGTGCTGAAGGCGCAGGAGCGCAAGATGCGGCTGCAGAAGCTGAGCGGCGAGCTGGTCGACCGGGCGCGCGCCACGGCGCTGGTGTTCCGCCTGGCCCGGCAGGAGCGGGACGCCTGGACCGGCTGGCCGGCGCGGGTGGCGGCGATGATGGCGGCCGATCTCGGCATCGGTGCGCATGCCCTGCAGACCGTTCTGGAGGCGCATGTCCGGCAGCACCTGGGAGAGCTGGCGGATCTCCGCGCCGAGTTCCGTTGACGGCGCAGGCCAACTTGTGGACGACGGTCCACAAGTTCCGCTGGCCTTCGATGGTGCCGAGGATCTGCTGCGGGCCTGGACGGCCGGGCTCACCCCCGATCCCGCCCTCACCGTCTCGGCATGGGCCGACAAGCACCGGATCCTGAGCCCGCGCGGTGCCTCCGAGGCCGGACCGTGGCGGACCAGTCGCGACGCCCTACCTGCAAGAGCTGATGGACGCGCTCAGTCCTCGCCATCCGGCGCAGCGGGTGGTGTTCATGAAGGGCAGCCAGCTTGGAGCGTCCGAGAGCGGCTGCAACTGGATCGGCTACGTGATCCACCACGCGCCGGGGCCGATGCTGGCGGTGCAGCCGTCGGTCGAGCTGGCCAAGCGCTTCTCGCAGCAGCGCATCGATCCGCTGATCGAGGAGAGCCCCTCGTTGCGCGCGAAGGTGGCGCCGGCGCGGTCGCGGGACTCCGGCAACACGGTGCTGTCGAAGGAGTTCCCGGGCGGCATCCTGGTGCTGACCGGCGCGAACTCCGCCGTCGGCCTGCGCTCGATGCCGGTGCGCTACCTGTTCCTCGACGAGGTCGACGCCTATCCGCCATCGGCCGACGACGAGGGCGATCCGGTGACGCTGGCCGAGGCGCGGACGCGGACGTTCTCGTGGCGGCGCAAGGTGTTCCTGGCCTCGACACCGACGATCAAGGGGCTGTCGCGGATCGAGCGGGAATACGAGGCCTCCGACCGGCGGCGCTTCTTCGTGCCCTGTCCGCACTGCGGACACCCCCAACACCTGATGTTCGAACGGCTGCGCTGGCAGAAGGGCCAGCCGGAGACGGCGGCCTACGTCTGCGAGGGATGCGAGCAGCCGATCGCCGAGCACCACAAGACCCAGATGCTAGCCGAGGGCGAATGGCGTCCGATGGCCGTTTCCGTCGATCCGCTGTCGATCGGCTTTCACCTTTCCAGCCTCTACTCACCCGTGGGCTGGCTGTCGTGGGAGCGGATCGCCCGGGAGTGGGAGGCCTGCCAGTCATCCGACGAGGCCGAAGCGGAGCTTCATCAACACCGTGCTGGGCGAGACCTGGGCCGAGACCGGCGAGGCGCCCGACTGGCAGCGTCTCTACGAGCGCCGCGAGGACGTTCCGCCGCGGCACGGTGCCGCAAGGCGGGCTGTTTCTCACCGCCGGCGCCGACGTGCAGAAGGACCGGATCGAGGTCTCGATCTGGGCCTGGGGGCGGGGGCTGGAGAGCTGGCTCGTCGACCACGTCGTGATTGAGGGCGGTCCCGGCGACGCGGCGACGTGGACGCAGCTGTCGGGCCTGCTCGGCGAGACGTGGCCGCACGCCGGGCGGCCGGCGGCTGGCGACTCGCCAAGCTTGCCATCGACACCGGCTACGAGGCGCCGGCGGTCTATGCCTGGGCGCGGCGCGCGGGCGCCGCACAGGTCATCGCGGTCAAGGGCGTCGACGGCTTCAATCGGGCCGCGCCCGGTGACGCGGGCCGACGTATGTCGATGCCACCGAGGCGGGGCGAAAGATCCGCCGCGGCGCGCGGCTGTGGACGGTGGCGGTCGCCACCTTCAAGAGCGAGACCTACCGGTTCCTGCGCTCGGGCGGCCGACCGGCGGAAGAACGTGCGGAACGGCTATCCCGCAGGCTTCGTCCATCTGCCGCGCGGGGTCGAGGTCGAGTGGGTCAAGCAGCTCGCCGCCGAGCAGCTGGTCACGGTGAAGACCCGGCGCGGGTTTACCCGGCTCGAATGGCAGAAGCTCAGGGAACGCAACGAGGCGCTGGACTGCCGGGTCTATGCCCGCGCCGCCGCCTGGATCGCCGGCCTCGACCGCTGGCCGGAGCGCCGCTGGCGGGACCTGGAGAGCCAGCTCGGCGTCGAGGCGACACAGTGCCCCGTCCGCGGCGCCGGGCCGGCGCGGTCCGGCTTCATCGGCAGATCCGGACAGCCGGTCACGAGCGACGAACGGATCCGGCGGCCGCGGCTCCGCATGGCTCCCTCAGCGCCGGCGGACCTGGCTGAGCCGGCGTTGACCCGGAGATCGCGATGAACTGGACGCAAGCCGAGCTGGATGCGCTCAAGCGCGCCTACGCCTCCGGCACGCTCAGGGTCTCCTACGACGGCAAGACGGTGGAATACGCCGCCGAGGCCGATCTCATCCGCCGGATCCGCACCATCGAGGCGGAGATGGCCACCGCGGCCGGTGCGGCGCGGCCGAGCCGCAGCCTGGCCCGCTTCCGCAAGGGATGATCGCAGCGGTGAACCTGCTCGACCGCGCCGTCGGCTGGCTGGCGCCGCAAGCCGGGCTGCGCCGCGCCCGCCGGCGGGCGGCGATGGCAATGCTGGCCCGGGCTTACGAGGGCGCGACGCTCGGTCGGCGGACCGAGGGCTGGATCGCCGCCGGGACCAGCGCCAACGCCGAGATCGGCGGCGCGATGCATCGTCTCCGCGAGCGCTCGCGCGACCTGGTGCGCAACAACGCCTACGCGGCGAAGGCGGTGCAAGCCGTCGTCAGCAATCTCGTCGGCACCGGCATCCTGCCGCGGGCGCGCTCGGGCGACAGCGCTCTCAATGAAACGACGGACAAGCTCTGGTCCCGGTTCGCCGAGAGCTGCGATGCCGATGGCCTCACCGACTTCTCCGGGCTGCAGGCGCTGGTCGTCCGCGCCATGGTCGAAAGCGGCGAGTGCCTGGTCCGCATCCGCGCCCGGCGACGGGAGGACGGGCTGCCACTACCGCTGCAGCTGCAGCTGCTCGAGCCCGATCACCTGGACGCGGGCAAGACCGGCGATCTGCCGGACGGCGGCTTCGTCGTCCAGGGGGTCGAGTTCGATCCGCTCGGCCGCCGGCGGGCCTACTGGCTCTATCCCGTTCACCCGGGGGAAGTGGCGATGGTCCGCCGCGCCTCGCTCGCGAGCCAACCGGTGCCGGCGTCCTCGGTGCTGCACCTGTTCGATCGCCTGCGCCCGGGCCAGGTCCGCGGCGCGCCGTGGTTTGCAGCCGTCATCTTGAAGCTGCGCGATCTCGACGACTACGACGACGCCGAGCTGGTCAGAAAGAAGATCGAGGCCTGCTTCGCCGCCTTCGTCACCGGCGCCGACGACGAGGAGACGCTGGGCGCGAGTGCCGCCGACGCCGAGGGCCGGCGGATCGAGAGCTTCGAGCCCGGGATGATCGAGTACCTGGCCCCGGGCAAGGACGTGAAGTTCGCGACCCCCGCCCACGCCGGCGGTTACGGCGAGTACATGCGGGTCCAGCTCCACGCCATCGCCGCCGGCGTCGGGCTCACCTACGAGCTTCTCACCGGCGATCTCAGCCAGGTCAACTACTCCTCGATCCGCGCCGGCCTGCTCGAGTTCCGCCGGCGGATGGAGGCGCTGCAATGGCAGCTGCTGGTGCCGGGGCTGTGCCGGCCGGTGTGGCAGCGGTTCGTCGCAACGAGCCAGGCCATCGGCGCCCTGCCGGATGGCGTGATCGACGCCGAGTGGACCGCGCCCCGGTTCGAGGCCGTCGATCCGTTGAAGGACATCCAGGCCGACATCCTCGCCGTGCGCGCCGGGCTGATGACCCTGAAGGAGGCGATCGCCCGCCAGGGCTACGACCCGGCGCAGGTGCTGGCCGAGATCGGCGAGACCAACGCCGCGCTCGATGACCTCGGCATCGTCCTCGACACCGATCCGCGCAAAGCGACCAAGACCGGCGCGGCGAAGCCGATGGAAGAGACGCCGAGTGCGGTCAGCGACTGAGCGTTGCGAACAGGTCGGGCGGATCGGCCAGCGACGCCGAGCACAGGTTGGTCACGCCGATGCCGATGAGACGGAACGATCGCCCATCGTTTCTCTCGCGATCAGCGGCATTGCGGCTTGGAAGATGACCTCGGCGCGTCGCGTCGGATCGGCGAGACGATGGTGGAGGGAGAAGATCTGAAAGGGTTGCCGCCACGCTCCGGCAGTCGCGCGTGGTTGCAACCGTCCAGGTACTTGAACGGGATCGTAGAGCCAGTGCTGACGATTCTCGGTACCGAGCTCGGCGAGTGGCCGGTGAAGCGGGCCGGCGTGCCGCCATAGCAGCCGCATTCGACGAATCGCCGGAACGGCGCAGGCAGTGCCGCCAGTTCGCCTGGCAATCGCTGTTCGGCCCGATCGGCTACTCGATCCGCTCGATCGTCGCTCGCATGTCCGGGATCAGCCGGACGCGGTACGTCGCATTGCTGCAGCGCAGGAGCCAGACGGGATCGTCCGGTTTGGACGCCTGGGTGTCCCGCTCAGCACCCTCGGCCGTATCGCAGGAGTGCCCCTGGGCCCTGACCTGGTCGGCGATGATCTGTGTTGCTGTTTCTTCGGCCGGCGTCTGGGCCGCCGCGCCGCCCACCGCTGCACAAGCGGCAAGACCCAGCAATGCTATGGCGAAAGGTTGAAACACCTCATGGAACTCCTGCCGCCGCCACCGTCGTTGCTCCCGCCGACCGCATTGCATCGCGTAGCACGGAATCACCACAAGCCGCAAAAGGCAACCTCGCCGGCAGTCCCCGCAGTCCGGCGGGGCGAGCACGAGCAACCCGACCAGCATGGTTCAGGAGACGCTCCTTTGAACGAAGAACATACGATCGACCTGCCGCTGCAGACCCGCGCCGACGTCCGCCTCGAGCCGGAGACGGCGGATGCGGCGGCGCGAACGATCGAGCTCGTCTGGTCGACGGGGGCGGCGGTGCACCGGCGCGACCTCTTTACCGGCCGGCGCTACGACGAGGTCCTGTCGCTCGATCCCGGCCACGTCGATCTCGCCCGGCTCAATGCCGGCGCGCCGCTCCTGAACGCCCACGGCGCGTTCGACCTCGCCAACGTGCTGGGCGTCGTCGAGCGGGCGTGGATCGGCCAGGGCGGCGACGGCTTCGAGGGCAGGGCGGTCGTTCGCTTCTCCGAGCGCGAGGACGTGGAGCCGTTCTGGCGGGACGTCCGCGCCGGGATCATCCGCAGCGTCTCGGTCGGCTACCAGGTCCGCACCTACGAGGTCAGCGAGCAGGACGGCCGGCCGCCGCTCTGGCGGGCGATCGACTGGGTGCCGCTGGAGCTGTCCGCCGTGCCGGTCGGCGCCGATCAGGCCGCCGGCTTTCGCGCACACCAGACCCTG
>CAVYTX010000006.1:0-19190 GCA_963771545.1 uncultured Alphaproteobacteria bacterium
CTTCCCGGATCCCGGCGGCGGCACGACCGTGCCGAAACCGGCGTGCCGGCGGCTGGGGTTCCTGCGGGGGAGGTGCGAGGAATTGGGGGTGCGGGTCAGGAATACCCCTCCTTCGGATCAACCCGTGTGGTATGCTGTGGCGAGCGTTCGCGCAGCCGCGCGTAAGGGAGCAAGCGCCGGTTTGAAGTTCATTCGCGTTCAGAAAAAAGCGCGTGCCGCATTTGGAGAAAATGGTCCGGACAAAGCGGCATGAGCGGCTGATTTGACGTGTACGTACAAATTTCCGTATAATTGGATACGGACGTTGCGAATGTTGTTGGTTTTGATTGGGATGAGGGCAACTGGCCGAAATGCGGCAAACATGGCGTCAGCCGCGCCGAGATTGAACAGGCCTTCGTCAATGGCCCGGCGATCTACGCTCATCCCGGCCATTCCATCGACGAACAGCGTTTGCGGGCCATCGGCCGGCATGATGAAGGGCGGGCGATTTATACCAACGGTCGTTGACAATGACTCATTATGATCGTGTTTCTCGCTTCCTCGGCAGGAGGGGCCGCGCCGGCGATGGGGACCCATCGTCAAGCGGTCCGGACGCCCCGAGGATGCGCGAAACACGACCCCGCGGGCGGCCTTTCGAGGTTTCCGGACGGCGTCCCGCGGCGCTTATGATGCTCCCGCATCACGGCGCACCACGCTCCTTGCCGGAAACCTCGAAAGGCCGTCACAATGGGTCATTATCAATGATCGTTGGTATTATATCTCCTTCACCATCCGCCATAAACGCGACGGCGATTATATCCGTCCGGTCAGCGCACGGTATATGCACGGAAAGGAGATCGAGCGCTATGAGCGACAAGGACAAGCTTAAACAGCTGCCGCCCCTTCTGTCCGATGAAGAGGCCGAGAAATTCACCGAGGAAGCCGACTTGTCGGACTATGACCTGTCGGGCTTCAAACCCGTTCGGTTCGAGTATTTGAACAGGGACGCCCGGATGGAAGTCCGCCTGCCGCGGGACCAGCTTGACGCCCTGAAAGAAGCGGCCAGGCAAAAAGGCATTCCCTACACCCGCCTTGTCCGCCAGTTCATCGATCAGGGCATGCGCTCACTGCGCCCGTGATCGCGCCAGCAGCGGCGCGCGGATCGGCCGGCCGCACACGCCAACGCTTGGTCAGTGTCTTTTTGCAATCCGGGCCAAGGGTAAGGAAGGCATTGCGTAACAGGGGCAGAATCCCGGGCATTGTGGTGAGTTCGAGAAGTCACATGTCGGCCTCGAAGTGATCGGTCATGCGGGATCTTGGTTTGGCCGCGCGGTCGGATGTGATTTACTGTCGCCATGGCCGCCTCGATACCGGATGTTGACGATCTGAGGGTTGACGAACTCAAGAAGCTGGTTTTGCGGCTTCTCGAAGAGATTTCGGCTTTGCGCGCGGAGACCGCGGCGCTGCGCGACGAGATTGCCCGCCTCAAGGGTCTGAAGGGTCGGCCGAAGATCCGTCCGAGTGGGATGGAGGCGGCGACGGATGGTAAGCCAAAGGATGGCAAGACCATAAAGCGCCGTGGGCGCGGGGCCAAGCGGGTGCTCGTCACCGAGGAACGGGTGATCAGGATCGACGCGCCGCCGGGCTCGCGGTTCAAGGGCTACGAGACGACGGTGGTTCAGGACCTGGTGGTCCGGCCGATCGCGATCCGCTATCGCCGGGAACGCTGGAAAACGCCGAGCGGAGAGACGATCGTGGCGCCGCTGCCGTGCGGGGTGCGCGGCCATGTGGGCGCGGAGTTGCGGCGCACCGTGCTGGCGCTCTACCACCAGGGGCGGATGACGGGTCCGGGGCTGCTCGCGCACCTTCGCGACCTCGGGGTGAGTCTCTCGGAGCGGCAGTTGGGGCGCCTGCTCATCGATGGCCAAGAGCCCTTTGTCGACGAGGCGCGCGCGGTTCTGCGGGCCGGGCTGGAGACGGCGGCGTGGATCAGCGCCGACGACACGGGGGCCCGTCACAAGGCGACGAACGGAACCTGCACCCAGATCGGCAACGACCACTTCACCTGGTTCGCCACCACCGGCTCCAAGAGCCGGCGGAACTTTCTCGAACTGCTGCGCGCCGGACACGGCGACTACGTGGTCAACGACGCCGCGCTGGCCTTCATGCGCGCGGGGGGCCTGGCGGGTCCGCTGATCGCCCGGCTGGCGGCGGACGACGGCAAGCGCTTCGCGGACGCGGCGGCGTGGACCGCCCATCTCGAACGCCTCGGCCTCACCGGCCTCAAGGTCGCCCCGGACCCGGTCCGCGTCGCCACCGAGGGGGCGCTGTGGGGCAGCATCGTCGACCACGGCTTGCTGGGCGACGCCGTCATCCTCAGCGACGACGCCGGCCAGTTCAACGTCGGCCGCCACGCGCTCTGCTGGGTGCACGCCGAGCGCCTGATCCACAAGCTGGACACCTTCAACGACCGCCAGCGCCGGGCCGTGACGCGCATCCGCGCCCGCGTCTGGCGGCTCTACGCCGACCTCAAGGCCTACCGGAAGCGGCCGTCGGCCCGGCGCAAGGCGGACCTCGCGCGACGTTTCGACGCCCTGTTCACCACCCGCACCGGCTTTGTCACCCTCGATCGGCTGCTGCGCCGGTTGCACGCCAACAAGCAAGAGTTGCTTGCCGTTCTAGACCGGCCCGAGATCCCGCTGCACACCAACGGCTCCGAAAACGACATCCGCTGCCAGGTCACGCGGCGCAAGATCTCCGCCGGAACCCGTTCCGACGTCGGCCGCGACTGCCGCGACGCCTTCCTCGGCCTGATGAAAACCTGCCGGAAACTCGGGATATCGTTCTGGACCTACCTCGGCGACCGCCTCCACGCGCCCGACGCCCCGGAAATCCCGCCCCTCCCCGATCTCGTCCGAGCGAGAGCCTCCCCCGCCTGACCGCCCGGTGTTTTGCCCCTGTTACGGCATTGCACGTTAAGTCTTTTGTGGATCAACTGTTTTTGACCCCATCGCTCACGCGGCCGAAAAGTTCCATTGATTCTTTTATATCATCCCGAGATATTCACCCGCGGATCCCGAGGGGTAACACCAACGGCCGTTGGTATAGGTGCGGACAGACCGCGCGACTCTGATTAAGAACTTCGATCCGGACGGGCGTGCTCCACGTTCCCTGCCCCGGCGTGCCGGTCGGCGTGTACTGAGTCGCCAACAGGCTGCGTGCGGCGGATTACGCTGGAGCTAATCCGCCCCATACACGTTAAATCTAACATCAATCGACTTTCTGTTTGAGGAGCAATAGGGAAAGGAAGTGAATGAGGATGATAAGAGCATTTGACCTCAATCTACTTCACTTCAAATCGGAGATTGGGAAGTATGCGGTTTTTATGTTCGCTACGATGTCCAGAGCATGAGATCAAATTCTCTAAGAAGACGTCTTGAAACTCAATTTTTGGCTGGATTGGCGGGTTCAGATGTGATTCCAAACGGTTGTCAAAGCTAGTTTGGAGGGGCACATGTGGACACCGACCACCCGGCGGCAACATAGCCGCGATCATCTGCGTTATGGAAGCGATCTGAGCGATGCGGAGTGGGAGATCATCGCGCCGTTCATGCCGCCGCCGGCGCGGACCGGCCGGCCCCGCGAATGGCCGATGCGCGAGATCATGAACGCCATCTTCTACGTCCTGCGGGCCGGCTGCGCCTGGCGCATGCTGCCCAAGGACTTCCCGCCGATGACGACGGTCTACGGTTGGTTCCTGCGCTTCCGCCGCGAGGGCCTGTTCGAGACCATCAACCACCATCTCGTCGCGCTCGACCGCGAGCGGGTCGGGCGGGAGGCCAGTCCGTCGGCGGCGGTGATCGACAGCCAGAGCGTCAAGACCGTCGAAGCCGGCGGCCCCAGGGGCTACGACGGGGCCAAGAAGATCAAGGGCCGCAAGCGCCACGCCATGGTCGATACCGATGGGCGGGCGCTGGTGATTCAAGCCCACCCGGCCGACATTCAGGATCGCGACGGCGCGATCCCGCTGCTCAAGGCGTCGCGGCGATCGTTCCCTTTCGTCGAACTCGCCTTCGCCGACAGCGCCTATGGCGCCCAGCGGGTCAAGGACGCCACCTGCATCGCCATCGAGGTGGTCAAGAAGATCGCTGACCAGGTCGGCTTCCAGGTCCTGCCAAGGCGATGGGTGGTCGAGCGCTTCTTCGCCTGGATCAACCGTAACCGAAGGCTGGCCAAAGACTTCGAAGCCACCATCGCCTCCGCCCAAACCTTCCTCTACGCCGCTTCCGTCATGATGCTCACCCGACGCTTGGCACGCTCAACATGAGTTTCGAGTTCGGACTCTAACAAGATAGAAACATTGCAGTCAGACCGCAAATTCGATTTTCTGATGCGCCGGGACGATGATGTTAAAGATTGCCTTTCCGACATCATGTCAAGATATCTGCGAATACCTTCCAATGGGAAACCTATTTCTATAATAGATCTTTCTGGCGTCCCCTCTGATGTTGTCGATGTGGTTGTTTCCGTTCTTTGCCGCATTATCTTTGATTTTTTTGTTTGGTCACCGCGAGCCCCTGCAGTACCAGTATTACTGGTTTGCGAAGAAGCGCACCGGTATGCTCCACGCGGCGATGACGCGGCATTTCAACCAACGAAGCAGACGCTATCTCGTATCGCCAAAGAAGGGCGTAAGTATGGGGTGTCTTTGGGGTTGGTAACGCAAAGACCATCCGAATTGGCGGAAACCGCTCTTTCACAATGCAATACACTAATCGCCCTTCGTATGAGCAACGAACAGGATCAGAATTTTGTCAGGCGTGCGTTGCCCGACACAGTGCGCAGCCTTGTGGATGCGCTGCCAACCTTGCGCACTCAAGAAGCGCTGGTCGTTGGAGAAGGTACCGTCCTTCCAATTCGCCTTAGGTTTGACGATCTCCCTGAAGGGCTTCGTCCGCATAGTGCCGATGTGGAATTTACCAAACTGTGGCAAGAGGATCGCAAAGATACCAATCACATAAAAAATGGGATCCGGCGATGGCGTCTTCAGGAAAGGTCCGACAGTGACTCTCCAGATTCGGATAGTGAAGTGCCGTAGGCTCGCCCGGAAAAGACCGTCCGAATGCGGTCAGGGCTTGTGAAACCTTTGTTGGGTCACGTCTACCATCATACCATGGCGACAAAAATATGATCAAATCAATGGGATAGGCATCGGTTGATCGGTGGTGTGCGATGGTTGCCTCCCTCGTCATTACGAGGCGCGGAGCAACGAAGGTGTCTAGTGATGTGCATGGTTGAAGCGGCGGTTCTGGATCGCCGCGCTGCGCTCGCGAAGACGGCATTGGGGACTGGTACGCTATCGTTTTTTTGGGAGATCAAAGGGTCAAAGTCGATTGAACAGGCGTCGAACGAAGTCCTTAACTCGCCGCCCGCCGGGCTCTATGTTCATTGTTTGTTCTTTTTGGAGCGACAAGATACGTGTGTCCGGGGTCCGGACCGGTTCAAAGAATGTCTACTTTTGTTTCGGCAAACATTCCTTATATATCAATGCATTATGCAAGACTGATGTATACTTTTGTATACCTGGCGGAAAACGCTGGTCTAGGAAAATAAAGTACTTAGCGCGCGGAAATGTATACTTTTGTATACTTTTGTATACTTTTCACCACACTACACAACTCTGCTGGTTTTTGGATTGAGGCGTCGCTTTGGCCAAGTTCGTGTCCAGGTATGTGCGGCTTTGTCGGGTTGGTGGAGGATCCAGTTTCGTAGGAGGTCGAAGCCGAGGCGAAACCAGGATTTGTAGCGGTATCCGTGTGTGCGTTTCTTGATGGCGGCGCCGGCCTGAGCGGTGGCGGCGGTAACGTGGGCCCAGGCCATGGCGAGAGAGATGATGATGAGGAGGGTGTTGAGTTTGGCCGGGTCGGTGATACGCGTGTCTTCCATGTTGAGACCACGGGTTTTGCTGTCGCCAAACAAGCATTCGATCTGCCACCGTTTCCTGTAGATGTGGAGAGCCTTGTCGGTGGGTCCGTTGGTGGCGACGATCAGGAACTCATCGTCGGCGAGGCGCTTGGCCGCGAACGTGAGAGGCAGTCCCGGGCAGTCGGTCATGGCGGCGAGACGTCCCGGCCGCGCCAGGATCTGCTTGGCTTTCCGGCGCGTGCGCAAGAGGCTTTTGAATTGATAGGTGTGACCGTCCTC
This sequence comes from uncultured Alphaproteobacteria bacterium, assembly GCA_963771545.1. Lineage (GTDB taxonomy): Bacteria > Pseudomonadota > Alphaproteobacteria > Rhodospirillales > Defluviicoccaceae > CAKZLS01. Next base: position 6,184 of record CAVYTX010000006.1, read on the forward strand.
GAGATAGATGACGGTGTCCTCCTTCAGCCGGATGGCGAAGATGATTTTGTTTTTCAACAGGAATTCCATCCACCTGACGCCGATGAACTCGCGGTCGGCGAGGATAGCGACGCATCAAGTCGATGCGGTCATCCTGGGTGCTGCATCCGCCGCTGGGCAGCAGCGTCCACATCAGCGGGATGCGCACCCGCCGCGTGGTGATCGCCAGCGTCAGGATGTTGACGTCACGGCGGCCGATCTTCCAGTTGGTCCGATCCAGGCACAGGACCCAAGGCGGCTTGATCCCCAGCCACTTGACAATGAGCGGCGCCGACCAGTTCCCGTCGAGGCGCACATACTGGAAAAATCGCTGCAGGCGGCGATACGCCGATGGGATCGAAGCGGTCCCGGAAAGCTGGCTGGCAATGTAACTCAGATTGACCGTGCGGCCGTTGACCATACCCAAAATCAGCAACGCCAACGTTTCCACACGCCCCGAAGGTCAACAAAGGGTATACATTTTTCGCCGTCGGCCGCGCAAAGGAACGACGGAGCTAGAATACCCGCCTCGCGGGAAACGCCGAAAATGAAAAGGCCAGGAACCGGGCACCCCGTTCATGCGACCCGCTCGCGCCACCCGCTCGTATCCCCCGTTGGTATCGGTGAAACATCAGAGTCGAGGAGCCAGTGCCCAAAAGCTTGCGTCGGCGGAAAAGGGGGTATATACCCGCATTTATGGAAAACATGGAAAACACGATCTGCCTTTGCACGTCGCTGCGCCAGGCGGCGCAGGCCGCCAGCTCGTTTTATGACCAGGCCTTGGGTCCGTCGGGGCTGAAGGTGACCATGTACCGGCTTCTAAAACGCGCGGCCGAGGCGGGCCGTCCCAATATCAGCGAACTCTCGCGGATCGTCGGATTGGACCGGAGCACGCTCGGGCGTAACCTCAGGGTGCTGGAACGGCAAAATCTTATCCGCTTCGAGGGCGCCAAGGACGAGCGCGCCCGCGTCGTCGTTCTCACGCCGGAGGGCGAGGCGGCGCTGGCCAAGGCGCGGCCTCTGTGGGCCGATGCGCAAAGGACCATGCACGAAATTCTGGGCGAGCAAACCGATACTCTGCTCGGGCAACTTGCCAAACTGAACGATCGGAACCTTGCTTAGCCATCGGGCGCGGCGGGTAATATACGGGAGGCTGCGCGATGGCATCGGCAAACGGTGCGACCACGAAATGGGGAGGCGCCCTGATCGCCCTGATCTGCGGCTCCGTCATCATGCTGTTTTCCCTCGGCATCCGGCACACGTTCGGGCTTTTTCTCCAGCCGGTGACCATCGATCAGGGATGGGGGCGCGAAACCTTCGCGTTCGCCATCGCGCTGCAGAACCTGATCTGGGGCGCGAGCCAGCCGTTCGCGGGCATGCTGTCGGACCGGATCGGCGCGCTCCGCATCGTCTCGCTCGGCGCGGTTCTCTACGCCGCCGGCCTTTGGATCATGTCCAGCGTGTCGGGCGAGGGCACATTCATCCTCGGCGCCGGCGTCTTGATAGGACTCGGGTTGTCGGGGACCACGTTTCCCGTCGTGTTCGGCGCGCTCAGCCGGCTGGTGCCGCCGGAGCAACGGTCGCTGGCCATGGGCATTACCATGGCGGTGGGCTCGTTCGGCCAGTTCGTGATGCTTCCGCTGAGCCTCGGGTTCATCGGCTGGCTGAGCTGGCCGGGCGCGCTGATGGCGTTTTCGGCCCTGGCGTTGCTCATGTTCCCGCTCGCCTACGGCATGAAGGAGCCGCCCCGCAACGAGCACCCCGGCGTCGCCCCGCAGAGCGCGCTCGCCGCCCTTGGCGAAGCCTTCGCGACCCGCGATTTCTGGCTTCTGTCGCTGGGGTTTTTCGTCTGTGGTTTCCTGGTGGTGTTCATCCCCATCCACCTGCCGGCGTTTCTCGCCGACGAAGGGATCGATATTTCGGTCGCGACAACCGTGCTCGCCCTCAACGGCCTCGTGAACATCGCCGGGACGTATTACGCGGGCCTGTGGGGCGGCCGGCGGCGCAAGACCATGCTGCTGTCGTGGATCTACATCGGCCGCGCCATCGCCATCGCGGCCTTTGTCCTGCTCCCGGTCACCGCCCTCTCGGCCTATGCCTTCGGGATCGCAATGGGGTTGTTTTGGCTATCCACCGTTCCGCTGACCAACGGAACGGTGGCGTCGGTGTGGGGGGTGCGCCATATGTCCATGTTGGGCGGGATCGTGTTTTTCGCGCATCAACTGGGGTCGTTCTCCGGCGGCTGGCTTGGCGGGTGGCTCTATGACCGCACGGGATCCTATGATGGCGCGTGGGCGATCGCCATCGGGCTCAGCGTGGTCGCCACCGCGCTCAATTGGCCCATCAAGGAGACGCCGGTGGGCGAACGGTTGAGAAAGGCCACGGCATGAAATGGCATACGGCCGGGGTGGGGTTGCTGCTGATGCTCTTGGCCACCGTGGCGCTGCTTGCCTTTACCCTCTACCAGACGCCGGCCATGCAGTATCTCCTGGGTGGTTTCAGGCTCTGCGGATGGTCAAGACCCTTTTCGATCGAATGAAGCGTTCGTACGTCGATGCGGGCTTTGACGGGGTGGCTCGGCATGCTAATGAGACCGCGAATAACTCGCGGTAATATATCAAGCCGTATCAATAGAGGGTCAGCATGAAGGGTCACGACAAGGTCATCGTCCATCTCAACGCGGTGCTCAAGAACGAATTGACCGCGATCAACCAGTATTTCCTCCATTCCCGAATGCTTAAGGACTGGGGCCTCCACCGGCTGGCGGCCCGCGAATACGAAGACTCCATCGATGAGATGAAGCACGCCGATCAGCTCGTCCAACGAATCCTGTTTCTAGAGGGCCTGCCGAACCTTCAGTCCCTGCACGGTCTCATGATCGGCGAAAACGTCCAGGAGATCCTGAATTGCGACAAGAAACTGGAAGAGAAGGCGATGCCCGATCTGCGCGCGGCGATCGCGGACTGTGAAGAGGCCGGCGACTATGTCAGCCGGATGCTGTTCAGTTCAATCCTTGAATCCGAAGAAGAGCATATCGATTGGCTCGAGACGAATTTGGATCTGATCGACAAGGTCGGACTGGAAAACTACACCCAATCGCAGATGTTCGACGGCGGCGACTAAAAGATTCAGGCTCTCGGGCGAAAACCCGGTCGTCACGTTCCTCTTTGATCGGTGGCCCCATGGTCGCGGGCGGGCGGCGTCGGGGCGGTGAGTTCCATGTGGACCTGATCGATGATCCACTGCGCGCAATCCAGGCAGGTCCCGCAATTGGGTTCGCGTCCCAAGGCGGCGTAGGCTTCCTCCGCGCACGAAATCCCCGTCCGCGCCACTTCGCGCAGATCGGAGTCGCGATACCCATTGCACATGCAGACGTACATTATGCCCTCCTATGCCGCCAATACATGCCAGAAGTGAGAATGATTGTCAATTGCAATTGGCTGGGCCCACCCACAGACGTCGGCATACGCTGTTTCCATGCTACGTCCACTGCCACGTTCGGCAAAATATAGTTATTTAAATTTTATTGTAAATGATCGCAAATAGATGTTTTGACTTTATATTATTGCGCTTGCTATAGAAATGATCACAAATGGCATCGTCAATTATTTAAACAGAATTGCGTTAAAGCATTCATTTGAATTGATGAGAATGGTGCTCGGTGTGGACTGGGAGGATTTCGCGGTTTCTCAACCTGACATTTCCTGGATCCGGAGGCAAACATGCCGAAGCCGACAAAGCTTAAGCACGAGAGCACCTCGAACGCACCGTTCGGCGACGTTGAACCCTTTGGTCAACAAAGCTCCAAACACGGCGACAAAAATTTTGACGATCAACAATTCCCGGTCGGCGGCGCCGGGGACGCTCCGGCCGACGCCGCCGATGACCTTGATGGCGCGCCGATAAAGGACGGCGACAGCCTGGTGTTCGAGATCGGCGGCGATCCTAAGCCGACAATCGTGGTCAAGGAAATGGCGGACGGCTCGCTCGAGTTCACGGTGGTCTTGGATCCCGACGGCGAGAATACGGGCGATCTGCGTGGGTTGTTTTTCGATCTTGCCGATGATGACCTAATCGACGGCCTTTCGGTGGACGGCGAGCATGTCACCGACGGGGCGTTCGATGCCAACGCGGTCTCGGATCTCGGAAACGGCGCCAACATGAACGGTGGCGGCCGCGGTTCGTTCGACGTGGGTATAGAGATCGGCACCCAAGGCATGAGTGGCGACGATATCCAGACGACCACCTTCATGCTGTCTCACGACACGGAAGCGCTGACACTCGACATGATCGCCGGTCAGACGTTCGGCGTCCGCATCACCAGCGTTGGCCCGGGCGGAGAGGAGGGCCGCGAGGAGTCGTTGAAACTGGTGGGAACAGCGTCCGAGATCGTCCCAAACACCGAGCCTGATGCCCACGAAGACAGTTTCGTCGCTGACGAGGACAATATGGTTTCCGGCAATGTTTTGGCCGACAACGGCAATGGCGCCGACGTGGATGACGACGGTGATCCCTTGATCGTCATGCCCTCGGCGGTGCAAGGCCCCGCCAACGGAACCCTCGAACTCAATCCGGACGGCACATTCACCTACGTCCCGGACGCCGATTTCTTCGGCACCGACAGCTTCACCTACGAGGTGGCGGAAGACAAGGGCGGAACGAACACCGCGACCGTGACCCTGGACATCCAGCCGGTCAACGACGATCCGGTGGCGATGGATGATCAAATGCGGTTGATACAGACCGAGGAAGCCGGCCTCATCGGCAGCCTGGACGTGATCGCCAACGACACCGACGTGGACAACACCAATAACGCGTTATCCGTTACCGCCATAAATGGCATGGAGGTGGCCCCGGGCGGGGAGGTGTACATCGGCAATGAAGTTTACGTGTTTTTGGAAGCGGATGGCCGGACGCTGTCTTACAGCGATCCCGATTATGAAGAACCCTTGGGTTTTGAATATACCGTGTCCGACGGCGTGGGTGGCACCGACACCGGTTTCGTCGAATTGGGGCTCTATTTCGACGATCCCCTTGTCTAAGGTTGATCCACTAAAGCAAAACAGGCCGGGAGCGCAATCGTTCCCGGCCTTCCCGTTTTGCGGCGGGCTTCCAGAAATCGTTGAATAAACCATTCCGAACGTCCGTATGACAGCCATCACATCAGCACATTTGACTTTGGGCTATGGTGGCGATCACATTGAAATACGGGGGACTATAAAACGAGAGAGGTTTGTATGCCGAAAAAGACAAGCACGAAACTTACCTGGGCAAAACACGTGAAGTCTTTTGAGTTCGACGAGAATGATGTTGGCGATGGCGGGCTGATTGGCAGCCGAAAGAGCGACACCGTTGACTTGTCGGGCTATCTTGCGCCGCTCCCGACGGAGGGGGTCACCGTGTTTGTCGGCAACGGAAACGATCAGGTAACTGGAAGCGAGGCCGACGATTTCATTTGGGGCGGCAACGGCAAGGACTTCGTTGAAGGGAGCGGCGGAAACGACGAGGTTTACGGGGAAAACGGCAAGGACGAACTCTTCGGCGACGCTGGCGACAACTCCCTTTGGGGGGGCAATGGCAAGGACGAGCTTTTCGGCGGCGAGGGCAATGACAGTCTCTCGGGCGGCAACGGCAAGGACTACCTGGACGCCGGGGCCGGCGACGACCAGCTGTTCGGCGACCGTGGCAAGGACGCGCTTTTCGGCGGCGAGGGCAACGACAGTCTCTTGGGCGGCGGCGGCAAGGACTATTTGGAAGCCGGCGCGGGCGACGACCAGCTGTTCGGCGAGTCAGGCAAAGACGAGCTGGATGGAGGTAGCGGGAACGATACCCTCGACGGCGGAGAAGGCAAGGACAATCTCGTGGGCGGTGAGGATTCCGGGACCTTCGGAGCCACCGTCGAAGTTGGCGGGTTGGCGACGATTGTTTACGAGCTCGGTGACGACCTGACGGGCGGCGGCGGTCGCGACCAATTCATCTATAAATCCGGAGACGGAGTGGACATCATCCGTGACTTCAATCGCGGCGAAGGGGACCGCATCAAGTTGCTCGATATGGACGCGGATGATGTCGCCATTTTGCAAGATGGCGGCAATTCCATCATTGTCTTTCTCGACGGCGCGACCCCGGACGCGAACGATCTGATTGCCGATGCCGCCATCGTCGTGGAAGGTGTCGACGATATTAGCGCTGAGGATATCTTGTTCGCCTAGCGTCAAATGGTTACAGTCCGAAGAGATTGCCGCTGCCCCAGTTTTTTTGGGGGCAGCGGGTTGTTATGGGAATGTGGTGATTGGCGCGCCGAGGCCTTGACGCGTAAAACGACGAGCGGCTATCGGTTCCGGTGCGGATGGGTGACTGTGAACGCACGCTCGTTCGGACATCCCCTTTTTAAATAGCGGAAAGTTCTCGGCTTTTAACAGCGCCCTTTTTTTGCCTGACCCGGAGGGCAAAACTTTCCATTGCTGTCGCTATCTCCCACTTCCACCTTGACTCCGGGCACTTTCACCTCGGCTTCGGGAGCCTTCACCTTTGCCGTACATGCGACCACGAACATGACGGCAAAAATCATTGTGAGCACGCGTAACATCCAAGCTCTCCAACCAATGTTCAATGGGATGTAGTCTAACGAGTCCCACATTAATAAATGGCTTACAATAGGGTTTCCCGTTGCGGCTACCGCGCCGGTCTATTTCATGATGGTTTCGGGGGCCGGTCCGTTTTCCACCCAGGTTTCCAGGGCGCCCAACGGATCGATGCTCCATTGGTTGATGCCACCCGGTCCCGGCAGAAGCCCGCAATGGTCCATCCCGGGGACCATGAACAACCGGGCGAATGTGCCCACCGCGTCCGCGCCGCCCATATCGGCCGAGAGCCGTTCGTACCAGTCCACGGTCTTGTAGGGCGTCACGATGGCGTCGGCCCATCCGTGCCAGACGATCATCTTGCCGCCGGCGTCGCGAAAGGCGTTCAGATCGGTCCCGTCGGAATTGTAGACGTCCGCCATCACCGACAGCCGCGCCGGATCCGTTTCGAAGTCGAAGTCCAGCGGCGAATAGGACGCGCCGGGATCGTCGGCGAACGCCATATCGCGCCGAAATTCTTCGCAAACAGCGGGACGAGCTCGCCGCCGCCCTCGGGCTTGCCCGTCAGCCACAGCCACCAGAACGGTTCCGACCCCTCCGGAATTCCACCCGGATAGAGCTGGTCGCCGGCCGCGTTGCGCGGGCCTTGCCGCCATTTGGCGATCACGCTTAGTTCCGCGTCGCTCAGGCAATCGTCCCCGGCGGCGGCATCCATGCATCGAAGCGTGGATAGATCGACGGAGCAGTTCCGGGGATCGTCGATCAGGCCGTCGGCCTTGCCGTCCACGGCGTCGCACTGGCGCATGACTTCGTCACCGATCAACGCCTCCTTGCCCGGCTTGAGGATCGTGTTTCCCTCCTTGTCCGTATTGGCCTGGACGATCCACGCCATTTCGAGCGCCACAAGGCCCGTGTAGTCCAGTGCCGGCGCGCCCGAGATAATGCCGTTGAACAGCTTCGGGTATTTGAGCGCCGCCATGTTGGCCATGCGCCCGCCGGTGGAGCAGCCCTGAAAATAGCTCTGCCCCGGAGTTGCTCCATAAAACGCCTCGATCATGGTTTGGGCGACCCGATGGGTCTCGCCGATGGACCGCCATCCCCAATCGCGTTCGGCGGGCGGGGTGTGGTCGGCCCAGGTGGCGTCCACAACGCTCATGCCGTGATGGCCGCTGTCGGAGGTGGCGGTCGCGTACCCCTTTTTCAGACCCGGCCCCATGGCGTTGATGAAGCCTTTCTCCGTTGTCCGCGCGGCCGAGGACGCCGCAAAAGCCGCCGCATCCCGTCTGGTAGTACTTTCCGTTCCAGTGCTCCATGGGGAGGCGCACCTCGATGGAAATGGCGGGGAGCGCGGTGGCGCGCACCCGACAGTAGACCGGCATGCCGTCCGCCACACCGACGACATCGGCGGACGTGACATAAGCCGCGTCCAGCGTAATCCCGCGAAGCCCGGAGCAGCGTTCCGGGTCCTGAGCAATGGCGTTGACGGATGGGGTCAATGCAAGCAGCGGCGCGCCCAAAAGCGCGCCACCGATCAAAGCCCGATACCCGATGTGCATGTCAGCCTCCCCGACACCGTGAACGCCCGTACTATGAACGCCGGGGCGGCGGTATTGCAATCAATTCGCATTATCTGTGAACCGGTTCACAGACGGGCGCGCCCACCGGGTCCATCCGTTGTCCACGTTAACCGGCTCCATGGGGACACACAAAGGGGTGCGAGAAGCCGTATGCGATGGAAGGGGAGAATCGTTACCAGCCGTGAATTCGAGATTGATCACGAAGAAGGCTAATGGAGGTTTGTTATAGAGCGTATTGCTGCCAAGCGGGACAAGAAAATCGCCGTCGAGGAACTTCCCAACTATCGGGCGGTCCATCTCAGCGTCGACGAGCGTGGCGTATCGGCCGCCTCGGAGGCGGATCTGGGCGTACCGGCTATGGAAGCCGTTCGCTCAACCCTTGGGGCGGACACCCCCGACGACCCATTGACCGCGTTTGAGAACGCCAATTGGCGGTTCGTGCGGCCATCCGAAACCATGATGCGAACCTTGACCGCGCTGCGAGGCCGTGCCCGGCGCCGAAGAGGTCGGCAAGGTGTTGCGCCGGAGCGACGGGTCCGTGGCCATCGCCACCAATCGCCTGAACGTCCAACTGAAACCGGAGCTTTCGGAGGAAGAATGCGAGGCCATCCTCACGGAGAAAAACCTCGACGTGCAGATTAAGCTGGCTTTCGCGCCCAATCTTTATGAAGTGGACGCGAAAGGCCGGGAGGACGCGCTCGAAGCGTCTGTGGAGTTGCACGATGACGCGCGTTTCACCTTTGCCGAGCCCTCGCTCACCGAACACATTCCGCAGCGGTTCTCGCCGACGGATCCCGATTACATGCAGCAGTGGCAGTGGAACAACAACGGCGCCGACGGTGGCACCGTAGGAGCGGACGTCGACGCGGAGCCCGCCTGGGACCGGACCAGGGGTGCGGGTGTCCGGGTCGCGGTTATCGACAACGGCTTCGACGCCGACCACGAGGATCTCGCTGCCGGTGTGCATGGGGCCACGTCTGGATTCTTCACCGCCGCGCGGCTTCACGGTGGGTATCGCAGGGATGCCCGACAGCGACCACGGGACGTTCTGTGCGGGGATGGTCGGCGCCCGTCACAACAACGCCCGGGGCGGCTGCGGTGCGGCCCCGAGAGCGACATGGCGCTGGTTGCCTGCATGAACGACCAAGTTGGCACCCAAACGACGCTGGCGCGGGCGGTGGCTTACGCCGCCAACCCGTCGACGGAGGTGCCCGGAGCGGATCCTGCGGACGGTGCGGACATCCTCGTCTCCAGCCTCGGGCCGAATGGCGCTGTCTGGAACCTGACGGCAACGCTGGACCTGGCCCTGTCGGCGGCCGCGGCAGGTGGGCGCCAAGGCCGGGGGATGGCGGTCTTCTGGGCCGCGAGCAACGGCAACAACGTCGACGTTCTGCTCGACGAGGTCGTGTCTCACGACGACGTGATCGCTGTGGTGCGGTCCAACCGGCGCGATCTCGAAGACAACGCCGCCCGAGGCGCGACCGTCGACCTCATCGCCCCCGGTGTCGACGTGTTCAGCACAAGATCGGGCGGCGGCTACGGCACGGCGACCGGCACCAGTTTCGCCGCGCCGTGCGCGGCAGGATGTGCGGCCCTCGCGCTGTCGGTCAACATGCCGATGACCCGGGACCAGTGCGCCAGGTGATGCGGACAGCGCCGACAAGATCGGAGGCGTCGTTTACGACGCCAACGGTCACAATGACGACTACGGCTTCGGCCGCGTGAACGCGGCGAGGGCCGTGCGCCGGCGCGCCACCCAGGGTTCGTAGTCAACAATTTCGGCTACGACGCCGGGGGTTGGCGGGTGGACAAACATCCGCGTTTCTTGGCCGATATCACCGGCAATGGCCGCGCCGACATCGTCGGTTTCGGCAACGCCGGGGTGTGGGTCTCGCGCAACAACGGCAACGGCACCTTCCAGGGACCGCAACTGGTCGTCGGCAACTTCGGCTACAACGCCGGGGGGTGGCGGGTGGACAGGCACCCGCGCTTCCTCGCCGACGTCACCGGCGATGGCCGCGCCGACATCGTCGGCTTCGGCAATGCCGGCGTTTGGGTCTCGCGCAACAACGGCAACGGCACCTTCCAGGCGCCGCAGTTGGTGGTCGGCAACTTCGGCTACGACGCCGGGGGCTGGCGTGTGGACAGGCACCCGCGCTTCATGGCCGACATCACCGGCGATGGCCGCGCCGACATCGTCGGCTTCGGCAACGCCGGGGTCTGGGTGTCGCTCAACAACGGCAACGGCACCTTCCAGGCGCCGCAGCTGGTCGTCGGCAACTTCGGCCATGACGCCGGGGGGTGGCGTGTGGACAGGCACCCGCGCTTCATGGCCGACATCACCGGCGATGGCCGCGCCGACATCGTCGGTTTCGGCAACGCCGGCGTTTGGGTGTCGCTCAACAACGGCAACGGCACCTTCCAGGCGCCGCAGCTGGTCGTCGGCAATTTCGGTTACGACGCCGGCGGTTGGCGCGTGGATATGCACCCGCGACTGCTTGGCAATCTGACGGGGAACGGCGCCGCCGACATCGTCGGTTTTGGCAACGCCGGCGTTTGGGTGTCGCTCGACGACGGCAACGGCACCTTCCAGGCGCCGCAGCTGGTCGTCGGCAATTTCGGTTACGACGCCGGCGGTTGGCGCGTGGATATGCACCCGCGACTGCTTGGCAATCTGACGGGGAACGGCGCCGCCGATATCGTCGGCTTCGGCAACGCCGGGGTGTGGGTCTCGCGCAACAACGGCAACGGCACCTTCCAGGGACCGCAATTGGTCATCGGCAACTTCGGCTATAACGCCGGGAGCTGGCGCGTGGACAGGCACCCGCGCTTCCTCGCCGATGTGATGGGCAGCAACCACGACGACATCGTCGGCTTCGGCAACGCCGGCGTTTGGGTTTTCGACGCCCAATAGCCGGATGAACACGGGCCGCCGAAACCGCGTCGCTTCGCCTCGCGTGCTTCGGCGGCCCGCCACTCGAAGCGTCGATCATAATGGGTGGGTGTCGATCTTGCTCGCTCAGTCAGCGGATATGCGATAGTCTTTTATGATAACGGATCCGAAACGGATCGGGCCGCCCAACTATAAAAAGCGCAGGCGGCTACATGGCCGCCAACACCCGGCTTCAACGACCCGAGGCGCCGGAAGGAGGAGGCCCCATGCAGGGACTGTATCCTTCGCGGGGGTCGTAACAGGGAAGGAGGAAGCATCCATGAACACTCTACTCTCGAGATCCGCCTCGCTTTTCTGCTTGGGATGGGCGGACCGCCTTGGCCGCCGTGGCGATCTCCGCTCCCTGGCGGTCGGTTTCGGTTCAGGCTCGAGAAGTACAAGCCGCTCAAGATCGGCTTCGTCATGTTCCTGTCGGGTGCGGCCGCCGGACCGTTCGGCGTACCGGCCCGCAACGCGGCGGAATTGACGATCGAAGCGATCAACGCGGGCACGGTCCCGGCGCCCTACGACAGCACCGGGATCGCCGGCAGGACCGTCGAGGCGGTGTTCGTCGACGAGAACAGCAAGCAATCGGTCGCCGTTTATCGCAAACTGGTGGAGAAGGACGAGGTCGACCTGGTCATCGGCTACATCTCCAGCGGCAACTGCAAGGCGATCGCGCCGGTTGCCGAGGAGATCAAGAAGCTCACCGTGTTCTTCGACTGCGGAACCCCTCAGGTGTTCGAGGAAGTCGTCACCGAGCCCGGGGTTCTCTGCTTCCGCGCCGGGGCGCACGCGACCATGGACAATGTGGCCGCGGCCCGCTACCTGCTCGCGGTCAAGCCCAACACCAAGAGCATCTCCGGCATCAACCAGGAACTACGCCTGGGGACAGAACTCGTGGCGGGATTTCGCCGCCTCCATGAAGGCGCTGATGCCGGGCGTCGAGATCAAGGCGGAGCAGTTCCCGAAGATCTTCGCCGGCCAATACGGATCCGAGATCTCGGCGCTGCTGACCGACCAGCCGGACGCGGTCCATTCCAGCTTCTGGGGCGGGGACATGGAAGCGCTCGTGCTGCAGAGAGGCATGCGCGAGCTGTTCGACAAGACCCAGGTGGTGCTGACCGGCAGAGGAGCTCGGCGATGCACAGGCTTGGCGCGCAGATGCCCAACGGCACCATTCTCGGCGGCCGCGGACCGCACGGCGATCTGGCTCCGGACAACGCGCTGAACGATTGGTTCCGCCAGCAGTACTTCGATCGCTATGGCACCTGGCCCACCTATCCATCCTACAAGATGGCGCTCGCCATCCTCGGCGTCAAAACGGCCTATGACAAGGCCGCCGCCGGCGGAGCCGCGCCGTCCCCGGAAGACGTCATCAAGGCGTTCGAGAACCTGGAGTGGGAGTCGCCCAGCGGCACGGTCAAAATGGCCATTTCCAACGGCCATCAGGCCATTCAGGAGACCGCGTACGGGGTGTTCAAGTTCGACAAGGAAACGGGAAAAGCCACGCTTGTCGACGTCAAGCGCTACAAGGCCGAATGCGTCAACCCACCGGCGGGAGTGAACAGCCTCGACTGGATCCAGTCGGGCTTCAAGGGCGCTCAGGTGTGAATAGCGGTTTCTGTAGGGGAGGCTAGGCGGCGGGCGTTTCCCGCCTGTGGTCTTTCTCTTCGCCTTCGATCACGGGGTGAGGGCGTCTTAGATGCTGGTGACCGTTGCGATTGTTCTGGACGGACTGGTCTATTCCTCGTGGCTGTTCATGATCGCCACGGGGTTGACGCTGATCTACGGCGTCATGCGCATTCTCAACATCGCCCATGGCAGCCTGTACGCGCTCGGGGCCTATGCGGGAGCTTCCGCCGTCGGGGCGTATTTCGCCGCCGGCTTTCCGCC